>NZ_JAPEOR010000002.1:0-1200000 GCF_026341125.1 Streptomyces sp. NBC_01142
CTCCGCGCCATCACGGGGCACATCCCTGATCTGGCCGTGACTCCGCAGCCGGACGGGCTTGAACTAGAGCGATCTCCGCTCGACCCGTACTCGATGCCCGACACCGCCTCCGTGCTGGACCTCATCGAGTTCGTCGCCCGCTACATCGACAAACCGATCGACGCCACCAACCACCCTTGGGGCGGCAACCACACCGACTACACGTTCCGGCACGGGGACGGCCCGGACCCGTTTTCTGACCGCAAGCTGTCCCCGGGCGAGGCTGAGCTCCGGGACAAGGTCAACGAGATCTTCGAGCGGAACGGCATCGCGTACATCGTCAGCGACACCATGCAGGTCCAACGGCTCGGGCCCGTTGAGGCGCGCCTGCTGGTGTCCGAGTTCAGGCCTTCGACGGGAGACGCCAGGCTCGACGGCCTGTTGGATGACGCCATGGGGCGCTTCCTGTCCCGGAAGCCGGCCGACCGGCAGGACGCGGTGGAGAAGCTCTGGGATGCCTTCGAACGGCTCAAGACGCTGGAGGGCAACAACAAGGCGGTGGCAGGTCCGAAGCTGATCGAAGATGCCGCATTGAGCTCCGAGCCGTTCCGCAAGCTGCTGTCGGATGAGTTCCACCTGCTCACGCAGGTCGGCAACAACTTCACGATTCGGCATCATGAGCTGGCGAAGACGCCGCCGCCCTCCGATGACGCGAGGGACTACCTCTTCGTGCGGCTCGCCTCCGTCATCGCCGTTGTCCTGCGTCACACCGGGCGCATGGCCTGAGACCAGTCGCGCTTCTGCGCCGTGCCGCGCCGACGTCAGTCGGTGTGGTCGGCGCGGGCCAGCGTCAGCACCGCGTTACCGAATGTAATCTTCACGCGTTCCGACACTTCTGCTGACTGCCCTGTCCTGGCCTTCGTCGTGCCGGTGCCGGCGGACTGGCTTCCGGCGGCCGCGGCCTTGTGTCGGCGCCGTTGGGCCTTCTCGCGGCAGCTCCTTGAGCACCACCGACGGGCCCTTCCGGACTCATCCCTCTCGATGGGCTCCTGACAGTGTTCGCAGGTCCGGATCCTGTAGGGGGCTGGGTCGACTCCGCGGCGGGCTCGTTGCCCGCAGAGGTATGAGCACCAGCGACGCTGGCCGACACTGGAGTTTGCCTTCGGGAGAGGGTCCTGGCAGAACTCACAGGTCTCGGCCGGCGGGCGGAGGAACTGTTCGGGTGAAGTGAGACGGCTCCATCGGCGGGCGTGCTGTCGGCAGGCCGCTGAGCACGTCTGGCGGTGCGATCGAGAGCCTGGAGGCAGAGGCTTTTCGCAGGCTATGCAGCGACGGCCTGCTTGGTGGGCAGGATCATCGTCAGCGCTGGATGCCGTCGAGGAAGCGCCTCCCTGCTGGCGAAGGAGGTAGGCAGAGCGACGGCATGCCGATGAACAGAGCCGGTGGCGTTGTCCGATCTGGATCTTCATCGGCTTCTGACAGATGCGGCAGGCCTCCGTGGTTTGCCTCCGGCGGTGGGCCCGGGTCCTGCAGCGCATGGAACAGAGGATCGCCCGTCGGCCGAAGGCATTGCTGGGCGGAATGTCCGTGCCGCATTCAACGCACTTCTTCGTCTCGAGTGTTGTTCGCAGGAAGTCGGGGTCACGACCGGTGACGGCAGCAAGGCGGTCCCAGGACGGTGTGCCGCGGGGGCCAGGTGGTTCGTTGAGGAACTTCCGCAGGTAGGGCGACGGGAGATGGTTGGCTTGCGCGAGGCGTCTGATGAAAGTGGGACCTCCCTCTCCCGCCTTCGGCCGGACCTGAAAGGGGAGTGGAACAAGCTGCAGGCCGACCTCGACAGGCGCTGTCACCACCGATTGCCCGCCGTTGGCGGGTTGTTCGGGCGGTCACGTCCCGAGGCGATGTCCAGGTCGACGGCCAACAACCCGCTCTTGGTAATCTTCTCGCTGCCAGTCAGGATGGCATCGACGGCAGCCCCGCGGATCTGGTGGGCGAGGGTGCCGATCATGCCGCCGGTCCGGGTGTTGAGGAAGCGATCGAGGCGGGCCAACGTGCCGCGCTTGTGCCGGTGCAGGAGGAGGGTTTCCTCCATCTGCGCGACCAGTCCCTTCCATTCCTTGTTGTAGGGGAACGGGTGGGTGGCCACGGGGGTGAAGCGCCCTGCGATCTGGTCACCGCGGGTGCCGGAGAGGAGGCCTCCGGACTCGACGTCGATTCCTGCATAGGCGAACGTCGCCGGGATGCGCTCGGAGAAGTACTTGAGGGTGTCGGATGCCTCGGCTCCGTGCCGCGTGTGCAGGGAGATGTTGTGGATCTCGTCGACCAGGACGAGGCCGGTGCGGGCGGTGGTGCAGACGCCGACCACGGCCTCGGTCAAGTCGGTGATGTTCAGGCTGCGGGTGACGGGGAGGCCGAGGAAACGAGCGAACTCGGCTGCGATCATGCGAGGCGTCGCGGCCGGCGGAACGGTGATGTAGATGACCGGAATGCGCTCGTCCTGGCCTGGGTGTCGGCGCCGGTCCACGAGTTCGTGGGCCAAGCCGAGTTGGGTGAGAGCGATCGTCTTGCCGGTGTTCGCAGGCCCTGAGACGAGAAGTCCGCGGCGGGCACTGATCGCGCCCCGGTTCAGGATGATCAGGCGACGTCCGCAGGTCACGGTGTGCCGGACCGTGGACGTGGCGATCACTTGCAGGCGCGCGTGATGGTTCAGCCGATCGTCGTCGTACGTATTCTTCTTCTCTTTCGCCAGCGGATCGGACTCGGCCGCCTCGACGAGCGCCTCGTACTCGCTCTCGCTCATGATGACCATCGGCTGGCTCAGGAAGGTCGCGATAAACGAGCGCCATCCAAGCAGGGTGGTCAGATGCCGGCCGAAGTCGTCGCTGGCTTGGCCGGACAGCGGCATGGTCACGAACGTCTCCAAGGGTCCTCAAGCGGGTCGAAGAGTCCCAGTGGGATCACCTCAGCCATCTCTTCCTCGTCCACGGATTCCTCGGCGGCTGACGCGTCTGCGGGCTGCGGCTCGGGAAGGACGGCAGGGGCAGGAGCCGTCACCTTGGTCCGGGCCACCACTTGGCGGTCACGCTTGGAGGGCCTGTTCTTCTTCCTCTTCTGGCCGGGCTCGGCCGGATCCGGTCCGGCGTTCGCACGGGTCAGCAAAGCGGCCACGGCCTCGGCGAGTTCTTCCTCGGTGGCCTTGGGAAGCTGGTGACTGACGTGGTCCCAGGCGAGATCGCCGAAGGGAACAGGCGCCCGGTTCAAGTACTTCCACGTGGCCTGGATCCACTCGCCTTCACCGCGGTGGTTGCGTACCCAGACACGAGAGACGTCGTAGGGGTCGCGATGGACCTCCCAGAGCCCCCGCTTGGCCGTGACACCTGAATCGCGCCGACGCATGGGCCCGAGTCCCGGAGCATCGTAGGTGCGGTTGTTGATGCGAATACCGTAGGAGTTGACGACCCGCCAGGCAGCGGGCAGAAGCTCGGTGTAGTCGTCTGCGCTGAGCGCGACCGGGACATAGCCACTGGACTCCACCAGCGCGGCATACTTCTGGTTCGGAGTGAACAGCCGCCCCGGGTGGTCGGGGTCTCGCAGTCCGTCATGAGGGCGGTTCTGCCACTTGGCGACCACCCACTCGTCGAGGAGATCCTGCAACTCGGGCAGTGACCACAGGTTTTCCTTCTCCGGGTGCCGGCCGCGACGGTCAGTGTTACGGCCGGTGTATCCGGGGAGGAACTGCACGAACATCGTGGCAACCGAGCCCAGCATCTTCTCGATGTGGCCCTTCTCGAAGGGCGAGCCCTTGTGGGTCGGCTGGAAATCGATCTCCAGAAACCTGCACGATGCCCGGAAGTTGTGCGAGATGAACGCCTTTCCGTGATCGCAGACGATCATCTCCGGGACGATCACCGGCTTGGCAGCCGCGTGCTCCAGACGCTCATCCAGTGTCAGCAGTCGGCGGTGAGGCAGCACAGAGCGGGACATCTTGAGCGCGTCCACCCAGCCCGGCCGCATCAACTCGGGCGTGACGGTCCGCGCCAGCAGCACACTGGCATCGACGGACTTCGTCGACGGCCGCAGGACAAGCGCCGTCGGGGTCCGGGTCGCGACATCGATCATGCCTGTGAGCTCGACTTTGCCGACCACCCCGTTGTCGAGGCGAACCATCACGTCCAGCGGAGTGGAGTCGATCTGCATGACCTCACCCGGAGCGGTGACCGTCAGCTCTCCCAAGGTCGTGCCCGCCGTATGAGCCTTCGAACGGCGCGTCACCGCCGAGCCCAGGGCGTGAGTACCCGCCGTCAGTTTCTCCACCAACCGGTAGAGCGTGGCCCGGGAAGGCCACTTGGGCTCCGCTTGTCCGTCCTCGGCCTCGTCTTCGGTCTCCGTCTCGTCTTCGTCCTCGGTGTGCGTGAGGATCTCTTTCGTCCGCCAGATCAGGTAAGACGCGGTCCGAGTGGAGGGGTCGGCACCTTCCTCGATGGCCTGGCGCATCGCCTCGACCACTCTGGTGTCCACCGCCCCGAACTCCGGTCGCTTGCGGGCCGCCCGGCGATCTGCCAGCCCGGCAACCCCTTCCTTGAGGTAGCGGCGACGCAGCCGGGCGACCGTGTGGGCCGTCACCAGGCGACCGGACCGGGACAGCTCGGCCGCCTTGGCCTCGTCCCGTGCGGCCAACGACGTGCCCGCCCCGTATTCCTCGCGTGGCGTCGCGCCGGGCTCCGCGTCCGGCGGGAGTCCATGTACGACTTCCAGAATGTGGCCCTCCCACCACAGAGCCTGCTTGACCGCCGCGGCAGGCAGCAGGTCCAAGCCGGATGAGGCAGGCAACGGCATCTGCTCCGGTCGGAACAAGACCTCGAAGTCCTCCGCCGCGAACAGCTCAAGCAGAGCCACCACGCGATGCGGAGCCTCCGCGTCCTCCAGGACTGCGGCCTGCGCGGTCACTTCGAGCACTCCGCGGACCTGCCCGTCAAACCGAACCCGCTCGCCAACTGTCAGAATCGGCGGACGCCTCAGCCGGTCCATTGCCGCCGCCCCTTCGCCCAGACCAGGCTTCCGGTCTTCAGCAGCCCTCCCGAGAGATCCACCTTCAGCTTCCCCAACCACAACAGGTGGAACAGCACCGGCAAGACCTGGATCCGGTCGCCGACCAGCGCAGCACCATCCCACAGGCGCCTCGGCTCGCTGAAGACCTCCAGGAGTCGCTCGACTACCGCCTCCGGTCGACCGCAGCGTGCCCGGCGATACCGCGCCAGCCACCGAACGTTAGCCATGAGAATCGGCTGCGGACGGCCCGCCCACTCGAACTCCCAGCCCACCGCCGCGCAGGCCCGCTGAGTCACTGCGAAGGACTCCCGTGTGTCCTCGTCCATGTCGTCCTCGGCGCGGACATCCACAATCCGAGCCTGGCCCGTAGCCAGCCGGACAAAGTAGTCGGGAGCATGACGGCGCCGCCGTTTGCCGTCATGCCAGTGCAGCCAGAAGGGCTGCGAAGATATCGCCCTGACCTGCGGATCTTTATCGAGCAGGATCAACCGGTCTCGCTCGAGCCAGGACTCATAGCCCACGTGATCCCGTACGGTCGTCGAGTAGTACCAGCCTGCGAAACCCGGCGTTCCCTTGTCCCAGCGAAACGGTCGGACAGGTTCGACTGCCTCGAACGGAACCTGCCAACTCGCCCCCAGAGCGTGCTTGCGACGCTCGCCGTTACTGAGAAAGTCCAGCTCAAACGCTGTTAACGCTTCATCGCCGTACGCACGCGACAGCGCCTCCACCGCACCCCCAACCCGGCAGGCCGAGCGGATCCTCAACCTTCGGTGAGACTAACGAGCGCTTCAGCAACTTCGCTGAGATTCGCGGAATCTTCGCTGAGACAGGTCAGCAACCCCGGATTGGCCTTGGCCTGCGGCTTTGACCGGGCTCTACGGTCACTCCATGCGGATTCGAATCGTCGACGCCTTCACTGACCGCCCCTTCACCGGAAACCCCGCGGGAGTCCTTCTGCTGGACCGCGACGGCTTCCCCGCCGATTCCTGGCTCCAGCAGGTGGCGGCGGAGGTGAACCTCTCGGAGACCGCCTTCGCCCACCCGCTGCCCGCCGGCGGCGAGGCCGACTGGGCGCTGCGCTGGTTCACGCCGACCACCGAGGTCGGCATGTGCGGCCATGCCACCCTCGCCACCGCCCATGTGCTGCACACGACGGGGACCGCGAGCGGCACGGTGCGCTTCGCCGCGCGCTGCGGCACCCTGTCCGCCACCGCAGACGAGGACGGCACGCTCACGCTCGACTTCCCCACGTCCCCGCTCACCCCGGTCGAGGTCCCGGACGGTGTGGCCGAGGCTCTGGGCGCGAAGGTCCTGTCGGCCCACGACACAGGCCCCCACATCGGCGATCTGGTCCTCGAGCTGCCCGACGAGCGAGCCGTACGGGAGCTGACGCCGGACCTCTCCGCCCTCGTGGCGCACTCCGAACGCGGCATCATCGCCACCGCCGTCGCCGAGAACCCTTCCGGCGCCTACGACTTCGTCTCGCGCTGCTTCTTCCCCGGGGTCGGCATCGACGAGGACCCGGTGACGGGCAGCGCACACACCGCCCTCGCCCCTTTCTGGTCCGCACGCCTGGGCCGCGACGAACTGACAGGTCTCCAGGCCTCCGCCCGCACCGGCCTGGTCCACACCGCCCTGCGGGGTGAGCGCACTCTGCTGACCGGCCGTGCCGTGACCGTCCTCGACGGCGAGCTGCTCGCCGCGCCCTGATCCGCCCCCGGACACACCTCGGGGCGTACGGCACCCGCCGTACGCCCCATGTCCTTCACCGTGCGCCCGCGGCACACTCCGGCACCGCCCGCCCCGGTCACGGTGTGGGCAGCCACCCCACCTTCCCGGCGAGCAGCCCGTACCCGACGAAGGCGACGATGTCGAGCAGCGCATGCGCCGCCACCAGCGGCCCCACCCGCCCCCACCGCCGGTAGAGCAGTACGAACACCACACCCATCACCATGTTGCCGATGAAGCCGCCGATGCCCTGATAGAGGTGGTACGAGCCGCGCAGCACCGAACTCGCCACCAGCGCCGCCATCGGCGTCCACCCCAACTGCCCGAGTCTGCGCAGCAGATACCCGACGACGATCACTTCCTCCACCACGGAGTTCTGGATCGCCGAGAGGATGAGCACCGGGTACTTCCACCACACATCGGGCAGCGCTTCGGGCACCACGGTGAGGTTGAACCCGGCGGCGCGCGCCACGAGATAGAACGCGAGTCCGGCGCTGCCGATACCCGCCGCAACGAGCACGCCCCGCCCCAGATCCGGCCACGGCCTGGTCCGGTCGAATCCGATCGCCCGCAGCCCCACACCCTCCCTCAGCAGCAGATACGCGACGAGCGCGACAGGCACCAGCGCCGTCGTGATCCCGAAGAGCTGCCAGGCGAGATCAAGCCACGGCCGGCCGGGGGCGTACGACCCGTTCAGCGTTGCCGCCTGGTCCTTCAAACCCCCCGGTTTCGTCACTGATCCGACAAAGCTGATCAGCGCCGACACTCCGCTCGCGCCCAGCGAGAGGGCGAGCACCAGAAGCGTCTCGCACCGCAAGATCTCTCGTGACATGCCCTCTTGAGGAAGAGAATCAGCCACGCCTCCCGCCTTCGCCTGCACACCTGCCTCCAGTTGAGTAATCGCGTCTCATCCCCATCCTCGCCCCGCTAGGGTCTCGAATACAGGTACGAACATCGCGCGCGACAGGCCGGGGACGAGCGTCATCAAGATGACGCAGTCCCCTTTTCCTTGTTCATCGTTCAAGGAGGGGCACTACCGCATGGGACGTCACAGCTTGCCCGACGACGACGCGACGGACGGAGGCAGGTCCCGCCCGCGCGTACGCCGTCGCACGATCGCCATCGCCACGACACTCGTCCTCGCCGTGGCGGCAGGGACGGGCATCGCCGCGCAGAATGGCCTGCTGTCCTTCACCGGCTCGTGCGAGGACTCCGCCGTACGCCTGGATCTGATCGCCTCCCCCGACATCGCCCCGGCCGTGCGCGAAGCCGCCGTGCGGGCCCGTGAGGAGCAGATCACCTCCGACGGCCAGTGCATGGACGTACGCGTCGTGGCCCGCGAGAACCACAAGGTCGCACAGGAGCTGGCAGTCGACGCCGGCAAGCCCGAGTACGAGGTGTGGCTGCCCGATTCGGCCGTCTGGGCCGAGCGTGTGCAGGACCTGGGGGACGGAGTGCCCCTGACACCGGCCGGCAATGTCGCGACGACGCGCGTGGCCCTGGCCACGGTGCCCTCGGCGGGCAGCACACTGGGCTGGCCGAAGAAGACGTACACCTGGGCGCAGCTGACGGCGGCCGCCACCGAGACGGACTCGGTGCGCCTGGGCACCGCCGACCCCGCCCGCAGCGCCACCGGGCTGCTCGCGCTCACCAGCGTCTCGCAGTCCGCGCGGAAGGAGGGCCCCGAGGCCGACACCAGGGTCGCGGCCACCGCCAAACTGCTGTCGCAGCGGGTGTCCGAGGCGGATTCTCAGGTCGTGCGCACGCTGGCGCCGGACGAGCCGGGCAAGGGCGAGGCGGAGGACGGCGGCAAGGGCGGCAAGGGCGGCGGCAACAGCAAGGACGGCGACGACGACGCCCGGCGCAACCAGGCGGTGTTCCTCTCCGAGCAGGCGGCCTTCGCCCACAACTCCGCCGCCGACGGCAGTGGCCGCGACCTTGCGCTCTTCTACCCCAAGGACGGCGCGCCACAGCTGGACTACCCGTACCACCTGGTCGACGAGACCGAGCTCAGCACCGACGAGAGCCGGGCGGCCACCCGCTTCATGGCGCTCCTTGCCGACACACAGTCCCGGCGCACCCTGTCCGCCCACGGCTTCCGCCCGGCCGACGGCCCCGTCGGGGAATCCCTCGTACGCACCGCGGGAGGGCGCGCGCCCCAGCCGTACGCCACGACCGCGGCCCCGGCCGAACCACTGTCTCCGGACACCCTCCAGGAGACGCTCGGCATGTGGACGATCACCGTACAGAACGCCCGGCTGACCACGGTCGTCGATGTCTCGGGATCCATGCAGCAGCCCGTGCCGGGCCGTGAACCGCAGAGCCGGCTGGATGTCACCAAGGAGTCGCTGCTCGAGGGGCTCGGGCAGTTCACGTCCGAGGACGAGATCGGGCTGTGGGAGTTCGCGACGGGCCTGGACGGCTCGCGCGACTACCGCGAGCTGGTGGAAACGGCCCGGCTCGGCGGCCCCGCGAAGGGCGGCGGCACCCAGCGCGCACAGCTGTCGGCCGCCTTCGGCAGGCTCGCTCCCGTGCCGGACGGCGCGACCGGTCTGTACGACACGACGCTGGCGGCCTTCAAGGAGGCGCAGGCCACCTATGTGAAGGGCAAGTTCAACGCCGTGGTCATCCTCACAGACGGCTCCGACCAGGACCGGTTCAGCATCTCCCGCGACGAGCTGATCTCCCGGCTCAAGAAGCTCGGGGACCCGGAGCGCCCGGTGCCGCTGATCGCCATCGCCGTGGGCCCCGACGCCGACCGGAAAGAGGCCGACGAGATCGCCAGGGCTACGCGCGGCGCGGGGTACCAGGTCAGCGACCCGGCAGAAATCCAGGCGGTGATCCTGAAGGCAATCATGGCGATCGGGCAGACGCAGCAGACGGGGCGGACCGCTCAGGAGTGACGGCCGGGGCCGGGGAAACCGACCGGCCACGTGTGCACCGGCTCGCCTTCCTGCATCAGCTCGCAGTAGCGGCGGGTGGTCGCCGCGAGTGCCGCATCCCTCTCCAGTCCGGCCTCCAGCGCGCGATGGTAGGTCTCCGCCTGCCACGAGGCCCCGTTCACCCGTCGCCTGCACCGCTCCTCGATGACTCCCAGATAGAGGTCGCGGTCCGCGGGCTCGACGTTCCACGCGTCGAGCCCGGCCGCGGCAAGCGGCAGCAGTTCGTCACGTACGAGCTTGACGGCGGGCACCTGGGTGATGCCACCGGCCCGGCCCGGGCGCGGCCACCGGAGTTCGGCGTCGATGCCGTAGCGGCACGCGGTGTCGAAGTTCTCGGCCGCGGCGGCGAAGGGCAGCCGCGACCACACCGGCCGGGACTCCTCGGCGAGCGCGCGCACCAGCCCGTAGTAGAAGGCGGCATTGGCGACCACATCGGTGACCGTGGGTCCGGCGGGCAGCACGCGGTTCTCCACCCGCAGATGCGGGACGCCGTCGACGACTCCGTACACCGGGCGGTTCCAGCGGTAGACCGTGCCGTTGTGCAGGACGAGTTCCTGCAGCCGCGGTACGCCGCCGTCGTCGAGGACCCGCAGCGGATCCTCGTCGTCGCAGATCGGCAGCAGGGCGGGAAAGAAGCGCAGGTTCTCCTCGAAGAGGTCGTACGCCGAGTCCACCCACCGTTCGCCGAACCAGGTCCGCGGCCGTACGCCCTGGGCCTGGAGCTCTGGCGGGCGGGTGTCGGTGGCCTGCTGGAACAGGGGCGGCCGGGACTCGCGCCACAGCTCCTTGCCGAACAGGAAGGGGGAATTGGCACCCACCGCGATCTGCACCGCCGCCACTGCCTGGGCCGCGTTCCATACATCCGCGAACCGGCCCGGGGTCACCTGAAGGTGCAACTGCACGGAAGTACAGGCGGCTTCGGGTGCGATGGACGTCGAGGTGCAGGTCAGGCGCTCAACGCCGTCGATGTCGAGTATGAAGTCCTCGCCGCGCGCCGCAACGATCTGGTCGTTGAGCAGCATGTACCGATCAACGTCCGACAGGTTCGCGGAGACCAGGTCCTGCTGGGTGAGGGTCGGCAGAATTCCGATCATTACGATCCCCGAGCCGATCTCGGTGGCTTTGCGATGGGCATATCCAAGACCGGTGCGCAGCTCCTCGGCCAGCTGATCGAGAACGCGCCCGCCGAGCCGGTGAGGAACGATGTTCACTTCCAGGTTGAACATTCCGAGCTCGGTCTGGAAATCTTGGCTCGCGATTCGCTCGAGAACCTCCGCATTCATCATCCGCGGCATACCGTCGGCACCTGCGAGATTCAGCTCGATCTCGAGTCCCATGAGATTTTTGGGGCGGTCGAACCTCTTCTCCGCCAGCAGCCGTCCCAGTCCCTCCAGGCACTGCTGCAACTTTCTCCGATACTTTTGCCGATCGGACAGGTCCACTCCGCCTGCCTCGACCTTCTTCCCCATCGAAGGGTCCCTCCTCGGGTGGGCACACGTGGCGTCGGCCGCTCGTGTCACGGACGATAATGCCCAGACTGACTGATCCATAACGTCCCACAGACGGCCCGCGGCCGGTAGTGTGAACAGAGCACTCGAGCGGCACATTCCTGCGGCATGATGCAGGGCGCAGTTTCCACTGCCCACTGCCTGGTGAAAAACACCGACTGGTTTCGGCCTACCGCTTCGCAGGCATAATCCCAGGCCGCAGCTCTGCCTTCTCGAAAAATCGGCAGATACTCCGCAGGAAAAGGACCTGATACCGCCTTGCCAGAAATACGCACGACGGCTAGCAGAAACACTGCGTGAACACGTGTCGTATAAACTTCGTGAACGAGGCAGAGAGTTGGCGCCCGGCAGCCTTTCCAGCCCCCTCCGGCCGCGCACGCCGACAGTGCCCTCCGCACCTGCCCACGCTCCAACGTGTCTCCGAAGCGAGAGGCGACCCACCATGCCGCTGCATGTCCCCCCGGCCCCCGCGCCTGCCCTGCGCAGCGTCCTCGCGGCACTCAGTTCCCCCACAGCCGTACGCGAGGCCCGCACACCCGCCCTCAGGTCCGTCCAGGGACCTCTGAGCCCCGAACTCCCCCTCCCCGTCCATGTGCTGGACCGGATCGTGCCGAACAACGGCACTCCGTACACCCGGCTCACGGGCTGGCGCTTCCTGATCCGCAGCGGCGACCGAGCCGTCGCCGCTGCGGAGACGATGCTCACCCCCGACGGCTGGACCTTCTCGCACTTCTTCGAAGGGCCTTACATAGCCTCCACCGAACGCGCACTGCGCCAGGCGGAGTCGATGAGGACCCCCTTTCAGCCGCGCCTGCTCTCCATCCCCGAGCTCTACATGCTCACGCTCTGGCTGCACGGGGATACGGACGCCGACGCCTCGGCCGGTACACCCGAGCCGTCGGACTTCCTGGTGCCACTCGCCCCCGCTCCGCCCGGAATCGCGGCCCACCTGCCGCACCGGGTCGCCGATCTGCTGCCGGTGATGACCCTGCGGCTGACGTCGGCCCCACTGCTCGGCTCCCCGGCCTGACCACCGCCCGCCCGAAAGCCGCCCGCCTGCACGGCGCTCTTGCGCCCCGTGACCGCCCGGTCGCGGGGCGCATCGCTGCCCCATCCGGACTAGTCCAGACCGGCCCCCCGAACCACCCAAAAGGACAGTGGAGTTGAGCTGAACCGTCCGCCCGGGTGATACGTCATTAAGCAGTAAGAAGAGCTGCCGCGAAATCCCTGCGGATTGACGCCCGTGGGGCAACACTGGGATCGGACCGACAGATACGGGGGGCGGCCATGAACACCTCATCGAGCCGCAGGACACTCACCACAACGCAGCGAAAGAACCCACCCATGTGCCAGCACCAGCCAGCCTGCCCGACCTCCGACTCCGCCGACCGGGAAGCAGCGCGTCTCGTGGCGCATCACCCGGAGCAGGGCTGGAGCCTGCTGTGCAACGGCGTCCTGCTCTTCGAGGACACCGGCGAGCTGCTGCCGGACGGGCAGATCATCGCGCCGCACCGGCCGACGCAGCCAGGGCAGGTGATGACGGCCGCCTGAGCGCCGTCCGTACGACAAGGGGCCGGCCCGGAGACTGCTCTCCGCACCGGCCCCGACGCATACGCGCCGTTACGTCAGCCGTACGTCAGTTGTCGTACTCGTCCAGCGGCGGGCAGGAGCAGACGAGATTACGGTCGCCGAACGCACCGTCGATCCTGCGCACCGGCGGCCAGTACTTGTCCGCGGCACTCACGCCGGCCGGGAAGACCGCCTCGTCACGGCTGTAGGGGTGCTCCCACTCCCCGCCCAGCGCGGACGCCGTGTGCGGGGCGTTGCGCAGCGGGTTGTCCTCCGCGGGCCACTCGCCCGACGCAACCTTCTCGATCTCCCCGCGGATCGCGATCATCGTGTCGCAGAAGCGGTCGATCTCGGTCAGGTCCTCACTCTCGGTGGGCTCGATCATCAGCGTGCCGGCCACCGGGAACGACATCGTCGGCGCGTGGAAGCCGTAGTCGATCAGCCGCTTGGCGATGTCGTCGACACTGACGCCGGTCGCCTTCGCCAGCGGCCGCAGGTCCACGATGCACTCGTGCGCGACCAGACCGGCCGGGCCCGTGTAGAGCACCGGGTAGTGCGGCTCCAGGCGCTTGGCGATGTAGTTGGCCGCGAGCACGGCGACCTGCGTCGCGCGCTTGAGGCCCTCGCCGCCCATGAGACGTACGTACGCCCAGGAGATCGGCAGGATGCCGGCCGAGCCCCACGGAGCGGCCGAGATCGGTCCGACGCCGGTCTCGGGACCCGCGGTCGGCTGGAGCGGGTGGTTGGGCAGGTACGGGGCCAGGTGCGCCCGCACACCGACCGGACCGACACCCGGTCCGCCACCGCCGTGCGGGATACAGAAGGTCTTGTGCAGATTGAGGTGCGAGACGTCGCCGCCGAACTTGCCCGGCTTGGCGAGGCCGACCAGCGCGTTGAGGTTGGCGCCGTCGACGTACACCTGGCCACCGGCCTCGTGCACCTGCGCGCAGATGTCGGCGACGTGCTCCTCGAACACTCCGTGCGTGGACGGGTAGGTGATCATCAGTACGGACAGCTCGTCACGGTACTGCTCGATCTTGGCGCGGAGGTCCTCTATGTCCACCTCGCCGTCGTCGGCGGTCTTGACCACGACGACCTTCATGCCCGCCATCACTGCGCTGGCGGCGTTGGTGCCGTGCGCGGAGGAGGGGATGAGGCAGATGGTGCGCTGGGTGTCGCCGTTGGCGCGGTGGTACGCGCGTACGGCCAGCAGGCCGGCGAGCTCGCCCTGCGAGCCTGCGTTGGGCTGGATGGACACCGCGTCGTACCCGGTGACCTCGGCGAGACGTTCCTCCAGCTCGCGGATGAGCGTGAGGTACCCGGCGGCCTGCTCGACCGGCGCGAAGGGGTGCATCGCCCCGAACTCCGGCCAGGTGACCGGCTCCATCTCGGTGGTCGCGTTCAGCTTCATGGTGCAGGAGCCGAGCGGGATCATGCCGCGGTCCAGCGCGTAGTCACGGTCGGCGAGCTTGCGCAGGTAGCGCAGCATCGCGGTCTCGGAGCGGTGCTGGTGGAAGACGGGGTGGGTCAGGTAGTCGTCGCTGCGCAGCAGGTCCCGGGGCAGCGCGTCCGCCGCGGCCTCGTCCAGTGCCTCGATGTCGGCCTCGACGCCGAAGGCGGTCCAGACGGCGGCCAGCTGGCTGCGTCCGGTGGTCTCGTCGCAGGCGATGGAGAGGTGGTCGGCGTCGACGAGGTGGAGGTTGACCCCGCCCTCACGGGCGGCGGCGACCACCTCGGCGGCCTTGCCGGGCACGCGGGCGGTCAGCGTGTCGAAGTACGAACCGTGCACGACCTCGACACCGCCGGCCTTGAGCCCCTCGGCGAGCAGCGTCGCAAAGCGGTGGGTGCGTCGGGCGATCCCCCGGAGGCCGTCGGGACCGTGGTAGACGGCGTACATGCCCGCCATGACGGCGAGCAGCACCTGGGCCGTGCAGATGTTGCTGGTGGCCTTCTCCCGGCGGATGTGCTGCTCGCGGGTCTGCAGCGCGAGCCGGTAGGCCTTGTTGCCGTCCGCGTCCACGGAGACGCCGACGAGCCGGCCGGGCAGGCTGCGCGCGAACTTCTCACGGACGGCCATGTAGCCGGCGTGCGGACCGCCGAAGCCCATCGGGACGCCGAAGCGCTGAGTGGTGCCGACCGCGATGTCCGCGCCGAGCTCGCCGGGCGAGGTGAGAAGGGTCAGCGCCAGCAGGTCGGCGGCGACGGTCACGATCGCGCCGAGCTCGTGGGCCTGCTCGATGACGGGCTTGAGGTCCCGCACGGCTCCGGAGGCGCCCGGGTACTGCAGCAGCACGCCGAAGACGCCGCGCTCGGCGATCTCGGCCGGGATGCCCTCGCTCAGGTCCGCGGTGACGATCTCGACACCGGTCGGCTCGGCGCGGGTCTCGATCACGGCCAGAGTCTGCGGCAGCGCGTCGGCGTCGATCAGGAAGACGCCGTTCTTGACCTTGCCGACCCGCCGGGCCAGCGACATGGCCTCGGCGGCAGCCGTGCCCTCGTCGAGCAGTGAGGCGCCGGAGGTGGGCAGGCCGGTCAGGTCGGCGACCACCGTCTGGAAGTTGAGCAGCGCCTCGAGACGGCCCTGCGAGATCTCCGGCTGGTAGGGCGTGTACGCCGTGTACCAGGCCGGGTTCTCCATGACGTTGCGCAGGATGACCGGCGGCGTGAAGGTGCCGTAGTAGCCGAGCCCGATCATCGGTGCCAGCACCTGGTTGCGGTCGGCGAGGGTGCGCAGTTCGGCGAGAACCTCGGCCTCGGTGCGCGCGTCCGGGAGGTTCAGCGCCTCCGTGCTCTTGATCACATCAGGCACCGCGGCGGCGGTCAGCTCGTCGAGCGAGCCGTAGCCCACCTGCGCGAGCATCTTCGCCTGGGCCTCGGCATCGGGCCCGATGTGGCGCTGCTCGAAGGGGGTGCCTCGCTCCAGCTGGGAGAGCGAAATGCGGTTGGCGGTCATTAAGGAGGCCTCCTGGTCTGACACGACCTGCGAGGGGCACCACGGCGCGGATGCCCGGACGGCCTCCCCCTCTGTCATCTCAACCTGAGAGCTTCACCGGACCGTCCGCACACGCGTTTTCGCGCATACGACGCTCCGGCTTTCACCGTCGGTGAGAGCGGATGCCGTCCGACGCCCGCCCTGCTTTCCAGAGTGACCTCGTCCGTGCGGTACAGGGGCCTGAGAGATTCCGGGGAGGATTTGCTCCTTCGGCGCCGCCGGCAGTTTCACCGGAGGACTCTCCCGCACAGGGTCAGCAGCCGTCTGCCAGCCTACCAGCGCGCCCCCTCGGCGATCCCTCGAGTGGCCGACGCCCAGGATGTGCACTTTTGTAGTATTCACAGAGCAGTTGCGAGCAATGCGACCTGTAGGAGGGACCGTGCAGACCGATATCGATCCGCGCAGCCTGATCGGCCGCAAGGCGTTCGACCGCAATGGCAGCAAGATCGGGACTGTGGACGAGGTGTATCTGGACGACGCCACCGGGGCGCCCGAGTGGGCTGCTGTGCGCACCGGCCTGTTCAGCCGTGACGCCTTCGTCCCGCTCGAGCCCAGCGAGCTCGTCGACAACACCCTCCACGTCCCGTACGAACGCGCGCTGATCAAGGATGCCCCGGACTTCGGCGTCGGCCGCCATCTCTCGCCCGAGCAGGAGCTCCAGCTCTACCACCACTACGGCCTCGAACTCTCCGAGCCCCCCGAGACGCCCACCCCCTCCTCCGGCTCCGACCGGGACTTCGGGCGGCTGGCCGGCCAGGACGACTGACCGGGGCCACCGGCCGCCGGGGGCAGCGCCACCAGCGGCAACGGCTCGGCCGCCTCCAGGTCGGGGTCGTCCACCCGGAAGGTGCGTACGCGCCCCGGCTCCGACCCCGGCTCCTCGAACCGCACGGTGACCCGCCCCACCCCACTGCCCTGCACCCACCCCGCCCCGTACTCCGCATGCCGTACGTCGTGTCCGGCCGGCCAGCGCCGCTCGGCGAGCGCCTCGGGCTCCGCAGTGACCGCTCCCCCCGCTTCCTGGCTCTCGGGCGCCTCCGGCTCGCCCTCCTCCCCCGCTCCGGCCCGCGCCTCCGCCTCCGCGGCCATGGCGTGCTCACCGGCGGCGGCCTGCGCGAAGAGATCCTCCTGGGTGTAGTCGGCCAGCCCGGTCACACCGACCCCCAGCAGCCGCACCCCGCCCGTGGTGTCCACGGCCTCCAGCAGCCGCCCGGCGGCCTCCCGCACCACCCCGGGGTCGTCCGTCGGCCCGCGCAGCGTCTCCGAGCGTGTCAGCGTCGAGAAGTCGTAGCGCCGCACCTTCAGCACAATGGTCCGGCCCGAGTGCCCGGAGGCCCGCAGCCGGGCTACACATCGCTCGGCGAGCCGCTCCACCTCGATCCGCACCCGCACCCGGTCGTGCAGATCCACGTCGAAGGTGTCCTCCACCGACACCGACTTCGCATCCCGCTCGGCCACCACCGGCCGGTCGTCGTGCCCGAGGGCCATCCGGAACAGTGAGGCCCCGTGGGCCCTGCCCAGCAACCGTACGAGCTCGTCCTCGCCCGCCTCCGCCAGGTCCGCGATCGTGGTCATGCCGGCCCGCCGCAGATGCTCCCCGGTCGCCGGCCCCACCCCGGGCAGCGTCCGCACCGGCATCGGCCCGAGCATTTCCCGCTCCGTGCCCGGTTCTATGAGCACCAGCCCGTCGGGCTTGGCCTGCTCGGAGGCGATCTTCGCGAGCATCTTGGAACCGGCGAGCCCGACGGACCCGGTGAGCCCGGTGACAGCACGGATGTCCGTACGCAGCCGCTCACCGGTCTCCCGGGCGGACCGGGCGTCATCGGCCGTGCCCCCTGCTTCCAGGTCCACGAAGGCCTCGTCCAGGCTCAGCGGCTCCACGAGCGGCGAGAGGCTGCCCAGGAGCTCCATCACCTGCTCGCTGACTGTGCGGTACAGGGAGAAGCGCGGCACGAGATAGGCGGCATTGGGTGCCAGCCGTCTGGCCTGCGCCATCGGCATCGCCGAGTGCACCCCGAAGCGTCTGGCCTCGTACGAGGCGGTGGCCACGACTCCGCGCGGCCCCAGCCCGCCGACCACCACCGGTTTTCCGCGCAGACTCGGCTTCGCCGCCTGTTCGGCGGCGGCGAAGAAGGCATCCATGTCCAGATGCAGAATCGTCGGCGCGGTTCTCACACGACCGATGCTGCCCTACGCCACTGACAACGGCGCCGAATGAATTCCGCTCAGACTGCCCGGTCGCGTCTGCGCCTGGCCAGCTCGTCGGCGGGGTTGTTCCCGACCAGGGTCTCGCCGGTGTCGATGCGCTCGCCGTGCAGCTGCGACAACGCTGCCTCCACATCCCGCCACACCACGCCCACGGCGATCCCGAAGATCCCCTGGCCGCCCTGGAGCAGGTCGACCACCTCGTCGGGCGAGGAGCACTCGTAGACCGTCGCGCCGTCACTCATGAGCGTCATCCGCTCGAGGTCGCTGAAGCCGCGGGCCCGCAGATGCTGCACCGCGGTGCGGATGTTCTGCAGCGCGACGCCCGTGTCCAGGAAACGCTTGACGATCTTGAGGACGACCACATCGCGGAAGCTGTAGAGCCGTTGGGTACCGGAGCCGTACGCAGGCCGCACGCTGGGCTCGACCAGACCCGTACGGGCCCAGTAGTCGAGCTGCCGATAGGTGATGCCCGCCGCCGCACACGCGGTCGGTCCCCGGTAGCCGATTGTCTCCGCACAGGGGTCGGCCGCACTCTCGTGAAGCGGATACGGCCCGCCCTCCCCCAGACTTCGTCCGGGGGTGCCCCCAACCGTACCGTCGCCGCTGCTTCTCACGCCGACCCTCCGTCCTAGACCTGCCCTCTCGACGGTAGGCAGTCACCAGGGGCGCGTCAACGATCGCCACACTCGGCACGCCGAGTGATAATCACCCTGAGAGTGGTTTCCCGTGCCCCTATTCGGGGAAAGGCTACTCGAATGCGCTAACGGCGCCCGGCTCGGCGGTCACTGGCTGTTGGTGCCGAAGTCCTCCGGCGAGATCTGGTCGAGGAACTCGCGGAACTTCTCCACCTCGTCCTCCTGTTCGTCCGGGATGGCAATCCCGGCGTCGTCGAGCACCCCGTCACTGCCGTAGATCGGCGTACCGGTGCGCAGCGCAAGCGCTATGGCATCGGACGGCCTGGCGCTCACCTCGACTCCGCTGGCAAAGACCAGCTCCGCGTAGAAAACCCCTTCGCGCAGGTCCGTGATGCGGACTTCGGTGAGCTCCTGGCCCACCGCCTCCAGCACGTCCTTGAAGAGGTCATGGGTCAGCGGCCTGGCAGGTGCCATGCCCTGCTGGGCAAAGGCAATGGCGGTCGCCTCCCCGGGACCGATCCAGATGGGGAGGTACCGGTCGCCTCCCACTTCACGCAGGAGCACGATCGGTTGGTTGGAGGGCATTTCCACCCGGACACCCACAACGTCGAGCTCGTTCACACAGCAACCCTAGGTCGTGCCCGGCCGGTTTGGGTAGTCGGGCTCCCCCAAGATCAGTGCAGCCGTACTCCGAGTGCCGTCTGCACCAGTGCCGCATGCAGCCGTACGGCGAGCGCCGCAAGCTCTTTCGTGGTCGCCTCGGCATGTGCCCTGGTCTGCGGATTACGGTGCCGCCGCAGCGGTGCCACCACCTGCTCGACCAGCCCGGCCTCACGCTCGGCCGCAGCCTTCATGACGCGCAGATGCCGCGGCTCGAGGCCGAATCTCCCCAGGTCCGCGACAAGTCTGGCTACGGTCACCGATTCGGAGTCGTAGCCACCGTCCTGATCGGACGCAAGAAGGCCGTACGCCTCCCACTCGGCCAGCTCCTCCTCGCTCGCCTCCGCGGCGGCCAGGAGCTCCGCCCGGCCCACCCGGGCAGCGGTCGGACGCTCGGACTCGGACTCCCAGGAGGCATCGAGCAGTTCCCGCTGCGGCGCCTGGGCAGGCAATTGCACCTGGTCGCCGCGGACCAGTGCGTCCAGGTGCTCCCGGATGACCTTCAGCGGAAGATAGTGGTCCCGCTGCATCCGCAGGATCTGAGCCAGCCGCTCCACGTCTTCCGGGCTGAACTTGCGATACCCCGAGGGCGTCCGGCGCGGCTCGACCAGCCCTTCCGCCTCCAGGAAGCGGATCTTGGAGATCGTGACTTCGGGAAACTCGTCGCGCAGCTGGCCGAGCACCGAACCGATGCTCATCAGCCGCTCGCCCGAGGTGGCGGTGCCGTGACCGGCACCGCCCGTCGGTGTTCGCAGCATGTACCTTCCTGGGGTCCCCCCGGACGGAGTCCGGGGAAGGGTCACACGCCCCGCTGGCTTGCGTAGAAGACCAGCCGGTACTTGCCGATCTGAACCTCGTCACCGTTGGACAGAACGACGGAGTCGATCCGCTCACGGTTGACATACGTGCCGTTGAGGCTGCCCACGTCGGAGACGGTGAAGCGGCCGTCCGGGCCCCTGCGGAACTCCACATGCCGCCGCGACACGGTCACGTCGTCGAGGAAGATGTCGCTCTGCGGGTGGCGGCCGGCCGTGGTCAGCTCGCCGTCCAACAGGAAGCGGCTGCCCGAATTCGGCCCGCGGCGCACCACCAGGAGTGCCGAACCGAGCGGCAGGGCGTCGACGGCCGCCTGGGCCTCCGGAGAGAGCGAAGGCAGGGCGGTCTGGCCCGTCACCTCCGAGTCGTAGGCCTCGATGCCGGAGATGGAGATGGTCGAGGTCGTCTCCGAGGCGCGCTCCGCGGGCGCCCCGCCCCGCAGCGGCGCGCCGCAGTTGGAGCAGAACCGACTGGCCTCGGCGTTGCGGTGCCCGCACCTCGTACAAACCGGCAAGGCCGACATGGACGGATCCTCCTGCCGCGGCTGCCCCGCGTGGGGATTGGTCGCATACGGATCGGAGGCAAACCCTCCACCCGTACTTGAGGTTGATGGTTCCCCGAAACCTATGCGGCCGGGACCGGCAGGGTCAACAGACGACGCGCCCTGGCCGCCCGAATTGTCACCGCCCGGACCAGCAACCTCATCCCGGAAGAGCGGCCGCTCAGCACCCTGCTCCTCACCCTGGCCATGGCGCGGCGCGCGATGCTTGGCGTTGCCGCCGTCCTCGCGTGCGCTCTTGCCGAACAACTTCCCAAACAACTTCACGGGCGATTCCCCTTGACCGAAATAGACCCGCCCGTGGGGCAGGACGAACCCTCAATGACCACACCTGCCGACCCGGACATTCTCACAACGTCCGTATCCACCAGACAGTTTCCACCACGCACCACGCTTGCGATGCGTCGACCCCCCGCAATCTCCTGCCCTGGTCCGGCAGACCCCATGTGCCCCCGCCTCACTGCGATGACGACCGAGCGTAGTCAGGCCGCTTCGCAGGTCGCAAGGCGTCGACGACGATCTTCTCCGACCGGGCTACCGTGGCGGTGGCCTGCTCCTTTTCCAGCGTCTGCACCACACCGCCCGGGATGTTCAGGGCGGGCTCCAGATCCTGCGGCTTGCCGATGACCTTGAAGCGGTACGGCGCGGTGATCCGCTTGCCGTCCACCTCTATGGCACCGCCACTGCCGGAGAAATGCGTGTCGGCCACGACCCTGATGTCGTTGACCTGAATCGCCTCCGCACCCGCCGCGCGCAGCTCCTGAATCGCGTCGAGCAGCATGTCCGACTCCACGGTGCCGGACGCGTCCTGAATGGTCAGCGTGATACCCGGCCCCTGCGCCGCGACCGTGCCGGCCAGGATGCCCAGCTGCTGCTCCTTCTGCAGAGTCTGCTTACGCGCCTCTTCCGCCTGGTCCGAACTGTTCTCCAGCTCGGTGCGCTGGTCCTCCAGACGCTGCTTCTCGTCCTCGAGCCGCTGGGTGCGGTTGTCGAGCTCGTCGAGGATGCGGACCAGGTCCTCCTGGCGGGCGCCGCGCAGCGCGCTGTTGTCGCTGTTGGAGCGGACCTGGATGGCGAGTCCAAGCCCCAGGACGAACAGCAGGACCGCGACGATGAGTTGGGCGCGCGTGACCCGCGGTGGCCACAGCCCGGCGACCAGCCGCTGCCGGCCGGTCTGCTTCTGGGGCTGCTCGGGCTGCTCGTCCGCCGGCGGCTGCACCGTCTGCGGCTCCTCGCCCTGCGGATTCTCTTCGCTGTTCATCGGCCTCACGCCCGGAACACATGCCGGCGGATCGCGGCAGCGTTGGAGAAGATCCGGATGCCGAGCACGACCACCACACCTGTCGACAGCTGGGCGCCGACGCCCAACTTGTCGCCCAGAAAGACGATCAGCGCGGCAACCACGACGTTCGACAGGAAGGAGACGACAAAGACCTTGTCGACAAAGATGCCGTCGAGCATGGCCCGCAGGCCACCGAAGACAGCGTCCAGAGCAGCGACCACGGCGATCGGCAGATAGGGCTCGACCACCGCCGGTACCTCGGGCCGGACCAACAGTCCGACCACGACTCCCACGACGAGGCCCAGTACGGCGATCACGATGTGCCCTTCCCTGTGTCAGCCGTTCCCTGCCCGGTGGCCTTCCCGGCGTCGGAGGTCTTCGGCTCTGCTGTACGTACGATCAAGCTCGGCGCCGCGGGCAGACGCACCTCGTCCTCGGTGGAAATGCTGGTGCGGATACCGAAGTTCTCCTGCAACGCGTGCAGATACTGCCCGTCGGCACTGTCCTGGAACGCGATGCTCAGCTTCTTCCCGTTCCCCACGGCCAGCACCGTGTACGGCGGCACCAGCGGCTTGTTGTCGACCAGTATGGCGTCCCCCGCAGCACGGATCGCCGACAGGGCGGTCAGACGCTGTCCATTGATCGCAACGGCCTCGGCGCCGGACTCCCACAGGCCGTTGACGACCCGCTGCATGTCGCGGTCCCGTACCCGGCCCGTATCGGAGAAGCCGCTGCTCTCCCGCGGCCCGCCGCCGCCCTGATCCGTGTTCTTCGCATCGTCGACGACAAGCTTCACACCCTGCCCCTGCACCTCGGTGGCGCCGGAGAGCAGCGCGACGAGTGCCCCCTGGTCCCCGCCCTGCGTCCGGAGCGCCTTGCGCTGCCGGTCCTCCACCTCGTTACGGAGCGTGTCGACGCTCTGCTCAAGGTCGTCGGCGGCCGAGGTCTCGGCCCCGATTCGGTCGATGAGCTCCTCGCGCTCCTTCGCCACGACCGGCGCCGATATACGCGCCTCCGCGGCGCCGACGGTGACGATGACGGCTGCCAGCAGAAGGCCGGCTGCGAGGCCCAGCTTGGCCCGCAGCGTACGGGGAAGTCCGCCGCCCTCGGCCTCTCTGCGGGCCGCCGCCTCCGCGTAACCGTCGTCGAGGCTGTGCTCCATCACATTCGTCAGCAGCGACATGGACGCATCAGGGCGCGGAGGTGGAGAGCCGGTGCTCCGAACGGGGGGCTGCTGCGACATGCCGCACATCGTCGCACGTCGCAGCTGCTACCGCCGAATGGCCCCACCGGCGTGCCGGAAGCCGCCCACGGGCAACTTCCGGCACTGCTGCCTCACCTCAGTGACCTGCGCTGTCCACCACTGCCGACCATTCGTCGAGGAGCGCCTGCGCCGATGCGTCATCGGGGCCTTCCGCCCACAGATGAGTGACTGCCTCGGCGGGGTCGGGAAGCACCATCACCCACCGTCCGTCGGCCTCGACCACCCGCACACCGTCAGTGGTGTCCACGTGCCGGTCCCCGGCCGCCTCGACGACCCGCCGCATCACCAGCCCCTTGACCGCCCACGGCGTTGCGAGGTCACGCTTGAGCACATGCGCCCGCGGGATCCGGGCGTCGATCTGGCTGAGCGTGAGCTGCGTACGGGCCACCAGGCCGAGGAGCCGTACGAAGGCCGCCGAGCCGTCGAAGACGCTGCTGAACTCGGGAATGATGAGGCCACCGCGCCCGTCGCCGCCGAAGATCGTGGTGTCCTCACGCCCGACCCGCGTCAGGTCGTCCGGCGATGTGGTCGTCCACTCCACCTGCGTACCGTGGTACGCCGCCACCTGCTCGGCAATCCTGGTGGTCGTCACCGGCAGAGCCACCCGCCCGCTGCGCCGTTCCGCCGCCACCAGGTCGAGCAGCACCAGCAACGCGCGGTCGTCCTCGATGATCCGTCCTCGCTCGTCGACCAGCGACAGCCGCTCACCCACCGGGTCGAAGCGAACGCCGAAGGCCGCCCGTGCGGAGGCCACGATCTCGCCGAGCCGCACCATCCCGGACCGGCGTGTGTCGGCCGATTCCGTGGGCCGGGACTCGTCGAGGCCGGGATTGATCGTCAGCGCGTCCACGCCGAGCCGTCCGAGCAGGCTGGGCAGGACAAGCCCCGCGCTGCCGTTGGAGGCGTCGATGACGACCTTCAGACCGGACTCGGTGATCCCCGAGGTGTCGACGTTGCGCAGCAGAGAGCCGGTGTACGAGTCGAAGACGCTGGACGGGAAATGCAGATCCCCGATCTCGCCCGGGAACGCCCGACGGTACTCCTGGCGCGCGTACACCCGGTCCAGCTTCCGCTGTCCGGCCTGTGACAGGTCGGCCCCACGCTCGTCGAAGAACATGATGTCCACGGAGTCCGACACACCCGGCGACGTACGGATCATGATGCCGCCCGCGCTGCCGCGCGCGGTCTGCTGCCGTGCGACGGGAAGCGGCACATTCTCCAGGTCGCGTACGTCGATCGCGCTGGTCTGCAGCGCCGAGATCACGGCCCGCTTCAGCGCCCGCGCACCGCGGGAGTGGTCACGCGCCGTGGTGACTGTCGCCCCCTTCTTGAGCGTGGTGGCGTACGCACCGGCGAGCCGCACCGCGAGCTCGGGCGTGATCTCCACATTGAGGATCCCGGAGACTCCCCGGGCCCCGAAGAGATGCGCCTGCCCCCGCGACTCCCAGATCACCGAGGTGTTGACGAAAGCGCCGGCCTCGATGGTCTTGAACGGATAGACCCGCACATTGCCCTGAACGATCGATTCTTCGCCTACGAGGCACTCGTCGCCGATCACGGCGCCGTCCTCGATACGCGCGGCCCGCATGATGTCGGTGTTCTTGCCGATCACGCAGCCCCGAAGGTTGCAGTGCTCCCCGATGTACACGTTGTCGTGGATCACGGCCCTATGGAGAAAGGCCCCGCTCTTGACGACCACGTTGGAGCCCACGACCGTGTGCTCGCGGATCTCCACATCGGCTTCGATCTTGGCGTAGTCGCCGATGTACAGGGGGCCCCGCAGAACGGCGTCCGGGTGTACCTCGGCGCCTTCCGCCACCCACACACCCGGCGAGATCTCGAAGCCGTCGAGCTCCACATCGACCTTGCCCTCGAGGACGTCGGCCTGTGCCTTGACGTAGCTCTCGTGGGTGCCGACATCCTCCCAGTAGCCCTCGGCGACATACCCGTAGATGGGCTTGCCTTCCTTCATGAGCTGCGGGAAGACATCGCCGGACCAGTCCACGGGCACATCGGCCTCGACATAGTCGAACACCTCGGGCTCCATGACGTAGATGCCCGTATTGACGGTGTCGGAGAAGACCTGTCCCCAGGTCGGCTTCTCCAGAAAGCGTTCGACCTTGCCTGCTTCGTCCACGATGGTGATGCCGAATTCCAGCGGATTCGGCACGCGGGTCAGGCACACCGTGACCAGTGCGCCCTTCTCCTTGTGGAAGGCGATCAGATCGGTGAGATCGAAGTCGGTGAGAGCGTCACCCGAGATGACAAGGAACGCATCGTCCTTCAGTGCTTCCTCGGCATTCTTGACACTGCCCGCAGTGCCGAGTGGCTTCTCCTCATTGGCATAGGTGAGCTCCATCCCGAGCTCTTCGCCGTCGCCGAAGTAGTTCTTGACGAGAGAGGCGAGAAACTGCACGGTTACGACGGTCTCATTGAGTCCATGCCGCTTGAGCAGTCGCAGCACATGCTCCATGATCGGCCGATTGGCCACAGGCAGGAGCGGCTTGGGCATGCTCGAGGTCATGGGGCGAAGTCGAGTTCCTTCGCCACCGGCCATCACGACGGCCTTCATGTCGGAAGCTTCCTCCTTGAAGAAACGACGGTCTGGCCGACTTCACCCGCCCAAAGAGGCACTCTGGCGTCATGTGCGGCCGGCAACACTGCACGGCACCGCACCGACGAGGTCAATCGGCCGCTGCGTCCGCCTTGACGAGTCGGCGGACCTGGACCACATAGAGGATCCCTGCCCACCAATACAGAGTTGTACCCCATCCGGCGAACGCCCATCCGAAAATAGCAGCCAGTGACGCAAGCCACCCGCTGTCGTCACTCAGGAGCAGCAGTGGGAAGGCGTACATCAGGTTGAAGGTGGCTGCCTTGCCGAGGAAGTTCACCTGGGGCGGCGGATAGCCGTGCCTGCGGAGGATCCCCACCATCACCAGCAGCATCAGTTCCCGCGCCAATAGGGCAGCAGTGAGCCAGATGGGGAGAATCTCCCGCCAGGTCAGTCCGACCAGGGTGGAGAGGATGTACAACCGGTCGGCGGCCGGGTCGAGGATGCGTCCGAGGTTGCTGATCTGGTTCCATCGCCGGGCGAGCTTGCCGTCGAGATAGTCGCTGACGCCGCTCAGCATCAGCACCAGCAATGCCCAGCCATCGCTCTTGGGCCCGCCGAACTCAGGGCGGAGAATCAGCCACAGGAAGAGCGGCACACCGAGGAGGCGTGCCATGCTGAGGATGTTGGGGATGGTGAGTACCCGGTCCGTCTGAACGCGGGTCTCCTGGACCTCCACCCGGGGGCCTCCTGTGAGGAACGTGCCAACGATTCCCCCTGACCCTACCCTCAGCCACGGCCGGCTCGTACACAGGGGTCAATCAGGCCTGAACGCAGAAAAGCCCCGCACCATAAGGTGCGGGGCTTTCCCACAATAATTGTTCGGCGGCGTCCTACTCTCCCACAGGGTCCCCCCTGCAGTACCATCGGCGCTGAAAGGCTTAGCTTCCGGGTTCGGAATGTAACCGGGCGTTTCCCTAACGCAATGACCACCGAAACTCTATGAAATTCTGACCGGAGCAACAGCTACAAATACGGTCGTTACTTCAGAACTGACACAGTGGACGCGAGCAACTGAGGACAAGCCCTCGGCCTATTAGTACCAGTCAGCTTCACCGGTTGCCCGGCTTCCACATCTGGCCTATCAACCCAGTCGTCTACTGGGAGCCTTACCCTCTCTAGGAGGTGGGAGTCCTCATCTCGAAGCAGGCTTCCCGCTTAGATGCTTTCAGCGGTTATCCTTTCCGAACGTAGCCAACCAGCCATGCCCTTGGCAGGACAACTGGCACACCAGAGGTTCGTCCGTCCCGGTCCTCTCGTACTAGGGACAGCCCTTCTCAAGACTCCTGCGCGCGCAGCGGATAGGGACCGAACTGTCTCACGACGTTCTAAACCCAGCTCGCGTACCGCTTTAATGGGCGAACAGCCCAACCCTTGGGACCGACTCCAGCCCCAGGATGCGACGAGCCGACATCGAGGTGCCAAACCATCCCGTCGATATGGACTCTTGGGGAAGATCAGCCTGTTATCCCCGGGGTACCTTTTATCCGTTGAGCGACGGCGCTTCCACAAGCCACCGCCGGATCACTAGTCCCGACTTTCGTCCCTGCTCGACCCGTCGGTCTCACAGTCAAGCTCCCTTGTGCACTTACACTCAACACCTGATTGCCAACCAGGCTGAGGGAACCTTTGGGCGCCTCCGTTACTCTTTAGGAGGCAACCGCCCCAGTTAAACTACCCATCAGACACTGTCCCTGATCCGGATCACGGACCCAGGTTAGACATCCAGCACGACCAGAGTGGTATTTCAACGATGACTCCCCTGAACTGGCGTCCAGAGTTCACAGTCTCCCACCTATCCTACACAAGCCGAACCGAACACCAATATCAAACTGTAGTAAAGGTCCCGGGGTCTTTCCGTCCTGCTGCGCGAAACGAGCATCTTTACTCGTAGTGCAATTTCACCGGGCCTATGGTTGAGACAGTCGAGAAGTCGTTACGCCATTCGTGCAGGTCGGAACTTACCCGACAAGGAATTTCGCTACCTTAGGATGGTTATAGTTACCACCGCCGTTTACTGGCGCTTAAGTTCTCAGCTTCGCCACACCGAAATGTGACTAACCGGTCCCCTTAACGTTCCAGCACCGGGCAGGCGTCAGTCCGTATACATCGCCTTACGGCTTCGCACGGACCTGTGTTTTTAGTAAACAGTCGCTTCTCGCTGGTCTCTGCGGCCACCCCCAGCTCAAGGAGCAAGTCCTCTCACCAGTGATGGCCCCCCTTCTCCCGAAGTTACGGGGGCATTTTGCCGAGTTCCTTAACCATAGTTCACCCGAACGCCTCGGTATTCTCTACCTGACCACCTGAGTCGGTTTAGGGTACGGGCCGCCATGAAACTCGCTAGAGGCTTTTCTCGACAGCATAGGATCATCCACTTCACCACAATCGGCTCGGCATCAGGTCTCAGCCTTAATGTGTGACGGATTTGCCTATCACACGGCCTACACCCTTACCCCGGGACAACCACCGCCCGGGCTGGACTACCTTCCTGCGTCACCCCATCGCTTACCTACTACCACCTTGGACCGGCGGCTCCACCACTCCCCTTTGCCCGAAGGCTCCAGGGCGGCTTCACGGCCTTAGCATTAATGGGCTCGATATTGGGCGTTTCAAAGCGGGTACCGGAATATCAACCGGTTGTCCATCGACTACGCCTGTCGGCCTCGCCTTAGGTCCCGACTTACCCTGGGCAGATCAGCTTGACCCAGGAACCCTTAGTCAATCGGCGCACACGTTTCTCACGTGTGTATCGCTACTCATGCCTGCATTCTCACTCGTGAACCGTCCACAACTCGCTTCCGCGGCTGCTTCACCCGGCACACGACGCTCCCCTACCCATCCGTACTCCCGTTGGGGATATATGTACGAATGACACGACTTCGGCGGTACGCTTGAGCCCCGCTACATTGTCGGCGCGGAATCACTTGACCAGTGAGCTATTACGCACTCTTTCAAGGGTGGCTGCTTCTAAGCCAACCTCCTGGTTGTCTCTGCGACTCCACATCCTTTCCCACTTAGCGTACGCTTAGGGGCCTTAGTCGATGCTCTGGGCTGTTTCCCTCTCGACCATGGAGCTTATCCCCCACAGTCTCACTGCCGCGCTCTCACTTACCGGCATTCGGAGTTTGGCTAAGGTCAGTAACCCGGTAGGGCCCATCGCCTATCCAGTGCTCTACCTCCGGCAAGAAACACACGACGCTGCACCTAAATGCATTTCGGGGAGAACCAGCTATCACGGAGTTTGATTGGCCTTTCACCCCTAACCACAGGTCATCCCCCAGGTTTTCAACCCTGGTGGGTTCGGTCCTCCACGAAGTCTTACCTCCGCTTCAACCTGCCCATGGCTAGATCACTCCGCTTCGGGTCTTGAGCGCGCTACTGAATCGCCCTGTTCGGACTCGCTTTCGCTACGGCTTCCCCACACGGGTTAACCTCGCAACACACCGCAAACTCGCAGGCTCATTCTTCAAAAGGCACGCAGTCACGACTGTATGCGCAAGCACATACAGCGACGCTCCCACGGCTTGTAGGCACACGGTTTCAGGTACTATTTCACTCCGCTCCCGCGGTACTTTTCACCATTCCCTCACGGTACTATCCGCTATCGGTCACCAGGGAATATTTAGGCTTAACGGGTGGTCCCGCCAGATTCACACGGGATTTCTCGGGCCCCGTGCTACTTGGGTGTCGCACAAGCAAGCCGTTGATGTTTCAGCTACGGGGGTCTTACCCTCTACGCCGGACCTTTCGCATGTCCTTCGCCTACATCAACGGTTTCTGACTCGCCCAACAGCCGGCAGACTGTTGAAGTGCGATCCCACAACCCCGTATGCGCAACCCCTGCCGGGTATCACACGCATACGGTTTGGCCTCATCCGGTTTCGCTCGCCACTACTCCCGGAATCACGGTTGTTTTCTCTTCCTGAGGGTACTGAGATGTTTCACTTCCCCTCGTTCCCTCCACACTGCCTATGTGTTCAGCAGTGGGTGACAGCCCATGACGACTGCCGGGTTTCCCCATTCGGAAACCCCCGGATCAAAGCCTGGTTGACGGCTCCCCGGGGACTATCGTGGCCTCCCACGTCCTTCATCGGTTCCTGGTGCCAAGGCATCCACCGTGCGCCCTTAAAAACTTGGCCACAGATGCTCGCGTCCACTGTGCAGTTCTCAAGCAACGACCAGCCACCCACCACCCCACCCTCACGGGCGAGTTCACTGGGGCCGGCATCGCGAAGGTTCCAGACCGTAGTCCGTACCCTCAGATACCCAACAGCGCGCCCGGCACGTTCGATCCAGATTCTGTGTTCCACGCCGAAGCAGTACTAACAGTCCCGAACCAATCGTGCCGAATAGTCAACGTTCCACCCATGAGCAACCAGCACCGGACATTCGCCGATGTACTGGCCCCTGGACCGGAAAACCGGCCTAGAAGTGCTCCTTAGAAAGGAGGTGATCCAGCCGCACCTTCCGGTACGGCTACCTTGTTACGACTTCGTCCCAATCGCCAGTCCCACCTTCGACAGCTCCCTCCCACAAGGGGTTGGGCCACCGGCTTCGGGTGTTACCGACTTTCGTGACGTGACGGGCGGTGTGTACAAGGCCCGGGAACGTATTCACCGCAGCAATGCTGATCTGCGATTACTAGCAACTCCGACTTCATGGGGTCGAGTTGCAGACCCCAATCCGAACTGAGACCGGCTTTTTGAGATTCGCTCCGCCTCGCGGCATCGCAGCTCATTGTACCGGCCATTGTAGCACGTGTGCAGCCCAAGACATAAGGGGCATGATGACTTGACGTCGTCCCCACCTTCCTCCGAGTTGACCCCGGCAGTCTCCTGTGAGTCCCCATCACCCCGAAGGGCATGCTGGCAACACAGAACAAGGGTTGCGCTCGTTGCGGGACTTAACCCAACATCTCACGACACGAGCTGACGACAGCCATGCACCACCTGTATACCGACCACAAGGGGGGCACCATCTCTGATGCTTTCCGGTATATGTCAAGCCTTGGTAAGGTTCTTCGCGTTGCGTCGAATTAAGCCACATGCTCCGCTGCTTGTGCGGGCCCCCGTCAATTCCTTTGAGTTTTAGCCTTGCGGCCGTACTCCCCAGGCGGGGAACTTAATGCGTTAGCTGCGGCACCGACGACGTGGAACAACAGCCGTCCGATTAAAGACTGCGGGGGCAACACCACAAGAGCGGAACGATCAGGTCGGAATATGACCGATCGTTCACAGCGTCCTCGCTGTGTTATTGCCTGCCCGCCGCATGGGCGTGCAGGACTTTCAAAGGAACCTCGAACCTGCCGAAGCAGGTCGGGGTATCAACATATCTGGCGTTGACTTTTGGCACGCTGTTGAGTTCTCAAGGAACGGACGCTTCCTTTGGACCTTTTCACGGGCCCTCCGGGCGCTTCCCTTCGGTGTTTCCAAACTCTATCAGGCTTTTTCGTTCTTCCTGACCACCGCCCTGCGGGCATGCAGAGGTTTAGACCAGTTAGTATCTCGGCTTGATAGACGCTGCCGACCCCCGACTCAACGTCGCGTTGGGGTCAGGCAGGCCTACGACAGTACCTGTCACCGGGAGTTGAGGCAAATCGTTTCCGGTGCACCCTAGGTCCGCCAACTGGTAACTCTCGTGCGGAACTAGGACTTCTTATGACTTACCCTTCTGAACAGCGCGTCGTCCAGGACAGGCAGTGACGGCGCCGTTCGATCTCCGCCCCTGGGAGGCCCCATGACCACAGTGACGTCCCCTCTTGCCGGACGTGCCATCGGACTCGCGGCTGTGCCCGATCCGGTGTTCTCCGGTGCGATGGTCGGCCCCGGTACTGCTATTGATCCCGTGCGTGAGCCGTCGGAGGCCGTGTCCCCCGTGGACGGAATCATCGTCTCCCTTCACCCGCACGCGTTCGTCGTCGTCGACGACCAGGGGCACGGTGTCCTGACGCACCTCGGCATCGACACGGTCCAGCTCAACGGTGAGGGCTTCGAGCTGCTCGTCAACAAGGGCGACACCGTCCAGCGCGGACAAGCTGTGGTCCGCTGGAATCCGTCGGCCGTCGAGGAAGCCGGCAAGTCCCCCATCTGTCCGGTCGTGGCACTCGAGGCCACGGCGGAGTCCCTCTCCGAACTCCGCGAGGACGGCGACGTGAAGGCCGGCGACTCGCTCTTCGGCTGGCAGTGACGCCGACGCCGCGGTGACGGCAGGTCGGACATCCATCGCGGCGGCCGAGGCCGTCGCTCAATCGGAGACGGGTGAAATGCAGACAACGCTGCGAGGCGTAGGCGTGAGCCACGGTGTGGCGATCGGCGAGGTTCGGCTCATGGGCACGGCGGTACTGGAGCCGCCGGCCAAGCAGATTCCGGCGGAGGACGCGGGGCGTGAACAGGGGCGCGCGCGCAAGGCCGTGGAAGCAGTGGCCGCCGACCTGATTGCACGGGGCAATCTGGCAGGTGGCGAGGCGCAGCATGTGCTCGAGGCGCAGGCCATGATGGCGCAGGACCCGGAGCTCATGGCCGACGTGGACCGGCGCATCGCCGTCGGCAGCACCGCTGAGCGTGCGGTGTACGACGCGTTCGCCGCGTACCGGGCGCTGCTGGCGGGTGCCGGGGAGTACCTGGCCGGACGTGTCGCGGACCTTGACGACGTGCGGAACCGGATCGTGGCGCGGCTGCTCGGTGTGCCGATGCCGGGGGTGCCGGACAGTGACGAGCCGTATGTACTGATCGCGCGTGACCTCGCGCCTGCGGACACGGCGCTGCTCGACCCGACGCTGGTGCTCGGGTTCGTCACCGAGGAGGGCGGGCCGACCAGTCACAGCGCGATTCTGGCGCGGGCGCTCGGGGTTCCCGCGGTGGTGGCGCTGCCGGGCGCCTGTGAGCTGGCCGAGGGCACGCTGATCGCGGTCGACGGCAGCACCGGCGAGATCTTCGTCGAGCCGAGCGACGAGAAGCGGAGCCGGCTCGAGCAGGCCGCGGCCGAGCGCAAGGCCGCGCTGTCGGCCTCCATCGGGCCGGGGGCGACCTCGGACGGGCACAAGGTGCCGCTGCTGGCGAATGTCGGCGGCCCCGCAGATGTGCCGGCCGCGGTCGAGGCCGGTGCCGAGGGTGTCGGGCTGTTCCGTACGGAGTTCCTCTTCCTGGACGACAGCAAGCAGGCGCCGTCCGAGGAGAAGCAGGTCGAGGCGTACCGCAAGGTGCTCGAGGCCTTCCCCGAGGGCCGGGTGGTCGTGCGGGTGCTGGACGCGGGTGCCGACAAGCCGCTCGACTTCCTGACTCCGGCCGACGAGCCGAACCCGGCGCTGGGTGTACGCGGGCTGCGCAGCCTGCTGGACCACCCCGAGGTGCTGCGGACCCAGCTGACGGCGCTGGCCAAGGCCGTCAAGGGTCTGCCGGTGTACCTCGAGGTCATGGCGCCGATGGTGGCCGACCGTACGGACGCCAAGGCGTTCGCGGACGCGTGCCGCGAGGCGGGGCTGCGGGCGAAGTTCGGCGCGATGGTGGAGATCCCGTCCGCCGCGCTGCGCGCTCGCTCGATCCTGCAGGAGGTCGAGTTCCTTTCACTGGGCACCAATGACCTCGCGCAGTACACCTTCGCCGCCGACCGTCAGGTGGGTGCGGTGTCGCGGCTGCAGGACCCGTGGCAGCCGGCGCTGCTCGACCTGGTGGCGCTGTCGGCCGACGCCGCGAGGGCCGAGGGCAAGAGCTGTGGTGTGTGTGGTGAGGCTGCCTCCGATCCGCTGCTCGCGTGTGTGCTCACCGGTCTGGGTGTGACCTCGCTGTCGATGGGTGCGGCGTCCATTCCTTATGTACGGGCGACGCTGGCGAAGAACACGCTCGCGCAGTGCGAGCGTGCTGCCGCCGCGGCGCGTGCCGCGGACACCGCCGAGGAGGCACGGGTGGCTGCCCAGGCAGTGCTCTCCGGAGAGTAGGCACGCAGTCGGATTGGTCGAAGGGGCTTCCTGCCGGGGACGGCGGGAAGCCCCTTCGGCGTTCAGTGGTGGTTGTCCGGGTCGTCGGTGGCGATCGGGAAGCCCGCGCAGTACTCCACGCCGGGTTCGGGGGACAGTGGTTCGCCGGTGGCGGCGTCGGTGCAGTAGGCGCTGAACACCTCGCCCGCGGTGAGCGGGAGGAGCAGGCCCTGATGGAGCCGCCACCCGCGGAGGCGGTCCGGGATGTCCGGGGCGCTCGTGCGGAGCACGACTCCCCCTGGGCTTTCGAGGGCGATGCCCGCTGCGAGGACGGTGACGAATTCCGTGCCCTCGGAGGCGTCGAGGTGGGCGGGTGCTGCCGTGGCTGTCTCTGCATGGAGGACGGCGAGGAGCTGTTCGTCGGGGCCGGGGACGCTGCAGACAAGGTGGTGTGTGCCGGGCCCGGCGTCTTCGAGCAGGTGCATCAGGAGGCGGGACGCCCGGTCGAATGCGGCCCGGCCGATGTCCTGGGCGCAGTCGGCGCACTCTCCGAGGTCGGCGAGGAGCATCGTTGCGTACTCCCAGGTGGCTCGGCGGACCGCCTGGTTGATGAGCTGGGGCAGCAGGCTGCCGAGGGGCTGTCCGGTGTACTCGATGCGGGCGCCGCGGCCTGCGATGTCGGCGGTGAAACGGCTGCGGCTCGCGGCCGCGTCGGGGTCGAGTCCTTCCTCTCCGCAGAACTCCGCGAACTCGTCCGGGTCGAAGAGGGCCACGCTGGTGTGCAGTTGCTGGGAGGCGAGGCTCCTCAGCAGGGCCTCGGCCTGCCGGAGGTAGGTCGCGTGGTTGTCGAAGGTGAAGGTGCGGTACTGGCGCATCGCGGTGAAGTCCTGCTCGTCGGCCAGCAGGCCGACGGTGCTGGGTGCTTCACGGCGCAGGGTGCGTCGCATGGATGTGCTGTTCCTGGGCCGGCCGGTCTGCTTGGGCCGCTTGGACTGCCGTGACTGCCGTGACTGCCGGGTGTACGCCATTTCTCCCCCTGGGTGCAGTGGACTACTGGTGACTCACCGTAACCGGCGCCACTGACAACGCGGGTCCGGGCAGGTGGTCACGTACAAGACGGCTCTGGGCGAGGCAGGTCGCGGCCAGTCCCGCGCCCAGCAGCGCCCAGCCGACAGGACCCGTCGCGATCACGGCGGTCATGACCAGCGGGCCGACGCTGCGCTGGGCCGCCTGGGCCAGGCCGTGGACTCCGAGGTACGCGCCCTGGGCATCGTCGGGAGCCAGGGCGAGGGAGAGCTCCCAGGATGCGGTGGCGTGCAGGATCTCGGCCAGGGTCAGGACGATGGAGGCGGCCACGAGTGCGGCGATCGTGGTCCGCCCTCCGGCGACGGCCGACAGGCTCATTGCCAGCGCACCTGCCGCGAAGACCGCAGCGAGCGGGACGAGAAGGCGCCGCGCAGCTTTCGTCGTCCCTCCGAAGCGGGCGAGAGGGATCTGAAGGGTCACCACCATGACGCTGTTGAGCACGAGGAGCAGGGGGGCGAGGCCGTGCGGGGCGTCGGTCGCGTGCACGATCCACAGCGGAAGCCCGACCTTGAAGACGGCGTCATGGAGGAAGAGCACGCTCTCACTGGCCGTATAGAAGAGGTAGGTGGGGTCGCGCCAGGGGCTCGCGGGTTTCGCGGTTGTCTCGGGGTTCGCGTCACAGACTCTGGACGCGGAGCCGGTGACGATGCGCGTGGGGGACGGGGCTTCTGCGCAGCGCAGGGTGAGGAGGGCGGCCCCCAGGGAGGGGAGGGCACTGCCGACGACCAGCGCCTGGTACGCGAGGGTCGTGCCGATCCCGAGGGCGGATGCCGCGGCGAGGCCGCCGAGCGCAAAGCCGATGTTGGCGACGGTGCGGCTCACGGCCTGGTAGCGGACCCTGTCGGGGCCGGCGATGCGGGCGGCGTACAGCTTGGTGAGGACGTTGGCCGCGCGGTCGCCGAGGCTGCCGACGGCCGAGAAGGCGATCAGGAGCGTGTAGTTGTCGGTGGTGAGCAGGGCGAGGGCGGCCACGGCACGCTGGAGCTGCATGGCGATGAGGACGCGGGTGAGAGGCAGCCGGTCGGCGACGCGGCCGGCCAGGGGTGCGCCCGCGATGCCGATGCCCGCGGAGACCGCGACGAGGATGCCGACCTGGGCGGCGGAGAGGCCGGTGACATAGGTGAAGTACAGGGCTGCCGTGGCGGCCCACAGGCCGTTGCCCGACTTGTCGACCAGGGCGATCCAGAGCATCCGGCGGCCGTCGGTGCCGCCGGGGATGCGGTCCTTCAATGCTGTCCGGCGCTGCTGCAGGCTCAACGTTCCCCCTTGACGCGAGTTATGTACCGGTACATAATTAGCTACGTGGCAACACAATATTCGATCGGCGGTACAACCGCCAAGACAATTGCCGCTTCCGTCGAACGGGCAGTGACCCAGAGCGACTTGGGGCCGGGCGACGCGCTGCCGCCGGTACGCAGACTTGCCGACGAACTCGGGGTCAGCCCCGGCACGGTCGCCACCGCCTACAAGGAGTTGCGGCAGCGCGGTCTCGTCGTCACGCGCGGACGGGGCGGAACGGTGGTCGCCGCGGCTCCCGCCGTCACCTCGAGGCGGCCGCCGAAGGTGCCGGAAGGACTGCGGGACCTTGCGGGCGGACACCCCGATCCCGCCTTCCTGCCGGATCTGGTGCCACCCGCCCGGCTCTCCCCCGGCGCCCGGTCCCACCGCTCGTCGCCGCGCCTGCCCGAGCTCGAGGATGCCGTCAGAGCCTGGCTCGGCGGCGAGGGGGTGCCCGTCGAGCACGTCACGTTCGCGCACGGGGCGCTCGACTGTGTGGCGCGGCTGCTCTCCGCCGAGCTACGGCCGGGCGACGCGGTGGCGATGGAGGACCCCGGCTACCACCATCTGCTCGATCTCGTACAGGCGCTGGGTCTGCGCTCCGTGCCCGTGGCGGTGGACGACGAGGGGATGCGCCCCGAGGCACTGGGCGCCGCGCTGCGGACGGGGGCGCGAGCCGTCGTGTGCAGTCCGCGGGCGCAGAATCCGTACGGAGGGTGCTTCTCGGCCCACAGGCGCGATGCGCTGCTGGACGTACTGCGGGAGGCGCCCGACGTGCTGCTGATCGAGAACGACCATGCGTCGGACATCGCGGGCGCACCGCTCAACTCACTTACCGCGGGCGGGCTTTCACGCTGGGCCCATGTGCGGACCGTCACCAAGTTCCTGGGGACGGATCTGCGCTGGGCCGCGGCCGCGTGCGATCCGACGACGCTGGCCCGCCACGACGGGCGCCTGCTGCTGACGTCCGGCTGGATCAGTCATCTGCTGCAGCGGACCGTGCTCGGGTTGATGACCGACCAGGACACGATGACCCAGGTCGGCAGGGCGCGTTCCGTCTACGGGGAGCGGCGGCGCGCCCTGGTGGCCGCGCTGGACTCACACGGTGTCCCGGCACATGGAGCGAGCGGGATGAATGTGTGGGTGCCCGTGCTGGACGAGTCCGCGGTCGTCAACGGGCTGCGGTCCAGGGGATGGTGGGTTGCGGCCGGCGCGCGGTTCCGGATTGCTGCGGGACCCGGGGTGCGGGTCACGACGGCGGACCTGGACGCGGTCGGTGCCACGCGGCTGGCCTCGGACTTCGCGGAGGTGCTGGGCGAGTCCGAGGCCACGTACGGGGGCTAGGGCACGGCTTGACTACTGCTTCCGGGTGCGGGCGAGTTCCTCGTAGAAGCGCAGGAGCTCGAGGTTGTCGACCGAGCCCGGGTTGACCGCCTTGGCGAGGGCCGTGCCCTGGAGGAGGCGCTTGACCGGGACCTCGATGCGCTTGCCGGTGAGGGTGTGCGGGACGCCGGGGACCTCGATGATCTCGTCCGGGACGTGGCGCGGGGAGAGCTGCTCGCGGATCGTCCGCTTGATGCGCGACCGCAGATCGTCGTCGAGCGCGGCGCCGTCGGCGAGGTGGACGAAGAGTGGCATCCAGTAGCCGCCGTCCGGCTCCTCCAGGCCGATGACGAGGGATTCCTTGATCTCGGGGAGGCGCTCGACCGCTTCGTAGATATCGGCCGAGCCCATCCGGACGCCCTGACGGTTCAGAGTGGAGTCGGAGCGGCCGTGGATGACGACGGAGCCGTGGTCGGTGATGGTGATCCAGTCGCCGTGCCGCCAGACGCCGGGGAACATCTCGAAGTAGCTGTCGCGGTAGCGGCTGCCGTCGGGGTCGTTCCAGAAGCGGATCGGCATGGACGGCATGGGGTTGGTGACCACCAGTTCCCCGACCTCACCGATGACTGGCTTGCCGTGGGGGTCCCAGGACTGCAGGTCGGTGCCCAGGCAGGCGGCCTGGAGTTCACCGATGTGTACAGGCAGCGTGGGCACCGCGCCGGCGAAGCAGCTGCACACGTCGGTGCCGCCGCTGACGGAGGCGATCCAGAGGTCTTCGGCCACCTCGTCGTGGAGCCAGCGGAAGCCGTCGGGCGGGAGCGGTGAGCCCGTGGTGGCGACACATTTGACACGGGACAGATCGTGATCGCGGGCGGGGTGGACGTCCGCCTTGCGGCAGGCCATGACGTACGCGGCGGAGGTACCGAAGAGGGTGGCCCGCGTGCGCTCGGCGATACGCCACTGGGCTCCGGTGTCGGGATGGCCGGGGCTGCCGTCGTACAGCACCACGGTGGTGCCGGTGAGCAGGCCGGAGACGAGGAAGTTCCACATCATCCAGCCGGTGGAGGTGTACCAGAAGAACCGGTCCTCGGGGCCGAGGTCGCAGTGCAGGCCGAGCTGCTTGAAATGCTCCAGCAGGATGCCGCCCTGCGACTGGACGATGGCCTTCGGCAGACCCGTCGTGCCGGAGGAGTACAGGACCCACAGCGGGTGGTCGAAGGGGACCTGCTCGAAAACGGGTGGCCCCTCATTCGATGACGCGGTGCCGGCAGTGACCGCGGACCAATCGAGGGCGCCCTCGGGGGCCTCCGTCCCGAGCAGCGGGATATGGACGACCGCGCGCAGGGTCGGAAGTTCACGGCGGAGCTCGGCGACGGTCTCGGTGCGGTCGTGCTGCTTGCCGCCATAGCGGTAGCCGTCGACGGTGAAGAGTACGACGGGCTCGACCTGCTGGAAGCGGTCCAGAACGCTGCGGGCGCCGAAGTCGGGGGCGCAGGAGGTCCACACCGCGCCGACGGCCGCGGTGGCGAGCAGGGCGGTGACTGCCTGCGGGATGTTCGGGAGGTAACCGCTGACGCGGTCTCCGGGGCGTACGCCCAGGGCCCGCAGTTCGGCGGCGAGCGCGCCCACCTGGCGGCGGAGCTCCGTCCAGCTGATCGCGGTCGGCTCATGGGTCTCGTCCACATACAGGAGTGCTGCGTCATCGGCGCGTGCCGGGTCCTCGGCGGTGCGCAGTGCGTGCTCCGCGTAGTTGAGGGTGGCGCCGGGGAACCACTGCGCGCCGGGCATGGACCGGTCGCCGAGGACGCGCTCGTACGGGGTGGAGAACCGCACGTCGAACCAGTCGGCGACCGCTTGCCAGAACGTCTCGAGCTCGTCGACGGACCAGCGGTGCAGCGCCGCGTAGCCGCCCTCGGCAGGGGCGCCGTGACGCTCGGCGGCCCAGGCCTGGAACCGGGTGATCCGGGCGCCGGCGATGCGGTCGGGGTCCGGCTGCCACAGAGGGGCAGGGTTCGCTGCTGAGGTCATGGGGCGGCTCCCGGGTGGCTCTACGCGGTGTCTGCGTGTGTCATGCGCACGAGCGGGGTGTGCGCGTGACGCGGCTGACACGGACGATGCCATGTGATCGTCTTTCGCACCAGGGCTCACCACCCATGGCCGGGCGAGGGACTATGTGCTCCCACCACGGGTGAACGGGAGTTGAACAGAGCCCGCGCAGCCCCGGCCGGATGGCAGGGTGAGCTGCATGGATGCTCGTGATCTGGTGCGCTCGGTGAGGACCTTCACAACGGTGCAGGGGCTGCGCGCGGCACGCTCGGCCTGGCGGCAGCGCAGGACCGACGCGCGGGGGCTGCCGGCCAGAGGTGCGGAGCGGGCCAGAGTGCCGGGGCCGGTGAGCGGCGCGGAGCCGCTTCCCGGGGGCGGAATCGTACGGTTCGCCCGTTCGGAGTTGCGCATCCGAGTCACGGCGGGCGGCGCGGTCTTCTGGGGCTGGGACGGCGCGGAGCCCGAGCCCTCGTACGCGCTCGCCGGTGTCTCTCCCGAACCGGATCCGCGGGCCGAACTGGAACCGGACAAGGACGGCGGCTGGCGTGTGGTGTCGGAGCGGGTGACGGTGGAGGTCTCCCGCAACGGCGCCGTCGAGATCCGGACGCCCGGCGGTGTCGTACTGCGCCGTGATCTGCCGCCGCGCTGGTGGGAGCCGGTGCGGGGCGGCGCGGCACGATGGGTGCAGCGGACCGAAGTGCCCGCGGACGCGCGCTTCTTCGGGCTCGGCGGACGGGCTTCGGGGCCGCGGCTGCGGGACGGCACGTACCGGCTGTGGAACACCGACCCCAGGGGCGGCTTCGGTCCCGACGACGACCCGCTGTACATCACCATGCCGGTGCAGCTGGTGGTCGCCGACGCGGGCACGCATCTCGCCTTCCACGACAACTCCTGGGAGGGCCGGGTCACCCTGCGCGAGGGCGAGGAGGGCGCGGGCTCCGGGCACGACCGGCCGGGCACCAGTGAGGTGCGCATGGACGGCGGTCCGCTGCGCTGCTGGGTGGTGGTGGGCACTCCCGCGCGCGTACTGGCCGGATGGGCACAGCTGACCGGCGCGGCCGCGCTTCCGCCGTCCTGGGCACTCGGCCCGCAGCACGCGCGGTGGGGCTTCGGCAGCGAGCAGGAAGTGCGGCGGATCGTCGGGGGGTACCGGGAGCGCGAGCTGCCGCTGTCCGCGGTCCATCTCGACATCGACCACTACGACGCGCATCAGGTCTTCACCGTCGACCGGGAGCACTTCCCCGATCTGCCCGGGATGGCCAAGGATCTGCGCGAGGACGGGGTGCGGCTGGTCTCCATCGTCGATCCGGCGGTGAAGGCGGAGCCCGGCAACGCGGTGTACGACAGCGGGGTGGCGGCAGAGGCCTTCGTACGGGATCCGCGCGGCAGAGAAGTGCGGGGCGTGGTCTGGCCCGGCGAAAGCGTCTATCCGGACTTCACCGATCCGCGGGTGCGGGAGTGGTGGGGCGAGCTGTACGAGGAGCGGCTGGCGCAGGGCTTCTGCGGGGTGTGGCACGACATGAACGAGCCGGTGTCCTTCACTCCGTTCGGCGACATGACGCTGCCACGCTCGGCCCGGCATGTGCTGGAGGGGCACGGGGGCGACCACCGGGAGGCCCACAATGTGTACGGGCTGGCGATGGCCCGCGCCGGGTACGAAGGGCTGCGGCGACTGCGCCCGCAGGAGCGGCCGTTCCTCTTCTCCCGCTCCGGATGGGCGGGAATGCAGAGGTACGGAGGCACCTGGTCCGGAGATGTGACCACCAGCTGGCCCGGGCTGCGGGCCTCACTCTCCCTGGTGCTCGGGCTCGGGCTGTGCGGTGTCCCGTACTCCGGGCCCGATGTGGGCGGCTTCGACGGGAGTCCGTCGCCCGAGTTGTATCTGCGCTGGTTCCAGCTGGGGGCGTACCTTCCCTTGTTCCGTACGCATGCGGCGATCGACGCGGGGCGCAGGGAGCCGTGGGAGTTCGGGCCCGAGGTGCTCTCCCATGCCCGCGCGGCGCTCGACGAACGGGAGCGGCTGCGGCCCTACTTCGTCACGCTGGCGCAGCTGGCCCGGCTGACGGGTGCGCCGTATGCGCGGCCGCTGTGGTGGGGGTGCCCGGAGGACCGGGTGCTGCGCGACTGCGAGGACGCCTTCCTGCTCGGTGACGCGCTGCTGGTCGCACCGGTGCTGGAGTGCGGGACGGACCGGAGGGCGGTGCGACTGCCGCGTGGCCGGTGGTACGACACGGCGACGGAGCAGGCGTACGAGGGGCCCGGGCAGGTGCTGGTGGACGCTCCCCTCTCACGTGTCCCGGTACTGGCCCGGGGCGGTTCCGTGATCCCGGTGAGGGGTACGGACGGCGGGCTGGAGCTGGAGGTGTGGGCGCCCGCTGCCGGGCGTTCGGGCGGCGGACTGGTGGTTGCGGACGTGGGCGACGGCTGGGAGCAGGCCGAGGTGGAGCGGTACACCACGCGGCTGGTGGACAACCGGGTGGTGGTGGAGCAGATCGTGGGGACCGGCGCGAAGGCGCCGCGGTGGCCGGTGCGCGTACGGGGGCGGGGCATGCGGCTGTAGTGGACGCTTGCGCGTGCGCCGGCCCTCACGCGCAGTGGCCCGCGGGACGACCGGCCCTCAGGTGTAGCGGCCCGCGAACCAGTTGCGTACCACCGTCGTGTGCAGCGGGAACGCCAGTTCCGCCGGTGCGTGCAGCAGATGCCAGCCTTCCGTCTCGTCCGTCGGTGCCGGGGACGGCAGTTGCGACACCGCACGCTCGGGGAGCAGGCCGAACAGCAGCAGATGTCCGTGCGGCGAGCTCAGCGCGTCCGCGAGCCGGACGTCCTCCCGCGCCGCCTCAATGCCGGTTTCCTCCTTCAGTTCCCGTACGACCGCCTGCTGCCATTCCTCGGCGTGGTCGATGAAGCCGCCGGGGAGCGCGATGCCGCCGCGCCGGGGTTCGATCGTGCGGGTGATGACGACAAGTCCGCTGCCCTGCGCGTCATGGACGGGCACGAGAGCGACGGCGACCGGCAGCGGATTGCGGTAGGCCGTGTAGCCGCAGGCCGCACACGTGCGGGGCCAGCCGGCAACGGGGCCGTACGACGCTCCGCAGTTGCCGCAGTAGAAGTCCTTGGGCACGCGCGGACTGTATCCGATCGCCTTTCCCACGGGGCCGGGAACTGATAAACGATGTGCCCATGACAGGACTTGGTTCCGCATTCCGCACCCTGGCCGCCACGGCCGCGGTGGCGCTCGCCGTCACCGCGGCCGCCCCTGCGGCACGGGCCGAGCCGCCCGCACCGGCCTCGGCAGTCCCGGCGGCCCCGGCAGTCCCGGCGGCCCCGGCGGCCGAGCCGACGGTTCCGAGGGAGTTCGTGGCGCTGCGCACCGTGGCCCCCACGATCCTTCAGGAGATGCGCTACACGACCGGGCACAACTTCGTGGGCGAGCGGGTGGACGGCTACCGCCGGCCGCTCTGCATCGTCACCCGGCCCGCCGCCGAGGCGCTGCGCCGGGCGCAGCTGAAGCTGCTGAGCCAGGGCTACTCGCTCAAGGTGTACGACTGCTACCGGCCGCAACGGGCCGTCGACCACTTCGTACGGTGGGCGAAGGACCTGGAGGACGAGACCATGAAGAAGGAGTTCTATCCCCAAGTCGACAAGTCGCGGCTGTTCGAGGACGGCTACATCGCGGAGAAGTCCGGGCACAGCCGGGGCAGCACCGTCGACCTCACCCTGGTGAAGCTGCCTGCCCTGCCGACCCGGCCGTACGTCCCGGGTGAGCCACTCGTCCCGTGCTTCGCGCCCAAGCCCGAGCGGTTCCCTGACAATTCCGTCGACATGGGGACCGGTTACGACTGCTTCGACACGCTGTCGCACACCGATGACCCGAGGATTCAGGGCAAGCAGCGCGCCAACCGGCAGTTGCTGAAGGGAGCCTTGGCCACGGTCGGCTTTGTCAATCTGCCCGAGGAGTGGTGGCACTTCACCTACAAGCCGGAGCCGTTCCCGGACACCTTCTTCGACTTCCCCGTCGCGTGGCGCTCGGTCGCCGGGCACTGAGGTGAGAGTGGGAGAGGTGAGGCGGGAGAGGTGAGAGCGGGAGAGGTGAGAGCGGGAGAACGGGCGGCCGGGACCACCCCCGTGGGCTCCGGCCGCGCCGCTCATAGATATCGGACGCACCTCGGCCGTATCCGGTTCACCCGGGAGCGAATACGGTGCCGCCATGGCGCAGCAGACATGTGATTCGTACGAGGAGTTCTGGCCCTACTACGTCGCGATGCACTCCAGGGCCGCGACGCGATGGGTCCATCTGACGGGCACGCTGACCGGTCTCGCGGTCAGCGCGTACGGGCTGGCGCGCGGGCGGAAACGCTATGCGGCGGCCCTGCCGCTGATCGGTTACGGCACCGCCTGGCCCGCGCACTTCTTCATCGAGAAGAACAACCCCGCCACCTTCGGACATCCCGCCTGGTCGTTGCGGGGTGACGTGCAGATGATCCGGATGATGCTGGCGGGCCGGGACAGGGAACTGGCCGAGACCGCCGCCAAGTGGCTCGCCGAGAACCGCTGACCCGTGGCACACTTCTGACGTTCCGTCAGATTGTTGTGCCGGGGAGGGCCCGTGACGCGCACGCCCGTGGTGGCCGGATGGTTCACACACGACAACGGTGAGGAGGACTTCCGGCTGCTGGGCACCCGCTGCCTCGAATGCTCGTCGGTGTTCTTCCCGCGCGAGGACTCGTTCTGCCGCAACCCGGCCTGCGCGGGCGGGGAGTTGTCGGAGGTGCCGCTCTCCAAGCGGGGGCGGGTGTGGTCCTACACGGACGGGCGCTACCGTCCCCCGGCGCCGTACGTCTCCGATCCGGAGGCGGAGTGGGAGCCGTACACCCTCCTCGCCGTCGAGCTCGAGGCCGAGCGGATGGTGGTCCTCGGTCAGGCCGTTCCCGGCGTCCGCGTCGCGGATCTCGAGGTGGGGATGGAGGTCGAGGTCGTACCCGGCGTACTGAACGAGGACAAGGACACCGGGACGGTCTGGACGACCTGGCACTGGCGGCCCGTGGGGGTGGCGTCATGACCGGGGACATCGCGGTCCTCGGGGCCGGAATGCACCCCTGGGGCAAGTGGGGCCGCAGCTTCGTCCAGTACGGCACGGCAGCCGCCCGCGCCGCGCTCGCCGACGCCGCGGTCGACTGGCAGCAGGTGCAGTCGGTGGTCGGCGCGGACACCGTGCGATGCGGGTATCCCGGATATGTGGCGGGGGCCACGTTCGCGCAGGCGCTGGGCTGGCAGGGTGCGCGCGTCACCAGCGTATACGCCGCCTGTGCCTCGGGTGCCCAGGCGATCAACGCCGCGCGCTCCCAGATCCTGGCGGGCATGGCGGACGTGGTGCTGGTGGTGGGCGCGGACTCGGCGCCAAAGGGTTTCTTCGCGCCGGCCGGGGGCGACCGGCCCGACGATCCGGACTGGTTCCGCTTCCGGGCACTCGGGGCGACCAACCCCGCCTACTTCGGGCTGTACGCCCGCCGCCGGATGGCTCTGTACGGCGACACACCCGAGGACTTCGCCCTGGTCAAGGTGAAGAACGCGGCAGCCGGGGCGCTCAACCCCAACGCCCGTTACCGCAAGAGGGTGTCGGCCGAGGACGTCGCCGCCTCGGCCGTGGTCGCCGATCCTCTGCGGCTGCTCGACATCTGTGCGACCTCGGACGGCGCGGCCGCGCTGGTGCTCTCCAGCATGGACTTCGCACGCCGGCACGGGGCGGCCGATCCGGTCCGCATCCGCGCCGTGTCCACCGTCACCCCGGCCTATCCCAGGGCCGTACTCGACCTCCCGGACATCGCGACCGACTCGGCCGCCGCAGTGGAAGCACCCCCGCGCTCCTTCCGGGCCTCGATCGCCCGGGCCGCGTACGAGGAAGCGGGCATCGGCCCCCAGGACCTCTGCCTCGCCGAGGTGTACGACCTCTCCACCGCACTGGAGCTGGAGTGGTACGAGGACATCGGGCTGTGCGGGGCGGGCGAGGGCGCCAAGCTGGTACGCGACGGCGCCACCTCGCTCGGCGGGCGCATCCCGGTGAACGTCAGCGGCGGACTTGCCTCCTTCGGAGAGGCGGTGCCCGCCCAGGCCATCGCCCAGGTCTGCGAGCTCACCTGGCAGCTGCGCGGCACCGCCGGGGAGCGCCAGGTCCCGGGAGCCCGTACCGGAATCACCGCGAACCAGGGGCTTTTCGGCCATGGTTCGGCGGTCGTCGCAGTCCGCTGACTCTCCCTCCGGGCCGCGCACCACGCCTTACGCACTCCCGGGCAGTGTCCACTTACCGTCCGTGAACTGCGTTGGCTGTCAACGACCTTGACGCCCCATCACCGCCGGTGAACACTGCCTCTTCACCGGCGTCATCCGCCGCACTTCACCACGCTCACCACGCTCGTCACGGACGCCGGACAGGGTACGGAACTCCCCTGCCTCCGGCTCCGTAGCCATGGAACGCCATGGAGCACGGACGCCATGGAGCACGCACCCTGCACGCAGGACCGGGGCCGGTGCCCCGGGCGAGGGCCTAGGAGCCGCCATGAGCAATGGGGACATCTTCGTCGGCGAGATCATCGGCACCGCGATACTCATCCTGTTCGGCGCCGGCGTCTGCGCCGCCGTCACGCTCCACCACTCCAAGGCGAAGGCCGCGGGCTGGGTCGTCATCGCCTTCGGCTGGGGATTCGGCGTGCTGGCCGGCGCGTACACCGCCGCCCCCCTTTCGGGCGGACATCTCAATCCGGCCGTGACGTTGGGCGTCGCCGTCGACACCGGCGAGTGGGGCAAGGTGCCGCTCTACGTCCTGGCGCAGATGATCGGCGCGATCCTCGGCGCCGTACTCGCCTATCTCGCCTACTACGCGCAGTTCCGGGCCAACGCGGACATCAAGAACTCCCAGCCCACGCTCGGGATCTTCTCGACCGGTCCGGAGATCCGCAATCCGGCCGCCAATCTGATCACCGAGATCATCGCGACGATCGGTCTGGTGCTCCCCATTCTCGCCTTCGGGAAGAACGACGGCATCGGCATCGGCCAGATCCCCGGACAGAACGCCGGAATTTACGGCTCCGGAATCTCCATCCTGCTGGTTTCGCTGCTCGTCGTCGGAATCGGTCTCTCGCTCGGCGGACCCACCGGTTACGCGATCAACCCGGCTCGTGATCTGGGGCCCCGCATCACTCACACACTGCTCCCGATCCCCAACAAGGGAACATCCGACTGGGGTTACGCATGGGTGCCGGTGGCCGGGCCCGTCATCGGCGGGCTTCTGGCCGGCCTCATCTTCAACGCTGCCTTCTAGGCCTTCCGGCCTCTTCGACAAAGGGACGTCATGACGGACAAATTCGTCGCCGCGATCGACCAGGGCACCACGTCCAGCCGCTGCATCATCTTCAACCAGGACGGCGCGATCGTCGCTGTCGACCAGCGGGAGCACCGTCAGATCTTCCCCAAGCCGGGCTGGGTGGAGCACGACGCCACCGAGATCTGGTCCAAGGTGCAGGCGGTGGTGGCGGGTGCCCTGGCCAAGGCCGGCCTGCGGGCCGCGCAGCTCAGCGCGCTCGGCATCACCAACCAGCGCGAGACCACGGTGCTGTGGGACCGGGCGACCGGCAAGCCGGTGCACAACGCGATCGTCTGGCAGGACACCCGTACTTCGGCGCTCTGCCACGAACTGGCGGGCACGGACGGACAGGACCGCTTCCGGGACGCGACCGGGCTGCCGCTGGCGAGTTACTTCTCCGGGCCCAAGGCAGCCTGGCTGCTGGACAACGTGCCCGGTCTGCGCGGTCGGGCCGAGCGTGGCGAGATCGCCTTCGGCACCATCGACTCATGGCTGATCTGGAACCTCACCGGCGGTACGGACGGCGGGGTCCATGTCACCGATGTGACCAACGCGTCGCGCACCATGCTGATGAATCTGGGAACCCTCCAGTGGGATCCCGCGATCCTGTCGGCGATGAATGTGCCGGAGTCGATACTTCCGGAGATCAGGTCCTCGGCCGAGGTGTACGGGACGGCCGTCGGCCAGCTGGGAGGCGTGCCGGTGGCCTCCGCGCTCGGCGACCAGCAGTCCGCGATCTTCGGGCAGGCCTGCTACGACACGGGCACTGCCAAGAACACCTACGGCACCGGCAGTTTCCTGCTGCTCAACACCGGCAGCCGGCCCGTGCCCTCGAAGAGCGGGCTGATCACCACCTTGGGTTACAAGATCGGCGACGAGGCGCCGGTGTACTGCCTGGAGGGGTCGATCGCGATCACCGGCGCGCTGGTGCAGTGGTTCCGGGACCAACTGGGCATCATCCGCAGCGCCGACGAGATCGAGACGCTGGCGGCGAGCGTGGACGACAACGGCGGGGCGTACATCGTCCCGGCCTTCTCCGGGCTCTACGCGCCGTACTGGCGCTCCGACGCGCGGGGCGTCATCACCGGGCTGACGAGGTATGTCACCAAGGCACATCTGGCGCGGGCGGTGCTGGAGGCGACGAGCTGGCAGACGCGTGAGGTCGTCGACGCGATGTACCAGGACTCCGGGGTGCAGATCACCACGCTGAAGGTGGACGGCGGTATGACGTCCAACAATCTGCTGATGCAGCATCAGGCGGATGTGCTGGGGGTGCCGGTGATCCGGCCGAAGGTCTCGGAGACGACGTGTCTGGGCGCGGCCTACGCGGCGGGGCTCGCGACCGGCGTCTGGTCGGACCTCGACGAGCTCAAGACGCACTGGCAGCGCGATGTGGAGTGGTCGCCACGGATGGAGCCGCAGATCCGCGACCGCGAGTACCACAACTGGCGCAAGGCGGTGGAGCGGAGCCTCGGCTGGGAGGAGGAGGGCGGCCAGTCCTGAGGCGCGCACGTGCTGAGCAGCCAGTGCTGAAGTACCGGTCCTGAGGTGCCCGTGCCGAGCAGCCGTGCTGAGCAGCCTCGCCCGAGCCGGCGCGCCTTCGGCCGTCGTGCCTGAGCCGGCGGCGTAGAGCTCACGGCCCGTACCCCAGTCGGTGGGGGTACGGGCCGTGTTCACGCTCGGGGCCTCGCTTCGGGGCCTCGCCTCCGGACCTCGCTCCGGTCTGCTCAGGTGGTCGCGTGCTCGCGCTGACGGTCGACGCGGGTCAGTGCGTGTTCCACCACCGCCACCAGTACCTCCTTGGCGGACTCACGTTCGCGCGCGTCGCACATCATCAGCGGAACTTCGGGGTCGAGGTCGAGCGCGGCCCGTACGGTCTCGCCCGGGAAGCGGCCGGCCCCTTCGAAGCAGTTGACGCCGACGGTGAAGGGGATGCCCCGGCGCTCGAAGTAGTCGATGGCCGCGAAGGAGTCCTCCAGGCGCCGGGTGTCGGCGAGGACGACCGCGCCCAGCGCGCCCTGCGCCAGCTCGTCCCAGAGGAACCAGAAGCGGTCCTGCCCCGGTGTGCCGAAGAGGTAGAGCACCAGGTCCTCGCGGAGCGTGATGCGTCCGAAGTCCATGGCAACCGTGGTGGTCGTCTTGCTCTCGACGCCTTCGATGTCGTCGACGGGCCGGCCCGCCTCGCTCAGCGTCTCCTCCGTGCGCAGCGGCCTGATCTCGCTGACCGCGCCCACCAGGGTCGTCTTGCCGACGCCGAAACCACCCGCGACCAGGATTTTCAGCGTCACCGGTTCGACAGGCGTCTTTCGGCGGCTAGAGCGCCCGAAGACCATTGATCACCTCGCGGAGAATGCTCACATCCGGCAGTTCGGCCGGCGGAACGGGACGGGTTACATGGACCAGTGCGTCCTCGACGAGATCGGCGACCAGGACCCGGACCACTCCGACGGGGAGGTCAAGACCGGCCGCGAGCTCGGCGATCGACTGGGGGATGCCACCGCAGCGTTCGACTATTTCGACGTGCTCCGGGGAGAGCGTCTGGTCGCGGCCGGGGTCGTCGGCCGCGGCTTCCGGCACGACCAGGGCGATCAGGTCGAGGCGGTGGCGGGTTGCCGTGCTCGTACGGCCGCGCGTCATCGCGTACGGGCGGACCACCGGCCCCGCGTCGGCATCGAAGTAGTGATGCGGGTGCTGAGCCTGCTGAGCCCTGTGGCCACCGTGACCACCGTTCCGGGCACTGCGGGCATCGTGAGCGTTATGGGTGCTATGGGCGTTCTGAGCCGAGTCACTCATGCCATCCACTCACCCTCCGGCTGACAGACCGGTCCGTGGCGCGGTGGCGAGGTGGGCTCCGACCCGCTTGACCATGAGCGTCATCTCGTACGCCACCAGGCCGACGTCGGAGTCGGCGTCGGCGAGTACGGCCAGACAGCTGCCGTCGCCCGCCGCCGTGACGAAGAGAAAGGCCTCGTCCAGCTCGACGACGGTCTGACGTACGCGGCCCGCCTCGAAGTGCCGGCCGACGCCCTTGGCGAGGCTGTGGAATCCGGCGGCGACGGCCGCCAGATGCTCGCTGTCCTCGCGGGTGAGATCCCGGGACGTGCCGGTGGCGAGGCCGTCGCTCGAGAGCACCAGTGCCTTGCGGATGCTGGCGTCGCGGTCGACCAGCTCGTCAAGGAGCCAGTTGAGCTCTCCGGAGCCGTTGGCGGTGAACTGGGTGCCTGCGGCGTTGGGTGCTGCGGCGTGCGGTGCGGTCATCGACCGTCCCCCTCCGATGTCGTTCGTCGTGCGGTCCGGCCGGGGCCGTTGGCCTGGTCGATGTCTACGGCCACTTCGGCTTCTTCGGCGTTCTGCCGGCGGCCGCGCTGCCAGCCTCGTTGCATGGAAGCCATACGGTTGCGTACTTCGTCCGCGTCCCGCTCGATGTGCTGCTCGTCCGCGGGGGCGGTCGACTGCCCGGCCTCCGCGCCGCCGGCTCCCTCCCTGAGCTGAGGGGCCAGGCTCGCCTGGCGGACCCGGCGGGGCAGGCCGTCGAGCAGGGGCGGTGCCTCGGCAGCGGGCTCCGGTTCCCGCGCGGCTTCCGGACCCTGCCCGGGTGCGGGTGCCTGCCCGGGCCTCGGCGCGGATGCCGGTGCGGGCCACGCCGCGGGGCGCAGATCCCGAGCGGACGCCCGGCCGGGCTCGTCGGCGCGCCCTGGTCCAGGGGCCGGGGCCGGGTGGGTACGGCCCCGCTCGTCCACCCTGCGGCCGTGGTCGGTCACCAGGGTCGGCGGCTTGCGGCGCGGCAGCGGCACCGGTCCTGAGAGCTGCTCGGGTGCCTGGTCCAGCGCCTGCTGGTGCTGCTCGTCCGAGGACTCACGACGCCTGTTGCGGGCGCCCCGGGCACGGAAGATCCCGCCGCGCTCGCTCTCGGTGTCCTCGATGTCGGCGAGAGGGTCGACTCCGCCCAGTACCGGCCGGTCGTCGAATCCCAATGCGCCGACGGGCGGTTCCAGTTCGACCGGCCCGTCGAGCAGCGCGGCGCCGTTGAGCTGGCTGGGGACCTTGGAGAGCGTGGCCAGCTTGCCGTCGCCGGCGCGGCGTCCGGCCGCGCTCTCGCTCTTGCGGTCGAGGCGGAAGCCGGTGCCCTGGGTCTCGGGTGCCTCGGTCAGCAGGGCCGCCGGGATGAAGACGATCGCGGTGGTCCCTCCGTACGGAGAGGGCTGCAGCGACACCCGGACGTTCTGGCGCTGGGCGAGCCGGCTGACGACGAACAGGCCGAGCCGGTCGGTGTCGGAGAGTTCGAACTCGGGGGTCTCCGCCAGCCGCAGATTGGCGTCGAGCAGCGCTTCGGGCGCCATCCCGAGGCCACGGTCGTGGATTTCGAGCGTGAAGCCGTTGGCGACCCGCTCGCCGTGCACCTGGACGGCGGTGTGCGGGGGCGAGAACACGGTGGCGTTCTCGAGGAGTTCGGCGATGAGGTGGGTGAGGTCGGCGACCGCCGGGCCGCCGACGCCGATGCGCGGCAGCCGGCGCACCTCGATGCGCTCGTAGTCCTCGACCTCGGCCACCGCGGCCCGTACGACGTCCATCAGCTGGATCGGCTTGCGCCACTGACGGGACGGGGCGGCTCCGGAGAGGATCACCAGGCCCTCGGCGTGCCGCCGCATACGGGTGGTCAGGTGGTCGAGGCGGAACAGATCCGCGAGTTCCTCGGTGTCCTCGGTGCGGCGCTCCATGGTGTCGAGGAGCGTGAGCTGGCGGTGCAGCAGAACCTGGTTGCGGCGGGCGAGGTTGACGAAGACCTCGGAGACACCGCGCCGCATGTCGGCCTGCCGTACGGCGGCCTCGACCGCGGCCCGCTGAAGGGTGTTGAGCGCCTGGCCGGCCTGGCCGATCTCGTCGTTCTCGTACTCCAGGCGCGGCGCCTCGGTCTCGACGTCCACATGCTCGCCGGCGGCGAGGCGGCGCATCACGCTCGGGAGACGTACGCCGGAGACCTCGTGGGCCTCCTTGCGCAGCCGGGACAGGGAGCGGACGAGGTCACGGCCGATGCGTACGGAGACGATCACCGACACGAGGAGGGCGAGGAAGCCCAGTACGCCTGCCACACCCGCCTCGACCAGGACGCCGTACGCGGCGGGCTCCACGCGGTCCTGGTACCGGTCGCCCGCCTCGTCGCTCTCGCGGGCGAGGTCGTCGAGGACGGGCGCGGCCGCCTCCTGCCACCGCTCCACCTCGGACGCGCCCAGCTTGTCGGCCGGTCCGGCGGCGATGAGGCGTTCTTCGACGTCGCGCAGGGGCGAGGTCTTCGGGCTCCGCCAGTACTGCTGGAAGATCTCGCGGTCCTTGGCGGGCAGGTTCTCGAGGTTGACCTCGTAGTACAGAGTGCGATGGGCGACGTGGTCGGTGAGCGCGCGGATCTCCACGGACGTGATCTTGCGCGTGGTGAGGGAGGAGGCGATCAGCGCGTCCTCGCGGGAGAGCATTTCGCGGGCGCGGAGGAGACCGACGAGGGCGCGGCCCTGCCGCTCCATCTCCACGTCCTCGAGGACGTGGAGCGAGAGCATGAAGCTGTAGCAGGGGTCGACGAGGCGGTTGTAGAACTTCAGCGCCTGGCTGCGGGAGACGGAGCTCGCCTCCACGGCGCGGCGCAGGGCGCCCAGGCCTTCGAGGGCTTCGAGGAGGGAGGTCAGCTGCTGCGAGGTCTCGGGCCGCATGTCGTCGCGGACTCCGGACTTCTCCACGTTCTCCCTGATCCGGGCGACGGCCTTGTCGGTGGCCGCGCGCTGGCGGCGCAGCGCGGGCAGGGCGTCGGAAGCGCGGCGGTCCGCGAGGTAGACGAGTGTCTGCCGGCGTTCTTCCTGAATGTCGTGGACGGTGTCCTCGATGGGATAACCGACCTGCTCCACCACGGAGCTGACATCCAGAAGCTGATTGGCTTCCCGACCGGTCAGTACGGTGGCGAATCCCCATAGGGCGGTGAGGGAGACGAGCGGCACCAGTAGCAACGCCACGATCTTCCGGCGGATGGACTTCCCGCGAAAGCGCATGGCCTCCCCCTGCTCAACCCCCGCCGGGTGCGGGTGGTGTTCCGTCAACAAACGGCGCGAGCCTACTACTGTCACACAGGCAACTCGAAGACAGGTCCGGACGTTTTTCGGCCGACGACGGATGCCTTGATCATGGGTTGTCCTGGTATTCGGGGAGATGGCATTCCCCACTGTGGTGGAGGACACCTGGCGGCACGTCATTTTTCGGACCACCATAGATGGCTGGAATTCTTCCCTCCCTGGGAATCATCCTGCCAGGTCAATCGTCTTTCTTTACGGGGCGGTTCGGGGGCCCGCAGGCACCGCGCACATCGCATTCGGTTCGGCATCGGTCCGCAGTCGATTCGCCGACGGCCGGAGTAGAGCAGCGGAATCCGGGCAGCCACCCTGAAGTCGGACAGAGGTGGGGAGTGACACGGTCCATGGGCACGGAGGAACGTCGCACAGCAGTGCCGGAGTCGGTACGGACGCGGGCTGCGACCGCGAGGGCGACCGTCGCGTCGCCGGCCGGAGCGGCGAGTGATGCGGATGTCCCGCGACGGCTCTGGGTCGAGGAGCCGGCGGTGAGACGGCGCCTGGCCGACCCGGTCCGTACGGCCGCGGTGCGTGCGGTGATCATCGCGTCGTTGACGATGATCCAGGCGATGGTGGCCTTTCTCTGTACTCTCGCGGGGTCCTGGCTGGCTTTCCCGATGATGCTCAGCAGCGTGGGCAGCACAGTGGTCGCGACCTGGGCGGTGCTGGACGTATGGGTGACCCGCCAGGTGTGGAACCAGCGCAATGGCGTCGTCTCCGTGCCCAGCAGCACGGCGCGGCAGCTGCGGCGCGAGCGCCGCGGGGCGCGGCGGACGGCCCGCACGGCCGCGCGTGAGGCCTCACGGATACGGCGACGCGGCACGGGCAGGCTTTCGGAGGCCTGAACGCCCTTGCCCCGTGGGCGACATGGGCCCGCTGGGACATGGATGGACCCAGCAGGCCGCCGGAAGCCGTCGGACCGGCCTACTGCCCCCGAGACTGTTCCCGATCCGGGGAGGGCTCTCGATTCTGAGCGGGCACCTCCGTGGCCGGGGTGGCCTGCTCCGGAAGCTGAGCGGGCACCGCCGGGGCCGGGGTGCGCTTGAACATCCTCGTCGCCGTGATCTCGCCGTGCACCGTCTCACCGGCCGGATCCGGCTGCGGCAGCCCTGGACGCAGATGCTCCTCCACGCTGATGTACTTCAGGCCCGCGCGCAGGTCGGCGTCATTGCGCAGCCGGATGACCAGCGGGAATTCCGCGAGGGCCGTGGTGTCGAAGAGCCCTGTCGTATAGAGCAGCTGGACGCCCAGGGCGTCGGAGACCGCGCGCTGGAGCTCCAGCAGATAGGTCGCGTTGGCCCGGCCGATCGGGTTGTCGAGGAAGAGCGTGCCGGCGTGCCGGTGCCTGTCCCGGCCACGGTCGTTGCTGCGCAGGGCGGCCATCGTGCAGTACAGGGCGATGGCAGCGGTCAGCAGCTGGCCGCCGGAGAAGACATCGCCCATCTGACCGACCGGAACCCGTTCGGCGCGCAGCACGGCGTCCGGCTTGAGGATCTCCACCGCGATGCCCTTCGGCTGCAGCGCCGCCTGGACTCCGCGCAGCAGCAGGGACATCCCGTCCCGGCGGCCCTCTCCGTAGACCGCGGCCGCGTTCTTCTTCACGGCGGCGCGGGTCGCCTCGTCGATGACTTCGCCGAGCCGCTCGGCGAGCGTCGCCTGGTCCGGCTCGTCGAAGCGGATCCGCAGGAACTCCTGGCCGGACCACTCCCCCAGCCCCTCGGGCAGGCGGGAGAGCCGCTGCGCCGAGCGGAGCGTGGCCAGCGCGGACTCCACGAGACCGCGCAGCCGGTCGACGATGGTGTCGCGGTTGCGCTCCAACTGCTCCAGTTCGTCGGTCAGTACGCGCAGCCGGGGTGCGAAGGCCTGGGCCCATTTCGCGGCGTGCTCGGGCAGCGCGGCGGCGGGCAGTTCGCGGATCTGCTGGCGGGCGGGGGTGCGCACCTGCTCGTAGCGAGTGGAGTTGGCGTGCCGTACGAGCACGTCGCTCGCTTCCCGTACAGCAGCCTCGGCGGCGGACAGCTCGGTCGCGCAGCCACGCAGCGAGCGGCGGGCCTCGGCGGCGGAGTGCCGTGCCTCCTCCAGGCTGCCGGGGTACGGCTCGGGGGCTTCGGCCGTCTCCTCCTCCTGATGGTCCCTGAGCAGGTCGCGCAGGAGGGCGGCCGTCTCGTCGAAGCCGCCCGCCGCGTCCTCGGCGGCCCGGTGGGCCTGGAGCAGCCGGGTGTGGGCGGCGCGGGCGGTCTCCAACGCATCGGTGCGGGAGGCCAGTTCCGACGTGGCGGTACGCAGCAGGGCCTGGGCCTGCTCGGCGTTCGCGGGAACGAGCTCCTCGGGGAGTTCGGTGTGGGCCTCGCCGTCGGCCGGAGCCAGCCGCTCGGCCTCGCCGCGCAGCCGGCCCAGCTTCTCGCTGGCCTCCGTGGCACGCGACTCCAGCATCTGGACGAGGGACTCGGCACGGGCTGCGGCCGCCTGGCGGGAGGGCCCGTCGGCGCCGTCCGTGCCCTCGAGAAGCTGGGCGGCGCGGATACGGACCTTGTTGGTGAGCCGGTCGAGCTCGGCGACGGCGGCGCTCTCGTCGCTCTCGGCACGGGCCTGTTCGGCGCGCAGGTCGGCGCCGACGCCCACCTTCTCGTACAGCTGGGACGCGGCCCGGTAGGCCTCGCGCAGTGCGGGCAGCGCGGTGCGCGGGGCGTCGGCGTCAGCCTCCGGCAGGTTCTCGGGGGCCCCGGCGATCTCGGCCCGCTCGGCGCGGAGCGCGCGGGAGGTACGGCGGGCGTCGTCGCCCGCGCGCTGGGCGGCCCGGCGGTCCTCGTCGGCGGCCTTCGCCCGCTCCAGGCAGGTCGTGGCACGCGCCTCGGACTCGGCGGCCTCGTCGGCGAGTTCACGCAGTTTGAGCTGCCAGCCCGCGCGTTCGCGGAGGCGGAAGGCGAGACCTGCGAGGGCGTCGGCGGCCCGGCGGGCGCGCTGGGCGACGTCCTGGCGTTCGTCACGCGCGCGGGCGGCGTCCGCGGCGGCCTCGTCCGCCTCGGCGCGTACCGTACGGGCCTCGGTGAGCGTCGCCTGCGCCTCCTCGGCGGCTGCACGTGCCGTGTGTGCGCCCTGGGCGAGCTCGGCGAGCATGCCGGGCGGGCAGTCGGCGCGCCACGAGCCGAGCCGGGCGGCGATCGAACGGTCCCCGGCGAGCCGGGCCGCGAGCGCACGGATCTCCTCGTCCCGGGCGGTGGCCCGGGCCCGGAGCGTCTGCCGCTCCTCGTCGGCGGCGTGCTCGTCGTGCATGGCCGGGTTCGGCGGTACGAGGAACACGCCGCTGTCGCCCTCATCGCCGGTGCCCGGGCCGGGCACCGGCGCGAGCAGCGCGGCGGCGGTGCCGACGGCCACGGCGGACCGGGGCAGCAGCGCGGCACCGGCGAGGACTTCACGGGCGCGGGCGTGCGAGTCGGGGTCGGTGATCACGACACCGTCGACGAGCTCGGGCCGCGCGGCCAGTACGGCGGCGTGGTCGGCCGGGTCGACTGCCTGGGCGAGGTAACGCCAGCCGGGGAGCGCGGGGATGCCGTGCTCGCCGAGGTATTCGACGGTGGCCAGGACGTCGGGCCCCGGGGGAAGCAGCCCGCCGTCGCCGAGCGCGCCGAGGATGCGGGCGTCGTCGGCGGCAGCGGTACGCAGGTCGAACAGCTGTCGCTCGGCGGACGCGACGGACTGGTCGAGCAGTTCGCGCAGCTCGTCGGCGTACCGGTCCAACTCCTCGGCGGTGAGGGGACCTTCGGCCGCGCGGAGGGGCAGGCCGGTCAGGGCGGTGGCGGTCCGGTGCGCCGCGGGGACGGCTCGCGACAGGTCCCCGGACCTGTGGTGGGCCTCGGAGCCGGCCGCCTCGCCCCCCGCTGCGGCGTCGGCGCGGCCGTTCTGCCCCGGAACGGCGAGCCCGTTGCCCGTGGCCGGCGGCATTCCGGCAGCGGCGGGGGTACGGTGCCCGTCCCCGGCCTGCGCAGCGGCGCCCGCACCGTGGCCCGTCACGGAACCGGCATCGGCCGCATGGCCCGCCGTGGAACCGCCGTCGGCGTGCCCCTGGGGTGACGGGCCGTCGCCGGCCGAGCGCGCCGCCGGGGGGCCGGACGCGTCGCTCCCGGCCGTCGGACCGTCGCCCGTACCGTCATCGGCCGTGGGCCCGGCGGCTCCACGGCGGGGCGACGGGAGAGCCGGAGCCGACGAGGGCAGGCTCAGCAGCTCCCCCAGGCGTTCGTCCTCGGCGATCGACTCCGCCGCGCGGCGCTCCGCCTCGTAGGCGTTCTCCGCGGCCAGCGCGGCGTCCGCGGCGCGGGCCGCGGCCAGCTCCGCGCGTGCCTCCGCCGCGGCCGCATCCTTGGCCCGGTCCGCCGTCGCGCGCCCCGCCTCACGGGCCGTGTCCCAGGCCGCGACCGCCGTCTTCTCCGCGTCGCTCGCCGCGAGTGCCGCCCGTGCCGGGTCGGCGTCGGGTGCGGTGTCGTCCAGCCACCCGGCCCGTACCGCCTCCGCCGTCTCCTGCTCGACCTCGCTCAGCCGCTGGCGCAGATGACCGATCTCGCTGCGGGCGCGCTGGGCTTCGGTGGCGGCGACCGTCGCGTCGCGGTGGGCGGCCTCGCCCACCTCCTGGAGCGCCGCGGAACGCTCCTCCTCCTCGTTGGCCAGGCGCTCGCCGTCCTCCGCCGCGGAGTGCAGCGCGCGCACGAGGTCGGCGGCGGCCGTGGCGCGGGCAGCGAGCGCCGGGGCCGCGTCCCGCTCGGCCTCACGGATCGCGACGGCGACGCGCGCCGAGCGGTCGGCGGCGGCACGGTGGCGCAGTACGGCCTCGGCGGCCTGCCACGCGGAGTGCAGGGTGCGGGCGTCGGTCAGCTCACGGCGCTGCGCCGCGGCTCCCTTCTCCGCCACGGTCAGCGCCAACGACGCATGACGGTAGGCCAGTTCCGCGGCAATCAGCGAGCTGCGGCTGCGGGCCTGCTCGGCCTCGGTCACGGTATGGGCGGCCGAGGTGACCTGCTGGGCGAGGTCGGCGCTGCGGCCCCGCTCCGCCGCGGCGCGGGCGGAGAGCCGGCTCGCGAGCGTACGGGTCCGGCGCTCGGCGCCCGCGTGGATCTCGCGGGCCCGCGTGCGGGTCTCGGCCGCTTCCACGATCCGGCCGAGCAGATCGGCGGATCCCGCCGTGAAGTCCCGTTCCGCGGTCAGCTCGGCCCGGCGGCCGAGCTTGTTCCCGAAGCTGCTGACGAGGTCGGCGAGGCCGTCGGTGTCGCGGGTGTCGGTGACGGCGCGCAGCAGCAGGTCGGTGAAGTCGGAGTCCTTCTTGACCGCGAAGAGCCCGGCCGCCTCGCCCTCGTCGGCGTTCATCTCCCGCTGGTAGCGGAACAGTTCGGGGTCGAGGCCGACGTCGCCGAGGTGCTCGTTCCAGCGGTCGTGGATCTCCTCCCAGTACACGTCGAGGTGCGGATACGCCTTGCCCGCCTCGGTGATGGCGTCCCGGAAGCCCTTCATCGTGCGACGGCGGCCTTTTGCGCCCGAAACGCCCTCGACGGGCGGGCGGACGGCCGTGGCCTCGGCGACCGGAAGCGAGTCGAGGCTGAGTCCGGGGCCAGGCCGGAAGGAGTACCAGGCTTCCGCGAACTTCCGCGGGTCGTTGGAGACCTGGCGGCCCCGCCACTCGCTGACCTTGCCGACCACCACCAGCTCGCCGGTGAGGGTGTGCTGCCATTCCAGGGCGACATGTCCGCAGTCGTCGGCGAGCAGGAACTTGCGCAGTACGCCGGAGCTTGCGCCGCCGAGAGTGTTGCGGTGCCCCGGCAGCATCACCGAGAAGATCAGCTTCAGCAGCACGGACTTGCCGCCGCCGTTCTCCAGGAAGAGCACGCCCGCGGGGGCGGGGCGGCGCGGCGGGCCGACCGGCTCCTCCTCGAAGAACTCCGCCTGGGTGGGGGCGGGGTGCGGCACGGGCTCGCCGACTCCGCGCAGGTCGAGCACGGTGTCGGCGTAGCGCGCACCGGCGGGCCCGATGGAGTAGAGGCGTACCCGGGACAGCTCGTACATGGCGGCGGACTCTCGTCGTAAGTGAAGCGGCAGGGGTTCAGGCGTGGAAGGGCAGGCCGGCGTCGGCGGCCAGCTCCAGGTCGTCCGCGTCGGACGGCGGCACAAGGGTGGCGGTGCCGTCGCTGACCGGGACGACGCCGAGCTCCAGCAGCTCGGCCATGGCGGCGCTGCCCGCCATGTCACGGACCTGCAGCTGGTAGCGGGCGGTGGTGCGGTACGCGCCTCCGGCGTCGTCGCCGGTCCGCTGCAGGAAGCCCGAGTCGGTGAGGAAGGCGACGGCCTTGCCGACGATGCCGGTGGTGGATCCGGCGAGCCTGCGCGCGTCCTTGGTGGCGCCGGTGGCGCTGCGGCGTGCGTAGATCCGCCAGGCCGCTTCGAGGCCGGGGGTTTCGGTGGCGGGGTCGGTGTTCTCGCCCTGCTCCTCGGCGCGCTCTTCGAGACGCCGGCAGGCCTGGCGTACGAAGGCGTCGACGCCGTTGACGGTGATGCGGCCGATGTAGCCGTCGTCGGCGAGGTCTTCGGGGCGGGGGAACGCCATGGCCGCCACGGCCAGATGCGCCAGGCCGTGCAGGAAGCGGTCCGCGGAGTCCGGGGAGGCGCGCCGGGCGTAGTCGCCCATGCGGACGGCGAACACCGAGTCCTCTCCGGCGGCCACGGCCATACCGGCGCGCGGGGAGACTTCGAGGACGATGAGGCCGAGGCCGGTCGCGACGGCGTCGGCCAGCCGTGCGAAGGCTGCGTCCTCGCGGTAGCGGCGCAGCAGTTCGGTGTATTCGGCGTCGCGCGCGGGCAGCAGTTTGGGCTGGAGCCCGAAGGAGACGAGCCGCGCGGCGTCGGCCGCGTCGGCGGGTGTGATCGCGGCGCCGGTGGCGGCCGGGACCGACGCCTCGGGGGCGTCCGTCTCACGCCACGCGTGCTGTTCGGCGTGGTGGTCGGTCACTGGGGCTCCTGCGGAAGCTCTGAGGTGAAGGGGTGGGCTGCGGGTCGGGACGGGAGGCCTGCGGCGCTTTCCCCTACCCGCCCCTTCCCGTGGCTGTGGGCTTCGCCCCCAGACCCGTGAAGGCCCGCTGAGGGTCCCCCCACGCCCACGGGGCGTAGGGGCAGTGTCCTCAAACTCCGGACGGACTGGACACTCCAGCCTCGTGGGGGTCCCTCCGGACCACGTCCGGGGGAGATCGCGGGGCGGGGTCGGGGCGGAGCCCCGGTCCTGGTGCTCACGCCGCCTCCGAACGGTCCGCGGCCATGCCCGCCGCGTCCAGCAGGGCGGTGCCCACTATCAGGTCCGCCCCGCCGAACTCCGGGTCGTCGAGTTCGGTGCCGTCGTCGACGGCGAACAGCAGCCGCTCCTCGCCCTGGCGGTAGGCGGTGCCCACCGGTGGGCTCGCCGCGTGGACGGCCAGCAGTGCCACCAGATACGGCAGTTCGGGGTCGCGGCGGCGCGCTTCGGCGAGCAGGCCCGAGAGCCGCCGTGGTGCGTCGTGCTCCAGGTCGAGCAGCTCCATCGCGCTCGCCAGCTGCTCCTCGCTGAACCGGCTGTCGTCGGGGGTGGCGATCAGATCGGGCTCCGGCATCTCCGCGCCGAGGTACTCGCGCTCCAGCGGCGGGGTCAGCAGCATGTCGACCAGGTCGCCGACCCGTACGGACGAGGGAGTGCGCAGCCCGGTGCCGCGGGCGAAGAAAGCGTCCGTGACACGGATCGCCGCTTCCATGGGGAGCGGCAGGAGCGGGGCGAGGAGCTGGCCGTACAGATCGAGTCCGGACCGCGCGGTGGGGCGGGCGAAGGCCTGGCGGTCCTGTTCGGCGCGGAACAGCGGGCCGGCCTCGAGGAGCCGGGACTGCAGCTGGGTGTGACGGCGGATGCAGTCCTTGACGATGTCGACGAGCTCGGCGGCGCGCCGCTTGTGCTCCGGGTCCTCGGCCTCGTCGCGCGCCTTGCGGATATTGGTCAGGATCGCGTTCTCGTGGCGGTAGCGGTCGGCGACATGGTCGAGCGCCTCGGCGATCATGTCGGGGACGGCATTGAGCCAGTCGACGGCCCGCACATTGCGCCGGGTGGCCTCCAGCGTCCGGCGCAGCGTCTCGGCGTACTGCACGGTGCGGTAGCGCGCCTGCTCGGCGGCGAGCTGGGCGTCGGCGAGCCGGCCCCGGCTGATGAGGACCTCCAGCTTCACCTCGGCCGCGATCTGCGCGCTGGTGACATCCGTGTCGAGGGCGCCGACCAGGACGTTGACCGCTTCGTCGGTCGTACGGAGATAGACGGTGCCGCCGTATCCCGGCACTTCCTCGATGAGCTTGAAGTCGTAGTCACGGCGGGTGTAGACGCCGTCGGGGCCGAACGTGCCGTACACCGCGCGGAATCCGCGGTCCACGCTGCCCACGTTGATCAGGTTCTCCAGCACCCAGCGGGCGACCCGCTCGTGCTCCGCGACCGGGCGCCGCGGGGCCTGCGCCGCGACCCGCGGGAGCAGCCTGGCCACTATCTGGTCATGGTCGGCGCCGGTGTCGAAGTCCATGTTGAGTGTGACGAGGTCGATGGCCGAGAGGGCGACCTCCGCCATCGCGTACACCGAGTACTCCCCCGCGAGGTTCGCCTTGCGGGTGTCCAGGTCGTGCAGCGGCGCGGTGCAGGCGAGCGCGCGCAGCCGCCGCGCCAGCCCCTCGTCGGCGGCCGGGCCCTGTGCGGGCCGCGGCCCCGCGCTGAGCTGGGGCGGAACGAATTCCGTCGAGGCAGGCGAAGTCACGCTGCACAGATTAGGTCCTCGCACTGACAACGGTCGAAACGGCGCAGATGCGACCCGTCCCGCTACGCTCCGTCCGCATCCTCGTCCGCGACCAGATGCGCGTACGTCTCCACCAGCTGGGTGCGCGAGTCGTCGAGGTACGCGGCGAGCAGCCGCTCCGCGCCCGACCGCTCTCCGGCCCTGAGTGCCTCCAGAATTGCCCGGTTTCGTACGAGATAGGGATGATGCAGCAGGCGCGGGTCGTCCACCACATGGAAGGCGAGCCGCAGCTCGGCCAGGACGCTGCGCATCAGCTCGTCGGTGCGGGCGCTGCCGGCGAGAGCGACCAGTTCACGGTGGAAGTGGATGTTGGCGGTGGAGACGCCCTTCCAGTCGAGCGCGCGCGCCGACCGCTCGCCGTCGGCGACGGCAGCCTCGAGCTTCTCCAGTACGTAGGGCGGCTCGCCGAGCCCCTGGACGACGGCGCACTCGACCAGCCGTCTGGTGCGGTAGATGTCCTCGACGTCCTGGACCGCGAGCATCCGGACGAACACCCCGCGGTTGAGCTGATGGACGAGCAGCCGCTCATGGGTGAGCAGCCGGAAGGCCTCGCGCAGCGTGTTGCGCGAGACGCCGAGCGCCTTGCCGATGCTGTCCTCGGAGAGCCGTTCCCCCGGCGGGAAGTAGCCCTCCGCGATGCGGGTGCGCAGGATGTCCGCGACCCGTTCCGCCGTGCTGGTGCGGCCCAACAGCGGGCGGTCGTCCGCCAGTCCGCCACTCTCGGACTCCGTCGTCCCCACAACGCCCTCTCTCCCCCGCCGGCCGTCCCGCCGACGTGCGGGCTCCATCGTAGAAGGAAGAACAACCCCACATGACTCTTGTCGGATCGTTCAACAATCCCCTACCTTGGCGGAACCGCACACTCTTCGCACAGTCTCTGCAGCACCCTCCTCCCCCCTCTGCGAGGTGCAGATGAGCACGACCCAGGTAGAGAAGAAGCACGACGAACTCCCCGAGGACACCGGCGCGTTCACCTGGCTGCGGGCTCTCGGCCCGCGTGGGCGCCGCGCCTTCGGGGGCGCGTTCGGCGGGTACGCCCTCGACTCCTACGACTACTTCACGCTGCCGCTGAGCATGGTGGCGATCTCCGCGCACTTCGGCCTCGACAACGGACAAACAGGGCTTCTCACTACCGTCACCCTGGTCGTCTCCGCGGTGGGCGGCGCGCTCGCCGGAATCCTCGCCGACCGGATAGGCCGGGTGAAGGCCCTGATGATCACGGTGATCACCTATGCGGTGTTCACCGTGCTGTGCGGCTTCGCCCCCAACTACGAGACGCTGCTGGTCTTCCGCGCCCTGCAGGGCCTCGGCTTCGGCGGCGAGTGGGCGGTCGGCGCGATCCTGGTCGCCGAGTACGCCACCGCCAAGCACCGCGGCCGCACACTCGGCGCCGTCCAGAGTGCCTGGGCGGCCGGCTGGGCACTCGCCGTCATCGTCTACACACTGGTCTTCCACTACCTCGACGCCGACACCGCCTGGCGTGTGATGTTCTGGACGGGCGCCCTGCCCGCCCTGCTGGTGATCTACGTACGGCGCAATGTCAGCGACGCCCCCGAGGCGGCCGAGCGACGCCGCGCCAGCACCGCGCGGGGATCCTTCTCCACGATCTTCAAGAAGGACCTGCTGCGCACCACGCTCTTCGCGACGCTGCTCTCCACCGGCGTCCAGGGCGGCTACTACACGCTCGCCACCTGGGTCCCCACCTACCTCAAGACCGAGCGCGGCCTCACGGTCGTCGGCACGGGCGGCTATCTCGCCTTCCTCATCTCCGGTGCCTTCATCGGCTATCTCACCGGGGGATATCTCACCGACCGGATCGGCCGGAAGAAGAACATCGCGCTCTTCGCCTTCCTGTCCGCCGCCGGCATCCTGGCCTACACCAACATCCCCTCCGGGGCGAACGGTCTGCTGCTGGTCCTCGGCTTCCCGCTGGGCTTCTTCATGTCCGCGATCTTCAGCGGATTCGGGTCGTTCCTCAGCGAGCTGTACCCGACGGCCGTACGCGGCACCGGCCAGGGCTTCACTTACAACAGCGGCCGGGCCGTGGGCGCGTTCCTGCCCACCCTGGTCGGTTTCCTGTCCGACAGCTGGGGAGTGGGCGGCGCGCTCGTGCTCGGCGCCGCCGGCTACGGCCTCGCGGCGCTGGCCCTGTTCGGCCTGCCCGAGACCCGCGACCGCGAACTTCTCTGACATCGACTGGGGGTACTTCGATGACCTGGGCGTCCATCGATCTCAACGCCGACCTCGGCGAGGGCTTCGGCCGCTGGCAGCTGACCGACGACGAACAGCTGCTGTCCGTCGTCACCAGCGCCAACGTCGCCTGCGGATTCCACGCCGGGGACGCGCCCACCATGCGCCGCGTCTGTGAACTCGCGGCAGAGCGCTCGGTGCGGATCGGCGCCCAGGTCTCGTACCGCGATCTGGCGGGCTTCGGCCGGCGCTCCATGGACGTCCCCCCGGACGAGCTGTCCGCCGAGATCGCGTACCAGATAGGAGCGCTGGAGATCTTCGCCCGGGCTGCCGGCTCCCGTGTCTCGTACGTCAAACCGCACGGCGCGCTCTACAACCGCGTCGTCCACGACGAGGAGCAGGCCGCGGCCGTCGTCGACGGCGTGCTCCTCTCGGGCGAGCGGCTGCCGCTGCTCGGGCTGCCCGGCTCGAAGCTGCACGCGATGGCCGAGAAGGCCGGACTGCCCACCGTCACCGAGGCGTTCGCGGACCGCGCGTACACCGCGGAGGGCACGCTCGTGCCGCGCGGCCAGGACGGTGCGGTGGTGAGCGATCCGGCCGCGGTCGTCGAACGGTCCGTCAGCATGGCCAGGTTCGGCGTGATCACCTCGCGGTGCGGACAGCCGGTCTGGGTACGCGCCCGCTCGCTCTGTCTGCACGGCGACACCCCGGGGGCCGTTTCGCTCGCCCGCCGGGTGCGACAGCAGCTGGAGAGCGTGGGGGTCCGCGTGGAGGCCTTCGTATGAAGACCCTCCCCGTGGGCGACCGGGCCCTCCTGGTCGAACTGGCCGGCGCGCAGGAGGCCGGGGCGTTCCACGCCGAGCTGCTGCGCCGCCGTGCCGCCGGCACCCTTCCGGCGATCCGCGAGATCGTGCCCGCCGCCCGGACCGTGCTGCTCGACGGAATCGAGGAGCCCGGGCGCCTCGCGCGGGAGCTGGCCGCATGGGAGATACCGGCGCTCCACGCGCGCGTGCAGGATGCGATCGAGATTCCGGTCCGCTACGACGGGCCGGATCTGGCGGATGTCGCGGCGCTGTGGCAGGTGACTCAGGAGGAGGCCGTACGGATCCACTCCTCGGCCGAATTCCGGGTCGCCTTCTGCGGGTTCGCGCCCGGCTTCGGCTATCTGACCGGGCTCCCGCAGCAGTACACGGTGCCGCGCCGGGCCACCCCGCGCACCTCCGTTCCGGCCGGGTCGCTGGCCCTGGCCGGTCCGTACACCGGGGTGTATCCGCGGTCGTCGCCCGGCGGCTGGCAGCTGATCGGGACGACGGACACGGTGCTGTGGGATCCGGCGCGGGAGCCCGCCGCGCTGCTCTCGCCCGGGACGCGGGTGCGTTTTGTGCCGGAGCGCGCCGGCGCGGGGATCCGCCGATGACCGACCGGGCCTTCGCGGTCGTACGGTCCGGGGCGCTGACCACGGTGCAGGACCCGGGGCGGCCCGGCCACGCCCATCTCGGGGTGCCGCGCTCCGGCACGCTCGACGCGCACTCGGCCCGCCTTGTCAACCGGCTGGTGGGCAATGCGGACAGTGCGGCGGTTCTGGAGACCACCCTCAACGGCTGTGCGGTGCGGCCGCGTTGTGCGGTGACTGTGGTGGTGGGCGGCGCGCCGTGCGCCGTCACGGTCGACGGGCGGCCGGTGGCATGGGGTGCGCCGGTGCGGGTGGCCGCGGGCGCCGTGCTGGAGGTGGGGCCCGCGGTGCGCGGCGTCCGTGCCTATGTGGCCTTCGCCGGCGGAGTCGCGGTCGAACCGGTGCTGGGCAGTCGCGCCACCGATCTGCTCTCCGGGCTCGGTCCTGCGCCGCTCACGGACGGCGCCGTACTGCCGCTGGGGAAGCCGGCCGGGCCGCCCGCGCGGATGGACGGGAGCGTTCCGTGGACCGCCCCGCCGGCCGAGCTGGTGCTGCGGGTGCGGCTCGGTCCGCGCGACGACTGGTTCACGGATGCGGCTGTGCGCACGTTGGGCCGTGGCGCGTACCGGGTGTCGTCGGCGAGCAACCGCATCGGGCTGCGCACCGAGGGGCCGCCCCTGGAACGCGCGGTCCCGGGCGAACTCCCCAGCGAGGGCATGGTGCTGGGGGCCGTGCAGGTGCCGCCGGACGGGCGCCCCGTGGTCTTCCTCGCCGACCATCCGACCACCGGCGGCTATCCGGTGGTGGCGGTCGTCGACCGTCGCGATCTCTCCGCGGCGGCTCAGGCCGTGCCCGGCACCCCCGTCCGCTTCGTCCCGCTCCGCTTCGTCAACCTCCGCTCGGCACCGTCCGCTTCCTCCTCGTCCGCCTCGTCCCCATCCGCTTCCTCCCCGTCCGCTTCCTCCCCGTCCGCTTCCTCCCCGTCCGCTGACCAGGGAGTGCCGTAGCCCCCACCGCCCGGGGTGTTCATGACCAGTACGTCCCCGGGGGCGACGTCCACCGAGTCGACGCCCCGCAGCCGCGTCACGCCACCGTCCGCCCGCTCCACCAGGTTGCTGCCGAGCGAGCCCGCCGCACCACCCGCCATGCCGTACGGCGGGACGCGGCGGTGCCCGGTCAGCAGCGCCACCGTCATCGGCTCCAGGAAGCGGATCCGGCGTACGACTCCGCTGCCGCCGCTCCACCTTCCCCGGCCGCCGCTGCCTTCCCGTACGGCGAAGGCGTCCACACGCACCGGGTAGCGCCACTCGAGCACTTCGGGGTCGGTGAGGCGCGAGTTGGTCATATGCGTCTGTACCGCGTCGGCGCCGTCGAAGCCGTCGCCCGCACCCGAACCGCTCGCCACCGTCTCGTAGTACTGCACGCGCTCATTGCCGAAGGTCAGGTTGTTCATCGTGCCCGAACCCTCGGCCTGGACGCCGAGTGCGGCGTACAGCGCGCCGGTGACGGCCTGGGAGGTCTCCACGTTTCCCGCGACGGTGGCCGCGGGGTGGGCGGGTGCGAGCATCGAGCCCTGTGGCACCCGTACGTCGAGGGGCTCCAGACAGCCGCTGTTGAGCGGGATGTCGTCGGCGACCAAGGTCCGGAACACATACAGCACCGCCGCCATCACCACTGACCTGGGGGCGTTGAAGTTCCCGGGCTGCTGCGGCGAGGTGCCGGCGAAGTCGATGACCGCGCTGCGCTCTTCACGGTCCACCCGGAGCGCGACCTGGATGACCGCCCCGCCATCGGTCTCGTACCGGTACTCGCCGTCGCTGAGGCCGGCGACGATACGGCGCACCGACTCCTCGGCGTTGTCCCGCACATGCCGCATATAGGCCTGGACGACATCGAGCCCGAACTGGTCGACCATGCGCCGCAGCTCGGCGATGCCCTTCTCGTTCGCGGCGATCTGGGCGCGCAGATCGGCGAGGTTGGTGTCGGGTGCGCGGGACGGGTGGGGGGCGGTGGTCAGCAGCTCCCGGGTCTCGTCCTCGCGCAGCCGCCCGTCCCGTACCAGCAGCCAGTTGTCGAAGAGCACACCCTCCTCGTCGATGGTGCGGCTGAAGGCGGGCATGGAGCCGGGGGTGATGCCGCCGATCTCGGCGTGGTGGCCGCGCGAGGCGACCAGGAACCGCAGCTCCGCCCCCTCGAAGACGGGCGTCACGACGGTCACATCGGGCAGATGCGTGCCGCCGTGGTACGGGTCGTTGATCGCGTACACGTCACCGGGCCGCATCGTGCCCCCGTTGCGGCGCAGCACCTCCTTGATGGATTCACCCATCGAGCCGAGGTGTACGGGAATGTGGGGCGCGTTGGCGATGAGGTTGCCGTCCGCGTCGAACAGGGCGCAGGAGAAGTCGAGCCGCTCCTTGATGTTCACGGAGTGGGCGGTGTTCTCCAGGCGTACGCCCATCTGCTCGGCGATGGCCATGAAGAGGTTGTTGAAGACCTCCAGGAGGACCGGGTCGGCATCGGTGCCGACAGCGACCCGGCCGGGGCGGGGCCGTACCCGCGTCAGCAGCAGATGGCCGCTTTCGTCGGCGGCAGCCCGCCAGCCGGGGTCGACCACAGTGGTCGCGTCGGCCTCGGCGATGATCGCGGGCCCTTCCACGGTGTCGCCGGTCCGCAGGTCCCCGCGCCGGTGGAGCGGGGCGTCCCGGCGCTCGCCGTCCACGAACATCCGCACCGTGGCGCGCGGAGCGGACTCCGTATCGCCCGCGGTCTCTTCGACGACGTACGCGCCGTGCTCCCCCGCCGTGCCCACGGCCTCGACGGAGACCGCCTCCATGACCAGCGGCTTGTCCATGGTGAACGCGTAGCGGGTGCGGTGGGTCGACTCGAAGGTCTCTCTCATGGCGGTGGCGGTGTCCAGCGGGACGGGCAGGCCGGCGTCCGTACCGGCGTAACGGAGCAGCACGCGCGCGTGTGTGGTGATCGCGGCGTCCGGGACGGCGTCGGCGCGCAGTTCGGCGCGGGTGCGTTCGGCGAGGTCGTCGCAGAGCGTGCGGACGCGTCCGAGCGCCGGCTCGTCGAGCTCGGCCTCCACGGACTGCTCGCGCATGGCGGTCGCGTCGGCGAGCCCGATGCCGTACGCGGAGAGCACCCCGGCCAGCGGCGGCACGAGCACCGTGTTGACGCCGAGGGCGTCGGCGACCGCGCAGGCATGCTGGCCGCCGGCCCCGCCGAACGAGGTGAGGGCGTAGCGGGTGACGTCGTGACCGCGCTGTACGGAGATCTTCTTGACGGCGTTGGCCATATTGAGGACGGCGATCTCCAGGAAGCCTGCCGCGACCTCCTCGGGGCTGCGCTCCTTACCGCTCTCCTTGCGTACCTCCTCGGCCAGTTCGGCAAAGCGCTCGCGCACCGTGTCGGCGTCCAGCGGCTGGTCGCCGCCCGGCCCGAAGACCGCGGGGAAGTGGTCCGGCTGGACGCGCCCGAGCATCACGTTGGCGTCGGTGACGGTCAGTGGGCCGCCGCGGCGGTAGCAGGCGGGGCCCGGTTCGGCGCCCGCGGAGTCGGGGCCCACGCGGTAGCGACGGCCGTCGAAGTGGAGGACGGAGCCGCCGCCGGCCGCAACGGTGTGGATGTTCATCATGGGCGCGCGCATCCGGACACCTGCCACCTGGGTGCCGAGCTCGCGCTCGAACTCGCCCGCGTAGTGCGACACATCGGTGGAGGTGCCGCCCATGTCGAAGCCGATGACCCGCCCGAATCCGGCCTGTTCGGCGGTGCGGGCCATACCGACGACGCCGCCCGCCGGGCCGGAGAGCACGGCGTCCTTGCCGCGGAAGTGCGCGGCCTCGCGCAGTCCGCCGTTGGACTGCATGAACATCAGGCGGATGCCGTCCAGTTCGCCGGCGACCTCGTCGACATAGCGTCGCAGGATCGGCGAGAGGTAGGCGTCCACCACGGTGGTGTCGCCGCGGGGCACCAGTTTGATCAGCGGGCTGACCTCGTGCGAGCAGCTGACCTGGCTGAAGCCGAGCGCGCGGGCCTCTTCGGCGAGGCGGGTCTCGTGGGCGGGGTGGCGGTACCCGTGCATCAGCACGACGGCGGCGCTCAGGAAGCCTGCGTCGCGCGCGGCCTTCAACTGCTCGGTGACGGCTGCCATGTCGAGCGGCCGGACGACTTCGCCGTGCGCGTCGACGCGTTCGGGGACCTCGATGACGCGGTCGTACACCGCCTCGGGAAGCACGATCCGGCGGTCGAAGAGCCGGGGCCGGTTCTGGTAGGCGATACGCAGCGCGTCCCGGAAGCCCTCGGTGATGACCAGGACGGTCGGCTCGCCGCGCCGCTCGAGCAGCGCGTTGGTGGCAACGGTCGTGCCCATCTTGACGCAGGCGACCCGGCCGGACGGGACGGGCTCGTCCGGGCCGGTGCCGAGGAGCAGCCGGATGCCCGCGACGGCCGCGTCCCGGTACCGCTCCGGGTTGTGCGAGAGCAGTTTGCGGGTCACGAGCCGTCCGTCGGGGCGTCTGCCCACGATGTCGGTGAAGGTGCCGCCACGGTCGATCCAGAACTCCCAGCGCCCGCTCATTCCCCCATTCTGGCAAGGGGAACGTCCAGTGACACGGCAGCCAGCGCGGACGAGAGCGCGTGCTCGGCGCTGCGGTCCAGGCGCGCGCTGGATCCGCGCGCCCAGTGGCGTACTTCCGCGCCTGCCAGTTGGAGCAACTGCGGCAGCAGATCGGTGCACCGGCGCGCCACCCACCCGGTACCGGCCGTGGCGAGCCACAGGAGCGACGCGGAGCGGGTCGGCAGGGGCTGATCGGGTTCGCATCCGGGCGCGGTCCCGTGGGCGAGCCCGCGCGCGGCCAGCAGTTCATGGAAGCGCCGCGCGATCATCCGGTGTCCGCGCTCGCCCGGATGCAGCCGGTCGGCGCTCCACATGGACCGGTCGGCGACCCAGGACGCGTCCGCGGCATGCAGATGTACGGCTCCGTAGCGCTCGGACAGGGCATGCACGACGGCGTTGACCGCTCGCTGCCGTCTGGCCAACGGGCGGGCGAGCGGCGCGGGCAGGCCCAGCATGCTGCCGGGGTCGGGCAGACATGCGGTCAGCAGTACCGTGCCGCGCGCGGCGAGCGCGGCACATACGGTGTCGAGCCGCAGGGTGAGGTCCTCGATGTCGAAGGTGCAGCGCAGGGTGTCGTTGACCCCGACGACGACGGACGCGATATCGGGCCCGAGGGCCAGGGCCTCGGGGGTCTGCCGCTCGGCGACGTCCTCGGTGAGGGCGCCGCTGACGGCGAGGTTACGGAAGTCGGCGTCCACGCCCGCCCCGGCGAGCCCGCCGGCGAGCAGCGCGGCCCACCCCCGCCACCCGCCGCCGACACGATCGCCGACCCCCGCGGTGAGCGAGTCCCCGAGCGCAACGAACCGCAGGGCGCGCGGAACCATGTCGCCGCCCGCCGGATCCGCGCCCCCGGGAGCGTCGGTTTCGGCGGCGGCCGCGGGCGCCGGGAGCGCGTACACGGGAGGCGGGAGCGAGCACCCGGGATGTGCGGGACTCACGCCGCCACCAGGTGCCACCTCGCCGCTCGGCGGGGGCGGGGGCGGACAGGCAGGAGCCGCGGGCTCCACGGCGTCCCCGCGCCTCAGGTCGCCGCGTTCCAGGTCGCCGCTATCCAGGTCGCCGCGTGGCGACGGCAGGCAGGCGGGAACCGTCGGTTTCGCACCGTCCCCGGTCGCCAAATCGCCGCCTGCCGGGAGCACACACGCGAGATGTGCGGGTTCGCCGGCTTCTCCACGCGTGACGGCACCGCCCTGCGGAACCACGGGTGTGCCGACGTGCCCGGGCACCTCCCCGGAGTACCCCGAACGCCCGGACACGAATTCGGCGGTGTTGCCCGTGCTTCCCGCACCGACAGCGGTACGGGCCCCACCGACCGGGCCCCGGCCCCCAGAAACGACGGCCTCCCCGGTCACCGCGGCAGGGCCGTCCCCGGGAGCAAGGTCTCCCCCGGGCACCCGCCCCCTACCGGCATGACGGTGAGAGCCGATGGCGCCGTCGGCTCTCACCGTCATGCCGCCACCCCCGTTCCGCGCGCCGGCTCGCGCACCTGCGAGGCGTCGTGGGCAGCCAGGAAAGCGGACACCGACCGGTTCCAGTCGAAGAGTTCGGCCCGTGCCCGGGCCGCCGCGCGGCGGTCGTCCTCGGGACGGGCAAGCAGTTCCTGAACGGCATCGGCGAAGGCCTCCGCCGTATCGAGGGCCGCCGCACCCGCGTCCCCGATCACCTCCGGCAGCGCCGATGATGCGCTCGCGACGACCGGGGTGCCGCAGGCGAGCGCTTCCAGGGCCGACAGGCCGAAGGTCTCCGCCGGGCCCGGGGCCAGGCAGAGGTCCGCCGCCGCCTGGAGGTCGGACACCGTCTCGCGGTCGGCGACATGGCCGAGAAAGACAGCGGGCAGCCGCTCCGTACGGGCCCTGCGGGTCAGCGCGCCCCGCAATGGGCCCTCGCCCGCGACCACCAGCGCGGCCCGCACACCCCGCTCGCGCAGCTCCGCGAGCGCGTCCAGGGCCATGCCCGGGCGCTTCTCCACCGACAGGCGGGAGCAGAGCAGCAGCAGCACCTGGGCCCCCGCGGCGTGCTTGGCACGCAGAACCGTGCTGCGCCGCCCGGGCCGGCACCGGTGCAGATCGACACCGAGTGGTGCGCGGACCACGTTCTGAGCCCCGATACGGACGAATTCGCGCTCCGCCCACTCCGTGGTGCACACGATCCGCGAGTACGCCCATGCGGTGCGGCGGTTGAGCCGGTCCGCGGTCCGTGCCGCGACCGCCTCCGGCAGGCCCCAGGTCCTCAGCACCCCGTCCGCCGTCTCGTGCGAGACCATCACCGAGGGGATCCGGTTGCGCCGCGCCCACTCGCCCGTCCACCGCAGGGTGGTGCGGTCGGAGACCTCGAGCCGGTCGGGTGCGAGAGTCTCCAGGACCTCCCGCAGCCGCCGCCGGCCGGCCAGTACCCGGTATCCGCCGGTGCCGGGAAGTTCAGGTCCGGGCAGGGTGATCACCCGCCCCTGTTCCGTGAGCCGATCGCTCTCGAGGTCGCCGGGCACGATCAGTACGGGCTCGTGGCCCGCTGCCCGGTAGCCCTTGCCGAGCGCGACGAGCGCCGTGCGCAGGCCGCCGGACGAGGGGGTGACGAAGTTCGCCAGCCGTACGATCCGCAGCGCGCTGCTCATGCCGCCACCGCCGTACGCTCGCTCAGCACATCGGCGTAGTGGTCGATCAGCAGGTCGCCGACCACGGCCCAGGTCCTGCCCTCGACGGCGGCCCGGCCGGCCCGGCCGTACGCCGCCCGCAGGCCGGGGTCGGCCGCCAGGGTGGCCACGGCGGTCGCCACCGCGTCCGCGTCGTGCGGCTCCACCAGCAGCCCGGTCCGGCCGTGGTCGACCAGATCGAGCGGTCCGCCCGCGGCCGGGGCGACGACCGCCACTTCGCTCGCCATCGCTTCCTGCACGGTCTGGCAGAAGGTCTCGTACGGACCGGTGTGCGCGAAGACGTCCAGCGAGGCGAAGATCCGGGCGAGTTCGTCGCCGGTCCGGCGGCCGAGGAAGACCGCACCGGGCAGGGCACCCTGCAGGGTGGTCTCGCTCGGCCCGTCCCCGACGACCACGACCCGCACTCCGGGCCGGCCGCAGACTCCGGCGAGAAGTTCGACCTGCTTCTCGGGGGCGAGCCGGCCGACATAGCCGACGAGCAGCTCTCCGTTCGGGGCGAGCTCGCGCCGCAGGGCCTCGTCCCGCAGTCCGGGCCGAAAGCGCGCGGTGTCCACGCCGCGCGGCCACAGCCGCACCCGTTCGACGCCGTGCTCCTCCAGATCGCGCAGCGCGGCGGTGGACGGCGCGAGGGTGCGGTCCGCGGCGCTGTGCACGGCGCGGATACGCCGCCAGGCCGCGCCCTCGCCCGCGCCGACATAGGTACGGGCGTAGCCCGCCAGGTCGGTCTGGTAGACGGCGACGGCCGGCAGCCCCAGCCGTGCCGCGACTGCCATACCGCGCACGCCGAGCACGAACGGGCTGGCGAGATGAACGAGCTCGGCCCGGTGGGCGGCGATCGCCGCCGCCACCCGGCGGCTCGGCAGAGCCACCCGTACTTGCGGATATCCGGGCAGCGGCAGGGAGGGAACGCGCACCACGGGGCAGGGCGCGCTCCGGTCGGAGCTCTCTGCCCCGGCCGCCGCCGGGGCTATGACGAGCGGGTCATGACCGCGTGCGGCGAGATGCCGGGCGGTCTGCAGGGCGCAGTGCGCCACTCCGTTGACGTCGGGCGGGAAGGATTCGGTGACGATGACGACACGCATACCCGTGTTGTCGTCGGGCCCGGGGTGGCTGCGCCAACGTGGATCTTTCCGCCCGTGAAACGTCCCATGAGCGTTTGTGTCAGCGCCCTGTCGGACCCGCCCAGATCGTCACACGGCGGGCATGTCCGGTCCGATTCTGCTCCGTACGGCCGTCTGCACCTCGGCCTCCTCGGCCGGGTCCGCGGCCAGTCGGCGCAATCGCTCCTCGACCCTCACATCGCCGGTCTCGGCGTGCAGCGCGGCGAGCTCCCGGGTGGTCTCCTCGCAGTCCCACAGGCATTCGACGGCGAATCCGGTGGCGAAGGAGGAATCGGTGGCGGCGAGCGCGGTGGCGGCGCGTCCCCGCAGCTGCGAGGAGGCGGTCTCCCGGTACACATGGCGCAGCACGGGTGCGGCGCAGTTGATGCCGAGCCGTCCCGCCCCGTCGACGAGTTTCCACAGCAGCGGCGCGTCGGGCCCGTCGGCCCGTACGGTCTCGCGCAGCGCGCCCAGCACCAGCGGGGCGTCCTGGGCGCCGCCGCGGCAGGCGAGCACGCCGGCCGCGGACGCTCCGAGCGCGTCGGGCCGGTGGACCCAGCCGCGCGCCCGGTCGACGGCTTCGTCGCCGCACATCCGCTCGAACGCGGCGACCGCCGCGTCGGCGACGGTACGGGAGCCGCTGAGCACCGCGGCCTCGATCAGGTCGAGAACAACGGGGTCCCGTGACTCCGCGAGGTAGTGCAGGGCGGCCGAGCGCGCCCCGTCGGAGCCGTCGCGTGCGACGTCGACGATGGCGGGCCGGTCCTCGGGCCCGGCGACGGCCGACAGGCACCGTGCGGCAGGCACATGCAGGGCGCTGCCGCGCTCGAGGCCCTGGTCGGCCCAGTCGAAGACGGCTTGGACGCTCCAGCCGGGCCGGGGCCCGGTGGGTCGCATCTGGCGTTGCCAGCGGTCGAAGGAGCCGGCCTCCTGGGCTGCCCGGATCCGGGCACCGACGGTGTCCCGCCGGTCCTCGGCCCACAGCCGCCACGGCCGCGGTTCGAAGGCGTCCCTTACGGTGACGGCCAGTTCGGCCTCGCCCTCCGGGGTGGCCGGGAAACGGGCGAGGACCGGGGTGGCCAGTGCGCGCAGACCCGCATCACTGTCCCGCAGGGCCAGCTCGTCGAGGGCCCACGCCCAGTTGGCGCCGCCGGCGGCGTACCGCCGCAGCAGGGACAGGGCGTCACCCCTGCCGTACGAGGCGAGGTGCCCGAGCACCGCGAGCGCGAGACCGGTCCTGGCCTCGTCGGTGTCGAGGTGATCGTCGGCATCGCAGAGATGCCGCTCGATCTCCTCGAGACTGCCGTGGAGATCCAGATAGAGGCGTGCGTAGTACAGGGAGCGGTTCTCGACCTGCCAGTCGTGGCGGGGATCGCTCAGTACGCAGTGGTTGAGGGCCGCGAGCGCTTCGGCCCGCGGCGCGGCGAGCGCGTGCAGCGTGCCGTCACCGCGGCCCCTCTGCAGCAGGCCGAGGAGCGTGCCGCTCGGCGCTATGACTGGATCGAACATGGGAAAAGCCTCACATCAAGCTGTCGACGCAACCGGGGAGTGGAATTGCCTAGGCCGCGCAGCAACATGTAAGGGCGCCCGCCGTCTTCCGCTTGGTGTAGACCATCTTCCTCTGCCTCTCGTCGGTGGCCCCAGGGGAACTCCCGGATGAAGTCCGGGGTAGGGCCTGGCGTCATGATGACCCACCCATTTCGCCACCGCGACCACATTTACGGCGTCCCTCTCAGCGACTGTCGCAAGCCGCTCAGCTGCCGCTCACTGGCCGCCGAACAGCTCCAGGAGGTCTGTCTTCCCAAACATCCGCGCAGTATCCATCGCGGAGGGGGTGCCTGCCGTCGGGTCGGCGCCGCCGGCCAGCAGCGCACGGATGACCGCGTCCTCGCCCTTGAAGACGGCTCCGGCGAGCGGGGTCTGGCCGCGGTCGTTGGCCCGGTCCGGCTCGGCGCCGCGGGCGATGAGCGCCTCCACCGCCGCGGCATGCCCGTGGTAGGCGGCGAGCATGACGAGTGTGTCGCCGCGGTCGTTGGTGAGGTTCGCGGGGACGCCGGCGTCGATGTACGCGGCGAGGGCCTCGGTCTCTCCCTGACGCGCCAGATCGAAGACCTTGGTCGCGAGCTCGATCACCTCGGGATCCGGGGCTTCACTCATCGGACTGACCGCCTTTCCCTGCGTTGACCTGGCCTGTCACGCACGGCAAGGGCAGCCGTACGAGTGAATCGACAGAGTACTGCCCGGACGCCGGGATGACGTGGCCCGCCCGCGGCAAGGATCACTGCGACGAAGTCCCGGGGCAGGCACTGTGCCGTGCAGCCGCGCAGTGTGCCCGCCGACCCGCGGGCCGACGTCCGCCAGTGCAGTGAAATACCTAGAATTTCACCCATTTGCACCTTTTATCACATAGATACTTCCTGTGATCCTGGAAGAACTCATGGTGACTGTCCCCTCAACCAGGAGAACCTCATGATCCTGTCGATCTCAGGCGTCGTGCTGCTCGGAATCATCGCCTTCCTCTTCTTCCGGAAGGACGGGCTCAAGGCGTCCCACGCATGTGTCTGCGCACTCTTCGGCTTCTATCTGGCCGGCACCGCCATCGCCCCGAGCATCACGGCCGGCGGCGCGAGCCTCGCCGGCCTCCTGGGCGGGATCAAGTTCTGACGCCCGCCGACCCGCTCAGCATCCTCAGCACCATCAGCACCCCCAGGAGACCGATGTGGCGCGGCGACCACTCCCCCGCATTCTGAGCAGCGGCAGCGCACAGATCGCGCGGAGCCGCGAAATCGCGCGGACGGCCGCCGACAGCGCCACGGATGTCCTCCATCCGTTGATCACGATCACCCGTGGTCTGCGGCGGCTGGCCGCCGAGGCCGGGCGCAAATGGGCGGGCGCCCCCAAGGAACGGCGTGGTCCCACGCTGTTCCTGGTCGCAGCCTGCGTCCTGGTGGTCGCGCTCATCCCGTACGGGCCGCTGGTCGCCCTGATCTCGGTGATGGCCGCGGCCGCCTGGAAGGGGCGCGTGCGTACGCCGGTGAAGACCGGGCCCGACGAGGCGGAGAGAGGGCGGCTACAGGCCCTCTACGAGGCTCTCGTGCCGTACTTCTCCGTGGCGGAGGATCCGGATCCGCTCTTCGCCCACGGCGGGGACTGGAGCAAGGCCTTCACCGAGTTCACCTTCGACGACAACGGGCGGCTCACCCGGCTCCAGGTCACCTACCCCGCGTACTTCACCGACGGCGAGCCCGCGTCCCGGGCCCGGATCGAGCAACTGCTGCACGCAAAGTCCGGGCGCGGGCGCGAGTATCTGTTCACCTGGGAGGAGGAAGGCAACCACCTCGTGATGAGCGTGCTGCCCGCCCTGCCCACGTCCATCGCGGCCCAGCGTTTCGTCGCCGTCCCAGGCGAAACGGTTCTGGGCTTCACCGACGCCGACGCGGTGCAGCGCACCGTGCCGGTGACCGAGGGCGAGGAAACCCGGGACGCGCCGCCGGTCATCTGGCGCACCGGGCCCCGCTCGACGGAGCCGCACCTGCTCGTGGTCGGCGAGCCGGGCAGCGGCGCCACGACCCTGATGCGCTCGATCGCTCTCCAGGCCCTGCAGCACGGAGACGTACTGATCATCGAGGGCAGTGGCACCGGCGAGTACGCCTGCCTGGCGGGCCGCGCCGGCGTGCTGGCCCTCGAGTGCGGGCTGGCCGGGGCGCTGGCGAGCCTGGAGTGGGCGGCGCACGAGACCGAGCGCCGGCTGATCGCGGCGAACCGGGCCCGGCAGGCCGGGCATGCCGTGCCCGAGGACACCAAGCGTCCGCTGTGGATTCTGCTGGACCGGCCGAGCATCTTCGGTCATCTGGCAGCGGCCGACGGGCACACGGATCCGCAGGAGCTGCTGCAGGTGCCGCTGCGTCACGGGCGGGCCGCCCAGGTGACGGTGGTGGTGGCCGAGCAGTCCGACAGCACGGACGTGCTCACCGAGGCCGTACGGACGCACACCCGGGCCCGGGTGGTCCTGGGTCCGGCCGGGTTCGACCAGGTGGAGTCCGTGCTCGGGATGAAGCCGCACACCACGCCGACGTCCGACGTCCCGCCCGGCCGCGGATACGCACGGCTCGGTACGGGCCCCGTCCTGAGGCTTCAGGTGCCGGCGACCCCGGACCCCTACGACGAAGCGACGACCGAGGCGCACCGGCAGGCCGTGCTCGATCTGCTGCCGGAGCGGCAGGAGAGGGTGGAGGCAGCCACTCCGGCCGCCGCAGCTCCCGCCCCCGCTCCTGCCCCGGCTGCCGCCACCCCGGCTCCCGTACCGGCCGAGGGCTGAGTCAGGCGACGAAGGTCCGCGGCGCCTCCGTGCCGGTGCTCGCACCGGTCTCGACGAGGCGCGCGGCCGCCGCCAGCCGTACCGCCGCCTCCTCGGCGACCGGCCCGCCGACCGTGAACGGCAGCCGTACGTATCCCTCGAAGGCGCCGTCGACACCGAACCGGGGCCCCGACGGCACCCGCACTCCCACCCGCTCGCCGACCTCGGCGAGCCGGGATCCGGACAGACCGCCCGTACGCGCCCAGAGCGTCAGCCCGCCCTGCGGCACATCGAACTCCCAGTCGGGCAGCTCCCTGCGTACCGCCGTGACCAGCGCGTCACGGTTGTCACGGGCCTGGGTGCGCCGGAGGGCGACGGCCTGTTCCCAGCCCCCGGTCTGCATCAGCCAGTTGACGGCGAGCTGTTCCAGTACGGGCGTGCCCAGGTCGGCGTACGCACGCGCCGACACCAGCGAGCGGATCACGTCCGGCGCCGCGCGCACCCATCCGATGCGCATGCCGGCCCAGAACGCCTTGCTGGCGGAGCCGACCGTCAGGACCGTACTGCCGGCCGGGTCGAAGGCACAGACGGGCCGCGGCATGTCGACGTCCGCGTCCAGGTACAGCTCGTTCATGGTCTCGTCGACGACGAGGACCGTGCCGCCCGAGCGTGCGGCGTCCACGAGGCGGCGGCGCTGGTCCTCGTCGGCGAGGGCTCCGGTGGGGTTGTGGAAGTCGGCCACCACATAGGCGAGCCGGGGTGCCGCGTCGCGCAGCACCTGCCGCCATCGGGGCAGGTCCCAGCCGGTCAGCCCTTCGGCCATGGCGACCGGCACGAGCCGGGCTCCTGCCTCACGCATCAGCTGCAGGATGTTGGCGTAGGAGGGGGACTCCACCGCGACGCGCTCGCCGCGCCCCGCGAAGAGATGGCAGATCGCGTCCATGGCACCCATCGCGCCGGTGGTGACCATGATCTGCTCGGGCATGGTGGGGATGCCGCGCTCGGTGTAGCGGTCGGCGAGCATCTGGCGCAGCGCGGGTACGCCGGCCGGATAGTCGCCGTGGGTGTGGGCGTACGGGGGCAGTTCTTCGAGCGCTCCCTGGAAGGCCCGGGTGAGCCAGGGCTCGGGAGCGGGCAGCGCCGCGGTGCCGAGGTCGATCACCGAGCCGAGCGACTCGGGCGGCAGGGGTTCCAGGCCACGTGCGGGCAGCGGGTTTCCTGCCGGTACGGCGGTCCAGCTGCCCGCTCCCCTGCGGGACTCCAGGAAGCCTTCGGCGCGCAGCGCCTCGTACGCCGCCGCCACCGTGGTGCGGCTCACGGAGAGGGAGAGGGCGAGTTCGCGTTCGGCGGGGAGCCGGGCGGCCACGGGGACGCGGCCTTCGAGGACGAGCAGCCGGATGCCGTCGGCGAGGGCGCGGTAGGCGGGCGGCTTTCGGGTGCCGGGGCCGGCGGGGCGGGACTGCTGGGAGGTGAGCTGCCGGGCGAGCTGCGCCGCGCCCACCGCTGAGGTCCACTGCGTCATAAAAGTCAGTCCACCTTCCTCGAATTGGCCATGGTTGGCGTCTGTTCCGTAGCCACAGAGTGTCATGCATCAGTCCACGATCACCACAAGGGGCGTCATTGTGTCCGCGTATCTGACCCGCAGGCTCGTGCAGCTGTACATCGGTCTGACGCTGTACGGGGTGAGCTCGGCGCTCCTTGTACGCGGCGGGCTCGGGCTCGAGCCGTGGGGAGTGCTGCATCAGGGGCTGGCAGAGCGCACCGGGCTGACGATCGGTGTCATCTCCATCATCGTCGGTGCGCTGGTGCTGCTGCTGTGGATTCCGATCAGGCAGCGGCCGGGGCTGGGCACCGTCTCCAATGTCTTCGTGATCGGCATCGCGATGGACGGAACGCTCGCCGTGGTCCCGGATGTGCACGGCCTGGGCCTGCAGATTCCGCTGCTGGTCGCGGGCATCGTGCTCAACGGCGTGGCCACGGGCCTCTACATCTCGGCGCGTTTCGGGCCGGGCCCGCGGGACGGTCTGATGACCGGGCTGCACCGCCTCACCGGCCGGTCGATCCGGCTGGTCCGTACGGCGATCGAGGTGGCCGTGGTCGCGACCGGCTTCGTACTCGGCGGCTCGGTCGGCCTCGGCACGGTCGCGTACGCCCTGGCCATCGGCCCGCTGGCTCAGCTGTTCCTGCGCGTTTTCGCCATCCCCGAGGCGGACGGTGGCAGCACCGTGGTCGCCGGCGGGACACCGGAGCAGGCGATACTGCGGCAGTGACCCACGTACGCCACCCCTACCTGGACCATCCCTCCGTCCTTGCCTTCGCCCATCGCGGCGGGGCGGCGGACGGGATCGAGAACACCGCGGCCGCCTTCCGGCGGGCCGCCGAGACCGGCTACCGCTACTTCGAGACCGATGTGCACACCACCGCGGACGGGAAGCTCCTCGCGTTCCATGACGCGACGCTGGACCGGGTGACGGATGCGCGCGGCAAGATAGCGGCGCTGCCCTGGAGCGAGGTCCGGCAGGCCAGGGTGGCGGGCAGGGAGCCGCTGGCACTGTTCGAGGAACTGCTCGAGGAGTTCCCCGAGGCGCGCTGGAATGTGGACATCAAGGCGGAGTCCGCGCTGGTTCCGCTGGTCGACCTGGTCCGCCGGGCGGGCGCGTGGGACCGGGTGTGTGTCGGCTCGTTCTCGGAGGGCCGGGTGGTGAGGGCGCTGCGGCTGGCGGGACCGCGGCTGGCGACCTCGTACGGGGTGCGGGGCGTGGTGGGTCTGCGGCTGCGCGCGTACGGGATACCTGCCGCGCTGCGCCGGGGCGCGGTCGCCGCGCAGGTCCCGGAGACCCAGGGCGGCATCCGGGTGGTGGACCGGCGCTTCGTACGCGCGGCGCACGAGCGCGGACTCCAGGTCCATGTGTGGACCGTCAACGACCCGGATCGGATGACCGCTCTCCTGGACCTCGGGGTGGATGGCATCATGACCGATCATCTGGAGACGTTGCGCACGGTACTGACCGACCGGGGGGTCTGGGTCTGAGCCCCGCGCGTCTGTGCGGGGACGAGTGAGGGGGCGCGGAGTGACGGCCGACACCGCGGACCGGACTGCCGGGACGAGCGAGCGCAGACGCGAGCAACGCGGCTGGTACTTCTACGACTTCGCGTGTTCCGTCTATTCGACGAGTGTGCTCACTGTCTTCCTGGGCCCGTACCTGACCTCGGTGGCGAAGGCAGCTGCCGATGCCGAGGGTTTTGTGCATCCGCTGGGCGTTCCGGTGCGGGCGGGTTCGGTGTTCGCGTACGCGGTGTCGATCTCGATGATGCTGGCAGTGCTGCTGATGCCCCTGGCAGGCGCGCAGGCCGACCGTACGGGCCGCAAGAAGCCGCTGCTGGCGGTCGCCGCATATGTGGGGGCGGCCGCGACGACGGCCATGTTCTTCCTGGACGGCGACCGGTATCTGCTGGGCGCGTTCCTGCTGATCGTCGCGAACGCGTCGCTGTCGGTGTCGATGGTGCTGTACAACGCGTACCTGCCGCAGATCGCGGAGCCGGACGAGCGGGACGCGGTGTCGTCGCGGGGCTGGGCGTTCGGCTACACGTCGGGCGCACTGGTGCTCGTCCTGAATCTGATCGTGTACTCCGGCCATGACTCCTTCGGACTCTCGGAATCCGAGGCGGTACGGATCTGTCTGGCCTCGGCCGGGGTGTGGTGGGGCGCTTTCACACTGGTGCCGCTGCGCCGGCTGCGGGACCGCCGGATGGCGCCGAGCGGCGACGGGGCGGTGGGTTCGGGTTGGCGGCAGTTGACGGCCACGCTGCGGGACATGCGCCGGCATCCGCTGACGCTGTCGTTCCTGCTGGCGTATCTCGTCTACAACGACGGGGTGCAGACGGTGATTTCGCAGGCCTCGATCTACGGATCGGAGGAGCTGGGTCTCGATCAGACGACACTGATCACGGCGGTGCTGCTGGTGCAGGTGCTCGCGGTGGTGGGCGCGCTGGGCATGGGCCGACTGGCCAGGACGTACGGGGCCAAGCGGACGATCCTGGCGTCGCTCGCCGTCTGGACGCTGATTCTGGCGGCCGGATACTTTCTGCCTGCCGGGGCACCGCTCTGGTTCTACGGCCTGGCGGCGGCGATCGGACTCGTACTGGGCGGCAGTCAGGCGCTGTCGCGCTCGTTGTTCTCCCATTTGGTGCCGCGCGGCAAGGAGGCCGAGTACTTCTCGGCCTATGAGATGAGCGACCGTGGGCTGAGCTGGCTGGGGCCACTGGTGTTCGGGCTCGCATACCAGCTGACCGGCAGTTATCGGGATGCCATCATCTCTTTGGTGGTCTTCTTCGCGCTGGGCTTCGTCCTGCTGGCGCGGGTGCCGGTGAGGCGGGCCGCGGCCGCCGCGGGCAACCCCGTGCCGGAACGAATTTAGACGTTGAAGTGAAAGGCCGGTAGTGTACGCCTTTGGCTTGCCAGGCGGACCGTTACTGCGTGCTGATGAAGTGAAATCATTGGGTGACACTTTCTGTCAGATGTGACAAACCGGGCACTGGTGGGTACAACAAGGGGCGGCACGACGGGCGACGCATGACCCGGAACGGGAATCTTTACCGCCGACCGGACGTTGACCGGATGACGACGACAGCGACACCTGTCCTGTGGGCGACAAGCCCGGGAGGCACGATTCATGAGTGAGCGAGCTCTCCGCGGCACGCGACTCGTGGTTACCAGCTACGAGACGGACCGCGGCATCGATCTGGCCCCGCGCCAGGCGGTGGAGTACGCATGTGAGAACGGACATCGCTTTGAGATGCCGTTCTCCGTGGAGGCGGACATTCCGCCGGAGTGGGAGTGCAAGGCGTGTGGCGCCCAGGCACTCCTGGTGGACGGCGACGGCCCCGAAGAAAAGAAGGGCAAGCCTGCGCGAACGCACTGGGACATGCTCATGGAGCGGCGCACTCGCGAGGAACTGGAGGAAGTGCTGGCCGAGAGGCTGGCGGTCCTGCGTTCCGGCGCCATGAACATCGCTGTGCACCCGCGGGACAGCCGGAAGTCCGCCTGACCGCGTAAACACCGCATCAAGCAACACAACAGCACAAGCACGACAAGAGCCGCGGGCTGTGACACACGGAGTGTGTGCCACAGCCCGCGGCTCTGCTGTGCCCGGGGGCGGACCTCGGACCTCCCCCTCGGTCCCCTGCGGTCGCCGTCCCCCTGGCTACAGGGGGCAGGTCAGTGCGTTCCTGAGCAGACCTGAGCGACCTGAGCAGCGGGGCGGGTCAGTGCGTCAGCGGGGGCCGGGGGCCCTCGTTCTCGTAGCGGCGCGGGGCCGGCGTCCCGTCCTGGTGGATGACCTCGCCCTGGACGACCTTTCCGTCCGGGCGGCGCATACGCGCCTGCTGGAAGGCATCGCCGAGACTGCCGGGCGCCGCAGCGCGCATCCGGCGCTCCAGCGACTTCTCCGCGTACCGCCCGAGCTTCGCGCGGACGGGCGGCGCAAGAAGCAGCAGGCCCGCCGCGTCGGAGATCAGGCCGGGCAGCATCAGGAGCAGTCCGCCGAGCATCAGAAAGCCGTTTCCGGTGCTGCCGGTCTCGGCGGCAGCGGGCGGGCTCTGGCCGGTCTGCTGTTGCTGGAGGGTCTCGCTCAGACTGCGGAAGGCGCGGCGGCCGGCCCGCTTGATGACGACGGCACCGAGGATGCCGCCACCGACGAGCAGAGCAAGGACGGTGAATCCGCCGGCCGCTCCGGCCACGAGGGTCAGCAGCCAGACCTCGAGCACCAGCCAGGCGGCGATGCCGAGGGGGACCAAGGAGCGGGCGCGAGAGCGCTTGGGGGCTGTTGAGGGCGATGCGCCGGTCGTCATGCCCCCAGTGTGCCTGGACGCCCGCCCGAGCGGCGTAAGGGGGCGATCAGGAAGATCGCGCGTACGGACAGAGGGCAGGAAGAGGGCGGGCAGGGCGGCGGTCAGCCGGACTTGCGGCCGAGGAGACGATTCGCCCGGCCGCCGACTCCCCAGGCGGTGACCCGCCACAGCGCCTCCACGACGATGTCCCGGCTCATCTTGGAGTCGCCCAGTTCGCGCTCGACGAAGGTGATGGGGACTTCGACGACGTGGTAACCGGCAGCGACCGCCCGGCGGGCGAGGTCGACCTGGAAGCAGTACCCCTGGGAGGCAACCTCGGACAGGCCCAGACCCTCGAGGGTCTCCTTGCGGAAGGCGCGGAAGCCGCCCGTGATGTCACGGAGCGGCAGACCGAGGAGCAGCCGGGAGTAGGTGCTGCCGCCGCGCGAGATGAACTGACGGTGCTTCGGCCAGTTGACGACACGGCCGCCGGGGACCCAGCGGGAGCCGAGCACCAGGTCGGCGCCCTTGAGCGCGGTCAGCAGCCGGGGCAGCTCCTCGGGCTGGTGTGAGCCGTCGGCGTCCATTTCGACCAGTACGCCGTAGCCGTGTTCGATTCCCCAGCGGAAGCCCGCAAGGTAGGCCGCACCGAGGCCTTCCTTGCCCTTGCGGTGCAGGACGTGCACCTGGTCGTCCTCGGCCGCGAGTTCATCGGCGAATTTACCGGTGCCGTCGGGGCTGTTGTCGTCGGCGACGAGGATGTCCGCCTCGGGCACGGCAGTGCGCACCCGGGAGACGATCGGCTTGATGTTCTCGGCCTCGTTGTAGGTCGGGATGATCACCAAGGCTCTGCCGAGCGGGCCGTACCGCCGCTGACCGCCGTCGTTCACTGCTGCCCCTTAATGTCCGTACACAGAGCCCCACCATAGCGAGCGCCGGCGGCAGGTCTCGCGCGGCACGGACCTGGGCCCGGGTGAAGAGCAACGGATCGGGGCCCGGCGTCCTTCGGGCCGACCTGGGACCCGCTGGCTGCGGATCGACCGAGAGCCGTTGTCTACTGAACGCCGGGCCCCACCCGGGTCGCACCTGCCGGCCGGCTGAAACCTTCCCTCGCCCCCGAGGCGCGGGCGCTGAACCTGGCTCCCAGTGGAGGTGCGCCGGTGCGGCACACCGCCCCATGACCCAGCGGCGTTCGACGACTGCGTGGAGGTCCAACCGGTCGGACATCCTGTGGTGGACTCGGCCGAACCTACCGGCCGGTGGGCGCTCGCTGTCAACAGTCGGTCGATCTGCGCGCTTTGCCCGAATCAGCAGGTCAGGGCAGAAGATCCGCAGGTCGCGGACGAGCGCGGAGAACATCGATCGGCGGTACGAAATGTCCGCACGTCACTCGTTCGGCCTCGCAAAGACGGTTTGTCCGAAGACCACCGTCCGCAGGCAGCGCGGGAGTTCCCCGCCGGGGGTGAGATCGGGCAGGCCGGGCGTGCCGGAGCGGGGGTCGGTGGACCACCGGGCGACCCGGTCGTCGGGGGCCTGGACCACGAGTTCCTCGGTGCGCCAGACCGCGTAGTCGGCGGGGGCGCCGGGGACCAGCACACCGGCGTCGTCGCGGCCGATGGCACGCCAGCCGCCGCGGGTATGGGCGGTGAAGGCGGCCCGTGCGGAGATGCGGTGCTCGGGGGTGCGGTGGAAGGCGGCAGCGCGCACGGTGCCCCAGGGGTCGAGCGGGGTGACGGGGCTGTCCGAGCCGAAGGCGAGGGGGACCCCGGCGCGCAGGAGTGCGGCGTACGGGTTGAGGGTGCGGGCCCGCTCCGCGCCCAGGCGCTGGGCGTACATGCCGTCCTCGCCGCCCCAGGCCGCGTCGAAGGCGGGCTGGACGGAGGCGGTGAGACCGTACTCGGCGAAGGCGGCGATGGTCTCGGGGGTGAGCATCTCGGCGTGTTCGACGCGGTGCCTGGCGGCGCGGACGCGCGCGAGGCCGAGGGATTCGACGGCCGCCCCGATGCCGCCGACGACAGCGGTGAGGGCGGCGTCGCCGATGGCGTGGAAGCCGGCCTGGAGTCCGGCCTCGGTGCAGGCGGTCACATGGGCGGCGACGGCCGCGGCGTCCAGGTGGGCGGCGCCGGTGTGGGGGGCGTCGGCGTACGGGGTGTGCAGGCAGGCGGTGTGGGAGCCGAGGGAGCCGTCGACGAAGAGGTCACCGGCCGCGCCGATGGCGCCGAGCTCGCGGATGCGCCGCGCGTCCTTGGCGCCCTCGACGTGTTCGGCCCAGTAGCCGACGACCCGCGGGCCGGGCTCCGCCGCGGCGAGCCTGAGCAGTGCGGTGAAGTCGCCCTCGTCGGAGATGTCGGGCCCCGCGCACTCGTGGACGGTGCCGATGCCGAGCGAGGCGGCGTGGGCGAGCGCGGCACGCTGGGCGGCGGCACGCTGGGCGGGTGTGACGGCGCCGTGGGCGGCGCTGCGTACGGCGTGGTGGGCGGCGGCGGTGAGTGGCGCGTCCGGGTGGTAGCCGGTCAGGCCGGTGATGCCGGGGACGAGGTCCAGCAGCGCGGTGGTGACCACGGCGGAGTGGACGTCGATCCGGGGCAGGTAGAGAGGGCGGCCGCCGCTCGCCTCGTCGAGTTCGGCACGGGACGGGGGGCGCTGCTCGGGCCAGCGCGTGGCGTCCCAGCCGTGGCCGAGGAGAACCGTGTCGCCGGGGTGTGCGGCACTGTGCTCCCGTACGAGACCGAGGGCATCGGTCAGAGTGCGGGCCCGTGACAGGTCGAGGCCGGTGAGGGCCAGGCCGGTCGCTGTGGTGTGGACGTGTGCGTCGGTGAACGCCGGGGTGACCAGGGCGCCGTCGAGATCGATCACCTCGTCGACACCGCTCGCGAAGGCGTCGGCGGCGCCTTCCGAGCCGACCCACGCGACGTGTCCTCGTTCGACGACCATCGCGGTGGCGAAGGGGTCGGCGGGGCTGTGGACTTCTCCACCGCGCAGCAGCACGGTGCGGTGGTCGCTCTGGGGGGCGGCGCTCTCGGTCATGGGACCAGCCTAGATACGCGGCGGGCGTGCCTCGTACGGGGTGGAGAGCACGACGGTGGTGCGGGTGGAGACGCCGGACAGGGAGCGGATGTGGGTGAGCAGATGCTCCAGCTCCAAAGGCGTCGCGACGCGCACCTTGAGGATGTAGTTCTCATCGCCCGCGACGCTGTGGCAGGCCTCGATCTCGGGGACGTCGGCGAGGCGTTCCGCGATGTCGTCGGGGGCGCTGGGATCGAAGGGCTTGACCGAGATGAACGCGGTGAGCGGCAGCCCGACCGCTTCGGGGTCGACGACGGCGGCATAGCCGCGGATGACACCGCGCTGCTCGAGGCGGCGGACACGCTGATGCACCGCCGAGGTGGACAGGCCAGTGGCCTTGCCCAGGTCGGTGTAGCTCATCCGCCCGTCCTTGACGAGCAAATCCACGATCTGACGATCCAGCTCCTCCATGCGGATCAACCTATTGCCCCGGATGGCTTCCGGCACAGTCGGCGGCAGCGTGAAGGGGGCACCTGCGGCAGGCATGTGACGAATGCCACAGGCGCCGCGCCCGGTCCGCCGTGACCGCACGGTTACCTGGCTCGCGCGAGGGGAATTGCTTGCTGTGGTCGAGGCCGCACGTGCCTGGTCGGCCCACCAGAGGGGGAGATTCTCCATGCAGAGCCTTGAGAACACCGAACGCACCGAACCGGAGCCTGTCGATTCGGCCGATCCGGCGGATACCGACGAACTGGACGCCTACGACACCTTTGAGATGTACCGGGTGATCTGCCCGGACTGCGAGCAGCCGATCGCGCTGCTGGCGGACGAGGACGTCCTGCCGGAGCATGCGCTGTGCCCCACCCCATGGAATCCGTTCGGCCTCACCGTGTGCGCCGGTACCGGCCGGGCGGCCGGCGACGCGTCTCCCGCGGACGAGACGCTGGAGGTCCAGGAGCAGGACACCGCACTGCTGTTGACGCTCCCTCAGGGGCTCGACTGGCGGACGCAGCCCTTCTCGCACGTCGGCGGTCCGGGCTCGCGTCCCTTCAAGGTGACGCGCATGCGCGGCGCGGCCTGAGCCGCGGGTCGGTCACCAGTAGCTTCCCTGCACCATCGCCGCGAGAGTGGCGTGGTGCAGGATGAGGCTGTCCGGGTCGTCCGGCACCTGTGTTTCACCGAAGTGGACCTGCCGGTAGGCCACTCGGAGCATCACGATCGCGTGCCGCAGCGCGGCATAGAGGGTGTAGAACTCCATGTCGCGCGGGCGGTGTCCGGTGAGCTGTTCATAGCGCTGTTCCACGGCGTCCCGCCGCAGGAAGTCGGGCAGTCCGCGCTGACCGAAGCCGACCGTCAGATCCTGGAAGAACCGGTGCAGATAGATCGTCCAGCCGAGGTCCGTCTCGCGCGGGGCGTAGGCGGCCATCTCCCAGTCGAGTACGGCCGCGGGCTCGAAGCCGGCGTAGATGATGTTGCCGATACGTGCGTCGCCCCAGTTCAGGACGGTCTCACCGGTGTTCTCGGGCCAGTGGGTCTCGAGCCGGTCGAAGGCGCTCTCGATGAGCGGTGATCGCGGCAGCCCCTCCACCACCCAGGCGTAGTAGGCCCGTTGGGCATCGACATGGCGGCGCAGCGCACTGCCCTGCCGGGGCGGGACCGGGTGCTGGTCGTGCAGCCGGGCGATCAGCGAGATCGTGGCCTCTTCGAGGCGGGCGCGTTCGGCGTCGCTCGCGGCGTGCAGCCAATTGCCTTCGTACGTATAGGGCATGACATCGGGCGGCACCCGGCCCTCGACGCGCTCCATCACGAAGAAGGGCGCCCCCAGGGGCCCCGGGTCCTCCTCCAGCCACAGCACGCGCGGTACGGGGACGTCGGTGTGCTCGGCGACGTCACGCATGGTGCGGTACTGCAGGGCCATGTCGTACACCGGGAAGATCGTGTACGCGGCGGGGTCGGCGGCCAGCCGCAACGCGCAGGCCCGGACGGGCGGTTCCGGATGCTCGATGTCGAAGAGCAGCGTCTCGCTCGACATTCCGTTGGATTCGGGGACCCGCACGCCACAGACCTTGGCGCCGGGCAGCCGCGCGTGCAGCCAGTCGGTGAGCCGGCGGGCGAGTTCCTCGGGATCGCGGGTGGTGGTGCGGGGGCGTGGTGCGGTGGCCATGGCGGTGCTCCTCGCTGTCGGATCTGCCGGAACTGCCGGTCGGTCGTTGCCGGTGAACGGGCGTGGTGAACAGCGCATTCGGCGGTGGCGGCTGCTTCCGCACGCCGGTGACCTGTCGTGACCGTTCGCGTACTTTCAGTGACATCAGCGGGTCGCATCGAGGCGGCTCGCGATACCGGAAGGAGCACGCGCATGATGCGACGTTTGGCGACGACCCTTGGGGCGCTCGCGGCCGCCGCGACGCTTGCACTCGCCGTCCCGAACTCCGCGTATGCGGCCGAGGGGGTGCTGTTCATCAACGGCGTCGGGCACATCGACCCGCGCGGGTGCTATCCCGTCAACTGGTTCCCGTCGTCCGTCACCAACCACACGAACGCCATCGCCGAGGTCCATAACGGGCCCTACTGCACGGGCCGGGTGGAGCGGCTCATCTACCCGGGTGAGACGTACTACACGGAGACCGCGCAGAGCGTCTTCATCCTCTGACCGGTGTCCCGCCGCGGCCGGCCGGCCGGGGCCTGCGGGGCGTGCGGGACTTCTCCCGCACGCCCTGCGGGCGGACGGCGCTGCTTCCACCACACGCCTCAGCCGGCGACCGAGTCGTAGCCGGTGAAGCCGCTCGGGTCGTGGCGGCCGAAGGTGCCGTGCTCGAAGATTCCGTAGCCCGTCTGCCCATCCAGAGAGAAGCGGGCGACGTGGTCGGTGACGCCGTACGCGGCCATGGGGTGCGCGGCAGCGTCGGAGAGGTCGTAGGTACGCCGGTCCCGCCAGCCGCGGCCCTGCCAGGTGCCGTGCTGCCAGTCGGTGGCGGGCGGATACCCCGCACCTACGGCGAGCGGCGACGAGGCGAGGATCTCCACACCGAGTTCGAGGGGTTTGCGGGCCGGGTCGGTGAGGTGGACGACGGCGCTCCGGGGGTCGCGGATGCCGGGGCGGTAGGTGATATCAGCCTGCGGCCAGCCGAGTTGGGTGTCGGGCCGGCCCTCGCGGACGAGAACGGCCTCATTGAGCGTGCGGTAGCCGTCGGCGTCCTCCTGGGCGATGACCATCAGGAAGCGGTCCTCGAAGCGGACGGGGATCCAGAGCCAGTGGAAGCCTGCGGGCCGCAGTTCGTCGGCGGCGCGGCCGCCCTCCTCGCCGGGGATGGGCCGCACGCCCCAGCTGCGGTCTCGGGTTCCGGTCCACTCCCCCGCCGTCACGGGTATCTCTTCTCCGTCGGCGCGGATGACGCCGCTGCAGCTGCCCGCCTGGACGAAGCGGCGGCCTTCGAGCATGAGGCGGTCGCCACGGCGCTGGATGTGGTGCGGTTCCCATACGGCGGGGAATTCGGCGTTCCAGGTGATGTCGTACGAGAGCGAGCCCGGGTCTTCCGGGTCCGCGTCGCAGTGCAGGGTGAGGCGGCGCAATGGTTCGTCGACGGTGATGCGCAGCGGGCCGACGGAGAGGTTCATCCGGTCGTCGGCGAGGGCGTCGGAGGCGCGTACGGCATGCAGCCGGTCACCGAGTCTGAGGGTGGCGTAGGCGTCGATCACACCGGTGTTGGGGTAGACGCCGAGGCCGGCGATGAGCAGGGCGCGGCCTTCGTGATCGAAGACCTGGAAGATGCACCGGTCGTAGGCGTTGCGGTCGCCGGTGACGAGATGCTTCATCGACAGCGGCGCCTGGTGGACGGGGTACTCGTCGAGAGGGACCGGGCGGTCGTCGGACACGGCTGACCTCCTGGGCGGCAAGGGAATTGACGGTACGTCAGAAACCCTGCCGGAGACCAGAGCCGGGAGCCGTTCTCGTGTCACCCCGAGTCGCGGATGAGTACGGATGAGTAAGGAGTGAACTGGCGCCCGATTCGCCCCGGCGGTAACCCCGCCGGGGCGCAGGACGTTGGCCAGACATGACCCTGCTGTACTCCGCGACCGCTCACGGTCGGCGTCGGCTGGCGGCGCCGGCACCTGAAGAATCGGTTCCGCATCCGGCCGATCCGCCCATCTACGGGGAGCTGCTGCGCCAGTGGGCGAGCAGCGGCAAGACGCTGCCGGGGCGCCGCGACCCCGAGTGGAGCAGGCTCACGGCGCCGCCGTCACCGAGCGGGCGGGTCAGCGCGTCTCAGGCCCGGCCAGGTGACGGGCGATGACCATGCGCTGGATCTGATTGGTGCCCTCGACGATCTGGAGCACCTTGGCCTCGCGCATATAGCGCTCGACGGGGAAGTCCAGGGTGTAGCCGTAGCCGCCGAGCACCTGGACCGCGTCGGTCGTGACGCTCATGGCCGCGTCCGTGCAGAAGAGCTTGGCCATGGCGGCATGCCGGGAGAAGGGCTGTCCGGCGTCCCGCAGCCGGGCGGCGGCGAGATAGAGCGCACGGCCCGCCTCGATCCGGGTGGCCATGTCGGCGAGCATGAAGCGCAGCCCCTGGAAGTCGGCGATGGGCCGGCCGAACTGCTGACGTCCTGTCGCGTACGCGACGGCCTCGTCCAGTGCGGCCTGGGCGACGCCGATGGCGCAGGCGGCGATGCCGAGCCGCCCCGAGTCGAGCGCGGAGAGCGCGATCGCGAATCCCTGGCCCTCCTCACCGATGCGGCGGGCATCGGACACTCGCACCCCGCCGAAGTGGAGCTGGGCGGTGGGCGAGCCCTTCATCCCCATCTTCTTCTCGGGGGCGGCGGCGTTCAGGCCCGGTACGTCACCCGGAACCAGGAAGGCCGTGATGCCGCGGGCGCCCTCCCCGCCGGTGCGGGCCAGGACGGTGTAGAAGTCGGCGACCCCGCCGTGGGTGATCCACGCCTTCGTCCCGGTGATGACCCAGGCATCCCCGTCCCGTACCGCCTTGGTGCGCAGGGATGCGGCATCGGAGCCGGAGGAGGGCTCGGAGAGGCAGTACGCGCCGAGGAGCCCGCCGCCGAGCATGGCGGGCAGATGCTCGGCCTGCTGCTCCTTGGTGCCGTAGCCGGCGAGCGCATGGCAGGCGAGCGAGTGGACGCTGACGCCGAGGCCGACGGTGAGCCGGGCGGCGGCGAGCTCTTCGAGGACCTGGAGGTAGACCTCGTACGGCTGGTCACCGCCGCCGTACTCGCAGTCGTACGGAAGCCCGAGCAGTCCGGACTCGGACAGAAGCGAGAAGATCTCGCGCGGGAAGTGCCCGGAGTCCTCCTCCTCGGCCGCCCGGGGGGCGATCTCCCGCTGGACGATGTCGCGTACCAGGGTGATCAGATCCCTGGACTCCTCGGTGGGCAGTTGACGTTCCACCGGCTGCGGGGCGCGGTCGGGCATTACGGCGCTCTCCTCCCTGTCGGGCGCTGCGACGGTCGCGCGCGAAGGGTGTGGGCGCGCCGCCGGTCTTCCTGCCAGGCCGATGCTGCCCTTTCGGATCACGAAAGAGCTTCGGCGGCGGCTGTGGCGCGTTGAGTATGCCCGATCAGCGGGCGCCCGTCACGGGTGGGCAGGAATCGTTCCGGCAACCTCCCGTCGCCCGGCTCACGACCCGGTCACCGAGCGGTCATCGGGTGATCACCGAGCGGTTCGGTACCCCGTGCACCGCGCGGTCGCCGTTCGTTGAAATTGGTCCGAACCATGAGTTCGACTGGTCCGGTCCTTCTGTCGTTCCCCGGCCGTTCTGATCGCATTCACGCCAAGCGGGCCGATGGCCGACAGCACCATCCCCCACTCGCCCAGGCGAACGGCACGACTCCGCAGGCGTCCTGATCCGGCCCCGCGGGCCAGGCGTTCTCGCCGAGGTGTCTACAGCAGTCCGGCCTGGGTGACGAGCATCGCGAGGACGACCACGAGGGTCCAGCCGAGGACATGCTCGAGGATCTTGGAGCCGTCCTCGGGGCCGCCGGTGCGGGTGCGGGTTTCGGCACGCTCGGCGGTGGCGGCTGAGGCAGTGGCTATGGCGGTGGCCGTGGCCGTGGCGGTCATGGTGCGTCTCGTTCAGTCGTCTGGCAGGTGGACGTCCCCCCGTGACCCGACCACAGTGCCAGCGATACCGGCCCCGGGGTAGAGACGTACGTCACTGCCCCCAAGGGCCGGCCCGGTGCCTCAGTGGATGCCGACGGCCGCCAGAGCCCGGCGTTGGGCGGCTGTCGGATGGGCCGGCCAGTACAGGTAGCAGACACCGCCTGTGCCGGAGACCACATTGCCGCTCGCGTTGTGGCGCTTGGTGCGGAGCCAGATCTTCTCCCACTCGGCGCGCCGGTAGACACGGCGTACGGCGTCATTGCTGGGCGAGGCCGGATCGTTGGCGATCACATCGCCGTCGGCGGTGAAGCCGATCACGGTCATCAGATGCCCGGCAGTGCCGTAGCCCGCCCCGGTCAGTTCCTCCTTGAGGAAGGACTGCGACGTTATGGCCGGGATACCCGCCCGGATCAGCGTCTCCAGCTCTGTGAGCGAGGAGAGCCGGGTGACGACGGCGCTCATGTCCCGGTACGTCGCGGCGTAGGCGGCGTTGAAGGGCCAGTTCCCGCAGCCGTCGTACTGGTGGTCGAAGGTGAAGCGGGCCGCGTGGCAGACCTGCGGGTCGGCGAAAGCGGGATTCACCCAGGCCAGGTCGGCGGCGGCGGGCTTACGGCCCCAGTACTCGACGATCATCTGGGAGGAGGTGGGGCTGCACCAGGCCTCGCCGCCGTTGTCGTACTCCGGGTACTGGCCGACGTGCGTGTTCTGCGAGTACCGCGGTACGGGCAGCTCACGGGTGACGCCGGGCGTGGATGCGGGGACGCCGAACCGGTCCGGGATGTCGGACGCCATCGCACCCAGCCGCCACACGGTGGGCGTGAGCTTGGTGCCCGGCTTGCGGTAGAGGGTCAGCCGCAGCTCGTACGAGTCCAGCCGCAGCCCGCTCGCCGCGTCGTCGATCGAGAAGGTGTCGGTCCAGATGGCGGCCTTGCCGTCACTCTGGCCGTCGAGCGAGGTACGGCGGATGTCGCCGTCGCCGGACGCCCAGCGGCCCATCACGAACCACGGCGTCCGGGTGGAGTCGGAGTAGCGGCCCCGCAGCTCGACCTGGAGCCAGGTCCCGGCCGGGGTGTGGGCGTTCCAGGAGGCGATGACCTCGGTCGCGGGCACCGTCGAGGAGTGGACGGGCGAGGTCCAGGTGGCGTACTCCCAGGTCGCACTCCGTCCGGTGTGCGGGTCGGTGTAGGCGGTGCGGCCCGCCGGGTGGGCAATGACCAGAGCGGGGCGGCGACTCGCGACCGCCTGAGTGCCGGCCGCGACACCCGAGCGCCAGTCGGCGTACGAGGCCCAGAAACGGTTGTCCACCTGGGGGGCGGCGCGGGGAATCCGGGTGGAGCGCCCGGCCCCCGCGGTCGGCGCGGCGGCAGCGACCGGGGCGGCGGAGGACAGCGCGCCCGCACCTGCCGCAGCCGCGATGGCGGCGCCCAGCACGGTTCTGCGCGATGTGGATCTGGCCATGGGACCCCCAAATCGGGTGCGCGACAGTGGGGCAACTATCGCGGGTCCGGGCGGACTTCTGCCAGCACCTCGGGCCGCGTTGCTCGACCAATATTGGTCTGACCCACTGGGCGTGACCTGCGGTGGGCTGCGCCGCTCTCCTAGGGTGGCCCCATGGACGACGACCTTTGCCGGCAGGCCGCGGCGCTGCGCGCGCTCGCGCCCTCGTGCGGCCCGGTGCGCCTGGTCGCGGTCGACGGCCACGCGGGGTCGGGCAAGAGCACGTTCGCGGCCAGGCTCGCGGCGGCGCTCGGCCACGCAGACGCAAACGCAGCCACAGCCACAGATGCAGCCACAGATGCGGCCTCGGATGCGGACGGTGCCGACGGGGGCGGGGGCGACAGCGGGGTGCCGGTGCTGCATCTCGACGATCTGGCCACCCACGAGGAGCTCTTCGCCTGGACGGACCGGTTGCTGGCCCAGGTGATCGAACCGCTCTCGCGCGGCGAGGTCGCGCACTACAACCCGTACGACTGGAATCTGCGCCGCTTCGGGCCCCCACGGCTCCTCGCGCCGTCCCCCGTCGTCCTCATCGAGGGAGTGGGAGCGGGGCGACGAGCCCTGCGCCCCCACCTCGCCCGGCTGCTGTGGATGGAGCGGGACGCCGGGGAGTCCTGGGCCCGGGGACGGTGCCGCGACGGCAGCGAGCTGTCCGCATTCTGGGACGGATGGACGGTGGCGGAGACACGCCATTTCTCGGCGGACCCCTCCCGTCCGTATGCAGATGCCCTGGTACGCGAGTGGCAGGAGGGGTACGAGTGGCTCCCGGGGCCTCCTGCGACAGCACGGCCGAACCAGATCATCACGTACAGTGACGGCGCCACCCCACCATACTGAGCAGTCGGAAATCGCCCTCAAGAGTGCCTCAACTCTGCTTGACCGAGGGGGCGTACAGGTCTTACGTTCTCAATGTGCGGCTTTCCGGAGCCGCCGCAGACGCGGAGCCCCCGGTTGTTCCCCCGTGATCGGGGGCTTCGTTCTGCCCCCACCCCCCTTCTCCCGCGACACACCCCACCCCTCGCTCACCCTGGGTCACCGTCACCGGGTCACTCGCGGCGGTCTTAGTCGCCACCCCTTTGCGCAGGTACGATGCACCTCGGTGGGGTCAATTCCCGTCCACGGCACGGTCGTTCAGTACGCTGCCGACGGGCGCTCGCCCGGCGGGACATCACAGGTGCACGGTTTGTGGGGGGATATGGCGGGCCCTTTGGACATCGGCACACACGGCGCACAGGCCCCGGCCGACCTCGCCTGGGTTCGCGGCGTGGACGCCTACACCATGGGTGCGTACCCACAGGCGGAGGAGGAGTTCCGCACTGCCGTGCGGCTCGATCCCGAGATGGCCGACGGCTGGCTCGGCCTGCACGCGCTGCGCGTCGACACCACCACCGCACTGCTGCGCATGTACCGCACCCGCGAGCGCTTCGGCGAGCAGCGCGCCCGTCACCGCCGCACCCTCAACTCCTGGTACTGGCTGGGATGGTGGGTCCAGCCGGTGCTGGAGAGTCCCCGCGATCTGCTGCTCGCCCACGCCTCCCACTGGCTCGACGGCCGCCATGTGCCGGAGCTCGACCGGGCGCTCGCCGGGCTCCCCCCGGTCGATGCCGACCCCCAGGTGCGTTTTCTGCACGCCTGCCGGGCGTATCTGGTCAAGGACTGGGAGCAGCTCGTACGCCACACCGAGCCGCTGGTCAACGATCCGATGCTGGGCATCGAAGCCGGGCTCTTCGGCGGCATGGCCCGGGTGCGCCAGGAGATGTACGGCCAGGCGGAGCCGCTGCTCTCCTCCGCCCTGATGCGCTGCCGCAGCGAACAGCCGCAGCGCAAGGAGCTGCGTTACTGGCTGGCGCGGGCTCACGAGGGCACCGGCCGCAGCGCGGCCGCCCTGCCGCTGTACCGGGCGGTGCACCGGATCGACCCGGCCTTCATGGACACCTCGGCCCGGCTCGCGGCGATCGCCGAGTACGACGGGATCGACGGGTACGAGGACTCGGCGGGCCTCGCGGCCGTGTCGCTGGCCGGCTTCGGCCAGGACGCGGTGGACGCGCAGGCCGACGGGGAAGCCCCCTTCGCGGCCGAGCCGCGGCTCGGCGCCGATGCGCAGACGCAGCTCCCGGGCGCTGTGCCCGCGACGCCTGCGGTGCCGGCCGACGCCTTGCGGCACAAGGCGGTCGTGCCCGCGCAGCCCGCTCCCCCACAGTTCCCGGCAGGCTCCACCGATCCGGTGCTGCTTGCCGAGGCGCTGGCGGAGCTGGAGCGGATGGTGGGCCTGGAGCCGGTGAAGCGGCAGGTGAAGGCGTTGTCCGCGCAGCTGAAGATGGCCCGGCTGCGCGCAGGCCAGGGGCTCCCGGTCCAGCCGCCCAAACGCCACTTTGTCTTCTCCGGCCCCTCCGGCACCGGCAAGACCACCGTCGCCCGCATCCTCGGCCGGGTCTTCTTCGCACTCGGTCTGCTCGGCGGCGACCACCTGGTCGAGGCCCAGCGCTCGGATCTGGTGGGCGAGTTCCTGGGACAGACGGCGGTGAAGGCCAACGAGCTGATCGACTCGGCGCTGGGCGGGGTGCTGTTCGTGGACGAGGCGTACAGCCTCTCCAACTCCGGCTACACCAAGGGCGACGCATACGGCGACGAAGCCCTCCAGGTCCTCCTCAAGCGGGCCGAGGACAACCGCGACCACCTGGTGGTCATCCTCGCCGGCTACCCGGAGGGCATGGACCGGCTGCTCGCCACCAATCCCGGCCTGTCCTCACGCTTCACCACCCGGGTCGACTTCCCCTCGTACCGCCCCCTGGAGCTGACCGCCATCGGCGAGGTGCTGGCCGCCGACAACGGCGATGTGTGGGACGAGGAAGTGCGCGAGGAACTGCGCTCCATCAGCGGGCATGTGGTCGACCAGGGCTGGATCGACGAGCTCGGCAACGGCCGTTTTCTGCGCACGCTGTACGAGAAGAGCTGCGCCTACCGCGATCTGCGGCTGTCCGGATACCCGGGTACGCCGACCCGGGAGGACCTGTCCACACTGCGGCTGCCCGATCTGATGCAGGCGTACGGCGAGGTCCTGTCGGGCCGCGGTCCGGTGGACCGCGGCCCGCAGGACCCTCCCCGGGGCTGAGCCCGGCGGGCGCTAGCCGGCCAGGGCACTGTCCAGGGCGGTGTCCCTGGGAGCTTCCGGCGCGCGGGGCACCGTCACCCGGTGGGACGGATCACGGACCTCGCCGACCAGCTTCTCCAGGACGTCCTCCAGGGCGACCAGACCCAGCACCCGCCCGGAGGCGTCCGCGACCTGCGCGAGGTGGGTGGCCGCACGGCGCATCACGGTGAGCGCGTCGTCCAGGGGGAGCTCCGCCCGCAGGGTCGCCATGGGCCGCCAGATGTGCTGCGGCACCGCCCGCTCGCCGTCCTCCAGATCGAGGACGTCCTTGACATGGAGGTAGCCCATGAACGGGCCTTCGCCCTCCGCGCAGACCGGGAAACGGGAGTAGCCGGTGCGTACCGTCAGCTCCTCGATCCGGTGGGGGGTCACCGAAGGGGCGACCGTCACCAGGGAGGAGCGGGCGATCAGCACATCGATCACCGGGCGGCTGCCCAGCTCCAGCGCGTCCTCGAGCCGCTCCTGCTCGGCGGGCTCGAGCAGCCCCGCCTGGCCCGAGTCCTCGACAAGACGGTTGAGCTGCTCGCTGGTGAAGACGGCCTCCACCTCGTCCTTCGGCTCCACACGGAATGCCCGCAGCACCAGCCGGGCACAGGCGCCGAGCGCCGCCGTGACCGGTCGGCACAGCCGGGCGAAGCCGACCAGGCCCGGGCTGAGCCAGAGCGCGGTCTTCTCCGGGGCTGCCATTGCCAGGTTCTTCGGGACCATCTCGCCGATCACGAGGTGCAGGAAGACGACCACGGCAAGGGCGATGACATAGCCGAGGGGATGGATCAGCCCCTCGGGCACATGGGCCGCGTGGAAGACCGGCTCCAGCAGGTGTGCCACCGTCGGCTCGGCCACCGCGCCGAGGGTCAGCGAGCAGATGGTGATGCCGAACTGCGCGGCCGCCATCATCTGCGGCAGATTCTCCAGCCCGTGCAGCACCTGCCGGGCCCGGGAGGAACCTTCCGCGGCCAGTGGTTCGATCTGGCTGCGGCGTACGGAGACGAGGGCGAACTCGGCCCCGACGAAGAACCCGTTCGCCAGCACCAGCAGCATCGCGAACAGGAGGGGGAGGACGCTCATCGGGCCGCCTCCGTCATGGCCGGGACGGCGGCGGTGCGCACCAGGCGTACCCGCTCGGCCCGGTAGCGGTCGACCTGACGCACCGAGAGCCGCCAACCGGGGAGCTCGGCCCGGTCGCCGGGGGCGGGGATGCGCCCCAGCAGATCGGCGACGAGGCCGGCCACCGTCTCGTACGGGCCGTCGGGCACATCGAGGCCTATCCGGCGCAGGGTGAGGACGCGGCAGCTGCCGTCCGCCTCCCAGGCGGGGTTGCCCTCCTCCGCGGCCACGGAGGCGAGTTCGGGGCGCGCGTCGGCCTCGGCGTCGTGCTCGTCGCGGACCTCGCCGACGAGTTCCTCGATGATGTCCTCGAGGGTGACGACCCCGGCCGTGCCGCCGTACTCGTCGACGACAACGGCTATGGGCTGCTCACTGCGCAGCCGCTCGAGGAGCTGCTGCACGGGCAGCGTCTCGGGCACCAGCAGCGGCGGCACGGCGACCCGGTCCACCCGGGTGCGCAGCCGTTCGCCGGCCGGCACCGCGAGGGCGTCCTTGAGGTGCACCATGCCGACGATCTCGTCGATGCGCTCCCGGTAGACGGGGAAGCGCGAAAGGCCGGTGGCGCGGGTGAGGTTGAGGACGTCGGCGGCGGTGGCGTCGCTCTGCAGGGCGCTCATCTTCACCCGGGGGGTCATCACATGCTGCGCGGTGAGATGGCCGAGCGAGAGGGTCCGTACGAACAGATCCGCGGTGTCCTGCTCCAGCGTGCCGGCTCGTGCCGAGTGTCTGGCCAGCGACATCAGCTCACCGGGGGTACGGGCGGACGCCAGCTCCTCGGTGGGCTCGACACCCAGCAGCCGCACGAGACGGTTGGCGACGGCGTTGAGCAGGGTGATGACCGGCCGGAAGGCGGTCGAGAAGAGATGCTGCGGTCCTGCGACGAACCGCGCGACCTGCAACGGGCGGGAAACCGCCCAGTTCTTGGGAACGAGTTCGCCGATCACCATCTGGACGGCGGAGGCGAGCAGCATCCCGATCGCCACCGCGACTCCGGCGACGGCCCCTTCGGGCAGTCCGGTCGCGGTCAGCGGCCCGTCCAGCAGCTGGGCGAGCGCGGGTTCGGCGAGCATGCCGACGACGAGCGAGGTGATGGTGATACCGAGCTGGGTGCCGGACAGCTGGAAGGACAGCTCCCGCAGCGCTGTGACGACGCGGCGGGCGCGGCGGTCGCCTTCGGCGGCGGCGCGTTCGGCATCGGGCCGCTCCACCGTGACAAGGCCGAACTCGGCCGCCACGAAGAAGCCGTTGGCGAGGATCAGGAGGAACGCTGCGGCAAGCAGCAGCAGGGGGATGATCATGCCGCCGCCTCCTTGGAGGGGGCGGCGCAGGTACTACCGGACGATCCGTCCATTGCTGGAGGGAGTCACTCCTCGGGTCGCAGGTGTCCCGCGGGCCGGGCGTGGCCGTGTGGTGCGGGACGGGGCGCACTCGGCGCCGCCGTCACCAGAGTAGTCAAGCCGGGCGCCTACGCGGCAGGGGCATCGCCGCTCAGACCTCGTCCGGGCGGGTGCCGCGGGTCTCTGCGAGGGCGCGCAGCGCGCGGGCGTCGCTGATGGCGTGCGCCTTGGCGATGCCCGGCTGGATGCCGAGCACGGGCAGGCTGGTGCCGTCGCTGAGGTCGAGAAAGACCCAGGGGTCGCCGGGGCGCAAGTTGACCCGCAGAATCTCCGCCCACTCCAGTTGGCGCGTACGGGTGAGATTGACGACCGTGACGCCCCTGTCGTCGGCGACGACCTTGGGGCGGCTCAGCAGGGCCAGTACGCCGAAGAAGACCAGTGCGGTGAAGATGAAGCTGCTCCGCTCCCCCGCGCTCAGCTTCTCCAGCAGCAGCGCGACGGCGGTGATCACGGCGAACATCACCGCGCCCACGGTCAGCAGGACGATCCGGGTGCGGGTCGGCCGGAACGTGACCGGGAGTGCGGGGATTTGGGGCGCGGGGGCGGGCATGGTGTCGGACATCCTCAGAGGCGGCAGGCGTGGATGGCCGTGGTGAGGATCGCCCGCGCGCCGAGGTCGTACAGATCGTCCATGATCCGCTGCGCTTCCTTGGCGGCCACCATGGAGCGGACGGCCACCCAGCCCTCGTGGTGCAGCGGCGAGATGGTCGGGGACTCGAGGCCCGGGGTGAGGGCGACTGCCTGCTCGAGGTGCTCGACCCGGCAGTCGTAGTCCATCATCACGTAGCTGCGGGCGACCAGGACGCCCTGGAGGCGGCGCAGGAACTGCTGCACCTTGGGGTCGTCGGCGGGCGAGCCGGTGCGGCGGATGACGACCGCCTCGGACTTCATGATCGGCTCGCCGATGACTTCCAGCCCGGCGTTGCGCAGGCTGGTGCCGGTCTCCACGACGTCCGCGATGATCTGCGCGACGCCCAGCTGGATCGCCGTCTCGACGGCTCCGTCGAGGTGGACGACGGAGGCGTCGATGCCCTCGTCGGCGAGGTGCTTGGCGACAATGCCCTCGTAGGAGGTGGCGATCGTCATTCCGCCGAAGTCGCCGACGCCCGTCGCGATGCCGGGCTTGGTGGCGTAGCGGAAGGTGGAGCGGGCGAAGCCGAGCTGGAGGATCTCCTCGGCGTTGGCGCCGGAGTCCAGGAGCAGATCGCGTCCGGTGATGCCGATGTCGAGCTTGCCGGAGCTCACATAGATCGCGATGTCGCGCGGGCGCAGGTAGAAGAACTCGACCTCGTTCTCGGGGTCGACCAGCACCAGCTCTTTCGACTCCTTGCGCTGCTGGTAGCCGGCCTCATGGAGCATCGCCGACGCAGGTCCGGACAGTGAACCCTTGTTGGGCACGGCGATGCGCAGCATGAGACGGGCTTCCTTTGTTCGCGTGTACGGAGATGAAGGGGCGGTGCTCAGAGGTGGGCGTAGACGTCGTCGAGGGAGATCCCGCGGGCGACCATCATCACCTGGACGTGGTACAGCAGCTGCGAGATCTCCTCGGCGGCGGCTTCCTTGCCCTCGTACTCGGCGGCCATCCACACCTCGGCGGCCTCCTCGACGACCTTCTTGCCGATGGCATGCACGCCCTTGTCCACCAGTTCGGCGGTACGGGAGGTGGCCGGGTCGCCGTTCTTGGCCTTGAGCTGCAGCTCGGCGAAGAGCTCTTCGAAGGTTTTGTTCGCCATGATGGTCCCAGGGTAAGGGGTGAGCCCGGGCCACTCAGCGCCAGGGTTCGCTGACGGTGCGCAGCGTGGCGGCGGTGGCGACGGCGGCGGTGACCGCCTCGTGGCCCTTGTCCTCGTTCGACCCCTCGAGGCCGGCCCGGTCGAGCGCCTGCTCCTCGGTGTCGCAGGTCAGGAGGCCGAATCCGATCGGGACACCGGTGTCCACGGTGACCTGGGTGAGGCCGTTGGTGACGCCCTGGCACACATACTCGAAGTGCGGTGTGCCGCCACGGATGACGACGCCGAGCGCGACGATCGCGTCGTAGCCGCGGCCGGCCAGCACCTTGGCGACCACCGGCAGCTCGAAGCTGCCGGGGACGCGCAGCAGCGTCGGCTCGTCGATACCCAGCTCGTGCAGCGCGCGCAGCGCGCCGTCGACGAGTCCGTCCATGACCTTCTCGTGCCACTGGGCCGCGATCACCGCCACCCGCAGATCGCCGCAGTTGCGGACGGACAGTTCGGGTGCACCCTTGCCGCTCATGTCTCTCCTCTTACGCTTACTGACGTACGTGTTGTGCTGCTGTGCTGTCCTACTGGTTGCCGCAGGTGGACACGCCGGCGGCGTCGAGCCAGGGCAGGTCGTGTCCCATCCGGTCCCGCTTGGTGCGCAGATACCGGAGATTGTGCTCGCCCGCCTGGACCGGCATCGGCTCGCGGCCGTGGACCGTGAGGCCGTACCGGACAAGCGCGGTGATCTTGTCGGGGTTGTTGGTCATCAGCCGCAGGCTGCGTACGCCGAGGTCCTGGAGGATCTGCGCGCCCGCGGCGTAGTCGCGGGCGTCGGCGGGCAGCCCGAGTTCGAGATTGGCGTCGAGGGTGTCGCGGCCGCGCTCCTGCAGTTCGTACGCGCGCAGCTTGGACAGCAGCCCGATGCCGCGGCCCTCGTGGCCGCGCAGATAGACGACGATGCCGCGGCCGGCCCGGTTGATGTCCTCCATGGAGGCCTGCAGCTGGGGGCCGCAGTCGCAGCGCTGCGAGTGGAAGATGTCGCCGGTCAGGCACTCGGAGTGGACGCGCACCAGCACGTTCTCGCCGTCGCCGATCTCGCCGTGGACGAGCGCGACGTGCTCGATGCCGTCGACGGTGGAGCGGTAGCCGTAGGCGGTGAACAGGCCGTGCGCGGTGGGGAGGTTGACCTCGGCCTCGCGCTTGACGGTCGGCTCGGAGGAGCGACGGTAGGCGATCAGGTCCTCGATGGAGATGATCGTCAGGCCGTGCTTGCGGGCGAAGGGGATCAGCTCGGGCAGCCGCAGCATCACCCCGTCCTCGCCCGCGATCTCGACGATCGCACCGGCCGGGCGCAGGCCCGCGAGCCGGGCCAGGTCGACCGCGGCCTCCGTGTGGCCGTTGCGCACGAGCACGCCGCCGGGCTTGGCGCGGAGAGGGAAGATATGGCCGGGCCGTACGAAGTCGGCCGGCTCGCACTCGCCGCCGGCCAGCATGCGCAGGGTCGTGGCGCGGTCGGCGGCGGAGATGCCGGTGGTCACGCCGTGGGCCGGGCCCGCGTCGACGGAGACGGTGAAGGCCGTCCGCATCGACTCGGTGTTGCGCTCGACCATCTGCGGCAGGTCGAGCCGCTCCAGCTCCTCGCCCTCCATGGGGGCGCAGATCAGGCCGCGGCACTCGCTCATCATGAAGGCGACGATCTCGGGCGTGGCCTTCTCGGCCGCGATGACGAGGTCTCCCTCGTTCTCGCGGTCCTCGTCGTCGACGACCACAACGGGCCGGCCTGCGGCGATGTCGCGGATGGCCTGCTCCACCGGGTCGAGGGAGAGATCCTCGACGTTGTCGGTGGAGTACCAGGCGGGCAGTGCAGTCATGCTGCTGCTCCTTCCAGGGCAGGCTTCACGCTCGCTCGGGAGCGCAGCCACCAGTCGCGCAGGCCCCACAGGACGAGCGCGCCGTAGACGACGTAGATGAGACCGGAGAAGGCAAGGCCGCCGGAGAAGTTCAGCGGTACGCCGACGAGGTCGACGAGCAGCCAGGCGAACCAGAATTCGACCATGCCGCGGGCCTGGGCGATCATGGCGACGAGCGTGCCGACGAAGATGTACGCGTCCGCCCACGGGCTCCAGGAGAGCGACGGGTAGGCGGTGAAGAGACCGCCGACGGCCAGGGTGCCGAGGGCCGCGCCACCCAGCAGGTAGCCGCGCTCGCGCCAGGTGGCGAAGCGGACGGCGATGGAGCCGTTCTGGGCCTGCTGCCGGCCGCGGGTCCACTGCTGCCAGCCCCAGACGGCGACGGCGATGACCACCATCTGCTTGCCGACGCCGCCCGCCTGCTGCACCGAGAGGTTCGCCGCGACCAGCACGATTCCGGACAGGAGCTGGGCGGGCCAGGTCCAGATCGATCGCAGCCAGCCGAGGGCCAGGGCGACGAGACCGATCGTGTTGCCGATCATGTCGGACCAGATGATGCGCTGGTCGAGGACCGAGAAGGCCTCCGCGTTCAGCCAGGACAGGGCGCTCACTCGGCCGTCTCCCTGCTGCCCGCGGCGTCGGCGCCGAGCAGCCGCTCGACGTACTTGGCGATGACGTCGACCTCGAGGTTGACCGGGTCGCCCGGCTGCTTGATGCCGAGCGTGGTCAGCGCGAGGGTCGTGGGGATGAGGCTGATGGTGAAGTAGTCGGGGCCCGCGTCGACGACCGTGAGGCTCACGCCGTCGACGGTGATCGAACCCTTCTCGACGACGTAGCGGGTCAGGTCGGCGGGGAGGGAGACCTTGACGATCTCCCAGTTCTCCGACGGCTTGCGCTCAAGGACGGTGCCGACGTTGTCGACATGTCCCTGGACGATGTGCCCGCCGAGCCGGCCTCCGACGGCCATCGGCCGCTCGAGGTTGACGCGGGACCCGGTCTCGAGCGCGCCGAGGCTGGAGCGGTTGAGTGTCTCGGCCATCACATCGGCGGTGAACTCGCCTTCGCCGAAGTCGACGACGGTGAGGCAGACGCCGTTGACGGCGATCGAGTCGCCGTGCTTCGCCCCTTCGGTGACGACGGGGCCGCGCAGTCGGAAGCGGTAGGAGTCGCCGAGATTCTCTACGGCGGTGACCTCACCCAGCTCTTCGACGATTCCGGTGAACACTTCAGTGCTCCTTCGGGGCAGGAGTGACAGGGACGGCGGTGATACGGAGATCGGAGCCGATGCGGACGGTCTCGGTGACGTCGAGCCGCAACGCTTCGGTAAGGGTGGTGATTGCGGCGTCGGCGAGGGCGGCCGGGCCCGCGCCGAGCAGTACGGGGGCGAGATAGCCGACGACCTTGTCGACGGCGCCCGCGGCGACGAAGGCGCCGGCCAGGGTGGGGCCGCCTTCGAGGAGGACGGAACGGACGCCCCTGCGGTGCAGGACGCCGAGCAGTTCGAGGATGTCGAGGCCGGTGGCGGTGCGCTGGAGGCGTACGACCTCCGGCAGATACGCGGTGTCCTCGTACGCGACGTCCTCGGCGACCGCGACGAGCGTGTCCGCGGCGTCGTCCAGGACCCGCGCGCCGGGCTTCACGGCGCCGGCGTTGGTGTCGACGACCACCCGGAGCGGCTGCACCGCTCCTTCGATGCCGCGTACCGCGAGGTGCGGGTCGTCGGCGCGGGCGGTGCCGGAGCCGACGATCACCGCGTCGGCCTCGGCGCGCAGCCGGTGGACGTCGGCGCGGGATGCGGGCGAGCTGATCCAGCGGCTGGTGCCGTCCTGCGCCGCGATACGGCCGTCGAGGGTGGCGGCGTACTTCCACAGCACATAGGGGCGGCCCAGGCGTACGGAGGTGAGCCAGGCGATGTTGCCCGCTTCCGCCTCGTCGGCGAGGAGCCCCTGCTCCACCTCGACCCCGGCCGCGCGCAGGGTGTCCGCGCCGCCTGTGGCCTGCGGGTTCGGGTCGCTCACCGCGTGGACGACCCGGGCGATCCCGGCGTCGATGAGTGCCTGGGCGCAGGGGCCGGTGCGGCCGGTGTGGTTGCAGGGTTCGAGGGTGACGTACGCCGTGCCGCCGCGGGCGCGCTCTCCGGCGTCGCGCAGGGCGTGGACCTCGGCGTGCGGGCCGCCCGCGCGCTGGTGGAAGCCCGCGCCGGCGGGCTGTCCGGAGGCATCGAGAATGACGCACCCGACGACCGGGTTGGGGCTGGTGGAACCGAGTCCGCGGGCGGCGAGCCGAATCGCCCGGCGCATGGCGTGTGCTCCCCCGGAGCTCTGCCTGGGGGTGCCCCCATCTGCGGTGGCCACCGGATCCTCCTGCCTCTTCGGGCACGGACTCCGGGGCCTGTCGATGACGACAGAGAGCGGGACAACGCCACACTGGAACACCGAGGCCGAAGACACCGGTCGCCGGAAACGACGACCAGCGAGAACGGCCGGCGTACCGCAAGGGTCGCCCGCCGCGCACTGCCTCCCATCCGGACTTTCACCGTCGGTCCAGGAATTTCACCTGGTCAACCGGCCGCTGGATGCGGACGGGTCGCGGACTATAACCGCCGGTTCGGAATTACACCGACCCCGGAGTGCGCTGCTGCTGATACAGGGCCAGTCTGCCACGCCCGGTCGTGGGCCATGCGGGTGAGCGGCTGTGGGCTGGCTCACAAGCCCGGAACCCGAGCCGGAACCGAGCCGGGGCCGAGCGTGACCGAGTCGGCCGAGCTGGAGCCGAGCGGGAACCGAGCTGGAGCCGGGCGGGAGCCGGGCGGGAGCCGGGCGGGAGCCGGGCGGGAGCCGGGCGGGAACCGAGCGGGATGCGAAGGGAGTGGGGCGGGATGTGCGGGCGGGGCGACCCGGAAGCGGTTTGCTCGGTTCGACCCATTGACCATACTGGTCTAGTCCTTTTAGTCTCTGCGACACCTCCTCGGGTCGAGGGGGGCGGACCGCCCGGCGGCGGAGTAACGGCCCTTGCCGTCGCCGGGCTTCACTTCGCCGGGCCCGCCTCGCCGGTCCCGTGGCACTGGCAGGCTGGTCCCATGACCTCGATCCTGGTGACAGGCGGTACCGGAACCCTGGGCAGTGCCGTGAGCACCCGGCTGCGCGAGCGCGGACACGAGGTACGGGTACTCAGCCGCCACTCCCCGCCGTACGCCGTCGATCTGCGCGACGGCACCGGCCTGGACACGGCGGTCGAGGGCGTGGACGCGATCGTCCACTGCGCCTCCACTCCACGCGGCGGCGACGACACGGCAGCGGCGCTGCTGCTCGATGCGGCACGGCGGGCCGGGGTCCCCCACCTCCTCTACATCTCGATCGTCGGCGTGGACCGGCTGCCGCTCGGCTACTACGGCATGAAGCACAGGGTGGAGCGGATGATCGAGGAGGCCGGCGCCTCCGGGCCCGGCTGGACGATCCTGCGGACGACCCAGTTCCACGACCTGGTGTTCCGTCTGGTGGCGGGGGCGGCCCGGCTGCCTGTGCTGCCGCTGCCCGCGGGGGTGAGCATCCAGCCCATCGACACCGGTGAAGTAGCCGGCCGGCTGGCCGAGTTGGCCACCGGCGCTCCGGCGGGCCGGGTCGAGGACATGGGCGGTCCCGAGATCCGTCCGCTCGGCGATCTGGCGCGCGCCTACCTCCGCGCGCGCGGCCGCCGCCGTCCGGTGCTGCCGGTGCGGCTGGCCGGCAAGGCGTACGCGGGCTACCGCAGTGGTGCGCATCTGACACCGGGCCACGTCGTCGGGAAGGTCACTTTCGAGCAGTTCCTGGAGCGGCGCCTCCGCTGATCACCCGAGAACTGCCCGCATCCCCGCCCCTGGGGCGAAGAGCTCTTCCTGGGCCGCTTCGCGCGCGCTGAGCAGGGCACCGCTCAGGACCGCGGCGCCCCCCAGCTTCCCTGCCCGTACCTCCGTGTGCAGCGGCGAGAGTTCGGCCAGCCGCGCCTGCACCCGGCCGGCCAGGTCGGCACCGCCCGCGTGGCCGACCTCCCCGCCCAGCACCACACAGCCCGGGTCGAGCACGGCGGCGACCGCAGCCACACCGAGGGCGAGGCGGCGGGAGAGGGCATCGAGGAAGTCGCCCCGGCCTGCCGTCACGGCTGCCCCTACGAGCCCTGCGGCCAGGGGCTCCTGGGAGTCCGTCCCCTCGATTCCGTACTGGGCGGCGAGCGCGCAGATCGCGGCGGCTCCGGCCAGCGAGTGGAAGCCGCCGTCGCAGTCGACAGCGGACGGCACGCCCGCCGTGCCGGGTACGGGCAGGAAGCCGATCTCTCCCGCGCCGCCCGACGCGCCGCGGCGGAGCCTGCCGTCCAGGAAGAGGGCCGCTCCGACCCCGTGGCCGAGCCACAGGAAGACGAACGTGTCGCGGTCGTGGGCCGCGCCGAGCCGCTGTTCCGCGACGGCCGCCATATTCGTCTCGTTCTCGACGACGACCCTGGCGGGCAGCCGCTCCTGCAGGGCGGCGACGAGCCGGCGGTGCCACGCGGGCAGGCCACTGGTGTCGCGCAGCTCTCCGGTGACCGGGTCGATCAGGCCGGGCGCGCCGATGCCGACGCTGTGCAGCCGGGCCGCACCCGCCGCCTCGGCCGTGCGCTCGAGCAGGGCGACCGCCCGCTCGACGGCGGGCTCGGTGCCGGTGTCGCTGCCGATGGGCAGCGAGGCCTCGGCGAGGGTGACCCCGAGCAGATCGGCGACGACGACGCTCACGCTCTGCGTGCGTACGTCGAGGGCGGCGAGGTGCGCGCGGTCGGCGACGATCCCGTACAGCCGGGCGTTGGGACCGCGGCGCTCCGCGCCCGACTCGCCGACGACCTGGATCAGACCGGATTCCTGCAACCGCTCCACCAGGTCGGCGACGGTGGGACGGGAGAGTCCGGTCTTGGTCTTCAGCTGCCCTGCCGTCAACGGGCCCTCCTGCTGGAGCAGTCGGAGGGCGAGCCTGTCGTTGATGGCCCGGGCGGTACTCGGGGATGCGGGCATGCCGGAATCCTTCCAGACGACTGTCGCCACTATTTATCAGGCAGGGTCCCTGATAGTTTACGGGCCGTACATTCTCAGGGGAGGGACGTCAGTATGCCGAGCGAAGTGATCTTCGGTAGGAGCCAGTTGAAGCGGGCGCGGTTCGCGGTCGCCGCCGTCTTCTGTGTGCACGGCGCGGTCACCGGCAGCTTCGCCACGCGTATCCCCTGGATCCAGGACCATGCCGCGGTCAGCGCGGGCCAGCTCGGCCTCGCGCTCGCCTTCCCCGCGCTCGGCGCCTCCGTGGCGATGCCGCTGGCCGGGGCGGTCAGCCACCGCTTCGGCGCCCGCAACGCACTGCGCGGACTGACAGCACTGTGGACCCTCTCGCTGGTCCTGCCGTCCCTCGCCCCGAACGTACTGACGCTCTGCGCGGCGCTGTTCGTGTACGGCGCCACGGCGGGAATGTCGGACGTGGCGATGAACGCCCTGGGCGTCGAGACCGAGAACCGTCTCGACCGCTCGATCATGTCCGGTCTGCACGGCATGTGGAGCGCCGGTGCGCTGATCGGTTCGGCCGGCGGCATGCTCGCCGCCCATCTGGGCAGCGACGCCCGGCTGCACCACGCCCTCGCGGCCGCGACCCTGACAGCGCTCGGGCTGATCGCCTGTCAGGGCGTACTGGATCTGCGCAGCACCCCCGGCGAGGAGCCGCCGCCACGTTTCGCGCTGCCGCCCAGGTCGGCGGTCGTGATCGGCGCGGTCGGGTTCTGCGCCGTGTTCGCGGAAGGCGCGTCCCTGGACTGGTCGGCGGTGTATCTGCGAGACGTACTGGACACCTCGGCCGGTCTCGCGGCCGCTTCCACCACCGCATTCGCGCTGACCATGACGGTGGCGCGGCTCGCCGGCGACCGGATCGTGGACCGCTTCGGCCCGGTGCGCACGGTACGGGTGGGCGGTGTGCTGGCCACGGTGGGCGGCCTGCTGGTGGTCGTGGCGCCCCATCCGGCTGTGGCCATGGGCGGGTTCGCGCTCATCGGGCTCGGTGTCGCCGTCGTCGTGCCGCTCGCGTTCGCCGCGGCCGGGCGCAGCGGCCCCCATCCCAGCCAGGCCATCGCGGGCGTCGCCACCATCACGTACACCTCGGGGCTGATCGCCCCCGCGGCGATCGGCGCGGTCGCCGACACGACGAGCCTGGTGATGTCGTTCGCCCTGGTGACGGCACTCGCACTCGGCCTGACGGTGGGCGCGGGGGTGCTGCGCTCGGCCGGGCGGGAGAGTGCGAAGGTCAGCGCTGCGGACACAGCGGTTCCCGACCGGCAGTCCTGAACGCCTCACGCCAGGAGGCGGGCCACAGGGTGACGGCGTCGAGCCTGACCAGCACGCGGCTGCCCTGCGTGTACGCGGCTGTCGGATATGTGAACAGAGTTCATGAACGAGACCCTGAGAGCGTGACTGACCCGAGCCCGGACAATGGCGTGCGCACGATTCACGGATGGAGCCCGCCCCCGGAAGGCGCACTAACATTGCGCTGATCATTTGCGACCGGAGAAATGGAGCCACCCGTGACACTCGGCGTGCGCTGGACCCTGCACGGCGACGGGCGGACCCCCGCTCCCGGAGCCGTGGTACGCCCCGACGAGCGGCTGACCTGGCCGCGTACGGCGGGACTCGGCGCCCAGCACGTCGTAGCGATGTTCGGCGCGTCCTTCGTTGCGCCGGTCCTCATGGGCCTGGACCCCAACCTCGCGATCATGATGTCCGGTGTCGCGACGGTGATCTTCCTGCTGGCCACCCGGGGCCAGGTTCCCAGCTACCTCGGCTGCTCGCTCTCCTTCGTCGGCGTGGCCGCGACGATCCGGGCCTCGGGGGGCGACAGCGCCACCGTCACCGGCGCGGTCTTCGTCGTCGGCGCCGCACTCTTCCTCGCGGGCCTCGCCGTGCAGCGCTTCGGCGCACGGATCATCCATGCCGCGATGCCGCCGATCGTGACCGGCGCGGTGGTCATGCTCATCGGCTTCAATCTGGCGCCGGTGACGGCGTCGACGTACTGGCCGCAGGACCAGTGGACCGCCCTGCTGGTGATGCTGTTCACCGGACTGGCCGTGGTCTGTCTGCGCGGCTTCTTCTCCCGTATCGCGATCTTCCTCGGGCTGATCTTCGGCTATCTGCTCTCCTGGGTCCTCGACAGGATCTTCGGCAGGATCAACTCCCCGGTGGGCGGCGCCGAGGCCGTCGACCACTGGCGGCTCGACCTCTCCGGTGTCGGCAAGGCCGACTGGATCGGACTGCCGTCCTTCCACGCGCCGAGCTTCGAATGGTCGGCGATCCTGGTCGCACTGCCGGTCGTCATCGCGCTGATCGCCGAGAACGCCGGACACGTCAAGGCCGTCGGCGAGATGACCGGTGCGTCGCTCGACGACAAGCTGGGCACGGCGATCGCGGCCGACGGAGCGGGGTCCATGCTCTCCACCGCCGTCGGCGGCCCGCCCAACACCACGTACTCCGAGAACATCGGCGTCATGGCCGCCACCCGCGTCTACTCCACCGCCGCCTACTGGGCGGCCGCCGGCTTCGCTCTCCTCTTCGGTCTCTGCCCGAAGTTCGGCGCGGTCGTGGCCGCGATCCCCGGCGGCGTCCTCGGCGGCATCACCGTGATCCTGTACGGCATGATCGGCCTGCTCGGCGCCCAGATCTGGATCAGCGCCGGGGTGGATCTGCGCAATCCGCTGAATCTGGTGCCGGCCGCTGCGGGCATCATCATCGGCGTCGGCGGTGTCAGCCTGAAGATCACGGACAACTTCGAGCTCAGCGGTATCGCGCTCGGCACGATCGTCGTCATCACCGGATACCACGTGCTGCGCGCCTTCGCCCCGGCCCATATGAAGGAGCAGGGGCCACTGCTGGACGCGGGCACCTCGACGTACGACTCCGGCTCCGGTCCGGGCGCGGGCTCCGGTTCCGGTCCGGGCGCGGGCTCCGGCTCCGGCTCCGGCTCCGGCTCCGAGCCACAGACCCCCTGAGACGTCCCCCGTTCTGGGGAAGCCCCGGCCCGGCACCGCGCCCACGCGCCCACGGCTGGGACGCTGCCTCCATGGCGCAGACCGAACAGTTCGCAACGCGGGACGCCCGCGACCGCTCCCCGGTCGAATCCGTGGTGGAGCGCATGCACTCGTTCCGCTCCAGCTGGCCCGCCACGGACGGGGTTGCGGTCTTCAACCGGGTCTATCTGGCGGTGACGGAGGAGATCGGGCGGCACATCGAGGGCGGGGCCTTCCCCGACCGGCAGGCCGCTGTCACGCTGGACGTTCTCTTCGCCCGGCGCTATCTGACCGCCGTGGATACGGCGGCCTCGGGTCGCCGGCCGCCCGCCTGCTGGCGGCCGCTGTTCCAGTACCGGCGCCATCCCGGTGTACGGCCGGTGCAGTTCGCCCTGGCCGGCATCAACGCGCATATCGGGCACGATCTGGCGCTCGCGGTGGTGGACTCCTGTCATGCGCTGGGCTGCGCACCGGCCGACCTGGAGGGTGAGTTCGACCGCGTGGGCGACATCCTCGTCCTGCTGGAGGAGCGCATCCGCGAGGATCTGATGCCGGGCCCCGATCTGCTGGAGATCGCCGATCCGCTGACCCATCTCCTCGGCTCCTGGAGCCTCGAGCGGGCCCGCGACGGCGCCTGGTCGGCGGCGCGGCTGCTGTGGGGTGTCCGGGAACTACCTGACCTGGCCGAGGAGTTCACCGAGCGGCTGGACACCGGAGTCGGCCTGGTCGGGCGCTGTCTGCTCACGCCCTGGCCCGCGCCGCTCAACGGCCCTGCGGTATACGGCAGTTTGCCCGGTATGTGATGACCGTCCGGGGCCGGCCCGATCGCGGCCGGCCCCGGACGGCAGGTCAGTCCTCCGGCAGCTCGACCGGAGCGATCTCGTCGTAGAGGTCACCGGGCCCCGGGTTGGTCGGGGAGGTCATGCCGCCGAAGTGGTTCATCACGCCCCACACCGCGTTCAGCGCCGTCTGCACGGCGCCTTCGGCCCAGCCCGCCGTCCAGGAGATGTCGTCGCCCGCCAGGAAGATGCCGCGCTTGTCCTCGGGCAGCCGGTCCTGCATGAAGTGGGTGAACAGCCGCTGCTGGTAACGGTAGTGACCGGGAAGGTTCGCCTTGAAGGCGCCCATGAAGTACGGCTCGTTCTCCCAGGACACGGTGACCGGGTTGCCGATGATGTGGCGTCGGATGTCGACCTTCGGGTAGATCTCGCCGAGCGACTTCAGCATGACCTCCATCCGCTCGTTCGCTGACAGCGGCAGCCACTTGAGGCTGTCGTCGCACCAGGTGTACGAGAGGCAGATGACGGCGGGCTTGTCCGGGCCGTCGTCCAGGAGATACGTACCACGCGTCATCCGGTCGGTGAGCGTCATCGACATGACGTCACGCCCCGTCGGCTCGCCCTTGTCGTCGACGGCCTTGTCCAGCCAGAACGGCCGGTCGACGGGCACGAAGAGCTTGGACGACTCCATGTAGTGGGTGCGCTCCATCGCCGTCCAGTGGTCGATGGGGAAGAGCGAGTCGTCACAGGCGATCTTGGACAGCAGCATCCAGGACTGCGCGGTGAAGATCGCCGCCTGGTACGTACGGATGTCGCCGGAGGCGTCGGTGACCGTGACGCGGTTGCCTGCGGTGCGGTGCAGCCGGGTCACGGCGGGCTTCGGCTCGCCGTCGTGCAGGGATGACAGCGATGTACCCATCGGCCAGTGCACGAGCTTTTGCGGCTCGCGCTCCCAGAGCCTGAGCGGCAGCTGCTGGCTGCCGCCCACGATGCCGCGGTGGTGGTCGTCCGCCTCGGAGTAGACGACGCGCAGAATCTCCAGGATGGAGTTGGGGAAGTCGGTGTCCCAGCCGCCCGTGCCGAAGCCGACCTGGCCGAAGATCTCGCGGTGCCGGAAGGACTTGAAGGCCTCGGACTCGCAGAGGAAGCCGTAGAAGGTCTGGTTGTCGAGCTTCTCCACCAGCTTCGCCCAGATCTCACGGATGCGCGGCACATCGCGCTCGCGCATGGCGCGGTTCATCTCGGAGAAGTCGGCGCCCTCCTCCAGACAGGCGTTCCACGCGTCCATCACATCGCGGTAGATCTGCGGCAGATCGTCGATGGTCTCGGCGTAGTGCGACTCACCCTTGAGGTCGACGACGGTCGACGGGGTGGTGGGGGAAAGGGGGTTGGGGAAGGGCTCGGTGGTCAGGCCCACCAGGTCGATGTAGTGCTGCAGCGCGGTGGAGGAGGGCGGGAAGCGCATCGCGCCCATCTCGGCGGTCAGCCCGGGGTCGCAGCCCTCGAAGCCGACGGTACGCAGCCGGCCACCGATCTGGTCCGCCTCGTAGACGACCGGCTTGAGACCCATCTTCATCAGCTCGTACGCCGCGACGATGCCGGAGAGGCCGCCGCCTATCACCGCGACCTCGGCACCGTGCTCGGTCGCCGGTATCTGGCCGATGCCGGCGGGGTGGGCGAGATAGTCGTCGTACGCGTACGGAAAGTCCGGACCGAACATGGTGATCGGCGGCTGCGCGTCGGTGTGCTGGACAGCGGTGGGCACCGTGGACGTCATGGGTGCGGACTCCTTGCACGGAAAGACGGAAAGTGAGCAGGTCGAGGGGTTCGGCCGGGCGGTCGGACGGCGGTGCCGGACGCGGGGGCCGGACGCGGGGTCGGGCGAGGGGATCAGACGAGGGGCGAGTACAGCCCGGGGCGGCGGTCGCGCAGATACGGATTCGCCTCGCGCGAGGCGCTCAGGAAGACGGGATCCACCTCGCCGAAGACCAGCTCCTCGCCGCGTCCTGCGCGGGCCCGGACGGCGCCGTCGGGGCTCGCGAGGCAGCTGAGTCCGACGAACTCGAACTCGCCCTCCGGACCTGTCCTGTTGACGTACGCGATGTACATCTGGCTCTCGAAGGCCCGGACCGGGACGAGGGCCTCGGGGACGAACTGGAAGGGGTGCATCTGGGCGGTGGGCACCAGCAGCAGATCGGTACCGGCGAGCGCGTGCGCGCGGACGTTCTCGGGGAACTCCACGTCGTAACAGATCATGAGGCCGATCCGGATCCCGCCGAGCTCTGCCTGGACAACGAGCTGCTCGCCCGGCGTGAACCACTCCTGCTCGAAGCAGCCGAAGAGATGGGTCTTGCGGTAGTTCGCCAGCCGGGCGCCGTCCGGGCCGATCAGCTGGGCGGAGTTGAAGATCCTCCCCGGGCCGCCCGGCTCGCCCTCGCGCTCGGGGTATCCGTACATCACCGCGATGCCGTGGCGTTCGGCGGTCTCCGCGACGGACCGGGCGCCGGGGCCGTCGGCAGGCTCGGCCAGACGCGGCAGGTCGTCACCGATGGCGTACCCGGTCAGGAACAGTTCGGGGCAGATGAGCAGCCCGGCGCCGGCGGCCGCGGCGCGGCCCGCGGCCTCGTCGAGCACCTTGAGGTTCTCGGCGACCGAACCCGGTCGGCCGGAACTCTGGAGCAGGGCGGTGCGCAGCGGCGGCATGGGCAGACCTCGGGCAGATGTGTGCGGGGTGTGGGAGGACGTTTAAGACGGTACGGTCCGGTGTCGTACCCGGACAAGCCGCGACCGTTGCGTCCTGAGTGCCGATCCATTGCGCAATCGGTGCCCGCGGCGGCGATTCGTTGCGTGCGGCGGAGTCGGACCGCGATCGCCCGCCCCTGCGACTGTGGTGGCAGCCCGCCGGGCCCCCTGCCGGAAGAGGCGTCCGATCACCTGGCGGAGGGGTTCGGCCCCTGGAACCCGGACCTCTGACCTCAGGCGGGTGAGCCCGAGGTGTAACGCCGCAGCAGGGGGGAGAGCACCAGCACCGACTTGGTGCGCTCCACGAAGGGCTCACCCGCGATGCGCTCCAGCACGCGCTCGAAATGGCGCATGTCGGAGGCGAAGACCTGGACGATCGCGTCCGCGTCACCGGTGACGGTGGAGGCGGACGCGATCTCCGGGTAGCGCTTGAGACCGCGCTCGATGGCCTCGGGCGAGGTGTTGCGGCTGCAGTAGATCTCGATGAAGCCCTCGGTCGCCCAGCCGAGTGCCTTCGGGTCCACCCGTACGGTGAATCCGGTGATGGCCCCTTGGGCGCGCAGCCGGTCCACACGCCGCTTCACAGCGGGGGCGGACAGGCCGACCATCGCGCCGATGTCGGCGAAGGAGCGGCGGGCGTCCTCCGCGAGGGCGTGGACGATGCGTTCGTCGAGGTCGTTCAGCAACTTTCACACCATGCTTGGTCTCAGCGGAGGGCCCGCGACGGGCTACGGTCGCTGCCGCAACACGCAACAGTATCAATCAGCAACAGGGTCGGATCCCAGCCGAGAGCGGCGCACCCCGTAGCCGAAGTAGATCGCCAGGCCGACCGCCATCCACACTCCGAACACCACCCAGGTGATCGTGTCGAGGCTGAACATCATCCAGACGCAGAGCCCGAAACCGATCGCAGGGAACAGCGGAGACAGCGGCACCCGGAACGTCCTCTTCATGTCCGGGCGGGTCCGGCGCAGCACCACGACCGCCACGTTGACCAGCGCGAAGGCGAAGAGTGTGCCGATGCTGGTGGCGTCGGCCAGCCGGCCGAGCGGGATCGCGGCCGCGAGCACTCCGCAGAAGAGCGAGACGATCACCGTGCCCGCGCGGGGGGTGCCGGTCTTCGCGTGGACCTTGGAGAAGACCTGGGGGACCAGGCCGTCGCGGGACATCGCGAAGAGGATGCGCGTCTGTCCGTACAGCACGGTCAGTACGACGCTGGCGATGGCGATCACGGCACCGGCGGCGAGCAGTACGGCCCACACGTTCTGACCGGTCACGTCCTTCATGATCCCGGCGAGCGCGGCCTCGGACTCACCGAAGCCGTCCCACGGACGGGCGCCGACGGCGACGGCCGCGACCAGTACGTAGAGCACGGTGACGATCAGCAGCGAGAGCATGATCGCGCGCGGCAGGTCGCGCTGCGGGTTCTTGGCCTCCTCGCCGGCCGTGGAGGCGGCGTCGAAGCCGATGTACGAGAAGAACAGCGAGGCGCCCGCCGCGCTGACCCCGGCCATGCCGAGCGGCATGAAGTCCGCGTAGTTGCCGCTCCGGAAGCCCTGGACGCCGATGGCGCAGAAGAGCACCAGTGCGGCGATCTTCACCACGACCATGACGGTGTTGGCGCGGGCGCTCTCACGGGCCCCGCCGAGCAGGAAGACCATGGCGAGCAGCACGACGATCAGCGCGGGCAGATTGAATATCCCGCCGTCGCCGGGCGGTGCGGAGAGTGCGGCCGGGATGGTCACACCGATCGTTCCGTCGAGCAGCTCGTTGAGGTACTCGCCCCAGCCCACGGCGACGGCGGCGACCGCCACCCCGTACTCGAGGATCAGACACCAGCCGCAGATCCAGGCGACGAGCTCGCCGAGCGTGGCGTAGGCGTACGAGTAGGAGGAGCCGGAGACCGGGAGGGTGCCCGCCAGTTCGGCGTAGGAGAGCGCCGAGAAGAGCGCGGTCAGTCCGGCGATCACGAAGGAGATGGTGACGGCCGGGCCGGCCTTGGGGACGGCCTCGCCGAGGACGACGAAGATGCCGGTGCCGAGGGTGGCACCGATGCTGATCATGGTCAGCTGCCACATGGAGAGCGAGCGGCGGAGCGTGCCGCCTTCGCCCTGCCCGCCTTCGGCGACCATGCGCTCGACGGACTTGCGCCGCATCAGCCGGGTGCCGAGCCCCGGGCTCGCGGCGGGCAGTGGCTCGGTCTCGGGCGGGGCTGCGCCGTGGTCCAGCACTTCGGGGGCTCCTTCGTGGCTGCGGGTCGGCGACGGGTGACCGGCGGCGGCCCGCGGGCATCACGGATGAGCCCGCGCATGAGGGGAGGGACCGCCGAGCAGACGGTCACCGCCACTCCTGGTACGGGGCCCGAGCCTATGAGTCCGCTGGTCACGCCCGTAATGCATCGTTGTTGCGCATTGCCGGACGATCATTGCGCGATGACGGGCACTACGGGGAAACATTGCGCCGGGGCGAACGGCAGCGTCACAGCTCCCGCAGCCGGTCGGCGATTTCGCGCAGCAACTCGGGGTCGTTGAGGCCCTCGTGGGTGGCCGGCGCGGAGACCCGGACCAGTCCGGCCTCCACGAGGTCGACCAGCAGGACGCGCACGACCGTGAGCGGCAGATCCGCGTCGGCCGCGATCTCGGCGACCGGACGCGGCGCGCGGCGCACCAGCTCGAGCAGGGAGCTGCGGGCATGGTCGAGCCGCGGCTCGGGACCGGCCGGGTCCACGGCCGCGATCTGCGACATCAGATCGATGGTGTGCTCGGAGGCGGGACGGGTCCGGCCGCGGGTGACGGTGTACGGCCGCACCATCGGACCGGTTTCGTCCTCGTACCAGTGGTCGCTCACGAGTTAGACGTCGGTGGCCTCGGGGGCCGAGCGCGTGGGCACGGCCATGTGCCGGCCCACCCGCTTGACCAGCAGCGACATTTCATGGGCCAGCTGTCCGACGTCGGTCTCGATGTCGGAGAGCACGGCCAGCCGACTGCCGTCGCCGGCCGGGGTGATGAAGAGGAAGGCGTGGTCGAGCATCACCATCGTCTGCCGTACGCTCCCGGCCTCGAAGCGGGTACCCGCCTCCTTGGCAAGGCTGTGGAAGCCGGCGCACACCGCCGAGAGATGCTCGATGTCCTTCCGGGCCATGCCCCGGGATGCGCTGGTGGCCAGGCCGTCGGCCGTCAGCAGCACCGCCTGGCGGACGTGGTCGGTCCTGTCCAGCAGATCGTCCAGCAGCCAGCCGAGGTCCGACTGGTCCTCCCTGCGTTCCTCAAGCATCGTCGTCCGTCCCTTCATCGTTCGTGCGGGGGCGCGGTGCCTGCGACGCCGGGTCCACAGGATCGCCCCTGCGGCCCCGGTCGAGCCCTCGCTGGAAGGCGCCGAAGATGGAGCGCATCTCTTCCGGGGACACCTCGCGGTCGGGGCCCTGGGGCTCCGACGCCGGCGGGGGTGTGTCACGCAGCGGGGCGGCGAGCGAGGCCTGGCGCACCCGGGTGGGCAGTGGATTCCCAGCCCCTCCGGCGCTTGAGGAGGGGGTCACCTCACGCCCGCTGGAGCGAAGGGGAAGGGGTACGGGACGGAGCCCCGTCGGCGCAGCTGTCTCCGCAGGCGCGTCGGGCTCCGCGTGCGGGGCACTCTCCCGGGGCGGCGCGGTCTCCGACGGCGGCGCGGGGTCCGGTGCCGGGTCGTGCACCGGCGGTAGGGGCTCCCGCGTACGCGGCGGCGGTACGGCACGGACGAGCCGCGGCTTTTCGTCCCGTACCGCCGCCGCAGGCTTCGCGGGCGGCTCGACCGGGGCGAGGATCGCCTCCGGCAGGAGCACCACGGCGGTGGTGCCGCCGTACGGCGACCGGGTCAGGGTGACCGCGATGCCGTGGCGCTCGGCGAGCCGGCCGACGACATAGAGTCCGAGGCGCTCGTCGTGCGCCGGGTCGAAGTCGCCGGGGCGGGCCAGTGTCCCGTGCGCCTGCGCGAGCTCGTCCTCGTCCATGCCCAGACCGCGGTCGTCGATCTCCAGCACGAAGCCGTTACGGGCCCGGCCGGTGCGCATGGTGACCTGCGTGTGCGGCGGGGAGAACACGGTGGCGTTCTCGACGAGTTCGGCGATCAGGTGCACCACGTCGGCCACGGTGTCAGCGCCGACGCCCACCGCGGGCATCGGCGGCACCACGACCCTGGTGTAGTCCTCGATCTCGCCGACCGCCGCTGCCACGACGTCGACCACGGGCACCGGCTTGCGCCACCGCCGACCGGGGGTGGCGCCGGAGAGGATGATCAGGCCCTCCGCGTGGCGCCGCATCCGGGTCGTCAGATGGTCGATCCGGAACAGGTCCTCCAGCGTGTCCGGATCGTTGGTCCGGCGCTCCAGGGTGTCGACCAGCTTCGACTGCCGGTGAACCAGCGCCTGGTTGCGGCGGGCGATGTTGAGCAGTACGGCGAAGATGCCACGGCGCAGGGTCGCCTGTTTGACGGCGGCCTCGACGGCCGCCAGGCGGGCCGCGTTGAGCGCCCGGCCGACCTGGCCGATCTCGTCGAGCCCCTCCCTCTCGTCACCGAAGTCCAGCGGCGGGGCAGCCGCGGCCGCGTCGACCTCCTCGCCGGCGCCGAGCCGTTCCATCACCTCGGGCAGCTGACGGGTGGCCAGCACATCGGCGGCGTCGCGCAGTTCCTCCAGGCGGCGCGAGATGCGCCGGCCGCTGGCCACCGAGAACCAGATGGACAGACCCACCGCGATCAGGCCGAGCACGCCCACGACGGCGGCCTTGACCATCTCCCGGTAGGCGAACGCCCGTCCGCGATCGGCGGTGTTGAGCGCCGACTCGGTGCACAGCAGCATGTACCGCTTGACCGCGCGGTCCGTCGTGGTCCGCCAGGAGTCGGCGGCCATGGCCTGCCCGGCACCGGACGCACCGGCCCGCAGCAGGGCATCCTCACCGGCGGTCAGAGCCCGGTACTCCGCACCCCGCTCGAAGTCGGCGAAGAGCCCCCGGGAGTCGGCCGGCAGATCGGGGACGTACGTACGGTGGAAGACCCGCCGGTCCTCGATGGTGGCGGTGAGGGTGTCGTACTGGCGGTCGGTGAGGCTGCCCGCGGCCCGCGCCCCGGCGACCAGGGCGTCCTCGCGGGACACGAACTCCCGGACGCGCACCAGCTCGACGACGACCTGGCCCTCCCGCGCGAGCTGCCCGGCCTGGAGGGCGGTCAGTGTGGACTGCACATCGAAGGTCGGCTCGACCATGGCGGTGTACGCGTCCACCGCGCCGTCCCAGGTGATCGTCCGGGCGATCACCCGCTCGCGCAGCCGCTCGAGGCCGTCGACGGCGTCGGTCATCGCGGCCAGGGACTGCCGCTGACGCCCGGAGAGGTCTTCGCGCCGCTCCTGATCGCCGATCGCGTCGCGCATGGCGCCGACGGCCCGGTCGGTCGCGCGCTGCTGGGTGGTCAGCGCGGCGATGGCCGCCGGGCTGTCCTTGCGCCCCGCTCCCAGATACCCGGCGGCGATCCGGCGTTCGATCTGGATCTGTCCCACGGCGGTGTCGACCGGGGTGCCGAAGGTCTCGTAGACGCCCTGGACACGGATCAGGGCCCGCAGCTCGCCGGTCACCGACACCATGGCGGAACTCCACAGTGCCATCAGAGCGATGACGGGGATGAGCGTCAGGGTCACGATCCGCCCGCGGATCGTGGGGCGGCGGAATCGCCGGAGCATGGTCTCCCCAGAGCACATAGAACAACTGCCCGGCGGTCATTACCCTCCGGTAAGGGCAGTCAAGCTACGGGACCTGGCACGAGTAACGCAATGTTCCTGCAGGTAACCCCTCCGACCTCTCGCGGGCCGGCTCCGTACGGTCTGGGCAGCGGAGGACGATTTCCGCGAAGGCGGCTCACCCTGCCCGCGCCCCCGAGGTCCTCCTCCGTGGACCTGCGCACGGTCCGGACCACGCGCGTCGCGGCGCTGCCGGGCCAGGAGGACTGCGGCGCAATGCCGCCGACGCAACGCCCCGCGGCCGGGTCGCCGAGAGCTCTGGCATCACGTCCGCCTGTATTTCCTGGCCTCACTCATGGCCACGTAGATCACCGGGCAGATGTTGGTGGTGGACGGCTGCCCGGCCGTCACGTTCCCGTAACCGACCGTCGGAGGCCCTCAGTGACCTGGCTCGACCCCGGCCCCTTTCTGCGCGGAGTGGCATGGCTGGACGGCGGGCGTCCGGTGCGCGCGGACCCCGCCGATCTGGCCAGGCTGCCCTGGGACACCGGGGAACGCGCCGCGCTCCCCATCGGCGTACGCCTGGAGTTCACCGCGCGCGCCGCGGAGGCGGTCGAGATCCGCTACCGCGCCTCCGTGCCGGGCCCGACGGACGCGCTGCGGGACCTCGCCCATGGATTCGCACTCTGGCACGGTGACAGCTGCGTGGCCGAGACCTTCACGCAGCCGGCCGCGGAGGCGGTCGTCACGATCCGGCTCCCCCACGGGCTCGAGGGTCCGTTCACCGTCCATCCGCCCGAAGCACAGTCTCCGGTGATCCTGGGACTGCGTGCGCTCGGCGGATCGATCGCACCCGCGGCGCCGCGCCCGCGCTGGGTCGTCCACGGCGACTCCATCACCGAGGGCTGGTGGTCCACCCGACCCGCCCACTCCTGGCCCGCCGTCGCCGGGCGCACCCTCGGCCTGGACACCGTGAACCTGGGGTACGCGGGCGCGGCCCGGGGCGAGCCGGCCATCGCGGAACAGCTCTCCACCCTCCCCGCGGATCTGATCACCCTGGCCTTCGGTACCAACTGCTGGTCCGGCACACCCTGTTCGGCCACGCTTCTCTACGAGACGACGCGCACGTTCGTCGAGCTCGTACGCCAAGGGCACCCGGACACCCCGATCCTGCTGGTCTCCCCCGTACTGCGCCCCGACGCCGAACGGAGTCCGAACCGTCTTGGCGCGACGCTCGCCGAGCTGCGTACGGCGATGGAGGAGGCCGTCCGCGACCGCAGGGGCGGCGAGTCCGGCAACGGGTCCGGCGACAAGCGGCTCGTGCTGCTGCCGGGCCGCGATCTGCTCCACCCCGGGCAGCTGGCCGACGGCCTGCACCCCAACGACGAGGGACATGCCGCACTCGCGGCCGCAGTGGCCGCATCCGTGCGGAGGGAGGGTCTCGTCGGCCCAGCCGTCCGAGACGTAAGGTGCACGGGTTCATAGATGGCCGAGAACTGGGTATGCGAGCGGTGTGAACGCAGAACCGCATGTGGTGATCGAGGAATCACCGCACAGGGACAGCGCGGGGGCCCGACGGGCCACCGCGGAGTTTCTGCTGCAGCACTGCCCCTGGGCCGATCTGGACGCGGTGCTGCTGGTCGTCTCCGAGCTGGTCACCAATGCGGTCCGGCACACCACCGGCTGGTGGCGACTGCATCTGACGGCGGGACAGGACACCCTGGTGGTGGAGATGGACGACTCCAGCCCGTTGCCTCCCGTGCCGCGCGAGCCCGACTTCATGGGCGGCGGCGGTTTCGGCTGGCACATGGTGCTGCGGCTCGCGGGCCGGGTCGAGGTCTGCCCCCTGCCGTACGGCAAGCGCGTGCAGGCGACCTGGATGCGGCCGGTGCAGGTACTGGCACCGGCCGCCTGCTGACACCCGCCGCCTCGAGGGCGGGTGTCACTCGACCACGAGCAGGAGTGTCACTCCACTACGAGCAGGCCCTCGCGCAGCCGCGCGGTGATACGGCTCAGCAGCCGTGACACATGCATCTGGGAGACGCCCAGCTCCACGCCGATCTCCGACTGGGTCATCTCCTCGCCGAAGCGCATCTGCAGGATCTTCCTGTCCCGCTCGCCGAGTTCCTCGATGAGCGGCTTGAGCGCCTGAACATTCTCGGCGGTCTCCAGATCGGCGTCGGGCGCGCCCAGCCGGTCGGACAGCGGCACCGGCGCGTGGTCGGAGGCGTCGTCCATGGGCATGTCGATCGAGCCGGCCGTATAGCCGTTGCTGGCGACGACGCCCTCGATGACCTCTTCCTCGTCGATCCCGAGGTACTCGGCGAGTTCGGCCGTGGTCGGCGCGCCGTCCAGCCGCTGGGAGAGTTCGTCGACCGCCTTCGCCAGATCGATCCTCAACTCCTGCAGCCGGCGCGGCACATGCACTGCCCAGCTCGTGTCGCGGAAGAACCGCTTGATCTCGCCGACGATGTACGGAACGGCGAACGTCGCGAACTCCACCTCGCGGCTCAGCTCGAACCGGTCGATCGCCTTGATCAGCCCGATGGTGCCGACCTGGACGATGTCCTCCATCTGCTCGGCCCGGTTGCGGAACCGGCCGGCCGCGTACTTGACCAGCGCCAGATTGAGTTCGATGAGCGTGTTCCGCACGTACTGGTGCTCGTGCGTTCCCTCGTCGAGCGAGGCAAGCCGTACGAAGAAGACTTTCGAGATCTCTCGGGCATCCTTGGGGGCCACCTCCCCCGGATTCCCGACGAACGGAAGATCCAGTTCCGCCGTGTTCGGCCTCTGTGTTCCAGGCTGTGTGAGTTCGGTCGCGACCGTGCTCGCCGTGGACACGTCGTCCTCCCCTGCTCTGTGGTCAGTGCAGGGCGCGTATACCCCGGCTCTCGCCACACATGCCTGTGCAGGCCGGTTGGCGAGAAAGAACGCATCCGGCCCCCGCAGGAATCGCGGGGGCCGGGCGCGGAGTGCTGTGGTGACTAACTCCAGCTGGCGTGCAGCGGCTTGCCCTCGGCGTAACCGGCGGCACTCTGCACACCGACGATCGCCTTCTCGGCGAACTCGTCGAGGGTGTTCGCACCGGCGTACGTGCAGGAGGAGCGGACGCCCGCGATGATCGAGTCGATCAGGTCCTCGACGCCCGGCCGGGCCGGGTCGAGGAACATGCGCGAGGTGGAGATGCCCTCCTCGAACAGCGCCTTGCGGGCCCGGTCGTACGCCGACTCCTCGCTCGTACGGTTGCGGACGGCACGCGCGGACGCCATGCCGAACGACTCCTTGTACAGACGGCCGTCGGGGGCCTGCTGAAGGTCGCCCGGGGACTCGTACGTACCGGCGAACCAGGAGCCGACCATGACGTTGGAGGCACCGGCGGCGAGCGCCATGGCGACGTCGCGCGGGTGGCGCACACCACCGTCCGCCCAGACGTGCTTGCCGTGCTTCTTCGCCTCGGCCGCGCATTCCAGAACGGCCGAGAACTGCGGCCGTCCCACGCCGGTCATCATGCGGGTGGTGCACATGGCGCCGGGGCCCACACCGACCTTGATGATGTCCGCGCCGGCCTCGATGAGATCGCGTACACCCTCGGCGGCGACGATGTTGCCCGCGACGACCGGAACGTTCGGGTCAAGACCCCGAACGGCCTTGACCGCGCTGATCATCGACTCCTGGTGGCCATGGGCGGTGTCGACGACCAGGGTGTCGACACCCGCGTCGAGCAGCTGCTTGGCCTTGCCCGCAACATCGCCGTTGATGCCGACGGCGGCGGCGATGCGCAGCCTGCCGAGAGAGTCGACGGCCGGGGTGTAGAGGGTCGCGCGCAGCGCGCCCTTGCGGGTGAGGACACCGGCCAGCCGGCCGTCGGTGTCGACCGCGGGGGCGTACCGGCGGTTGGCTCCGTCGAGCTTGTTGAACGCCTCGCGCGGGTCGATGTCCGCGTCGAGCAGCAGCAGGTCCGTGGACATGACCTCGGACAGCTGGGTGAAGCGGTCGACGCCGGCCAGGTCGTGCTCGGTGACGATACCGACCGGCTTCTGGTCGCCGTCCACGACGACGCCCGCGCCGTGTGCCCGCTTGTGCAGCAGCGACAGCGCGTCGGCGACGGTCTGGTGGGGGGCGAGCACGATCGGGGTGTCCAGCACATGGTGACGCGTCTTGACCCACGAGATGACGTCGGTGACGACGTCGATCGGAATGTCCTGGGGGATGACGACGAGGCCACCGCGGCGGGCGAGGGTTTCGGCCATCCGACGGCCGGCGATGGCGGTCATGTTCGCGACGACCAGCGGGATGGTGGTGCCGGTGCCGTCGGGGGAGGAAAGATCCACGCCCTGGCGGGAACCCACTGCCGAGCGGCTCGGCACCATGAACACATCGTCGTACGTCAGGTCGTACGGCGGCTTCAGGTCATTGAGGAAACGCACGTGCTGAACATCCCAGTCGATCGGAGTTGGCCCCCGGGCATTTCAGCCGGGGAAATCGCACGTACTTCATTCTCCCATGCCGGTACCAATGTGTTGCCTGGGAGAAAACTCCAGCTCACGGGTGTGCCGTCGAGCGGATCCTCCAAACGATCAGGCCACCCTGCCGGTCGGCCACGACGCACCGGTCGGCCCTGACCTCCGGGACGCCTGTGCGGCTCAGTCGTCCGTGCGGCTCAGTCGTCCGGGTCGGCCCGCTCGAGGGCGGGCCGGGGGCCCGGTGCCGCCGACAGCAGCTGGTCCGCCGCCGCCGTGTCCGTCACCAGGCTGGTGACCAGACCGGAGCGCAGTACGGCCGCGATCGCCTCCGCCTTGCGCTGACCGCCGGCGATGGCCACCACTTCGGGGATACGGCGCAGCCGGTCGGCCTCGACCGTGATGCACCGTTCGCCGAGGTCACGGCCGACCCGCCGGCCGTCGGTGTCGAAGAGGTGCGCGGACATCTCGGCGGCGACACCGAGCGAGGCGTAGTGCGCGCGCTCCTCGTCGCTGAGCATGTCGTGCACGGTCGAGATCCCCGGCTCCCAGGAGCCGATGGAGACAGCCGCGACGGTGACCTTGTCGAAGTACTCGAAGGCGCGGGCGATGCCGGTCTGGTTGCGCAGCGCGGCGGCGGTCGCCGGGTCGGGCAGCAGCATCGGGGCGTAGATCGGGTGGGCCTCGCCGCCGGAGACCTGGGCGGCGCGCCGTACCGCCTCGACGGAGCCGCGCTCGGCCGTCCCGGCGTCGTACACGCCCGTGAGCTGGACAACCGTGCAGGGCGGCAGCCGGTCCAGCGCGGCAGCCATGTGGATGGTGGACCGGCCCCAGGCCAGGCCCAGCACATCGCCTTCGTTCACCAGCTCGCCGAGCAGGTCGGCGGCCACCTCGCCCAGGTTCTCCGGGTCGGGGGACTCGTCCGCGGCCTCGGCGGGGGACTCGACGACGACCGCGTGCCGCAGGCCGTAGCGTGCCCGGAGCGCGTCGGAGCGCTCGGCGTCCAGCTCTGCAGGGACGCGGATCTCGATCCGTACGAGATCACGCTCGAGGGCCGTCTCCAGAACCCGCGCGACCTTGAAGCGGCTGACGCCGAACTCCTCCGCGATCTGGATCTTGGATTTGCCCTCGAGGTAGAAGCGACGGGCCATGGCCGCCGCCTGCACCAGCTCCGCGGGTCCCATCCGCAGGGCAGACCGTCCCGACGGCCTAGCAGACACCGCGTTCTCCTCACTGCTGTACACACACTCCGGATCCGCCATCCTGTCAGATCCAGCGGTCCTTGATCAGCCCTGATGGGCCAACAACGGTTGAACAAGCGCAGCGCGCCGAGCCCGTGGCTCAGTGACTGCACGCCCAGGCAGCGGAAGCGGTCGCCTCGGTCGCCTGGTTGCGGAGCATCCTTACCGCCGCGGCCGGGTCGTCCGCCGAGTACACCGCAGAACCGGCGACAAAGACATCGGCACCGGCTTCGGCACATCGTTCGATGGTGGAGACCGAGACTCCGCCGTCAACCTGCAGCCAGAGCTCCAGGCCGTGCTTGGAGATCAGCTCACGGGTGCGGCGGATCTTCGGCAGCATGATGTCGAGGAACGCCTGGCCGCCGAAGCCCGGCTCCACGGTCATGATCAGCAGCATGTCGAGCTCGGGGAGCAGGTCCTCGTACGGCTCGATGGGGGTGGCGGGCTTGAGTGCCATCGAGGCGCGGGCGCCCTTGGCGCGGATCTCGCGCGCCAGCCGCACGGGTGCGGCCGCCGCCTCGACATGGAAGGTGACGGATCCGGCCCCCGCCTCGACGTACTGCGGAGCCCACCGATCGGGGTCCTCGATCATCAGATGGCAGTCCAGCGGGGTGTCCGTCGCCCGGCTGAGCGATTCCACGACCGGCACGCCCAGGGTGAGGTTGGGCACGAAGTGGTTGTCCATCACGTCGACATGGAGCCAGTCGGCGCCGTCGACGGCCTTCGCCTCCTCCGCCAGGCGAGAGAAGTCTGCGGAGAGGATGCTGGGACTGATCTGAACGGCCATGGGCCAAGCCTGCCATGTTCCGCGGCTCTTCCCCTCCCCGGTACGTCCCTCGGTACGGACCAGAGACCCTCGGGATCCGTACACTCCGCACGATCCCGGCAATTCGGCCCACCATGAGGGGCTCGCATGAGGGGCTGTTGGGGGCGCCATGGCGGGCGCAGGAGCTTCATCGACCGCTACGCCGAGGCGTGGCGCATCTCGTCTGCGGGCGGCGCAGCACGTGCATCGTGGTCGTGCTGTGGCTGGTAGTGACGGTGCTCGCCTTGCCGCCGGCCTCCGGGCTCACCGACACCCAGGACGCTTAGCGATGCCCGGACAGTGACGCGGCCTCGTGGCTGCCCGGCAGCGCCACCTGATCTGTCTCACCATCCTGGTCGGTCTCTCGGGGATTTCGGCAGCGAGCCGCTCGGTCTTCGGCGGCTCACGGGGCCGGCATCTTCCACGGACCGAGGACGTCCGGGTCGGCCGGCGCGGGCCGACCCGGACGTCATGATCAGACGAGGTCGAACCGGTCGAGGTTCATCACCTTGACCCACGCCGCGACGAAGTCGTTCACGAACTTCCCCTTCGCGTCATCGCTCGCGTAGACCTCCGCGAGCGCGCGCAGCTCGGAGTTCGACCCGAAGACGAGGTCGGCACGGCTGCCGGTCCACTTGACCTCGCCCGTGGCGGCGTCGCGACCCTCGAACGTGTTCGCGTCCTCGGACGTCGCCTTCCACGTCGTGCCCAGGTCGAGCAGGTTGACGAAGAAGTCGTTGGTCAGGGACCCAGGGGTCGTGGTGAACGCACCGAGCGGCGACTGCTGGTGGTTCGCGCCCAGCACGCGGAGGCCGCCGACGAGAACCGTCAGCTCGGGGGCGCTCAGGGTCAGCAGGTTCGCCCGGTCGAGCAGCAGGTACTCGGCCGGCAGCCGGTTGCCCTTCCCGAGGTAGTTGCGGAACCCGTCGGCGGTCGGCTCGAGCGCGGCGAACGAGTCCACGTCGGTCTGCTCCTGCGACGCGTCCGCGCGACCCGGCGTGAAGGGGACCTCGACGTGGGAACCGGCGTCCTTGGCGGCCTGCTCGACGGCCGCACCACCGGCGAGCACGATCAGGTCGGCGAGCGAGATCTGCTTGCCGCCGGTCTGGGCGGCGTTGAAGGCCTGCTGGATCCCCTCCAGGGTGCGCAGCACCGTCGCCAGCTGGTCGGGGTCGTTGACCTCCCACCCGCTCTGCGGCTGGAGGCGGATGCGCGCACCGTTGGCGCCGCCGCGCTTGTCGCTGCCGCGGAAGGACGAGGCCGACGCCCACGCGGTGGACACGAGCTGGGACACCGACAGGTCCGAGGCGAGGATCCGGCTCTTGAGGGAGGCGATGTCCTCGGCGTCGACAAGCTCGTGCGTCACGGCGGGGAGGGGGTCCTGCCACAGCAGCGTCTCGGTCGGCACCTCAGGGCCGAGGTAGCGCACGATCGGGCCCATGTCACGGTGGGTCAGCTTGAACCACGCGCGGGCGAAGGCGTCCGCGAACTCGTCGGGGTTCTCGAGGAAGCGCCGCGAGATCTGCTCGTAGGCCGGGTCGAACCGGAGCGAGAGGTCGGTCGTCAGCATCGTCGGGGCGTGGCTCTTCGACGCGTCGTGGGCGTCGGGGACAATACCCGCCCCGGCGCCGCCCTTCGGCCTCCACTGGTGCGCGCCGGCGGGGCTCTTGAACTGCTCCCACTCGTAGCCGAACAGGATCTCGAAGAAGGTGTTGTCCCACGCGATCGGGGTGTTCGTCCAGATACCCTCGAGACCGCTGGTGATCGTGTCGCCACCCTTGCCGGTGCCGTAGGCGTTCTTCCAGCCGAGGCCCTGCTCCTCGATCGAGGCGGCCTCGGGGTCGGCGCCCACACTGTCCGCAGGGCCCGCACCGTGGGTCTTGCCGAAGGTGTGACCGCCCGCGATCAGGGCGACCGTCTCCTCGTCGTTCATCGCCATCCGGCGGAATGTCTCACGGATGTCGCGGGCCGCGGCGAGCGGGTCCGGGTTGCCGTTCGGGCCCTCCGGGTTGACGTAGATGAGGCCCATCTGGACCGCGCCGAGGGGGTTCTCCAGCTCCCGGTCGCCCGTGTAACGCTCGTCGCCGAGCCAGGTGGTCTCGGGACCCCAGTAGACGTCCTCGTCGGGCTCCCAGACGTCCGCACGACCGCCGCCGAAGCCGAAGGTCTCGAAGCCCATCGACTCCAGGGCGACATTACCGGCGAGGATCATGAGGTCGGCCCACGAGAGGCTCTGGCCGTACTTCTTCTTGACCGGCCACAGCAGGCGGCGGGCCTTGTCGAGGTTCCCGTTGTCCGGCCAGCTGTTGAGGGGAGCGAAGCGCTGCTGGCCTGCCCCGCCGCCGCCGCGGCCGTCGCTGATCCGGTAGGTGCCCGCGCTGTGCCACGCCATCCGGATCATGAACGGGCCGTAGTGGCCGAAGTCGGCGGGCCACCACTCCTGCGAGGTCGTCAGCACCTCCGCGATGTCCTGCTTCACTGCCGGGAGTTCGAGGGTCTTGAACGCCTCCGCGTAGTCGAACTCCTCGCCGAGGGGGTTGGCCACGGTGGGGTTCTTGGCGAGGATCTTCAGATTGAGCCGCTCCGGCCACCACTGGCGGTTTCCGCCGCCCTGAGTCGGGTGCGTGGCGCGCCCGTGCGCGACCGGGCAGCCACCTGCGCCCTCCGTTTTCGCGTCTGTGACGATTGCATCATGGTTCTCAGACATGGGAATCCTTCCGGACTGGGCGGATCGCATTGCTCAGGAACTGTGGGCGGTGGAGCAGCCGGGGCACGGACCCCAGCAGGTGACCTCGGCCTCGTCGATCGAGAAGCCGTGGTCCTCGGACGCGGTCAGCCAGGGGGCTCGCCGGCCGCGCAGTCGACGTCAGCGACCACACGACGCCTTCCTTCGAACCGGGCCGGGCTGCCGGCCAGTTGGATGCGGCGTACGAGTCCCGCCACCGTGAGCGCGTGAAGGGCCTCACACGACGTGCAGGAAGACATGCGATCGCGCACGCCGGAGCCGATTGCCTCGACGCCGAGGTGGTCACCGTCCCTGACGGTCCCGCGAAGCGCGGCGCGGGCGGCCGTCACCCGCAGGTCGGCACCGCGAGCTCCTCGGTGATGGTCCCGGCACGTCTCTGTCTCCTGCCGCACTGGAGTCTTCCTGTCCCTTGGCTATTGCCGGAACCGATCCTACGATGGACAGAGTCCAAGTCAATAAGCACGCCAAGCCCGCATCCAAGAGGAACCCGGACGTCCACCGGCCGGCTTCGGGTACGCCACCGAGCCCGAATACCTGAACAGGTGAACCGATATGAGTGACCTGCTGGAGCGACTGCGAAGGCGTGGCTGGCGGATGACCTCCCAGCGGCGTGTCGTTGCGGAGGTCCTCGACGGCGACCACGTGCATCTCACGGCCGACGAGGTGCACGCCCGCGCGGCACAGCGGCTGCCCGAGATCTCCCGCGCGACCGTCTACAACGCCCTGGGCGAGCTGGTCTCCCTCGGTGAGGTCACAGAGGTCTCCACCAACGGCCGCGCCAAGCGCTACGACCCCAACGCACACCACCCGCACCAGCACCTGGTGTGCTCCCACTGCGGCACCATCCGCGATGTCCACCCGACCGGCAGTCCGCTGGACGACCTCCCGGCGGAGGAAAGGTTCGGCTTCACGGTGTCCGAGGTCGAGATCACCTACCACGGGCTGTGCCCGACCTGCGCCTGAAGCGTGTTGCAGAAAGCTGCGATCTGCCCGGTTCACGTGTATGCGTGGGGTGTTGAGGACCGGGCCGGGGTGGGGTGAGACGCTCACCGTGCTGCTGCGGACGGGACAGTCCGAGCGGCTGCCGAAGGTGGTGCGGGAACGGGGCCGAGCGGGGCGGGGCGGGGCAGTCTCATCGAGACCGACTCAACGCCAGCAGACGTGCGCCCCGCTGGCACTACGGGGCGCGGTGAACCGACGACCGCAAGCCGCCGGCCTCGCTCCGAAGTTCACGCTGACACGCCATGCCCGTACGCACCGACCCCAAGAACTCCGCGAGTGAGACCGTGTACGCGCGTTCGTCTCCTGCCGGTGGCCCATGGGTCGGACAGGGGCCACCAGGAATGAGAAAGGGTCATTCATCCCAGAACCCACACCGCCGTCGGCTCAGCGCCCTAGGCGGTGCGCCGCAGCAGCGCCAGGTACATCGCGTCCGTGCCGTGCAGATGCGGCCACAGCTGGACGTCGGGCCCGTCGCCCAGCGCGGGAACGCCCGGCATCAGCGGCCTGGCGTCCACCCACTCGGCCTCGGCGGCCGGGCCGGCGCGCCCCTTGAGCACGTCCTCGACGACCACCCGGGTCTCGGCGAGATGCGGCGAACACGTCGCGTACCCCACTACTCCCCCGATCCGTACGGCCTGCAACGCCTCGCGCAGCAGGGCGCGTTGCAGCGGCGCAAAGCCCTCCAGGTCCTCGGGGCGCCGCCGCCACCGGGCCTCCGGACGCCGCCTGAGCGCGCCGAGCCCCGTGCACGGGACGTCGACGAGTACGCGGTCGAAGGAGCCGGGACGCCAGGGCGGACGGGTGCCGTCGGCGGCGATGACCTGGTACGGGCCGGGGTTGCCGGCCAGTGCCCGCTCGACCAGCCGCGCACGGTGCGGCTGCTTCTCGGAGGCCAGCAGCGACGCCCCCCGCCCCGCGGCGAGCGCGGCCAGCAGCGCGGCCTTGCCGCCGGGACCCGCGCACCCGTCGAGCCAGCGCCCGTCGGTCCCTTCCAGCGGTGCGTTGGCCAGGGCGATGGCGACGAGCTGGCTGCCCTCGTCCTGGACTCCGGCCCGGCCGTCCCGTACGGCCTCGATGGCACCGGGCTCGCCGCCCTCGGCCAGCCGCACGGCATACGGCGACCAGCGCCCCGGCAGCCCGGACTCCTCGCCGAGCATGTCGAACAGCTCATCGGTCGTGGAGCGGCCGGGCCGGGCGACCAGCGTCACCTCGGGCCGTTCGTTGTCGGCCTCCAGCAGGTCCTCGATCCCGGCGCGCCCGCCGCCCAGCGAGTCCCACAGGGCGGAGACCACCCAGCGCGGATGCGAATGCACCACGGCCAGATGGTCCTCGGCGTCCTCGTCGTAGGGCGGTGCGACGCGCTCCAGCCAGCTGTCGAGGTCGTGCTGCGCGATCTTCCGCAGTACGGCGTTGACGAACCTCGCCCGCCCGTCGCCGAGCACCACCCGCGCCAGCTCCACACTCGCCGACACCGCGGCATGCGTCGGGATCCGGGTCCCGAGCAGCTGGTGCGCGCCGAGCGCGAGCACATCGAGCACCGGTGGGTCGACCTCGCGCAGCGGCCGGTCGATGCACGCCGCGATGATGGCGTCGTACGTCCCCTGGCGGCGCAGCGTTCCGTACACCAGCTCGGTGGCGAGCGCCGCGTCCCGCCCGTCGAAGTCGTCCTTCTCCCGGGCCTTCTTCAACAGCGGCGGCAGCACGAGATTCGCGTACGCGTCCCGCTCGTCGACTGCTCGCAGCGCCTCGAAGGCGAGGATCCGTACGGGATCCTTCTTGGGGCGGCGGTACGGCTTCGGGGTACGGGGACGTGCCTGCTCGTTCAAAGGTGCTCCGCTTTGCTGTGTCATTCCGAGGAGCGCTGCGCCCGACAGCTGCCTCGGCGCCTCGGTGAAAAGGTCGAACTCCCTCAGCCTACGTCGGCGGCGCCCACAGCCTCGCCCGGGGCGATCCGCACCCCGCGCGCCCAGTCCGCGGCGCGCATCGGCTTCTTGCCCTGCGGCTGGACCCAGAGCAGCTCGACGGCGTGCGATCCCGTACCGACGTACACGTTGTTCTTTCCCGCGGCGAGCTCACCGGGCGCCAGGCCCGTGCGGTCCGGCACCAGCGCCGTCTGGATCAGCTTGAGCCGCTCTCCGCGGAACACCGTCCACGCGCCGGGCGCGGGCGTGCAGCCGCGGACGACGCGGTCGACGCGCAGCGCCGGAGACTTCCAGTCCGCATGGGCGTCCTCGACGGTGATCTTCGGCGCGAGCGTGATGCCCTCGGCCGGCTGCGGAACGGCCTGCAGCGTCCCGTCCTCGATGCCGTCCATGGTCGCGGCGAGCAGTCCGGAGCCGGCGAAGGCAAGCCGGGTGAGCAGGTCACCGCTGGTGTCGGTGGGCCGTACGTTCTCGGTGATCACACCGTAGACCGGGCCCGAGTCGAGCCCTTCCTCGATCAGGAAGGTGGACGCGCCCGTCATCTCGTCTCCCGACAGGATGGCGTGCTGGACGGGTGCGGCGCCGCGCCAGGCGGGCAGCAGCGAGAAGTGCAGATTGACCCAGCCGCGGGCGGGGACGTCCAGGGCCACCTTGGGCAGCAGCGCACCGTAGGCGACGACCGGGCAGCAGTCGGGGCCGATCTCGCGCAGCCGCGCCAGGAACTCCTCGTCCCGCGGCTTGACCGGCTTGAGCACCTCGATCCCGGCCTCTTCGGCTCGCCGGGCGACCGGACTGGCCACCAGATGGCGGCCGCGTCCGGCGGGAGCGTCCGGCCGGGTGACGACGGCGGCCACCTCGTGGCGGTCGGAGGCGATCAGTGCGTCCAGGGCGGGTACGGCGACCTCGGGGGTGCCTGCGAAGACGAGCTTCATCGGTGGCTGACTGCCTCTCAGGCTGGTGCGTGCTGGTAGCTGCCGGCCCGTACGGTGACGGGCAGCGCACCAGTCTATGGGCCCTGACGGCAGGGGGCGTACGGAAGACCGTGCGCCCCGCGCGTATGCCCATACGCCCCCGCAGCGTGACCACATCGCCCGGTTGAGCGTTGGTCAAGAGAGATTGACCGAAGCGGGCCGCCCGTGATGCGGCCCGACCCCTTTTCAACGCCGGTTCGAGAGGCTTGTCAATGGCCGACCACGCAACCCACGACGCCCAAGCCCGGGCAAGCCTGCACCTGTTGGTGCGGGACATCGAGCGGGTCCGCCGGCAGGTGGACGCTCTGCGCACACTCACCGCCCAGCTGGGCAATGTCTACCGCCCGCGCCGCTCAGGCCCGTCCACGGGCTTCGTCGTCTACGGCAGGGCCCCGGCCCCGACCGTCCGTCTTGCGCAGGAGTTGCGGGACAGCGTCGAGACACTGGTGACGGCGGCGGTGGACTTCGACCGTTCGCTGGGCTTCTCGTGGGACGCGGTGGGCTCGGCGCTCGGGGTCACCAAGCAGGCGGTGCACCGCCGTTACGGCGCGCGCCGGGCCACGCAGCAGCCCGGGACGGCCGAGGTGGACCATGACACGGAGGCGACGACGACCCGCACCCTGCCGGTCGGCCCCGGGTTGCCTGCCGTCCCCGCGGCCCGCACGATGCCGCCCCAGCCGACAGCGATCAGCCAGTCCCTCCGCGAGGAGGCCCGCCCGAGTGCCTTCCCCGGCCCGCGCAACGGCTGACCTCCCCTGGCTGCCCCTGCCCGACCCGGGCGGGGGCAGCCCCTTGCTGTGCGCGGCTCGGGTCTCCCCCGAGGTGCGGCGGGCAGGCGAGGGCACAGCCCGCGGGAGCCGGCCGGTCCCGCACACCTGCCGCCCGGGCGGGCGGACTCGCCTCAGAGACGTCGCGGCGTCGTCCGAGGGCCGTTCCCCTCTCGTCGTCCCAGCGCCGTTCCCACCGCATCGCCCGAGCCCCCCGTTCCCACCGCATCGCCCGAGCGCCCGCTCCGTACCACGGCGACCATCCGGCCCCGGTCACCGACTCCCGGCCCCGTCAGCCGATGTCCGGCGGGTCGATCCTGATGCGTACCGGGTCTGCTCCACCGCGCGCCAGCCGGGCCGCCTGTGCCGATTTCAGTGCCGCGGCGAGCGCCGCCCCGCTGCCCGGTGGCACCCGCAGCAGCGCCCGTTCCCACACCTCGCCCACCGGGGGGTCACCGGGTCTGCGGGGTCTGCCCGGGTCGGTGACCGGGAGCGGCACCGGGCCGAGCACCTCCGCGTCGCCCGGCAGTCCGGCGCCCGCCACGAACGCCGCGATCGCCTCCGCCCTGCCCGTCACCGCCGCCATCCGCGACACCGGCGGGAAACCCAGCTCGGCCCGCTCCGCCAGCTCGCGCTGTGCGTGCCCGACCGGGTCCCAGCGCACCAGCGCCTGGACGGGCCGCTGGGTCGGCTCGGCGACGATCACCACCGTGCCGCCCTCGCTCTGCCCCCGCACCAGCGAGGCGGCGTCCATCCAGCGTCGTAGCGCCTCCTCGCCGGCCCGCAGGTCCGGCCGCCCCAGCATCGCCCAGCCGTCGAGCAGCAGCGCGGCCGCGTACCCGCCCTCCGCGACGGGCTCCGCGCCCGGCGTGCTCACCACCAGCGCGGGCCGCCCCGGCACACTGTCCAGCACATGGTCCCGGCCCGAGGTCCGGACCTGGACCGCAGGGAAGGCACGCCCCAGCTCCTCCGCCGTACGGCGCGCCCCCACGATCCGGGCGCGCAGCCGCGTACTCCCGCACGCGTCGCAGTGCCAGCCCGGCGCTCCGCTCCCGCACCAGCCGCACCGCAGATCGCGCTCGTCCGGCGCCTCCAACGGTCCGGCACAGTGCCGGCACCGGGCGGGCGTACGGCACCGTTCGCAGGCGAGCCTGGGCACATAGCCGCGCCGGGGCACCTGCACCAGCACGGGCCCGGTCTTCAGCCCGTCCCGTACGGCCTGCCAGGCCAGGCTCGGCAGCCGCGCCGCGCGCGCCGCCTCGTCCCTGGCCAGCTCTGCGTCCCCGACGGTACGCACGAGGGGCGCGGCACTGCGCACCTGCTCGCGGTCGGCGATCAGCGGCAGCGCCCACCCGCTCTCCACGAGCTGGGCCGCCTCCACCGTGCAGCTCGTACTGCCCAGCAGGAAACCGCACGTGTCGTGCGTGGCCCGCAGCTCGAGCACCTCCCGCACATGCGGGAACGGCGCGTTCTCATCGCTGTGGCTCGAGTCGCCGTCGTCCCAGATCGCGACGAGTCCGAGATCCTGCACGGGAGCGAACATCGCGGCACGGGTCCCGACAACGGCCCGCACCGATCCCCGTCTCACCGCCAGCCACTGGCGGTACCGCTTCTCGGGGCCGGACTCGGCGGTCAGCACGGCGTGCCGCCCCTCCCCCAGCAGCGCGGTGAGCGCGGCGTCGACCCGCGCCGCGCGCCGCCCGTCGGGCACGACCACCAGCGCGCCCCGCCCGGAGGCGAGTGTCGCCGCGACGGCCCGCGCCAGCTCGTCGGGCCAGTGCGGCCCGGGCAGCGCCGTCCATACGGCCCGGGGCGCGCCCCCGCCCGCAAGCGCCTCCAGGAACGCCGCTCCGCGGCCGTACCGCCCCCAGCTCCCCGCTTCGGGTGCGGCGGGCGGAGGCAGCGGCTCGGGCGACGGTTTGGACTCGGCCCGTCCGTTCCTCGGCGGTACGGCGAGCTGCAGCACGTCCGCCAGGCTTCCCGCGTAACGATCGGCGACCGCGCGGGCGAGAGCGAGCATCTCCGGGCTGAGGACCGGCTCGGGCGAGACGACATAGGCGAGTGCGGCAAGCGCGCCCCCGTAGTCCGTCTCGGCACGCCGCTCGATCAGAAAGCCGTCGATCAGCCCGCCGCCCTCACGCCGCCCGTCGCGCACCCGGTGCCCCCCGGCGCCGAACCGCACCCGCACCCGCACCCCGGGCTGCGCGTCCGCGTCCAGCTCCTCCGGTACGGCGTAGTCGAAGTACTGGTCGAGATGGAGTACGCCCTTGTTGACCATGACCCGCGCAACGGGCAGCTCCTTGGCCAGCGCGGCCCCGCGCCATGTGCGCGGCTTGGCCTTGGGCACCTTGGCCTTCCGGACGGTCTCCCGGATGAGAGCAAGCTGCTCCGGCCCACCGGCGGCAGGCTCTTCGGGCTGCTCGTTGTCGCTGCTCACAGCCAAATTCCTACCAGACACCACTGACAGAGCGGCGCGCCCGAGATCACACCGGCTGCGGATCGCTCACGCCCCGAGGGGCGCGTCCGCCCCGGACCACTCGGCCACACCGGTCTCCGGACCACTGGACCACTGGACCACCGGACCGGCGGCAGCCCGGGGCCGTATGGCCCCGGCCCGCCACGGAGTCGGTCCGGCACACACGGCGGCCCCGGACCGAACCGGTCCGGGGCCGTCGAGGCGAACGTGACTTACAGGCCCGCGGCCTTGCGCAGGGCTTCCACGCGGTCGGTGCGCTCCCAGGTGAAGTCCGGCAGCTCGCGGCCGAAGTGGCCGTACGCAGCCGTCTGCGCGTAGATCGGGCGCAGCAGGTCGAGGTCGCGGATGATCGCGGCCGGACGCAGGTCGAAGACCTCCGCGATGGCCTGCTCGATCTTGTCGACCTCCAGCGTGGCGGTGCCGAAGGTCTCCACGAAGAGTCCGACCGGCTCGGCCTTGCCGATGGCGTACGCGACCTGGACCTCGCAGCGCGAGGCCAGACCGGCCGCCACCACGTTCTTGGCGACCCAGCGCATGGCGTAGGCGGCCGAGCGGTCGACCTTGGACGGGTCCTTGCCCGAGAACGCGCCACCACCGTGGCGGGCCATGCCCCCGTACGTGTCAATAATGATCTTGCGGCCGGTCAGGCCGGCGTCACCCATCGGGCCGCCGATCTCGAAACGACCGGTCGGGTTGACCAGCAGCCGGTAGCCATCGGTGTCCAGCTTGATGCCGTCCTCGATCAGCTGCTTCAGCACGTGCTCGACAACGAACTCACGGATGTCTGGAGCCAGCAGCGAGTCCAGGTCGATGTCGGACGCGTGCTGCGAGGAGACGACCACAGTGTCCAGACGGACCGCCTTGTCACCGTCGTACTCGATGGTGACCTGCGTCTTGCCGTCCGGACGCAGATACGGGATGGTCCCGTTCTTGCGGACCTCCGACAGACGGCGGGAGAGCCGGTGCGCCAGGTGGATCGGCAGCGGCATCAACTCGGGCGTCTCGTCACAGGCATAACCGAACATCAGGCCCTGGTCGCCCGCGCCCTGCTTGTCGAGCTCGTCCTCGTCGCCCTCGACACGCTTCTCGTACGCGGTGTCGACACCCTGTGCGATGTCCGGCGACTGCGCGCCGATGGAGACCGAGACGCCGCAGGACGCGCCGTCGAAGCCCTTCTTCGAGGAGTCGTAGCCGATCTCGAGGATCTTGTTGCGCACGAGGTTGGGGATGTCGGCGTACGCCTTGGTCGTCACCTCGCCGGCGACATGCACCAGACCGGTGGTGATCAACGTCTCCACGGCGACCCGGGAGGTCGGGTCCTCCCGCAGAAGCGCATCGAGAATCGTGTCGCTGATCTGGTCAGCGATCTTGTCGGGGTGACCCTCGGTCACGGACTCCGAGGTGAAGAGACGGCGGGACACATCGCTCCCTGGGGTTGCAGCGGCTGCTGGCTGATCATTGGCGGACCGGCCGGGGGCTGCGCCCCGCGACGTTCCACGGCCAGTTTATCGGTCGTGTTCCACCGTGGGACAACCCGTCTCGCTCCATGGAAGTCGCGTGACCTGTGGTCCAACGGCAAAGGATACGACGATACGGCTCGATCCTGAGCAAATTCACCGGATTTGCTCCAGATTCGCCCGTCCGCTCCGGCGACACCAAGAATTCATCCGAGCCGTGGGACGACCAGATCCCAGACCGTGTCCGCGAGGGATTCCTTGGGGCCGTACGGCACCGGCGTCTCGCTGCCGTCCGTCGCGAGTACGACGGCTTCGTTCTCCTCGGAGCCGAAAGTCTTGCGCTCCCCCACCTCGTTGACCACGAGGAGGTCGCAGCCCTTGCGGCGCAGCTTGTCACGGCCGTTGGCGAGGACGTCGTCGGTCTCCGCGGCGAAGCCGACGATCACCTGGGCCGGGCGGGACCGCTCGGTGGAGATCTCGGCGAGGATGTCCGGGTTACGGACCAGCACGATCGGAGCGGGCTCCTGGCCGTCCTTCTTCTTGATCTTTCCGGCGGCGTACGCGGCGGGGCGGAAGTCCGCGACGGCCGCGGCCATCACCACCGCGTCGGCGTCCGCCGCGGCCTTGAGCACGGCCTCGCGCAGCTGGACCGCCGTACCGACGTGCACCACGTCGACGCCCGCCGGGTCCGGGATCCCGGTGTTGGCCTCGATGAGCGTGACCCGGGCGCCGCGGGCCGCGGCGGTACGGGCCAGGGCGTACCCCTGCTTGCCGGAGGAACGGTTGCCCAGGTATCGGACCGGGTCGAGCGGCTCACGGGTGCCGCCGGCGCTGACGACCACATACCGGCCCGCGAGGTCCGGGGTGGCTGTGCCGCGGGCGAGCACGCGGCGGCAGACCTCGAAGATCTCGCCCGGCTCCGGCAGCCGGCCCTTGCCGGTGTCGACGCCGGTCAGCCGCCCGATCGCGGGCTCGATGACGACGGCTCCGCGGCGGCGCAGCGTCGCGACGTTCTCCTGGGTGGCGGGGTGCTCCCACATCTCGGTGTGCATCGCGGGTGCAAAGACCACCGGACAGCGGGCGGTCAGCAGCGTATTGGTGAGCAGGTCGTCGGCCAGGCCGTGGGCCGCCTTGGCGAGCATGTCGGCGGTGGCGGGGGCGACCACGACCAGGTCGGCGTGCTGCCCGATCCGTACGTGCGGGACGTCGTGGACATCGGACCAGACCTCGGTCGAGACGGGGTGGCCGGAGAGCGCCGACCAGGTCGCCTCGCCGACGAAGTGCAGCGCCGAGGCGGTCGGCACGACCTGCACGTCATGGCCCGACTCCGTCAGCCTCCGCAGCAGCTCGCACGCCTTGTACGCGGCGATGCCCCCGCTGACACCCAGAACGACCTTCGGCTTGTCCAGTGACACTGCTGCGTCTCCCCGCACTCGGATGCGTACTCCCCCATGACACACCACAGGCCCGGCGGATGTGCCGCCGGGCCTGTGGTGAAGAGCGTAGAACCTACTGAGCCGGGCCCTCGATGGCCTCCGAGGTCAGCAGACCCGCGTTGATCTCACGCAGGGCGATCGAGAGCGGCTTCTCGTGGACGTGGGTGTCCACCAGCGGACCGACGTACTCGAGCAGGCCCTCACCGAGCTGCGAGTAGTACGCGTTGATCTGGCGCGCGCGCTTGGCCGCGTAGATCACGAGGCTGTACTTCGAGTCAGTAGCCTCGAGCAGCTCGTCGATCGGCGGGTTGATGATGCCCTCGGGCGCAGTGATGGAGGAGGACACGCTTAGCCTTCCGAAGAACTTGCAAAAAGATCGGACAAAAGATCAGACAACTTCCATCAAGGCTAGCAGCTCACGCGCCACGTCCTCGACGGAGGTGTTGACCAGGGTGGTATCGAACTCGGACTCGGCGGCCAGCTCGACCTTGGCGACCGCCAGCCGGCGTTCGATGACCTCGGCGGACTCGGTGCCGCGCCCGGTGAGACGACGGACCAGTTCCTCCCAGCTCGGCGGGGCCAGAAAGACCAGCTGCGACTCCGGCATCGACTCCTTGACCTGCCGGGCGCCCTGGAGATCGATCTCCAGCAGTACGGGCTCGCCCGCCTCCAGGCGGTCGAGGACCGCACGGCGTGGTGTGCCGTAGCGGTTGCCCGCGAACTCGGCCCACTCCAGCAGCTCGCCATTGGCGATCAGCTTGTCGAACTCCTCGTCGGTGACGAAGAAATACTGAACGCCGTGGCGCTCGCCGGGGCGCGGCTTTCGTGTGGTGGCCGACACCGAGAGCCATACCTCGGGGTGGACCTTGCGCATATGGGCGACGACCGTGCTCTTGCCGACCCCAGAAGGGCCGGAGAGCACGGTCAGCCGCGGACGTACCTCTGCTGCCATGCAGCGATTATCCAGCTTCTCGGGAGTGCCCGAGAACGTCAGGCGGGGCCGCCGCCGAACTCGCGCTCAAGAGAGGCGATCTGGTTGGAGCCGAGACCGCGCACTCGGCGGCTCTCGGAGATGCCGAGCCGCTCCATGATCTGCTTGGCGCGGACCTTGCCCACGCCCGGCAGGGACTCGAGCAGAGCGGAGACCTTCATCTTGCCGATGACGTCGTTCTCCTGGCCCTGCTTGATGACCTCATGGAGCGAGGCGCCGGAGTGCTTGAGTCGATTCTTGACCTCGGCCCGCTCCCGGCGAGCCGCGGCGGCCTTTTCGAGCGCGGCTGCGCGCTGTTCAGGGGTAAGGGGCGGAAGAGCCACGCCTACGTCACCTCGGATGTCGAACTGTCGGATACGGACCGGTGAGGAACCTAGTCGCCCCACACCAGGCGAGCAACGAACAACACAGTGCGCGTTCGCTCTTCGACGGAGACTAGCGGCCATGGCCGCTCCAGTCAGCGAGAACAGACTAAAAGTCCTGGTCAGCATCGACCGACCGGGACATTTCCGGCAAAAAGACCGGGATTTCGGCCAAGATTGTGTCAAGGGACCCGGTCGGCGTGGCCGACGGCACGTTCCGGGTGCGTACATCGGAGGTCTGTGGCGGGCACTACGCCCCCGAGACCGCCTCGCGCACCTCGGCCGCGAACCGCTCCGCCGACTCGCGCAGCGCGGCCACGTCCGGGCCGTGCCGCAGCACTCCCCGGCTGACACTCGGGACGACATTGCCGACGGCCGCGCCGAAGACGCCCGGCAGATCCGCCGGGGTCGCGCCCTGGGCGCCGATGCCCGGGGCCAGCAGGGGGCCGTTGATGTCGAGATTCACCCCCGCGTCGCCGAGCGTCGCGCCCACGACCGCGCCGACCGGGCCGAGCGGCTCGGCGCCGGCGTTCTCCGCGGCCATGTGGTCGAGCATCAGCTGGGCCAGCGAACGCCCGTCCGCGGCCGTGGCGCGCTGCACCTCGGCGCCCTCCGGGTTGGAGGTGAGGGCGAGGACGAAGACACCGCAGCCGTTGATCACGGCCGCGTCCAGCGCCGGGCGCAGTGAGCCGAAGCCCAGGTACGGCGAGACCGTGACGGCGTCCGAGAAGAGCGGCGAGTCCTTGTGGAGGTAGGTCGCGGCGTACGCGCCCATCGTGGAGCCGATGTCGCCGCGCTTGGCGTCCATCAGGACCAGCGCACCGGCGGCGCGCGCCTCCTCGACGGCCTTCTCCAGCACGGCGATGCCGCGCGAGCCGAAGCGCTCGAAGAACGCCGACTGCGGCTTGAGGACGGCGACCCGGTCTGCCAGCGCCTCCACGGCCGTACGCGTGAAGCGTTCCAGGCCCGCGACGTCGTCGTTCAGACCCCACGCGTGCAGCAGCGAGGCGTGCGGGTCGATGCCGACGCAGAGCGGCCCGCGGGTGTCCATGGCGTGGCGCAGGCGTGCGCCGAAGGGTTCGGGACTCACTGGGTCACCTTCCTGGTCTCGGCGCCGACAGCCTCGGCGAGGGTGGCGTACGGGCTGGCCTTCAGACGTGCGGCCAGGCCCTTGTGGACAGCCCGGCCCCAGAAGGGGCCCTCGTAGATGAACGCGCTGTAGCCCTGGACGAGCGTCGCGCCCGCGAGGATGCGCTGCCAGGCGTCCTCGGCGTTCTCGATACCGCCGACCCCCACCAGAGTGATCCGGTCGCCCACGCGCGCGTACAGGCGGCGCAGGACCTCCAGTGAGCGCTCCTTGACGGGCGCGCCCGACAGGCCGCCCGTCTCCTTCACCAGCGCCGGGTCCGACTTCAGGCCCAGGCCGTCCCGGGCGATGGTGGTGTTGGTGGCGATGATGCCGTCCAGGCCCAGCTCGAGGGCGAGGTCGGCGACGGCGTCGACGTCCTCGTCGGCGAGGTCCGGTGCGATCTTGACCAGGAGGGGGACGCGGCGGTCCGTGACGCTCCGGTCGGCCGCCTCGCGTACGGCCGTCAGAAGCGGGCGCAGGGACTCGGTGGCCTGGAGGTTGCGCAGGCCGGGGGTGTTCGGGGAGGAGACATTGACCACGAGGTAGTCGGCGTGGCGCGCCAGGCGCTCCGTCGAGGTCACGTAGTCGCCCACCGCCTCGGCCTCCGGGACGACCTTCGTCTTGCCGATGTTGACACCGACGGTCGTCCGGAAAACGGCCCTGCGGGCCCCCAGACGCTCCGCCACGGCCGCCGAGCCCTCGTTGTTGAACCCCATGCGGTTGATCAGCGCACGGTCCGGTACGAGCCTGAAGAGCCGCTTCTTGGGGTTGCCCGGCTGCGGCTGTGCGGTGACGGTGCCGATCTCGATGTGGTCGAAGCCGAGCATCGACATGCCGTCGATGGCGACGGCGTTCTTGTCGAAGCCTGCGGCGAGGCCGAAGGGGCCGTGCATCCGCAGGCCCAGCGCCTCGGTCCGCAGCTCCTGGTGGCGGGGCGCGAGGACGGCGGCGACGAAGGTCCGCAGCACCGGGATGCGGGCGGCGAGGCGGATCCAGCGGAAGGCCAGATAGTGGGCCTGCTCCGGGTCCATCCGCTTGAAGACCAGGTTGAAGAAGAGTTTGTACATGGGTGCTTTCCTCGGGCAGCTCATCGGACGGCTCACGCAGAGGGGGACACCGGTTTCGGTGTCCCCCTCCTGGCTGCTAGGCCTCGCGGGCCGCGGTCAGGTGTTCCGCGTGTTCCTGGAGTGAACGGACTCCCACATCGCCGCGGTTGAGCGCGTCGATGCCCTGGACAGCGGCGGCGAGCGCCTGGACCGTCGTCAGGCACGGGACGGATCGCGCCACGGCCGCCGTACGGATCTCGTAGCCGTCGAGGCGGCCGCCGGTGCCGTACGGCGTGTTGACGATCAGATCGACATCGCCGTCGTGGATGAGCTGGACGATGGTCCTCTCGCCGTTCGGTCCCGCGCCCTCGGACTGTTTGCGCACGATGGTGGCGTTGATGCCGTTGCGCTTGAGCACCTCGGCCGTGCCGGACGTGGCGAGCAGTTCGAAGCCGTGGGCGACGAGCTCCCGTGCCGGGAAGATCATCGAGCGCTTGTCGCGGTTGGCGACGGAGATGAACGCACGGCCCTTGGTGGGCAGCGGACCGTACGCCCCGGCCTGCGACTTGGCGTACGCCGTGCCGAAGACCGAGTCGATGCCCATGACTTCACCGGTGGAGCGCATCTCCGGGCCGAGGACGGTGTCGACGCCGCGCCCGTGGATGTCGCGGAACCGCGACCAGGGCATCACGGCCTCCTTGACGGAGATCGGCGCGTCCATCGGGAGCGTGCCGCCGTCGCCGTTCGCCGGGAGCATGCCCTCGGCGCGCAGTTCGGCGATGGTCGCGCCCAGCGAGATACGGGCCGCGGCCTTCGCCAGCGGTACGGCCGTCGCCTTCGAGGTGAAGGGGACGGTGCGCGAGGCACGCGGGTTGGCCTCGAGGACGTACAGGATGTCGCCGGCCATCGCGAACTGGATGTTGATCAGTCCGCGGACGCCCACACCCTTGGCGATGGCCTCGGTCGAGATGCGCAGCCGCTTGATGTCGAAGCCGCCGAGCGTGATCGGGGGCAGCGCGCAGGCCGAGTCGCCGGAGTGGATGCCGGCCTCCTCGATGTGCTCCATCACGCCGCCGAGGTAGAGCTCGGTGCCGTCGTAGAGCGCGTCGACGTCGATCTCGATGGCGTCGTCGAGGAACCGGTCGACCAGGACGGGTCGGGTGGGGCTGATCTCGGTGGACTCGGCGATGTACGACTCGAGGCGGATCTCGTCGTACACGATCTCCATGCCGCGCCCGCCCAGCACGTACGACGGGCGTACGAGGACGGGGTAGCCGATCTCGTCGGCGATGGCCTTGGCCCCGGCGAAGGTGGTCGCGGTGCCGTGCTTGGGGGCCGGGAGTCCGGCGTCGGCAAGGACCTGGCCGAAGGCGCCACGGTCCTCGGCGGCGTGGATCGCCTCGGGCGACGTGCCGACGACCGGAACGCCGTTGTCCTTGAGCGCCTGGGCGAGACCGAGCGGTGTCTGGCCGCCGAGCTGGACGACGACGCCCGCGATCGGGCCCGCGAGGGTCTCGGCGTGGACGATCTCGAGCACGTCCTCCAGGGTGAGCGGCTCGAAGTAGAGCCGGTCGGAGGTGTCGTAGTCGGTGGAGACGGTCTCCGGGTTGCAGTTGACCATCACGGTCTCGTAGCCCGCATCGCTGAGCGCGAAGGAGGCGTGGACGCAGGAGTAGTCGAACTCGATGCCCTGGCCGATGCGGTTCGGGCCCGAGCCGAGGATGATCACGGCGGGCTTGGTGCGCGGCGCGACCTCGCCCTCCTCGTCGTACGAGGAGTAGAAGTACGGGGTCTTCGCTGCGAACTCGGCGGCGCAGGTGTCGACCGTCTTGAAGACCGGGCGGATGCCCAGCGCGTGCCTGACCTCGCGGACGACGTCCTCGCGCAGCCCGCGGATCTCGGCGATCTGCGCGTCGGAGAAGCCGTGGCGCTTGGCGTCCGCGAGCAGCTCGGGGTCGAGCTTCTCGGCGGCGGCGAGCTCGTCCGCGTGCTCCTTGATCAGGAAGAGCTGGTCGACGAACCACGGGTCGATCTTCGTCGCGTCGAAGATCTCTTCGGGGGTGGCGCCCGCGCGGATGGCCTGCATGACGGTGTTGATCCGGCCGTCGGTCGGGACCTTCGCGGTCTCGAGCAGCTCCGCCTTGTCGCCCGGCTCCCCGGTGAAGGCGAACTGCGAGCCCTTCTTCTCCAGGGACCGCAGGGCCTTGTTGAGTGCCTCGGAGAAGTTGCGGCCGATGGCCATGGCCTCGCCCACCGACTTCATGGTGGTGGTGAGGGTGGCGTCGGCGGACGGGAACTTCTCGAAGGCGAAGCGGGGCACCTTGACGACGACGTAGTCGAGCGTGGGCTCGAAGGACGCCGGGGTCTTCTCGGTGATGTCGTTGGGGATCTCGTCGAGCGTGTAGCCGACGGCGAGACGGGCGGCGATCTTGGCGATCGGGAACCCGGTGGCTTTGGAGGCGAGCGCCGAGGAGCGGGAGACGCGCGGGTTCATCTCGATGACGATGATCCGGCCGTCGTCGGGGTTGACGGCGAACTGGATGTTGCAGCCGCCGGTGTCCACGCCGACTTCACGGATGATCGCGATGCCGACGTCACGCAGCCGCTGGTACTCACGGTCGGTCAGTGTCATCGCCGGGGCGACGGTGATCGAGTCGCCGGTGTGCACGCCCATGGGGTCGAAGTTCTCGATGGAGCAGACGACCACGACGTTGTCGTTCTTGTCGCGCATCAGCTCCAGCTCGTACTCCTTCCAGCCGAGGATGGACTCCTCCAGGAGCACCTCGGTGGTCGGGGAGAGCGTGAGGCCCTGTCCTGCGATCCGGCGCAGCTCGTCCTCGTCGTGCGCGAAGCCGGAGCCGGCACCGCCCATGGTGAAGGAGGGGCGGACGACGACGGGGTAGCCGCCGAGCGTCTCCACGCCCTTGATGACGTCGTCCATGGAGTGGCAGATGACCGAGCGTGCGGACTCGCCGTGGCCGATCTTGGCGCGGACGGCCTCGACGACGCCCTTGAACAGGTCGCGGTCCTCGCCCTTGTTGATCGCCTCGACATTGGCGCCGATGAGCTCGACGCCGTACTTCTCGAGGACGCCCTGCTCATGCATGGAGATCGCGGTGTTGAGCGCGGTCTGGCCGCCGAGGGTGGGCAGCAGCGCGTCGGGGCGCTCCTTGGCGATGATCTTCTCGACGAACTCCGGGGTGATCGGCTCGACGTACGTGGCGTCGGCGATCTCCGGGTCGGTCATGATCGTCGCCGGGTTGGAGTTGACCAGGATGACGCGCAGGCCCTCGGACTTGAGGACGCGGCAGGCCTGGGTGCCGGAGTAGTCGAACTCGGCTGCCTGGCCGATGACGATCGGGCCGGAGCCGATGACCAGGACGGACTGGATATCGGTGCGCTTAGGCACGCTGGCCCTCCATCAGGGAGACGAAACGGTCGAAGAGGTACGCGGCGTCGTGCGGGCCCGCGGCCGCCTCGGGGTGGTACTGGACGCTGAAGGCCGGCTGGTCGAGCAGCTGCAGGCCCTCCACCACGTTGTCGTTGAGGCAGACGTGGGAAACCTCGGCGCGTCCGTAGGGGGTGTCGGAGACCTTGTCGAGCGGGGCCTCGACGGCGAATCCGTGGTTGTGCGCGGTGACCTCGACCTTGCCGGTGGTGCGGTCCTGAACGGGCTGGTTGATACCGCGGTGGCCGTACTTCAGCTTGTAGGTGCCGAAGCCGAGCGCGCGGCCGAGCAGCTGGTTGCCGAAGCAGATGCCGAAGAGCGGGGTCCTGCGCTCGAGGACGTCCTTGATCACGGTCAGGTCGGCGGTGGCCGGGTCGCCGGGGCCGTTGGAGAGGAACACACCGTCGGGGTTGACGGCGTACACGTCCTCGACGGTGGCGGTGGCGGGCAGCACATGCACCTCGATGCCGCGCTCGGCCATGCGGTGCGGGGTCATGCCCTTGATGCCGAGGTCGAGTGCGGCGACGGTGAACTTCTTCTTCCCGATCGCCTCCACGACGTACGCCTCGGTGGTGGCGACCTCTGCGGAGAGGTCGGCGCCCTTCATCTCGGGGGCTTCCATCACACGGGCCAGCAGCGTGGCGTCGCCGGCGAGCGCCTCGCCGGAGAAGATGCCGACGCGCATCGCGCCGCGCTCGCGCAGATGGCGGGTGAGCGCGCGGGTGTCGATGCCACTGATGCCGACGATTCCCTGCTTGACGAGCTCCTCGTCCAGGGAGCGCCGGGAGCGCCAGTTGGAGGGCACGCGGGCGGGGTCGCGTACGACGAAGCCGGCGACCCAGATCTTCCTGGACTCGTCGTCCTCGTCGTTGACGCCGGTGTTGCCGATGTGCGGGGCGGTCATCACGACGACCTGGCGGTGGTACGAGGGGTCGGTGAGCGTCTCCTGGTAGCCGGTCATGCCGGTGTTGAACACCGCCTCGCCGAAGGTCTCCCCCACGGCCCCGTAGGCGCGGCCGCGGAAGGTGCGGCCGTCCTCCAGGACAAGTACGGCGGGAGAAGTCCCTTGCCTCTTCGAGGCGTGCCCCGGATTGGAGGTCGTCATCGTGCGGGGCCTTCCGTCGTAAGGAACTGGTTCATGGAGTTGATGGCTTCGACCCAGGCGGAGTGCTCGGCCGCGCGGTCGGAGCGGAAGCCGGAGTCGATCAGCTTGTCGCCGTGCGCCCAGGTGATGACGAGCAGTCCGCCCTCGGCAAGGACCTTGCCGGCGATGCCCTTGTCGAGCCGGGCCTCGCGCAGGGCTTCCCGGGGGATGAAGAAGTCGCTCGCGCCGGGGCGTACGACCGCCACTCCGGCGTCCGTGAGCGTGAGCTCGAGGCGGCTGCGTACGCCCAGGCCGTGGGCGACGATCCGGTCGAGCCACTGTCCGGCGGTCGTGGAGCCGTGGTAGCGGCCGGTCAGTTCAAGTTTCGCCTCGCCCTGCGCCTCGGGCGCGGTGGGCAGTGCGGGCAGGTCGGACTGGAGGCTGCCGCGCCACTTCCATCCCTGGCGCATCAGCCAGTAGACGAAAGCGATGAAGAGCACCAGTCCGGCCACCCAGCCGAGACGCGCGGCCCAGTCGGTGACTTCCGCCGACTTCTGTTCGGCAGCCACTTCGGCCAGATTGCTCAGTGCAGGTGTCACGCCAGCTTCCCGTCCACGACCGTCGCCCGGCCCCGCAGGAAGGTGTGGGTGACGCGTCCCGGCAGCTCACGGCCCTCATAGGGGGTGTTGCGGCTGCGGGAGGCGAAGCCCGCGGGGTCCACGGCTCCACGGTATGCCGGATCGACGAGGGTGAGGTTGGCGGGCTCGCCAGCCGAGACGGGGCGGCCGTGGTCGTCCAGGCGGCCGATCTTCGCAGGCCGGAACGACATCCGGTCCGCGACGCCCGCCCAGTCGATGAGGCCGGTGTCGACCATCGTCTGCTGGACGACGGAGAGCGCGGTCTCCAGGCCCACCATTCCCATGGCGGCCGCGGCCCACTCGCAGTCCTTGTCCTCGTGCGGGTGCGGGGCGTGGTCGGTGGCGACGCAGTCGATGGTGCCGTCGGCGAGGGCCTCGCGCAGCGCCAGGACGTCGGCCTCGGTACGCAGCGGCGGGTTCACCTTGTAGACCGGGTTGTACGTACGCACCAGCTCGTCGGTGAGCAGCAGGTGGTGCGGGGTGACCTCGGCGGTGACGTTCCAGCCCTTGGACTTGGCCCAGCGGACGATCTCGACCGAGCCGGCGGTGGAGAGGTGGCAGATGTGCACGCGCGAGCCGACATGGGCGGCGAGGAGGACATCGCGGGCGATGATCGACTCTTCGGCGACGGCGGGCCAGCCGCCGAGCCCCAGCTCGGCGGAGACGATGCCCTCGTTCATCTGGGCGCCCTCGGTGAGGCGGGGCTCCTGGGCGTGCTGGGCGACGACGCCGTCGAAGGCCTTCACGTACTCCAGCGCGCGGCGCATGATCACCGCGTCGTCGACGCACTTGCCGTCGTCGGAGAAGACCTTCACCCCGGCGGCGGAGTCGTGCATCGCGCCGAGTTCGGCGAGCTTCTTGCCCTCCAGGCCGACGGTGACGGCGCCGACGGGCTGTACGTCGCAGTAGCCGGACTGCTTGCCGAGCCGCCAGACCTGCTCGACGACGCCGGCGGTGTCGGCGACGGGGAAGGTGTTGGCCATGGCGTGTACGGCGGTGAAGCCGCCGACAGCGGCCGCCTTGGTGCCGGTCAGGACGGTCTCGGAGTCCTCACGTCCGGGCTCGCGCAGATGGGTGTGCAGGTCGACCAGACCGGGGAGCAGGATCTTCCCCTCGGCCTCGATGACGGTGGCGTCGCCCGCCTCGATACCCGTACCGACCCGGGCGATGGTCTCGCCGTCGATCAGTACGTCCTGCGGCTCGCCGCCCAGCACCTTCGCGCCACGAATCAGGATCTTGCTCATGGTTACTTGTTCTCCTCGGTGCGCGCGTGGGTGGGGCTGATGGCGGACTCGTTGCCGCCCAGAAGCAGATACAGGACGGCCATCCGGGTCGACACACCGTTGGCGACCTGCTCGACGGCCGTACAGCGGTCGGAGTCCGCGACCTGCGCGGTGATCTCCATGCCGCGGTTCATCGGGCCGGGGTGCATGACGATCGCGTGCTCGGGCATCCGGGCCATGCGGTCGCCGTCCAGGCCGTAGCGGCGCGAGTACTCGCGCTCGGTCGGGAAGAAGGCGGCGTTCATCCGCTCGCGCTGCACACGCAGCATCATCACCGCGTCGGACTTGGGAAGCACGTCGTCCAGGTCGTACGAGACCTCGCACGGCCAGTTCTCGACGCCGATCGGCACCAGGGTCGGCGGGGCGACGAGGGTGACGTGGGCGCCGAGGGTGTGCAGCAGCAGGACGTTGGAGCGGGCCACCCGGCTGTGCAGTACGTCGCCGACGATGGTGATGCGGCGCCCTTCCAGATCGCGTCCCAGGCCCGCGTCGGGGCCCACCAGGCGGCGGCGCATGGTGAAGGCGTCGAGCAGGGCCTGGGTGGGGTGCTCGTGCGTACCGTCGCCCGCGTTGACGACCGCCCCGTCGATCCAGCCGGAGGTGGCGAGCCGGTAGGGGGCGCCGGAGGCGCCGTGCCGGATGACGACGGCGTCCGCGCCCATCGCCTCCAGGGTCAGCGCGGTGTCCTTCAGCGACTCGCCCTTGGAGACGGACGAGCCCTTGGCCGAGAAGTTGATGACGTCGGCGGACAGCCGCTTGGCGGCGGCCTCGAAGGAGATCCGGGTCCGCGTCGAGTCCTCGAAGAAGAGATTGACGACGGTGCGGCCGCGCAGGGTCGGCAGCTTCTTGATCGGCCGGTCGGCGACCCGGGCCATCTCCTCGGCGGTGTCGAGGATCAGGACGGCGTCGTCGCGGGTGAGGTCGGCGGCCGAGATGAGGTGACGCTTCATCTGGTGCTCCGTGGGTCGTGGAGGGGCGCTGGAACGTGGGCGGGCAGGCGTGTGCACGGCCCCGGTCCCCGGGTCCGTGCGCAGAAGTGCTACTGCTCGCCGGCCGGAGCGGTCTGCTTCACACCGAGCAGCACGGTGTCGCGACCGTCCTCCTCGGCAAGCTGGACCTTGACCGTCTCCCGCAGCGACGTGGGGAGGTTCTTGCCGACGTAGTCGGCGCGGATCGGGAGTTCACGGTGGCCGCGGTCGACGAGGACCGCGAGCTGTACGGCGCGCGGCCTGCCGATGTCGCCCAGCGCGTCGAGTGCGGCGCGGATGGTGCGGCCGGAGAAGAGAACGTCGTCGACGAGGACGACCAGCCGGCCGTCGATGCCGTCACCGGGGATCTCGGTGCGGGCCAGCGCGCGGGCGGGCCGCATGCGCAGGTCGTCGCGGTACATGGTGATGTCGAGGGAGCCGACCGGGATCTTTCGGCCGGTGATCTCTTCGAGCTTGTCGGCCAGCCGGCGGGCGAGGAACACACCGCGGGTCGGAATGCCGAGGAGCACCACGTCGTCGGCACCCTTGGCGCGTTCGACGATCTCGTGGGCGATGCGGGTCAGTACCCGCGCGATGTCGGGAGCCTCGAGAACGGGGCGCGCCACATCGGAGCTGTTGTGCGTGTCCATTATGAAACGGACCTCCTTCTCCGCCTCACGGGACGGATCTTAAAGGACGTCGGAATTACGCCACCCACGCTACCAGGGCCTTGCCTGGGCCCCGGCCCCGCCCCCGGCGGATACCGGTCCGGACCCATTCGGCTTGACGCATCCAAGTAACGCTGCGTAACCTCACAGTGAGTTACCAGCCGCGCGGCGGAGCCGCACGTTGTCACAGCGTCCGGGGAGCTATATGTCCAGCGAATACGCAAAACAGCTCGGGGCCAAGCTCCGCGCCATCCGCACCCAGCAGGGGCTTTCCCTCCACGGAGTGGAAGAGAAGTCCCAGGGCCGCTGGAAGGCCGTCGTGGTCGGCTCGTACGAGCGCGGCGACCGTGCCGTGACCGTACAGCGTCTCGCCGAGCTGGCGGACTTCTACGGCGTCCCGGTGCAGGAACTGCTTCCCGGCACCACGCCGGGCGGAGCGGCCGAGCCGCCGCCGAAGCTCGTCCTGGACCTGGAGCGCCTGGCCCATGTGCCGCAGGAGAAGGCAGGCCCGCTCCAGCGTTACGCCGCCACGATCCAGTCCCAGCGCGGCGACTACAACGGCAAGGTGCTGTCGATCCGCCAGGACGACCTGCGCACCCTCGCCGTCATTTACGACCAGTCGCCGTCGGTCCTCACCGAGCAGCTCATCAGCTGGGGCGTTCTGGACGCGGACGCACGGCGCGCAGTCTCCCACGACGAGAGCTGACGCCACTTCAGGAGAAACGTCACGTCGCCGTCACCTCGGCGGCATGTCGGAGGGCGAACCCGGCTGTTCCGGGTTCGCCCTCCGCTGCGTTTCTCCCACCGGACGGGAAACCAAGCCCCTACGGCGATTGAGGAGCGGCGTTCGGAGCGGAGCCCCGACGGGGCAGCCAGCACAAGCACGAGGCCCGAAGCCAAGGACTGTTCGTCCTCGGCTTCGGGCCTGGTGAAGCAGGCTGCGCCCTAGTCGCGATCGCGGCGCAGGCTCGGCTTGAGGTCCTTGAAGCGGCCGAGCAGGCCGTTCACGAACGACGGGGACTCGTCGGTGGAGAACTCCTTGGCAAGCTGCACGGCCTCGTCGATCACCACCGCGTCCGGGGTCTCGTCCACCCACACCAGCTCGTACGCACCGAGCCGGATGATGTTGCGGTCGACGACCGGCATCCGGTCGATGGTCCAGCCGACGGAGTAGGTGGCGATGAGGTCGTCGATGCGGTCCGCGTACTGCGCGTACCCCTCGACCAGCTCCATGGTGTACTCGCCGACCGGCGGCTGCCGGTCGTCGGACCGTGAGTGCCGCACCCAGTCCGCGAGGACCGTCTGCACGGACTCACCGCGCTGGTCGGCCTCGAAGAGGATCTGGAAGGCGCGCTTACGGGCCTTGTTCCGGGCAGCCACGGTTAGCTGTTCACCCGGCCGAGGTACTCACCGGAGCGGGTGTCGACCTTGATCTTCTCACCGGTGGTGATGAAGAGCGGGACGCCGATCTCATAACCGGTTTCCAGCGTGGCCGGCTTGGAGCCGCCGGTGGAGCGGTCGCCCTGGACGCCCGGCTCGGTGTGCTGGATGACCAGCTCGACGGCGGCCGGCAGCTCGACGTAGAGCACCTCGCCCTCGTGCTGGGCGACGCTGGCCGTGAAGCCCTCGATCAGGTAGTTGGCGGCGTCGCCGACAGCCTTGCGGTCGACCATCAGCTGGTCGTACGTCTGCATGTCCATGAAGACGAAGTACTCGCCGTCCATGTACGAGAACTGCATGTCGCGGCGGTCGACGGTGGCCGTCTCGACCTTCACGCCGGCGTTGAACGTCTTGTCGACGACCTTGCCGGACAGCACGTTCTTGAGCTTGGTGCGCACGAAGGCAGGGCCCTTGCCGGGCTTGACGTGCTGGAACTCGACGACGGACCAGAGCTGGCCTCCGTCGAGCTTGAGCACCATGCCGTTCTTGAGGTCGTTCGTGGAAGCCACGGTTGCGGAATCTCCTGGACTGAAGCTGGTGGGACCGAGGGTGCGCGCCGTAGCGGAGCTAGAGCGCGAGCAGCTCCTTGGTCGTAATGGTGAGTAGCTCGGGTCCGCCGTCCGCCACCTGGCGCACGACGAGCGTGTCATCGATCCGGACACCGCCCCGGCCCGGGAGGTGGACCCCCGGTTCGACGGTGACCGGCACACAAGCGTCCAGTTTACCCATGGCCGCAGGGCCCAGCTGCGGGTCCTCGTCGATTTCGAGCCCGACACCGTGCCCGGTGAGGGCTGCGAGGCCCTCTCCATGCCCTGCGGCGTCCAGGATCTGGCGGGCCGCGTGGTCCACATCGCGGCACTCGGCGCCGGGGGCAAGAGCCTCCCGACCAGCCCGCTGAGCGGCGAAGACGAGGTCGTACAGCTCGATCTGCCAGTCCGCCGGGGTCGTCCCGATCACAAACGTGCGCCCTATCTCGCAGCAGTACCCGCGATAGTTGGCGCCGAGGCAGACGGACAGGAAGTCTCCCTCCTCGACCCTCCGGTCGGTGGGCCGATGGCCGCCGCGGCCGGCGTTGATCCCGGTGGCGACGGAGGTGGCGAAGGCGGGACCGTCGGCGCCGTGGTCGACGAGCCGCCGCTCCAGCTCCAGGGCGAGATGCCGCTCGGTACGGCCCACCAGGATCGACTCCAGCAGCTCACCGAGCGCCTGGTCGGCGATCTCCGCCGCGATCCGCAGACAGGCGATCTCGTCCTCGTCCTTGACCATCCGCTGCTGCTCGACGGCGAGACCGAGATCGGCGAGACGCAGTCTGGGGGCGACCGAGCCCAGCGCCCGGTGCCTGGCAACGGTCAGATGGTGTTCCTCGACGGCGAGCGACTCCACGTCCGCCGTTCTGGTCAGCTCGGCGGCCGCGACCGCCGGATCGCCGGCCGAGGACGGCAGGACGGTCAGCCGCAGCTGTTCGTCGGGGCGGCCGTCGGCGGGATCACCCGTGGGCTTACTGGGGCAGAGCAGCAGGTCTTCACCGGGTCCGATGAGCAGTACGGCGCCGGGCGGGGCTCCGCCGGCGAGATAGCGGACATTGGCGGGGCGGGAGACCAGGGCCGCCGCGCAGCCGGTTGCCGCGCACCGGGCGCGCAGCAGGCTGCGGCGTGCTCCAAACACCTCTGACATATCACGAGCGTACGAGCGGGGGCGCGACTCGGCCGGTTCAGCGCGTCCGACCGGGGTGGCACGCGCGTGCGCCCGGCTGCCACTACCAGTTCGGCGGGCTGGCGATGGAACGGGCCAGGACGTCGTCGAGCACCCGTGCCGTCGTCTCCACGTCGTACTTGGAGTTGTCGATGATCGGCAGGCCGGAGCCGTACCAGCCGGCCATCCGGCCGTGGATGCCGGCCACCTCCTCGTCCGAGAGACGGCGGTTGCCGCTGCGCTCGGCGTTGCGCTCCAGCACGATCTCCAGGCCGGGGAGCAGGACGACGGGCAGCAGCCCGGGGCCGACATGGCGCTTCCAGCCGCCGAGCCCGACGACGGGCCGGTCCGGGAAGACGGCGTCGTCGAGGATGCAGGAGATTCCGTTGGCCAGGAAGTTCCGGGCGGCGAAGCCGCAGGTGCGGCGCGCGAGCCGGTACTGGGCCTCGGAGTGGTCGTTCCAGCCCGACTGGGGGTCGGCGAAGCCGGAGCAGACCCATTCGCGTACGTCGTCGAGGCTGATGTGCGCGGTCGGGACCCGGCGGCTGGTGGCCCAGTGACGGGCCACGGTCGTCTTGCCCGCGCCGGCCGGGCCGATCAGCAGGACGGCCAGGGTGGTCGCTCCGGTGCCGCTGTCGGCCGGTGGCGGGGCAGGTATGGGAACCGGTCCGCCGGGCGGCAGCTGGATGTGCCCGGTCGTGTCGCGGGAGGGCGGTGCGGGGGCGTGCGGAGGTACGGAGCCGGTCCAGCCGGGGGCGGGCGGCTGCCCATGGGGCGCCGGGGACCCCGGCGGAGGCGCTGCGGGAGCGTGCTGCGGAGGGCCCGCGGGTGACCCGTGCGGAGGATGCGGAGGACCGGCGGGTGCGCCGGGCGGATGTCCTGCCGGAGCGTGCTGCGGAGGGCCCGTGGGTGACCCGTGCGGCGGGCCGGGGTGAGGTCCCTGGTGCTGGGCGCTGTGTGTCCATCCCGCCGGTCCCTGCCCCGGTCCGTGGGGCGGCGGCAGCGGAGCCCCCACTGCGTGCTGCATCCGGTGCCACTCCGTCTCGTACGACTGACGCTGGTCAGGCGGCAGTTCGGCCACCTCGCTACCGAACGGTACCTCCCCCGGCCACCGCCGGGAGGCGCCCCCTCCGGCCCCCACAGTGGCAACGGCCGGGAAGGGACCGAAGTGCCCCCGTCAGCCGGCCAATTCCTCGGCCAGCGCGCGCAGGGCGAGGCGGTAGGAGCCGATACCGAAGCCCGCGACGGTGCCGCTGGCGACCGCCGCGACCACCGACGTGTGCCGAAATGCCTCGCGCGTGTACGGGTTCGAGATGTGCACCTCGATCAGCGGCGCGGTCCGCTGGGCGGCCGCGTCACGCATCCCGTACGAGTAGTGGGTGAAGGCACCGGGGTTGAGAACGACCGGAATCGAACCGTCTGCTGCCTCGTGCAGCCAGCGGATCATCTCGCCCTCGTCGTTCGTCTCCCGGACGTCGACGTCGAAGCCGAGCTCCTTGCCGAGCTCCTGGCACGTCTCCACCAGACCCGCGTAGGAGGTCGCGCCGTAGACGTCGGGCTCGCGGGAGCCGAGCCGCCCGAGGTTGGGGCCGTTGAGGACCAGCACCTGACGGGTCATGCGGACACCTCTCCGTACGCCGCGAGCAGCACGGCCGGGTCGGGGCCTTCCAGGACGGTCGGCTTGGCGAGCCCGTCCAGGACGATGAAGCGCAGCAGGTTGCCGCGGGACTTCTTGTCGACCTTCATGGTCTCCAGGAGCTTGGGCCACTGGTCGCCGCGGTAGGTCAGCGGCAGCCCGACGGACTCCAGGACCGAGCGGTGGCGGTCGGCGGTCGCGTCGTCAAGACGCCCGGCAAGCCTGCCCAGTTCGGCGGCGAAGACCATCCCGACCGACACCGCGGCACCGTGCCGCCACTTGTAGCGCTCGTTCTTCTCAATGGCGTGGGCCAGGGTGTGCCCATAGTTGAGGATCTCGCGCAGCCCGGACTCCTTGAGGTCGTTGGACACGACCTCGGCCTTGACCCGGATGGAGCGCTCGATCAGCTCGGCCGTGTGCGGCCCGGCAGGCGTCCGCGCGCCCTGTGGATCCGCCTCCACCAGATCGAGAATGGCCGGGTCGGCGATGAACCCCGCCTTGATGATCTCCGCCATGCCGCTGACGTAGTCGTTGACCGGCAGCGAGTCCAAGGCGGCCAGATCGCACAGGACTCCGGCCGGTGGATGGAAGGCACCCACCAGGTTCTTGCCCTCGGCGGTGTTGATACCGGTCTTGCCGCCGACCGCCGCATCCACCATGCCGAGCACGGTCGTCGGCAGCGCGATCCAGCGCACCCCTCGCAGCCAGGTCGCCGCGACAAACCCCGCCACATCGGTGGTCGCCCCGCCCCCGACACCGACAATCACATCAGTGCGGGTGAAACCGGTCTGCCCCAGCGCCTTCCAGCAGTACGCCGCAACCTCGACGGTCTTGGCCTCCTCGGCGTTGGGCAGCTGGACGGCAATGGCCTCATAGCCCTGCGACGCCAGATCCTCACGGATCGCCTCACCGGTGCCCGCCAGCGCCTCGGGGTGCAGCACCGCCACCCGCTGAGCACGCGGCCCGATCAACCCGGGCAGCTCGCCCAGCAGCTGCCGGCCGACCAGCACCTCGTACGGATCGGAGCCTTCCGTGCCGCCTACCTGGATACGGGTCACTGCCTGGTCCGTCATACGTCCTTCAACTCCAGTGCGTCGAGGACCGCTTGGGCGACCTCTTCGGGGGTGCGTTCGTCGGTGGCCACGACGACGCGGGCGACTTCGGTGTAGAGGTGGCGGCGGGCGTCCATCAGCTCCCGCCACTGCCGGCGCGGATTGACGGCCAGCAGCGGGCGCGCCTGGTTGAGGCCGACCCGCTTGACCGCCTCCTCCACTTCCATCGAGAGGTAGACGACGGGCAGTCCGGCCAGCAGCCCACGCGTCGATTCGTCGAGGATCGCCCCGCCGCCGAGGGCGAGGACTCCTTCGTGTCCGGCGACGGCGTCACGTACGGCCGCTCGCTCGAGGTCACGGAAGTACGGCTCGCCCTCGTCGACGAAGATGTCCGCGATCTCCCGGCCCTGGGCCGCGACGATGTCAGCGTCGGTGTCCCGGTAGGCAACGCCGAGCCGGTCGGCGAGCAGCTCGCCGACGGTGGACTTGCCCGAGCCCATGGGCCCGACCAGGACGATCAGCGGGGCGCTCACCGGATGTGCAGGTTGTCGAGGTAGGACTGCACGTTGCGGCGGGTCTCGGAGACGCTGTCGCCGCCGAACTTCTCCCCGACCGCGTCCGCCAGAACCAGCGCCACCATCGCCTCGGCCACGATCCCGGCCGCCGGCACCGCACAGACATCGGAACGCTGATGGTGGGCCGCCGCCACCTCACCGGTGGCAACATCAACAGTCGCCAGCGCACGCGGCACCGTCGCGATCGGCTTCATCGCCGCCCGCACACGCAGCAGTTCACCCGTCGACATACCACCCTCCGTACCACCGGAACGGCCCGAAGTACGACGGATACCCTCCCCGGTCGGCACGATCTCGTCATGCGCCTTCGACCCCGGCACCCGCGCCAGCTCGAACCCGTCACCGACCTCGACACCCTTGATGGCCTGGATCCCCATCAACGCCGCCGCCAGACGCGCATCCAGACGCCGGTCCCAGTGCACATGCGAACCCAGACCGACCGGCACACCGTACGCCAGCACCTCGACCACGCCGCCCAGAGTGTCACCGTCCTTGTGAGCCTGGTCGATCTCCGCGACCATCGCCTTCGACGCATCCGCATCCAGACAGCGCACCGGATCCGCATCCAGCCTCGCCTCGTCGGCAGGCACCGGAACCACACCGTACGGAGCCTTCGCGGCAGCCAGCTCGACCACATGCGAGACGATCTCGATGCCCGCAGTCTCCCTCAGGTAGGAACGGGCGACCGCGCCGAGCGCAACCCGCGCCGCCGTCTCACGGGCACTGGCCCGCTCCAGGATCGGCCGCGCCTCATCCAGCGCATACTTCTGCATACCCGCCAGATCCGCGTGGCCGGGCCGCGGCCGGGTCAGCGGCGCATTACGCGCCAGCTTCGCAAGCTCATCCGGATCGACCGGATCGGCCGACATGACCTGCTCCCACTTCGGCCACTCCGTATTACCCACCATGACCGCCACCGGCGAACCCATGGTCAGCCCGTGCCGCACGCCACCCAGGAAGGTGACCTCGTCCCGCTCGAACTTCATCCGCGCACCGCGTCCATAACCGAGCCGCCGCCGGGCAAGGTGGTCCGCCACCATCTCCGTGGTGATGGGCACACCGGCGGGAAGACCCTCCAGCGTCGCCACCAGTGCGGGTCCGTGCGACTCCCCCGCCGTCAGCCAACGCAACCTGCTCAACGGTGCTCCTCATGATGCTCGCGCCTGGAACTGCGACGGCGCGACCGGGTGCGCGGCCCTGGCCCGCCTTCCCCGATCCTCCCACGTCCGGAGCCGTGACCTGATCTCCGGTCCAGCAGACGGACGTCCGGTGGACAGCCCGACGGTCAGCCGGAGTCGCCGTCCCGGCGCTGCTGAGGGGCGTACGCGCCAAGGAAGTCGGCCCCCTGCGGCTCCTGGCGGGGCGGCTGCGGGGCCTGGGGCTGTGCGGGGGCGTACGGGCCGAGATAGTCGGCTCCGCGGCCCTGGTCGCCCTGCGATGCGGCGACGGGCTGCGGTGCGCCGACGGGCTGCGCCGTCCTGGCCGCGCGCCGCCGCGCGATCTTCCCCCTGATCGACTGCACCCAGCCCAGCACGATGATCAGGGCGAGCAGGCAGAGCAGCGGGATCTCCAGCCAGTCGGGCAGAAACTGGATCACGCCCTCGAAGATGTTCTTGGCTATCGACGCCTGCGGTTGGCCCGTTTCCACGACTGTTCTCCCCCGGTGCTGTGACGGAACGCGCAGATACTAGCGGGCTTCGAGCGCCCGTTCACCTGCAATACGCATCGCCCGCAGCGGCGCCGGGGAACGGCCCGTCATCTGTTCCACCTGGAGTACCGCCTGATGGACCAGGAGGTCGAGGCCGCCGACGACCGCGCCGCCCCGCCGCGACCAGGCGGTGGCCAGGGTGGTCGGCCACGGCTCGTACAGCACATCGAACAGCGTCCCGGGCCGCTCGGGCACCTCGGCGGCGATCGCGTCGGTGGCCCCGGCCGGAGTGGTGGCGATGACCAGAGGGGCTTCGAGCGCCCCCGCGGCCTCCGCCCAGTCGGCGACGCGCACCTCGACGCCGAGCCGCTCGGCCCACCCGCGCATCTCCTCGGCCCTGGCCGCACTGCGTACATACGCGGTGACAGGTCCGGTACAGATGTGCGCGAGCGCGGCGAGCGCGGACGACGCCGTCGCGCCGGCGCCGAGCACGGCGGCCGAATCGACCTTGTCCACGCCCCGCTCCCGCAGCGCGGCGATCATGCCCGGAATATCGGTGTTGTCGCCTGTCCTGCGGCCGTCCTCGGTGAAGACCACCGTGTTGACGGCCTCCACCGAGGCCGCGGTGTCGCTGATGCCGTCGAGCAGCGGAATGATCGCGCGCTTGAGCGGCATGGTCAGCGACAGCCCGGCCCAGGAACCGTCGAGCCCTGCCAGGAATCCCGCAAGCCCGGCCTCGTCCACCTCGAACCGGTCGTACGACCAGTGGGCCAGGCCGAGCTCCGCGTAGGCGGCGCGGTGCAGCACCGGGGAGAGCGAGTGCGCGATGGGCGATCCGAGGACCGCCGCGCGGCGAGCGTCAGTTCTTGCCCTGGCTTGCATCGAACTTGTCCTTCAGCTTCAGGAACTGGGCGTGCGTCTTGGCGAACTCGGTCTTGCTCATACCGTCGGTCGCCACGAAGTACAGCCAGCCGTCCTTCGTCGGGTTCAGGGCCGCCGCCAGTGCCTCATTGCCCGGGTTGCTGATCGGCCCCGGTGTCAGACCCCTCTGGGTGTACGTGTTGTACGGGTCCTGGTTGCTGTTGATCTCGCTTTCAGAGATGTCGATCTTGCTCTGACCCTTGAGGTAGTTGAAGGCGGAGTCGAACTGGAGCAGCTGGTTCGTCTCGGTGTTGGTGGGTTTGAGGCGGTTGTAGACGACCTCGGACATCTTGCGGAAGTCGTCGTGCGTCTTGCCCTCGACCTGCACCAGGCTGGCGAGCGTAAGCAGCTGCCACGGGTCCTTGAGCCCGAGCTGCTTCGCCTTGGACTCGAGACCGACCTCTCGGTACTCCTCGTTCGCGCGGGCGACCATCTGCCTGAGGACTTCTTCGGGCTTGGTGCCCTTGGCAATCGGATAGCTCGCCGGGAACAGGAAGCCTTCCAGCGGGTCCTTGACGTTCGCGTGGTTGTTCGCCCAGCCGGGCAGGCCGAGATTCTTCGCCTCTGCCCGGGCGACCGCGCTCGTGGTGCCCGCCTTGAGTGCGAGTCGCGTGTCGATCTGCTCGTAGATCCGGACATTGCGCTGGCCCTCGGGAATGATGAGGGCGTTGCGGCTGCTGGGGTTGAGCATCGCGGTGACGGCGTTCGCCGCGGACTGCTCCTTGTTCAGCGTGTAGACCCCGGCCTGGATGGTCTTGCCCTTGGGGTTCTGATTCTGGGCCGAGACGAAGGCGTCCACACTCTTGACGACCCCCTTCTCCTTCAGAAGGTTGCCGATCACAGATCCGCCCGCGCCTTCGGGGATCACCACCTGGACCGTGCCGGACCCGGCACCCGTGTAGTCCTCGGCCGCGCCGAACTGGCCCTGCCAGAACTGGTAGCCGAAGTAGCCGACACCACCGACGCCGCCCGCGAGAACCAGCGAGACGACCAGGCACGCGCAGCCGTTACGGCTTTTCTTCTTGGTTTTGCCGCGGCGCTCGCGGCCACCGCCGGCCCGGCGCGACTCGCGCGGGTCGTCGTCGTACTCACTGTCGTCGTCGCGGCCGTCGTCGCCGGTGAAGAAGGGGTGCTTCTCCTCCTGCGGCGCCTCGGCCTGCCAGTCGGCCTCAGCCTCGGGCTCGGGCTCGGCCTCAGGCTCGGGGCGACGCCGGCCGGGGGGCTGCGGCGGCGGGTAGGCCTCGGGCGTGCGGTAGTAGTCGGCACTCTCGTCGGCGTAGCCGGGCTGCTGGGCACCGTAGGGGTCGGCCGGGGTGGTGCCGTACGGCATGGCGGCCTGCTGACCGGTGTCCCACGCGCCGTTGTACTGCTGCTGGTTGTACTGCTGCTGTTGCTGCGGGTACTGCTGCTGGTACGGGTCCTGCTGCTGCGGCTGCTGGGGGTACTGCTGCTGGTGCGGGTCCTGCTGGTACGGATCTTGCTGGTACGGGGCCTGTCGGCCGTCGTACTGCTGCTGCGTCGGCTGCGGGTACTGCTGCTGCGGCTGGCCGCCGTACGGAGTGTGGCCGGCTGCGGCCTGCTGTCCTCCCCATCCCTGGTCCCCGTACAAGGGGTCCTCGGGATTCCACGGTTCGGAGCCGGGGCTCCGGCCATACTCAGTCATCGATCCCCTAGGGCCGCGAGACGACGATCCGCCTCATTTGCCGTGGGGCAGCTGTTCGAACACCGCCCCATCGCGCGGAACGTTACCGTATCGCGATCAGACAACCACTTCGACGCCCTCGCCGGGTGCGGTACCTGACGTCCGTTCGGACTCCAGAGCGTTCTGAAGGATCACCACAGCGGCAGCCTGATCGATGACGGACCGGCCTTTTTTGGACTTCACGCCCGAAGCGCGCAGCCCCTGACTGGCCGTCACTGTGGTCATCCTCTCGTCGACCAGTCGTACCGGAACGGGGGCGATCGAGCGGGCGAGCTCCTGGGCGAAGCCGCGGACCTTGATCGCGGCCGGGCCCTCCCCGCCGCTGAGCGAGCGGGGCAGGCCGACCACGACCTCGATCGGTTCGTACTCCTCGACGAGCTGCTTCAGCCGCCGGTGGGCGGCCGGGACATCGCGTCCCGGCACGGTCTCCACCGGTGTGGCGAGGATCCCGTCGGGGTCGCACGAGGCGACCCCGATCCGGGCATCCCCGACATCGATCGCGAGGCGACGGCCTCTGCGCATCAGCGTCGTCACGCCGTCTCGGCGACGGCACGCTCGACGGCGGCCACGGCCTCGCCGATGGCATCCGGGTTCTGGCCGCCGCCCTGGGCGACGTCCGGCTTGCCGCCACCGCCGCCACCGAGGGTCTTGGCGGCGGTACGGACCAGGTCACCGGCCTTGAGACCGCGCTCGCGGGCGGCCTCGTTGGTGGCGATGACGGTGAGCGGCCGGCCGTTGGCGGTGGTGAAGAGAGCCACCACCGCGGGGCGGTCACCCTGAATGCGGCCGCGCACGTCGAGAACCAGCCTGCGCAGATCGTCGGCGGAGGTGCCGTCCGGCACCTGGCCGGTGACCAGAGCGACGCCACGCACGTCCTTGGCGCCCGAGGCGAGACCGGCGGCGGCCTGGAGGACCTTCTCCGCGCGGAACTTCTCGATCTCCTTCTCGGCGTCCTTCAGCTTGGCGAGCATGCCGGAGATCTTCTCGGGGAGCTCCTCGGGACGGCCCTTGACCAGTTCCTGGAGCTGGGCGACGACCGTGTGCTCCTTGGCGAGGAAGTTGTAGGCGTCGACGCCCACCAGGGCCTCGATACGGCGCACACCGGAGCCGATCGACGACTCGCCGAGCAGCTTCACCAGACCCAGCTGGGCGGTGTTGTGGACGTGCGTACCGCCACAGAGCTCCTTGGAGAAGTCGCCGATCGTGACGACTCGGACCCGCTCGCCGTACTTCTCGCCGAACTCGGCGATGGCGCCCTGCTTCTTGGCCTCGTCGATGCTCATGACCTCGGCCTGGACGTCGAGCTCGCGGGCGAGCACGTCGTTGATCTTCTGTTCGACGTCGGTGAGGACCGTGCCGGGTACGGCGTTCGGCGAGCCGAAGTCGAAGCGGAAGCGGCCGGGCGAGTTCTCGGAGCCGGCCTGGGCGGCCGTCGGGCCGAGAGCGTCGCGCAGCGCCTGGTGGGTGAGGTGCGTGGCACTGTGGGCGCGGGCGATCGCGCGGCGGCGCGTGATGTCGATGGCGGCGTAGGCGGAGGCGCCGACCGTCACCTCGCCGACCTGCACCGAGCCCTTGTGGACGCTGACGCCGGGGACCGGCTGCTGGACGTCACGGACCTGGATGACCGCGCCGGTGTCGAGCCTGATGCGGCCCTGGTCGGCGAGCTGGCCGCCGCCCTCGGCGTAGAAGGGAGTGCGGTCGAGGACGACCTCGACCTCGTCGCCCTCGGTCGCGGCGGGCGAGGGCACACCGTCGACGAGCAGGCCGACGATCGTCGACTCGCCCTCGGTGGAGGTGTAGCCGGTGAACTCGGTGGAGCCGGAGTTGTCGGCGACCTCGCGGTAGGCGGAGAGGTCGGCGTGGCCGGTCTTCTTGGCCCTGGCGTCGGCCTTGGCGCGCTCCCGCTGCTCCTTCATCAGACGCCGGAAGCCGTCCTCGTCCACGGACAGCCCCTGCTCGGCGGCCATCTCCAGGGTGAGGTCGATGGGGAAGCCCCAGGTGTCGTGGAGCAGGAACGCCTTGTCGCCGGCGAGGACCGTGCCACCAGTGGCCTTGGTCTCCGTCACGGCGGTGTCGAGAATGTTGGTGCCGCCCTTGAGGGCCTTGAGGAACGCGGCCTCCTCGGCGAGGGCCACGGTCTCGATCCGCTTGCGTTCGGTGATCAGCTCCGGGTACTGCTGCCCCATCGTCTTGATCACGACGTCGACGAGCTCGGCGACGACCGGTCCGGTGGCGCCCATCAGCCGCATATTGCGGATGGCGCGGCGCATGATGCGGCGCAGGACGTAACCGCGGCCTTCGTTGCCGGGCGTGACTCCGTCGCCGATGAGCATCACGGACGTACGGATGTGGTCGGCGACCACACGCATGGAGACGTCCGAGTCGTTCTTGTCGCCGTAGCGGACGCCGGTGAGCTCGGTGGCCTGGTCCATGACGACGCGCAGGGTGTCGGTCTCGTACATGTTCTGTACGCCCTGCAGGATCATGGCGAGACGCTCGAGGCCGAGACCCGTGTCGATGTTCTTCGAGGGCAGGTCGCCGAGGATCGGGAAGTCCTCCTTGCCCTCGCCGGCGCCCCGCTCGTACTGCATGAAGACCAGGTTCCAGATCTCCACATACCGCTCGTCGTTGACGGCCGGACCGCCCTCGACGCCGAACTCGGGGCCGCGGTCGTAGTTGATCTCGGAGCAGGGGCCACAGGGTCCGGGGACGCCCATGGACCAGAAGTTGTCCTTCTTGCCCAGCCGCTGGATGCGCTCGGCCGGTACGCCGACCTTCTCGCGCCAGATCTGCTCGGCCTCGTCGTCGTCGAGGTAGACGGTGATCCAGAGCTTCTCCGGCTCCAGGCCGAAGCCGCCGTCCGCCACGGAGCTGGTGAGCAGCTCCCAGGCGTATGTGATGGCGCCTTCCTTGAAGTAGTCGCCGAAGGAGAAGTTGCCGCACATCTGGAAGAACGTGCCGTGGCGGGTGGTCTTGCCGACCTCTTCGATGTCCGGTGTACGGACACACTTCTGCACGCTGGTGGCGCGCGGGGCGGGCGGCTTGGCCTCACCGAGGAAGTACGGCTTGAAGGGGACCATGCCCGCGTTGACCAGCAGCAGAGTCGGGTCGTCCGCGATGAGCGACGCCGAAGGGACGACGGTGTGACCGCGCTCCTCGAAGAAGCTCAGCCAGCGGCGGCGGATTTCAGCCGACTCCATCAGTGGTCCTCATTCCGGTTGTACGAGTTCTGCGAGTTCTTGTTGTACGGGTGCTGCGGCCGGTCGACGGCCGCGAGGCGTCGCTGCGCGGGCAGTTCGGGGTCGGCGGGTGCCTCCAGGCCCAGCACCTCGCCCAGTTCGGCCTCGCGCTGGACCATGCCGGCCCTGACGTCGAGTGCGAAGTCCTTGAGCTTGTGGCCCGCGTCGATCGCCTTGTTCGCGGCCTGCGCGGCGAGACTCTCGGGCGTCAGCTGCTTGAGCTTGCGGTTGACCTTGGTGGTGGCCCACACGCCGGCTGCGGCGCCCGCGGTGAACCAGAACGTACGGCGGAACATCGAGCTTCAGCCCTTCCGGTTCTTGCGCCGGGCGGACGGCACCGTACGGCCGGTGATCACCGTACGACGGGACGATGCGGCCGGCATGTCGTCGCTCTTGCGGCTCATGGCCCGGCGTACGCCGTAGCCGAAGGCGGCGACCTTGACCAGCGGGCCGCCGAAGGTCGAGGCGACCGTCGAAGAGAGCGCCGAGGCGTTGGAGGTGACCTCCTGGACGTCCGACGCGATGGCGTCGACCCGGTCGAGCTGCGTCTGTGCGGAGCGCACGGTCGCGGAGGCGTCGGCCATCAGCGGCACGGCCTGCTCGGTCACGTCCGCCACGAGTTTGGTGGTCGCCTTGAGCGTCTGGGCCAGCCTCACCAGCACCACGGCGAGGAAGGAGACCAAGATCGCCCAGAAGACGGCCACCAGGATCCCGGCAACCTCTCCACCGGTCACTCTGCACCGCTCTCTGCTCGTCGATGGGTACCTCGAGAATCGTCCTCCGACCCTATCGCGCCCAGGGTCGCACCCCGTACCGCATTACCAGTGCGGGGACGGGAGTTACGCAGGAACATTGTACGGAGTGCGCACGCACGGGTACTCTGCGTGTCTCATGCGGCACCCCCATCGCTCCTGCTCCTCCTCCGATGATCACCCTCCGGTTCAGGGCAATCTCCCGGCAGAACTGAACCGTTTCGTGGGCCGGGCGGAAGAACTGGCCGAGCTCGGCCGCCTCCTGGACGATGCCCGGCTGGTCACCATTGCCGGGGCCGGCGGTGTGGGGAAGTCCCGTTTCGCCGCCCATGGCGCCGCCGCGCTGCAGAATCGGTACCTCGACGGGGTGTGGCTGGTGGAGCTCTCGACTCTCCGCGATCCCGGACTGCTGGCCCACACCGTGGTCGAGGCGCTCTCGGTCACCGACCACACCAGCAGACCGCCGGGCGATGTGCTCCTCGACCACGTCGCCCCACGCCAACTTCTGCTCGTTCTGGACGGTTTCGAGCATCTGGTCGACGGCTGCGCCGGGCTCGTACGAGATGTGCTGCGCCGCGCTCCCCATGCCCAGATCCTCGCCACGGGCCGCAGACCCCTGCGGGTGGACGGCGAGCACCTCGTGTGTCTGGCTCCGATGACGCAGGAGGACGCCGTACTGCTCTTCGCCGACCGCGCCGTCTCCGCGCTGCCGCACTTCCGGCTGACCGAGGACAACCACGCCTCCGTGCGGGAGCTCTGCCGCCGGCTCGACGGTATCCCGCTCGCCCTCGAACTCGCCGCGGGACGGCTGCCCGCCCTCTCCCTCGATCAGCTTCTCGACCGACTCGACGACCGGTTCAGGCTGCTGACCGGCGGCAGCAGGAGTGCGCTGCCGCGCCACCAGACGCTCCGTACGGCGGTGGGCTGGAGTCATGAGCTGTGCACCGGGCAGGAGCGCCTGCTGTGGGCGCGGCTGTCGGTCTTCGTCGGCCAGTTCGATCTGGAGGCGGTGGAGTACGTCTGCAGCGGGCCCGACCTGCCCGCCGACACCGTGCTGGATGTGTTCGGTGAACTGCTTGCCCAGTCGGTCGCCTTCCGCGAGGAGACATCCGTGGGCGTGCGCTACCGCATGCTGGACACGGTCCGTGCGTACGGCGCCGAGTGGCTGGAGGCCCTCGGCGACGACGAGCGGATGCGCCGACGGCACCGCGACTGGTACATGGGCCTGGCCACCTGGTGCGAGCTCGACTGGTTCAGCCCGCGCCAGGCCGAGGTCGCGGCCTGTACGGAGAGCGCGCTGCCCAATCTGCGCGGGGCGCTGGAATTCTGCCTGGAGCATCCGGACGACGCGCATCTGGGCCAGTATCTGGCGGGGACGCTCTGGTTCTACTGGGCCGGATGCGGCCGGCTCGCCGAGGGCAGGCACTGGCTGGACCGGGCCCTGGCGGCGGACGCCGGGCACGAGGAGTCACGGCTCAAGGCGCTGTGGGTGCTCGGCTATGTGGCGATCCTGCAGGGCGACGACATCGCGGCGGCGGGCGCGCTGCACGAGTGCCGGGAGGGGGCGGACCGCAGCGGGAACCTGCTGGCCGCCGCGTACGCCGCCCATCGCCTGGGCTGCCTGGCACTGCTCTCCGACGACATGCCGCGCGCCGAGGAGCTGCTGCGCTCAGCCCTCGCCTCGTACCGGGACATCGGCGAGCTGAACAGCAATGTACTGATGGGCCAGGTCGAGCTCGCCATGACCCTGGTCTTTCAGGACCGGCTGGACGCGGCGGTCGCGCTGTGCGAGGAGGTCAAGGAGATCTGCGAGGAGCGCGGTGAGCTGTGGAGCCGCGCCTACGCGATGTATGTGCTGGCATACGCGGCCTGGGCCTGCGGCGATCACGGCCGGGCGCGGGAGCTGCTCACCGAGTGCATCACCATCGACCACCGGTTCAACGACCTCGTGGGGCTGGTGCTCGCGATCGAGCTGCTGGCCCTGGTGACGGCGAGCGAGGGTGATCCGGCGGAGGCCGCGGTGCTGCAGGGGGCAGCGGCTCCGGTGTGGGCCGCGGTCGGTCTGCCTCTGTTCGGCTCCGGCTACTTCGGTGCGCCGCGCGCCCTGTGCAAGCAGCAGGCGGGCGAGGTGCTGGGTGCCGAGGACTATCAGGCCTGCGTACGGGAAGGGCGGGAGCTCTCCCTGGACGCGGCGGTGCGGCGTGCCCTCGCCGTGCGGGAGCACCCGCGTCCGCCCGAGGTCCGGCAGGGCGGCGTCCGTCCGGCGGTCCTGACAACGCGGAAGCCCGCCGGCTCCCCCACCGGTAAGGGCGGGGAAGCGGCGGGCTGAAGCGCTGTGAGTTACGCCGTGATCAGCGGGCGTAGTACTCGACGACCAGCTGCTCGTCGCAGATGACCGGAACTTCCTTGCGCTGCGGGTCACGGTCCAGGCGGAACGCCAGGGCCTTCAGGTTGACCTGCAGGTAGCGCGGGGTCTCACCGTCGGCGGCGAAGCCACCCTCACGCGCGACCTGGAAGAGCGACTTCTCGCGGCTGCGCTCGCGGACCATCACGACGTCGTCGGGACGGACGCGGAACGACGGCTTGTCGACCTTGCCACCGTTGACCTCGATGTGGCCGTGGACGACCATCTGACGGGCCTGGTAGATGGTGCGGGCGATGCCCGAACGCAGGACCAGGGCGTCGAGGCGGCGCTCGAGCTCGATGACCAGCGCGTCGCCAGTCTTGCCCTCGGCCTTCTTGGCGCGGTCGTAGGCGCGCGCCATCTGGCGCTCGCTGATGTCGTACTGGGCGCGCAGACGCTGCTTCTCGAGCAGACGCACCTTGTAGTCGGAGTTCTGCTTGCGGCCACGGCCGTGCTCGCCCGGCGGGTACGGACGAGCCTCGAAGTACTTGACGGCCTTCGGCGTCAGCGCGATACCGAGCGCACGGGACTTCTTGACCTTGGGACGCGACTGGTTAGGCACGTTCTCCAGACCTCCATTGTAGGTTAGGTTAGGCTCACCTTACTAAAGGAGATCGCATGTCTCGCCCTGGGAACACCAAGCGCGTCACGGACAGCACAAAGAACGTCGACGCTTCTCAGAGCGTCGATGCGACGGAGGTCCGATCAGCTCATGGTCAGCCGCGTCCCAGCGGGCTTGAAATCACTCGGATGCCGTCAGCAGCCGAGCGCACACGAACTCTCGTACAGAGTACATGCTCCGCGGTGCTGCTCGTTCCAGGGCTGGACGGCGCACGCCCCGAGCAGCTGACCCCGCACGCGCGGGTGGTGGGGCCCGACGGCGAGGTGTTCCTGCTCTATCCCGCGGATTCACCGGCCGTACGCGCCGCAACACACGCTCAGGACGACGAGCTGGCGGCTGTGCTGGAGATCACCGACGTCGCGCCCGTCTCGGTGCCCCATCGTATCCGCGGCCGCGCATGGGTCTCCGGCTGGCTCACCGCCGTACCCGGTCTGGCGGAGCCCGGCCTCATGATGCTGCGCCTCGAGGTCGGGGAGGCGTGCGTCGACGACCTCTGGGGTGCGGAGAGCGTCGAACCGGAGGACTTCGCGAGGGCCTTTGTCGATCCCCTTGTCTCGCACGAGGCCGAGCTGCTCCAGCATCTGCACTCCGCACACAGCGACCGGGTGCAGGGACTGTGCGAGCTGCTCGGCGAGCGCGGGGACGGGCCCGTGGACGGGGCGGAAGCGGCGGACGGAAAGGGCGGGAAGGGACAGGGACAGCGGGCGGTGCCCCTCGCGCTGGACCGGTTCGGCCTTCGGGTGCGGTTCGTCGGGGAGAGGTGCTTCGACGCACGCTTCGACTTCCCCGAGCCGGTGCGCAGTGTCAGCGAGCTGCGCCGGGCCATGCGCACGCTCTTCGAGGCCGCCTCGCACTGACCCCGGGCATGCCCGCGCCTCCCGGCCTCAGGCGCCGGACGTGGTGGATGTGCCTTCGCCCCGCAGCCGCTCGCGCACTTTCTCGACCACATCGGCGTACCGTGCTTCCGCGCCGTACCGCGTCGGTTCGTAGTAATGCCGGCCGTGCACCTCGTCGGGGGCGTACTGCTGGGCGGCGATACCGCCCGCGACATCGTGGGGGTACACATACCCCTGGGCGTGGCCGAGCTTCGCCGCGCCCTTGTAGTGGCCGTCCCGCAGATGGGGCGGGACCGAACCCGCCAGCCCCTTTCGTACATCCGCGAGCGCGGCGCCGATCGCCGTGGTGGCGGCGTTCGACTTGGGGGCCAGCGCCAGCGCGATGGTGGCGTGGCTGAGAGTCAGGGCCGCCTCGGGGAAACCGATCATGGCCACGGCCTGGGCGGCGGCTACCGCGGTCGGCAGAGCCGTCGGGTCGGCCAGGCCGATGTCCTCACTCGCCGAGATCATCAGCCGGCGGGCGATGAACCGCGGGTCCTCCCCCGCCTCGATCATGCGGGCCAGATAGTGCAGCGCCGCGTCCACGTCGGAGCCGCGGATGGACTTGATGAGCGCGCTCGCCACGTCGTAGTGCTGGTCGCCGTCGCGGTCGTACTTCACCGCGGCGCGGTCGACCGTCTCCTCCAGGGTCTGGAGGGTGATCTCTTCCTCGCTCTTGTCGATCGCCGCACCGGCGGCGGCCTCGAGCGCGGTCAGCGCCCGGCGGGCGTCGCCGCCCGCGATCCGCAGCAGATGCGCCTCGGAGTCCTCGGGGAGGGCGACCGCGCCGCCCAGACCGCGCTGCTCGATGAGTGCCCGCTGGAGCAGTCCGCTCAGATCCTCGTCGGTGAGCGACTCCAGCGTGAGCAGCAGGGAGCGGGAGAGCAGCGGGGAGATGATCGAGAAGTACGGATTCTCGGTGGTGGCAGCGATCAGAGTGACCCAGCGGTTCTCCACGGCCGGGAGGAGGGAGTCCTGCTGTGCCTTGGAGAAGCGGTGGATCTCGTCGAGGAAGAGGACGGTCTCCTTGCCGAAACCGCCGGCGGCACGGCGGGCGCCGTCGATGACCGCCCGGACCTCCTTGACGCCCGCGGTGATCGCGGAGAGCTCCACGAAGCGTTTGTTGGTCGCCTTGGAGACGACATACGCCAGGGTCGTCTTGCCGATGCCGGGCGGGCCCCAGAGGATGACCGAGGAGGGTCCGGCGGGGCCACCGCCGCCCTCACCCACGAGCCGGCGCAGCGGCGAGCCCGGCTTGAGCAGATGCTGCTGTCCGACGACTTCGTCGAGGGTGCGCGGGCGCATCCGGACGGCCAGGGGGCTGCTGGACGGGTCCTTCTCCTGGCGTTCTTCCGCTGCGGCGGTAAAGAGGTCGGGCTCCACGCTGTGAAGCCTATGTCAGACCACTGACAGCGCCGGGGGTCAGGCCGTCCCGGTCCAGAAGTCCCACCAGCGGGTCAGGATCAGCATCCCGATTATGCCGATCCACAGCACCGAGGGCACCCAGTGGAACTCCAGCAGTCCGTTGCGCAGGCCCTCGGGGACCTTGATGATCCGGTGCTTGATGTTGTGCAGGGTGACGTAGCAGAACATCACGATCGTGGCGACCCAGGCCAGACAGCACCACAGGCACAGAGAGTTGATGTTGTAGAGCGACTGGTACTGGAGCCAGGTGCAGAAGCCGACACCGAAGAGGGTGCCGGCGTTGAGACCGAGCCAGAACCAGCGGCGGTAGCGGGCACCCGCGAGAACACCGACACCGATGGCGATCACCATCGCGTACGTCACCAGACCCAGCATCGGGTTCGGGAACCCGAACGCCGACGCCTGATCGCTGGTCATGATGTTGCCGCACGACACAATGGGGTTCAGGCTGCACCCCGGCTTGAACGTCGGGTCCTCCGCCAGCTTGATCTTGTCGATCGTGATGACCCACGCGGCCACCAGACCCGCCGCGCCCGTGACCACCAGCAACCACGCGAAGGCCCGGCCGGCACCGACCGTGCCCTGGGAGCCGTCCCCCTTCCGGCCCGAGGACACGTCGTCAACCGCTGCAGTCGTCATATCGCCGTTCCATCGCTCAGTAGCTGTGTGGGGCACGGTCATTCTGCCGCACCGGGGCACCTGTCCACCGTTCGATGGACATAAGGATGTACGGACGGTCACCCCGGAAGACTCCGCCTCCGCAGGACACTTCGGACCATGCCGGGACGCGCGGTGCACGTACGCGGACGTGGCAAGCGGTACGCGGGCGAGGTGACGCTCCCGGGGGCGGATCCCACGAGGGGAACCTCCCCAGGCGCTCCCGTATCGGCATCATCCGGCAGGACGAATCCGCGCCCGGGGAGTTGACGGTCCGGGAGATCGCCTCCTGTTTCCCCGGTATGACCCCGGGGCGGGACGGGGCGGGACGGGGCGGGGAAATGACACACGGCCCGGGTGCGTTCCCGCACCCGGGCCGGTCGTTCCGGTCCTGCAGCAAGCGTCAGGCCAGGCGGGCGGCGACTGCCGCGACCACCTCGGCCAGCGCGATCGCGGTCTGCTCGCCGGACTCCATGTCCTTGAGCTGGACCAATCCCTCGGCGAGGTCACGCTCGCCGGCCACGATCGTGTACCGCGCGCCACTCCGGTTGGCGTTCTTCATCGCGCCCTTGAGGCCCTTGCCGCCGTAGCTGAAGTCCGCCGCGACGCCGGCCTTGCGCAACTCGGTGACGACGCCGAACAGCACACGCCGCGCCTCCTCGCCCAGCGGCACCGCGTACACGCTGGTGGTGGAGGGCAGGTCGAGCTCGATGCCCTCGGCCTCCAGCGCCAGGACCGTACGGTCCACGCCGAGCGCCCAGCCGACGGACGGGAGCGCCGGGCCGCCGATCATCTCGGAGAGGCCGTCGTAGCGGCCGCCGCCGCCCACCGCGGACTGGGAGCCCAGACCGTCGTGGACGAACTCGAAGGTCGTGCGGGTGTAGTAGTCGAGGCCGCGTACCAGCTTCTCGTCGTCCTCGAAGGCAACGCCCGCCCCGGTCAGCAGCTCGCGCACCTCCTCGTGGTACGCCTTGCACGCGTCGCACAGGTAGTCACGCAGCATCGGCGCGCCGACCAGCTGCTTCTGCACCTCGGCCCGCTTGTCGTCGAGGACGCGCAGCGGGTTGATGTCGATGCGGCGGCGGGTCTCCTCGTCCAGCTCGAGCCCGCGCAGGAAGCCCTGGAGCGCGTCGCGGTAGACGGGACGGCACTCCTTGTCGCCCAGCGAGTTCAGCAGGATGCGGAACTCACGCAGGCCGAGCGAGCGGTACGCCTGGTCGGCCAGGATGATCATCTCGGCGTCGAGGGCCGGGTCCTCGGCGCCGATCGCCTCCGCGCCGACCTGCGAGAAGTGCCTGTAGCGGCCCGCCTGGGGCCTTTCGTAACGGTAGTACGAGCCCGCGTACCAGAGCTTGACGGGCAGGTTGCCTGCCTTGTGGAGATTGGCCTCCAGGGCGGCACGCAGCACGGACGCGGTGCCCTCGGGACGCAGCGCCAGCTTGGTGCCGCCCCTGGTCTCGAAGACGTACATCTCCTTGGAGACGATGTCGGTGGACTCGCCGACGCCGCGCGAGAACAGTTCGACGTTCTCGAAGCCGGGCGTCTCGATGTAGCTGTAGCCGGAGTTCTTCAGCGGCGCCGCGATCGCCTCGCGCACCGCGAGGAACTTCGCGGACTTCGGCGGAAGCAGGTCGTACGTGCCCTTGGGGGCCTGAAAAGTGCTCACGGAATCTCTCGTCACATTCCTCGTCGAGGAGCGGGGTGCGCTCCCAGGCCGGCGGCCACTTCCCGCAGATACGGGTTGGCGGCACGCTCTTGGCCGATGGTCGTCTGGGGGCCGTGGCCGGACAGCACCACGGTCGAGTCGTCGAGCGGCAGGCAGACACGCGCCAGCGACTCGAGAATCTCGGCGTGGTCGCCGCCGGGCAGGTCCGTGCGTCCGATGGAGCCGGCGAAGAGCAGATCGCCCGAGAAGAAGACGGACGGGATGTCCGCCGTCTCGGGCATCTGGAAGGTCACCGACCCCTTGGTATGGCCGGGCGCATGCGCGACGGAGAAGTCGAGACCGGCCAGCTTCAGCTCGGCACCGTCGGCCAGCTCCTTGACGTCGTCCGGCTCCCCCACGGTGAGTTCGCCCATGAGCGGCATCCCGATGGAGCGGCCGAGCGCCTTCTCCGGGTCGCTCATCATGTACCGGTCGGCGGGGTGGATCCACGCCGGTACGTCATGGGCTCCGCACACCGGAACGACGGAGGCGACATGGTCGATGTGGCCATGGGTGAGCACGACGGCGACAGGCTTGAGCCGATGCTTCTTCAGCGCTTCCTCGACTCCCTGGGCGGCCTGGTGGCCCGGGTCGATGATCACGCACTCCTCGCCTGCGGCAGGGGCGACCAAGTAGCAATTGGTCCCCCAGGCCCCGGCGGGGAACCCGGCAATAAGCACGATCGTCCTCAGTGTGGTCGTCCGACGGGATTTGGCTGTATCGAATTCCAGCAGATCAGAGCCTACCGGCGCTGCTCATCCCACAGCCAACCCGTATACGGTACGGGGCACACTCGGCCGGTCGGCATCGTGCGACATACAAGGAGAAGACCCGGTGGTCAGCAGCGATCAGCGGCGGCGGCAGCTCGCCAGGGAGAAGTTCGAGCGCCAGCAGCAGCGTCGGCAGAAGTCCCGTAAGGCGAAGCAGCAGAAGACGGTCATCGCGGCCGCGCTCGCGGTGGTGCTCGCCGCGGGCGCCGCGGCCTACGCCTCGGTCGGGCTGTCCGACGGGGACACCAAGGGCGGCGGCGCCTCGTCGGTGGGTGAGAGTCAGTCCCCCGAGGCCACCCCGTCGCAGAGCGAGAGCACCGCCCCCGAGCCCGCCATGTCGATCGACAGGAAGGCGAAGTACTCGATGTCGCTCAAGACGAACGAGGGCGACGTCACGGTCACGATGGACGCGGCGAAGACCCCGCGCACGGTGAACTCGTTCAAGTCACTGGCGGACAAGGGATTCTTCGACGGCACAAAGTGTCACCGGCTGACCACACAGGGCATCTTCGTGCTCCAGTGCGGCGACCCGAAGGGCGACGGCTTCGGCGGGCCGGGCTACACGATCCCCGACGAGGATCTGGTGTCGCTGGGCAAGGCGGGCGCGGACGGCAAGGTGACGTACGCCGCGGGCACGGTGGCGATGGCCAACACCGGCAAGCCGAACTCCGGCGGCAGCCAGTTCTTCCTCGTCTACAAGGACAGCAAACTGCCGCCCGGCTACACACCGTTCGGGATCATGGACGACAAGGGGCTGAAGGCCGTGCAGGACGTGGCGGAGGCCGGTGTCGCGGACGGTGGCCAGGACGGCGCTCCGAAGAAGGCCGTCACCATCGAGAAGGCGGCCGTCCAGAAGGCGTGAGACGAGCCGCGGGCCGAGCTGTCCGCCACGGTGCGGGCCGAGGTGCGAGCCGGGGAATTTCGGACGCGCTGAGTGCGGACAGCCGGGCGGCCGGTCGCCTAGATTGGCGTTGTGCAGCGCGGGCTGGATTCGCGTTGTGGAGGGCGGGCGAGGCCCGTCCAGGAAACTGTGGACGATGCCCGGGGGGCGAACCCCCTCGCAGGCATCAGGTGGAGGAGGCGCTGTGAGCAGCGACCCGTGGGGCCGTGTCGACGAGACGGGCACCGTGTACGTGCGTACTGCCGATGGCGAGAAGGTCGTCGGATCGTGGCAGGCCGGCACTCCCGAGGAGGCCCTGGCCTATTTCGAGCGCAAGTACGAGGGCCTGGTGGTCGAGATCGGCCTCCTCGAGCGGCGGGTGAAGACCACCGACCTGTCGGCCAAGGACGCCCAGACCGCCATCGACCATCTGCGGCAGCAGGTGGACGAGCATCACGCCGTGGGTGACCTCGACGCGCTGAGCAAGCGCCTGGACGGCCTGGTCGCGACGGTGGAGAAGCGCCGCGAGGAGCGCAAGGTCCAGAAGGCGAAGCAGAACGACGAGGCGCGCAGCGCCAAGGAGTTGCTGGTCACCGAGGCCGAGGAGCTGGCGCAGAGTGACCAGTGGCGCGCCGCCGGCGAGCGGCTGCGCGCGCTGGTGGACACCTGGAAGGGCCTCCCCCGGCTCGACCGGAAGTCCGACGACGAGCTGTGGCACCGCTTCTCGCACGCCCGCTCGGCGTTCTCCAAGCGCCGCAAGGCACACTTCGCCTCGCTCGATGCGCAGCGCGAAGACGCCCGCAAGGCCAAGGAGAAGCTGGTCGCCGAGGCCGAGTCGCTCTCCGGCTCCACCGACTGGGGTGTCACGGCCGCGCGCTACCGCGAGCTGATGACGGAGTGGAAGGCCGCGGGCCGCGCCCAGCGCGACGCCGAGGACGACCTGTGGAACCGCTTTCGCGGCGCCCAGGACGTCTTCTTCGCCGCGCGCAGCGGGGTCTTCGCGGAGCGGGACGCCGAGCAGTCGGAGAACCTCAAGCTCAAGGAGGAGCTCGCGGCCGAGGCCGAGAAGCTGGTGCCGGTGACGGACCTGAAGGCCGCGCGTGCCGCCTTCCGGGCCATCAACGAGCGCTGGGAGGCCATCGGTCACGTACCGCGCGACGCCCGCCCCAAGGTCGAGGGCCGGATTCACGCGGTGGAGCGGGCGCTGCAGGAGACCGAGGAGACCGAGTGGCGCCGTACGAACCCGGAGGCGCGTGCGCGCGCCGCGGGTCTGACGGGACAGCTGCAGGCCGCCGTGGACAAGCTGCGCGGGCAGATCGACGCGGCCCGCGCGTCCGGCAACAACGCCAAGGCCGACAAGCTCGCCAAGGAGCTCGAGGGCCGGCAGGCGCTGCTGGACCAGGCGCTGAAGGGCCTGGAGGAGTTCGGCGGCTGACAGAGCCGCAGGCACACACGTAAGGGGCTCCCGTACGAGAAGTACGGGAGCCCCTTGCGTGTGTCCACAGGGCCTGCCCGAGCCCCTTCCGCGTATCCCTAGGGCCTGCGCGCCGAGGTCACGCGGTACACGTCGTAGACGCCCTCCACGCCCCGCACCGCCTTCAGTACGTGCCCGAGATGCTTCGGGTCGCCCATCTCGAAGGTGAAGCGTGAGGTGGCCACCCGGTCGCGGGAGGTCTGGACGGCCGCCGACAGGATGTTGACGTGCTGGTCGGACAGGACACGCGTGACGTCCGACAGGAGCCTGGAGCGGTCGAGCGCCTCGACCTGGATGGCGACCAGGAAGACGGAGGACTGGGTCGGCGCCCACTCGACGTCGAGGATGCGCTCCGGCTGCTGCGAGAGCGAGTCCACATTGACGCAGTCCGCGCGGTGAACCGATACGCCACTGCCGCGGGTGACGAAGCCGATGATGGGGTCGCCGGGGACGGGCGTACAGCAGCGGGCGAGTTTCACCCAGACGTCCTCGACGCCCTTGACCACCACACCGGGGTCGGCATTGGCGCGGCGCTTGCTGCGGCCGCCGTGCGTGGGCGGTGTGCTCTCGGCGATGTCCTCGCTGGCGGCTTCTTCGCCGCCGAGGGCCTGTACCAGCTTCTGCACGACGCCCTGCGCGGCCACGTGGCCCTCGCCGATCGCCGCGTACAGGGACGAGATGTCGGGGTAGCGCATCTCGTGCGCCAGCGTGACGAGCGAGTCGCCGGTGAGGATCCGCTGGATCGGCAGGTTCTGCTTGCGCATGGCCCGCGCGATGGCGTCCTTGCCCTGCTCGATCGCCTCGTCGCGGCGCTCCTTGGAGAACCAGGCGCGGATCTTGTTGCGGGCGCGCGGCGACTTGACGAAGCCGAGCCAGTCGCGGGACGGACCCGCACCCTCGGACTTGGAGGTGAAGACCTCGACCAGGTCGCCGTTGTCGAGGGTCGACTCCAGCGGTACGAGGCGCCCGTTGACCCGCGCCCCTATGGTGCGGTAGCCGACCTCGGTGTGGACGGCGAACGCGAAGTCGACGGGCGTGGCTCCGGCCGGCAGCGCTATGACGTCGCCCTTCGGCGTGAAGACGAAGACCTCGTTGCGGGACAGGTCGAAACGCAGGGACTCGAGGAACTCGCTGGGGTCCTCGGTCTCCTTCTGCCAGTCCAGCAGCTGGCGCAGCCACGCCATGTCGTTGACGGCGTCGTCCTTGTTCTTCGGGACGTCCGTGCGCACCTTGGAGGCTCCTGCGACGGCCTCCTGCTTGTACTTCCAGTGCGCGGCGATGCCGTACTCGGCACGGCGGTGCATGTCGAAGGTCCGGATCTGGAGCTCGACGGGCTTGCCGTTGGGACCGATCACCGTGGTGTGCAGTGACTGGTACATGTTGAACTTGGGCATCGCGATGTAGTCCTTGAACCGCCCCGGCACCGGATTCCACCGGGCATGGACGGTGCCGAGCGCCGCGTAGCAGTCGCGGACGGTGTCGACAAGGACACGGATGCCCACCAGGTCGTAGATCTCCGCGAAGTCACGGCCGCGGACGATCATCTTCTGGTAGACGCTGTAGTAGTGCTTGGGCCGCCCGGTGACGGTGGCCTTGATGCGGGCGGCGCGCAGATCGGACTGGACCTCGTCGGTCACTATGGCCAGATACTCGTCGCGCTTGGGCGCGCGCTCGGCGACGAGCCGCACGATCTCGTCGTACATCTTGGGGTAGAGGATCGCGAAGGCGAGGTCCTCCAGCTCCCACTTGATGGTGTTCATGCCCAGCCGGTGGGCCAGTGGCGCATAGATCTCAAGGGTCTCGCGGGCCTTCTTCTCCTGCTTCTCCCGCTTGAGATAGCGCATGGTGCGCATGTTGTGCAGCCGGTCGGCGAGCTTGATGACCAGGACGCGCGGGTCCTTGGCCATGGCGACGACCATCTTGCGTACGGTCTCGGCCTGCGCGGCCTCGCCGAACTTGACCTTGTCGAGTTTGGTGACGCCGTCGACGAGGAGGGCGACCTGGTCGCCGAAGTCGCGGCGCAGGGTGTCCAGGCCGTACTCGGTGTCCTCGACGGTGTCGTGCAGCAGCCCGGCCATCAGGGTCGCCGGATCCATGCCGAGCTCGGCGAGGATGGTGGTCACGGCGAGCGGATGCGTGATGTACGGGTCGCCGCTCTTGCGCTTCTGACCGCGGTGCCAGCGCTCGGCGACCTGATAGGCGCGCTCGATCTGGCGGAGCGTGGCGGTCTCGATCTTGGGGTCGTTGCCGCGCACGGCCCGCAGCAGCGGTTCCAGCACCGGGTTGTACGGGGAGGAGCGCTGCACGCCCAGGCGCGCGAGGCGGGCCCGTACACGGTTCGAGGAACCGCCGGACCGGGGCGCGGCAGCAGGCGTGGGCTTGGGAGTGAGCGCGGGCGTGGGCTTGGGGGCGGAGACGGGGGCCGCACCGTTCGCACGCTCGGGTACGGCCGACTGGGGCTTCTCGGCCGGCTTCTTCTCGGGCGTGGCAGGGGCTGCCGCGGCCTTTTCGGCCTGCTGGTCGGGCTGCGCGGCGGCGGGCTGGGCCTCGTCTGGCAAGAGCGCTCCTCGTGCGGTTCCGGGTCCCCCGGTCAGGCCCGGAGAGGCCATCGTATCGACCTCGGGCGGAACACTCGCCCCGGGACCGGAGGGTGGATGGAACGCGGAACGGGCACCCGGTTGTTCCCGGGTGCCCGTTCGACGTCGTAACGGCTGCTCAGAGGGTAATCAGAGCGTCCAGCGGAGCCCCTCGCAGAGCCGGTTCCAGACGGGCCCGGCCGCCGAGGAAACCGAGCTCCATCAGGACCGCGACACCCGCGACATCGGCACCCGCCCGCCGGATCAGATCCAGCGAGGCCTCGGCCGTGCCGCCGGTGGCGAGGACGTCGTCGATGACCATGACCCGGTCACCCGCGCTCAGGTCCTCGGCGTGCACCTCGATCTCGGCGGAGCCGTACTCCAGCTCGTAGGCCTGCGAGAGCGTCGCTCCGGGCAGCTTGCCCGCCTTGCGCACGGGAATGAACCCGAGCCCGGCACGGACGGCGACCGGCGCGGCCAGGATGAAGCCGCGCGCTTCCAGGCCGACGATCTTCGTGGCCCCGTGCTGTGCACTCAGCTCGGCGAGCGCGTGGGTCAGGGCCGTGAAGGCCTCCGGGTCCGCGAGCAGCGGAGTGATGTCCTTGAACGTCACTCCCGGCTTCGGGTGGTCCGGAACGTCACGGATGCGGCTGAGCAGGAGCTCCTGCGTGGTGACGGTCATCAGCGCTTGTCCGAGGAGCGGCCACGGCCGCGGTTGCGCGGGCCGACGACGGCTCCGGCCGTTGCCGCGTCGCCGGGGATTGCGTCCTGCGCCGCGTCGGAGTCGTCCGCCGACTCGCCCTTGGCGGCAGCAGCGGCGCGCTTGGCGAGCACCCGCTTCTTCAGGGCCTTCATCTGCGGCTCGCGTTCCTTGAGGTCGGCGACCAGCGGAGTGGCGATGAAGATCGAGGAGTACGCACCGGCCGCGAGACCGACGAACAGCGACAGCGAGATGTCGTTCAGCATGCCGGCGCCGAGGACGCCGCCACCGATGAACAGCAGTCCGGCCACCGGCAGCAGCGCGACCACTGTCGTGTTGATGGAACGCACCAGCGTGCCGTTGAGGCTGCGGTTGGCGACCTCGCTGTAGGTGTAGCGGGTCTGCTTGGTGATGTCCTTCGCGCCCTCCTTGAGACCGTCGAAGACGACGACGGTGTCGTAGAGGGAGTAACCGAGGATGGTCAGCAGACCGATCACGGTGCCCGGTGTGACCTCGAAACCGACGAGTGCGTACACACCGATGGTGATCGTGAGGTCGTGGATCAGCGCGATCAGGGCGGCGACGGCCATCCGCCACTCGAAGGCGATCGCAAGATAGACCACCACCAGGAGCATGAAGACCGCGAGACCGGTCCACGCCTTGTTGGCGATCTGTTCACCCCAGCTGGGGCCGACGATCTCGGCGTTGATCTTTTCCACCGGGATCTGCAGGTCTTCCGCGAGGGCCTCGTTGACCTTGTTCGCCTGGGCCTGGTCGAGCTCGCTGACCTGGATCCGCAGCGCGCCGTTGCCCAGCTTCTGGACGATCGCGTCATGGCCGGAGGCCTCTTCCGCGTGTTCCTGGGCCTGGGAGACGGAGACGCTCGAGCTCGGGGTGGTGAAGACGGCGCCACCCTTGAACTCGATACCCAGATTGAGACCCTGCACCGCCAGGCCGACGATGGCCGTGATGGTGATCAGGATCGAGACCCCGTACCAGATCTTCCGCTTGGCGACGAAGTCGTAGCCGACCTCACCGCGGTAGAGCCGGGCGCCGAGAGTGCCGAGTCGCGACATCTCACGCCTCCTTCGGGTGGTCGGTGGGGGTGGAGGCGCGGCGGGAGCGGCGCAGCGGAGGCTTGGCGCCGAGCCGCTTCGGGTCCAGTCCGGACCACGGGTGGCCGTTCGCGAAGAAGGGCTTGCGGGCGAGGAGCGTCATGACCGGCTTGGTGAAGAAGAACACCACGACGACGTCGAGCAGGGTGGTCAGACCAAGCGTGAACGCGAAGCCCTGCACCTTGCCGACAGTGACGACGAACAGCACCGCGGCAGCGAGGAACGACACGAAGTCGGAGACCAGGATGGTGCGCCGGGCACGGGGCCAGGCACGCTCGACGGCCGGCCGGAGTGTACGGCCCTCGCGGATCTCGTCCCGGATACGTTCGAAGTACACGATGAACGAGTCGGCGGTGATACCGATCGCAACGATCGCACCACACACCGCGGGGAGGTTCAGCGCGAACCCGATGCCGGGGCCGAGCAGAGCCATGATCGTGTACGTCAGTATCGCCGAGACGAGGAGGCTGAGGATCGCGACCAGAGCCAGGCCGCGGTAGTACGCCACCAGGTAGATGATGACCAGCGCGAGGCCGATCGCACCGGCGATGAGGCCCGCCTTGAGCTGCTCGCCGCCGAGGGCCGCGGTGACGGTGGTGACGCTCTGCTCCTCGAAGGAGAGCGGCAGCGCGCCGTACGACAGGATGTTGCCCAGGTTCTGCGCGGACTCCTGGTCGAAGCTGCCGGAGATCTCCGCGTTGGCGGTGAGCGTCTGGTTCACCGAAGGCGCCGAGACCACCTCACCGTCGAGGACGATGGCGAACTGGTTCATCGGGGGCTGCTGCTGCGAGAGCTTGCTGGTGATCTTCTGGAACTTCTTCGAGCCGCTGTCGGTGAAGTCCATGGTGACGATCCACATGCCACGCTGCTGGTCGAGCTGGCCCTTGGCGTCGTCGACGTCCTTGCCGCTCACCTCGGCCGGGCCCAGGATGTACTTCTCCCACTCGCCGGCGGCGTTCTTGCCACAGGCGAGGGCGGTGTCGCTGGGCTTGACGTTGTCGCCGAGGGCGCCCCGGACCTTCTTGTCCGTGCAGTCGAGCGCCGTGAACTGCTTCTCCAGCTTGGCGGCGCCGGCCGCGTCACCGGAGGGGGGCGGCTTCGGGGGCTCGGAGGACTTGGGCTTGTCCGCTCCGGAGGGGGTCGGCGTGGGCGTCGGGGCCTTGAGAGCGTCGGTCACCGCGCGGCCCTGCGTGGTCGGCGTGGCCGTGGGCGTTCCGGACGGCGGGGTGGCCTTGTCCTTCTCGTCCTTGCCCTTGTCGCCCTTGCCCTTGTCGCCCGCCGAGGCACTCGGGGCCGGGGTGGGCTGCGGTGCCGAGGGGGTGCCGGGGGCGTAGGTCAGCACGGGCCGGAAGTAGAGCTGGGCGGTAGTGCCCACCTGCTCACGGGCCTGCTGGGAATTCGTCCCCTTGGGGATGTTGACGATGATGTTGTCATCGCCCTGGGTCTGGACCTCGGACTCGGTGACGCCCAGACCGTTGACGCGGCGCTCGATGATGCCGACCGCGGTCTTCATATTGGTCTCGTTGACGGCGTTCTCTTGGCCGGGCTGGCTCTTGGCCTTGAGCGTGATGGTCGTACCGCCCGCCAGGTCGATACCCAGACGCGGTGTGAGCTGACCCGCCCAGAACATCCCGCCCGTGAGCGCGACCATGGCGATCAGGATCAGTACCAGGGTGCGCCCCGGCTTGCCCTGAGCCCCCGCGGGCCTTCGGCCCCTATTCGGTGCTGCCACCTTCTCGATTCTCCCTGTCCAACCGCCCCGCGCCGACTGTGTGCGCCGGGGCGGCCACGAAGTGTTGTGGGGACCTGCCCCCGCAGAAAGTCAGCACGGCCGGGGGACCGCCGAGCGCCGGTGGGCGCCCTCACGGTCCCCGATCGTGACTACTTCGCGTCGGTCTCGCCGTCTGCCTTGCCGTCCTTGGGCTCGGCGTCGGCCTTGCCGTCCTTGGGCTCGGCGTCGTCGGCCTCGGGCTTCTTGCCGAGGTCGATCTTGGCGTCGTCCGAGGGGGCGGAGTCCGTGTCGTCGGTCAGCGAGGAAGCGTCGTCCGGCACAACCGGGCCGTCGACCTTGAGATCACCCTCACCGTCGCCGTGCACGATGCGGTTGTACTCCTCGTCGGCGAGGACCGCGCCAATGGCGTTCTTCGCGTAGATGGCGTGGACGCCGGGAGCCACCTCGAGGAGAACGGTGTCGTCGTGCAGTTCCTTGACGGTGGCGTACATGCCCCCGATCGTCCGGACACCGGTGCCGGGCTGCATCTGGTCACGCATCTGCGCAGCCGCCTGCTGCTTCTTCTTGGCGGACCGAGTCATCAGGAACATGGCCCCGATGAGCACAATGAAGGGGAGGAGGGTCACGAGACTCACGGGACGGAACTTCCTTCGCACGACCGCGCTGGTGAGGCGGCCTTATCTACGGGGGTGGGCACGCCGACCTTTAAGGGCGGCACCGGCGGAGTCTAAGCGAGTCCGCATCAATGGAACAACGCCCAGCATCGCACCGTGGTTCCTGCCCCGGCGAGTATGCGCGCCGTCACGTCCCGAACAGCCCCTGTTGTCCCCTTGCGCCCTGCGCCTGCTGCGGCGGTACGAGTCCGAGGTGGGCCCAGGCGGCGGGAGTGGCGACCCGGCCACGGGGGGTTCGGGCCAGCAGTCCCTCCCGTACCAGGAAGGGCTCCGCCACCTCCTCGACCGTCTCCCGCTCCTCCCCCACGGCCACCGCGAGCGTCGACAGTCCGACCGGGCCGCCGCCGAACAGCTTGAGCAGTGCCTGGAGCACGGCGCGGTCGAGACGATCGAGTCCGCGCGCGTCGACCTCGTACACCCGCAGGGCGGCGGAGGCCACCTCACGGGTGATCCGGCCGTCCAGCTTGACCTGGGCGTAGTCGCGGACACGGCGCAGCAGACGGTTGGCGATACGGGGCGTGCCCCGGGAACGGCCGGCGATCTCGGCCGCTCCGTCGGCCTCTATCTCGACATCGAGAAGCTGGGCGGAGCGGTGGATGACCCGCTCCAGCTCGACGGGGTCGTAGAACTCCATGTGCCCGGTGAAGCCGAAGCGGTCGCGCAGCGGGGGCGGCAGCAGGCCGGCCCGGGTGGTGGCGCCGACCAGGGTGAACGGCGGAAGCTCGAGCGGGATGGCGGTGGCTCCCGGGCCCTTGCCGACGATCACGTCGACCCGGAAGTCCTCCATCGCCATATAGAGCATCTCCTCGGCGGGCCGGGACATCCGGTGGATCTCGTCGAGGAAGAGGACCTCGCCCTCCTGGAGGGAGGAGAGGATCGCGGCGAGGTCGCCGGCGTGCTGGATGGCGGGGCCAGAGGTGATCCGGATCGGGGCGTTCATCTCCGCCGCGATGATCATGGAGAGGGTGGTCTTGCCGAGCCCCGGGGCCCCGGAGAGCAGGACATGATCGGCGGTGGCGCCACGGGCGAGGGCCGCTTTCAGGACAAGGTCCAGCTGCTCACGGACGCGCTCCTGGCCCACGAACTCGTCCAGCGACTTGGGCCGCAGCGCCGCCTCCACAGCCTGGTCCTCGCCGTCGGCGGACGCGCCGACGAGCCGCTCGGCGGCGGGGTCGTTGGGCGGTGCGGTGTCGTCCCAGTTCACAAAGGCCTCGCGAGATCAGCGGTTCAGCGGGTGGGCCGGTTCAGCGGGTGGGCCGGTTCGGCAGTGAGGGCGGTCAGCGGGGGGCGGTGCATCCGGTGCGGTTCGGCGGTGGGGCGCGGTCAGCGGGTGCGGTTCAAGGTCTGCAGAGCCGCCTTGAGCAGCTGTCCGACCTGCGGCGCACCGCCCTCCGCGACCGCGGCCTCGGCCTGCGGGGCGACCGAGGCGACCGCTTCGTCGGCCTCGCGGGTGGCGTAGCCGAGGCCGATCAGAGCGCCGTGCAGCTGGTCGCGCCAGCCCATTGCGGTGGCGACGGCGGCGCCGATGCCCTGTCTGCCGATATGCGCGCCGACCGGCTCGCCAAGGCGGTCCTTGAGTTCCAGCAGCAGCTTCTGCGCGCCCTTCTTGCCGATGCCGGAGACAGCGGTCAGCGCCTTCTCGTCACCGGTCGCGACGGCAACGCGCAGGGCGTCCGGTGTGTGTACGGCGAGCATGGCCTGGGCGAGGCGCGGGCCGACCCCGCTCGCGGTCTGCAGCAGCTCGAAGACCTGCCGCTCGTCGTCCTCAGCGAAGCCGTAGAGAGTGAGCGAGTCCTCCCGGACGACGAGGGAGGTGGCGAGCTTGGCCTCCTTGCCGATGCGCAGCTCGGCAAGGGTGTTCGGGGTGCACTGGACGGCCATGCCGATGCCACCGACCTCGATGACCGCGGTGGTGGGGGCGAGGGCGGCAACCGGGCCGCTCACGAAGGCGATCATCGCGTGACCTTCCGTACGGGAGTGCGGGGGGCGGACCTGGCCGCGGCGTGCGCCTGCTGGAGGCGGTTGAGCGCGGGGGCGCGCCAGATGTGGCAGATGGCAAGGGCGAGGGCGTCCGCCGCGTCGGCGGGCTTGGGCGGGGCGTTTAGCCGCAGCAGCCGGGTGACCATGGCGCCGACCTGGGCCTTGTCGGCCCGGCCGCTGCCGGTGACGGCGGCCTTGACCTCGCTGGGGGTGTGCAGGGCGACGGGGATACCGCGGCGGGACGCGCAGAGCATGGCGACCGCGCTGGCCTGGGCGGTACCCATGACCGTACGGACGTTGTGCTGGCTGAACACCCGCTCCACGGCGACGCATTCGGGCCGGTACTCGTCCAGCCACTGCTCTATGCCCTGCTCGATGGCGACCAAGCGGCTGCCGAGCTCCGCGTCCGCGGGGCTGCGGACGACTCCGACGCCGCACATCGTCAGGGGACGGCCGGCCACACCTTCGACCACGCCGACGCCGCACCGGGTCAGCCCCGGGTCCACGCCCAGTACCCGCACGATGCCCCTCCCCTGCCGCTTTCGACCATGTGTTCCTGCGTCGTTGCAGGCTATCCGCTCGCACTGACAACGAGGACGGTACGAGGACGGGCCGACAGGGGCGTGTCCCTGTCGGCCCGTCCTCGTACGCGTTACTGAGCGCCCGTCAGGCGTCGACCTTCTCCATGACCTCGTCCGAGACGTCGAAGTTGGCGAAGACATTCTGCACGTCGTCGCTGTCCTCGAGCGCGTCGATCAGCTTGAAGATCTTGCGCGCGCCCTCTTCGTCGAGCTCGACCTGCATGGTCGGCAGGAAGTTGGCCTCGGCCGAGTCGTAGTCGATGCCCGCCCCCTGGAGCGCGGTGCGGACGGCGACCATGTCGGTGGCCTCGCTGACGACCTCGTACGACTCACCCAGGTCGTTGACCTCTTCGGCGCCGGCGTCCAGGACCGCGCCGAGGACGTCGTCCTCGGACAGCTCGCCCTTGGGGACGATGACGACACCCTTGCGGTTGAAGAGGTACGAGACGGAGCCCGGGTCGGCCATCGAGCCGCCGTTGCGGGTCATCGCGACGCGGACGTCGGAGGCGGCGCGGTTGCGGTTGTCGGTGAGGCACTCGATGAGCACCGCGACACCGTTCGGGCCGTAACCCTCGTACATGATCGTCTGGTAGTCGACGCCGCCCGCCTCGAGACCGCCACCGCGCTTGACCGCGGAGTCGATGTTCTTGTTGGGGACGGAGCTCTTCTTCGCCTTCTGGATGGCGTCGACGAGCGTCGGGTTGCCCTCGGGGTCGACGCCGCCGGTGCGGGCCGCGACCTCGATGTTCTTGATCAGCTTCGCGAAGAGCTTGCCGCGCTTGGCATCGATCACGGCCTTCTTGTGCTTCGTCGTAGCCCATTTAGAGTGGCCGGACATCTGCCTGTCTCCTTCGCGTAACCAATTCTGCGTCGTTCGGCAGAGATCCTACCGGGATCTGTCCACCCGTCTCCCGACCACCACCCTCACGGGGCAGTGACGTGAGCACCTGTTGGACTGCCCGTGCGCACCATGTTCACGAAGAGGGCGTGCATCCGGTGGTCACCCGTCAGTTCCGGGTGGAACGAGGTCGCCAGGACGTTTGCCTGCCGTACGGCGACGATGTGGCCGTCGTGCTCGGCAAGCACCTCGACCTGCGCACCGACCGACTCCACCCAGGGGGCGCGGATGAAGACGCCCTCGACCGGGCCGTCGTCCACGCCCGCGACCTCGACGGCCGCCTCGAAGGACTCGTTCTGCCGCCCGAAGGCATTGCGGCGGACGATCATGTCGATGCCGCCGAGTGTCTCCTGGCCCGAGCGCGGGTCGAGGATCTTGTCGGCGAGCATGATCAGGCCGGCGCAGGTGCCGTAGACGGGCATGCCCGCCGTGATCCGCTCGCGCAGCGGCTCCAGCATGCCGAAGAGCGCGGCGAGCTTCGACATGGTGGTGGACTCGCCGCCGGGGATCACCAGGCCGTCGACCTCGGCGAGTTCCTCGGGACGCCGGACCGGCCTCGCCACGGCGTCCGCCGCGGCCAGGGCGATCAGGTGCTCCCGTACATCGCCCTGGAGAGCCAGGACTCCGATGACTGGGGTGTTCATCAGTGCTTACCAGCCGCGGTTGGCGTAGCGCTCGGTCTCGGGGAGGGTGTCGCAGTTGATGCCGACCATGGCCTCGCCGAGGTTGCGGGAAGCGTCCGCAATGATCTTGGGGTCGTCGTAGAAGGTGGTGGCCTTCACGATGGCGGCGGCGCGCTTGGCGGGGTCGCCCGACTTGAAGATGCCGGAACCGACGAAGACGCCCTCGGCGCCGAGCTGGCGCATCAGTGCGGCGTCGGCGGGGGTGGCGACGCCACCGGCCGAGAAGAGGACCACCGGCAGCTTGCCCAGCTCGGAGACCTCCTTGACCAGCTCGTACGGGGCGCGGAGCTCCTTGGCGGCGGCGTACAGCTCGTTGTTGTCGAAGCCGCGCAGCTTGGCGATCTCGTTCTTGATCTGGCGCAGGTGGCGAACAGCCTCGACGACATTGCCGGTGCCGGCCTCGCCCTTGGAGCGGATCATGGCCGCGCCCTCGGCGATGCGGCGCAGGGCCTCGCCCAGGTTGGTGGCACCACAGACGAAGGGGGTGGTGAAGGCGAACTTGTCGGAGTGGTTGACCTCGTCGGCCGGGGTCAGAACCTCGGACTCGTCGATGTAGTCGACGCCGAGGGACTGCAGGACCTGGGCCTCGACGAAGTGGCCGATACGCGACTTGGCCATGACCGGGATCGATACGGCTTCGATGATCTCTTCGATCATGTTCGGGTCGGACATCCGGGCCACGCCGCCGTCCTTGCGGATGTCGGCGGGGACCCGCTCCAGGGCCATGACGGCGACGGCGCCCGCGTCCTCGGCTATCTTCGCCTGCTCGGCGTTGACCACGTCCATGATCACACCGCCCTTGAGCTGCTCGGCCATGCCGCGCTTGACGCGTGCGGTGCCGGTCTCGGGGGTGTGCGTGGTGGGAAGCGTGCTGGACACGGGTGAACCTCACTCGGTGAAGAGGGTGTGTTGCCGCACCGATGCAACCCCCGCGGACCAGTCCACAGCAAGGGCCAATGAACAGCCGGTGGATCGTTTTGACCGGTCGGGCGGCGGCGCGGGGGCCGGGGTCGGAGGTCCGGGTCGGGTGCCCAGGGCGGGCTCCCCAGGTCAGGTGCCCAGGTCAGGTGCCCGGGGTCAGGTGCCCGGGGTCAGGTGCCCGGGCGGTCGGCCAGCGCGACCGGCGCCTCGTCGTCCATCTCGAAGGCGAGGGGAAACGGCGCGTGGCCGGCCAACCGGAACCAGCGCACCGTCCGGTGGCGGCGCAGTGCTCGCGCGGCGCGCACCGCGTCGTTGTGGAACCGCCGCGCCATCGGGACCCGGCGTACGGCCTGGGCGAGCTCGCCCGCGGCCTCCTCGCCGCCGGGGACCTCGCGCACCGCCTCGACCTGCACCACCTCTCCGAAGACGGCCCGCAGTGCGGCGCTCAGCTCGCTCTCCGCGACCTCGCGCTGCTCCTCCTCCGCCTGGCGGGCGGCGTGCGCGGCCTCGTACAGCACGATCGACGCGGCCGGATCGAGCACACCGGAGGTGGCCAGTTCCTGAGTGACCGAGGCGCGGCGCAGGAGTTGGGCGTCGAGGGCGGCGCGGGCGGCGTCGATACGGGTATGCAGCCGGTCGAGCCGGCCGGCGGTCCAGCTCAGATACAGGCCGATCGCGACGAGGGCGACGACGATCCAGATGAGGGTTGCGGTCACGGGCGGCAAGGCTACCGGGGGGTGAGGGCGGACCGATGACCGGACCTGCGGGGTGCGGGGTGTTGTGTGCCCCCCACACCGCCCCTTCCCGAAGCTGGGGCGATGCCCCCAGCCCCCTGGGGGAGGAGAACGTTGGGGCTGACGCCCCTACGCCCCCGGGCCCCGGACTGCTCCTGACGAGCCGTGGGCCGCCTCGTCCCGAAGGCACAGGAGGACATGCGGCCGGGCCCGTAGCCCAAGGGGCGGCAGCTTCGCGCCGCAGCGGCCGGGGTTTCCCGGGCTGCCGGACGTCCCAGGCTTTGGAGTACGAGGAGCCGCGGGGGCGGAGGCGGACGTACGAGCCTCGCCATGCCCGCGCAGGACGGTGACCACGCGGTGGAGCCCCCCATGGGGGAGCGCAGTCCCGCACACGAGCCCCGGAGCGGACCCGAACGTCCGGCGCACGAGACCGGGCCCGCCCCGCAGCCGGAGACCGGTCAGCCCCACCGGCCCGCCCCGAGCCCGCACAGACCGCCGGAGGCAGCCCGCACCCCCGGCCCCCGCCCCGGCCCAGGCACGGCGCCCCGCCCCGGCGCCCCCTCAGTCGCGGGCCAGGCCGAAGCGGGTGCGGAGGCTCGGGGTTCTGTCGTCCGCCGCTACCGAGGCCGCGCCGTCCGTCACCGTTTCGTACACCGACAGGATGTCCGCCCCCACCGTCGACCAGTCGAAGCGGCGTACGTGCGCGCTGCCCCGCTCGCGCAGTTCCGCCAGCCGCTCCGGGTCACGCAGCAGGCGGACCGCCGCCGTCGCCAGAGCGTCGGCGTCCTCGTTCGCGAACAGCTCGCCCGCCGCCCCCTGGTCGAGGACCTGCGCGAACGCGTCCAGGTCGCTCGCGAGCACCGGCGCGCCCGCCGACATCGCCTCGACGAGGATGATGCCGAAGCTCTCGCCGCCCGTGTTGGGGGCCACGTACACATCGACGCTGCGCAGCAGCCGCGCCTTGTCCTCGTCGCTGACCATCCCGAGGAACTCGACCCGCGAGCGCATCTCCTTGGGCAGGGAGGCGACTGCCTCCTCCTCGTCACCGCGGCCCGCCACCAGCAACCGGGTCTCCGGACACTCGGCGAGAATCCTGGGCAGCGCCTTCATCAGCACCGGCAGGCCCTTGCGGGGCTCGTCGATGCGGCCGATGAAGCCGATGGTGTTCCCCTGCCACTCGGCCTTCGGCTCGGCCTTGTCGAAGAAGCCGACGTCGACGCCGTTCGGGATGACGACCGCGTCGCCGCCCAGGTGTTCGACGAGCGTCCGCCGGGCGTACTCGCTGACCGCGATCCGGGCGCTGATCTTCTCCAGCGCCGGCTGCAGGATCGGATACGCGGCGATCATGGCGCGCGAGCGCGGGTTCGAGGTGTGGAAGGTGGCCACGATCGGCCCCTGCGCCGCCCAGCAGCTCAGCAGCCCCAGCGACGGCGAGGCCGGTTCATGGATGTGGATCACGTCGAAGGTGCCGTCGTGCAGCCATCGCCGCACTCGCGCCGCCGACAGGAAGCCGAAGTTCAACCGGGCCACCGAGCCGTTGTACGGGACGGGAACGGCCCGGCCCGCCGAGACCACGTACGGCGGCAGCGGCGTCTCGTCGTCCGCCGGCGCCAGGACCGACACCTCGTGGCCGAGCCGGATCAGATGCTCCGCCAGGTCCCTGATATGGAATTGGACGCCGCCCGGCACGTCCCAGGAGTACGGGCAGACGATGCCGATCCTCACGTCTGCTCCCCACGCGGCTCAAGGTCGGCGAGCCACAGTCGCTGCAGCATGTGCCAGTCCTCCGGGTGCTCGGCGATTCCCGTGGCGAAGGCATCGGCCAGCGCCTGTGTCATGGAGGACGTCTTTTCGGTCTTGGTACCTGTCTCCGGCACCTCGACAGGTGGGTGGATCCGGCCCTTCATGAACGGCGCGTCCTCGTACCACAGCGTGGCCGGCAGCAGCAGCGCGCCGGTCTGCTGGGCCAGCAGCGACGGTCCGGCCGGCATCCGCGCCGTCTCCCCGAAGTACTTCACCTCGACGCCCGAGGCGGACAGGTCACGGTCGGCGACCAGGCACACCAGGCCGCCGGAGCGCAGCCGCCGCGCCAGCGTCCCGAAGGCCGAGCCGCCGGCGTGCGGCAGGACCTCCATGCCCAGGCTCTCGCGGTAGGCCACGAAGCGGTCGTACAGCGACTCGGGCTTGAGCCGCTCGGCGACCGTCGTGAACGGGACGCCCAGCGCCCTGGTGGCCCACACACCCGCGAGGTCCCAGTTCGCCAGGTGCGGCAGGGCCACGATCACCCCGCGGCCGGAGTCGAGCCCGTCGGTCAGGTGGTGGGAGTCCTTGATCTCGACGTTGTTCCTGACGCGCTCGGCGCTCCAGGTGGGCATCCGGAAGGACTCCATCCAGTACCGCATGTACGAGCGCATACCGGCCTTCGACAGCTCGGCGAGGCGCTCGGGACCCGCGTCGGGCACCACCCGGGCGAGGTTGGACTCCAGCCGCAGCACGCTCTTGCCGCGCCGCTTCCACGCCGTGTCCGCGATGGCCCTGCCGAGGCCGGCGGCCACCGGCTCGGGCAGTTTCTTGACCGTGCTCCAGCCCAGTCCGTACAGCCCGTCGGTCAGACGGTCCCGCATCACGTCGCCTCAGCCCCGCTCCCCTGTGCCGCGGCGGCGTCTGCCTCCGCGGACTCACGGCGTACCGTCACAACCCGCTGTCCCAGCGTCACCACAGAGCCGACGGCGACGATCCACAGCGCGATCGGCAGCAGTACCTCGATGCCGGGCACCCCGAATCCGTGCAGTCCGGCAAGGCCCGCGGCGACCAGTGAGATCACCAGTCGCTCGGCCCGCTCGACCAGTCCGTTGACGGCGACCGGCAGGCCGATCGATTCACCGCGCGCCTTGGTGTACGAGACGACCTGGCCGCTGGCGAGACAGAAGATGGCGACAGCGCACAGCACATTGTCGTTCCCCGTGCCCGCGTACCAGAGCGCGAAGCCGCCGAAGATCGCGCTGTCGGCGACCCGGTCGAGCGTCGAGTCCAGAAATGCCCCCCAGCGGCTCGAAATCCCCGCCTGCCGCGCCATATTGCCGTCAACGAGGTCCGAGAACACGAACAGCGTGATGACGATCGTGCCCCAGAAGAACTCTCCCCGGGGGAAGAAGACCAGCGCACCCGCCATCACTCCGGCCGTGCCGATGAGGGTGACCGCGTCGGGACTCACCCCACGGCGGAGCAGAAATGCGGCGAACGGTGTGAGGACACGCGTGAAAAATGCACGCGCGTACTTGTTCAGCATGGCCTTCCCGAGGGTCGGTGGGCCGCATGGCCCCATTGGCCACCGGCTGGCCCATCGTAGCCAGGACCGTCGCGCTCCACTGCCGGGCACCCGGCCTCCCGCGATCGCGTACGACGTATGGACGCACCGTGACCGGAGTGGAAAGCTCGAAAGACCACCGCGGGCATGGCCGGAGCTGCCCCCGGACGCCGTCCGGGACCTCCATGGCTCCCCGCGCCCGCGGCCCCTCTCCTCACCGTGAATCGATCGGGAGGCAAGAATCATGGGCGACAAGGCGAATGCACACCCCGGAGCCGCCGGCAGGGCAGCAACGGCCGACCAGCCGTCATCGGTACGGAACGTGGTGCTGGTCGGCCACAGCGGATCGGGAAAAACCACTCTGGTCGAGGCGCTCGCGCTGACCGCGGGAGCCGTCAATCGGGCGGGCCGGGTCGAGGACGGCGGGACAGTCTCCGACTACGACGAGATCGAACACCGGCAGCAGCGTTCCGACCTCGCCTGTGTCGCGAAGCTGGCCCGCGCCGAGACCGGGGACACCCTCTCGGCGAAGGACGACCCGCTGCTGATGGAGCCCTGGACGATGCCCGATCCGCTGCTGCCGCTCGCCATTCAGGCGCACAGCAAGGCGGACGAGGACAAGCTCTCGCAGGGCCTTTCGCGGCTGGTCGCCGAGGATCCGACGATGCGGCTGGAGCAGAACCAGGCCACGCACCAGGTGGTGCTGTGGTGCCTGGGCGAGGCCCATGTGGATGTCGCGCTGGAACGGCTGCGCAACCGGTACGGCGTGCAGGTCGACGTCGTGCCGTACAAGGTGTCGCTGCGGGAGACCTTCGGCGAGAAGTCCGCGGGGCGCGGGCGGCATGTGAAGCAGTCCGGCGGGCACGGGCAGTACGCGATCTGCGAGATAGCGGTGGATCCGCTGCCTCCGGGGTCCGGTATCGAGTTCGTCGACAAGGTCGTGGGCGGTGCGGTGCCGCGGCAGTTCATCCCGTCCGTGGAGAAGGGGGTGCGCGCCCAGGCGGCGCGCGGTGTCGCGGCCGGCTACCCCCTCGTCGACGTACGGATCACGCTGCTGGACGGGAAGGCGCACTCGGTGGACTCCTCCGACGCGGCGTTCCAGACGGCGGGCGCGCTGGCGTTGCGGGAGGCGGCCGGGGAGGCACGCATCGACCTGCTGGAGCCGGTGGCCGAGGTGCGGGTGCTGGTCCCCGACGAGTATGTGGGTCCGGTGATGAGCGATCTGTCGGGGCGGCGCGGCCGGGTGGTCGGCACCGAGCAGGCCGGCGGCGCGCGCACGCTGGTCCGGGCCGAGGTGCCGGAGATCGAGATCGGGCGGTACGCCGTGGATCTGCGGTCGGTCTCGCACGGGACCGGGCAGTTCAGCCGCTCGTACGCCCGTCATGAGGCGATGCCACCGCAGCAGGCCGACAAGCTGCGTGAACAGGCCGACAGCGGTTCCTAGTTGACGGTGCCGCCCGCCGCTCCCCCTTGCGGCGGGCGGCACTTCGGGGCCGGGGTGTCACGGTGAAACACAGCGGTGGCCCTGACGAAGACGGCACACCACCGATACGCTGTGGTGCCCCAGCTCAGAAGGTGTGCGGGGCGCGGTAGTTGGGAACAGGCCGCAGTGCGGAAGCGTGCGGCGATGGGGGCGGTAGTGGCGAACAACGGATTCGACTTCACTCCGGGGGCTCAGGTCCCGCTCCTGGGCTCGGCCGGGCAGACGGCTGCGACGCATGCGCTCGCCTCGGCCGCGTACCGCGACAGCGCCGTGGCCGACATCCTCAAGGCGAACAGCGAGTGGCACAAGTCCGAGGTGAAGAAGGGCAAGTTCTCGCTCTTCGAGCCGAATCTGGGCGAGGCGTTCTCGCGGGCGGTGCAGGTGCGGATGCTGGGCGGGGCCCGCGGTGCGCTGATCCAGTCCTTCGGCACCGAGCCGCAGGCCGTGGTCGAGCACTGTCTGGCCGCCACCCGCATCCGCAAGGAGCGGGATTCCAGACTCACCGCCGTGATGGCGGTCTTCGGGCTGCTCTTCCTGCCCGGGCTGCTGCTGTGGCTGGCGGTCTTCCAGCTCCGGCGGACGATAGCGGGGGCGCAGAACAAGGGCGCGGGGGCGCTGGGCACGCTGCTGCTCGTCGCCGTCGGCGGCCTGGCCGTGATCTTCCTGATCCGGCTGCCGTTCGGGGGGCTCTGGGCCTACTACATCCGGGGCATGATCATCGCCCCGGTCGTCGGCTGGCTGCTGGCCAAGCGGATCTGCGAATCCACGGCGAAGGACATGCGGGCCCGCTGGGACAACCTCCTCGCGGGTGGCGGTATCGGTGCGAAGGTGCCCGAAGCCGTACCGGGGAACCCCGACGAGACCGCGCGGGAGCAACTGCGCCAGGGCCTGGAGAAGCTCACCGCCGAGCAGCAGTCCAACTCCGTCTTCTACGCCGGCCCCAAGGGGATACTCGGCATGGGCACCCGCTGGGGCAGCTGGCATCTTGCCGAGGAGCTGGTCTCCAAGGAGCCGGGCAAGGACATCAACCAGTTCCGCAGCTGGGACGTGATACGGGCGATGCACGACCGGCTGAAGATGCTGGAGCGCGGTCCGCTGAATTCCGGCGGATTCCCGACTCCGTCGGTCAAGCACTGGATCGTGGCGCCGGTGGGCGAGAACGCCAAGGAGGTGTCCCGGCCGGACGGCCAGGACGTGGAGACCTTCCAGGTCAAGGGCCACGAGATACAGCGGATCTGCAACCACCAGCAGTTCGGCGGTGGCAACCGCCACTATCTGGGCATCCAGTTCACGCTCTGGGACGGCCAGTTGGTGATCACCATGATGATCACCGTCACTGTGCTGCACGAGACGCTGCGCATCGAGGTGACCGGGCACGCGCTCGGTCCGGTGCACTCCCTGTTCACCACCAAGCCCGCGCCCAAGACCGTGACGGTGAGCAAGACGGTGCGGTTCTGGGAGACCACCGAGCGCCAGCTGCCGCTGGTGGAGACGCCCGAGGTGGTACGACTCGCGGTGCGTGCGCCCTTCACCTGGTACCCGCCGCTGCTCGACTTCCTCGGCGGGAAGCTGGTGCTCCCCGAGCCCTTCGGGCTGCGTCATGCCTGGGCGGAGAAGCCCTGGCGGCACCGGTTCATGGCGGACGACGCGATGCGCGCGGCCACGCCCGTGCTGCGGGTGGCGCACACCGCGGCGATGAAGGTGCTCGAGGAGAACGGCGTGGACACCGAGCGCTTCGGCAACCGCTCGATGATCGTGAGCGGCATGGTCCAGGACGCGGCGCCGCGGAAGGCCGATCTCTACGACGCGTAGCGGACGCTACGACGTGAGCGGCAGGGGTGCGTGGCCCGCGCTATGCGGGCCACGCCTCCGCGAGCATCTTGCGGGTGTCGCCGAGGAGCTGGGGCAGCACCTTGGTGTGCCCGACGACCGGCATGAAGTTGGTGTCCCCGCCCCAGCGCGGAACGACGTGCTGGTGCAGATGCGCGGCAATGCCGGCGCCGGCGACCGAGCCCTGGTTCATGCCGATGTTGAAGCCGTGCGCTCCGGAGGCCGTACGCAGCGCGGTCATCGCGCGCTTGGTGAACACGGCGAGCTCCGCCGTCTCCGCCTCGTCGAGGTCCGTGTAGTCGGCGACATGACGGAAGGGCACGACCATCAGATGCCCGCCGTTGTACGGGTAGAGGTTGAGCACCGCGTAGACATGGGAGCCGCGCGCGATCACGAGCCCGTCCTCGTCGGACTTCGACGGGATGGAGCAGAAGGGACAGCCGTCGTCGGCCCCAGGCCCGGTGGGCTTGTTCTCGCCCTGGATGTACGCCATCCGGTGGGGCGTCCACAGGCGCTGGAACGCATCCTGCGTCCCCACTCCGATCTGCTGCTCCGGCTCACTCGTCATGCTGTGCAGCATATGACTTCACCCGGGTGCACAGGCCAGAGACCCCCGCAGTGCCGATCGCACTACGGGGGTCCCCTGCGCCTGGTGTGACTGCTGTCAGAGCTGGACCCGGTCCCCGACGACCTTCGCGATCTTCGCGATGGCCTCGTCGACCGGGATGCCGTTCTCCTGGGATCCGTCGCGGTAGCGGAAGGAGACGGCGCCCGCGGCCATGTCCTCGTCACCGGCGATGACCATGAAGGGCACCTTCTGCTTCTGCGCGTTGCGGATCTTCTTCTGCATACGGTCCGAGGAGGCGTCCACCTCGACCCGCAGCCCCTTGGCCTTCGCCTTCGCGGCGAACTCCTGGAGGTAGGGGATGTGTGCGTCGCCGATCGGGATGCCGAGGGCCTGCACCGGGGCCAGCCAGGCCGGGAACGCGCCCGCGTAGTGCTCGAGCAGCACCGCGAAGAAGCGCTCGATCGAGCCGAACAGCGCGCGGTGGATCATGACCGGGCGCTGCTTGGTGCCGTCGGGACCGGTGTACTCCAGGTCGAAGCGCTCCGGCAGGTTGAAGTCCAGCTGGACGGTGGACATCTGCCAGGTACGGCCGATGGCGTCCTTCGCCTGCACGGAGATCTTCGGGCCGTAGAAGGCCGCGCCGCCCGGGTCCGGGACCAGCGGGAGCCCCTGCTTCTCGGCCACCTTGCGCAGCGTTTCGGTGGCCTCCTCCCAGATCTCGTCGGAGCCGACGAACTTCTCCGGGTCCTTGGTGGAGAGCTCCAGATAGAAGTCGGTCAGGCCGTAGTCGCGCAGCAGGCCGAGGACGAAGGTGAGCGTCGAGTCGAGCTCGTCCGCCATCTGCTCCTTGGTGCAGTAGATGTGCGCGTCGTCCTGGGTGAAGCCGCGGGCCCGGGTCAGGCCGTGCACGACGCCCGACTTCTCGTACCGGTACACGGTCCCGAACTCGAAGAGGCGCAGCGGCAGTTCACGGTAGGACCGGCCCCGCGCGTCGAAGATCAGGTTGTGCATCGGGCAGTTCATGGGCTTGAGGTAGTAGTCCGTGCCCTCGTCGAGCTGCATGGGCGGGTACATGCCCTCGGCGTACCAGTCCAGGTGGCCCGAGGTCTCGAACAGCTTCCCCTTGGTGGCGTGCGGGGTGTAGACGAACTCGTACCCCTCCTCCTCGTGCCGCTTGCGCGAGTAGTCCTCCATGACCCGGCGGACGATGCCGCCCTTGGGGTGGAAGACCGCGAGGCCGGAGCCGATCTGGTCGGGGATGGAGAACAGGTCGAGCTCGGTGCCCAGCTTGCGGTGGTCGCGCTTCTCGGCCTCGGCGAGGAACTCCAGGTGCGCCTTGAGCTCTTCCTTGGAGGGCCAGGCGGTGCCGTAGATGCGCTGCAGCATCGGGTTCTTCTCGCTGCCGCGCCAGTACGCCGCGGCGTTGCGCATCAGCTTGAACGCCGGGATGTTGCGGGTGGTGGGCAGGTGCGGACCGCGGCAGAGGTCCTTCCAGCACAGGTCCCCGGTCTTGGCGTCCAGGTTGTCGTAGATGGTCAGCTCGCCGCCGCCCACCTCGACGTCCGCGCCGTCGTCGGAGGACGCGGAGCCCTTGATGCCGATGAGCTCCAGCTTGTACGGCTCGTCCGCGAGCTCCTCGCGGGCCGCCTCGTCGGTGACGACGCGGCGCGAGAAGCGCTGGCCGCGCTTCTGGATCTCCTGCATCTTCTTCTCGATGGCCTTGAGATCCTCGGGGGTGAACGGCTTCTCGACGTCGAAGTCGTAGTAGAAGCCGTCACGGACCGGCGGGCCGATGCCGAGCTTGGCGTCGGGGAAGATCTCCTGCACGGCCTGCGCCATGACGTGCGCGGTGGAGTGGCGCAGGATGTTGAGGCCGTCCTCGGAGGAGATCTCGACGGGCTCGACCTCCTCGCCGTCCTTGATCTCGTACGCGAGGTCCTTCAGCTCACCTGCGATGCGCGCGGCGACGATGGTGCGCTCGCCGGCGAAGAGCTCGGCCGCCGTAGTGCCCGTGGTCACCACGCGCTCTTCCCGCTCGGAATCGCGTTGGATGATCACACGGACGTCTGACACCGGTTTCTCCTGACTGAAGGGGTGCGCCGCATTCGTATTGCACGCGCGCTACGAATCGTACCGATCCGGCGGGGTGCGCCGCGAAACGGTTTGTTCCGGTGCCCGCGCCTTCCCTTGTCCGGGGACACCCCGGACTCGCCTACGCCCTCCGGGAGGCGCGGGATCCGGAGCGGCGGAGCCCCGGTTCGGGTCGGGAAAGGGCGGGTGGGCGAGAGGCCCGCCGCACCCACGCGCCGGCGCACCAGCAGCTCGCCCCGCTCCCTCTTCACTCCCCCTGCCACGTGTCCTCGAAGAAGTCCAAGTTCTCGTGGAGGGACTTCATCAGCCTGTCCCGTTCCGTCTCGTCGACCTGCACCGGCACCACGTTCGACGCGTCCGTCAGCCGCCGGAAGCCTCCGCGGCTCTCCAGTCGCCCCACCACCCGGATCGGCAGGCCGACCAGATGCGCGTGGCCCGCGGTCCGGTACGACTCCTCGTCCAGCGCCACCCGTACGTGCGGCACCTCCGCCCCGGCCAGTACGCGCAGCCGTACGGTCCCTTCACCGCGCGGCCCCGAGCGCCGCATCCGTACCACCGTGCCCGTGATGCGTACCGGCACGGACGGCTCGTCCTGGAGATAGCGGGCGCCCGCCTCGCGCAGCGCGGGCAGGTCCCCGGGCGAGAACTCCACCGCTTCCATCCGCGCCGCGCACCCCTGCGGCACTCCCGCGGCCGGCGACCACTCCAGCGCGATCCGAGCCCCCTCGGAGCCGCGCACCAGCGTGATGACGGCCGCCGTCAGCTCCCGGCTCACACCCGCCTGCACGGCCGCGTCGAACGCTTCCATGCCGCCGGTCGCCCGCTGGTAGTCGGTGGCCTCCCGGGCGGCGTGCAGCGCGCGATAGAGCCGGACCGCGACCGCCCGGCCGCTTGCCACCGGCACGAAGGCGGTGAGGCTGCGGCCGCCCGGCGCGGGGCCCACCAGGACTTCTTCCAGCGAGGCCTGCGCCTGGCGCCGGTGCCGTACGCCGTAGTACCCGGCGCGCTCACGCACCGCGAGCGCCCCGGCCAGCAGCATCTGCCGGGCTGCCGCGCGCAGTTGCTCCTGCACGGTCCAGGAGGCCGCGCCCAACGGCCCCTGCGGCACATCGCGCCACCAGCGGATCTCGTCACTCGGCACGGTGAGCCCGACCAGCACCTCGCGGGCCGAGGGTGCGGCGCTGCGCGCGAGCGCGATGAGCGCCTCGCTCAGCAGATCCTCGCAGTCGGGGAAGGACCTGCTCTCCGGCACGAGCAGACTCGTACCGCCCGTGGCCGCGCCCGGCGGGGTCCAGCGTGCATAGCGTCCCGCCACTCCCCCGCGCCGCCGCCAGCCGTGCCGGTCCAGCAGCGCGCCGAGGACGACGGGATCGACCTGCGCGGGGTCGGACTCCCCGCCCCCTCCCCCGCCGTACCAGGACCCGGACGCATCGCCCGTCGGACGGGGGCCGTGCGGTGGCCGGGGTCGTACCGAGTCGTCGAAAGGCCGGTGCATCAGGGTCTCCCTCCTGCGCCGACCCGCGTCATGATCTCGCAGAGCGCCCGGTCGTCGAAGATCCGCGAGGTCGGGATCCGCACAGTGGTTCTGCGCCTGCCCGTCACCGGCTGGCCGGCCAGGTTGGTCCAGTAGCAGCAGTGCCGCAGATCGAGCCGGTCGTGACTGGCACGCAGCCACTCGTCCTGGGTCCGGGGGACGAGCATCACGACGAGGATCTTGTGCACGGACACGGGTGTGCGGGCGAGCTTCACCAGGTGGTCGTTGTCGAGCGTGAAGGAGAAGGCGGGCCCCGGTGGGTGCGGGGGGATCTGGTACGTGCACTTGAGCTGCACCTTGATGGTCACCTCGTCGTCGACCATGTGTCCGGCTGAGCTGTGACTGACATGCCAGTCGATGCCGTTGTCCGGAAACGGCTGCGAGAGCGAGCATCCGGCCGCAGCCGCGACCGCGTGCAGATAGCCCACCTGGAGTGTCTCCATGCAGGCGGTGGTGGCGAGTGCGCCCCGCTGCGGTGGTGTCCGCTGGGGCAGCAGCCCTCCCCCGTGTCCGTCGGCACGGGAGGTGCCCCCAGGTTCGGGCTTCGGGAGCGCCATGGCTCTTCGTGCCTTCCGGGCTGTGCCGAACAGTGTCCCCTCGACGGGGCGTCAACTTCCGTCCCGTCATCTGTGTTGTCACCGCCCCGCGTACAGCGCAAACAGCCCGGGTATCACCAATTCGGGCAGGGGGATCACGCCATCTGCCAGGCACGTGCGAGGAGTTCGGGGATGACGCTCTGGTACGACGGCCCCCTGGCCGCATTTGACACAGAGACCACAGGAGTTGACGTCGAGGGGGACCGGATCGTCTCGGCCGCCGTCGTCGTCCAGGACATGACGGGCGGCCGGCCGCGGGTCACCCGCTGGCTGATCAATCCGGGGGTGCCCGTGCCGGCGGGTGCCACCGAGGTGCACGGGCTCACCGACGACCATCTGCAGCGCAACGGCCGCTGGCCCGCGCCTGTGGTGGAGGAGATAGCCAGGGCGCTGGCCGAGCAGTGCGCCGCCGGGCGCCCGCTCGTCGTGATGAACGCGCCCTTCGATCTGACCATCCTCGACCGCGAACTGCGGCGCCACCGCGCCTCGTCGCTCGGCCGCTATCTGGAGCACGTCCCGCTGTGTGTGCTGGACCCGCGGGTCCTGGACAAGCACCTGGACCGCTACCGCAAGGGCCGCCGCACGCTCACCGATCTGTGCACGCAGTACGAGGTGGTGCTGGACGAAGCCCATGACGCGGCCGCCGACGCGACGGCGGCACTGGAGGTGGTGCGGGCGTTGGGCCACCGCTTCGCCTCCCGTATGGAGCGGCTGTCGCCTCCGGAACTGCACACCTTGCAGGCGGTGTGGCATGCGGCCCAGGCACGCGGGCTGCAGGCGTGGTTCGCGCGCAGCGGCACTCCGGAGGCGGTGGACCCCGCGTGGCCGCTGCGGCCCGAACTCCCCGCGGCCGCCTGAGTCCGGTGAGGCCCTGCTCGGCGCCCCGCACAGCGGGCTCCGGTGACAGCGGCTGCCCCGGAATGCGTTGAGGCCGGTCCGTCAGCTGACGGACCGGCCTCTCCCGGTGGGCGATACTGGGTTCGAACCAGTGACCTCTTCGGTGTGAACGAAGCGCTCTCCCACTGAGCTAATCGCCCGGGAACGGACTGAACCATACAGGCCCCTGCGGGTTTCCTTCAAACTCCGCCGAGGTACGCCGTGAACCCGCGCCGCCCCTCGCGCATCATCACAGCACGGCCTGCGACGAGGACCGGGCGGCACGCCAGTGGCGGCCGCCTCACCGGCGGCTTGCGCACCCCGGCTGCCGGGTCGCGCCGCAGGGCGGGGGCGGTGACGAGCAGTTCGGCAGCGGAAGTGACTCCGGGGACGTACTCATCCGGGAAGTGAGTATCCCAACCCATGCCGTGGCATGTGGCGGCGGCCACACTCCCGGACTATGAACAACGTTCCGCCACCCGCCGAGGAACTGGCACTCCTCGACCGCGAGCTGAGTCAGCTCGAGGCGCGCAGGTCACAGCTGCTGGCCCGCAGGGCGTGGCTGCTCAACGCGATGCAGACACGCGTCACCGCAGCCACCGCGTCGCCGGTACCGGTCGCACGGCCCTTCGTCGCGCCACCGCCCGAGACGTCCCCGCCTAATGTGCAGAACGTGCTGCTCACCCTCGGCGGCATCCTGCTGACCATCGCCGCGATCGCCTTCACCCTGGTCAGCTGGGGCCACTTGGGCATCGGCGGCCGCTCCGCCGTGCTCGGCGCGGTGACCGTGGCGACGCTTGCGGCGCCGGTCGCACTGCTGCGCCGGGGGCTCGTCTCGACGGCGGAGTCGCTGGCCGGGCTGGGCCTGGTGCTGATGGTGCTGGACGCGTACGCGCTGCACCGCGTGGCGCTGCCCGGGACGGACGGGCTCGGGTACGCGGCGTTCGCCTCGGCCGGACTCGCCGCGCTCTGGTCGGTGTACGGCGTGACGCTCGGCCGGCTGCGGATCCCGCTGCCGGCGGCGCTCCTGACCGCGCAACTCCCCCTCCCGCTCTGGGCGCTGACCGCCGGGGCGGGCGCGCCGCCGATGGAGTGGGCTCTGCTGGCGACCGCCGCGCTCGATGTCGCGGTCGCGCTGTGGACAAAGCCGGCGGCCGTGCGGGCCATCGCCGGCTTCGGTGCTGCGGCGACGGGTGGCTGGGCGCTGCTGATCGGTGGTTGGCAGTCGGTATCGGCGGAAGCTCCCCTCGACGCGGCCGCGCCCGCCGTGCTGCTGCTCTGTGCGGCCGCGGTGGCCCTGTTCGCGGCCTGGCGCGCACCTTCGGCGGCTGTCGCCGCCTCGGCCGTGGCCGGTCTTACGGTGATCGCGGCCGTGGGCGGCGTCGTCCGCGCCGCGGTGCCGGAGGGCTGGTCCGTTCTGGGCTATCTGCTGTGCGCGGTCGCTCTGTTGGGGGCCGTACGGGCGGGCATACCGCGCCGTGTGATGCACGGCCTCACCGGCGCGGCGGCCGCGGTCCACGCCATGGCGGCGGTCTCGGCCCTGCCTCTGGTCGCCCTGACCCTGCTGGGCCCGGTGACCCGGCTGGACACGATCTGGTCGGACGCCCCGTCCGGCGCCCGCGAGGCGCTCGCACTCGACCTGCCCGCGTCGGGCCTGACCTCCGCGCCGCTGGTTCTGCTGATCGTGGCGGCGGTCCTGACTGCGGCATCCCGCCGCGAGCCGGCAACGGCAGCGGGGAACGCCCGGCCGGCCGGGGCACCCGGCAACGGCCGCCCGACCCCCGCCCCGGGCAGCACCACGCACGCCGCCGGCACGGCAGCGCGCCCTTCCGGCCACGCGGAGGGAAGCAGCGTCGGCCCGACGGGCGACCCGAGCACCAGCACGGACACAACCGGCCGCCCCGACGCGCCCGGCGTCGAGGTCACAGGCGCCCCGGGAGCCACCGCGCACCTGACCGGCCCGGGCACCGGCGCAGTCCCGGCTGCTGATCGGCGGGGCGCGATCGCCGGCGCGGGCATCGCTCTCGCCTGGGCGGGCCTGTGGGTTCTGCCGCCCGCGCTGGATCTGGCCTACCCGGCCACCGTGATGCTCCAGCTGCTCCTGGCTGCGGCCGCCCTGGTACTCGCCGTACGACCCGGCCGGATCGCCCGGGTCGCCCCGGCAGGCGCGGACCTCGCCCTGGCCTGTGGCCTCGCCGGCGCCGTCAGCGTCGGCCTGCTGGCCCTGGCCACGCGCCCCGCCACCTTCGCGGTGCTCAGTGCTCTGGTCACCGCGCTCGTGGCCGCCGCGCTCGCCGCCCGGGCCTCCTCCGTGCAGGCCGTCCTCGCCTGCAGCGCCACCGTCTTCGCGACCGGTCTCGTCGGCGCGATCGCCGCGGCCGTCGGGCTCCCGCCCCACCGGGCCGCATTGATGATCCTCGCCGTTCCCGCCGCCGCGGCCCTCCTCGGCGCGCGGCTGGGCCGGCACCCCGTCGCCCTCCCCCTGGAGCTCACCGGGGCCGCGGCGGGACTCCTCGCCGTCGGCCTCGCCGTACCGGACATGCCGGCCCTGGCCGTGGTGCTCGCGCTCTGCGGCGTGATCGCCGCGGGCACCGCCGTACGGGGCGAGCGCCGCCCCGCCGCCGGGTATCTCGCCGCCGTGCTGTTCGTCCTCGCCACCTGGGTGCGGCTGGTCGCCTGGGACGTCGCGTCACCGGAGGCGTACACCCTGCCGGTGACCGTCCCGGCGCTCGTCGTCGGCGTGCTGCGCCGGCGCCACGACCCGCAGACGTCCTCCTGGACGGCGTACGGCCCCGGCCTCGCCGCGACCCTGCTGCCGAGCCTCATCGCCGCCTGGGGCGACGAGCACTGGCTGCGTCCGCTGCTCCTCGGCCTCGCGGCCCTGACGCTCACACTCGCCGGCGCCCGGCTGCGTCTGCAGGCGCTGCTGGTGGTCGGCGGCACGGTGCTGGCACTGGATGCACTGCACGAGCTCGCGCCGTACGTCGTCCAGGTCGTCGGGGCGCTGCCCCGCTGGCTGCCGCCCGCGCTGGCCGGCCTGCTGCTCCTCGCCGTGGGCGCGACCTACGAGCAGCGGCTGCGCGATGCCCGGAGGCTGCGGGACACCCTGGGCCGGATGCACTGAGCGTCAGGGCCGGGAAACGCCGAAGGCCCGGAGACTTCGAGTCTCCGGGCCTTCGGTCCGGGTGGGCGATACTGGGTTCGAACCAGTGACCTCTTCGGTGTGAACGAAGCGCTCTCCCACTGAGCTAATCGCCCGGGCGCATCGCAAACATTACCCCATGGTGGGGGTCCCCCCGGCCGGAGGCTGGGGGGAGGTCCCCCGGACGATTTTCAGGTCACTCCTTGATCTTCCAGGGCATCACGATCCCGAACTTCCAGACGTAGATTCCGACCAGCACCGCAATGATCACGAGACCAATCGTGGTGAGGATGATGTTCCGTCTGCGCACCCGGGGATCGAGGGCTCGCTGAGCCGCCTCGGTCACTTTGCGCTTGGTCCAGCGCAGCACCAGCTGGGCCCAGACGAACTCGGTCGCCCAGATCGCCATACCGCCGAAGATCACCAGCCAGCCGGGTCCCGGCAGCGGCAGCATCACGATGCCGGCGCCGACGACCGCGAGGCCGACGACGAACACGCCGACCTGCCAGCTCAGGTGCAGCGTCCTGGACCGCTTGATGAAGTGGGGCGCCTTGGAGCCGAGCTCGGGATCCTCCGCCGCCACCACGTCCACCACGTCTCCCGTCACGTCCCCCGTCGCAGGCTTCGGATCCGTCGCTCCGACGGCCTTTGCCTGCTCGTCACTCTCCGCATTCATGGAGCCAAACCTACCGGATTGAACCCCGTCACCAGAATGGCCGTATAACACATAGTGACGCACCGCCGTACGAGCGACATGAAGGATCACAAAACGGTCAGAGGGGTTTACAACGGCACCGTAGGTGGCATGTCGATTTCGCCGACGTGCGAATCCCCGAGCGCACACTGAGCGAAAGGCCCTGGCGCTTATGAACACCACGGTCAGCTGCGAGCTGCACCTGCGCCTCGTTGTATCGAGCGAGTCTTCACTGCCTGTACCCGCGGGCCTGCGGTATGACACGGCCGATCCCTACGCCGTGCACGCCACCTTCCACACCGGAGCCGAAGAGACGGTCGAGTGGGTATTCGCCCGCGATCTTCTCGCCGAAGGGCTGCACCGGCCCACCGGCACGGGTGACGTCAGAGTCTGGCCGTCCCGTAGTCATGGCCAGGGCGTCGTCTGCATCGCGTTGAGCTCCCCGGAGGGCGAAGCATTGCTCGAGGCCCCGGCGCGGGCCCTGGAGTCGTTCCTGAAGCGGACCGACGCCGCGGTGCCACCGGGTACCGAGCATCGTCACTTCGATCTCGACACGGAGCTCTCGCACATCCTGGCCGAAAGCTGAGCCAGGCCGAGAGCTGCACGGCGCCGTCCTACTCGGGGAGACGGCGCCGCGCGGACAGCCACATATGGCAGACACCGGCGCCGGCACCGCGGAATCCACCGCGGTGACGGCGCCGCTGCGCTCCGGGCACGAACCGCTAGAGTCAGCGCAATTCGGCGGGCACCGGCCCGCAGCAGGCCAGGGAGCGAATCGTGCTGATCCCTCACGACACCCGCATCGCCCTCGACACCGTCGTCGATCTGGTGAACACCGCACCGGACAGCGAGCAGGACGACGGGCTCGCGGACGTCGCGGCGCTGTACATCTTCGTGCAGAACCACAATGTCAGCGGCGTGGGCGAGCTCGGCCAGCGGGACCTCAAGGCGGTACAGGGCGTACGGGCACAGTTCGCGGACATCTTCGCGGCGCCCGACAGCCGTACCGCGGCCGAGCTGGTCAATGAGCTGGTGGCGGCCGCGGGGACCACACCGCAGCTCACCGACCACGACGGCTACGACTGGCATGTGCACTACTTCGCGCCGGGCGCCTCGGTCGCCGACCATCTCGCCGCCGACTGCGGGATGGCGCTGGCCTTCATCGTCGTCGCCGGCGAGCAGGAGCGGCTGCGGCGCTGCGAGGCGCCGGACTGCGGGCGCGCCTTCGTCGACCTTTCGCGCAATCGCTCCCGCCGCTACTGCGACAGCCGCACCTGCGGCAACCGCCTGCATGTCGCCGCGTACCGCGCGCGCCGCAAGGAAGCGGCCGGCTGATCATCACGGGCTGACTCCTCACAGCACGAAGAGGTCGTGTACCGCGGCCATGAGCAGCAGGAAGCCGATCACCGCGAGGAAGATCATCAGGGGCGGCTGGGAGAGCGCGAAGAGGCAGCCACGCGGCTCTTCGGTCGGTGCGGGGGCCTGGCCCCGGGAGGTATCGAGCATCTCGGGGTGATGATGTCGCAGCGCGGAGCCTCGTGATCGACCAACACGCCCCGCGGGTGCGGCAGTTCCTCAGATCTCGCGCTTCCGGCCGCGGCCGGATACGTCAGATGCCGTGCTTCTTGAGAATCGCCTCGATGTCGCTGAAGTCCTCGCCGGAACCGGTGGCCCCGGGCTTCGCCGCGGGCTGGGCGGCGGAACGCCCGGCCGCCTGCCCGAGGGAAGGCGCGGACGCCGCCGGGGTGACGGCCTCGCGCTGCGCCGCCTTCGCGGCCGCCTTGCGCTCCTTGCGGGTGCCCACCCCGCTGCGCCGCTCGACGGCCCTGGTCGTCATGAACAGCAGCCAGGCGCCGCCGAGCAGGCCGAAGCCGAGCCAGGCGGTGGGGCTGAAGGCTGTGTCCACGGCCCATTCGACGGCGCCGGTGAGCACCAGGCCGAGGGGGACCAGGGAGTAGGCGGCGATCCGGGCCGCGGCGAGGAAACGCTTGCGGTACGCCGTGATCGCGGCGATGCCCAGGCCCGCCGCGGACGCCGCGGAGCAAATGGTCTCGGCAATCATCCGGTCCTCCAGGCACATTCGGCGGGCATGGGCGGGTACGACCTCTCCATCGTGCACCGTGGGACCGCGTCGCGGCCACGGCGCCGCACGACCTCCGGGAGATCTCCGGGAGATCTCCGGGGCCGGCTCCTCCCCAGGTCCCGGTTGGGGTCCGCGGATCAGGGCTGGGAGACTGATCCCATGAGCGACTCCACCACCGCCCGCCCTGTCGTCCTCGATGTCTGGTGCGAGCTCCAGTGCACCGACTGCCGCAGCGCCCTGGAGGACCTGCGGGCCCTGCGAGAGCGCTACGGCGACCGGCTGGAGCTGCGGCTGCGGCACTTCCCCCTCGACAAGCACAAGCATGCCTTCGCCGCCGCCCAGGCCGCGGAGGAGGCGGCCGAGCAGGGCCGGGGCTGGCCGTTCGTGGAGGCCGTGCTCGCGCGCACCGAGGACCTCGCGGCGAAGGGCGAGCCGCTGCTGCTCGAGGTCGCGCGCGAACTGGGCCTGGACGCAGAAGAGTTGGACACCGCGCTGATCGACGGGCGGCACATCCTGATCGTCGACGCCGACCAGGCCGAGGGCAAGGCGATCGGCGTCACGGGCACCCCGACGTATGTCATCGACGGCGAGCGCCTCGACGGCGGCAAGAGCCAGCAGGGGCTGCGGGCGCGCATCGAGGAGATCGCCGACCGGCTGCTCGCCGAGGCCGGGGCCGGCTCCTAGAGCAGCTGCTTGACGAGATTCACGGAGGTCGCCTCGTAGCCGAGTGACTCGTACAGCCTGATCGCCGGTGTGTTGCCCGTGAAGACCTGGAGCGCGAGCCGGCGCGTCCCGGCGTCCAGCGAGACGCGCTCGGCCAGCAGCATCAGGGAACGCCCGTGGCCCTGGCCCCGATGCCCCTCGACGACCTTGACGTCGTACACGTACGACGCCCGCTCCGCGAAGCGCGCCTCGCGCGGCCCGACGAAGAGGTGGCCCACCGGCGCGCCCTCGTGGACCAGGACACTCAGCGAGAACCCGGGGGTGGCGAGTCCCTCGGGCAGGGTCTCGCGGTGCTCGGCCTCTGACTTGGCGCGGGCCTCCGCGGGCAAAAGCCCCCGGTCGATCCAGCCCTGTGCGTAGCCTTCGACGGCCGCGGCCCGCCACGACACGAACTCCGCCTCGCTCATCGGGCGCCCCTCGACATGCGCGGGGAGAGCGGGCGGCTCCTCGGGAAGCTCCTTGCTCATGCTGCGGCTGCGTTCGGTGTAGCCGAGCGCGGTCGTCAGCCGCAGGGCGGCGGTGGCGCCGGGCGGAACGGATGTCAGCACCTGGGTGCATCTCCAGCCGCGCAGCACTTCCTCGGCGGCCAGAGCGGCGACGGTCCCCCGTCCGCGCCGCCGGTCCGCCTCGTCGATCCGCAACGAGCGGATGGCGCCCGCCGTGGGGCTGAAAGCCGGGAAGGTGGCGATCTCGATCGAACCCACGGGACGGCTGTTCACGCAGACCTCGTAGGTGCGAGCCTGCGCACCGTCCGCCTCGTGCTGAATCGGCCCGGTCGGCCGCAGGGTGGTGGTCATCAGATGTGTTGTACCTGGCCCGCGACCGCCCGTCACCAGGTTTTACGCACTCTTCGGATCCGGGTCGGCGGCAGCGCGGTCCTCGAAGATCCGCATGGCCTTGGCGGTCACCGGACCGGGCGCGCCCGCGAGCTCCCGCCCGTCGATCCACCGCACCGCCTGGACGTCGCGGAGCGTGGAGGTCAGGAAAATCTCCTCGGCCCGGTCCAGGACGTCGAGCGGCAGGTCGGTCTCCTTGGCACCCGCCCACTCCACGGTCAGCGCGCGGGTGATGCCCGCGAGGCAGCCGGAGGAGACGGGCGGGGTGTGCAGCTCGCCGTCGAGTACGACGAAGACATTGGAGCCGGTGCCCTCGCAGAGCCGGCCGACGGTGTTGGCGAACAGCGCCTCGGATGCGCCGTGCTCGCGCGCCCTGGCGAGCGCGACGACATTCTCCGCGTACGAGGTCGTCTTCAGGCCGGTCACGGCGCCACGCTCGTTGCGCGTCCAGGGGACGGTGACCACGGCGGTGGTGTCGGGGCGCCTGGTGCTTTCGCCGAGCGCGACGACCAGGGTGGGGCCGTCGGTGCCGCGGTCGGAGCCGAGGGGCGAGAGCCCGCCGGTGTACGTGATGCGCAGCCGCCCGAGCTCCATGGGGTTGGCGTCCAGTACGGCGGAGCAGGCGCGGCGCACCTCGTCGTGGTCCGGCTCCGGCAGCCCGAGGCCGCGGGCCGACCGGGTCAGCCGGTCGAGATGCCGTGTGAGGGCGAAGGGCCGCCCGTGGACCGACTTGACGGTCTCGAAAATGCCGTCGCCCACGGTCAGGCCGTGGTCGAACACGGACACCGTCGCGTCGTCGGGATCCCTGAGTCCGCCGTTGACCCAAAGCTTCATCCAGCTGTCCTTCCGCTTGCCTCGTACACTCCCGACGCTACCGCGAGCAGCCGGGATGCCTTCAGCTCGGTCTCCTGCCACTCGCGCTCGGGGTCGGAACCCCAGGTGATCCCGGCGCCGGTGCCGAAGCGCAGCAGCGGCGTGCCGGTGGTGTGGGCGGTGCGGTCCAGCCAGAAGGTGCGTATGCCGACGGCGAGCTCGCCGGTGCCCCGGTCGGCATCGACCCAGCCGATTCCTCCGCAGTACGGGCCGCGGGGCGCCGTCTCGAGTGCCTCGATGATCTTCAGCGCACTGGACTTGGGCGCTCCGGTCACCGAGCCGGGCGGGAAGGTGGCCTCCAGGAGGTCCTTCCAGCCCGCCTTGGGGGTCAGCTCGCTCCGCACGGTGGAGACGAGGTGGACCAGGCCGGGGTGGGCCTCCACGGCGCACAGAGCGGGAACGCTCACGGTGCCCGGGGCAGAGACGCGGCCCAGGTCGTTGCGGACCAGGTCCACGATCATCACGTTCTCGGCATGGTCCTTGTCCAGCAAGTCCTCGGCGGTGCGGCCGGTGCCCTTGATCGGTCCGGACTCGACGGTGTATCCGTCACGCCGCAGATAGAGCTCGGGCGAGGCGGTGGCGATCTCCACGCCGTGCGAGGGCAGCCGGATCGTCCCTGCGTACGGAGCGGGGTTGCCGCGAGCCAGCAGTGCCGTGAGGGCGTCCATGTCGGCGGCTGCCGGGTCGGGCAGCGGTGCGGACAGGATGCGGCAGAGGTTCGCCTGGTAGACCTCGCCGGCCGCGATGTGCTCGCGGATACGGCGTACACCGGCGATGTACGCAGCGCGGTCGAGCGAGGACGTCCAGTCGTCGGCGGCCGGGCCGCGCCACTGTCCCGGCACGGGTTCGGGCACCGGCTCGGTGCGTACAGTTCCGAAGCGGGCGCAGGTCAGACGGCCCTCGAAGTCGGCGGCGACGGCCCAGAAGCCGGCGGAGTCGAGCGCTGCGGGGTCGCTGGTGACATCGCGCAGGTCGGAAGCGACAAGGCGGCCGAAGCGGGCCAAAGGAGCAAGGTCATGCACGTCTGTGAGTCTAGGACGGGCGCCGATGACCTGCTGCAAGGCAAACACACCTCAGCACGCTGCGGAAACGCGTTTTTGTGCTGGCCCAGGAATCCGCTAGAGTTCAACACGTCGCCGGGACACGCGAGTGGACCGGAAACGACAAGCGGACGTGGCTCAGTTGGTAGAGCATCACCTTGCCAAGGTGAGGGTCGCGAGTTCGAATCTCGTCGTCCGCTCGAAGTGGGGGATCTTTCCCGAAGCCCCTGCACTCCTGGTGGAGTGGCCGAGAGGCGAGGCAACGGCCTGCAAAGCCGTCTACACGGGTTCAAATCCCGTCTCCACCTCCAAGGACGATTAGCTCAGCGGGAGAGCGCTTCCCTGACACGGAAGAGGTCACTGGTTCAATCCCAGTATCGTCCACTGATCCGCAAGGATCCCGCGCGATTAGCTCAGCGGGAGAGCGCTTCCCTGACACGGAAGAGGTCACTGGTTCAATCCCAGTATCGCGCACCAGCCGAAGCCCCCGGTCGTCTCGACGACCGGGGGCTTCGTCGTACGCGCCTCCTGTCGCACGCACCTCCGGACCCGGTTGCGGGCCCGGAGGTGCGTGATCCGGGCCCGCAGCAGCCCGGGCAGGTTCGGGGCAGGTTCAGGACGAGCTCTTGAAGGGCTCGGCAGAAGCCCAGGCAGGGGGCTCGGGCCGGGCTCCGGCCGGGCTCAGGAGGAGAAGAGCATCCGGCCGAAGCCCTTCTGGCGGTAGTGCCCGCCGTGGTGGCCGCCGTGGTGCGGCGCGCCCCAGGCGGGCGCGGGGGCGGCGGGGGCCGGGTAGGCCTGTGGGGCGGGCGGCGCGGGCGGTGCCTGCTGCGACCACTGCGACTCGAGACGGGTCAGCGACTCCAGCTCGCCGTAGTCCAGGAATATCCCCCGGCAGCCGCTGCACTGCTCGATCTGGACGCCGTTGCGGTTGTACGTGTGCATTGCTGCATGGCACTTGGGACACTGCATGGTCTGCTCAGCTCCTCGCCGTTCGGTCGACGTCGCCGGGATGCATGCCCGGCGACGATGAGTTCACCCTACGACCACGACTCGAACTCCAACTCGGGCGGGAGGGCCGCAATTCGGGCACAGGCGTCGATCATGATCTCCTCCACCTCGTCGAGATCCCGCTGCTCCGCGGCCGATTTCGCCAGGGCGAGGGCAGCGGTCTGCACGGTCAGGGCGCGGGCGGGGACGTCGAGTTGGGGCCACGGGTCGGCGTCGCCGCGGACCGCCGGGCCGTGCGCGGCGGTGTACGCCCCGAGGAACCGCTGCCAGATCTCCGGGGGCAGCAGCCCTGCCGCGTACCAGGCGGCAGGGCGGGCCAGGTCCCAGGTGGGGTCGCCGAGGCCGAGGTCGTCGACATCGATCAGCAGCCAGGGGCCGTCGGGGGCGGGGTGGCGGACGAGCTGGCCGAGGTGCAGGTCGCCGTGGCAGAGCGTCCCGCTGCGGGGCGCGGGGGCCTCGGCGCGGGCCCAGGCAGGGAGCCGCTCCCAGGCGCGCTGGACGGGGGAGGCCGCGGCGGCGGGGTGGTCGTTCGCTGCCGCCCTCATCCGCGCGACGGCCAGGGCGGCCTTGGCGGGCCCGCGCATGGGCGGGAGGGGGCCGGGGAGTTCGCCGGGGGCGACCGAGTGCAGCCGGGCGAGGAGGACCGCCGCGTCCTCCCAGGGTGCGGCGTCGGGGTCCGCGGGGTCGACCGGGGTGCCGTAGGGCCAGGCCGTGACGGGCCGGCCGTGCACGTCGTGCGTGCCGGACGGGAGTGGCAGCGGGGGCAGCAGGATGCCCGCGAGGCGCGGGTGCGCGGCGACGGCGAGCCGGATGCGGTGGCCGTCCGGGTCGGTGCCGGGAGCGTGTGCCTTGGCCACGGCCGTGCCGTGCCGTACTACCGCGCCGTCGGACCGGTCCGCGAGCACGGGCTCGTCCCGGCCGCAGGCGCGGCACGGCTGACGCGGCGCGGGCAGATGCGGCGCGGGCAGATGCGGCGCGGGCAGATGCGGCGCGGGCAGATGCGCGGCGTCGCGAGCGACGCCGGCGAGCGCGTGTACGACGGATACGGTCACGGTCTCCCCCGGATGCGATGCGGTCCGGCAGGGAGCCTACGCGGAGGCGGAGGGCACCCCTCGCAAGGGAGCCCGGACAGCGCGATGGCCGGTCAGCTCCCCAGCTGACCGGCCAAACGCTGCCGTCCGCCGCACCCCCGTCCCCACGGGGTTGTTGGCCGGATGTCCCCGACCCGGACCGCTCTTCCGGGTCCGGGGCGCCTCTCAGCGCCCCAGCATCACGCCCACGGACGACGCCTGTGTGACCACCGCTTCCCAGCCGCCGAAGACGACCACCAGCAGGGCCGCAAGAGGAAGCACCATGGCCGTCGCCACCAGCGGGTGACGCCTACCGGACGGGCGGCCGCCGAACGCGGCGAAAGCCTTGCGTCCCTGCATGCGGATCATCGTCCGCGACGCCGTGTCCGCCATGGTCCCTCTCCTGTCGTATGTAGCAGCGGCGGGTGTCTGACCTCGGGGGACGAGTGCTGCACCCGCCGCTTGACTTCAACATTAGGGAAACGACAAGGCCACGGCGTCATGCCCGCGTACCGCTTGCCGGGCCTCCCGGAGGATGAGCCACCCCCCGACGGCGTACTCCCCAGGGTGGAGACGCGGACCTAGGCCTTGGGGTCTTCCCGGAGGGGTCGCTCCGAGACCTCCTCCCGCGGCACCGGCTGCTCGACCAGAGCCAGCACCCGGGTGGCCATGAAACGGGCCGTCCGCACCACTGATCCGTTTCGGGTGACTTCGCTCACTTCCACCACACCTCTGCGCACCGCCGTCTCCACCCGGCGGCCCGCCCGGCTTGCCACTACTTCGTAGGTACGAGTCGTGTCTCCCGCGTCCACGACTATCTCCACGCGGTCACCCTTCATCGATCCAATCCCCCTTCTGCGACGGACCATTGAGATCTCGCACGGGTCAGGAGCCATGGACCCGCAGCCTCCTGACCACTCTTCAAGTTTCCCACCCGGCACTGACAATCCATCGGACAGTGAGGGCGCGGCCTATGAGCACACCGGGGCAGGGGTACGTAAGCTGTGCCACGTCAAACGGCGACCGGGCAGCGGGGATGGACATGGCGATGATGCGGCTCCGGCGCGAGGACCCGCGTGTCGTCGGCTCGTTCAGACTTCACCGGCGGCTCGGCGCGGGTGGCATGGGGGTCGTGTACCTCGGCTCCGACCGTCGCGGCCAGCGGGTGGCCCTGAAGGTGATCCGGCCGGATCTGGCGGAGGACCAGGAGTTCAGATCGCGGTTCGCGCGCGAGGTGTCCGCCGCACGGCGGATCCGCGGCGGCTGTACGGCCCGCCTGGTGGCCGCCGATCTCGAGGCGGACCGCCCCTGGTTCGCCACCCAGTACGTCCCCGGGCCCTCGCTGCACGACAAGGTGGCCGAGGACGGTCCGCTGCAGGCCGCCCAGGTGGCCGCGATCGGTGCGGCGCTCTCCGAGGGCCTGGTCGCGGTGCACGAGGCCGGCGTGGTCCACCGGGATCTGAAGCCCTCGAACATCCTGCTCTCCCCCAAGGGCCCCCGGATCATCGACTTCGGCATCGCCTGGGCGACCGGCGCGAGCACGCTCACCCATGTCGGCACCGCGGTGGGCTCCCCCGGTTTCCTCGCGCCCGAGCAGGTGCGCGGCGCGGCGGTCACCCCGGCCACGGACGTCTTCGCGCTGGGCGCCACACTCGCGTACGCCGCGACCGCCGACTCACCCTTCGGACACGGCAGTTCGGAGGTCATGCTCTACCGGGTGGTGCACGAGGAGCCACAGCTGTACGGGGTTCCGGATGCACTGGCTCCGCTTGTCCAGGCCTGCCTGGAGAAGGACCCCGAGGAGCGGCCCAGCACGCTGCAACTGTCGATGCGGCTCAAGGAGATCGCGGCCAGGGAGGCCCACGGACTGCCCGAGGCCCGGCCGCCGGCCCAGCGCGAGCGTATCGAGCAGGACCGTCCGACCTCGCGCTACCCGGAACGCACCGAGCGGAACGAGCGCACGGAACGCATGGAACGGCGTACGGCCGGCAACTCCGCGCCGCGCCCGTACCCCCCGCACTCCCCGCGCACCGGCGGCACACGCCCCCAGACGCCCCGCAACACCTCCCGTACGAACGGCCGTCAGGGCACCAGGCCCGGTGTGCGGACGACGTCGACCGGGGGCCGGCGGCCCGCCAATCCGCGACTGCTGCGGCAGCGGATCATCGTCTTCGTCGTGGTGACGCTGATCGTGGCGCTGGGCATCGCGGCGGCTCAGCAGCTGTAGCCCGGCTGCTGCGGTTCGGCTGCTGCGGAGGTTCAGCTGCTGCTGGGTCCGGGTGGCTGCTGGGGTTCGGTGGCTGCGGTCGAGTGGCTGCTGACGCTCGGTGGCTGCGGTGGAGGAGCTCCGGCTCGGCAGCTGTTCAGGACTGCGGGCGGCCCGTCGCCACCGCGTAGAACGCGACCGCCGCGGCCGCGCCCACATTGAGCGAGTCCACTCCGTGCGCCATCGGGATCCGTACCCACTCGTCGGCGGCGACCAGCGCCTGTGTGGAGAGCCCGTCGCCCTCGGCGCCCAGCATCAGCGCGACGCGCTCCAGCCGGTGCGGAGCCGCATCGTCGATCGCGGCGGCCTTCTCGTCGGGAGTGAGGGCGAGAAGCTTGAAGCCCGCTTCCCGTACGGATTCCAGCCCCCTGGGCCAGGTTTCGAGACGGGCGTACGGGACGGAGAAGACCGCGCCCATGGAGACCTTCACGGAGCGGCGGTAGAGCGGGTCCGCACAGTCCGGGGAGAGCAGTACGGCGTCCATGCCGAGCGCGGCGGCGCTGCGGAAGATCGCGCCGATGTTGGTGTGGTCGTTGACCGACTCCATGACGACCACCCTGCGGGCCGTCCGGAGCAGCTCGTCGGCCGTCGGCAGCGGCTTGCGCTGCATGGAGGCGAGCGCCCCGCGGTGCACGTGGTAGCCGGTGACCCGCTCGGCGAGGTCAGGGCTGACGGCGTACACGGGCGCGGGGAGTTCGTCGATGACGTCCCGCATCACATCGACCCACTTCGCGGAGAGCAGCATCGACCGCATCTCGTAACCCGCGTCCTTGGCCCGCCTGATGACCTTCTCGCCCTCGGCGATGAACAGCCCCTCGACGGGCTCGCGCTTACGCCGGAGCTCGACGTCGGTCAGGCCCGTGTAGTCGCGCAGGCGCGGGTCGTCGGGGTCTTCGACAGTGATGAGATCAGCCACAGGGTGATACTGCCTTCTCCGAGATGTGGTGCCAACGGCTGGGGCCGTGATCGGTTACCGCTGGTTACTTGGTTCCCACGGTCACCACGTCACCGATGACGATGACGGCCGGGGGGCGTACGTCCTCGGCCCTGATCGTCTCGGCGACGGTCGCGAGAGTGGCGTCGACGCGGCGCTGCGCGGCCGTCGTACCCTCCTGGACCAGGGCGACGGGGGTCTCGGCGGACTTGCCGTGGGCGACGAGCGTCTCGGCGATGGCCCCGATCTTGTCGACGCCCATGAGGACGACGAGCGTGCCGCGCAGCTTGGCGAGAGCCGCCCAGTCGACGAGGGAACGCTCGTCGTCGGGGGCGACATGGCCGCTGACGACCGTGAACTCGTGCGCCACTCCGCGGTGGGTGACCGGGATGCCAGCGGCGCCGGGGACGGAGATCGAACTGGAGATGCCGGGAACGACGGTGCAGGGGATCCCGACCTCGGCGAGGGCCTGGGCCTCCTCCATGCCGCGGCCGAAGACGAACGGGTCGCCGCCCTTGAGGCGTACGACCGCCTTGCCGGCCCTGGCGTGCTCGATCAGCGCGTTGTTGATGGCCTCCTGGGCCATGAAGCGGCCGTACGGGATCTTCGCGGCGTCGATCACCTCGACGTGCGGCGGGAGTTCGTCGAGGAGGTCGCGGGGGCCGAGGCGGTCGGCGATGACGACGTCCGCCTCGGCGAGGAGGCGGCGGCCGCGGACGGTGATCAGGTCCGGGTCGCCGGGACCGCCGCCGACGAGGGCGACGCCGGGGGTACGGGTGCGGTGGTGCGGGGCGGCGAGGGTGCCGTCACGCAGGCCCTCGACGATGGCGTCGCGTACGGCGGCGGAACGGCGGGGGTCACGGCCGGTGAGGACGGCGACGGTCACGCCCTCGGACCGGCCGGTGGCGGGGGTCCAGGCGGTGGCGGCGGTCGCGTCGTCGGAACGTACACACCAGGTGCGGGTGCGTTCGGCCTCGGCGGAGGCGGCGTTGTTCGCGTCCGCGTCGCCCGTCGCGATCAGGGCGTACCAGGCGTCCGCGAGGTCGCCGTCGGCGTACGGGCGCTGGATCCAGCGGAGCTCACCTGCGTCGGCCATCGCCTCGACCGAGGGCGTGGCGGACGGCGACACCAGGACGATGTCGGCGCCGGCCGCGATGAGCGCGGGGAGCCGGCGCTGGGCGACCTGACCTCCGCCGATGACGACGACGCGCCGCCCGGAGAGGCGGAGTCCGACGGGGTAGGCGGGGCGCTCAGGGTGCTCGGCGGCGTGCTCGGCCATGACGGTACTGGCTCCTCGGGCGGGACGTGCGGGGTACGGAGCCGCTGCGGCGGTGAAGCGGCTGGTGGGCGGGGGGTTGTTCCCGGCGACCACCTTACGGGGCAGGGGGCGGAAGGTGGATGCGCGGTCGGCGGCTGGGCTGGGTGGGGCGCCCGGGGGGAGTTCCCCTGCCCGCCCGTTCCCGAAACCCGCCCGTTCCCGAAACCGGGGGACTGCGCCCCCGGCCCGCCGTGGGGGGGCCGGCGCCCCCACAGCCCCGGAGCCACCGCTCCGCGGTGCGGGGAGGAGGTGTGCTTGCTCCCCGCGGCAGCAGCAAACCCCGCAGCGCGTGAAACGAGAGAACCTCCCTCCCCGGCAGCACCGGCGGATTGCGGTGCTGGGAGAAACCGGGCTTCCTCCCCGCAACACCGCGCTCCGTGGCAATGGGTGGGCTCCCTCCCCCGCACCACCATGCATTGCGGCGCGGCAAGGGATCGCCCGCTCGTCCTCCAGAACCGCCGGCCCTCGCGACGCAGGGCTCGCGACGCAGGGCTCGCGACGCAGGGCTCGCGACGCAGGGCTCGCGACGCAGGGCTTGATCACTCTCCGGCACACCCGGGTTGCGGCGCAGGTACGCCGCGAAGCGATCGCCGTACAGGTACCGAGGAGCGCGGTGTGGCGTGGGGACGGAGAGGGGTCCTTGGGCCGGTCCCGGCGGCAGCCCCGGGCGGGTAACCGCCCAGGGCTGCTCGGCCGTTACTTCTCCGTCACGCCCGCAGAGTCGAACGTCGCCACCTCGTGCATCGCCCTGGCCGCGCTCTGGATAACAGGAAGTGCCAGCAGCGCGCCCGTGCCCTCGCCGAGGCGCAGGTCGAGGTCCACCAGGGGGCGCAGGCCCAGTTTGTTGAGGGCCGCCACATGCCCCGGCTCCGCGCTGCGGTGGCCCGCGATACAGGCTGCCAGGGCCTCGTGGGCGATCGCGCGTGCCACCAGTGCCGCCGCACCCGCGCTCACGCCGTCCAGTACCACCGGCGTACGCAGCGACGCGCCGCCCAGGATGAAGCCGACCAGCGCCGCGTGCTCCAGGCCGCCGACTGCCGACAGAACGCCGATCGGGTCCGCCGGGTCCGGAGCGTGCAGGTCCAGCGCGCGGCGCACCACGTCGACCTTGCGCGCGTGCATCTCGTCGTTGATGCCCGTCCCGCGGCCGGTGATCTCGCTCGGGTCGATGCCCGTGTAGACCGAGATCAGCGCGGCGGAGACAGTCGTGTTGGCGATGCCCATCTCGCCCGTGAGCAGCGCCTTGTTGCCGGCGGCGACCAGGTCGCGCGCCGTTTCGATGCCGACCTCGATCGCCGTGTGGACTTCCTCGCGGGTCAGCGCGGGGCCCGTCGTGAAGTCGGCCGTACCCGGCCGGACCTTGCGCGGAAGCAGACCCGGGGTGGCGGGAAGGTCCCCGGCCACGCCCACGTCGATGACACAGACTTCGGCGCCGACCTGGTTGGCGAAGGCGTTGCAGACCGCCCCTCCCCCGAGGAAGTTGGCGACCATCTGGGCCGTCACCTCCTGCGGCCAGGAGGTGACCCCCTGCGCGTGCACCCCGTGGTCACCCGCGAAGATCGCGACCGCCGCGGGCTCCGGGATCGGCGGCGGGCACAGCCGGGACAGACCGCTCAGCTGCGCGGAGATGATCTCCAGCATGCCGAGTGCACCCGCCGGCTTGGTCATCCGCTTCTGCCGCTCCCACGCCTCGCCGAGCGCCTTCGCGTCCAGCGGACGGATGTTGGTGACAGTCTCCTGGAGCAGGTCGTGCGGCTCCTCGCCGGGCAGCGCACGGCGGCCGTACGTCTCCTCGTGCACGACCCACGACAGCGGACGGCGCTTCGACCAGCCCGCCTGCAGCAGCTCGGGCTCCTCGGGGAACTCGTCCACGTAGCCGACACAGAGGTACGCCACGACTTCGAGGTGCTCGGGCAGACCCAGGGCGCGTACCATCTCGCGCTCGTCGAAGAAGCTCACCCAGCCGACGCCGAGGCCTTCGGCGCGCGCGGCGAGCCAGAGGTTCTCGACGGCGAGGGCCGAGGAGTACGGCGCCATCTGCGGCTGGGTGTGGCGGCCGAGCGTGTGGCGGCCGCCACGCGTCGGGTCCGCGGTGACGACGATGTTCACCGGGGTGTCGAGGATGGCCTCGATCTTCAGTTCCTTGAACTGCTTGGCCCGGCCCTTCGGCAGCGACTTGGCATAGGCCTCACGCTGGCGCTGCGCCAGTTCGTGCATCGTCCGCCGGGTCTCGGCGGAACGGATGACGACGAAGTCCCACGGCTGCGAGTGACCGACGCTCGGCGCGGTGTGCGCGGCTTCAAGGACGCGCAGCAGCACCTCGTGCGGGATGGGGTCGGAACGGAAGCCGTTGCGGATGTCCCGGCGCTCGCGCATGACGCGGAGTACGGCTTCGCGATCGACGTCGTCATAGCCGGGTGCGGGCGGCGTCCCGCCGCCGACGGGGGTCGGCTCGGGAGCGGGCTGGGGCTCCGCGGCAGATTCGGCAGAAGGTTCGAGGACGGGCTCGGCCTGCTCGGGCTCGGGGGCGGGCTCGGCCTGCTCGGGCTCGGCCTGCTCGGCCTCGGGAACGGGCGCAGGCTCAGGCTCAGGAACGGGAGCCACCTCGGCCTCGGGAACGGGCTCAGGCTCAGGCTCAGGCTCGGAAACGGGAGCCACCTCGGCCTCGAGAACGGCCTCGGGCTCGGGCTCGACCTCAAGCTGGGGAGCGGTCTCGGGCTCTACGGGCTCCGGCGCGGGCTCCTCGGCGACCTCGACGGTAACGATCTCGCTCACCTCGACCTCCTCACGCGGCGCGGGCACCGTCGCCTCGGCGACCGCCTCGGGCTCGAGCTCGGGAACATCCTCCGAGACGGGGACGGGCTCGGGCGCGAGTTCGGGCTCCGGCTCGGGCTGCACCATCACCGCGACCGGTGTCGGCGCCAGGTGCGGTGTGCTCGGGAGCGATCCGTCGACCGGGACGAACTCACCTGCAGACGTCGGCGCGGGCGCCGGGACGGGAGCCGAGACCTCGGCGAACACCGGAGCGGGCTCCGGCACGACCGTTTCTGCTGGGGCGGGGGGCGGCGTGTGGGACTGCGGAGGCTGAGGGTTCCACGGCTCACCGGCCTGCGGCGGGATCTCGCCCAGCTGCGGACCCGGCAGCGCGGCCGCCGTCTCCTCGCGCGGGACGTCGAGGTACTCCAGGCCCGCCGTGGCCGGCCCGGGGCTGCGTACGGGCATGGCCTGCGCAGGCGCGCCGGCCGGGCCCCGGTCGGCCAGGGAGCGCACCACGCCGCCCGAGCTGTCGGGCATCGGCGGCCCCATGTGCAGGGGGCGCCTGGCGGGCGGCGGAGTCGGGGTGGCCGACGAGGGCGGGTTGCGTACGCCACTGAGATCGACGTGGCCGGAGTCACGGCCCCCGGCCTCGTGCGCGCCCGTCTCGTGCACGGGGTCCGCATACGCAGTCTCCCCCTGCACGGCAGCCTGTCCTGCGTACGCGGGCGCGGACTGCTCGGTCGCCGGAGAGGTCCCGGCAACCGGTTCGACGGGGGCGGCCTGAGCGGCCGACGCGGACACGGAGGACTCGGCGACCGACACGGATACCTCTGACTGGGCGAAGTGCGTCTCCGCGAACGCGGGAGCCACCGGTTCCACCAGCGGCGCCGGTGCGGGGGCGGTCGCAAAGTCCGGAGCCACAAACTCAGGAGTCACGAATTCGGGAGCCGCATCCGGGCCGACCGGCATCTGTACCGGCGCGGGCGCAGCGACCTGGTGCTCACCAGCGTGGTGCTCAGCGATCTGGTGCTCAGCGATGTGATGCTCGGCGACCGGCGACCGGTCTATCGGCATCTGGGCCGGCACCTGTACGGGCATCGGCATCGCCACAGCCGGCACATCGACCCGGAACTCGGATACGGGCACCGCCCCGGGCGCCGTCTGCGCCACGGAGCCCTGCGCCACCCCACCCGGCTGCACCGGCTGGGGGTCGCTCCACGCGCCCTGCGCACCCGGCATCAGCAGCAGATCATCTTCGGGACCGTTCTCGGAGGGGTCCAGGAAGGTGTACGCGCCGGGAGCGGGGCTGCCCGGCTGCTCCACCATGCCTGCATCCTCCGGCAGCCCCTCGCCCGGGATCTGGCCGGTGTCAGTCATGCGTACCCCTCGCCCATCGGTTCTGCTCCTTCGCCCATCGCCCAGGGCCCCCGATCGCGGCACACCTGATGCCCGTCAACAAGAACGAGCGTGTGCGCCGCGCGGCACGATGACCCCCGGACACCAAGCATTGTCGCGGTCGTTCGCCGCCGCGACAGGGAGATCCGTCACGGTCCACTGTGGGCTGCGCCACGTTGCGCGTCCCCTGGTTCCGACGTACCACAAACAGGAGTCAAAGCGACCCCTTTTTCCGGACATTGACGAACGAAGCGACGAACGCCCGGCAGCGGTACAACGATCGGCCAGCCTACCCCGCGCCGCTCGGCAGCAGGGTCAGGGGGCGCGGTCCGGCAGCCTGCCGGAGAGCAGAAAGACGACGGAACGCTCCCGCTCCGCCCATGCCGTGGTGTCCATCTCGACGGACTGCAGCAGCGCGCACTCGACGGCGTATCCGCCCCCTGCCAGTGCCGCGCCGATCGCCTCGGCCTCGTCGCGGGTCGAGGCATGGGTCACTATGCGTTCCGGCCGCCGGTCGGCGCAGGCGGTCACGACGGGTACTCCCCCGCCTCCGATGCGTACGACATCCGGCTCGGGCAGGCGCTCCAGCACATGCGGCGCCCGCCCCTGCACGACCTGGAGCCGGACGCCCGCACGCCGTGCGGCGGCGTCGGTACGGGCGCAGCCGGCCGGATCGGCGTCGACGGCGATCACCGCGGCTCCGAAGCGGGCCGCCTCCGCCGCGAGCGCCCCGCTGCCGGAGCCGATGTCCCACACCAGGTCCCCGATGCGCGGGCCGAGGCGGGCCAGCTGGGCGGCGCGCAGCTGCACCGAGTCGCCCTCGCCGAGCCCCGCCCCGTACGACTCCCACCCCAGTGCCCAGCCCCGCGCCACCGGCGGATAGCCGGGATCACGGCCCGCGATCCAATTGCTGCCGGCCCCCGCCGCGCTCGCGCTCGCCGCCCCGCCGATCACGATGACCACGTTGGGGTCGCGCCACACATGGTCGGCGACCTTGTCGGAGGTCAGGACGGTGACCTGCTCACGGTCGGTACCGAGCTCCTCGCAGATGACGAAGGTGCGGTGGACGCCTTCGAGGAGCAGGGCGAGCTCCGCGGGACCGGCTCCCGGGGAGGTGAGGACGCCGACCTTGCCGTGCGCCCGGCAGACATTGACCGCCCGGCGCAGCGTGCGGCGGTGGGCGACGACGACCTGGGCGTCGTCCCACGGCATTCCGGCCCGGGCGAAGGCGGTGGCCACGGACGAGACGGCGGGGACGACCTCGACCTCCAGACCGTGCTCCGGCGCACGCAGGGTGCGTACGACCCCGAAGTAACCCGGGTCGCCGTCGGCGAGGACGACGGCGCTGCCGCGGTGCCCCGCGATCCGGCGGGCGGCGAGGTCGACACTGCCCAGCCGGATGCGCTCGGCTCCCGGCGGTATCTCGGGGAGCGCCAGATGGTGCGCGGCCCCGGCCACCAGGGTGGCGGCGGAGAGAGCGGACCTGGCGGCGGCGGTGAGGGGCGAACCGTCCCAGCCGATCACCGTGACCCGGTCGGCCATCGTCCTCAGTCTCCTGGTGTTGTCGCAGGTGGGGGCCGCCCGCGAAGGGGGGCATGGCGAGAGTACCTGGAGTGGGCATCGGACGGCCCGGGGCGGTAGCCGTCGGTTCCGGTCGGCCTGTTCCCGTCGGTCGGTTCGCCGTGCGGTCCCCGGCCGGTTCCCGTCAGCCGATTCCCCGTGCGGTCCCCGGCCTGTTCGCCGGTCGGTTCGGCCGATCAGTTCCGGTCACCGAGGTCCGGCCGGTCAGTTTCCGGTCGCCGAGGTCCGGCCGGTCAGTTCCAGTCGCTGAAGGAGGCGTATCCCGCGTCCGCCATGTGGTCCGCGACGCCTTCGAGATCCTCGGGCAGCAGGCTCCACACGATCAGGTCGGTGCGGATGTCGGTCCAGCCGCCGTCCTCCGTCTGCGTACGGGCTATCCACGCGTTGCGCAGCACACCTTCGCTGATGCAGCCGATCTTCTGCGCGACCTGCTGTGCGGCGGTGTTGTCGGCGGCCGTACGCAGTTCGATGCGCTCGAACTTCTGGACGCGGAAGAGCCACTGCGCGACGGCGAGCAGCGACTCGGTGGCGTACCCCTCACCGCGGGCCCAGGGGGCGGTGACGTAGGCGGCCTCGGTGGAGAGCGTGCGCCAGTTCGTGTTCTGCAGGCGGAGGGTGCCGACAAGGCGCTGAGTGAGGAACTCGGTGACGGCGAGAACTATGCCGCAGCCCTGAGTGCGCTCTGCAGGAGCGATCCTGCCCACCCACGCATCGGCGTCGGCGGCCGTGTACGGATGGGGCGCCGACGTCCAGGCGGTGACCAGCTCGTCGTTCATCATCTCGGTGTGCGCCGGGATGTCGGCCGCTTCGAAGGGGCGCAGCACCAACCGCTCCGTGCTGATGGACACGTCCGGGAAGGTGGTAGTCATGCGCAGCTCCATGCCGAAGACCGTCGTAAGGGTCGTAGCCGTAAAGGCACAGCATGCAGCATCGGGTGGAGGATGTGCATGACCGGGTGGCGGTACGACGCGGCCCCGCGCACCTCGATGGTGTGCGCGGGGCCTCGTTCAAGGGGCTTGCGGCGAGCGCTACTTGACGGCGCCCAACGCCGGGACGACCGAGCCGGTGTACTTGTCCTCGATGAACTTCTTCACCTCGGGGGAGTTGAGGAGCTTCGCGAGCTTCTCCACGCGGACGTCCTTCTCGTTGCCCTCCTTGACGGCAAGGAAGTTGGCGTAGGGGTTGCCCTCGGCCTTCTCCAGCGCCAGGGAGTCCTCGGCGGGCTTGAGGTCGGCCTCGATGGCGTAATTGCCGTTGATGACCGCGGCGTCGACGTCATTCAGGGCGCGGGGCAGCGTGGCGGCCTCCAGCTCCTTGAACTTCAGGCCCTTGGCATCCTTGATGTCGGAGAGCTTGGCGTCGGTGCCCGCTCCGTCCTTGAGCGTGATCAGGCCGTTGTCGGCGAGCAGCTTGAGCGCGCGGCCCTCGTTGGTGGTGTCGTTGGGGACGGCGACGGTCTGGCCGGCCTTGATGTCCTTGATGTCCTTGGACTTCTTGGAGTAGAGGCCCAGCGGCTCGAGGTGGACGTTCACCACGGGGACGATGGTCGTCTTGTTCTTCTTGTTGAAGTCGTCCAGGTACGGCTTGTGCTGGAAGAAGTTGGCGCCGACCTGGCCGCTCTCGGTGGCGGTGTTCGGCAGGACGTAGTCCGTGAACTCCTTCACCTCGAGGTTGAGTCCGGCCTTCTTCGCCAGGTTTTCCTTGACGTAGTTGAGGATGTCCGCGTGCGGCGTCGGGGAGGCCGCGACGACCAGCACCGCGGACGCGTCGGCCTTGCCGCCGGACTCGGACTTGGCGGCCGGGTCGGAGGCGGTGCCGCAGGCGCTGAGGCCGAGGGCGAGGGCGGCGGTGGCGGCGGCAGCCGCGGTGAGCTTGATGTTCTTGCGCACGAAAAGTGCCTCTTTCTGGTGGAGCGGAACGGCGCCCGGACAAGGAGTGCGGGCTGTGTGGGGTGAGGTTTGTGGGGGTCAGGCGGTACGGCCGCGGCGCGCCAGGAGCCGTACGACTCCGTCGCCGATGAGCTGTACGGCGGTGACGATCGCGATCAGGACGACGACCGTGATGAGCATGAACTGGGTCTCGAAGCGCTGGAATCCGTAGGTCACGGCCTTCGATCCGAGCCCCTCGCCGCCGACCGCGCCGGCCATCGCCGAGTAGCCGACGAGCACGATCACGGTGGTGGTCACGGCGGAGACGATCGAGGGCAGGGCCTGCGGCAGCAGCACCTTGCGGACGATCGTGGGGATGGATCCGCCCATCGACTGGACGGCCTCGACCAGCCCGTGGTCGACCTCGCGGATCGCCGTCTCGACGAGCCGCGCGAAGAACGGAATGGCGCCGACGGCGAGCGGCACGATCATCGCGCTCGGGCCGATGAAGGTGCCGACCACCAACGTGGTGAAGGGGATGAGCGCGATCAGCAGGATGATGAACGGCAGCGAGCGGCCGATGTTCACGATCACGCCGACGACCTTGTTCACCGGGGTGTTCTGCAGCAGTCCCCCCTTGTCGGTGAGGACGAGCAGCACACCGAGCGGCAGTCCGCCGGCGACGGTGACCAGGGTGGACCACAGCACCATGTAGAGGGTGTCGATGGTGCCCTGGCTGAGCAGCGGCTGCATCTCCGACCAGGTCACTTGGCACCTTCCTTCGCCAGGGGGCCGCTCTGCGCGGGCAGGAGGACCGGCTCGGCGGCGGCCGTGTCCGGATCGGGGTCGACGACCTCGACCTGGAGGCCCTGCTCGCGCAGGAAGCCGACCGGGACGACGTTCTCTTCGTACCGGCCCGGGAGTTCGATGCGCATCCGGCCGATCTGCTTGCCGCCGACGGTGTCCATCGCGGCGCCGAGGATCGAGATGTCGATGTTGTACGTACGCGAGAGCTGCGAGATCACCGGCTGGGTGGCGGCCTCGCCGTGGAAGGTCACGTCGATGACCGTGCTCTCGGGGCCGGAGGACTCGCCGCCGACCGGGAAGAGCTCCTGGGCCAGCTCGGAGCCGGGCGTCGCGAGCAGTTCGCTCACCGTTCCAGATTCGATGATCTTCCCCTTCTTCATCAGGGCCGCCGAGTCGCAGATCGTCTTGACGACGTCCATCTCGTGCGTAATGAGCAGCACGGTCAGTCCGAGCTGCTGGTTGAGGTCGCGCAGCAGCTGCAGGATCGAGCGGGTGGTCTCCGGGTCGAGGGCGCTGGTCGCCTCGTCGGAGAGCAGCACCTTCGGGTCGCCGGCCAGTGCCCGGGCGATGCCGACACGCTGCTTCTGGCCTCCGGAGAGCTGCCCGGGGTACGCCTTCGCCTTGTCGGAGAGGCCCACCAGGTCGAGCAGTTCCAGTGCCTTGCGCGAGCGCTCGGCGCCGGAGATCCCGAGGATCTCCAGGGGCAGTTCGATGTTGTCCTTCACGGTGCGCGAGGACAGCAGGTTGAAGTGCTGGAAGACCATGCCGATGCGGCTGCGCGCCTCGCGCAGGTCCTTGCCGGCGCGGCGGCCGCGCCCGGCCAGAGCGGTGAGGTCCTGGCCGGCCACGGTCACGGTGCCGGAGGTGGGGCGCTCCAGCAGGTTGACGCAGCGGATGAGCGAGGACTTTCCGGCGCCGCTCTGGCCGATGACGCCGAAGACCTCGCCCTCACGGACGTGCAGGTCGACGTCGTCCAGAGCGGTGACCTCGCGGCCTCGGGACTGGTGGGCCCGGTAGATTTTCGTAAGGCCCGTCGTGGTGATCACAGGGTTTCCGTCACTGTCGAGTGCACGGCGCGGTGTCCGCCGGGCACGGGGCATTCGGTTCCGACGCGCACGGCTGATTCGGCTGGTGGCCGGGGCACAACACGGGCGCGGGGGCAGGCTCGGTCCGATGCGTTCCGTCGGGACGATCGGAGTCGGCGCGGCTGTCGGTCCCGCTTCGGGGCGCGAGACTCAGGCAGGGGCCCTCAGAAGGCGCACATTCGACACATACAACGAGCACCGGGCGTCGTGATCGCCTCGGTCGCAAGGGTGCGGCTGCTCGTCGTGGTCATGTGGGCAAGTAAAGCAGACAGAAGGATGAACCGATCAAGCATGTCCGAATAGCGGACATGCTTGATACAGCATATGGACTTCGTCATTCCGCTGCGCTGATCTCCACTCCCCCGTCGGTGGCCTGCACGGACACGGCGGAGAGGTCGCGCACGACGACGTCGGCGAACAGCTCGGAACGCCGGTGCGTTGTGGCCAAGGCCACGGTCCGCATCCCGGCCGCGCGCCCCGCGGTCAGCCCCGCCGGGGCGTCCTCGAAGACGACGCAGCGCGCCGGGTCGGCCCCGAGCTGCCTGGCCCCGAGCAGGAACGGCTCCGGGTCGGGCTTTCCGCGCGTGATGTCATCGGCGGCGATCAGCATCTTGGGCCGGATACCCACCTCTTCGAGGCGGGCTTCGGCGAGCCGCCGGCTGGCGGAGGTGACCACGGCCCAGCGGTCGGCGGGCAGCTGCGCGAGCAGTTCGGCGGTGCCGGGGAGCAGTACGACTCCCCCGGCCACGTCCTCGACCTCGAGCTGTTCGATACGGGCCACCGCTTCGGGCACCACGTCGGCGGGCAGCAGGTCGGCGGCTATCTCCGCGGCGGGGCGGCCGTGCAGCTCGACGCGGGCGAAGTCCTCCGCCGTGATCCCGTACTCCCGCGCCCACCGGGTCCAGCAGCGGTTCACGGACTCCATCGAGGAGACGAGGGTTCCGTCGTTGTCGAACAGCAGGGCTTCGGCGTGGATCTTCATGATCGTGGACATGTAGGCCGACCCTACGTGGCGTGCGGGGCCCGCGCGCATCGGGCCTTTTGGCCCGTAATACTCTCGGAGCCATGCTTGACGCCCTGACGGTCGCGGTCGCCGTGACCGCGCTCGCCCTCGCCGCCTGGTGCGGCTACGCCGCCTACCGCGATCAGCCCACCAAGGACTGGCACTTCATCGGCATGGCCGTGGTGTCGGTGCTGGCGCTCGCACAGCTGGTGGTCGGGATCGTGCAGCTGGGGCGCGGCGAGGAGGCCCACCAGGGCACTGCGATCTTCCTCTCCTATCTGATCGGCTCGTTCGCAGCCGTGCCGGCGTCCGGCTTCCTGTCGCTGGGCGAGCGGACCCGCTGGGGTTCGGCGACCGTCGCGGCGGGCGCGGTGGTCCTGGCCGTGCTGGAAGTACGGCTCCACGACATCTGGGGAGGCTGACGATGGCCGAGTCCACCACCGGCGAGAAGCGGCAGTCCGCACTGGTCAAGGGCCCCGGACTGCTGCTGGTCTGGCTGTACGGAGTCATGTCGGTGGGCGCGGTGTCGCGCTCGGTCTACCAGATCCTCACCGACTTCGACGCGGCGCCGCTGGCCCATGCGCTCTCCGCCGTCGCGGCGGTGGTGTACGTGTTCATCACGTACACCCTCGTACGCGGCGGGGAGACGGCCCGCAGGGCGGCGCTGGTGTGCTGCGCCGCCGAGCTCGCGGGCGTACTGATCGTCGGAACCTGGACGCTGCTGGAGCCGTCCGCCTTCCCCGATTCGACGGTCTGGTCGGAGTACGGGATGGGCTACATCTTCATCCCGGTTCTGCTTCCGGTCACCGGGATTCTCTGGCTGCGCCGGTCCCGCAGGGACTGAACGGGACCCGGCACAGAGAGCCGCGCGCGGGCAGGGGGCCTAAGCGCTGGCGGCGAGTTCCCCCGGGCCGTGTCCGGGAGGTGCCCCCAGCGCCGCCGCCTCCTTCTCCAGCGTGACGAGCGTGAGACGCGGGCCGACCTGCTCGCTGGAGACCGGCAGATAGCCGCGGCTGCGGTACAGCCGCAGATTGCCGTCGCTGCGGTGACCGGTGAAGAGCTGGAACCGCCGAGTGGCCGTGCCGTCGGCGAAAGTCTCCTCGATCGCGTCGAGCAGCCGCCCGCCCAGGCCGTGGCGTCGCATCCGCGGATGGACGATGAGCTTGGCGAGCCGGGCCGTTCCGCTCTCGTCGACCCTGCCGCGCACGGAGGCGACCACCTCGCCGCCGAGCCGGGCCACCAGGGCGTGCCCCTGGGCTATTTCGGCCCGAAGATCCGCGAGGGACTGGGTGAGAGGCTCGATGCCGTAGTCGCCGTAGAGCTCTGCCTCACTCTGGTAGCACAGATACTGCAGCTTGAGGATGTGCTCCGCATCTTCTTCCACTGCCGCTGAGATGGTCACGCTCATGCCCATGTGCGCATGCCTCCCGCTCACCTGTCCGCCGGTTGTCTACCGCTCCTTTCCCCCGCGTTCAGGAGCGGCAACCTCTGCCGCGAGCATTCTGCGCAGGCATCCCAGGCAGCGGGAACGCATCGGCCCCAAACTGCCCTGTGAGATACCCAACGCCCCTGCGATTTCCCGGTAGGTGGGGTCTTCGGGCGACAGCATCGCGGTCAGCAGCCGCGGACACTTTCCCGGAGTCCGCGCCACCGCGGCCCGCAGGGTGCGGCGGCGTTCCGCCCTGAGCGCGGCGCGCTCGGGGCCGCAGGCCGGGTCGGGTTCCGCCGAGGACTCGTCGCCGTAGGGGAGTTCACGTGCGGCCGTCCGCCGGGCGCGGCGCGCCTCCGCGCGTACGGCCGTCTTCACCCAGCGCGCGGCGTCGGGTGGCGGCCCGTTCCCGTCGAGCCGCTCCAGCAGGCGCACCCAGACGGCCTGTTCGAGGTCGCCGGCCTCCATCGCGGTGCCCGGCGCCTCGGCCGTCGCCTCGGCGCTCACCAGCGGGCCGAGCGCGCTGACCACGTGGGCGGGGGTGTCTTCGAGAAGGGTCATGCCCGGCGGGACGTGCCGTCGCGCGGCGGCGGTTGCCGCACGACGGCACAGTCACCCGTACGGGCGCGTCGGCCGCGGGCCCGGCCGGCCGGCCGAGCCGGGCCGGGCGGGGCGGGGTCAGCCGCGGAAGTCGGCGGCTGCCAGCAGTCCGGTGTCCGGGTTGTCGGTGAAGATCCCGTCGATGCCCGTGTCGAAGTACGCCTTGTACGCACCGAACACATCGCCGTACGCGTTCGGGTCGCTGCCGCGCCGGAAGTCGGCCGGCAGGAAGCTGTTCTCGTTGCGCATCGTGTACGGGTGGAGGATCAGGCCCTTGGCGTGGGCGTCCCGCACCAGCGTCGTCGGCTCGGTCAGCCTGCCGTTCGCGTCCTTCGGGATGATCAGATCGACCCACGGGCCGATGCCCTGGGCGAAGGACGAGATCCACTGCAGGCCTGAGGGCTTGACCAGATCGGCGACCGTGCGCGGGTCGCCCGCCTGGACGAAGTCCCACGGGCGGGTGTCCGCGGCGTCGAACAGCACGACGCGCGGCGAGGATACGAGCTTCGCCATCCGCTGCATGCTGCTGGGCTCGAAGGACTGGAGGAAGACCGGAGAGTTCCGGCGGTCGCGTCCGTACCGGCGCAGCAGCCTGGCCAGCGGCTCCTCGAGGCCGAGGCCGAGCTTGCGGAAGTACGTGGGGTGCTTGGTCTCGACATGGAGCCAGACGGGACGGCCGCGCCGACGGCCCTCCTTCTCCGCCCAGCGCAGCACCTCCTCGAAGGTGGGGACGGCCCAGCGGCCGTCGTAGAGGGTGTTCTCCTGCCGGGTGCCGGGGATCCGCTCCTTGGCGCGCAGCGTCTTCAGCTCGGCGAGCGTGAAGTCCTCGGTGAACCAGCCGGTGAGACTGACACCGTCGACGGACTTGGTGGCCTTGCGGGAAGCGAACTCGGGGTGAGCCGCGACATCCGTCGTACCCGTGATGTCGTTCTCGTGACGGCACACGAGGTGGCCGTCCTTGGTGGGCACGAGGTCCTGCTCGATGACGTGCGCACCCATGTCGAGGGCGAGCTGGTACGAGCCGAGAGTGTGCTCGGGCCGGTAGCCGCTGGCGCCGCGGTGGGCGATGACCGTCGGGACGGGCAGGTCCTTGTACGACGATCCATGGCCGCCGTGGCGCTCGTCGGCCTGCGCCGTCGTGGAGCCGACACCGATGGCGGCGGTGCCGAGAACCGCCGCGCCCAGTACGGTCCGACGTCCGGGACTTCTGCTCGCACCCTGTGTCATCGACGTTCCTCCATGTGATGTCCCGCACCTGTCAAGCGATCGCCCGATGGTAGGCAGACACGCCTTATCTGCGGCAGATCCTGGGCAAACGCAGTGGAAACACATGTCAACACTGCGTATCGACTCCGTGAACCCGATGTGCGATCAGACATGACCCGCGAGTATCGTCCCACCTGCACAGACTTAGCCCGTGCAGACCCTCGCCGGCCGTTCCCGACCGTCCCTGACACCGGAGGACCCGTTGTCCCGCTTGACGCTCATCAAGGCAGTGCTCGGGCCGATCCTGCGCCTGATGTTCCGCCCACGCGTGGAAGGCACCGAGAACATCCCCGGGACGGGCCCGGTCATCCTCGCCGGCAACCACCTCACCTTCATCGACTCGATGATCCTTCCGCTGGTCTGCACCCGCCCGGTCTACTTCATCGGCAAGGACGAGTACGTCACGGGCAAGGGCTTCAAGGGCCGCCTGATGGCCTGGTTCTTCACCGGCTCCGGCATGATCCCGGTGGACCGCGACGGCGCCAACGGCGGTGTGGCGGCACTGATGACCGGCCGCAGGGTGCTCGAGGAGGGCAAGATCTTCGGCATCTACCCGGAGGGCACCCGCTCCCCCGACGGCCGGCTCTACCGGGGCCGCACGGGCATCGCCCGGCTCACCCTGATGACCGGCGCGCCCGTCGTCCCGTTCGCGATGATCGGCACGGACAAGCTCCAGCCGGGCGGCGCGGGCCTGCCGCGGCCGGGCCGGGTGACCGTCCGCTTCGGCGAGCCGATGGAGTTCTCGCGCTACGACGGCATGGACCGCGACCGCTATGTGCTGCGCGCGGTGACGGACTCGGTGATGGCCGAGGTCATGCAGCTGTCAGGCCAGGAGTACGTGGACATGTACGCCACGAAGGCGAAGGCCGCCTGAGTCACGGCGTGACGAAGGGCCGGGCTCCCCGCGGGGAGCCCGGCCCTTTTACATCCTTACGGCCTACGGGTGCTCGATGCCGTCCTCGAGCTTCTGGCCGCGCAGCATGAACCAGGCGGCGATCGCGGTGGCGAACAGGACCGCCGCACCGATCGCGGCCGCCGTCTGGAAACCGTCGGTGAAGGCGTCCTGAGCGGCCGACAGCATCAGCGCCCCCTGCTCCTGGGGCAGGCCCTTGGCCGCTTCGACCGCGCCGCCCAGAGAGTCGTGCGCCGCCGCGGCCGCATCGGCCGGGACGCCCGCGGGGGCGGCGAAGTCACGGTAGACGCCGGTCACGATCGATCCGAGCAGGGCGATGCCGAGCGCCGCGCCCAGTTCGTACGCGGTCTCGGACACCGCCGAGGCCGCGCCCGCCTGCTCCTTGGGCACTGTGGAGAGGATGACGTCCGCCGTCACGGTGAACGCGAGGCCCGCTCCCATGCCACCGAGGAACAGGGCGAGACCCAGCGCCACGACGCCCGTGGAGGCGCTGATCGCCGTACAGGCGGCGAGAGCGAGGCCGACCGCCGTCAGACCGCCGCCGACCGTGCTGCGTACGGATGCCCTGCGGGCGAGATGACCGGCCATCAGGCCGGCACCCACCGCGCCGATCGCCGCGGGCAGTTCGATCAGCCCGGCCTCCAACGGAGAACGCATCTGCACCAGTTGCAGGAACTGCGAGAGGAAGAAGACCAGACCGGACAGACCGAGGATGGTCAGCAGATCGGCGAGGACCGCGCCCGAGAAGCCCCGGTGGTGGAAGAGCCGTACATCCAGCAGGGGCGAGGGCAGCGTCAACTGCCGCCGTACGAACCAGTACAGAGCGGCGGTCCCGAGGGCCGCGGCAGCCGCGATGTCCCAGCGGAAGCCGTGCACCGCCGCCTCCTTGACGGCGTAGACCACACTGCCCATGCCGACCAGCGAGAGGACGACGCTGATCAGGTCCCAGGGGCCGGGGTTGGGGTCGCGGGACTCCGGCAGCAGCTTGATACCGACGATCACCAGCACCGCCATCACGGGCAGGTTGATCAAAAAGACCGAGCCCCACCAGAAGTGCTCGAGCAGGAAGCCGCCGACGACGGGGCCGACCGCGGCGCCCGCGGAGGCCGCCGCGCCCCAGATGCCGACCGCGACACTGCGCTCCTTGGGGTCGTGGAAGATATTGCGGATCAGCGCGAGGGTGGACGGCATCAGGGTGGCGCCCGCGACACCGAGCAGCGCCCGCGCGAGGATCATCATCTCGGGGGTCGTGGCGTACGCGTTGAGCACCGAGACCGCGCCGAAGGCGACCGCGCCGATGAGCAGCAGTTTCTTGCGGCCGATACGGTCACCGAGGCTGCCCATGGAGACGAGCAGGCCGGCGATGACGAACGAGTAGACGTCGCCGATCCACAGCAGCTGGGTGCCCGAGGGCTGCAGGTCCTCGCTGAGGAACGGCGTGGCGAGGCCGAGTACGGTCGCGTCGACGGCGACCAGCAGTACCGCCAGGACGAGGACGGAGAGGGCGAGCCAGCGGCCGGGGCTCCGTATGGCCTCGTGTTCGGTCGCCCTCTGGTCGGTACTGGTCATTCCGCTACGCTCCGTCGTGCTCCGCCGAGCAGCAACTCGACGATCATGTACTGGAAGTCCTTGCCTGCGACCCGTCCCACCTGCACGGCCCATGCGCCGCAGCCGACGAGCCCGTAGAGAGCCTCGGTCAGCCAGGCGGGTGTGAGGTCGATACGGAACTCGCCCTGTTCCTGACCGCGCCGGAAGAGCGCCGAGACCCGCGCATCGAGCCGGTTCCAGCCCTCGTTCATGCCGTCGCTCTCGAAGAGCTGGTTCTCGGTGACGAGGAAGGAGAGCAGCGGCGCGGCCGGCTCCAACGCGGCGATCAGCCGGCGCAGCGCCTCCTCGGCCGTGTCCTCGTCGAGCCGGGCGGCGTCGAGCGCCGCCTCGAACTCCTGGATACCGAGACTTTCGAGGGCTTTGACGAGTGAGTGCCGACCGGCGAAGTGCCGGTGCAGGGTGGCGCGTCCGACGCCCGCGGCCCGCGCGACTTCGTCCATGGTGGCGAAGGACTTGCGGGAGAGCAGAGCGGCGGCGGCGCGCAGCACCTGTTCGCGATCGACTGTCATGAGACAACCATAGCCCATATGAGACATGAACGTCTCATCGCCAATGTCTCATCGGCGCGTAGCTCAGGGCGGCAAGGAGCGCGAACCCCGCAGCGGCGACCAACGCGGCGGGTAGCGACCGGGCGGCGAGCGGCCCGGCGATGCCCGCGCCCACGGCGAATCCGGTGAGCTTCAGGCTCGCGCCCGTGGTGAAGATCTGGCTCCGCAGACGCTCGGGCGCCTCGCGGTGGCGGACCGCGAACAGGGCGGTGAGCCTCGGTCCTTCGCCGATACCGGCCAGCACCACCGCGGCGACGAGCAGGGCGGGTCGGGCGGTGGCCGCGAGGAGAAGGGCGGCCGCGAGGACGAGCGTGCTGCACCAGACAACGGTGTCCGGACGCATCAGTGCGGGGTGGCGGGAGAGTACGGCGTTGGCCGCGAGCGCCGCGACGGCAATGCCGGAGAGGAGGATCGCCCCGCGGCCCGCCCCGCCGAGGACCCGCTCTCCCAGCAGTGGGCTGCACGCGATCAGCATGCCCTCGGCCACACAGGCGATCACCGAGGCGGCCGTGGCGCGGGCCAGGGGCCGGGCGCGGACGATGGCCCGGAATCCGGCGGCGAGGTCCGCGACGACGGACGGGGGCGCCGGCACTGCCCCCGGCACAGACGTCGGGACGGGCGCCGGGCCCTGCGCCGGGCCCTGCACCGGGGTGGGGGCCGGGGTGGGGGCCGGACGGACCGCAGGCAGCGCCCGGGCCGCGGGCAGTGCGAGACAGATCAGCACGACGGACACGATCACACCGGCCGACGCCCCGGACACCCCCGCCACGACCCCGGCCAGCGCCGGGCCCACCAGGCTTGCGAAGTTGAAGGTCATCGCGTCGAGCGCGTTCGCGCGCGGCAGCTCGCCGGGAGAGACCACGCGGGGCAGCTGTGAGGTCCACCCGCCGGACAGCGCCGGCCCCAGCAGGCCCGCGAACACCGCGATCAGGACCGTGAGGGCGACCGGGAGACGACCGAGGCTCAGCAGGATCACGACGAGCGCCGACGCATAGACGGCGAGCGCCCCGGTCAGCAGGCGACCCGGCCTGGCGGACCGGTCGAGCAGTACGCCGAAGACGGGGCCGCCGACCGCCGCCGAGATCGTGAGGCCCGCCAGCAGGGACGATGCCGAGGAGGCCGACCCTGTGACCGCGAGGCCCGCCAGCAAGAGTGCCGGGCCCGACATCTCGTCGCCGGTGCGGGCCGCGGCTGCGCCGGAGACGTACCGCCTCAGCGCGTAACGCTTTTTCATGCAGATGACGTTACGCAGGTAACTCAAAAGTTGACCAGATGCGTTACATTCGATGAGTGCCGTCCACCAACGACGACTGGTCCACCCGGCATTCGGTGCAGACCAACGCCCGGCGAACCGCCGCCCTCATCAATGCCCTGTCCGACGAGAACCCGGCGGCGGACACGGTCGCCCTGGTGCTGCGCGAACACGGCGAGACCGGCCCGGCGAAGCTTTCCGCCGATGACATCGCGGAACTGCGCGCCGCCGCCCTGTTGCTGCGCGAGGTGTTCGCCACCGATGATGTCGATGTCGCCGCGGCCGTACTGAACCGCCTGCTGGCGCAGAGCACCGGCGCCGTCCGCCTCACCTCGCACGGCGGTCGCACCCCCTGGCACCCGCACCTCGACAGCGACGACGACGCGCCCTGGGGCGAATGGTTCCTCGCCTCGTCCTGTATGGCGCTGACCGTCCTCGTCTGGGACCGCCAGCGCCCGCCCGGCGGCATCTGCGCGTCGCCCAGCTGCCGGAACGTCTTTCTCGCGCAGGGCAGCGGCCCCGTACGCCGCTACTGCTCGCGCCGGTGCGCGACCCGTGAACGCGTGGCGGCCCACCGGCGCTCGCGCGCCTGACATGTCCCGCTGAACCACTGAACCGCGGCAACCACTGAACCGCGGCAACGTCTGAACCGCGGCAACCCACGAACCGCGGTGCCGCGGCGCCTCGGTGCCGCGCATTCGAGCTCAGGAGCCCTTACCCATGAAGCCTCTACTGCTGATCGACATCGACGGTCCGCTCAATCCGTACGCCGCGAAGGCGCAGCGCAGACCGCAGGGTTACACCACGCACCGGATGCACCCTTCGGGATGGACGGATACCAAGCCACTGCGCGTCTGGCTCAACCCCGGGCACGGGGCGGAGCTGCTCGCCCTGGCCGAGTGGTACGAACCGGTCTGGGCGACGACCTGGAAGGGCGAGGCCAATCGATGGATAGGCCCGCAACTGGGGCTTCCGGAGTTGCCGTTCATCGACTGGCCCCAGATGCACGGGAAGGCCCCTCGCGGGACCTTCTGGAAGACGCAGTACATCCTGGAGTACGCAGCCGGGCGGCCGTTCGCCTGGATCGACGACGACATCACGGCGATGGACCACGAATGGGTGGATCAACACCACCTGACCGCCGCCCTGTTGCTGAACATCGACCCGCGGCTCGGACTGCTCCGGCCGGACTTCGACGCGCTCGCGGACTGGGCGGCGGCTCTCTAGCGGTTACCTCTTCGCGGTGGCCCAGGCGTGCTGGATCACCAGGTTGGCCTTGACCTCGATCAGCTGGGTGGCGACGGCCGACGGAGCCGTACCGCCGCGGCCGCTGCGGGAGGCCAGCGCGCCCGGGACGTCGAGGACCGTACGCACCTCGGGCGTGAGGTGCTCGGAGATCTTCGCGAACTGCTCGTCGGTGAGCTGGTCGAGCTCGATGCCGTGCTGCTCGCACTCCTTGACGCACTCGCCGGCGACCTCGTGCGCGACCCGGAACGGCACGCCCTGCTTGACCAGCCACTCGGCGATGTCGGTGGCGAGCGAGAAGCCGGCCGGGGCGAGCTCCTCCATCCGCTCCCGGTTGACCGTGAGCGTGGCCATCATCCCGGTGAACGCCGGCAGCAGGACTTCCAGTTGGTCGCAGGAGTCGAAGACCGGTTCCTTGTCCTCCTGCAGATCGCGGTTGTAAGCGAGCGGGAGGGCCTTGAGCGTCGCCAGCAGCCCGGTCAGATTGCCGATCAGACGGCCGGACTTGCCGCGCGCCAGCTCGGCGATGTCCGGGTTCTTCTTCTGCGGCATGATCGACGAGCCGGTCGAGAAGGCATCGTGCAGGGTGACGAAGGAGAACTCCTTCGTGTTCCAGATGATGACCTCCTCCGCGATCCGGGAGAGGTTCACGCCGATCATCGCGGTGATGAAGGCGAACTCCGCGACGAAGTCACGGGAGGCCGTGCCGTCGATGGAGTTGCCGACGCTGCCGCGCTCGAAGCCGAGGTCCGCAGCGACGGCCTCGGGGTCGAGTCCGAGCGACGAGCCGGCCAGCGCCCCGGAGCCGTACGGGGAGACGGCCGTGCGGTCGTCCCACTGACGCAGCCGCTCGGCGTCCCGGGACAGCGACTGGACATGGGCCAGGACATGGTGGGCGAAGAGCACCGGCTGGGCGTGCTGGAGGTGCGTACGGCCCGGCATGGCGACGCCCGGGTGCGCCTCGGCGAGGCCGACCAGGGCGTCCTGGAGCTCGGCGATCAGGCCGCCGATGATGCGTGCGTGATCGCGCAGGTACATCCGGAAGAGCGTGGCGACCTGGTCGTTGCGGGAGCGGCCGGCGCGCAGCTTGCCGCCGAGATCGACGCCGAGGCGCTCCAGGAGGCCGCGCTCCAGGGCGGTGTGCACGTCCTCGTCGGCGATCGTGCCGACGAAGGAGCCGTCGGCGACATCCGCTTCGAGCCGGTCGAGGCCCGCCAGCATGCGCCGGAGCTCGTCCTCGGTGAGCAGCCCGGCCTTGTGGAGCACGCGCGCGTGCGCACGCGAGCCCGCGATGTCGTACGGCGCGAGCCGCCAGTCGAAGTGAACGGACGCGGACAGCTTGGCCAGCGCCTCGGCCGGGCCGTCGGCGAAACGGCCGCCCCAGAGCCGTACATCACCGTTGTTGCTGCTCACTGCTGCTCCTCAAAAGCTTGGCTGTGCAAACGCCTCCCTGCCGCGCAGGAACGGGGAGGCGCCTGGCGAACGAGTCGGGATCAGGCGAGGTCACGCTTCGCGGCGATCTTCGACGACAGGCCGAAGATCTCGATGAAGCCCTGTGCCTTGGACTGGTCGAAGGTGTCGCCCGAGTCGTACGTCGCGAGGTTGAAGTCGTACAGCGACTCCTCGGACTTCCGGCCGGTGACGACGGCGCGGCCGCCGTGCAGGGTCATCCGGATGTCGCCGGTGACGTGCTGGTTGGCCTCGTTGATGAAGCCGTCCAGGGCGCGCTTGAGCGGGGAGAACCACAGGCCGTCGTAGACCATCTCGCCCCAGCGCTGCTCGACCTGCCGCTTGTAGCGGGCCAGCTCGCGCTCGACGGTGACGTTCTCCAGCTCCTGGTGGGCGGTGATCAGCGCGATCGCGCCCGGAGCCTCGTAGACCTCACGGGACTTGATGCCCACGAGCCGGTCCTCGACGATGTCGATCCGGCCGATGCCCTGCGCGCCGGCCCGCTCGTTGAGCTGCTGGATCGCCTGCAGGACGGTGACGGGCTTGCCGTCGATGGCGACCGGGACGCCCTCCTTGAAGGAGATGACGACCTCGTCGGCCTCGCGCGGCTCCGCCGGATTCGAGGTGTACTCGTAGATGTCCTCGATCGGCGCGTTCCAGATGTCCTCCAGGAAGCCCGTCTCGACGGCCCGCCCGAAGACGTTCTGGTCGATGGAGTACGGGGACTTCTTGGTGGTCGTGATCGGGAGCTGCTTCTCCTCGCAGAAGGCGATCGCCTTGTCCCGGGTCATCGCGTAGTCACGGACCGGCGCGATGCACTTCAGGTCGGGGCCGAGGGCGGAGATACCGGCCTCGAACCGCACCTGGTCATTGCCCTTGCCGGTGCAGCCGTGAGCCACGATGCCGGCGTTGTGCTTCTTGGCCGCGGCGACGAGGTGCTTGACGATCGTCGGCCGCGAGAGGGCGGAGACCAGCGGGTAGCGGTCCATGTAGAGGGCGTTGGCCTTGATCGCCGGGAGGCAGTACTCGTCGGCGAACTCGTCCTTGGCGTCGGCGACCTCGGCCTCGACCGCACCGCAGGCGAGCGCGCGCTTGCGGATGACGTCCAGGTCCTCGCCGCCCTGGCCGACGTCCACAGCAACGGCGATGACCTCGGCGCCCGTCTCCTCGGCGATCCAGCCGATGGCGACGGAGGTGTCCAGGCCTCCCGAGTAGGCGAGTACGACGCGCTCGGTCACTGGTTTCTCCTCACGATGCATACGCTGATGGGTATAACTATGCAGTCCTCCGTATGTTTTGTCAACGCGGTCCTTCTGATCACCGCACACCGGCATTTCTGGTGGCTCCGTTCGGCGATCACCGGAGAGACGGCCCGCCGTACGGTTGATCATCCGGGGGATAATCCCCTGCATGGGTCAACGTTACGAACGAATAGAAGGCCGCATCCGCAGCTTCATCGAGCAGCAGCCCGTCTTCTTCACCGCGACGGCACCTCTCAGCGGCGACGGCCACATCAACCTCTCCCCCAAGGGCCGCAGCGGCACGCTCGTCGTCATCGACGAGCTGACGCTCGCCTATCTCGACTTCGGCGGCAGCGGCGCCGAGACCATCGCCCATGTCCGCGAGGAGAGCAACGGCCGCATCACCCTGATGTGGTGCGCCTTCAGCGGCCCGCCCAAGGTGCTGCGGGTGCACGGCCGGGGTGAGGCGATCTTCCGGGACGACCCGCGCTGGGCCGGGTTCATCACGCACTTCACCGAGGTCGACGGGCCGAGCGCCCGCGCGATCATCGTCGTCCGCGCCCAGCGGATCAGCGACGCCTGCGGCTTCGCCGTGCCCTTCATGGAGTACCAGGAAGAGCGCACCCAGCACGCGGAGTACTTCGGCCGTAAGTCGGACGAGGAGTTCGCCGCGTACTGCGAGCGGAAGGACCACCTCGGGGTGAGCCTGGACGGGCTGCCGGCGCTGCCGCTTCCGCTCCCGGCGCGCAGCGACTGACCCGTACGTACGCACCACTGTGCCCACTGCCGCGGTCCTGACCACCGTGCGGAGCAGTCCGGGCGGCGCATGGACCGGGGCGCGCGTACGGTCGTGAACCATGCGCCCCGGACTCGTACTCGGCTCCGTTCTGCTCCTGCTCGCCGCCGGTACGGTCGCGGCCGGGCCCCGGCCCCCGGTCCCGCTCCCCGAGCGGATGGCCCACACCGGCGGCGGCACACAGCTGATCACCGCCGAGGCTCCCGGCGCCGGCTCCACCACCGGGAGAGTGACCTGGTGGGACCGGCTTCCCGGCGGGCGGTGGGTGGCTGCCGGCTCGTCCCCGGCGCGGTTCGGCGCGAAGGGGCTGGTCGAAGGCCGCGGCCGGACGCAGGGCACGTCCACCACACCGACCGGGCTGTACGAGCTGCCGTACGCCTTCGGTGTCCGGGGCGCGCCCGCGGGGACCGACTACGCCTACCGCCGGGTGACCGAGAGGTCCTGGTGGTGTCAGGACAACCGGTCCCGCTCGTACAACCGCTGGGTGGAGGGGCTGCCCGCCGACTGCCGGGCGGCCGAGTCCGAGCAGCTGGCCACCTACACGACGCAGTACGCCCATGCCCTGGTCATCGGCTTCAACTACCACCGACCGGTGCGCGGCCGGGGCGCCGGGATCTTCCTCCACGTCAACGGGCGTGGCGCGACGGCCGGTTGTGTGTCGGTGCCGGAAGGGGCCATGCGCCGGATCCTGGCCTGGGCCGAGCCGCGGCGCGATCCGCACATCGCCATCGGAACCGGTTCGGGGCCCACGGCCATCACCCGCTACTGACGCACCGGCGCGCCCTGCGACGAGGTGCCCGGCACACCGCGCACAGCACCCCGGGTGCGGCGCACTCAGCGGTCGTTCTGGGCCAGTCGCAGCAGATGGTCCGCGAGCGCCTGACCGCCCACCGGGTCACGGCTGATGAGCAACAGCGTGTCGTCGCCCGCGATGGTGCCGAGGATGTCGTGCAGTTCCGCCTGGTCGATGGCCGAGGCGAGGAACTGGGCCGCGCCCGGCGGCGTACGCAGCACCACGAGGTTGGCCGAGGCCTCGGCGGAGATCAGCAGTTCGCCGGAGAGACGCCGCATGCGCTCCTCCTTCGCCGACCCGCCGAGCGGCGCCTGCGGGGTGCGGTAGCCGCCCTCGCTGGGCACCGCGTAGATCAGCTCGCCGCCCGTGTTGCGGATCTTCACCGCGCCCAGCTCGTCGAGGTCGCGGGAGAGCGTCGCCTGGGTGACGCTCAGTCCGTTGTCCCCGAGGAGCTTGGCCAGCTGGCTCTGCGAGCGCACCGGCTGCCGGTTGAGGATGTCCACAATCCGGCGGTGGCGGGCCGTGCGGGTCTGCGGTACGGCGGGCCCGCCGTGCTCGGAGCCGTGCTCGGTGTCGTGCGCCTCGATCATCGTCGTCTCATTCTCCGGATCGTCCTTCCCCAGGCTGCGATGCTGCGCCGCCCCCGTCGAGGATGCCGGGAAGCGCTTCGAGGAACGCGTTCACTTCCGCGTCACCGATGATCAGCGGCGGCATGAACCGTACGACATCGGGGGCGGGAGCGTTCACCAGGAAGCCGGCACCCTGAGCCGCCTGCTGCACCTGGGGCGCGAGGGACTCCGTAAGCACCATACCCAGCAGCAGGCCGGCACCGCGGACGTGGGAGACGAGTGGGTGGCCCAGCGACTCCACTCCCTGGCGCAGTTTCTCACCGAGCCGCTTCACCTCGTCGAGCGCTCCGTCGGCCGCGAGGGTGTCGAGAACGGCCAGTCCGGCGGCGCACGCGACCGGGTTGCCACCGAACGTCGATCCGTGGTGGCCGGGCTTCAGCAGCTCGGCGGTCTCGCCGAAGACGACGGTCGCGCCGATCGGGAGCCCGCCGCCGAGCCCCTTGGCGAGCGTGACGACATCCGGCTCGACGCCCTGATGGGCCTGGTACGCGAACCAGTGGCCGGTCCGTCCGATGCCCGTCTGGACCTCGTCGAGGACGAGCAGCGTGCCGGTGGCCCGGGTGATCTCCCGAGCGGCCTCGAGATAGCCCTTGGGCGGGACGACCACACCGTTCTCGCCCTGGACGGGTTCGATGATCACCAGTGCGGTCTCTTCGGTGACCTGGGCCCGCAGCGCTTCGACGTCGCCGTACGGGACATGGGTGACGTCTCCCGGCAACGGCAGGAACGGCTGCTGCTTCGCCGGCTGGCCGGTCAGCGCGAGGGCGCCCATCGTCCGCCCGTGGAAGCCGCCGGAGGTGGCGACCATGTGCGTGCGCCCCGTCAGCCGGCCGATCTTGAAGGCGGCTTCGTTGGCCTCCGCGCCGGAGTTGGAGAAGTAGACGCGTCCGGGGCGGCCGAAGAGCTGGATCAGGCGCTCGGCGAGCGCGACGGGCGGCTCGGCGGCATAGAGGTTGGAGACATGACCGAGGGAGGCGATCTGGCGGGAGACGGCCTCGACGACGGCGGGGTGGGCGTGGCCGAGCGCGTTCACGGCGATCCCGCCGACGAAGTCGGTGTACTCGGCGCCGTCCGCGTCCCAGACCTTTGCGCCCGCGCCACGGACCAGGGACAGCTTCGGCGTGCCGTAGTTGTCGGTCATCACACTCTGCCAGCGCTGCGCGAGCTCCTCGTTGCCGGTCACTGTGCTCCCCCTTCTTGTCCGTCCGGCACGACCATCGTGCCGATTCCCTCATCGGTGAAGATTTCCAGCAGGATCGAGTGCTGGACGCGGCCGTCGATCACGCGGGCCGTGTTGACCCCGTTGCGTACGGCGAACAGACAGCCCTCCATCTTGGGGACCATGCCGCTGGAGAGATCGGGCAGCAGCTTCTCCAGTTGCAGGGCGGTGAGCCGTCGGATCACGTCGTCGCTGTTGGGCCAGTCCTCGTAGAGGCCCTCGACATCGGTGAGGACCATCAGCGTCTCGGCGCCGAGCGCCGCCGCCAGCGCGGCCGCCGCGGTGTCGGCGTTGACGTTGTAGACATGGCTGTCGTCCGCGGAGCGCGCGATGGAGGAGATGACCGGGATACGGCCGTCCTCCAGGAGCGCCTCGATGGCCCCCGTGTCGATCTTGGTGATCTCGCCGACCCGGCCGATGTCGACCAGCTCGCCGTCGATCTGCGGCAGATGCTTGGTGGCGGTGATGGTGTGCGCGTCCTCGCCGGTCATACCGACGGCGAGCGGGCCGTGCTGGTTGAGCAGCCCGACGAGCTCGCGCTGGACCTGACCGGCCAGCACCATCCGTACGACGTCCATGGCTTCGGAGGTGGTGACCCGCAGGCCCGCCTTGAACTCGCTCACCAGGCCGTGTTTGTCGAGCTGGGCGCTGATCTGCGGACCGCCACCGTGGACCACGACCGGCTTGAGTCCGGCGTGGCGCAGGAAGACGACGTCCTGGGCGAAGGCGGCCTTGAGGTCCTCGTCGACCATGGCGTTGCCGCCGAACTTGATGACGACGGTCTTGCCGTGGTGCCGGGTGAGCCAGGGCAGCGCCTCGATGAGGATCTCGGCCTTCGGCAGCGCGGTGTGCTTGCGGGAGCTCATGAGGAGTACGCGCTGTTCTCGTGGACGTAGTCGGCGGTGAGATCGTTCGCCCAGATGACGGCGGACTCGGACCCGGCGGCAAGATCGGCGGTGATCTTCACTTCGCGGTAGCGCATGTCGACCAGCTCCCGGTCCTCGCCGACGCTGCCCTTCTTGCAGACCCAGACGTCGTTGATGGCGACGTTCAGCTGGTCCGGTTCGAAGGCTGCCCTGGTGGTGCCGATGGCGGAGAGCACCCGGCCCCAGTTGGGGTCCTCCCCGTGGATGGCGCACTTGAGGAGGTTGTTGCGGGCGATGGAGCGGCCCACCTCGACGGCGTCGTCCTCGGTCGCCGCGTTGATCACCTCGATACGGATGTCCTTGCTGGCGCCCTCGGCGTCGCCGATCAGCTGGCGGGCCAGGTCGTCGCAGACGGTCCGTACGGCCGCGGCGAACTCCTCGTACCGGGGGCTGATCCCGCTGGCCCCGGAGGCGAGCAGCAGAACGGTGTCGTTGGTGGACATGCAGCCGTCGGAGTCGACCCGGTCGAAGGTCTGCCGGGTGGCGTCGCGCAGGGCCTTGTCGAGAACCGCGGCGTCGAGGTCGGCGTCGGTGGTGAGGACCACGAGCATGGTGGCGAGGCCGGGGGCGAGCATGCCCGCACCCTTGGCCATGCCGCCGACGGTCCAGCCCTCGGCCTCGGCGACGGCGGTCTTGTGGACGGAGTCGGTCGTCTTGATGGCGATGGCGGCCTTCTCGCCGCCGTGCGCGGACAGTTCGGCTGCCGCCTTCTCCACTCCGGCGAGGACCTTGTCCATCGGGAGCAGCAGACCGATCAGACCGGTGGAGGCGACGGCGATCTCGCCGGCGCTGTGCCCGCCGAGGACCTCGGCGACATGCTCGGCCGTGGCATGGGTGTCCTGGAAGCCCTGGGGGCCCGTACAGGCGTTGGCGCCACCGGAGTTGAGGACGACTGCGGTGACGTCGCCGCCCTTGAGCACCTGCTCCGACCAGAGGACGGGCGCGGCCTTGACGCGGTTGGAGGTGAAAACGCCCGCGGCGGCGCGGCTCGGACCGTTGTTGACCACGAGGGCCAGGTCCGGGTTGCCGTTCTCCTTGATCCCGGCGGCAATGCCCGCCGCCGAGAATCCCTTGGCTGCCGTGACGCTCACGGTGCTACTCCGATCGTGGAAAGTCCGTTGTCCTCGGTGAGCCCGAGGGCGAGGTTCATGCTCTGCACCGCGCCACCTGCGGTGCCCTTGGTGAGGTTGTCGATGGCGCTGATCGCGATGATGCGGCCGGCGGCCTCGTCGTACGCGACCTGGATCTGGACGGCGTTGGAGCCGTAGACGGACGCGGTGGCGGGCCACTGCCCCTCCGGGAGCAGGTGGACGAACGGCTCGTCCTGGAGTGCCTTTTCGTAGGCTCCCCGCACGTCGTGCGCCGTCGTGCCCGGCCTGGCCTTCGCGCTGCATGTGGCGAGAATGCCACGGGCCATGGGCGCGAGGGTCGGAGTGAAGGAAACAGCGACCCGCTCCCCCGCCACAGCGCTCAGGTTCTGGATCATTTCGGGAGTGTGCCGGTGGCTGCCGCCGACGCCGTACGGGCTCATCGAGCCCATCACCTCGGAGCCGAGCAGATGCGGCTTGAGCGCCTTGCCCGCGCCGGACGTGCCGGTGGCGGCGACGATCACGGCCTCGGGCTCGGCGAGCCCGGCGGCGTACGCGGGGAAGAGGGCGAGCGAGACGGCGGTGGGGTAGCAGCCGGGTACCGCGACGCGCTTGGCCCCGCGCAGCGCGGCACGGGCGCCCGGCAGCTCGGGGAGGCCGTAGGGCCAGGTCCCGGCGTGCGGCGAGCCGTAGAACGTCTCCCAGTCACCGGCGTCCTCCAACCGGAAGTCGGCACCCATGTCGATGACGAGGACCTCGTCGCCGAGCTGCTCCGCGACGGCCGCGGACTGCCCGTGGGGCAGGGCGAGGAAGACGACATCGTGCCCGGCGAGCACTTCGGGGGTGGTCGGCTCGAGTACGCGTCCGGCGAGCGGGAGCAGATGCGGCTGGAGGCTGCCGAGCCACTGGCCCGCGTTGGAATTGGCGGTCAGGGCACCGATCTCGATCCCGGGGTGGGCGAGGAGCAGGCGGAGCAGTTCCCCGCCCGCGTATCCACTCGCTCCTGCCACTGCTGCTCGTACCGTCATCGGAACCCTCCATCGCTGATGGCATGACTATACGCAGCATCGCAGTTTTATGCAACGAGAAGAATCTTGCGACCGGCCGTTGATGTGCCTGAGCCGGCGAATGCCCTGAGTTGCCTCCGCTGCCGTTCTTCCCCTGCGATGCGGTCGCCAAGTCAAGCGGTCAGGACGGCCATAACGGTGCAACACGTGTGGTGCACGGGCTCGGCGGAAGGCACTCAGTAGGAGGCTGTCCGGGGAACGACAATCGGCGACCACCAGGCTCGCGGGCGCCGGTCGACCGGCCACCGGGTGGCGTGCACGCGGAGCCGTCCGTCGGGCGGCTCCGCGTACGACGCGTCGGGTTCAGTCGGTGATGTACCAATCGTTCTTGAGGTACTCCAGGGTGTAGCTGCCGAGGTCGCTCTCGGAGAAGGTTGTGGAAGCCCTGACCGCTTCGACCGGCATCTCGATCTTGTCAGGCGTGCGCACGGCGATGCGCTGCGGGTCGACCGTCGCGGTCAGCAGGGCCTTCTTCTGCGTGGGCGAGATCATCTGGAACACGGCGGAGTACGTCGACGTGCACGGGCCGGACCCCTGGTCCTGTGCCTTCTTCGCGGCGGGCCCGGCCACCTCGCAGACCGTGTCGATGTCCTCACGGCCCAGGGCGTGGAGGTACTGCTCGTACCGCTGGATCGCGCCCTCCTTCGTCCTGGGTGCGGGCTGGTCGCCGGTTGGCTCGGCCGACGGCTTCTCGGTCCGAGCGGACACGGACGGCGTGGCCGACGGCTCTTCGGCCGGCGTAGACGCGGACGGCCGCGAAGGCTTCGCGTCCGTGTCCTCCTTCGATTTCTCCGGACCGCACGCGCACGCCACCAGCGCCACACAGGCCGATACCGCCACGCTCACCATCGTCCGAGCTTTCATTCGGGTCCCCCATCACCAGCCGACAACACGTCAAGAGGTCACGCAGGATCCGGGGGAACGGTTCCCTGGCCACGCCCGACGCAGTGCGGAGCGGCCCGCGAAGCGCGCCGAGTCGCCCAACTCCTCTTCGATCCGGATCAGTTGGTTGTACTTCGCCGTGCGGTCGGAGCGGGAGAGCGAGCCGGTCTTGATCTGACCGCAGCCGGTCGCCACCGCCAGATCCGCGATGGTGGTGTCCTCCGTCTCGCCCGAGCGGTGCGACATGACAGCCGTCCAGCCCGCCTGGTGGGCCGTGGTCACCGCGGCCAGCGCCTCGGTCAGGGTCCCGATCTGATTGACCTTGACCAGGACCGAGTTGCCGACGCCGGTGCGGATGCCCTCGCGCAGCAGCGTCTCGTTGGTGCAGAAAACGTCGTCGCCGGTGAGCTGACAGCGGTCGCCGACGCGGGCGGTCAGCTCGCGCCAGCCGTCCAGGTCGTTCTCCGCCATCGGGTCCTCGATGGAGACGACCGGGTAGGCGTCGATGAGCTTGGCCAGGTAGTCGGCGTGCTCGGAGAGGGTGCGGCGCACCCCCTCGCCCGCATAGTCGTACACCCCGTCGCGGAAGAACTCCGACGACGCCGGGTCCATGACCAGGCCGATGTCCGTGCCGGGGCGGTAGCCGGTGCGCTCGATGGCGGTCATCACGAAGTCGAGCGCCTCCTCAGCGGTGCGCAGCGCCGGCGCGAAGCCACCCTCGTCGCCGACGCCCGTGGAGTGCCCGGCGGCCAGAAGACCTCGCTGCCCATGCGGACGGCTTCCGCGAAGGTGTCCGCGCCCCGTACGAGGACTTCCGGCCGGCACGCCGAGAGCACGCACCACCGCAGTGACACAGCCGCTCCGCGGCGGGCCCTCCTTCACGGTAGCGCCGGAGTCTCGTGGTCATTCCGCCCGACCGGGTGAAGCCGGTTCCGTCGAGGCGATGAGTCTGCGGGCACCCGCAGGTCTATCCCTTGACGGAGACAACCGACTCATCGGGAGTAAGCCATGGGCCTCATCCACATCGAGCTGTTCGCGACCCTCGACCTCGTCGGGCAGGCGCCCGGCGGCCCCGACGAGGACCCGGCGGGGTTCCCGTTCGGCGGCTGGCAGGCGCCCCTGCTGGACGAGGTCGCCGGGGCGCAGGTCGGTGCCGCGTACGAGGGCACGGACGCCCTCCTGCTCGGCCGGCGGACGTACGACATCTTCGCCGCCTACTGGCCTCACCAGGAGGGTGGCGAGGACAACGAGATCGCCACGCTCTTCAACAGCGTCCCGAAGTACGTGGCCTCTCGCGGCAGGCCCGACCTCTCGTGGGCCGGGTCCATGCAGCTCGGCCCGGACCTCGCCGCCGCGGTGCGTGAGATCCGTGAGCGGCACGAGCACGTAGGTCGTCGGGAGCCTGAACCTCGTGCAGACCCTCCTGCGCGAGAAGCTCTTCGACCGTCTCGATCTCTGGCTGCACCCGATCGTGCTCGGCGTCGGGAAGAAGGTGTTCGACGATGGCGCGGTGCCCACCAACGTCACGCTCCTCGCACCCCCGGTAGCCAGTCCGAAGGGCACCGTGTACCTGCGCTACGGGCTCGCCGACGGCACTCCCGCGACGGGCGACATGAGCGCACCCGATCGCGGCGCCGGAAGCGACGACTGAGGTCACCCCCCGCCTGGTGGGCCCGCGCCGCTGCGCAACGGGCACCGGGATATTGGCCGCCAGGCTGCCCACCCTGCCCCAGGCCGGAGAGACCGCAGCGCGGTGAGGGTGATCGGAATCTGGGCATCGAAGTTGTCCGGGCCAGGTGGCGCGCCAGTCACAGTTGTCCTGCGCCGGCAAAGGTTGATCAGTGACAGCAAAGTTTGAGTGGCGCGGGCCATGGGGGCACTCATCGACTGTTGAGCGGGAGGGGCGGGCAGCCGACTCTGTTCGTCAGAGCGCTATGCCCCCATTGCACAGATATTCTGGGAAGTGTGATCGAGTCTGGACGGCCGCGGCTCCGCAGGCGCCCCGGCCCGGGAAGACTTGTGCGGCTGTCGCCGGTCATCCTGACCGTCGTCATCGCCAGCCTGGCATACACCACTCCGCCGGAAATGGCCTTCAGCCGCCTCCTGCCCGCGGCGCCGGCCCTCGCCGCCGCCATGTGGCCGGTGCTCCCCACCGTCCTGCTCGGGACGGTCTGCCTCTTGCTGATGATCGGCCTCAGTCTCGTCTTCCCCGATCTGGGGACGTGGTGGACGGCCGCGGGGATCATCGCGGTTACCGTGGCCGCCGCGTACGGAAGCCATGTCCGGCTCCAGCGGGAGCGCACGCTCTTCCAGGTACGGCTCGTCGCGGACGCGGCGCAGCAGGTGGTGCTGAGCCCTCCGCCACGTCGCATCGGCGGCATCGAGATCGAGTCGCTGTATCTCGCGGCTGCGGCGGAGGCCCGCATCGGCGGGGATTTCTACGAGGTGGTCGACACGCCATACGGGGTCAGGCTGCTCATCGGTGACGTGCGGGGCAAGGGCCTGCCGGCAGTGGGGGCGGCCGCGGCGATCGTCAACGCCTTCCGGGAGGCGGCCTACGGCGAGACCGACATGGTCAACGTCGCACGCAGGCTGGACGCCAGCAGCACCCGTTACAACGCCGCCTTTCCCCCCGAGGGGCCGATGGAGCGCTTCGCCACCGCCCTTCTCGTCGAGATCCCGCACGAGGGCAGACGTATCAACATCCTCAACTGCGGACACCCTCCGCCGCTGCTGCTGAACCGCGGGAAGCTCCGTGTCCTCGAGCCGGCCACCCCATCGCCACTGCTCAGCCTCGCGGAGCTGATCGGCGATCAGTACACCGTCGACACCTTCGACTTCGCCCCCAACGACCTGCTGCTTCTCTATACCGACGGGATCGCCGAGGCCCGCGCCCGCGACGGCGAGTTCTTCCCGCTGGCAGCTTGGATGCGTCGACAGCCCCCGACACCGCCCCGCGAACTGCTCACGGCTCTTCACCGCGATCTTCTCCGCTACAGCAGAGGACGCCTTGACGACGACATCGCCGCCCTCGCCGTACGCCTGTATGAGCCCTGAGGCACGGAGTCCCAGTGAGCGGCCCGCACCACTCGACCTCGATGTCACACACTCGAGGTTCGCCCCGGAGCGCACCGCTGGTGCCATCCAGAAGGCAACGAGTTCTGCCTGCTCAAGCGACGCCTCGACCCATTCTGACGGCCCTCGCCCGAGCGATCGACGCAGCCGCCACCCGGGTGGCCCCGATGCGACCCCCAGCTATAGATGGCGGTTCCCAGATCTTGTTGGCGGCTGCGGGTGGCAGGGCAGTGACAGCTGGCGCATCAGATCCACCATCACGGCAAGCGGCAGCGACGGGTTGGCGGCCGCTGCTTCCACCACCTTCCAGTCGGTGTCGGTGAGCAGTTCTACGATGACCGTCACCGGTAGTGCCGGATGGCCGGCGGCTATGGGCCTCGCCTTTTTGTCCGCCAAGCAGGCGAGCAGGGCCAGGGCCGTCGCATTGCGATGCCGGGCAACCTGGCGGAGCGCTTTGTGTACCGAGGGGTTGTGGCGGGTCAGGTGCTCCAGAAGCGCCGGAGTCGCGTCCGGGTTGGCTGCCACCTTGGCGACGACTTGGGCTCCGTGGCGGTCCACCATGGCGCGCAGTTGAGCTTCGGAGAGGCCCGGGTGCGGCGCGATGGACTTGACCACCTTCGCGTCGGGGTCAGCGGCCAGACCGTCGCGGATCTCGGCCGGCAGATCGCGCCGCTCGGCCAGAAGCATCCGCACGGCCGGATTCGGCGACTTGGCCAGCTCCGTGACCTCGGCGGGAGAGGCGGAGGCGATCCGCGGCAGCAGAGTCGGTCCGATCCTGGCAGCCCCGGCCAAGGAGGTGAGTACGTCGAGCGCCACATGTGGGTTGTGTGCGAGCCTGCGCTGCACGTCGTGACCACGGTCGGTGGCCAGCGCGCGGATCAGTGCGTCGTCGATCGCGGGATTCTCGGCGAGGTCGGCTCGAACACCGGGAACGGGGTCACCGGCGAGCTGTCCCCACACCTCCGACTGCAGGTCGGGGCGGGCGGCGAGCGCCCAGCGCAGCAGCATCGAGGGGTGGTCGGCGAAGCCGACGACGGCTTGGGTGGGTGTGGCCGGATTCCGCAGCGCCATCCGCTGCATCTCGTACACGATGGATTCGTGAGAGCCGTCGCAGGAGGCGCCGGGCAGCAGATCGCAGTCGAGCCGCGAGCATTGCGAACCGTGTACGAACGGTGTCTCTTCGCGGTCGCAGACCAGGCACCGCTGCGCCGGAGGCAGCCCCTCGCCGGTGATCAGCGCAGCCAGTACGGCCGGGGGCGTCGCCTCGTTGGCCGCCACCGCGCGGCGGACCTCGGCATGCGGATGCCCCGCAAGCCGGGCGGCCATGTCCGGCGTGGTCCACAACGCGAGCTCCGCGACGACCCGTACGTCCGGGTCGGCAGCGAGCGTCTCCACCACATCGGGCGGGAGGCCGGAGCAGGCGGCCAGCTTCTCCCGGCGCTCGACGACCGGATCCACCGCGAAGAGGCGCGCCCACTCCGGGCTGCCGGCCTGCTCGTTGAGCAAGGCGAGCGCGGCGTGCGGCTGTGCCACCGGATCAATGTCGGCGGTGGTCAGCCGCCCCTCGTACGCGAGTTGCACAGCGCTCTCCTCAACGCGCGAGGCCAGCGCGACCGCCTGCGCATGGCTGAGGTCCGCGCGATCAGCGAGGTCCGCGGCGATGTCGGCGTCCGCGACCGCGATCAGCCGGTCGACCAGCTCGGACGGCAGGGCCGGATTGGCGGCGAGCCCGCACAGGACATGGTTCACAGGGGCATCCTGCCCGGACCGTGATCGCATCGCTCGTGGATTTCAACGTCGATGAGTTCCTCGCGCATCCGGCCACGCCCTGAGTGCTTCAGTTGGCCCGGTTGGCGCTGTAGTTGGCCCGGCTGAGCGTCAGACTTGGCCCGGCGAAATTCAGAGTGCCCTCAAGTGCACGGTCACGCGCTGCACCTGCGGAGCGGACCGTGCGCGGGATCGGCCCCTCCACCGGGCGCGCGACGACCGCCCAGGCAGCATGACGGCAAGACCGCAGAGAAGAGGAATCAGTGAGCAGCCAAGAACGACCCCGCCACTTCTACTACGAGACTCCCGGCGTTCCTCTCCCTGAGGAGCCGGAGCCCGAGCTGGTCCTCGACCCGGCCACAGAAGTCATCGAGGCCCGCCAGGTGACGGAAGCCTGGCAGCGCATCGAGACGTGGCTGCGCGAACACGCCCCCGCATCCCACGCCACGCTGCGGCCCGGCGCTTCGGAGGGGCAGATATCCGCCGTCCTGTCGGCGGTGACCGGCCCCGTACCAGCCGCGCTGCAAGCACTGTGGCGGCTGCGCGACGGCGTGGTGCGCGACGCCGGCCGCGAGGTGTTCCTGATGGACAACTGGGCACTGCTGCCGACGGAAGGCGCCATCGAGGAATACCGGTTCCGCAGGAAGGACGGCGACGATTACTGGAAGCCGCACTGGACGCCGTTCGCCTCGTGGGCTGCGGACTACAGGCGGTACGGGCTGTTCTTGGACGCCGACAGCGGAGAGGTGTGGTCATGGGGGGACGGAGACCGCAGGCCGAAGTACGAATCGCTGACGGTCTACCTGGAGGAGACGGCGGACGCGCTTGAGGTCCCGCACCTGCTGGACGGGTACCGCCCTGGCCTCGCCCACGGCGGCCTGACGTGGGGGCATCCCGACGACCCCCCGGAGGGCTGGGTGCCCTTCCCGAAGGTGCCGCGCAGGCAGTCGGTGAGGGCGTCCAGGCAGCCGCCGAAGTAGCCGCCCGGTCCGTTCACCGCCTCGCCGAGCGCCGGACAAGGCCCTGGACGTCGGTGATCTGCCGGCCGTCGAACTCGTACGCATGACCGGCCGGCCGGTCAAGGTGCACGCGTCGGCAGGCCCTCTCCCGGCCCAGGTCCAGCCAGGCCCCGCGCTGCCGGGTGTCGAGGCCGGCCCAGGCGCCGGGTGTCTCCGGCGGCCCGGCGAGCCATCGATCCCAGACCGGCCGGGCGTGCTCCGGAACGGGCGCGAAGAGCCTGCCGTCCAGCTCCAGCTCCAGCCACAGGTCGATCAGATCCGCGCCGCGTGCCGACGGGTGCCAGGCACTGGCTGGAGCATGGAGCAGGGTTTCACCGCAGCCGCGGTGCGCCGATGCCAAGCCCGTGGAAACCGATCACGCACCGATCAGAGGAACGTGAAGCCCAGGTGCTTGTGCAGCGCTTCAGCCTGCTCGGGCGTGGCGAGGACCATGATGCTGTCGTAGCCGGCGCTCGGCTTGCGTTCGAAGTCGACGTAGCGCCATGAGCGGGGGTCGTCGTCAGGGGCGGTCTCGGCGATGGCCTCGCAGGCCGCCTCGTGGTCGTAGTAGTCGTCCGCGAAGTGCTCGGCGCGGATGGACACGAGCCTGCCGTTTCGTTCGAACTCCAAAAGATCGAAGCGGCCGCCCTCGAAATCACCTTCGCCCTCGACGATCCGAACGTTGGTGAGGGTGACTTTGCCGCCGGCGACCTCGGCAGCCTCTGCCAGCAGGCTTCCGTAGTCGCCGTAGATGGAGTCGATGTCGTCGGCGTGGACCGAGACCGCCACGCCGAAGTCCTCGAGGGCACTGGCCGCCCCGTAGTGATCCAGCTCGTCGCCCGCGTAGTCGGCGGCGTCTTCAAGGACGCTGCGCATCTTCTCCTTGGGCACCATGCCGATCTCGTGAAGGATCGCGCCTATCCGCGCGTACGTAATCGATGAAATGTTCGACACGGAGGGGATCCTGCCAGACGCGCGGTCTCCTCGCGTCCAGTTCGGGTCGGAAACTCCGCGCCGGGGCGAGGAGTTCGCAGACCTGGGCGATGCCCCGGCTTTCGATACGGCGGAACCGGCGCGGCCGGTGGGTTCCGTTGCAACCCGTCGGGACAGTCCGTTGCCGTGGCCGGAACACCGCTGACAGGATCTCCGCCATGCCCACCTTCTCCGCACATGATGGAACCGACCTCGCTTACCACGTGTTCGGAGAGGGCATCCCGGTGATCTGCCTGCCGGGCGGCCCGATGCTGGACTCCATGTACCTCGGTGAACTCGGCGGCCTGTCGGCTCATCGACAGTTGGTCATGGTGGACCCTCGGGGCACCGGCCAGTCCGCGATACCGGAGAATGCCACCTCGTACCGCTGTGACCGACTTGTCGATGATGTCGAGGCTCTGCGCGAGCACCTTGGTCTCGACCGGGTGGACCTGCTCGCGCACTGCGCCGCCGCGAACCTCGCGGCGCTGTATGTGGCCCGGCACCCAGAACGCGTCGGCAAGCTGGCCCTGATCACTCCGAGCACCATGGCCGTCGGCATCGCGGCCACCGGGGAGTCCCGGCTCGAGACCGCGCAGCTCCGCAAGGACGAGCCCTGGTTCGGAGCGGCCTTCGCAGCTCTTGAAGCAATCGTGGCCGGCAACGCCACCGACGACAGCTGGAAGGCCATCGACCCCTTCTTCTACGGCCGATGGGATGCGGCGGCACAAGCCCACCAAGCGGCCCAGGACGGCCGTCGGAACGACGAGGCCGCAGCCGCCTTCGGCGCTGAGGGCGCATACGACCCGGACGCCACTCGCGCGGCACTCGGCGTATTCGACGCGCCGGTGCTGCTGCTTGCCGGCGAGGTCGACCTGAACTCGATTGCGAGCGTCGTGGCCGAGTTCGCGGAGCTGTTCCCGAACGCCGAGCTCGTCGTTCAGCCGGAAGCGGGCCACTATCCGTGGCTCGATGATGCTGACCGGTTCGTGGCGAGGACCGCGACGTTCCTGGGATGAAGGTTGCGTTGCGAGGGTGCCGATCGAACACCGACCTGCCGCCCGGGCCGGGCCGACGCTGTCCACGCGCCCCTTCTCGATGGCATCGCCGGGCATATGGCGCTCATCAGGTGCCCTGCGAGTCGCCTCTACTGCCGGCAGACCGCAGCAGCCATGAGTTCCTGTTAGAGGACGGCTTCAGGACGGCGCTCAGGGCACAGCGAAGCTCTCCAGTTCCTGCGGAGCGAACTGGAGAGCGGGCCGCGCGAGCTCGCTGAGCTGATCACACGCACGACATCTGGAAGCGTGTGAAGCGGCCGGTCGGTGCCGGTGCGCGGAGGTCAGGAACGCGGCCCGCGGGGCTGGTCGCCGCGCGCCGCCTTCTTCTCCTTGATCCGCACCGTTTCCTTCCGGACCTCGGCCTGGGTGGCGCGTTCCCGCTGCAGCCACTCGGGACGGGCTTCCTTCAACGCGTCGATCTGCTCCGTGGTCAGGGCGTCCGTGACCCCGCCACGCGCAAGCCCCGCGATGGAGATGCCCAGCTTCGCCGCGACCACCGGGCGCGGATGCGGGCCGTTGCGTCGCAGTTCCAGCAGCCACTCGGGCGGATCGGCCTGCAGCGCACTCAACTCGGCGCGCGAGATGACACCCTCCTGGAACTCGGCGGGGGTGGCCTCGAGGTACACACCCAGCTTCTTTGCCGCGGTGGCGGGCTTCATCGTCTGGGTGGTCTGGTGCGACGTCATGGTGTCAAGAGTATCGAGCGTGTGCGCTACCTCCGACCACGACCGGTAACCTGGCGGAGTGACAGGCTCGGAAGTATCCCCTTCGTTCCGGCTCGCGTACGTCCCGGGGGTGACGCCCACCAAGTGGGTGCGGATCTGGAACGAGCGGCTGCCCGACGTCCCACTGACCCTCGTCGCGGTGTCCGCCACCGAAGCATGTGACGTGCTGCGGAGCGGCGGAGCCGACGCGGGTTTCGTGCGACTGCCGATCGACCGGACGGACCTCAGCGCGATCCCCCTCTACACGGAGACCACGGTCGTCGTGGTCCCGAAGGACCACGTCGTGGCAGCGGTCGAGGAGGTGTCCGCCGAGGATCTTGCCGACGACATCGTGCTGCATCCCCTCGACGACACCCTCGACTGGGAGCGTCTGCCGGGACGGCCCGCGAACGAGCGCCCCGCCACGACCGCGGACGCCGTCGAACTGGTGGCAGCCGGAGTGGGACTACTCGTCGTCCCGCAGTCACTCGCCCGCCTGCACCACCGCAAGGACCTCACGTATCGGCCGGTCTCGGACGCACCCGAGTCGCGCATCGCGCTGTCGTGGCCCGAGGACGAAACCACCGAACTGGTGGAGGACTTCATCGGGATTGTCCGCGGGCGGACGGTCAACAGCTCACGGGGGCGCTCTCCGGCCCCGGCACAGCCGAAGCCCAAGCGCGCCGACACGAGCGGCGCACGACGGAAGCCCGCACCCGGCAAGTCGACCGGCAAGAGCCCACGGAGCGGTTCCGGCGGCCCCAAAGGCGGCAAGCGCGGCAAACCTCGCCGCTCGTCCTAGCCCCGGCGGCGCGCACGACGGTCGGCGCAGCCGCGCTCGGCCCGGCAGGATTCCGGCGCCTCACCCGGGCTTCCGCGATCGAGAGTGAGTACTCCACCGCGTCGCGGCTCCGGGCCGGGGCTGAATCCGCGTCCAGTCTGCGTACAGGCCGGGACTGAATCCGCGTCCAGTCTGCGTACAGGCGGCCGGCAAAGTGACAGGCACCGCCGCAGAGGCTCTGCACCAGGCCGAGCTTCGCGTTCCCGTGGGCGACGATCGCGTCCGCCAGGCGCCGGCTCGGCCCCGATGATGTCCTCGTAGGCGAAGCCGAGCCGCCGCATGCCGGCCTTCCGGTGAGGTGCCGCCATACGTACCCGGCGGTATGTGCGGTGGCCACTCGCGAGCACGGACGGGGCCGGTGTCCCGTGCGGCCTTGCTCCACGCCGAGCAACGCATTCGGGCCCATGATGTGGCGGGCCCGTACGGAGTGCTCGACGGGCACGACGTCTCGACGGGCACGAAGCAGAGGCGTGCGCCCTGAGTGCGTCCGGCGGCCGGCGGCCGGCGGCCGTCTCGACATCTGCGGGACCGGCGGCGGCCGGCACGCGGCCTGGAGCCGGGTGTGGCACGGGGAGCACGGAACGGGAAACGGATGACCACCGCGCCGGCCTCTCCTGTCGATCCGGCTCGCTGCCGTTCGTATAGAAGGTGAGAGGCCGGACCGGTAGAAGGTGAGAGGCCGGACCGGAGCCCGCCGTGACGAAGACTCCCGCCAAGGAGGAACAGCCATGAAGCAGTACCTGCTCAGCATCTACCAGCCCGACGGAGACCCGCCGCCGCCCGAGTTCCTGGAACCGATCATGCGGGACCTCGAGGCCGTGAACGCCGAGCTCAGGGCGGCCGGCGCCTGGGTGTTCTCCGGGGGCCTGCATCCGCCCGGCACCGCCACCGTGGTGCGGCTGAAGGACAACGAGGTGCTCACGACCGACGGCCCGTACATCGAGGGCAAGGAACACATCGGCGGGTTCACCGTCATCCGGGCTGCCGATCTGGACGCCGCGCTCGAATGGGGCCGCAAGCTCGCCCGGGCGATCACTCTCCCGATCGAGGTCAGGCCACTGGAGCACGGAACCTGCGAGTGACATCCGGCATGCCCGAGGGTTCCGCATCGGCGGCAGAGCGCGTCTTCCGCGAGGAGTACGGCCGCGCGGTCGCGGTCCTGGTCCGCGTCTTCGGTGACATCGACATCGCCGAGGAGGCGGTCCAGGACGCGTTCGCCGAGGCTGTGCAGCGGTGGCCGTCGGCCGGGCTGCCCCCGAGCCCGGCCGGCTGGATCATCACCACCGCCCGCAACCGGGCGATCGACCGCCTCCGCCGGGAGGCCTCCCGCGAGCTCCGGCACGCACAGGCCGCCCTCTTGCAGGCCCGCGACGAACCGGCCGAGGAGGGACCCGTGCGCGACGACCGGCTGCGCCTGATCTTCACCTGCTGCCATCCCTCGCTCGCTACGGCGGCCCAGGTCGCGCTGACACTCCGGCTCCTGGGAGGGCTCACCACGGCGGAGATCGCCAAGGCCTTCCTGGTGGCCGAGCCGGCCATGGCCCAACGGCTGGTCCGGGCGAAGGGCAAGATCCGCGACGCCCGGATCCCCTACCGGGTCCCGAGCGAGGCCGAGCTGCCGGACCGCCTGCGGGCCGTGCTGGCCGTCGTCTACCTGATCTTCAACGAGGGGTACACCGCCGGCTCTGGCGACCGGCTCGTCCGCGAGGACCTCTGCGCGGAGGCTGTGCGCCTGGGACGGCTGCTGGCCGAGCTCATGCCCGACGAGCCGGAGGTGAGGGGCCTGCTCGCGCTGATGCTCCTCGCCGAGTCACGCCGGGCCGCCCGCACCACGCGGGACGGCGAGCTGGTGCTGCTGGCCGATCAGGACCGCGCTCTGTGGGATCAGCGGCTGATCGCCGAGGGCCAGGCGATCGTGCGGCAGTGCCTGCGACGCGACCGCCCCGGCCCGTACCAGATCCAGGCGGCGATCAACGCCGTCCACAGCGATGCGCCGGTCGCGGCCGACACGGACTGGCAACAGGTCCTGCAGTTGTACGACCAGCTGCTGGCGCTCGCGCCGAGCCCGGTCGCGGCCCTCAACCGCGCGGTCGCGGTGGCCGAGGTCGAGGGACCGGAAGCGGCGCTCACCCTCGTCGACGGCCTCGGCCCCGGCCTTGCCGGGTACCACGTCTTCCACGCGATCCGGGCCGATCTGCTCAGACGCCTCGGTCGCAGCGCCGAGGCGGCACTGGCGTACGAGGCGGCGATCGCCCATACCGAGAACACGGCCGAACGCGACTTCCTGGAACGCCGCCGGGAGTCTGCCCGTTGAGCCGGTTCTTGCCCGCCCTACGCTCCTGATCATGTCAATCCCGCTCAGTGATTCCGCACGCGGACTGCTCGACGCTCCGAACCCCGCGATCCTCGCGACGGTCCACCCCGACGGAAGCCCTCGGACCTCGGTCGTCCGGGTGGGAGTGGACGGGGACGACCTGGTCGTCTCCTCGCAGGCCGGCCGCCGCAAGGACAAGAACATACGGAACGAACCGCGGGTCAGCCTGAGCGTGTACGACCCGAGTGATCCGCTCCAGTACGTCGAGGTGCGCGGTATCGCCACCGTCACCGAGGACACCCGGCGCCGGGTCGCCGCGGCACTGGCCGAGCAGTACGAAGGGCCAGGTGCTGGTCAGGAGTATCTGGAGCTGCCGCCGGAGGTCGTCCGCATCGTCATCCGGATCACTCCCCAGCGTGTGGTGGGGACCGCCGCGGGCGGATGAGCGACACTGCGGACCGCGGGGCATCCCCGCGTGCCGACGAGGGACACCCGCGGGCCGGTTGTGGGCATCCCCGCGCTCACGCCGACGCCTCCAGCCGCAGGCTCCAGCGGCCCGGCAGGCCCGTCAGGGTGACCGTCGACAGCGGGCGGACGTCCACGTTCCAGTACGCCGAGGGCGGCAGCTTCAGTGCGTACAGCAGAGCCGCCCGTACGACCGCGGGCTCGGTCACCGCGACGATGACGCTGCCGTCCTCGGCGGGACGGGTGTCGAGCCAGCCCCCTATGCGCGAGATGAAGGCGAGCAGCGACTCGCCGCCGTGCGGCGTGGAGCGCGAATCGGTGAGCCAGGCGTCGACGGCAGCCGGTTCGCGGGCCGTGACCTCCGAGAGGGTGAAACCGCGCCAGCGGCCCATGTCGCAGTCGCGCAGCGCGGGCTGGGCGAGCGGCGCGAAGCCGAGGGCCTCGCCGGTCGCCCGGCTACGGGCGGTCGGCGAGCAGTAGCGCAGCTCGGCAGCGTTCAGCGGTACGAGCGCATGCGCCGCCAGCTGTATCTCGTGCCAGCCGGCCTGATCGAGCGGCCGGTCGTCGTCGAAGCGCTCGGCGAGCAGGGAGGAGCTGCGGGCGGCAGCCACCAGCGTGATCCGGACACTCATGGCGTGATCGTGGTGGCGAAAGCCACGCAGGTCAAGAGGCCGCCGCCGCCACCTCGTCCCACGCACTCCGCAGCCGCCGCACGCCTTCGGCGATCTCGGCCGGGCCCGCCACGCCCGCGAAACTCAACCGCACATGCCCGGCCGGGGGTTCGGCGCAGAAGTAGGGCCGACCAGGGGCGACGGCGACGCCCGCGCGCAGGGACACGGAGACCAGGGCGGCCTCGTCCGCGCCGTCGGGCAGGCGCAGCCAGAGGTGGTAGCCGCCGGACGGGATGTGCGGGAGGGTGAATCCGGGCAGGGCCGGCAGCAGGGCGGCGGTCGTCGCATCCCTGCGCGCCCTCAACTCCGCGGCCACCGTGCGCAGATGACGGTTCCAGGCCGGTGAGCCGACCAGTTCGAGAGCGGCTTCCTGGAGCGGGCGGGGTACGAAGAAGTTGTCGACGACATGGATGGCGCGCAGCCGCTCCAGGACCGGCCCACGTGCGGCCAGGACCCCCACCCGCAGACTGGGCGAGGTCGCCTTGGTGAGCGAGCTGACATGGACGACCACCCCGTCGTGGTCGTCGGCGGCGAGCGGCGGGGGCAGGGGGCCCGCGTCCTCGTGCGCCATGCGGCGCGCGAAGTCGTCCTCGACGACGAAGGCCCCCGCCTCGCGTGCGATGCGCAGCACCTCGGGGCGGCGCTCCGGCGAGAGCACCGCACCGGTCGGATTCTGGAAGAGTGGCTGGCAGACGAAGACCCGGGCGCCGGTGGCCTTGAAGGCGGCGGCGAGCAGCTGCGGGCGTACGCCCTGGGCGTCCACCGGGACCGGCACCGGCCGCAGCCCGGCGGCGCGCGCGATGGCGAGCATGCCCGGATAGGTGGGCGATTCGACCAGGACCGGGGCGCCGGGCGGGGCAAGCGCTCGCAGGGCGGTGGTCAGCGCGGACTGTCCGCCCGCCGTGACCAGGACATCGGCGGTGCCGAGGGTGTCGCCGAGGCCGCGGGCGAACCACTCGCGCAGTTCGGGCAGCCCGTCGATGGGCGGCCGCCCCCATGCCCCCGGCCGCCGCCCCGCCCGCGCCAGGGCGGCGGCCATCGCCCGCTCCGGCTGGAGGGACGGGTGCAGATAGCCGCCGTTGAACTCCACGACACCCGGCGGCGGCGCGGCGAGGGTGACCAGCACCCCGGAGGCGTCCACGGCACGCGGCACCAGTTCGGTCGCGGCGTCGGCGCTGAGGGACACCTCCTGCCAGGAGGTGTCCCCGGGCGGCGGGGCGGCGGTACGGGGCTGCGCCCGGAAGGCCCCGGCCCCGGGACGGGTGACGACCAGGCCCTCGGCGGCCAGCTGCGCGAGCGCCCGGGAGACGGTCACCGGCGAGACCCGGTAGCGCTCGACGAGTGCCCGGCTCGACGGGAGCTTCCCACCAGGTGAGTAGCGGTCGAGCTCCTGCTTCAGAGAATTGGCCAGTTCAGCCACACTGCTACGCTCGTGCATGACAGCACAGGATAGCGCTACTCCCACCACCGCGATAGCGGTCAGCAGCGGCACCCTCCTCGCCGCGCTCGGCGTCGTCGCGTTCTCGCTCACCTTCCCGTCCACCGTCTGGGGCCTGGAGAGCTTCGGCCCCTGGTCCCTGGTCGCCGTACGGAGTGTGCTCGCCGCATGCGTCGCGGGCGGCTTTCTGCTGGCGATGCGGGTGCCGCTGCCCGACCGCCGGCACTGGGCCCCTCTCGCGGTGGTCGCCGGCGGTGTGGTCGTGGGCTTCCCGTTGCTGACGACCCTCGCCCTGCAGACCTCCAGCACCTCGCACGCCGCCGTGGTGGTGGGTCTGCTGCCGCTGACCACCGCCGCGTTCGCCGCCGTACGCACCGGGCGGCGCCCCTCCCGCAGCTTCTGGGTGGCGGCGCTGGCCGGGGCCGCGGTGGTGATCGCCTTCACCGTGCAGCAGAGCGGCGGTGCGCTCCAGGCCGGTGACCTGTATCTCTTCGGCGCACTGCTGGTGTGCGCGGCCGGTTACACCGAGGGCGGCCGGCTGGCCCGCCGGATGCCGGGCTGGCAGGTGATCGGCTGGGCGCTGATGCTCTGCCTGCCCCTCGCACTCGCCGGCTCGGCCGTCGCCCTCGCCTTCGAGCCGGTCCGGCTGACCGCACACGGGGTGATCGGGCTGGTCTGGGTCGCGGCCGGATCGACCTTCTTCGGTCTGTACGTCTGGTACCGGGGCATGGCCTCGATCGGTATCGCCAAGGCCAGCCAGCTCCAGCTCGCCCAGCCGCTCCTCACCCTGATCTGGTCGGTGTCCCTGCTGGACGAGCGGCTCTCGCCCGCCGCTCCGGTTGCGGCCGTCGCCGTCCTGGTGTGCATCGCACTCACGCAGCGCGCCCGCGCCTGAGGGTGCAACTCCCACCCCCGGCCGTAGACTCGGAACACAGACCATCCCCTTCGAGGAGGTCACTCCCGATGCAAGCGAACGTGGGCGACACCCTGCTGATGCACGGCCGGACCGTGGGACAGCACGACAAGCGCGCCGAAGTTGTTGAGGTGCTGGGTCCCGAGGGCACCCCCCCGTATCGCGTCCGCTTCCAGGACGGGCACGAGGCACTGATGTCACCGGGTCCCGACACCGTCGTACGCCACGACGAGAAGGCCTGAACGAAAGCCGCCTCAGTTCGGCGGCCGCACCCTGGTCGGATAGTGGTCGGCCACGACCCTGGCCATCGCGCCGACCGGGTCCTGCATGACTTCTTTGGCCGAGAAGAAGCAATGGCCGCGCGCCTCGGTGTAGTCGCGCGCCAGCGTGAGGTGTCTGGAGAGTTCGCCGGGGTCCTGCCAGGGCGCCGGCTGGCCGGGAGCGCCCGCTTTGTAGAGGGCCTCACCGATGTAGAGGTGGACGCCCGTGCCCCGTGCCACCTCGTTCCACCAGGGCAGCAGTCTGGCGTAATCGGCGGGAGAGAAGCCGATGTTCCAGTAGATCTGCGGAACGATGTAGTCGATCCAGCCCCGTGTCACCCAGGTGCGGGTGTCGGCGTGCAGATCGTCATAGGTCTGTACGCCGGCCCGGGTGTCCGATCCGAGCGGATCGGTGGCGGCGTTGCGCCACACGGCGAAAGGACTGATGCCGAAGCGGACGTTCTTCTTCGCCTTCTTGATCCTGGCAGCCGTTTCGCGCACCAGCCGGTCGATGTTGTCGCGCCGCCAGGCGGCCTTGTCCGGGAAGCCGGCACCGTAGCGCGCGTACGTCTCCTCGTCGTCGAAGACCTGGCCGGCGACCGGATACGGGTAGAAGTAGTCGTCGAAGTGCACCGCGTCGATGTCGTAGCGGCGGACGGCGTCCATCATCGCGTCCTGGACGAAGCGGCGGACTTCGGGGATGCCGGGGTTGTAGTAGAGCTTCCCGCCGTACGGAAGGACCCACTCCGGGTGCACCCGGGCAGGATGGGTCTCGACCAGCCGGGACGGGTCGGTGTGGGATGCGACACGGTACGGGTTGAACCAGGCATGCAGCTCCAGGCCGCGCCGGTGGGCCTCGCGCACAGCGGTGCCGAGCGGGTCCCAGCCGGGATGCCGTCCCTGTACGCCGGTGAGGTACTCCGCCCAGGGTTCGTACGGTGAGGGCCACAGGGCGTCCGCCGTCGGCCGCACCTGGAAGACGACGGCGTTCAGCTTCCGGGCGACGGCGGTGTCGAGGTGGGCGAGGAGTTCGCTGCGCTGCTGGGCGGCGGTGAGGCCCGGCCTGGACGGCCAGTCGCGGTTGGCGACGGTCGCGAGCCACATCCCGCGGAACTCCCGGCGCGTCGTATGCCGCCGGTCCGCGGCCCCGGAGGCCGGCCGGGCGGCGGCGTCCCCGGCCGTCGTCAGCGCGGCCAGCGCCGCGGCGGCGGTCACCACAAAGCCCCGCCGCCCGAATGGTCCGCCGGTGCGTTCGCCGCCGTGTTCAGCGCCGCGTTCAGCGCCGCGTTCACCGTCACGTTCACCGCCGTGTTCACCGTCACGTTCACCGCCGTGTTCACCGTCACGTTCACCGCCGCGTTGACCGCCTCGTTCACTGTCACGTTCACCGACTCGCTTGTCGAAATGCCCCATTTGCCCTCCATGGTGCGCTCGCTACCCGAAGCCGTATCCGCTCAGCATGCCCGCCCCTGGGGGTCATGCACCCGCGCATCCGGAGTAACGTCAGGGGGTCGAGGTGGGCGCCGGAACCATACGGGGGGCCTGCCGCACAAGATCAGCGAAAGGCACGAGGTGACGGACTCAATGGCCGACATTGCACGCGTCGGAGTGGTGGGCTGTGGCCAGATGGGCGCAGGCATCGCGGAGGTGTGCGCCCGCAGCGGCCTCGAGGTGAAGGTCGCCGAGACCACGGGCGAGGCCCTGGAGATCGGTCGCACCCGACTGCACAACTCCCTCTCGAAGGCCGCCGAGCGCGGCAAGATCACCGAGGAGGAGCGCGACGCGACGCTCGAGCGGCTGAGCTTCACCACCGACCTGGGGGAGTTCGCCGACCGCGATCTCGTCATCGAGGCCGTCGTGGAGAACGAGCACATCAAGACGGAGATCTTCCAGGTCCTCGACCAGGTGGTGACCCGCCCGGACGCCATCCTCGCGTCCAACACCTCCTCCATCCCGCTGGTGAAGCTGGCCGTCGCGACCTCGCGCCCCGACCAGGTCATCGGCATCCACTTCTTCAACCCGGCGCCGGTCCAGAAGCTCGTCGAGCTCATCCCGGCGCTGACCACCTCCGAGGAGACGATCAAGCGCTCCGAGGCAATGGTGCAGAACGTGCTGGACAAGCACCCGATCCGCGCCCAGGACCGCTCGGGCTTCGTGGTGAACGCCCTGCTCATCCCGTATCTGCTCTCCGCGATCCGGATGTTCGAGTCGGGCATCGCCAGTCGCGAGGACATCGACAACGGCATGGAGCTGGGCTGCGCCCACCCGATGGGCCCGCTGAAGCTCGCCGACCTGATCGGCCTGGACACCGTCGCCTCGGTCGCGGACTCGATGTACGCGGAGTTCAAGGAGCCGCTGTACGCCGCTCCCCCGCTGCTCCAGCGGATGGTGGACGCGGGGCGGCTCGGCCGCAAGACGGGCTCCGGCTTCTACCCGTACTCCTGATTCACACGGAGTGCGGGGCGTGCTCGCATATGCCGTGCGCACACACTCCCGCCCTCCGACCAGGGAGAGTTGACTCGGTTCCGCTCAGTCAAGGGTCCGCTGCACCACTTGCCGAAGAGGAGACCGTCCGTGACAACCGACCCTGATCATTTAGTGGTCGTCGAAGAGTTCGCCGAACTGCGCCGCAGCCTCGACGTCGGCCTCGCCCGTATCGACGGGCACCTGGCACTGCTCGCACAGCGCAACGACCAGATCGACCGCGATCTGACCGATCTGGCCGCGCGCGTCGGGGCGCTCGAGCACGCCAGGTGGCCGCTGCCCGCCGTGGCCGCACTGACCGCTCTGGGAGCGCTGGCGGTGACGGTCTGGCAGGCTCTCGCGCCCTAGCCGGCCGGGCTCAGCCCAGCCGCAGATGGTGGAGCATGAGCAGCCCGGCCGCCATGTTGGCGGCCGGGACCTCACCGCGGGCGATCATGTCGGGGACGAGCTTCAGCGGTATCCACTCGCGGCGCGAGGACTCGAAGTCGTCCTCGGGATGACCGATGTACGTCGCGTCCTCGGACCAGTAGAGATGGTGACGGGCGTCGGTGAGTCCGTTGGACGGCTCGACGGTCAGCAGATGCTGGAGGCGGCCCGGGCGCCAGCCCGTCTCCTCCTCCATCTCGCGGGCGGCCGCGGCCTCGATGTCCTCACCGTCCTCGACGACGCCCGCGGCGAGTTCCCAGCCCCAGCTGTTGGTGATGAAGCGGTGCCGCCAGAGCATCAGCACCTCGTTGGCCCGGTTGACCGCTGTCGCGACGGCGACCGGGCGGAGCCGGATGAGGAAGTGGTCCAGGTGCCGGCCGTCGGGGAGTTCGACATCAGCCAGGTTGACCCTGAACCAGCGGTTTTCATACACAGTTTGTTCGCTTAATTTCGTCCACTGCACTTTTCTGCCACCTTCCGACAAGTAGATGGCAACATCGCAGCAGGAGCCCGGTCAGAGGGGAACGCGCAGTGCCCCGTCGATGAGTTCGGCCGCCTCGTTGGCATTGGTGCATCCGCTCGCCACGAGGTGCTCGCGCACCGCACGCAGCCGGTCTCTGAGCCGCTGCGACTCCATCCCTCTCGCCCGCTCCACCATCTCGGCAGCCGTGTGCGCCGCCCGGTCCACCTCACCCTGGCGCAGCTCGATCTGGCTGAGCATGGCGAGCCGGTGGACCCGGCCTCTGTCGTGCGCCGGTGTGTCGACGGCCGCGTCGGCGTGCTCCCGTGCCGCCGTCAGATCACCGAGGCTGAGCAGCGCCTCGGCCACCTGGACGTTCACCAGGCCGGGCTGGACATAGCCGGTCTCGTCCGGCTCGTACCCCGGACGGATCCGCTCCGCCTCCAACTCCGCGCGCCGGATGCACTGCAGGGCGCTGCTGCCGTCGCCGAGATGGGCGTACGCCTTGGCCTGCATCGCATACAGATCGGCGGCGAGCGCCGGGGTGAGCTGTCGGCCGGCGGCCCGCAGTGCCGCCTCCGCGAAGGCCACCGCCTGCCGGTGCTCCGCCATGAACAGCGACTGGTTGACCAGCAGCGCGATGACATAGGCGCCAAGTCCCCGGTCCCCGCTGGCCTTTGCCAGTCGCAGCGCCTGATGGAAGTAGCGCTGGGCGAGGCCGTGCGCGTTCGAGTCGTACGCACAGATCCCGGCGACCGCCACCAGACCGCCCGTCGCGCGGTGCAGTTGGCGGCCGAGCGCGTCGCTGTAGCCGCCGCGCAGCAGGGGCGCGGTCTCGGCGTTGAGAAAGCCGACGACGCGGGCGCGGGTCGCGATGCCCCCCGCCTTTCGGTACATCAGCTCGTAGTGCGCCCGGGCGGCACGCAGCATCTTGATGTCGGCCATGGAGACGCGCGTCTGTCCCGAGCGCGAGACGTCCGAGTCCTCGGGAGGGTTCTCCCACTCCCATACGGGCATGACGGCGGGGGTGCCGGTGACCGCGGGTGCCTCGATGATGTGCGGCCGCTGCTGTTCGTCGGACCGCCACAACGCGGTGGCGCGCTCCACGAATCCGGAGAGCGGCGAGCCGAGCGGCATGACCGACTCCCCCGGCCCTCCGAGGCCGATGTCGCCGAGCGAGATCGTCCGGTGCAGTCGGCCGGCGAGTACTTCGCAGATCAGGTCGGGCACCTGGCCGCGCGGGCGCTGGCCCTTCAACCAGCGTGCCACGGCCGTGTGTTCGTACCGCAGCGACAGGCCTCGTGCCCGGCCCGCGTGGTTGACGCGGGCGGCAAGGCCCGCGTGGGAGATCCCCGCCTCGTCGAGCAGGGCGTCGAGCAGGGTGTTGGGCTGCATGTGCCCCTCCGTTGGCTCGGTGCGCTCAGCCTAGTGGAGGACGATTCGCACGGGGTGTGAACCAAGTGCCCTCATATGTGCCTCGCGCGCTCTGCCGCCGCACAGTTCGCGCCTGTTGACTGAGTTGCCTCTCACAGAGGTGGCCGGGCCGCCGGCTCCCCCTCGTACAGTGCGGCGGCCCTTGATCGCGTCGCCTGCCCTGCTGATCTGCCCGACACTCCGCGGCAGGGCGGGCGGCGCCGGCCGCACGGCAATTCCCTGGTTGCCGAGGGATGCACATGGCATGGCGGCAGACACCCCTAGCGATGGGAGGGTTCCGAGCGGGTACGGCGCAGGGCGGTCTCACCCGACTGCGCCGGCATCCGCGAGCGGTCGTTGCGCAGCACAAGAAGCGCCACATCGTCGGCGAGCCGGCCGTCGGTGTGCCGCAGCAACTCCGCATGCACCGTGCCGATCACGGCGGCGGGCGAGACCGGCGAGCCGAGCGCAGCCTTGGCGAGCACGGCCTCCAGCGCGAAGAACTTCCCCGACGCGTCACGGGCGTCCGCCGCCCCGTCTGTGTACAGGAACAGCGCCTCGCCGGGCAGCAGTCGCGCACACCGGTGCAGCGGCAGCTCCGCCGGGAGCGGAAACAGGCCGAGCGGCGGCAGCGGATCGGCACAGGCCAGCGGCTCAGCGCCCTGGCGCATCCGGTACGGCCAGGGGTGCCCGCAGTTGAGCGCCAGTACGCCGCCGTCCGCCCCGATCTCCAGCAGCAGTACGGTGACGAACTCCTCCGACGACGGGCAGTCCGGCTCTCCCCCGCCGGCCGCCGGGTGCTCGTCCCGCGCCCGCTCCCGCAGATGCCGCTGGACCGCCCGGTCCAATCGCCGTAGTACACCGCCGAGTTCGGGTTCGTCGTACGCGGCCTCCCGGAAGCTGCCCAGCACCGCGGCGACCGACCCGATCGCGGCCAGACCGTGGCCGCGGACATCCCCGATGACGATGCGGACCCCGTGCGGGGTGGCCACGGCCTCGTACAGATCACCGCCGACGGCGGCGCCCGGGCTGACGGAGAGCTGGTTCGCGGCGAGGACGAGCCCGTCGAGGCGCGGCGGCAGCGGCCGCAGCAGCACCTGCTGGGCGGCGTGGGCGACTTCACGGACCTTTGTGAGCTCGCGGTGCAGCCCCCGCCGGATGCCGAGGACAAGACCGGTGCCGACCGTGAAGAACACCACGCCGGTGACGACCCGCTGGCCGAGGCTCTCCGGCTGGACGGGCGGGCAGGCGATCTTCCAGGTGAGCGCGGCGGCACCCCATGCCGCGGGCAGCACCAGCGGGAGCAGCCGCCGCACCCGTGAGTCGTCCGCGAGCGCGGACCTCGCCCACACCGAGGCCGGAAAGGGACTTCCAGACCTGATACGGATCATGCGGATGGTCCCCTCATTGCCCAGCCCGGCGTACAGGTCCGCCCCTGCGGGACGATTCTGTCGACCGGCCGGGTCCGAAAGGAACCACGCCCCCGCTTCTCACCCGAATGAGTGAGGGGCACACCCGGTGGTCCGGGTGTGCCCCTCAGCAGGCTCGAGCAGGCCCTCGGCCGCTCGGGAGCGGTCAGGCTCCGCGCAGGTGCGCGCCGGTGCGCTCGGCGGCGAGCGCGACGGCGGCGTCACGGGCGGCCGAGGCCTCCTCGACCGTCAGTGTGCGGTCGGCGGCACGGAACCGCAGCGCGTACGCCAGCGACTTCTTGCCGTCGCCGATCTGCGCGCCGGTGAAGACGTCGAACAGCCGGATGGACTCCAGCAGTTCATCCGCACCCTCGGTCAGCGCCTTCTCGACCTCCGCGGCCGGTACCCGCTCGTCGACGACGAGCGCGACGTCCTGGGTGGCCACCGGGAAGGCGGAGATCCGCGGTGCCTGCAGCACGCCGGCCGAGGCCAGCTCGACCGCGTCCAGGTCCAGCTCCATCGCGCAGGTGCGCGCGGACAGGCCCAGTGCCTTCACCACGCGCGGGTGCAGCTCGCCGGCGTACCCGACGGTCTGCTCCTCGCCGTCGATCAGCACGGCGAGCTCGGCGCAGCGGCCCGGGTGCCACGGCCCGTACTGGCCCTGGCGGACGATCAGTTCGGTCCCTGCCTCGTGGGCGACCGCACGGGCGGACTCGACCGCGTCGGCCCAGTCGGCCGGACGGCCCTTGCCCCACCAGCCTGCCTGCTCGCGCGCACCGGCGAGCACGGTCGCGACATGGCGCGGCTGCACGGGCAGTACGGCGTCGAAGGCGGCGATCTCCTCGTCGGTGGGACGGCGGTCGACGGGCAGCTGTGCCGGGACCCCGGTCTGCTCGGCCGGGTGGAAGACCAGCCCGGTCTCGAAGAGCGCGAGGTCGTGGCTACCGCGGCCGTCGTTGCGGCGCAGCGCGGCGAGCAGGCCGGGCAGCAGCGTCGTACGGAGCGCGGGCTCCTCGTCGGAGAGCGGGTTGACCAGTCTGACGACGCGGCGCAGGTTGTCGTCGGCGGCCAGGCCGAGCTGGTCGAAGATCTGCTCGCCGATGAACGGGTAGTTCGGCGCCTCGACATAGCCCGCCCCGGCCAGCGCGCGGCCGACGCGACGGTGCAGCCGCTGACGGCCGGTAAGACCGCGGCCGGACGGCGGTGTGGGCATCGTCGAGGGGAGGTTCTCGTACCCCTCGAGCCGGATGACCTCTTCGGCGAGGTCGTTCGGCTCGGCCAGGTCGGGACGCCAGGTCGGGACGGTGACGACCAGTTCGTCCTGTCCGTAGACGTCGCAGCCGATCTCCTGGAGACGGCGTACGACGGTCTCGCGGCCGTAGGCGACGCCGGCGACGCGGTCCGGGTGGTCCGCGGGCATGGAGACCGTACGGGGCGCGGAGGGCGCGATGGCCTCGGTGACGCCGGCCTCGGCGGTGCCGCCGGCGAGCAGCACCAGCAGGTCGACGGTCCGCTGCGCGGCGGCCGCCGCGGCCTGCGGGTCGACGCCGCGCTCGAAGCGCTTGGACGCCTCGGAGGACAGCTTGTGGCGGCGCGCGGTGCGGGCGATCGTGATCGCGTCGAAGTGCGCGGCCTCGATGACGACCTCGGTGGTGGCACCGGCGTCGTCGTGGTCGGCGATCTCGGTGTTGGCGCCGCCCATGACGCCCGCGAGGCCGATCGGCCCGCGGTTGTCGGTGATCACCAGGTCCTCGGCGTCCAGCACACGCTGGGCGCCGTCGAGGGTGGTGAGCTTCTCGCCGGGCTCGGCGCGGCGCACCCCGATCGGCCCGTCGAGACGGGAGCGGTCGTAGGCGTGCAGCGGCTGCCCGAGCTCGAGCATCACGTAGTTGGTGACGTCGACGGCGAGCGAGATGGGACGCATCCCGGCCTTCTGCAGCCGGCGCTGCAGCCAGATCGGGGAGCGTGTCTCGGGCTCCAGACCGACGACCGTGCGCGCGGTGAAGCGGTCGCAGCCCATCGGGTCGGAAACCTTCACCGGGTAGCCGTAGGAATTCGGGGCGGGGACGTCGAGCAGCGCCGGGTCGCGCAGCGGCAGGCCGTACGCGATGGCGGTCTCGCGGGCGACGCCGCGCATCGAGAGGCAGTAGCCGCGGTCGGGCGTGACGGCGATGTCGAGGACCTCGTCGACGAGCTCGAGCAGTTCGATGGCGTCGGTGCCGACCTCGTACTCCGGGGGCAGCACGAGGATGCCGCTGCCTCCAAGAGCATCGCTTTCGCCCATGCCCAGCTCGTCGCCCGAGCAGATCATGCCGTGCGAGGTCCTGCCGTACGTCTTGCGCGCGGCGATCGCGAAGTCACCGGGCAGGACCGCACCCGGCAGGACCACGACGACCTTGTCGCCGACGGAGAAGTTGCGGGCGCCGCAGACGATCTCCTGCGGCTCGCCGGTGCCGTTGGCCCCGCCGACGTCGACGGTGCAGAAGCGGATGGGCTTCTTGAACTCCGTCAGCTCCTCGATGGTCAGCACCTTGCCGACGACGAGGGGGCCCTTGAGGCCGGCGCCGAGCGGCTCGACGGTCTCGACCTCGAGGCCGGCGGCAATGAGCTTGGCCTGTACGTCACGGCCGGTCTCCGTCGCCGGCAGGTCGACGTACTCCCGCAGCCAGGAAAGCGGGACCCGCATCAGATCTCCATCCCGAACGGCCGGGTGAACCGGACGTCACCCTCGACCATGTCTCGCATGTCTTCGACGTTGTGGCGGAACATCAGCATCCGCTCGATGCCGAACCCGAAGGCGAATCCGCTGTACTTCTGGGGGTCGACGCCGCAGGCGATGAGCACCTTCGGGTTGACCATGCCGCAGCCGCCGAGCTCGATCCAGCCTTCGCTGGAGCAGGTGCGGCAGGGCTTGTCCGGGTTGCCGGCGGACTCGCCGCGGCACACGTAGCAGACCATGTCCATCTCGGCGGACGGCTCGGTGAAGGGGAAGAAGTTCGGGCGGAGCCGGGTCTTCATGCCCTCGCCGCCGAAGAGCGCCCGGACCATGTGGTCCAGGGTGCCCTTGAGGTCGGCCATGGTCAGGCCCTCGTCGACGGCGAGCAGCTCGACCTGGTGGAAGACCGGGGTGTGGGTCGCATCCAGCTCGTCGGTGCGGTACACGCGGCCGGGACAGATCACATAGACCGGCGGCTCACGGTCGAGGAGCGAGCGGATCTGTACGGGCGAGGTGTGCGTGCGCAGTACGACACCGGAGTTGCTGCCGCCGTCCGGGCCCTCGACGAAGAAGGTGTCGTGCTCGCCACGGGCCGGGTGGTCCGGGCCGATGTTGAGCGCGTCGAAGTTGAACCACTCGGCCTCGGCCTGGGGGCCCTCGGCCACCTCGTAGCCCATGGCCACGAAGATGTCCTCGATGCGCTCCGAGAGCGTGGTCAGCGGGTGGCGGGCGCCGGCCGGGACTCGGTCGTGGGGCAGCGTGACGTCCACTGCCTCCTCGACGAGCACCCGGGCGTCACGCTCGGCCTCCAGCTCGGCCTGGCGGGCGGCGAGGGCCTTGCTCACGGCACCGCGGGCCTGGCCCACGCGCTTGCCGGCCTCGGCCTTGGCCTGCGGTGGCAGCGCGCCGATCTCCCGGTTGGCAAGCGCCAGCGGCGACGTGCCGCCGGTGTGCGCGACCTTCGCGTGGGCGAGCTCGTCGAGGTCGCCGGCGGCGGCGAAGGCGGCGAGCGCCTCGTCCCGCATGCGCTCGATCTCTTCCGGTTTCAGTGCCTCGACCTCAACAGGGTCGTACGACTTATTGGGTGCGGACATCTCTTCCCGTACTTCCGATGGGCTGGCTGGGGCCCCCGCTTGTCGACCGAGGACGCAAAGGTGCCAAAGGTCGAGTCTAACGGGGTGTGGAGAGGCGAATGAGCCCGCGGGCCGCTCGGGCCCACCCGTAGCCCGCCGCCACCCTGTCCGGCGCTTGGCGAAACTCTTATTTCAGGTGGGCCGGGGTGCCGACGGGCAGAATAAATCGGAACTCGGCGCCGCCGCCGGGTCCACGGCCGACGGTGATCGTCCCGCCGTGTGCCTCGACGATGCCCTTGACGATGTAGAGGCCGAGGCCCGTCCCGCCGCGCTTGCTCCCCCGCCAGAAGCGGGTGAAGACACGGCCCATCGACTCCTCGGGGATGCCGGGGCCTTCGTCGCTCACGGTGACCGCCGTCCCCTTCTCGTCGTTCTTCGCCGATGCCGGCGCCACCTCGATGGTGACGGTTCCCTCGCCGTGGCGCACCGCATTTTCCAGCAGATTGCCGAGCACCTGGTCGATCTTGTCCGGGTCGGCCCACAGATCGGGGAGCTGCCGCCGGATGCGTACGAAGAACCGGTCCGGGGACTGTCCGCTGGCTATGTGCGCCTGGATGTGGCGTCCGACGGCCGCCGAGATGTCGACAGGCTGGCGACGCACCTCGAGCCTGCCGGAGTCGATGCGGGAGATGTCGAGCAGCTCGGCGATCAGCCGTGTGACGCGGTTGGCGTCGGCGTCGACGGTCTCCAGCATCAGCCGCTTCTGGTCGTCGGTGAACCGCTCCCACTTGGCGAGCAGCGTCGCCGTGAAGCCCTTGACGGAGGTGAGGGGGGAACGCAGTTCGTGGGCGACGGTCGCTATCAGCTCGGCATGGCTGCGTTCGGTACGGCGCCGGGCCTCGGTGCCGCGCAGACTGATCACGAGGCGGCGTATCGGCCCGGTGGGGCACTCGCGTACATAGCGGGCGGAGACGAGGACTTCGCGGCCGCCGGGCAGCAGCAGATTGCGCTCGGGCTGGCCGACGCGGGTGTTGAGTCCGCCGTACGGATCGGTCAGGGTCCACCAGCGGCGGCCCTTGAGGTCCTCCAGCGGCAGCGCGCGCTCCAGCGGCAGGCCGAGGGCGTCGGCCTTGGACACGGCGGTGATCCGTACGGCCGCGTCGTTGAAGCAGATCACCCGGCCGGTCTCGTCGGCGACGACCAGGCCGTCGGGGAGGTCGTCTGGGTCGATCCCGAATACGTCCGGACCGCAGGAATGAAAGAGGAGGGCCCCCTGTGTCTCCGTGGGCCTGCTCGTCCCGACAGCCATCCCCGTATCCCACCTCTCCGCCGGCGCAGTGGGCCCCCGAGCCCGTCACCTTACTAGCTGGAAGTGACGGAGCCGACCCCCTGAGCGAGTACTCCCCCGTCAGCGGGGGCGGCTCTCAGCGGGCACGGCCCGCGCGCTGGGCGCGCGCGGAGGCATAGAGACATACGGCGGCGGCCGTCGCGAGGTTCAGACTTTCGGCCTTTCCGTGGATCGGGACGCGTACGACGGCGTCCGCGAGCGCACGGGTCTCCTCGGGCAGGCCCCAGGCCTCGTTGCCGAAGATCCAGGCGGTGGGGCCGCCCATGGTGCCCGCGTCGAGTTCGTCGTCCAGGTCGTCCTCGCCCGCGCCGTCGGCTGCCAGCACGCGGACTCCGGCGTCGCGCAGCCCCCGCACGGCCTGCTCGACGGGGACGCCGACGGCGACCGGGAGGTGGAAGTGCGAACCGACCGACGCCCGTACGGACTTGGGGTTGTAGAGGTCGACGGAGGCGTCGGTGAGGACGACGGCGTCGGCGCCCGCGGCGTCGGCGCAGCGCAGCACGGTGCCCGCGTTCCCGGGGTCGCGTACGTGCGCGAGGACGGCGACGAGCTTGGGCCGGGCCGCCAGGATGTCCTCGAAGGGCGAGTCGAGGAAGCGGCAGACGCCGACCAGGCCCTGCGGCGTGACGGTCTGGGAGACCTCGGCAAGCACCGCGTCGGAGGCGTGGTGCACCCGGGCGCCGATACCGCGGGCGGCGTCGACGATGTCCGCGTACCGCTGGGCGGCCTCGACGGTGGTGAAGAGCTCGACCAGGGTGGCTTCGCCGCTGTGGCCGCGGTGGGCCACGGCCTCGCGCACGGCCTGCGGGCCCTCGGCGATGAACAGGCGCTCCTTGCCGCGGAAGGCGCGCTTGGCGAGCCGCCGGGCGGCGATGACGCGCGGGGAACGCGGGGAGATCAGCTCAGGGGTGCCCATGGTCTGCGGCTCGCTTTTCCGTACGGGAAGGGGTCCGGGAACAGACCGGACCCGCAGGCACAGGGCCTGCGGGTCCGGCAGAAGAACTGCGGCCTGGAAGATCAGGCAGCGGCCTTCGGGGCGTTGACGTCGCTCGGAAGCGCCTTCTGGGCAACCTCGACGAGCGCGGCGAACGCGTTGGCGTCGTTGACCGCGAGCTCGGCCAGGATCTTGCGGTCCACCTCGATGTTGGCGGCCTTCAGACCCTGGATGAGGCGGTTGTACGTCATGCCGTTCTGGCGTGCAGCGGCGTTGATGCGCTGGATCCACAGCTGACGGAAGTCGCCCTTGCGCTTCTTGCGGTCGTTGTAGTTGTAGACCAGGGAGTGGGTGACCTGCTCCTTGGCCTTGCGGTACAGGCGCGAACGCTGACCGCGGTAACCGCTGGCGGCCTCGAGGATCGCCCGGCGCTTCTTGTGGGCGTTGACTGCCCGCTTGACGCGTGCCACTTGTTAACTCCTTGTAGCGGGGCCGTGGTTGGACTCACACGACCCGGAAACGAATTGGTCCCGGTCTCGGCGCGTGTTCCCGGTCACCGGGAACACGGACGTCACTTGCCGAGAAGCTTCTTGATGGTCTTCGAGTCACCCGGGGCCATCTCGGCGTTGCCGGTGAGGCGACGCGTCAGCTTGGACGACTTGTGCTCGAGCAGGTGGCGCTTGCCGGCACGCTCACGGAGCACCTTGCCGGAGCCGGTGATCTTGAAGCGCTTCTTGGCACCGCTGTGCGTCTTGTTCTTCGGCATCGCGCCGTTCTCTCCTCGTCAGTGGCGCTCCCCCGGTGCGGACACCGGACAGCGGGAGCGTCAGATCTTGGTTTGTGGTTCCGGGCGGGACCTGGGGCTGCCTGGGTGGCAGCCCCGTCGGGTCACGCCTCGGAGGGCGTTTCGGAAGGGGCTTCGGCCGGAGCCTCGGCAGACGCTTCGGCCGGAGCCTCTGCGCCCTCGTCCGCCGACTCCTCGTGCGCATAGCCCTGACGCTCCGCCTTGCGGGCGGCCTGTGCCTCACGCGCCTCGGCCATGGCCTCGGTCTTCTTCTTGTGCGGGCCGAGAACCATGATCATGTTTCGGCCGTCCTGCTTCGGGGTGGACTCGATGAAGCCGAGATCCTCCACGTCCGAGGCGAGACGCTGCAGCAGTCGGAAGCCAAGCTCGGGGCGGGACTGCTCACGACCACGGAACATGATCGTGATCTTGACCTTGTCGCCCTGCTTGAGGAACCGGACGACATGACCCTTCTTGGTGTCATAGTCGTGCGGGTCGATCTTCGGCCGGAGCTTCATCTCCTTGATGACCGTGTGCGCCTGGTTCTTGCGCGCCTCACGGGCCTTCATGGCCGACTCGTACTTGAACTTCCCGTAGTCCATGAGCTTGCACACGGGCGGACGGGCGGTCGCCGCGACCTCGACCAGGTCGAGGTCGTATTCCTGCGCAAGCTCAAGGGCCTTGGCAAGCGGAACAATCCCGACCTGCTCGCCGCTGGGACCGACAAGTCGCACTTCGGGAACGCGAATTCGGTCGTTGATGCGGGGCTCGGCGCTGATGGATCCTCCTAGGTAGCACCACACGGATGCCTGGCAGACAGCCGCGTAACGTCTGTTTCGTAAGACCAACCGCGCCGGAACGTGAAAAATGCCCCGGACGGGACACAGGCGGCAGCTCCTCGAATACCGGAGCACCGCCGCGGTCAACCGCGGGGCGCACATCGGGCGACTTCCATCGTCCGTACGGAACGATGGGCAGCCACCTGACCGGTGACCCGCTGTCCCGGAGGACAGTCAGGTGGGAGATCGGAGCCTCCACTTGTGGGCCGGGCACACACGTGTCCGGCCGGTCGTTACACAAGGTTAGCAGCTTCGGCTGACGAGGGCTAACCGAGGCCAGCAGCGGGACGCGGCCCCCCGGGGCATATCGTGTGCGTCATGAGCGACGCGACGACCCCCAATGAATCCCCCGACTTCGACGCGATGACCCGCGACATCGCCGAGGTCCCCGCCGTCGAGGTGATCGTCACGGTCGCGGTGAACCTGATGAGCGCGGCAGCTGTGAAGCTCGGCCTGACCGAGGACGGCGCCGAGCACAAGGACCTCGACGAGGCCCGCAAGCTGGTCCATGCGCTGGCCGGTCTGATGGACGCGAGCGCGACCGAGATCAGCTCCTTCCACGCGGCGCCGCTGCGGGACGGGCTGAAGTCGCTGCAGTTGGCGTTCCGCGAGGCGTCGGTGGTGCCGGACGAGCCGGGCCAGGGTCCCGGCGAGAAGTACACCGGTCCGGTCTACGGCTGACGCCGCGGGCGCGGCCGCGCCCTCGTCCACTCAACGCGTACGAGATCAATCGCGTACGAACAGGGGCTCGCCCGGAGGGGTGGTCTCGGCCGGCAGCAGTGCCAGGTCGAGACCCTTCACCAGGCGGGCCCTCAGTACGTCATCGGCCGCCAGCGCCTCGGCGACCCGCCGCGCCACCTCGGCCGGGACCGCTTCCGGCGCCAGGACGAGGGCGAGGGTGCCGTCCGCGCGGCCCGGGCCCAGGTGGGCGCGGAGCACGGCGGGTTCGGCGGCGACCGCGGCCGTGACCGCTGCGATGACCCTCGGGTCCTGGAACGGGTCGGCGCTGGTGCGGCCTTCGGCGAGAGCGAGCAGCGCGGGGCCGGTCAGCTGGTACGGAACGGGGCCCGCGAGGTCGAGCACCAGGGTGTCGGCCTTCTCGTGTGCGGCGGCCTGCAGCGCCTGGTGGAGCGGTACGGCGACGGGGCGGGCCTCGGGGTTCCAGCGGGCGAGGGACGCGATCGACGTGAACGCGGGCAGCGCCCGGCGGTCGCCGGCCGTCAGCGTGGGCACCGCCATGTCGCTGGTCTTCTCGCGGCGCAGACCGTTCTCGTCCTCCTCGACCTCACCGAGCACGGCGACGACCGGGACCAGCAGCCGGGCGTCCTTGAGTGCTTCGAGGACCGGCCGTACAGCCGTTCTGTCCTGCGCCCAGGCGGCGAGGGCCGCCGTCAGCCGTGGGTCGGCAGTGCCGTCGTCGTCGGAGAAACCGGAGTCAGGGATGTTCTTGAGCGCCACGCGACGAGCCTAACCTCCCTGGTATGAGTGCCAACGTCTCGGTCGCCCTGCTCGATCGGTCCAGCGGCGAGGAGCGGACCTACCCCTCGGCGAGCATCGTGAAGGTGTCCATCCTCGCCGCGCTGCTGGATCGGGGGCACCCGCCGACCGCGCGGGAGCGGGAGCTCGCCCGCGTCATGATCGTGCGGAGCGACAACGACGCGGCGACAGCGCTCTGGGAGGCGGTCGGCGGCGCTGCGGGGGTGGATGCGGCGCATGCGCGGCTCGGGCTCACGCAGACGCGGGCCGCGGCGGCGTGGGGGCTGACCAGGACCACCGCGCGTGACCAGCTGACACTGATGCAGGCGGTGTTCGGCGGGCGGCCCTATGGGTACCTCCGGTCCCTCATGCGGCAGGTGCTCCCGGGGCAGGACTGGGGGGTGTCGGCCGCGGGCGGACCGTGGGCGCTGAAGAACGGCTGGATGCCGATGCGCGACACCGGGCTGTGGGTCGTCCACTCGGTGGGGCGGGCCGGGGGCCGTCTGATCGCGGTGCTTTCCGACGGGCATCCGACGAAGGAGGCGGGGATCGCCTGCGTCGAGGCGGCGGCGCGGGAGGCGGTCGGGGGCCGGTGAGCGGGCCAGCAGGCGTGTCGGCGCAGGCCGGTGCGGGTGTCAGATGCGGGCGGTGCGGGTGCCAGGTGCGGCCGGCGCGGGCGGTGCGGGTGGTGCGGCCGGCGCGTGTGCCAGGTGCGGGCGGTGCGGGCGGTGCGGCCGGCGCGTGTGCCAGGTGCGGGCGGTGCGGGTGTCAGGTGCGGGCGGTGCGGGAGCGGGCGGGCCGCCGGCGCGGGTGTCAGGTGCGGACGGCGCGGGCGGTGCGGCCGCCGCGCCAGAGCACGACGGCTCCCGCCAGCACCAGGGCGCCCAGGCCGCCCGCGAGCGGGGCGAGCCAGATCGCCGGCTCCGTGTCCTTGGTCTCGGGAGCCGGGCCAGAGCCGAAGTACTTCTTGCTGTAGCCCGCGGTGGCCGCCTTCAGATCCGCGGGGCGCAGCTTCGCACCGGCCGTGATCGCTGCGGCGGGGTCGACGATGCCGTAGCCCCGCGCGTCGTCGCGGCCGGACTTGGGGGCGCTGCGGGCGGTGTCGGCGAGGAGTTTCTTGATCTGGGCGGGGGCAAGGCCCGGGTGGGCGGAGCGGACCAGGGCGACCGCGCCGGAGACGAAGGCGGCGGCTGCGCTGGTGCCCCAGCCCTGGTAGTAACGGCGGTCGGGGTCGGCGATGACGATGTCGACGCCGGGAGCGCTGACGGTGGCGTACCAGCGGCGGGTGGAGAAGGAGGCGTGGGTACCGAAGCGGTCGACGGCCGTCACCGCGATCACGCCGGGGTAGGCGGCCGGGTACGAGATGTGGTCGCCCTTCTCGCCGCCGTTGCCGGCCGAGGCGACGACGACGGCGCCCTTGGCTAGTGCGTACTGGACGGCGGAGTCCTCGCCGGCCTCGGGGTGCGCGGACTCGCTGTCGTCGCCGAGCGAGAGATTGATGACGTCGGCGCCCTGGTCGGCGGCCCAGCGGATGCCCTGGGCGAGGGCGGTGCCGCGGGAGTTGCGGGCCTTCTCGCGGGCCTTGTCGCCGCCTTCGAGGATCACGCGGATCGGGAGGATCTTCACCTCGGGCGCAATGCCGAGTACGCCGTCCTCGCTGTCCGGGCCGTGGCCGTGGGCGGCGATGATGCCGGCCATCGCGGTGCCGTGGCGGGCCCAGGCACGGTCGCCGCGCGTCGCGCCGAAGCCGATGAAGTCCTTGCCGGGCAGAACGGATCCCGCGAGGTCGGGGTGGCGGTCGTCGACGCCCGTGTCCAGGACCGCGACCGTGATGCCGCTGCCCTTGGTGGTGCGCCAGGCCTCGTCGGTGTGCATTGCGTCGAGGCCCCACTGCTGGGCCCTGATCGCGTCCGCGTGGGCGGGCGTCGCCGGAAGGAGTACGAGGGCGGCGGCAGCGAGGGCGGCGGCGAGGCGACGGCCGCGGCGACGGCGCGTTGTTGTCATTCGGACTGCTCCGTTGCCGTGCTGACGATCTGGCGCAGAGCGCGCTCGATGCGCTCCGCGACGCCCGTGGCCTCGTGGCCGAGGCCTGCCTGGGCGGGCGCGGACGTGGTGCCCTCGGCCTTGGCCTCGTCGGCGGGCTGGGGGTCGGTGACGGTACGCCCGTCCGCGAAGCCGGACACGGCGTAGACGACGACCGGCGCATCGGTCAGTACGTTCACGGTCCAGCTCGCTCGCTGCCCGTCGCCGAAGCGTGCGGCGACGGTGCCCTTGGCCGGGAGCGCGCGGGGCATCAGATCGGTGCGCTCGGCGAGACCTTCTGCCGTGAAGCGCCTGTCCAGGGCGCGCATGCCGTCCGCATCGGCCTCGGTGAAGATCAGCCCGACCGTGGTGACGCTGCTCGCGGTGGCGTCGGTGTAGGTGGCGCGCAGCACGCGGCCGCAGCCGACCGGCTGCACTGCCTTGACCAGCAGCGGGTCCAGAGCGGCCGCGCAGCCGCCGTCGGGCGCGACGGCGATACGGGTCCAGACACGGTCCGCGCTGCCGGGTCCGGCGCCCTCGCCCTTGACGGTACGGGGAAAGAGAGTGTCCACAGGGACGCTGTGCCACAGGTCGCGTGCCTCGGTGTACCCGGTACGGGCGGCGGGGTCGGCGCTCGAGTCGCCGGTCAGCCAGCTGCCGGTGGCCGCGCCGCCGATCAGCCCGAGTCCGAGGACGACACAGGCGACGGAACCGACGGTTCGCCCGGGATGCCGGGCACGCACGGGCCGCAGCCGGGTGGTCATCTCGGCCGGGGTCTCCGGCGGTGCCCAGGAGTAACGGTCGGGGGCGGGGTGAGCAGCCGGGTGGCCCGTGCCGGACAGGGGCGTCTCGGCCGGGGTCTCGGGCGGCGCCCAGGAGTGACCGCTGGGAGCGTGCCGGGCTGCGCCGGGCCGTGGCGTGAGGTCGACGGAGCCGACCGGTCTGCGCCGGGTGGGGGCGGCCGGCGGCCGGGGAGGTGCCTCGGGCGGCAGAGGCGCGGAGGCGGCGGGCGTGGGGCGACGCGGCGGTCCGGACCGGGGGGCGACGACGGGCCGCAGCCGGGTGGTGGTCTCCACGGCCGGGATGTCGGCAGAGGCGGCCGGGGGGACGCCGGGGCGTGGCGGGAGACCGGGCGGCCTCGGCGCGGAGGGCGCCGGGACGGAGGGCGACGGGCGGCGGGCCGCGCCGGGGGAGGCGCCGGGGGACGCGCCACGGGTGGCCTCGCTCCTCGCGGGCGTGGGCTCAGCCGCGGGCGCAGGCACCGACGGACGCGTCGGCGCGGTGAACGGACGACTCGACTCGCCGGAAGGCGCCGAAGCCGGGGGGATCTCGGGGCGCGACGGCGCGGGAGCCCTGGGGGCCGGGGGCGCTGTCGTCGGCGCCGGGGGCGCTGTCGTCGGCGCGGGGGACGGCTCCGTCGGCAGGAACTCGGTGATGCGGGACGGGCGAAGCGGCTGCGGGGCGGTCTCCGGCGGCAGCAGTGCCTCGCTGATACGGGAAGTGGTGCGCGCCTCCTCCCCCGCTTCGGGCGGAGGAGAGGCCGGGCCGGGAGGACGCTGTGCCTCCGTGCTCATCCGTCCCCCGTTCCTGGTCCACGTATACCGACGGATCGCCTCTCGGGGCAGGCCCGTTCGTCACCGCGTGTGCGTCACTCTACGGGCTGGAGTGCACCCCGCGGCACTGAGACCGGGGGTCCGGGGGGATCTGCCCAAAACGTCCCTCTACCCCGTGGTAATCCCGTCTGGCAAGCTCGGGCCATGACTCCGGCCATGACTTCCCGTGCCGCTGACCGGGCCCGCTACGACCGGGCCACCGCCCATCTCGACGCCCCGCTCGCCGTCGTCGATCTCGACGCGTTCGACGCCAACGCCGACGATCTGGTGCGCCGGGCGGGCGGCAAGCCGATCCGGGTCGCGAGCAAGTCGGTCCGCTGCCGGGCGCTGCTGGAGCGGGTCCTCGCACGGGACGGTTTCGCCGGGATCATGTCGTTCACGCTGGACGAGTCGCTGTGGCTGGCGCGGGCCGGTTTCGAGGACGTACTGCTGGCCTATCCGTCGGCGGACCGAACCGGATTCGCGCAGCTCGCGGGGGATCCCAAGTTGGCCGGCGCCGTGACGGTGATGGTCGACGACCCGGCGCAGCTGGAGCTGATCGACCGCTCCCGCGGCGGCGGCAAGGAGGAGATCCGGATCTGTCTGGAACTCGACACCGCACTGCAGCTGCTGGGCGGCCGGGTTCGGGTCGGGGCGAGGCGTTCGCCGCTGCGTGAGCCGGCCCAGCTGGCCGAACTGGCCCGGTCGATCGCCCGCCGCCCCGGCTTCCGGCTCGTGGGGCTGATGGCGTACGAGGGGCATGTCGCGGGCGTGGGCGACTCCCTCGCAGGCCGGCCGCTGCGCTCCCGCGTGGTCAGGCTGATGCAGAGCGCGGCCCGCAGGGAACTGGCCGCCCGCCGGGCGGCGGTGGTCCGTGCGGTACGGAGGGTGGCGCCGGATCTGGAGTTCGTCAACGGCGGTGGCACCGGCAGTGTCCAGCACACGGCCGCCGAGGACGCGGTCACGGAGATCGCCGCCGGTTCGGGCCTGTACCTCCCGCGGCTGTTCGACAACTACACGTCGTTCACGGGGTGTCCGGCCGCGCTCTTCGCCCAGCCCGTGGTGCGCAGGCCGGGCGTGGGCGTGGTGACGGTGCTCGGTGGCGGCTACCCCGCGTCCGGCGCGGCGGGCGTGGACCGGCTGCCCGTCCCGTATCTCCCCGAAGGGCTGCACTACGACCCGCAGGAGGGCCCGGGTGAGGTGCAGACCCCGCTGCTCGGCTCCCCCGCCGACGATCTGCTGATGGGCGACAAGGTGTGGTTCCGGCATGCCAAGGCCGGCGAGATGTGCGAGCGCTTCGACACCCTGCAGCTGATCGAGGGCGACCGGGTCACGGGCACCGCGCCGACCTACCGCGGCGAGGGCCGCACGTTCCTCTAGGCGTACGTTCCACCGACAGGCGTACGTTCCGCCGGCCGCGCGTTCCGCTAGCCGCCCGTCCCCTGGTCGGGTCCGATGCTGCTGCCGACGCCGCCGTTCGTCCCGTCGCCGATCGGGCGGATGCTCGCGGCGATCTTGTCCATGCTCGCGAGTTCGGGGCCTTCGGGTCCCGCGTCGAAGGCGAAGCGGACGACGATCACCGCTTCGGTGCCCACGGGCGAGGGGAAGGCGAGCGACTGGACGTACCCGCCCGGGCCCGCTCCGGTGGTGACCTGCCAGCGCACCAGATAGCCGGCGCGTCCGGCAACGGCGACCGTCTGCGACTTGAGCACCTTGTGGGACTTGATGCCGCCGTGGATGCGGCTGCCCACCGCGTCCGCTTCGTACGCGGAGTCCGCCGCGGCCTGGATGTCCTGCTTGGCCACCGCCTCGGCCGAGGTGGCACCCGTCTGCGTCGCCACGGCGGACGACACCCGCCCGTGCCGGCACAGCGAGGAGCCGCCTGCGGGACAGTCGTAGGTCTCGTCCGTCACCATGGTCGCGGCTTGAGCGTCGAGAGAACTGGTGGACTTCTCCCAGCCTTCGGGTATCGGCATGGAGATGCCGTTGAGCTGGTCGGTCAGCAGCGCGGAGTCCTCGGTCGGCGACGGCGTGGCGGTAGGGCTGTTCTCGGAGTCGCCGGTGGTCGCGACCGGTTCGCTCACGCCCGGCGCGGACTCGGGCTCCGCGGGCTCGTCGTTCTTGGTCAGGAGTACGGCGCCGACGGCGACCGCGGCGACGAGTACGACGCCGGCGGTGGCGAGCGCCACAAGACGGCGCGTGCCACCGCCGCTGTCATTCCCACCACTGCCACCACTGCCACCCGGCATCGCCGACTGGTGCAACGGTGTGGTCGGCGGGCCGAAACCGGCAGCGGCGACCGGGGCGGGGACCGGGGCCTGAGCCGGTGCAGGGGCCTGAGCCGGAACCGGTGCAGGGGCCTGGCCCTCGACCGCGCGGGTGTGCGCGGTCCAGGCAGTCCCGTCCCACCAGCGTTCGGTGCCGGGCACGCTGGAGTCCGGGTACCAGCCGGGCGGCGTCGTCATGCTCATCCGGCCACCTTAGGGGGCCCGTTCAGAAGCCGTACACCGCGTCCCGCTGGTCGGGAACCACCGTGCCGTCACCGCGGCGTACGGGCCCGGAGGCACCGTCGCTCCCGGTGTGTCCCGAGGTTGCGCACGGATAGGGGGCGGCCTGCTGCTTCTTGGGCTCGATGAACATCGGGTTGACGAGCCAGCGTCCGTCGCTGTTGTCGTAGGCGCGGCACATCACTTCGTTCTTGTTGCGGTTGAGGACCAGCCGCAGGCCCGTCGCGTCCCGCAGGAAGGAGACGTCCGTGTCGGAGTCGCCCGCCGCGAACACCTGGCGCCGGTGGGCGGGCTGGACCTGCTCGGCGGCCGCGCCCCGCACTCCGAAGATCTCCTTGTTGATCCAGCAGCGCTTTCCGTCGATGTAGGTGATCATCGCGTCGTCGCCGTCCCGGACGGTGCCGCAGCCCTGCAGATGCGCGGTGAGGCGGCCGTGCCGGGTGACGTTGCGGATGCCGATGGCGCGGTTCGCGTCGATGCCGACGCCCCGCGCCCAGACATCGACGACGGGCTCGGGCGAGGCGGAGGTGATCCACACGTCGAAGCCGGCCTTCTGCAGCGTACGGACGAGGTCGCGCTGCTGTTCGTAGTAGCGCACCCAGCCGGTCGCTGTGCCGCTGCCGACCTGTTGCCGCGTGCCGATGGGCGCGGCCAGGTTCTCGGCACGGGCGGAGGCGGCGAAGGACCGGATCTCCCGCGTCGTCCAGCCGTTCATCAGCTGGGCGAGCCAGGCGTACTGGGGCTCCATACGGCGGTGGTCGAAGCCGGCGAAGGCACCCTCGCCGCCGGTGGTGGCGCCCTTGGAGTAGACGGAGTTGATCTCGTCGGCACAGCGGGTGTCCGTGGCGGTGGGCAGCGTCCGCACACCGGTGGGACAGGCGGCCTTGAGCGCGGTCGCGGCCCCGTCGGTCAGATAGCGGCTGGTGGTGTGCCAGTCGCCGCCCCGGGGCGGGCGGATCCTGCTGTTGCGCAGCATCCAGTACATGGTCGCGTCGCCGACGTCGTTCTTGATGACGGTGTTGTCCCAGTCGAAGACGGCGACGGGCCTGTCCCGGCGCTTGCGGTGGTCGCCGCAGTGGCCGTAGGTGTCTATGAGTCGCTGGAGCCGGGCCTGGTTGTCGCCGTGCCAGCCCTGGCCGACGTGGAGAGCCGGGCATTGCCCCGGCTCGGCCCGCGCGGCCCCAGCCGCCCCTGCGGCCCCCTCAACTCCAGCCGCCCCTGCGGCCGGGGCGGGCTGGGCGGCCCCGAGGCCGGTTCCGGCGATCATGAGCGCGGCTGCTGCCACGGACCAGCGGCGTCTGTTGTTCACGTACACACTCCTGCGTCGGTATACGGGACAGCCGGGCGTCGTGCGACGCCCGGCTGCCGGGAGGGTGGAGTGGCGCTCGGTGAGCTACACAGGGGTGACGTACGCCCCCGAGATTCCGCCGTCGACCAGGAAGTCGGTGGCGTTGATGAACGAGGAGTCGTCGCTGGCGAGGAAGGCCACGGCGGCGGCGAGCTCGTCCGGCTCCGCGAACCGTCCGACCGGAATATGCACAAGGCGGCGCGCGGCGCGCTCGGGGTCTTTGGCGAACAGCTCCTGCAGGAGCGGGGTGTTGACCGGCCCGGGGCAGAGGGCGTTCACGCGGATGCCCTCGCGGGCGAACTGCACGCCGAGCTCCCGGGACATGGCCAGTACGCCGCCCTTCGAGGCGGTGTACGAGATCTGAGAGGTCGCCGCGCCCATGATCGCCACGAAGGAGGCGGTGTTGATGATGGAACCGCGGCCCTGGCGCTGCATGTAGGGGATGGCGGCCTTGCAGCACAGGTAGACGGAGGTGAGGTTGACGTCCTGGACGCGCTTCCATGCCTCGAGTCCGGTGGTGAGGATCGAGTCGTCGTCGGGCGGTGAGATGCCCGCGTTGTTGAAGGCGATGTCGACGCTGCCGTAGGTGTCGAACGCCGTCCTGAAGAGTGCCTCAACCTCCTCCTGGTCGGTGACGTCGACGCGTACGAAGGTGCCGCCGACCTCGTCGGCCGCGGCCTTGCCCGCGGTTTCGTCGATGTCGCCGCAGACGACGTTGGCGCCCTCGGAGGCCAGTCGGCGCGCGGTGGCCAGGCCGATTCCGCTGCCGGCGCCGGTGATGACGGCGGTGCGGCCGACCAGGCGGCGGCAGACGTTGTTCGTGTCGGTCATGATGCTCAGGCCTCCGTGCTGATGAAGACGTTCTTGGTCTCGGTGAATGCGGTCAGGGCGTCGGGGCCGAGTTCGCGGCCGAGGCCGGACTGCTTGTAGCCGCCGAACGGCGTCCAGTAGCGGACGCTGCTGTGGGAGTTGACGGAGAGGTTGCCGGCGGCGACGGCGCGCGAGACGCGGATCGCGCGGCCGACGTCGCGGGTCCAGATCGATCCCGACAGGCCGTACTCGGTGGCGTTGGCGAGCCGGATCGCGTCGGCCTCGTCCTCGAAGGGGAGGACGGCGGCGACCGGGCCGAAGACCTCTTCGCAGGCGGCCGGGGAGTCCGGGGAGAGGTCGGTGAGGACGGTCGGCGGGAACCAGAAGCCGGGGCCCTCCGGCGCGGTGCCCCGGATCCCCTTGAGATCGTCGGGGACGTATCCACGCACCCGCTCCAGCTGCGCCTGCGAGATCAGCGGGCCCATCTGGGTCTTCTCGTCGGCCGGGTCGCCGACGACGACGGACTCGATCCCGGGGACCAGGAGTTCGAGGAAGCGGTCGTACACGGAACGCTGAACCAGGACACGGCTTCGTGCGCAGCAGTCCTGGCCGGAGTTGTCCAGGAAGGACATGGGGGTGGCGGCCACCGCGGCTTCGAGGTCGGAGTCGGCGAAGACGATATTGGGGCTCTTGCCGCCGAGTTCGAGGGTGACGCGCTTTACGCGGTCGGCGCACTTGGCCATGATCTGCTTGCCGACCCGGGTGGAGCCGGTGAACACGATCTTCGCCACGCCGGGGTGCTCGACCAGTGCGTTGCCCGTTACGTCGCCCGCGCCCGGCACCACCTGGAAGAGGTGCTCGGGAAGGCCTGCTTCCAGGGCGAGTCCGGCCAGTCGCAGCGCGGTCAGCGGGGTGGTCTCGGCCGGTTTGAGGAGGACGGCGTTGCCGGCGGCGAGGGCCGGGGCAGTACCCCAGGCGGCGATCGGCATCGGGAAGTTCCAGGGCGCGATCACGCCGATGACGCCGAGGGGCTCGAGGATCGTGATGTCGAGCCCGCCGGGGACGGGGATCTGACGGCCGTTGAGCCGCTCCACTCCCCCGGCGGCGAAGTCGAGCAGATCGCGGACGTTGCCCGCTTCCCAGCGGGCGTTGCCGATGGTGTGCCCGGCCTCCCGTACTTCCAGCTGGGCCAGTTCTTCGAGGTGTTCGTCGACGACCGCGGCGAAGCGGCGCAGCAGTCTGGCCCGGTCGGCGGGGGCGGCGGCCGCCCAGCCCTGCTGGGCCTTGGCGGCCCGCCCGACGGCGGCGTCGACCTCGGCGGCCGTCGTCGCCGGGACGGTCTCGATGACCTGCCCGGTCGCGGGGTTGAGTACCTCGTGGTGCGCGTACGACAAGACGTGCCTCACATGCGTTCGAAGGAGCGGCGGAGCTCCCAGTCGGTCACCGCGGCGTCGAAGGCTTCGAGCTCGACCCGCGCCATGTTGCGGTAGTGCGCGACGACTTCGTCGCCGAAAGCGGCCCGGGCGATGGGGCTGTTCTCCCAGAGCTCGGCGGCTTCCCGCAGCGTGGTGGGAACCTGCGCGTATCCGGCGGTATACGCGTTGCCCGAGCACTCCTCGGGCAGCTCCAGCTTCTGCTCGATGCCGTACAGACCTGCCGCGACCAGGCCTGCGACGGCCAGGTGCGGATTGACGTCGCCGCCCGGCAGCCGGTTCTCGAAGCGCATCGAGCGGCCGTGTCCCACGACGCGCAGCGAGCAGGTGCGGTTGTCGTAGCCCCAGGCGACGGCGGTCGGCGCGAAGGAGCCCGGCTGGAAGCGCTTGTACGAGTTGATGTGGGGCGCGTACAGCAGCGAGAAGTCACGCAGCGCGGCCAGCTGGCCGGCCAGGAAGTGCTGCATGACCTGCGACATTCCGCCGGGCCCGTCGCCCGCCATGACATTGGTGCCGTTCTCGTCCTGGAGCGAGAGGTGGATATGACAGGAGTTGCCCTCACGCTCGTTGTACTTGGCCATGAAGGTGAGCGAGACGCCCTCCTGGGAGGCGATCTCCTTTGCGCCGGTCTTGTAGACGGCGTGCTGGTCACAGGTGACCAGCGCCTCGTCGTACTTGAAGGCGATCTCGTGCTGGCCGGGGTTGCACTCGCCCTTGGCGCACTCGACGGTCAGTCCGGCGGCGGCCATCTCGTTGCGGATACGGCGCAGCAGTGGTTCGATGCGGCCGGTGCCGAGGATCGAGTAGTCGATGTTGTACTGATTGGCCGGGACGAGGTCGCGGTAGTTGCGGTCCCAGGCCTCCTCATAGGTGTCCTTGAAGACGATGAACTCGAGCTCCGTACCCACATGCGCGGTGAAGCCGTGCTCGGCGAGGCGCTCCAGCTGGCGGCGGAGTATCTGGCGGGGCGCGGCGACGACGGGGGAGCCGTCGTTCCAGGCAAGGTCGGCCACCAGCAGCGCGGTGCCCTCGTTCCAGGGAACGCGGCGCAGTGTGGTGAGGTCGGGGTGCATGGCGAAGTCGCCGTAGCCGCTCTCCCACGAGGACATCTCGTAGCCGTCGACCGTGTTCATCTCGGTATCGACGGCAAGGAGGTAGTTGCAGCCCTCGGTGCCGTGTTCCAGTACCTCGTCGAGGAAGAAAGGCGCGGCGAACCGCTTGCCCTGGAGCCGCCCCTGCATATCGGGGAAGGCCAGGACGACTGTGTCGATCTCACCGCTCGCTACGAGGGCACGGAGCTCCTCGGTCCCGAGTGGGGGTTTGCGGTCTGCCACGGGGTTACGCCTCCTTGGATCAGCCGGAAGCCTTAAGGTATTCCTGAAGACCATTGATTGGGAAGGGGGAACGGCGAGGTGACCGAGAAGAGTGAATCGGCCGACCCGTTGACGCCCGTGCTGCGCACCGTGCGCGCGGGCAACGGCTTCGAGGAAGCACTGGAACAAATCCTTCAGCTGCTGCGCCTCGGCCTGGTCTCCGGGGGCGAACGGCTGCCCGCGGAGCGTGAGCTCGCCGACCGGATGGGGATCAGCCGGGTCACCCTGCGCGAGGTACTGAAGGTCCTCACCGATCAGGGGCTGGTGGAGAGCAGGCGCGGCCGGTACGGCGGAACGTTCGTACTGCACCGCCCCGGCTCGCACGGAGAGGACGAGCTGCGGCGGCGCGTGGCCTCGGTGGACGTCGAGGACACGCTGCGCTTCCGGGAGGTGCTCGAGGTGGGGGCGGCCGGGCTGTGCGCCGCGCACGGTCTGACCGACGAGGGCGCGGACCGGCTGCGTACGGCCCTGGCCGCGACGCACGACGCACCGCTCGCCGAGTACCGGCGACAGGACACGCTGCTGCATCTCACCCTCGCCGAGCTGTCCGGCTCCCCCTCACTGACCGCGCAGTACGCCGCCGTGCGGGCCACGCTGAACGAGCTGCTGGACTGCATTCCGCTGCTCGTACGAAACCTCGAGCATTCGCAGCACCAGCACGCGGCACTGGTCGAGGCGGTGCTCGACGCGGATCCGGACGCGGCGCGCGAGGTGATGCGGGAGCACTGCGAGGGGACGGCCGCACTGCTGCGCGGCTTCCTCTCCTGACCCTCGGCGCCGGCCCTTCCCGGGCGGCGGCGTCGACCGAACCGTAACCCGGGCTTTACGCACAGGGCTTGCGCATCCACGATGCCTAACGCAAAGGTGTGCGCACAAACCTTTGACCTCTGCCAGGAGCGACTCATGGCCGAAGGCACCACCACGCGCACCCCGTCCCCAGCCGACGACGCATATATGAAACGGCGCACCCTGCGCAGGGGCAGCGCCGGCTGGCTGCTGCTCACCGGGCTCGGCGTCGCCTATGTCGTCTCCGGCGACTTCTCCGGCTGGAACATCGGCCTGTCCAAGGGAGGCTTCGGCGGTCTGGCGATCGCCACCCTGCTGATGGGCGTGATGTACGCCTGTCTGGTCTTCGCGCTCGCCGAACTGTCGGCGATCCTGCCGACGGCGGGCGGGGGCTACGGCTTCGCCCGCCGCGCACTGGGCACCTGGGGCGGCTTCCTGACCGGCACCGCGATCCTCATCGAGTACATCCTCGCGCCCGCCGCGATCTCCATATTCATCGGCGACTACGTCGAATCCCTCGGCCTGTTCGGTCTGGAATCGGGCTGGCCGGTCTATCTCGCCTGCTTCGCGATCTTCATCGGCATCCATCTGTGGGGCGTCGGCGAGGCACTGCGCTTCAGCCTTGTGGTGACGGCGATCGCCGTCGCGGCGCTGCTGATCTTCGCGGTCGGCGCGTTCACCGAGTTCAGCGGGGAAGGACTGAACGACATCCCGGTCGACAAGGAAGCGTTCGGCTCGGGCTCCTGGCTGCCGTTCGGCCTGCTGGGCATATGGGCGGCGTTCCCCTTCGGCATGTGGTTCTTCCTCGGGGTCGAGGGCGTGCCGCTGGCGGCGGAGGAGGCGAAGGACCCGGTGCGTTCCATGCCGCGGGCGCTCTCCATCTCCATGGGCATCCTCGTCCTGCTCGCCGTACTGACCTTCTTCGCCTCGACCGGCGCGCGCGGCTCCGCCGCCATCCAGGAGGCCGGCAACCCGCTGGTGGTGGCCCTGCAGGGCGACGGCGACCCGACCCCGCTGAGCCGCTTCGTCAACTACGCGGGCCTCGCCGGCCTGGTCGCGTCCTTCTTCTCCCTCATCTACGCGGGCTCGCGCCAGCTCTTCGCGCTCTCCCGGGCCGGATATCTGCCCCGGTTCCTCTCCCTCACGAGCCGGCGCAAGTCGCCGTACCTGGGGCTCCTGATCCCCGGGGCGATCGGCTTCGCGCTGGCGGCGGGTACGGGGAACGGCGCGCGCATGCTGAACATAGCGGTGTTCGGCGCGACGATCAGTTACGCGCTGATGGCGCTGTCGCACATCGTGCTGCGGCGCCGCGAGCCCGACCTCCCGCGCCCGTACCGCACACCGGGCGGCGTTCTCACCTCGTCCGTCGCCTTTGTACTCGCGCTGTCCGCGCTGGTGGCGACGTTCCTGGTGGACAAGGACGCGGCGTTCATCGCGCTGGGCGTCTACGCCGTGGCTCTCGCCTACTTCGCGATCTACAGCCGCCACCATCTGGTCGCACAGGCGCCGGAGGAGGAGTTCGCGGCGCTGGCGGCGGCCGAGGCGGAACTCGAACGGAACTGAACGGAGTCACTGTGTCCAAGCCGCTCATCGGCGTCACCACCTACCTGGAGCCCGCCACATGGGGGGTGTGGGACATGCCCGCCGCGGTGCTGCCCGCCGGGTACTCACGCCTCGTACAGACGGCGGGGGGCCTCGCCACACTGCTCCCGCCGGACGACCCGGCCCAGGCCGAGTCCGTCGTGGCCCGGCTGGACGGACTCGTCATCGCCGGCGGGGCGGACGTCGAGCCCGTGCGGTACGGGGCGGAGCCCCATCCTCGCACCGGCCCGCCCGCGCGGGACCGTGACGCATGGGAACTCGCCCTGATCCGGGCGGCGTTGGCGTCCGGGACGCCACTCCTCGGGATCTGCCGGGGGCTGCAGCTGCTGAACGTGGAACTGGGCGGGACGCTGGTCCAGCACCTGGACGGGCACACCGGAGGCGTGGGCGTCTTCGGGACGCACCTGGTGAAGCCGGTGCCGGGCACGCGGTACGCGGAGATCGTCCCGGAGGAGTCGCCGGTCCCCACGTACCACCACCAGTCGGTGGACCGCCTGGCCGACGCGCTGACGGCGAGCGCGCACGCGGAGGACGGCACGGTGGAGGCGGTGGAACTCCCGGGAGCGGGGTGGGTGCTGGCGGTGCAGTGGCATCCGGAGGCGGGAGAGGACACGAGGGTGATGTCGGCGCTGATCCGGGCGGCGACGCGCTGAGCGGAGGGCGAGCAGGGCGGGGGCTCTCCCCCACCCCGCCCCTTCCCGATGTTCGTAAGCAGGTGTTGTGTCCCGCCCGGCATCTGACCGGGCGGGACACACTGCTGCCTGCGTGATTCCTGGCTGTTTCTGATCACGCCATCGGGGGTCGGCTGCCCGCTCACTTCGTCGTGGGGCGCTGGCCGGCTCAGCGGTAGGGCCTCCCCAAGTACGCCTTACGGATGCGCTGCCACCGTGTGGTGTGGACAGCGCCACCACGTGAGGCCCACGGTCCGCGTTGGCCTCGCACTCATGCTTGGCACAGCGTCCGCCGGCTCGGGTCAGCTCAGGGCACCCGGGGACAGAACAAGGAGGGCGGGTTCTGCGGGGCATGGGGGGATCACCTCCAGCGGAAACTCAAACCGGCGGGTTCGCAGATTCTCAAGGCATTGGTGTGGCGAACCCACTGGTGTTGGGGGTGTCCTTCTGCTGAGAGGCACGTGGGTTCGTGACCCTCATACCTGTGCGGTCGATACCAAAGAGCTCTGGGTGGGCTGCGCGGACGAGCGGTCCAGGTGGTGGCATTTCTGATGCTGGTCTTGCCATCACCACGGCGGGAGTCGTCCATCACCCCGCTCAAAGGGGGCGAATGAGTGGCGGGATTTCGCCGACTGGCAGGATGTCAACTCCCGGCAGGAACCGGCCCGGTAGCCCCACGCACCGTGGCCCACATCCTCCCTCGCGACCGCCACCACACGCACAGGAGAACAGACCATGACCGACAAGGACGTTGCGCAGACAGACGAGCGGGGTTACCACACACCCCCCTGGTGGGCGGATCTCGGGACGCTGGGTGCTGTCGCACTGATCATCTTCGGTGGTCTCGCGGCAGCGTGGGTCTTCCTCCGGTTGCCCGGCGCCCCGGCGAACCTGGCGACTGGCTACTACCAGGCCGCCAAGGTCATCGCCATCGGCCTGGTGATCGCGGGAAGTGCCCTGGTGGGCCGCCGTCGCGCCCGGGCCGCGGCCACCGACGAGAAGAACGAGCCGTGACACCTCTGACGCCGCCGGCCGGTATTGCGGTGGTGGCCGGAGACGTGCAATAGCCGTGCAGTCATGAGGGCACGCGGCGGCGACTCCTGCTGTCGCCGGCCAATGTCATTGCGCACCGCTCAAGCAAGTGGACGGCGGCACACCCTGTTGTCGTGGGCGGGTCAGTCCGCGCCCCAGATGTCCTCCAGGTAGCGGTTCGCCTGGCGCAGTCCGGTGAACCAGGCGTCTGCGTCGCCCGCCGATGTGCCGGTGCGGCTGGTGAAGATGTCGGTGAAGGCGCGCCGTACGTCGGGCGCCATCCTGGTGGCGTCGCCGCAGACGAAGACCACGGCCTGATCCTGCAGCAACTGCCACACCTCGTCGGCGTGTTCGGCGATCAGGTGCTGGACGTACGTCTTGGGCCTGCCCGGCACCCGCGAGAACGCCGGTTGCAGCCGTACGACCCCCAGCTGCTCGAAGTGCCGCAGCTCCTCCTCGTAGAGGAAGTCCCGTTCGGGGTTGCGGCAGCCGAAGAAGAGCAGCGACTGGGCGACCGGCGCGCCCTGCTCCTTCTGCGTGGCCCGCTCCTGCAGGAAGCCGCGGAAGGGTGCGAGGCCGGTGCCGCAGCCGATCATGATCATCGGAAGGTGGGGGTTGTCCGGGGGCCTGAACGGGATCGTGGGCTTGCGGACGAAGGCGAAGACTGTGCTGTCGGGGTCGCTGTGCGCCAGGTGGTTGGAGCACACGCCGTGGAAGAGTCCGTGGCCGGATCGGGCCGGGTCCTCCAGTACGCCGGTGGTGATGCTGCAGACGTCCGGGGAGACCAGGGGCGAGGAGGAGATCGAGTAGTAGCGCGGGCGCAGTGGCGGCAGCAGCTCCAGGAAGGTGTCGAACGGCAGATGGCAGTCCGGGAACTCGCCGAGCAGGTCGAGCACCGACTTGCGCGGGGCGAAGACCCGCTCCTGGTAGTGCTCGCGGCTCTCGGGGTCGTCGGCCGCGAGGGTGAGCAGTTCGTCACGTTGCTTGGGGTCGTCGGTACGGGCGGCCATGGCCTCCAGGTCGGAGCGGGTGGCCACGTCCTGCAACTCGACGCAGCTGGCGAGCACGCCGATCAACGGCACGGCCTCGCCCGTCGGCAGGTGGCTGGGCACCCCTGGGCCCGGGGCGATCGTGATGTAGTTGCCCAGGTCCAGCTTGAAGTGCCGGCACACGCGCCATACGGCGTCGACCTGGTTGCGCGGCAGCACGCCGAGGTGGTCGCCCGCCTCGTAGGTCGTCCCTTCGGGCAGGGCGATCTCCAGGTGGCGGGTGGAACGTTCCGGCCGCCCGCCGTCGTGGTGCTGCAGCTCGCGGTTGACCCGTACGAAAGCGGGACGGGCACGGTAGGAGGTGATGACCGGGTTGGTCTCACGCCTGTTGACCATCGAGATCGCCAGCCCGGGCCTGGGAGCGGCGGCCTGACCGACCGCGGCCGGCAGCGACAGCGCCTCGGCGAGGTCCGGCCACAGCCCGGCGTGCCATGCCCGGTACTGCGCGTCGAAGTCGCTCTTGGCGTCTCCCTCGCCGCGCGGGTGGACGCGGGTGGCGCCGTGTGCCTCCAGCTCGGTGTCGACCAGCTTGGGGACGGTCTGGTAGGTAGCCGCCCAGTCGGTGTGTCCGCAGCCGAAGACGGTGTACCGCATGGTGGAGCAGGCGTCCGCCGGGGTCGCCGGGTCCTGTAGCCAGCCGCAGAACCGGGCGGCGTTGTCCGGCGCTGTGCCGTTGTACGAGGCGGTGACGACGATGGTCGCGCCCTCGCGGGGCAGATCGCCGAGGTGGTCGTCGAGCGGGCCGACCGTGACGTCGAAGCCGCGTTCCGTTCCCTCCCGTGCGAGTTCTCCCGCGATCCCTTCGGCGGTGCCCAGGTTGGAGCCGAAGAGCACCGCCAGCGGTGTACCGTGCACGTCCACGGCGGGCACGGCGGTGGCCTCGGGCTTCGGCGCCTTCGCCGGTTCCGCCTCCGCGGCGCGCGGCAAAGGCGCGGCGGCCGTCCGTCCAGCGAGTGGTCTGACCTGCACCTTGAGCCCGTCCGGCTTGATGGTGAGGGTCTGTTTGATCTTCAGCTGGTAGCCGAGGTGGTCGATCAGTTCGAAGCGCTGCAGCAGCATGCCGAGCACCAGCTGCGCCTCCTGCATGGCGAACTGCCTGCCGATGCAGGCCCGCTGTCCGGTGCCGAAGGGTTTGAAGGCGTTCGGCCGAAGCTGTGACCGACGCTCCGGGCTGAAGTGCTCGGGGTCGAAGTCCTCTGCGTTCGGGCCCCAGATGTTGCTGTCCCGGTGGAGTGCGGGGGTGAGGATGGTCAGCGGGGTGCCGGGGGAGATCCGGTAGCGGCCGCCGATGGTCGTCTCCTCGTACGGGGTGCGGGTGAAGGCAGGCGCGGTCGGCCACAGCCGCAACGACTCGTCCAGCACCTGCGCGATGTAGGTGAGCCGGTGCACCTGCTCGTATGTCGGCGCGACCCCCAAATCCGTGCCCAGGACCTCGTCGGCCTCGGCACGCGCGCGCTCGACCACCTCGGGGTGCTTGAGCAGGAAGTGCGTGGCGAAGGAGAGCAGACCGCTGGTCGTCTCGTGACCGGCGATGAGGAACGTGATGCACTGCGCCCGGATGTTCTCGTCCGGAAGCCGCTCGCCCGTCTGCCGGTCCACACCGGCCAGCATGCAGCCGAGCAGGTCCTTGGTCTCGGTGTCCCCGGCCGCCCGCCGCCGCCGGATGAGCTGATCGACGATCTCGTTCATGAACGCGTTGTCCCGCTCGTACCGGCGCTGGGCGCGCTTGCGGGCGCGGTTGACGGCGGCGGGCAGCCGGGCCTGGCTCTGGGCCTCCAGCAGGACCCGCGTCATGGCCTGGACGAACGGGTGCGGAGTTTCCCGGTAGAAGGAGTTGAGACGATAGCCGAATCCACACAGCGCGACGGTGTCCAGGGTGAGGCGCGTCATGTCGGCCGACACGTCGACCTCGTCGTCGGGGTTGAGCCGGGCCCACTTGTCCAACAGCTGCCCGGCCAGGTCCAGCATCATCGGCATGTAGTCGCGCATCGCCTTCAGGCCGAACGGCGGCATCAGGATGCTGTGCGCCCGCCGCCACATCGGGTCGGCGGTGTCCGCGGTGAAGAGCCCGTTGCCGATGGCGGAGCTCTGCAGCCGCGTCAGCCCTCCGGTCACCAACTTGTCGAAGCGCGCGTCGTCGCAGATCTCGTCGACCAGATCGGCCCCGGAGACGAAGATCCGCCCACCGAGCGGCGTGTCCAGCCGGAAGATCGGCCCATACTGACGAGCCAGCCGGATCGCGTGTTCGATGAAGTTCCGGTGTGCGATGTCCCGGAGATTCCCGATCAGCGGAAGCCCGGCAGGCGCGGGTATCTCCTCCGCACCGCCACCACTCAGCGTCGTCATCTCCATCACTCCCAGGAATCGGTGGAGCCGCGGTCCGTGTATCGAGCGTCTCCCTGCGGTGCGGGGGCCGCAACAGCAGATGTGGTCGTGAGGCACCGGGTCGGACCTGCGCGTTCTCACTCAGGCCGAGGGCGCCTGATCGGTTGAGCGGCCCGTCCTGAGAGAAGCCCGGTCGAGCGTCGCCTCCGGCGCGGCCGTCCCGGATGAGGCGCTGCCCGAGCTGGGTGGTGTCGAGGGCCTGAGCCCGGAGGACCTGGCGGACATGCGGGCGACGGGGCTGGGCGAGTTCATGGCGGGCGACACCACGCTCATCATGACCACGTTCGACACCCTCGGCCCGGCCGCCGCTGAGCACATTTACGGCGCTGACCTGGTTCGGCGTGCTCGCAAGCTGGCGAGCAGCAGCTCGCTGATGACCATCGGACGCCGGTAGGAGGCCGTGATGACCGAGACCGTGAACACCACCACCAGCAGCGAGCAGCCGGCCCCGGAGCTGTCCGGCGTCGACCTGTCACGGGTCGCACTGCACCAGGCCCGCGAAGCCGCCAAGGCCCGCGGCGAGGGCGGGACTCGGAAGACGAAGCGCCGCACCCGCACCACGGCGGCCCGGCGCGACGGCCGGGAGCCGACCGGGTTCGCAGCGGTGCTCCAGGGCCTGATGGCCGACCGGGCCTGGGACGTCCCTGCCGCAGGCGGCAGCATCCTGGACCAGTGGCCGGCAATCGCGGCCACCGTCTCCCCGAACCTGCCCGCGCACGTCACCGCCGTTGCCTTCCACGCCGACTCCGGCCAACTGGACCTGCGCCCGGACTCGTCCGCGTACGCCACCCAGCTGCGGCTGATCAGCTCCCGGATCGTCGCCGCGGTGAACGACGGGGTCGGCACACAGGCGGTCCGCACCGTCCAGGTCCTGGCCGTTGGCGCGACCGGCCCGGCGCACCGCGCCGACCTTGAGAGGGGCGGACCCAGATCATCCCGACCAGCTCGCCGCGCACCAGCGGCATGATGAGCGGGCGCGGCACGGTCCCCTCACCCAGCCCTGCGGTGTACGCGCTCTTCACCACGCCGACCAATGCGTCCCACATCCGCGCTTCCACGGAAGCCCCCTCCGTCTGCCGTAACCCGCTCGCGCGTGCGGCGGCCAGCCGCTCACCAGTACAGGGCGGGCCCCTGCTCCCTACCGGCGTCGGCGAAGGCTTTGGCACGTACGCGCTGCTCTCCATCACCCGGCCGGTGCCCGGCGGAGGGGAGTGGAGGCGACCGTCGCCGCCCGATCGAATCCCTCGCATCTGGGAGAGCGCAAAGCACCTGATCCACCGCTTCGCAGCGGACGGAATTCGGAGTTCCATGAATTCGGCCCTGCGGAAATCCGGTTCCCTGCACGGGCGGACTATTTCAGCCATGCGAAACAGAAAGCTGTCTCAAAGCGAAAATTGAGAATCTTTTGCCAACAGGTTGCGGCTACTGTTGCCGAATTCTGATCAAGTCCCGCTTAGCGGGAGGTATTTCGGGGGTGGAGAATGACTGCACGTAGCCGAGAGCGCATAGCAAGATCCGCTATAGCTTTCTCGCTCGTGGTAGCAGTAGGAGCCGCAGTGAGCGATGCCCAGACGGCCACGGCGGGGACGCCCGACGCCGCTGTCTGCGACCTGCCCGACGAAGGAGAGCTGAGCACCGGTGACCTGCCCGCTGGCTCCTCCGTGATCGGCTGCGGTGCAGTCGGGCGCGTCGTCACCTATGACGGTACCGGTGTGACGGTTCCCGAGCCGGGGACGGCCGTGAGCATTTCGGCGCTGGCGCCGGACGGGAGCACGCACGGGTTCACCCTGGAGGTCGCCGCCGACGGCAAGGTCTCCTACGACCTGGGCGGCGCTGACGCGGATTCGTCCACCGCTGGTTCGGACGTCCCTGACGTCCTGTCGAATGCTGCGGCTACAGCGGCTGACCTCTCGCATGAGTCGGACAGCACCGACGCAGACGCACCAGACACCACTGCTACGGGAGAGACCGAGGTAGCAGACGCGGATTCCTCGGCAGCCGCGGATGCCTGCAGCGACGGCGCCTACTCCACTGATGATCGCAAGGAGTACGGCACCTACGAGTGGTGGATCGGCGACGGGGGAATGCCCGGCAGTCTGTCACGCGAAGACGCCAGGGAAGCGTTCTGGGATGCCATCGACAACATCACCGGCAGCTCCAACAATTGCGGCTACAGCGACCAAGTCCCCGCGAAGCACCACTACCGGGCGCCCACGAGCTTCGAAGCGGACATCAACAGCAGAACTCAGTGCACAGACCGGGACACGCTGAGCACCTGGGACGCCGGCGACCTCGGGTCCGGCGTCGTCGCGGCGACATGCTCCTGGACCTGGCCCATGCCCGGCGTCAAGAACGACTTGCGTGAGGCCGACGTCCGCTTCAACACCGCCGACTACGACTTCACGAACAAGCCGACGAGCAGATGCTCGAATAAGTACGACATCCGCTCCGTAGGTACGCACGAGGCCGGACACGTCTTCGGACTCGGACATGTCGGTTCGGGGCACCAGAACCTCACCATGTACACGAACTCGTTCACCTGCACCACGAAGGCAAGGACCCTTGGCAAGGGAGACGTCATGGGTCTGCGCAGCATCTACTGAGGGAGAACGGCAATGAACCGAGCCGTACGATCTGCGGGCCTGCTGCTGGCGGCGACTCTGACGGTGCCGACCGCAGGGTGCGCCGCCGACGACAGCAGCGACGGGGGGGCACCGTCCTGCGCGATCCAGTTCACCTATGACGGCCGGACGTACCGGGATGTCGCGAACGTGGATTTCACGGTCGCCGACAAGCTGGGCAGTGCTACCAAGCCGCCGTGCGACGACACAGGCGGCCAGGACGAAGCCGAGGAGGCTGGAACCACAGAGACCGCCTACGAAGTGGACGGCCTCTCTCCGAAGGTGGCGATCGCCGTCGGGGACACCCCCGAGGACGCCGTATTCGTCGTCTCCTACTCCGGCTCGGAACTCCCGCCCGAGGTGAAGAGACTGATCGACGGCTCATGACGCGGAGTGGTGCCCGGCAGCACAACTGATGCTGGCCAATTCCGGCCCTGGCGTGACCGTCGGCTCCCAAGACCTGTCTGTGGTCTCGGGAGCCGACGTCGTCTGGTGCGACGGTGGTTGGTCTGCAGTTCGAAGCACGCGGATCACCGTGGCGGTTCGAGCAGGTCAACGGTGGCCAGGCCTGCTGTCGACGGTCCGCAGGCCACGCCTCAGCCGTAGCGGGGGGACCATGGAACGGAGGTCGTACGGGGGGGGTGCGGGCGCGATATTGTGGAGTCTTCTTATCTGCGGTTTTGTGATCTGGCAGGAGTACCCGCGTGCCCGAGGACCCCATCGCTCACAGCGAGCTCGCTGCCCTGACCCGGCGTTTCGAAGAGGTCGCGGAGAAGCACGACCGCGAGTTCGGGATCATCAAGTCCGACCTCACCGCGGTGCGTCTCCAGATCGGGAACCTGGACCAGAAGGTCGAGGCTCTCGACAAGAAGATCGACCGGAACCAGGCTCAGATCATCGAGCTGCTCACCCAGCTCGTGGGACAGCGCCCCGACGCCGGCTGACTTCTCCGCCCGGCGCCCGGCCCGTACATGGCGACGGCCCCGACCAGACACCTCTGGACGCTGTTGGTTAATTCCGCCCCGCTGGATCTCATCCAGCGGGGCGGAGTGCTGCGAAGGGTGAGATACGGGTGCGGGCGAGGGGTCTGCCGGTGAGCCAGGCGTCGAGGCGGGCGAGGTTGATGGCGGCTCCGGTGAAGTGGTGTTGCAGCCGGGTTTTGGCGAGGCCGCGGTAGCGGGATCTGCGCAGGCCGAACGCCTGGACGCCTTGGGAGATGGTGCCCTCGACCCCAGCACGGTGCCCGTAGCGTCGTCGCCATAGCGCGGTGTCCTGTTCGATCCGGGCCTGTTGGAGGATCTCGTGCTCGGCCTGGGGGCGGAAGGTGAGTGCGCGTCCCTTGGGCGAGTCGGTGCACGACGTCCTCAGCTCGCAGGGGCCGCACTCTCTGGCCGGGAACTTGACCCGGGTCACGGGGGTGCCCCGGTGGCTGGTGGTCGCTCGCCAGACAGTGCTCTGTTTACCTCCGGGACAGGTGACCGTGTGCTGGTCCCAGTCGATGGTGAAGCGAGTGTTGTCGAAGAAGTCCCCGGCCGCCTGTTTCCGGTTGGTCACCTTCCCGACAGGGCCGACGAGGTCAATGCCGTGGTCGCGGCGAGCGTGGTGGATCTGCTCGGCGTCCACGTATCCGGCGTCCACCAGGTGCTCGTCCGGCAAGAGCTCACGCTCGGCCAGCGCGGTGTGGATGTCCTCCAGGACAGCGATGTCACTGACCGGTGCCGGGGTGGTGTGGATGTGGGTGATCAGGTGCGGTGCGTCGGGCTCGCAGGTCTCGCTGAGGTGGACCTTGTAGCCGGACCAGCCCAGATCCCGCTTGGATCCGGTCCTTGCCCCGGGTTCGTGCGGGGTGCGTAAGCGGATCAGGCCCGGCGGGGTGTTCTTCGGCTCCCGCCAGCGCACGGCGTCGTCGGCCTGGTAAAACTGCTGCACCCAGGTCTGGCGCAGCAACTCCACGGCCGGGAGGGCCCGCAGGCTGGGCGGCGCCGACACCGACCAGACAGCCTTAAGCAGCACCATGCCATCGGCCCCGCACTGGTCTCCGTGCTCGACACGTGCCGCCCATCGGGACGGGAAACGGCTGTCCTCCGGCCGGGCCGAGTAGCGGTCGAACCACTCCGGCGCCGCCACCGTCACCAGCCATTCCCCGGCCACCTCAGCAACCTGGTTCAGCACCGCTCGCAGCGTCTCGACCACGAACTCCAGCCGGCTCAGGTCCCTGGTCACGGCCAGCACATGGGTGGCGTCCGTACGCTGCCGCTTGCCCGCCTTGACCAGCCCGGCCTCCCCACCGGCCCGAAGCACCGCGTCGAACACCACCCGGTCCGCATCCGACTCGGCCAGCCGGGCCCGGAACTCGCTGAGCACGGAGAAGTCGAACCCGGTATCGGCGAGCTCCAGAGACAGGGCGTACTTCCAGTCCAGACGCGAGCGGACCGCGTGCGCGGCCTGCCGGTCGGTCAGCCCCTCCGCGAACTGCAACACCGACACCAGCGCCAGCCGGGCCGGCGACACCGCCGGACGCCCCCGCACCGGGAACAACCCCTCGAACTGGGCATCAGCGAAGACTGGCCCGAGCACATCCCGCATCCGCATCGCCAGACAGCCCTTCGGGAACACCGCACGCGCCACCCGCGCGGTCTCCTCCGGAATCTCCGCCAACTCCACCCCATGCAACGACACGAACCCACCCCAGAAACACGACGACGGCCTGTACCACCCCAACGGGGTCGTACAGGCCGTCGTCACGCAGGCCCCGGATTTACCAACAGCGTCCAGACACCTCTGGTCGGGGCCGTGGTGCGTCCGGGGTCAATTTCCGGCGAGCAGGTGTTCCTGCCGGGCCTGGACCAGGCCGCGCCATGCGGAGCGGACCTCGTCTTCGCTCCTGGTCCAGCGGATGGTCGAGGGCTCCGGGAGGGGAAGGCGGGCCATGAAGTGGGCGATGTCGGTGAAGTAGGCGAAGTCGCCGGTGGCGGTGAGCACGCGCAGCCGGCCGATGGTAGCGGCCAGGTCCTGGTCCTCGCCGTGGACGGCGTGGTGGAAGGCGAGGGCGAGCTCCACGAACCGGTGGAGGAAGGGAAGCCCCGCGGCCTCGATGTCGGTGTGCAGGCTCTGGGCGCGGGCGGTGACGTCACCGGTTCCGGCGTCCTTGATCAGGGCGACGACCTGGGCGAGGAGGGTGTTGGACCGCTGGTCGAGGCCGTCGAGGAGCTGGTGGGCGAGGGCGAGCTCGTCATCTGCTCGGTCGGGGTCGGCGAAGGAGACTGCGAGGGCGAGACGGACCTGCATCATGGCGCGCTCGCCGGCGGCACCGTGCTGCTCGGCTTCGGCACGGCCGGCTTCGAAGGCGGCGACGGCGGCCGCGGTATCGGCGTGGGACCAGTGGATGTCGCCCAGGACACGGTGGTGGCGGCCCTTCCAGCCCAGGGCGGGGACTGCCGCCAGGGCGGTGGGGAAGTCGCCGGCGAGACGGGCCAGGTTGGCCAGTGCCCGGCGGGCCTTGACGGCGAGGCGGCCATCGGCGTCGGCGACCTGCTGCATCCCGGTGCGGGCGGCGTCCCGCAGGGGGCTGGAGCCGCCGGGCGGCTCAGTCCTCGTCTGTGCCCGACCGCCGGGGAGGCCAGGGCGCGTCGGCTCCGGATTGGGCGTAGGCCAGGTTCAGTGCGGCCGCGATGACGCCGAGATGGCTGAACCCCTGGGGGAAGTTGCCGAGTTGCTCCCCGGTGTCGGGGTCGACCTCCTCCGCCAGGAGGCCGAGGTCGTTGGCGCAGTCCAGGACGCCGGCGAGGTACTTCTCTGCTTTCTCGGTGCGGCCGGCACGTGCCAGGGCGGACGCCAGCCACAGGGTGCAGAAGACGAACGAGCCCTCCTCGCCCGACAGGCCGTCCGCCCCGAGGTAGCGGTAGACGTGGCCGTTGCGGGTCAGCTCGGCTTCCGTCCGGTCGATCGTGGCGAGGATCCTGGGATCGTTCCCGGGCAGGAAGCCCCGCAGGCTCACCTGCAGCGAGGATGCGTCGAGTTCGTCGTGGTCGAAGGCCTGGAGGAACGCACCGGTCTTGGGGTCAACTCCCTTGGTTTCCAAGGTCGTCCGAATCTCCTGGCGGGCTTGTGCCCAACGCTCCCGCAACCCCGGCTCCTGAGCCGGCGCGGGGACCATGTCGAGGAGGCGGATGCCGCAGTCGACGGCGGCCCATGCCATCAGTTTGGAGAAGACGAAATTCCGGCGCTCGCCGCGGATCTCCCAGATACCCTCGTCGGGCTCCTTCCAGCGCTTGATGTTGAGGTCCACCACGTCGCGCAGGAACCGCACGCCGCGCGGGGCGATGATCTGCCGGCCGCGCAGCTTCAGGATGAGCAGCGTCGCTTCCAGCAGTTCGCCGTACGTGTCCAGCTGGAACTGGTCCCACGCGCCGTTTCCCACCCGGACCGGGCGAGAGGCACGGTAGCCCTCCAGATGGTCCAGTTCGACTTCGTGCAGCAGCCGCTCACCGCCGATGCCGTACATGATCTGCAGGTCCTCGGCCCGGCCCGCGGTCGTGCGCAGCAGCCAGTCACCGAACCGCTCCGCTTCCTCCAGATACCCGAGGGCGCCCAGCGAGCCGAGCATGGCCGCGGAGTCGCGCAGCCAGGTGTAGCGGTAGTCCCAGTTGCGTTCTCCACCGATCTCCTCGGGGAGCGAGGTGGTGGGGGCCGCGGCCAGAGCGCCGGTCTCGTCGTAGATGAGTCCCTTCAGCACGAGCGCGCTACGCACCACGGCGTCGCGGTGGGGGCCCTGGTAGGTGCACCGCGCGGCCCAGTTGGTCCAGAACGCCACGGTCTCCGCCAGCCTGCCGTTCAGGTCGACGAGGGAGTGACGCTCGATGGTCAGTGCCCCGGCCCGCGCGTAGGTGAGAGCCACGTGGGCGACCTGCCCCTCCGTCAGGGTCGTCCGCGCGGTGCAGTTGCCGAGGTCGTCGACCTTGAGCGGTGCCAGCCCGCTCTGCAGAAGCAGGCAATCCGGGCCTCCGGTGACCACGGCCAGATCCTCGTCGGTGAGTTCCATGTGCGGGACGGTCATCCCGTACTCGAATCTGGGGGCGAACTCCAGCTCCACGTCGACTGTGCCCGACTCGCTGCGCACGGTGCGCAGCAGCAGTCCCTCCGGGGGCCGCCGCTCGACCCGGCCGGGGCGGGTGAGGTCCTCACGCACCGGCAGGCAGTCCGTCACGGTGACGACTCCGGTGGCCGTGTCGAAGCGGGTCTCCAGCACGTTCGTGTCCGGCAGGTAGCGACGGGTGGTGGTGAACTGTCCTACCGGGGCTATGCGGAAGTAGCCGCCTCGGTTCCGGTCCAGTATGCGGGCGAAGACCGATCGCCCGTCGAAGCGGTGGAAGCATGCCCATTCCACCGACGCGTCGCGGCTCACCAGCGCCACGGAGTGGCAGTCGCTGAGGAAGGCGTAGTCGGAGACCGGCGGGTAATCGGTCCTGGTCATGTCGTTCAACTCCCTCAGGACGCGAAGTCCACCATCACCTTGATGCCGGTCCGGTCCCGGTCGAGTGCCTGATCGATGTCGCGCGGGGCGATTCGCCGTGTCACAAGTCCCTCCAGCCAGCCCCGCTCGGCTCGGCTCGGCTCGGCTCGGGCGAACTCCCTGGCGGCCAGGTAGTAGTGGGCGGCGGTTGGCGTTGACGGATCTGAAGGCCGCGAGGTTCCGCAGAACGGCCGACGTGGCGAGCCGTCCTCGATGCCGCCCGCGGACCGGCCCGTCAGCGAGCCGACGCCGGTGAGGCAGACAAGCCCGCCCGCGGCGACCACCTCGGCCGACTGCCGGATCAGGGCGGGCACGCCGGTGCACTCGACGACGAGAACTCGGGGCTCAGCCCCAGGTCTCTTCCCGGGTACCACTGTCACCGCACGCATGACGCCTCAATTCTGCGTGTCAGCCGCCGACCCACATGGCGGCCCGGCGCCCCTTGGGCCGGCTGTCCAGGTCACAAGCACCTCGACTTCGCCTGTTGGTACTCCTCCTCACCAATGTCCCTCTGCCTCCTGAGATCGGCGAGTCTTGCGAGGTTCCCGACCGGTGCCGGAGAGGTCCTTCCGACGGCTCGGCGCCGTCACGAGGAGGGCTCCACACGTGACGCCGACAGCCGGCCGGCGACGATGGCGATCCGGTCGCCGGACGGTCCCTTTCTCGCGCTTGCCGCGAAATCTGTAGTGGCGGCTCTCCTGGCCATGACCTCAGGGCCCCCTACCAAGCAGGGGCGACAGAGACTCTTCGGGTGGCAGCCCTACCTCACCACCCACTCTGTTCGTTTCGTCGCGGACGACAACCCTGTGCAGCTCTCTTGGCTACCTGCTCACTGCACTTGTGGAGACAAAAACGCCGCCTGTCAGGGCAGATGAGCGGAGCGCCGAATCCGCCCTGAGCTCGAGCACCCGCTCCGGGACAACGAGAAACGGGACCTCACCGGGACTTTCGTCTCTGGTGAGAACCCGTTTCGTCGGTTTCTCGCACCCCAGGACCCGGCCCTCAGAAAACCCCCGGCGCTCTCCTCGTCAGCGAGAGCAGGTCGCGCGCCGGGCCCGTCGGGCGGTGGGAGTGGGGCCAGACCGCGCGCAGGTCGCGGCGCAGGTGGACGCCCTCCACCGGGATCGCCGTGAGGCGGCGAGACGCCAGCTCCTCCGTGACCGCGAGCTCGCTCAGGACCGCCGGGCCCGCACCACTCACCGCCGCCCCCTTGACCGCAGTGGTCGAGGCAAGCTCCATGAGCGGCTCCGCAAGGCCGCCGCACTCGCTCAGCGCCGAGTCCAGGACCTGGCGCGTACCCGAGCCCCGTTCGCGCAGGATGAGGGGCGCGGCCGCCAGTTCCGCCGGGGTGAGCGGCGACCGGCGGCGGGCCCACGGGTGGCTCGGTGCCGCGACCACGAGCAGCCGGTCGCGGCCGATGACCGTCCCGTCCAGGCCCTCCGGCACGGACAGCCCCTCCACGAAGCCGAGATCCGCCTCACCCTCCAGCAGCCGCCGGGCCACGCTGGAGGAGTTCCCGGCCAGCAGCGAAACCGCCGTACCGGGACGCTCGGCACGGAGCGCGATCAGCCACCCCGGGAGCAGGTACTCCGCGATGGTCATCGAAGCCGCCACCCGCAGCCGCGAGTCGCGCCGCCCCCGTAGTGCCTGCGCACCCGCGTCGAACGCCTCTGCCGCTTCCACGACCCGCCGCGCCCAGTCCGTGACCAGCGCGCCCGCTTCGGTCAGCTGCGATCCGCGCGGCGAGCGGTCCACCAGGGCCACGCCGAGTCGGCGCTCCATGGAGCGGACCCGGCTGCTGGCGGCGGGCTGGGTGATCCCGAGTTCGCGGGCCGCCCGCCCCAGGCTGCCGTGCCGGGCGACAGCGAGCAGCAGCTCCAGCGCGCCCAGGTCCGGCACCCGGTGGGCGAGCGGCACACGTTCCGCGTTGTCGTCACTCATAAGGTCAGCTTATGGGGCCATAGGGAAGAGATCCCTGGTGGGGAGCCGCACCCCGCGTGAGAGTGGAGCCATGGTCATCGCTGTGCAGCCTCGCACTCACGCCGCCGCAACCGCTCTCGCGGCCCCACGACTGCCGTCGCTGCGCCACTTCGGCCCCAACTGGTACGCGACCGTCATGGGCACCGCCATCGTCGCGAACGCCGGCATCGCCCTCCCCGTCGACCTCCCGGGTCTCGAGACCGCGTGCATCGCGGTGTGGGCGCTGTCCGCCGCACTGCTGGCCCTGGTCCTGGCCGCACGTGGCGCGCACTGGTTCCACCACCGTGAACAGGCCCGCGCCCACCTGCTCGACCCGTCGGTCGCGCCCTTCTACGGCTGCCTGTCCATGGCACTGCTGGCGGTCGGCATCGGCACCCTGACCGTGGGCCAGGAGGTGATCGGCGAGCAGTCGGCGCTGACGGTGGCGGCCGTGCTGTTCGTGACCGGCACCCTCATAGGGCTGGCTGCCGCGGTGGTCGTCCCGTATCTGATGGTCGAGCGGCGGCTGGTGACGCCCGACAACGCCTCGCCCGTCTGGCTGCTCCCTGTCGTCTCCCCGATGGTCGCCGCGTCGTTCGGCCCTCTGCTGGTGCCGCATCTGCCGGCCGGGCAGTGGCGGGAGGCGATGCTCCTCGCGAGCTATGCGATGTTCGGGATCAGCCTGCTGGCCACGTTCGTCATTCTGCCGATGGTCTTCTCCCGGCTCGTCCGCCACGGCCCGCTGCCGCTCGTGCTCACCCCCACCCTCTTTCTGGTCCTCGGCCCGCTCGGGCAGTCCACGACCGCCGTCAACAAGCTGGCGGACGTGGCCCCGGGCGCGATCCGGGCTCCGTACGCCGACGGGTTCGCCGCCTTCGCCGTGATCTACGGCGTCCCGGTGATGGGCTTCGCCATGCTGTGGCTGGCGCTGGCCGGCGCGATGGTGGTGCGGGCGGTGCGCGACGGCATGCCGTTCGCGATGACCTGGTGGGCCTTCACCTTCCCGGTCGGCACCTGTGTGACCGGGGCGGAGGGCTTGGCGCAGCACACGGGTCTGGCCGCTTTCGACTGGCTCGCGGTCGGCCTGTTCGCGCTCCTCGTCACGGTGTGGGCCGTGACCGGTTTTCGTACGCTGCGTGGCCTGTTCAGCGGAGCGCTGCTCGCAGCGCCGCGCCGATGACCGCGGGCGCCTCGGCCAGCGACGGCCCGTACCAGGTCAGATGGCGTCCGCTGACAAGGGCGGCGGGCAGTTCCGGAAAGGCCTCGGGTCCGTCGTCCGCCGCGAACCGGTAGGGCTCGTCGGGCAGCACGGCCAGCTGGGCACCGCACCCCCTCAGTTCGTCCACGGGAATGCGGGGATAGCGCTCGGCGTGGCCGGCGTACACGTTCTCGACGCCGAGGCGGGCCAGCAGATCACCCGCGAAGGTGTTCCGGCCCAGCACCATCCACGGCCGCCGCCAGATGGGCACGATCGCGCGCCACCCGTCCGTCGGCGCGACTCGGGGCGCGCCCGCGGTCCCGGACACCGCACCGGACGCTTCCCCCGCCCCGGGCACGACACCGGACACCGCAGCGGACGCTTCCCCCGCCCCGGACACGACACCGCACACCGCACCGGACTCCACCGCGGCCCACGCCGCCTCAGCCTCGTCCAGCCAGCGCGGCCGCGCCAGCCCGCACCCCGCCACCAGCACCCGCTCCAGCTCGGCGAAGGCCTGCCGCAGATCGCGCACTTCGGTGACGAGCACCTCGACGCCCGCCTCCCGCAGGGCGGTGAGGTCGGGCTCGCGGTTCTCCTCCTCGTTCGCGATCACGAGGTCGGGGCGCAGCCGGATCACGGCCGCCACATCCGGGTTCTTGGTACCACCGATCCGTACGACATCGAGGTCGGCGGGATGGCTGCACCAGTCCGTGGCCCCGACCAGCAGCCCGGGGGCGCTGACCGCCACCGCCTCGGTCAGCGAGGGCACCAGAGAGACGACCCGCATGACTGCCCTACGCCTCCGTCGCCTCGATGTGGTCGGCGACCGCGACGATCAGGATGCGGGTTTCGGGGGCGGTGGCACGCCACCGGTGCCGTACGCCGCCGGAGAGGAAGAGGCTGTCCCCGGGCGCCAGCCGGAAGGCGCGGCCTTCCGCCTCCACCTCGGCGGCGCCGTCGGCGACGTACATCAGCTCGTCGTTGCGGTGCTGGAACTCACGGCCGGCGTCCTGCTCCCCGGTGAACTCCATGGCGTGCAGCTGATGGTGTCCGCGCACCAGCGCGCGTACTCCCGGGTCGGGCGCGAACCCGGAGTCGTCGGCGCGTACGAGGTCGACGGTGCGCGCCGGGTCGGAGGCGGCGAGCAGCTGGACGGCCGTGGTCTCCAGAGCGTCCGCCACCCGCTGGAGCGAGCGCATGCTGGGGCGGGCCCGTTCGTTCTCTACCTGGCTGAGGAAGGGCACCGACAGGCCGCTGCGGGCCGCGACCGCGGCGAGGGTGAGGCCGAGAGCCCGCCGGCGTCTGCGCACAGCCGCGCCCACCCGAAGCGGTTCGGTCTCCTTCGGGTCCTTCGGGTCTGTGCCGTCTTTCTCGTCCATTGGCAGGTCTCCCCTCCCCCGGTCCTCTCTCACCTTACGCAGCATCGGGGGGCCCTTGCTCACGAAGAGCGACAGGCACCGGAGACCGGGCGCCTTCGGCAAGCCGAAGGGGTGGGCCCCGCCAGTGGCGGGGCCCACCCCTTGCGCGCGGGTGTTTCCGGCGGACTACTGCTGTGCCTTCCCGCCCGCCTTGGCTGCCTTGGCGACCGGTGTCCACTTGTCGGCCAGGCCCGGGTTCTCCTCGAGCCAGGCGCGGACGGCGTCCTGCTCCTTGCCCTTCCCGGTCGTCTGGATCTTGGCTTCAAGGTCCGTGAGCTGCTTTTCGGTCATCTTGAAGTTCTTGAGCCACTTGCCGACCTGCGGGTTCTCGGCGGAGAAGCCCTTGCGGGCCAGGGTGTGCACGCCGTCGCCCTTGCCCCAGCTGCCCTGGGGATCCTTGAGCTTCTTCAGGTCGTAGCTGCTGTACGCCCAGTGCGGTGACCACAGCGTGGTGACGATGGGCTCCTTCTTGTCGTACGCGCGCTTCAGCTCGGCGAGCATGCCGGGCGTGGAGCCGTCGACGACCTTGTACTCGCCCTCCAGGCCGTAGTCCTTGAGCACCTTGTCCTTGAGGATGCCCATCATTCCGGCACTCGGCTCGATGCCGATGATCCGGCCCTTGAAACGGCTCGACTTGCCCTTGAGGTCCTCGAGGGAGTCGATGCCCTTCATGTACGAGGGGACGGAGAGCTCCAGCGAGGTGGGCCCGTACCAGGCGCCCACATCCTCGAGCTTGTTCCGGTACTTGTCCCAGTACTGGGCGTGCGTGACCGGGAGCCAGGAGTCGGTCTGGAAGTCGATCTGGCCGGTGGACAGGCCGGTGTAGAGCGCTCCGGCCTCCAGCTGCTTGGTGTCGACCTCGAAACCGCGCTGCTCCAGCAGCTCCTTCCAGAGGAAGGTGGAGGCGATGCCTTCGTCCCAGGGGATGTAGCCCAGGGAGATCTTCTTGCCCTGGCCGACGTTGTCCGCGCCCTTGGCGGAGCCGGACGTGGCGCCACCGAACATGCTCATGCTGCCCGCGACCAGCGCGAGGACGACGACACCGGCGACCGCGACGACGGGCTGCGGGCGGTAGCTCCAGATCTGCCGTCCACCGGTCACCGACGTGGCCTTGGCCAGCGCGCGGCGGCCGAGCGGCGAGACCTGGCGGCCCAGGGCGCCGGTGATCCGGTCGAGGTACATCGCCAGGATGACGATGGAGATACCGGCCTCGAAGCCGAGGCCGATGTCCACATTGCCGATGGCACGGTAGACCGCGCCGCCGAGTCCGCCGCCACCGACCATGCCGGCGATGACCACCATGGACAGCCCGAGCATGATCACCTGGTTGATACCGGCCATGATCGTCGGCAGCGCCAGGGGGAGCTGGATGCGCAGCAGCGTGTTGCGCGGGGTGGTGCCGAAAGCCTCGGCCGCCTCGACGAGCTCACCGTCGACCTGACGGATGCCGAGCTCCGTCATCCGTACGCCCGGAGGCAGCGCAAAGATGATCGTGGCGATGATGCCGGGGACCACACCGACGCCGAAGAAGATGATGCCGGGGATCAGATAGACCATCGCCGGCATGGTCTGCATGAAGTCGAGCACGGGCCGGATCACGGCGCTGACGGTCTTGGAGCGCGAGGCCCAGATACCGAGCGGGACCGCGATCGCCAGTGTGACGATGGTGGCGACGAGGACCAGCGAGAGGGTCGACATCGCGTCGTCCCACAGCTCGATGGAGTCGATCAGCGCAAACCCGGCGAAGGCGAGGGCGCCCGCGGCCAGACCGCGCAGCCACCAGGCGACGACGGCGAGGATGCCCGCGAAGAGCAGCGGCTCGGGCGCGGTGAGTACCGCGTCGATGCCGTCGTACAGGCCGGTGACGACGGAGCTGATCGCGTCGAAGAGCCAGGCGAGATGCTTCTGGAGGAAGTCGACACCGCTGTCGACCCAGTCTCCGAGGTGGAGCCTAGGCATTGCGGGCCACCTCCTTGGTCTTCCTGGTCTGCCCGGACTGTTCGTCCTGCTCGGACTGTTCGGTCTGCTCGGACTGCTCGGACTGCTCGGGCTGTTCGGACTGCTTCGGGACCGGGGCGGTGACCGGCGCGGCGTCCCTCGGGGGCTCGAGCGGGCTCATCGGCTCGCCGAGGACGGCGAGCAGCCGGGCGCGCGGTACGACACCCACGAGGCGGCCCTTCCCGTCCGTCACGGCGACCGCCGCATCGCTGGTGGAGCAGGGCGTGAACAGCTCGATGATCGGGGTGCTCTCCGGGACGGTGGCGGGCGCGGCCGCGAGGACGTCCTCGGGTGTACGGAGTTCCTTGCCGTCGTCCGTCCTCGTACCCATCACGGTGTGCGGCTCGGCCATGATCGCGCCCGCGGTCAGCACCCGGGAGCGGTCGACGTCCTGGGTGAAGGAGGCGACGTAGTCGTTGGCCGGGGTCACGAGAATGTCCTCGGCGCTGCCGAGCTGGACGATCCGGCCGTCCCGCATCACGGCGATCCGGTCACCGAGGCGCATGGCCTCGTTGAGGTCGTGCGTGATGAAGACGATGGTCTTCTTCAGCCGCTTCTGCAGCTCGAGGAGCTGGTCCTGCATATCGCGGCGGATCAACGGGTCGAGCGCGCTGAAGGACTCGTCCATCAGCAGCAGATCGGCGTCGGTGGCGAGCGCACGGGCCAGGCCGACGCGCTGCTGCATACCGCCGGAGAGCTCGTCGGGCCAGGAGTTCTCCCAGCCGGCGAGGCCGGTCATCTCCAGGGCCTCGGTGGCACGGCGGTCGCGCTCGGCGCGGGGGACGCCCTGCACCTCGAGGCCGTAGCCGGCGTTCTCCAGCACGCTGCGGTGCGGGAAGAGCGCGAAGTGCTGGAACACCATGCTGATCTTGGTGGAGCGGACGGCGCGCAGCTCGCGGGGGCGGAGCGCGGTGAGGTCCTGGCCGTCGAAGAGAACGCGTCCGGCGGTCGGCTCCAGCAGTCCGTTCAGCATGCGCAGCAACGTGGACTTGCCGGACCCGGACAGACCCATGACGACGAATATCTGACCCGGTTCGACGGCGAACGAGGCATCGATCACCGCTGCGGTCGTACCGTCGGCGCGCAGCTCGTCGCGGTCGCCGCCGCTTTCGAGCTTCCGTACCGCTTCGTCGGGTCGTCTGCCGAACACTTTGTACAAGTGCTCGGCTTGCAGCCTGGACACATACACCTCACGCGTTGAACCGAAAACGGCTCCGCCACCCCGGGCGACGGCATGAGCCGTCGACGGCAGAGGCAGAGCCGTGGAGCAGGGCGGGTTCCGCCCGCTGCCCCGGGGTGCGCCCGGCCGTACCCGGCCGGATGCGGAACCAGGGGGTCCGCTCCAGGTCCGCGCCTGCCCCTGTCCTCTCAGGGGCAAACGCAATGGTGAGCCACGTCACCGGGGCCGCTCGCGGGGTGGCTGTCGGCGGGGTGCGGCATCATCGGGTCTGTGACACGACGCCTGATGCTCCTCGACACCGCTTCCCTGTACTTCCGGGCCTATTTCGGGGTCCCCGATTCGGTCCGGGCCCCCGACGGCACGCCGGTCAACGCCGTGCGCGGACTGCTCGACTTCATCGCGCGGCTGGTCCAGGACCACCGCCCCGACGACCTGGTGGCCTGCTGGGACAACGACTGGCGGCCGCACTGGCGGGTCGAGCTGATCCCGACGTACAAGGCGCACCGCGTCGCGGTCGAGACGGAGCTGGGGCCGGACGAGGAGGAGACTCCGGACACCCTTGCCCCGCAGGTCCCGGTGATCATGGACGTGCTCGACGCGCTCGGCATCGCCCGGGTCGGCGCCGACGGGTACGAGGCGGACGATGTCATCGGCACACTCACCGGCCGTGCCACGGGCCCGGTGGACATCGTGACCGGCGACCGCGACCTCTTCCAGCTGGTCGACGACGCCCGCGGCCGGCGGGTGCTCTATCCCCTGAAGGGCGTCGGGACGCTCCAGGTCACGGACGAGGCATGGCTGCGCGAGAAGTACGGCGTGGACGGCCCGGGGTACGTCGATCTGGCACTGCTGCGCGGTGACCCGAGCGACGGACTGCCGGGCGTGCCCGGAATCGGCGAGAAGACCGCAGCCAAGCTGCTGGACGCCTTCGGCGATCTGGCCGGGATCATGGCCGCCGTCGACGACCGGACCTCCAAGCTGACACCCTCGCAGCGCAAGCGGCTGGACGAGGCCCGGGGCTATGTGGCGGTCGCGCCCAAGGTGGTCCGGGTCGCCTCGGACGTACCGCTGCCCGACTTCGACCCCGCGCTGCCCACCGAGCCGCGCGATCCGGCCTCGCTGGACGAGCTCGCGGCCCGGTGGGGGCTCGGCGGTGCCTTGAAACGGTTGTTGACCACACTCCAGCACTGAGTGTTAGCTTAGGCAAGCCTAACCAACTTCAGGGGAGACCGCCGTGGCAGAACGACCGGCCCGCAATGCACCGAAGGCCCACGAGGCGCAGGTGGTGCGCACCGAGCGGATCACTCCGCACATGGTGCGCGTCGTCCTGGGCGGTGAGGGGCTGGCCGGCCTGGGCGTCGGCGAGGCCACCGACCACTACGTCAAGCTGCTGTTCCCGGCCGAGGGGGTGACCTATCCGGAGCCGTTCGACATCGATCGGATCCGCAAGGAGTTCCCGCGCGAGCAGTGGCCCGCCAACCGCACGTACACGGTACGGAGTTGGGACCCGGTCAACCGCGAGATGGCGGTCGACTTCGTGGTCCACGGCGACGAGGGACTGGCCGGCCCGTGGGCGGCACGGGCCCGCGTGGGCGAGACGATGCACATCCTGGGCCCCGGCGGTGGTTTCGCCCCGGACCCGGCGGCGGACTGGCATTTGCTGGTGGGCGACGAGAGTGCGCTGCCCGCGATCGCCGCGTCGATGGAACAGATGCCTGCCGGCGCACTCGTCCATGCCTTCGTCGAGATCTCCGGCCCGGAGGAGGAGCAGAAGACCGCCACGCCCGACGGGACCGAGATCACCTGGCTGCACCGGGGCGACCGCCCGGTCGGCGAGGCGCTGGTCGCCGCCGTCACCTCGCTGGACTTCCCCGAGGGTGACGTGTGCGCCTTCGTCCACGGCGAGGCGGCGTTCGTGAAGGAGCTGCGTCGCCATCTCCGCCTGGAGCGGCAGGTACCGCGCGAGCAGCTGTCGATCTCCGGGTACTGGCGACTCGGCCAGACCGACGAGGACTGGCGCGCGGTCAAGCGCGAGTGGAACGAGCAGGTGGAACGCGAACAGGAACCCGGCGCCTGACGCGACCTGCACCACGGGCCCCGCGCCCCGGCCCTGCCCCCGGCGATTCAGCCGGGGGCTCTGTCGTCGCCGGACATACGTACCGAGACGTCCACGTGCGCGGGTCTCGCGGTGACGCCGGCGCCGCGTCGCCCAGGATCGCGCCGGTCACCACGCTCCGCGGCTCACCGACGGCGTAACGGGCACGATGCGGTCCGCTGCCGATCCCGGCACCTTGTGCACCGACGTGCACCGACGTGCACCGACGGGCACCGACGGGCACCGACGGGCACCGACGGGCCGGACCGTAGGCAGCCGCGAGCACTCCGCGACGGGTGACACCTTCAGCGCACCCGCATCGAGCAGCGGGGACGGTCCGCGACGGGAGTCGGCGGCCGTCCCGTACAACCGGTGTCGTACGGGACGGACTTCGGGACGGGCGTCGGGACGGACTTGCGGTATGCGCGGAAGACGCGCAGAGGGCGCGGGCCGAACGCCGGACCGCCCGGACCATGGCCCCCAACAGCGCGCATCCACGGGCGCGTGCGAACATCGGCGCACCCGGACCAATCCGTACAGCCCTCGGCTACGAATGCCTGACGGATGCCTGGTGGAAACTGTCCGGAAGACATCCGCACCGTGGAGGAAAGCCGCGTGAAACAAGCCGTACACATCGGCGGCCCCGCCTCGGCGGGCCCCGATCTGCAGGAACTGCTCGGTCTCGTGGCCAGAGGAGACCAGGAAGCCTTCTCCCGCGTGTACGACACGGTCTGCGGGCAGGTCCTCGGACTGGTACGCACCGTGCTGCGCGATCCCGCCCAGTCGGAAGAGGTGACACAGGAGGTGCTGATCGAGATCTGGCGCAGCGCCGCACGCTTTCAGCCGACCCGCGGATCGGCGATGGCCTGGATCCTCACCCTCGCCCACCGGCGGGCGGTGGACCGGGTCCGGTCCGCCCAGGCCGCCACCGACCGCGAGCGGCGGGCTGCCCTGCTGGAGCAGATCCCCGCCTACGACGAGGTCGTCGAACAGGTCGAGGCCAGCCTCGAGCGCGAACAAGTACGGCGCTGCCTGCGCACGCTGACCGAGCTGCAGCGCCAGTCGGTGACCCTCGCGTACTACCGGGGGCTGGCCTACCGCGAAGTGGCCGAACTTCTCTCCGTGCCACTGGGCACGGTCAAGACACGACTGCGCGACGGGCTCATCCGCCTGCGCGACTGCCTGGGGGTGAGCACGTGAGCACCGCTGATCTGCACACGCTGACCGGCGCCTATGTGCTGCACGCACTCGCGCCCGACGAGCGTGCCGAGTTCGAGCGGCACCTTCAAGTGTGCCCGTCCTGCGCGCAGGAGGTACGCGAACTGAGCGCCACCGCCGGGCGGTTGGCGCTCGCGGTGGCGGTGGTACCGCCCCCCGCGCTCAAGGCGCAGGTGATGGGCCGGATCTCCGCCGAGCGCCAGGAGGCGCCCTGGGTCCCGCGGCAGGCCCGCCGTGGCGTGCGCGGCCGCCGCGGCCGGGCACTGTCGCGCTTCGCGCTGGCGGCCTGTATCGCCGCGGCCGCGGGCTTCGGCGGGGTGGCCGTCTGGCAGCACGGCGAGGCGCAGGACGCGCGCGATACGGCGCAGCGCGCGCAGCGCCAGTCCGAGGAGCTGGCCTCGGTGCTGGCCGCGCCGGACGCCAAGGCGAGCACCGCGAAACTCTCGGACGGGGGACGCGGCACGGTCGTCGTCTCACAGCGCCGGAACAAGGCGGTCTTCCTCACCTCGGGCCTGCCCAAACCGCCTCAGGGCAAGGTCTACCAACTCTGGTACAGCGATGCCGGAACGATGCGCCCGGCCGGACTGATGGACCCCGCCGCCACCGACAGCGCCGTACTGATGGACGGCCCGCTGAACGCGGCATCGGGCATGGGCATCACCGTCGAACCGGCCGGCGGTTCCGCCAAACCGACCTCCGACCCCCTGGCCCTGGTGAACTTCCCCGCCTGAAAAAGGACGGCGCATGAGTGTTGCGGTCATGCTCTTCACCTCCGATCTGCGGCTGCACGACCAGCCGGCGCTACGAGCCGCGCTGCGCGAGGCCGACGAGATCGTGCCCCTGTTCGTACTCGATCCGGGCGTACGGAAAGCGGGCTTCGACGCCCCCAACCGCCGGGCGTTCCTGGCCGACTGCCTGGCATCGCTCGACGCCGGTCTGCACGAGCGGGGCGGGCGGCTCGTGATCCGTACCGGCGATGTCACCGAGCAGGTCTGCCGGGTGATCGCCGAGAGCGGTGCCCGCGCGGTGCATGTCTCGGCCGGGGTCAGCGCCTACGCCGTACGCAGGGAGGAGCGGCTGCGCGAGGCTCTGACAGCGCTGCGGTGCACCCTGCACGTCCATGACGCGGTCGTCACCGCGCTGCCCCCGGGGCAGATCACGCCCGTCGGCCGCGACCACTTCGCGGTGTTCACACCGTACTTCCGCAAGTGGGAGGCGGCCGGGGTACGCGAGCCCGTGCCCGCGCCACGCTCCGTGGCGGTCCCCGAGCTCGCCGGCCATCCGCTGCCGCGCCGCACCGCGGTCACGGGCGTGTCGCCCCAACTGGCCAACGGCGGGGAGACGGAGGGCCGTCGGCGGCTGAGTGCCTGGCTCGCCGACAGGAGCAAAGGCATCGGGGCGTACGACGACCGGCACGACGATCTCCAGGGCGACGCCACCTCCCGGCTCTCCCCGCATCTGCACTTCGGCACCCTCTCCGCCGCCGAACTCGTCCACCGGGCACGCCGCAAGGGCGGCCCGGGCGCGGACGCTTTTGTACGGCAGCTGGCCTGGCGGGACTTCCACCACCAGGTCCTCGCGGCCCGGCCGGACGCGGCACACGCCGACTACCGTCCGCGCGGCGACCGCTGGCGCGCCGACGAGAAGGAGATCACCGCCTGGAAGGAAGGCATGACCGGCTGTCCGATCGTGGACGCGGCCATGCGCCAGCTGCTGCACGAGGGCTGGATGCACAACCGCGGACGGCTGCTGACGGCGAGCTATCTCACCAAGACCCTGTACGTGGACTGGCGTATCGGTGCCCGCCACTTCCTGGATCTGCTGGTGGACGGGGACATCGCCAACAACCAGCTCAACTGGCAGTGGGTGGCGGGCACCGGGACCGACACCCGCCCCAACCGCGTCCTGAATCCGCTCGCCCAGGCCAGGCGGTTCGATCCGCGGGGAGAGTACGTACGCCGGTGGGTCCCGGAGCTCGCCGGACTGGCCGGGCCCGCCGTGCACCGGCCGTGGAAGCTCGATGGGCTCGAGCGGGCGCGCCTCGACTACCCCGACCCGCTGGTGGATCCGGCGGAGGGGCGGGCGAGGTTCGAGCGGGCCCGTGGACTGGACGGGCCCCGGCCCGGTTCCTGAGCCTCAGGCCTCGTTCGGCGGGCGGCCCGTCTCCCCCTTCGTCAGCAGCAGTTGCTGCACCTCCAGACAGCCGGCGCGGAAGCCCGCCTCGAAGTGGGCGAGACAGAAGGTCCACATACGGCGGAAGGCCTCGTCGTAGCCGAGGGCGGCGACCTCGTTGGCGCGTCCGGTGAAGCGTTCGCGCCACAGGCGAAGCGTCTCGGCGTAGTGCAGGCCGAAGCCGTCCCGCTCGGCAACCCGCAGTGCGGTGCATCCGGCGACGATCTGATCGATCCTCTCGGTCGACGGCAGCATCCCGCCGGGGAAGAGGTACTTCCGGCTCCAGGCGGAGGTGGCGTGGGAGGCCGGCAGCCTCGTGTGCGGCACGGTCACCGCCTGGAGAGCGATCCGTCCGCCGGGCGCGAGCAGCCGGTCGAGCGACATGAAGTACTCCGGCCAGTGCTCCTCACCGACGGCCTCGGCCGCCTCCACGCTGACGATCGCGTCGAAACTGCCCAGCACCTTGCGGTAGTCGCGCAGCAGAACGGTCACCCGGCCCTCCAGGCCCGCGGCGCGGACGCGCTGCCGGGCCAGCGCCTGCTGCTCGCGCGAGGGGGTGACGGTCAGTACGCGCGCGCCGCGCTGCGCCGCACGGATCGCCGACTCTCCCCAGCCGGTGCCGAGTTCCAGCAGCTGGGTGCCCGGTCCGACCTGCGCGAGATCGAGCAGCCGGTCTATCTTGCGCTGCTGCGCGGCGGGCAGGAGGTGCTGCTCCGCGGGGAAGCCGCGAAAGAGGGCGGAGGAGTACGAAAGGGTCTCGTCGAGGAAGAGCGCGAACAGCTCGTTCGACAGGTCGCGCGAGCCTTCGGCGGTGTTGCGGTACGCGGCCGGACGGCGCGGCGAACTGGTCGCCCTGCCCCCGCCCAGCCGCTGGAGCGGCTCGGGTACGAGGGCGGGGTCGTGCTCGGCGAGCACGGTCAGCACGCCGACGAGGTCGCGGGCCTCCCATTCGCCCGCCAGGTAGGACTCGCCGAAGCCGATGAGGCCCTCGGCGCCGATGCGCCGGAAGAAGGCGTGCGGATCGCGCACCTCCATGAGGGGCCCGCCCAGGCCGATCGGCTCCCTGCCGGCGAGTCGCACCCGCAGTGGAAGCCGGCGAAGCGCGCGCCGGACGCACCGTTCGATGACGGCCGCCCGCAGCGGGGAGGTCCGGGGCAGGTGGGTCACCTCGGGCCGGTTCCGTGCGGCAACGGACGCGGCTCGCGAGGACGCGGGGGACACGGACACGATCACTTCACATCCTCCTGGGGCAGCTGACGGGGACGCAGACGGGGCGTAGGGGCGGACGGGGCCGCAGGAACAGTCCGCGCAGACAGCGGCGGATGCCGTGGAACCGGATACCGGCGGACACCGCCGGCGTCGGCAGATGCGGGTGGCTGCGCGGCCGTAAGCCGCCGTTCCACTGTCATTCCCGCTCCCTCCGGGCCGGCTGGGTCACCGCGCCTCACTGGGCAATTCGGTGCGACAGGGTGCCTGGATTGGTCGAAGGCGAGACTTTCGACGGACGCTGCCCCGAGGAGGGCAACGGAGTGCGGCCACACGCCGGGTGACGGCACGTCACGGCCCCGATCCAGGCCCCGTCACGGCTGCAATCTAGGCTGGCCGGATGCACCCCATGGACCGCGTGACCGGTACCGTCGTCGGCTCGGCGGTGGGCGACGCCCTGGGAGCGCCCTTCGAGTTCCGCGAGCACGGCGTGTTCACCGCTCAATTCCCGGACGGCGTCGGCGAGATGTGCGGGGGCGGCGGCTGGGACCCCGGCGAGGCCACCGACGACACACAGATGGCGGTGCTCGTCGGGGAGTCGCTGCTGGAGCGGGGCGGCCTGGACCTGCCGGACATCTTCGGGCGCTTCCGGCGCTGGGCGGCCGGCGAGCCGAAGGACATCGGCCTCCAGACGGAGGACGTCCTCACCAACGGTCAGCCGTGGGACCTCGCCGCCGCGCTCCACTTCCAGGTGACCGGCCGTGCCGCGGGCAATGGCTCCCTGATGCGGGCAGCCACGTCGGCGGTCCACTTCGCTGGGGCGGGCCGCGAGGCCACGATGGCGGCCGCCCGCCGGATCGCAGCACTCACCCATGGCGACCGGGCGGCCTGGGAGGGCACGGCGGTCTTCCACGAACTGGTACGCGTGGCCCTGGAGGGCGGGGACCCGTGGGCCGCGGTGCCCTCCACGCTGGCGCATGTCGACGTGGACCACCGCGCCCGGTGGGCGACGGTCCTCGCGCCGGACTGGCATCCGGACGACGCGACGGAGTTCAACGGCGCGGTGTGGCCGTGCCTGGGATCGGCGCTGTGGGCGCTGCGTACGACAGCTTCGTTCGAGGAATCCCTCGCGGCAGCGGTCGACCTGGGCGGCGACACGGACACGGTGGCGGCGGTCACCGGGGCGCTGGCGGGTGCGGTGTACGGGATCGGGGCAATCCCTCCGAGGTGGCTGCAGTCACTGCACGTACCGCTGCCGGGTTACGGGGACAGGGTGCTGCGCCTTCCTGAACTGACACGCCTGGCCGAGGCGTTGGCGCCCTGACGGCTGCCCCGGCGGTCTTGCTCCCGCCCCGGCTCTCACCCTCCGGCGCTCACACTCCGGCGCTCACCCCCCACGATCCGCAGTGCCGCATCCGCCGTCGCCGCCGCGAACGCCTCCACCGCCCGCTCCGGGTCCGACCTGTGCACCAGGATCACGCCCTCGATCAGGCCGAACACCAGGTCCGTCCGGAGCACCAGCTCGCTCTCGTCCAGCACCCCGCCGGGGCCCGTGGCCGCCAGCAGCTGCCCGTACGCGTCCTTCAGCTCGGCCCGCACCCGGCGGAAACCCTCGAACCGTTCCCCCCGTACCTCGGGGAGCAGATACAGCGCGCCCAGATTGTGCGGCCCCCCGCACAGCAGCTCCACGTCCGAGCGGCACAGTTCCCACAGGCGCTCATCCGCCGGGCGCGCACCGTCCGCGAGCAGCTTCCGCGCGAGGGCCAGGGACGGGGTGACCGTCGACTCGAGGAGCTCGGCGAGCAGGTCCTCCTTGCCCCCGAAGTAGTGGTACATCGTCGCCTGGCGCATTCCCGCGCTCTCGGCGACCACGCGGGTCGTGGTCGCCGCATACCCGTACTCGGTGAACAACTCGGCCGCCGCGGCCAGGAGTTCGTCCCGCGCGGACAGCCCGCTGTCCGGCCGCTGCTCGGCGCGCGGCCGCCCGACCCGTTTTCCCGTGGTGGTGCCCATGCGGCCGATCGTCGCACACACCGCCCGCCACCCTCTCTTTTCGGCCAGGGCCGCTGCGGAACACCGACGGGTCTCGGCACCTGCGTGGACAGCTCTTCGCACCCGGCGGATGATGAAAAGAGAGGGATTATAGGGACGAAAGGTGTGATTCGCATGGCTGAACACCCGGACTGCACCCTGGTACGGCAGGGTTACGCAGCGTTCGGAGAGGGCGACATGGAGACTCTCGGCTCCATGATGACGGCGGACGTCGTCTATCACGTACCCGGAAGCAGCCCGATCTCCGGCCATCACAAGGGCCGCGACGCCGTTGTCCAAGTGCTCCAGCGGTTCGGCGAGGAGACCAACGGCACCATGCAGGTCCAGCTCGAAGCCGTGCTCGCCGACGGGCGTGGGCACGTCATGTCCTTCCAGACGACCCGTGCCGACCGGGGCGACCATGGCATCGAGATCCGTCAGGGACTGTTCTTCACGATCGTCGGCGGAAAGATCACCGACATCGACGGGTGCACCGAGGACATCGACGAGGAGGACAGGTTCTGGGCCTGACCCAGACGCCGAGGCCCCGTTCACCACCCGACGGATGAGGAACGGGGCCTTGCCACGCACCGCAGCTCGGCTCAGCGCGGCCCGGCTCAGCCCGCCGAGCCGCTCAGCCCACCGAGCTGTACGCCACCACACCCCGCAGCAACGCGTCGACCGCCTTGCGGGCGTTCTTCGCGACCGTACTGCCCTCCCGCGGCGCCGCCGCCGCGATCTGCCCGAGAACGTCGATCACCTGCTTGCTCCAGCGGACGAAGTCACCGGCAGGCATCTCCGCCTCGCGCAGCACCTCGTCCAGACCCTTGTCGGAGGCCCACTGATAGGCAGCCCAGGCGAAGCCGAGGTCGGGTTCGCGCTGTCCGACGCCCTCCGCCTGGTTGATCTTGAACTCTTCCTCCAGGGCATCGAGCCGGCCCCAGATGTGCACCATCTCGCCCAGCGCGGCCTTCGCCTTCCCCGCCGGGACCTTGGGCGCCACCGCGTCGTCCGACTGCCGCGCCTCGTACACCAACGCCGAGACACACGAGGCCAGTTCGGCCGGGCTGAGCCCCTCCCACACCCCGTCCCGCAGGCATTCGCTGGCCAGCAGATCCAGCTCGCCGTAGAGCCGCGCGAGCCGCTTGCCGTGTTCGGTGACCTCGTCGCCGCGCAGATAGTCCATCTCGGTCAGCAGCGCCACGATCCGGTCGAAGGTACGGGCGATGGTGTTCGTCCGGCCCTCGATACGCCGCTCCAGCTGCTGGGTGTCGCGCTCCAGCCGGTGGTAACGCTCCGCCCACCGCGCGTGGTCCTCACGCTCGTCGCAGCCGTGGCAGGGATGCGCGCGCAGCTCCGTCCGCAGCCGGGCGATCTCCCGGTCGTCGGCGGCCGCGGCCCGCTGCTTGCGGTGCCGCTCGGGCTCGATGTGCCCCGCCTTGGTCCGCAGCGCGGACGCCAGATCCCGCCGTGACTGCGGCGAGCGCGGATTGAAGGACTTCGGGATCCGCATCCGCTCCAGTGCCTCGACCGGCACCGGGAAGTCCATTGATGCCAGCCTCTTGACCTGCCGCTCGGCGGTCAGGACGAGCGGCCGCGGACCGTCGTGGTGCTCGAAGCCGCGGTGTCCGTTGGTGCGTCCCGCCGGGATCCCCGGGTCGAGCACCAGCGCAAGACCCGCGAACTTGCCCGTCGGGACATGGATGACATCGCCCGGCTTCAGCTTCTCCAGCGAGGAGGCCGCGGCTGCCCGCCGCTGTGCGACGCCCTGCTTGGCCAGTTCCGTCTCGCGGTCCTTGAGCTCGCGGCGCAGCCGCGCGTACTCCTCGAAGTCCCCCAAGTGGCAGGTCATGCCCTCGCGGTAGCCCTCGAGCCCCTCTTCGTTCTTCTGTACCTGACGGGAGATGCCGACGACCGACTTGTCCGCCTGGAACTGCGCGAAGGACGTCTCGAGCAGCTCGCGCGAGCGGTGCCGCCCGAACTGCTGCACCAGATTGACCGCCATGTTGTACGAGGGTCTGAAGCTGGAGCGCAGGGGGTACGTCCGCGTGCCGGCCAGGCCCGCGAGCGCGCTCGGGTCCATGGCTCGCTGCCACAGCACCACCGCATGGCCCTCGACGTCGATGCCACGCCGCCCGGCCCGGCCGGTGAGCTGGGTGTACTCACCGGGGGTGATGTCGGCGTGCTGCTCGCCGTTCCACTTGACGAGCTTCTCCAACACCACCGAGCGCGCAGGCATGTTGATGCCGAGCGCCAGCGTCTCGGTCGCGAACACCGCCTTCACCAGGCCGCGTACGAAGAGCTCCTCGACGACCTCCTTGAAGGTCGGCAGCATGCCGGCGTGGTGCGCGGCGATGCCCCGCTCAAGGCCTTCCAACCACTCGTAGTAGCCCAGGACATGAAGGTCCTCACCGGGGATGGCGGCGGTCCGCTCCTCGACGATCCGGCGCACTTTCAGGCGCGCCTCGTCGGCGTTGAGCCGCAGCCCGGCATGCATGCACTGCTGTACGGCGGCTTCGCAGCCCGCCCGGCTGAAGATGAAGGTGATCGCGGGCAGCAGACCTTCCGCGTCGAGCCGCTCGATGACCTCGGGGCGCCCGGGCGTCCAGATCCGGCTGCGTTGGCGCCGCTCCCGCTCGCGGTCCGCCTCGCGCACCATCTTGCCGCGCCGCCGGTCGCGGGGGTTGTACCCCCGCTGGTTCTCCATCCGCGCCAGGCGGACGAGATCGGGGTTGACCTCGCGCCTGCCCGCGCCGCGGCCGCCGTGGTCGGTCTCCTCCTCGAAGAGGTCGTACATCCGGCGGCCGGCCATGACGTGCTGCCACAGCGGCACCGGCCGGTGCTCGGAGACGATCACTTCGGTGTCGCCGCGGACGGTGTCCAGCCAGTCGCCGAACTCCTCGGCGTTCGACACGGTCGCCGACAGCGACACCAGAGTCACCGACTCCGGGAGGTGAATGATCACTTCCTCCCACACGGCGCCGCGGAAGCGGTCGGAGAGGTAGTGCACCTCGTCCATCACCACATAGCCGAGGCCGAGCAGCGACTGCGATCCCGCGTACAGCATGTTCCGCAGGACCTCGGTGGTCATGACGACCACCGGCGCATCGGAGTTGACGCTGTTGTCCCCGGTGAGCAGGCCGACCTTGTCCGCGCCGTAACGCCGGGCCAGGTCGGCGTACTTCTGGTTGGACAGCGCCTTGATGGGCGTGGTGTAGAAGCATTTGCGGCCCTGCTGAAGGGCCAGGTGGACTGCGAATTCGCCGACGATGGTCTTACCGGAGCCGGTGGGCGCAGCCACGAGCACGCCCTTGCCGGCTTCCAGGGCCTGACAGGCTTCGATCTGGAACGGGTCCAGATCGAATTCGTACAGCGCGCGGAAGGGGGCCAGCGCAGTGGCCTCCTCGGCGCTGCGGATACGGGCAGCGGCGTAGCGCTCAGCGGGTGAGAGGTCCTCGGTCATCTTGTTGATGAGCCTACCCGCCACCACTGACAGCGAGCCGATCTTTAATTGACCGGGGCAAGCACCGGGGCAAGCACCAGGGGCGAGCCGTCCGAGCACCCGTACGGCGCCCGGAACACACTCGGGCGGTCAGCGGCAGCGTCCGTGCCTCGGCCGCGTCCGGCGGCGGGACCGATCAGAAGGACGATCGCGCCGGTCAGCCGCCGCCGGACCCTGCAAGGTCAGGTGATGTCGTCGTAACCGTTGAGCCGGTTCGCCGGCGCACCGTCCGCGTCACCACTGGCCTGCTCGGGCAGTGCCCGGCTGGCGGGCACGGACTCGATCTCGCCGAGGGCCTCAGGAGAGAGGTCGATCTCGGAGGCCTCGTCGTCGTCGAGCTCGGCGTCCGGATTGTTCCGAGCGCGGCGCCTGTCGTTGAGGATCGAGAAGCCGACCGCCATGAAGTAGAGCAGGATGATCGGTCCGGCGAGCGCGATCATGCCCACGGGGTCGGTGGAGGGCGTGGCGATCGCACCGAAGACGAAGATCCCCATGACGACGCCCCGCCACCAGCCGGCCATCCGGCGCCCGGTGACCACACCGGCGGCATTCAGCATGATCAGCAGGAGCGGCAGTTCGAAGGAGAAGCCGAAGATCAGCACCATCCGGACGGCGAAGTCCAGAATCTTGTCGACCTCGAGGAAGTTCGCGGCTGTGTCCGGGGTGATGCTCAGCAGCACCTTCATGCTGACCGGCATGACCAGGAAGGCGAGGTAGGCGCCGGCCGCGAAGAGGGGAACGGCGGCGGCGGCGAAGTAGTACGTGTACTTCTTCTCGTTCCGGTGCAGACCCGGGGCGACGAACGCCCACAGCTGGTACAGCCAGACCGGGCAGGACGCGATGATGCCCGCCATCAGCACCACCTTCACCGTGGTGGTGAAGGGCGACAGCAGGTCGGTGTAGACGATGGTGGCGCACTTGCCGCCGGTCTCGAGCACTCCCTTTTCGCAGGCGGTGACCGGCGAGGCCAGGAGGTGCATCAGCTCCTGGCTGTAGAACGCGGCCACGACCGATGTGATCGTGATCGCCAGCATCGCCTTCGCAAGCCGGTTGCGCAGCTCACGCAGATGGTCCGCGAGCGGCATCCGCCCCTCGGGGTCCTTCTCCTTCTGATTCGAGCGGGCAGGCTTGAGCAACCCACGTCCTCATCTCGTGCGGCAGGCCGCTACCGGCGGCCTTGGGGTCAGCGCTGGGGGGTGGTGTCGGTGGGCTCGTTCACGGGGCGAGCGCTCGTCACATCGCCGGGCGACGCCTGGATCGTACGAGGGGCGGCCTGACCCTGGGCCGGGTCCTTCGGCGGGTCGGCCGGGGTGGCAGCCGGCTGGCCCTCCGTCTTCATCGCCTTGGCTTCGCTCTTCAGGATCCGGGCCGACTTGCCCAGCGAACGGGCCATCTCGGGAAGCTTCTTGGCTCCGAACAGCAAGACGACGACGAGCAGGATGAGAATGATCTCGGTGGGGCCGATCTGTCGGAACATAACTGGTGTCTACCTTCTCACCGAGGCGGCATGGGGCTGAGCTGCTGATCGCGGTGGACTGGTGTCCGAACCACGACCGGCTGCGATCGTAACTCTCACGGGTAAACGCAGGGCAATCCCCGTGCGTACTCCCGTTGCGGCCGGCGCCTCATTGCCTGTTGCCGCCATTCTCAGCGTACCGCCCGGATCAGCGGCACATCAGGGTGCACCCGGCTACCGCAAGGCTTCGCCGGTGCGGGCCAGAGCGGTCGCCGCCTTCTCCAGATCCTCCGCGGCACGGTTGATCCGCTCCGTTGTGCGGACCACCTGACGGCCCAGGCGCTGGGCCTCGATGAAGACCCGTATGCCGAGAATGCCGAGTACGGCGATCCCGAGAAATCCCAGGGCGATGGCGAGCATGGGCCAGAACATGCGCTGAGCCTAGACCGTTCTAGACGGTGGAGTGGAGGCGCAGCGTCCGCACGCCGCCGCCGGTGAGGAGTTCGATGATGCGCTCCCCCGCCGGCCTGCGGACGGCCGAGCCGCAGTCGGGGCAGGTGAAGGTGTAGAAGGTGGTGCGGTGGCTGGCACCGATCGCCAGCCGCAGCGCACCCGCCGAGAGCTCGAGGCGCGCCCGGCACTCGGGGCAGGCAGCCTTGAAGAGGAGCGGTCCCACGGGAGTCGTGATTCCAGACATCAGAGACATGTAGCGCGAATCTCCTTATTCCTGTCCGTCATAGGCCGCCAGCGCCTCTCGCGCCGCCAGCCGGGCGCTGTCCGCCAGGTCCTTGGGCGACACGATCCGCCCGTCCCCGCCGAGCCGCAGTGCGAGCCGGCGCAGCGAGGCCGGCGCAGGCGTACGCAAGGTGATGCGCAGGCCACCCTCCGCCAGCTCCTCCGCGCTGTCGTGCGGGTAGTACTCGGCGACCCAGCGGCCGCCGGGACCGACCTCGACCACGACCTCCGGATCGTCCGCCGACGGCTGCACCAGCCCCTCCGACAGATCGCGCAGCTCGATCTCGGGCGGTGCGGCCGGGGCGTCCAGCAGTCTGATCTCGGCCACCCGGTCGAGGCGGAAGGTTCTGCGCGCCTCGGAGAGGCGGCACCAGGCCTCCATGTACGTATGGCCGACGGCGAAGAGCCGGATCGGGTCGACCTCGCGCTCGGTGAGCTCGTCACGCGCGGGCGAGTAGTACCGCAGCCACAGCCGCCGGCGCTCCGAGATCGCCCGGTCCACATCGGCGAAGACGCCGCCCTCGGACTCGAAGGTGACCGAGAGTCGCGAGCTCGCGCCGGCCGCCTCGCCCGCCGCGGCCTCCAGCTTGGCGGTGGCCCGCAGCAGCGCCTCCCGGTCGCTCTCGCGCAGCCCGGGGAGTGTGGCGACGGCACGCGCGGCGACCAGCAGGGCGGTTGCCTCGTCGGCCGCGAGCCGCAGCGGCTCCGCGACATCGTCGGGGTTGTGCCACCAGATCCGGTCACCGTCGGTGTCGATGTCGAGCAGATCGCCGCCGCGGAAACTGGTTCCGCACATCGGCAGTACGTCGAGATCGGAGATCAGCTCGTCCTCGGTGATCCCGAAGGCCCGGGCGACATCCCCGACGCGCGCGCCGGGGCGCTCGCGCAGATAGGTCACCAGCGAGAGCATCCGCCTGGTCTGGTCAATGGCGTTGGCGGCCATGGATGTACGAGTCCCCCTCAGCCCTTGGCCACGGCGCGCAGCCGGTCCACCACATCGGCCCGCAGATCTGCGGGCTCCACTACGACCACGTCCGGGCCGAACTCCACGAGCCAGGCGTCCAGACCGTGTCCGTACGGAATCTCCAACTCGTCCCAGCCCTCCCCCAGTTCCCGTATCGACTGCGCTCTGGAGCGCAGCGGATAGCCGCAGCCCGAGCGCAGCCGGATCAGCGCGGACCGGGTCGCGGTCTCACCCGCCCAGCTCTCGACGGTCTCCCGGACGGTGACGACATCGGGCACGGGTGCGGTGAAGGAACCGGCGCGCGAGCGGACCTTGCCGGTGATACGGGAGAGCCGGAAGACACGCTCGGCGCCCCGGTCCCGGTCCCAGCCCGCCAGATACCAGTGGCCGCGCCAGCACTCGAGCGTCCATGGCTCGACATGGCGCTGCTCCGGGCGCGCGGCGTTCGCCTTGCGGTAGTCGAAGACGACGGGACGGCGGTCGCGGCAGGCGAGCATCAGCGGCTCGAAGGCGGCCTCGTGCACGGGAATACGGGGTTCGAGGGCGCTGTGGTGCGCTTCGTAGGAATCCTCGGCCTCGGGCATACCGGCCGCGCGCAGCTTCTGCAGGGCGCCGTTGGCGGCTCCGGCCAGCCGGGCCTGCTGCCAGACCTTGGCCGCCAGGCCCAGCGCCGCGGCCTCCTCGGCGTCGAGCGTGATCGCGGGCAGCCGGTTGGAGTCGCGGCGGGCGAGATATCCGATGTCCCCGTCGAGGTTTTCCACCGTCTCGATGACCAGGCCGAGTTCGCGCAGATCGTCCTTGTCGCGCTCGAACATCCGGTTGAAGGAGTCGTCGGAGCCGGCTTCCAGATAGGCCTCGATGGACCCGCGCAGCTCGCGCTTGCTGAGCGGGCGCCGCGTCCCCAGCAGGCACAGCGCCAGATTCATCAGCCGCTCGGCCTTGGCAATGGCCATCGACGCCCTTCCTCGCAGTACTTCCGACCTGTGACCGTACCGCTCCGGGGTGTCGGGGCAAAGCCGAGGGCCCACGCCCTGGGATCCCCCGGAGGGACTCCGGGGAGGCATGGGCCCTCTCGCCGACCGTATGCGATCAGACGGAGACCAGGTCGCAGACGAAGATCAGCGTCTCGCCCGGCGCGATGCGGCTACCGGCACCGCGGTCGCCGTACGCGAGGTGCGCGGGGATGATCAGCTGGCGACGGCCGCCGACCTTCATACCCTGCACGCCCTGGTCCCAGCCGGAGATGACCTGGCCGACACCGAGCCGGAACCTCAGCGGCGCACCACTGTTCCAGGAAGCGTCGAACTCCTCGCCGGTGGAGAAGGCCACGCCCACGTAGTGGACGGCGACGGTGTCGCCCGCCTTGGCGACCGGCCCGTCGCCCTCCCAGATGTCCTTGATCTCCAGCTCGGCCGGCGGCTCGCCGCCCGGGAAGTCGATCTCGGGCTTCTCGATGCTCACTGAACTGCTCCTCCACATGATGAACGGGACAACCTGGACAGTCTTACACCTTGGCCAGGACGTCCACGACGAAGACCAGCGTGGAGTTCTTGGGGATGCCCTGCGTTTCCTTGTCGCCGAAGCCCTGGTCCGGCGGAATGACGAGCAGCACACGGCTGCCGACCTTCTTGCCCACGAGGCCGTCCTTGAGACCCTTGAGCGTCACCTGCGCCAGGGGGAAGGTCTGGGTCTTGCCCGCCTGGTACGTGGAGTCGAACTTCTTGCCGCCCTTCCACAGATACGCCTCGTACCTCACGACCGCGCTGTCCGTGGCATTGAGCGCGTCGCCCTTGCTCTCCAGGATGTAGTTGGAGACGAGCTTGGTGGGCGGGTCGCTCTTGGGGAACGTGACGGACGGCGCCTTGCCGTCGGTGTTGGTGCCGACCTTGGGCAGGTCGATGTTGTCCTGGGCGACCTCGGTGCCCTTGGCGGAGACGGGGAGGGTGGTCGCCTTGAGGATGTCGACGACGAAGACCAGGGTGGAGTTGGCCGGAATCTGGTCACCCTTGGCCTGCGACCCGTAACCGAGGTCCGGCGGGATCGACATCTCGATGCGGCTGCCGACCTTCTGGCCCTCGAGGCCCTTCTCCCAGCCCGGGATGACATCGCCGGCGCCGAGGGTCAGATCGAGCGGCTGCTTGCGGTCGAAGCTGTTGTCGAACGGCTTGTCCGAAACCCAGGTCTGCCCCAGGTAGTTGACCTGGAGGGCGTCGCCCTTCTTGGTCTTCGCGCCGTCGCCCTCGCTGAGCACCTCGACCTTCAGCTCCTTGGGCGGATCACCTTCTCCCTTCGCCAGAGTCGGCTTCTCGCCGAACTTGGCGCCGGCGGTGATCGCGGGCAGTTCGCTCTTGGACGAGGTGGAGTCGGAGTCCTTGTCATCGCTGCCGCACGCTGCTGTCAACAGCAGCAGCGGGACGACGAGAAGGCCGGCAAGTCGGCGCACGTGTTCCTCAGATCTCAGACGGCACAGTAGGTTCTCGACACTCTAGGGCGTGCCAAGGGCCCCGCACGAGGAACGTACGGGGCCCGAGTGGCGTTCCACCGTCCTGCCACCGACTTGCCACAACGTCGCCACCGATGCGCCCACCGGCGGCCGGTCGCTACATCCCGGCGATCAGCTTCTCCACCCGGTCGTCGACCGACCGGAACGGGTCCTTGCACAGCACCGTGCGCTGCGCCTGGTCATTGAGCTTGAGGTGCACCCAGTCGACCGTGAAGTCCCGCCGCTGCTCCTGCGCCCGGCGGATGAAGTCGCCGCGCAGCCGCGCCCTGGTGGTCTGCGGGGGCACCGACTTGCCCTCGAAGATCTTCAGGTCGTTGCAGATACGTGCGGCCTGTCCGCGCTTCTCCAGGAGGTAGTACAGCCCGCGACGGCGGTGGATGTCGTGATACGCGAGGTCTATCTGAGCGACCCGCGGATGCGACATGGTCATGTTGTGCTTGGCCCGGTACCGCTCGATGAGCTTGTACTTCATCACCCAGTCGATCTCGGTACCGATCCGGTCGAGGTCCTCCGCGTCGATCGCGTCCAGGGTGCGGCCCCAGAGCTCGAGGACCTGCTCGACCGTGCCGGTGCGGATCCCGCGCCGCTCGACGAAGTCCACGGCCTTCTCGTAGTACTCGCGCTGCACCTCGAGAGCGGATGCCTCGCGTCCGCTGGCCAGGCGCACCTTGCGCTGCCCGGTGATGTCGTGGCTGACCTCGCGGATCGCCCGAATGGGGTTCTCCAGGGTCAGGTCGCGCATCACTGTGCCCGCCTCGATCATGCGCAGTACGAGGTCGGTCGCGCCGACCTTGAGCAGCATGGTCGTCTCGGACATGTTCGAGTCGCCCACGATGACATGGAGGCGGCGGTACCGCTCCGCGTCCGCGTGCGGTTCGTCCCGGGTGTTGATGATCGGGCGCGAGCGGGTGGTGGCGGAGCTGACGCCCTCCCAGATGTGTTCGGCGCGCTGGCTGACGCAGTAGACCGCGCCGCGCGGGGTCTGCAGCACCTTGCCCGCGCCGCACAGCAGCTGACGGGTGACCAGGAACGGAATGAGGATGTCCGCGAGCCGGGAGAACTCTCCGTGGCGGGCGACGAGATAGTTCTCGTGGCAGCCGTAGGAGTTTCCCGCCGAGTCGGTGTTGTTCTTGAAGAGATAGACGTCGCCCGCGATTCCCTCCTCGTGCAGGCGGCGTTCGGCGTCGACGAGCAGGCCTTCGAGAATGCGCTCGCCGGCCTTGTCGTGGGTGACCAGTTCGGTCACGTTGTCGCATTCGGGAGTTGCGTATTCCGGATGCGAACCCACGTCGAGGTAGAGGCGGGCGCCGTTCCGCAGGAAGACATTGCTGCTGCGGCCCCATGAGACAACACGGCGGAAGAGGTAGCGCGCCACTTCGTCAGGTGACAGTCGGCGCTGTCCCCTGAACGTGCACGTGACGCCGTACTCGTTCTCCAGCCCGAAAATGCGGCGGTCCATGTCTGAACATTACGCCTCACGGCCTGAGCTGAAACCGAGTTCGGCAGCACCGTTTCGATCATTTTCCGATGAGCCTGCGATGTCCTTGGTACGGCCGGGAACAGCGAGTACCCGCTGAGTGGCCGTCAGCACCAGAAGTGCGGCGATACCTCCGGCTCCCGCGACGGCGAAACTCCAGGCAGTCCCGCCGAGCTCGACGGCCGGTCCAGCCACGGCGGCACCGGCCGCCGCACCCACGCCGAAGGTGGTGACGAGCCAGGAGAACGCCTCGGTGACCGTGCCGATGGGGGCGTGCCGGTCGACGACGATGAAGGCGCAGGCGATCGCGGGCGCGAGGAAGATTCCGGCGACGGCGGACAGTGCGGTCATGGCGGCCACGCCGGGAGTGAGCGCGAGGGGCAGATAGCCGAGGGCGAGCAGCGCGACGATGATGCGCAAACGACGCTCGGGCGCCCCCGCCCACTGCCTCGCACCGTACACCGTGCCGCCGAGGAGGGCCCCCAGACCGATGGCGGCCATCAGCCAGCCGTAGACGGCCTCACGGCCGTGGTCGTCGGCGTACGCGACTCCGGCGACCGTGATCGAGCCGAGCGCGAGCCCGACGAAGAAGAACGCGCCGAGCAGCGCGAGCAGCCCGGGCGAGCGCAGCGCGCCCAGCCAGTGCGCCTCGCGGGGCGCACTGCGCCAGGCGCGGGACGGCTCGGACAGTACGACGGAGAGCGCGCCGAGCACGCCGAGGGCGTTGATGACCAGGAGCGCGGCGGTGGGCGACCAGAGCGAGACGAGCACGGTGACCAGCAGGGGGCCGACGGTGAACATGATCTCCTGGGCCACGGCGTCCATGGCGTAGGCCCGGTGCACCCGGTCCTCGCGGCCCAGGATGCTCGGCCACAGGGCCCGCAGTCCGCCTTCGAGGGGCGGGGTGAAGAGGCCGGCGACGGCCACGGCGGCGTACGAGGCGATCAGGGAGCCGGTGCCGGCGAGCGCGAAGAGGGCCATGCCGAGGGCGGAGACGACGGCCGCGGGGAACTGCACCCTGGGCTGTCCGTACAGGTCGACGGCGCGGCCGAGGAGGGGCTGGCCTATCGCGGTCGCCAGCCCGTACACCGCGGCGAGCGCGCCGGCGAGGGTGTAACTGCCGCCTTCGGCGCGGGTGAACAGGACGATGGCGATATGGGCCGTGCCGTTGGGCAGGCGGCCCACGAGCGTGCCGGTGAGCAGCCGGGCGGCGTGCGGCGCCTTGAGTATGTCGGCGTATCCGGTTGCTCCTGCGGCCATATTCCGCCCCTTTCCCCCGGGCGCGGCCGAGGTTTTACGTATAACGTCGTTGGTCATACGTACCATGTCCGCAGTCCGCGGGTCTACCGGGACGAGCGGACGAACGGACGAGGACGGCATTCATGGCACACGGGTCCCCCCAGGACAGACCCGCCGAGCCGGGGCCGTACCCGCCCCGCAGGCCTGATGCCGCCGGGGCCGTGCACCTCAGGGGCGGGGGTGACGCCTCGCCCCTCGGCGCGGCCGCCGAGGGGCGAGGTCCGACACCGTCGGCAGCAGGGCCCGGAGACGGCCGCGAGCCCGGACAAGAGCAGGGGCAGGGGCAGGGGCAAGGACAGGGGCAAGGGGCCGCAGGGGCCCGGCCCACCAGCCGGGATGTGGCCCGCGTCGCCGGGGTCTCGCAGGCCACCGTCTCGCTCGTGGTCGGGGACAAGTGGCGCGGCCGCGTCTCCGAGCGCACCGCCCAGCTCGTCCGGGACGCGGCACGCGAGCTCGGGTACCGGCCCAATCTCGCCGCCCGCAATCTGCGGCTCGGGCGGACCAGGACCGCGCTGCTCGTCGTACCCGCCCTCACGAACGAGTTCTTCGCCCGGGTCTACGCCGGCGCCGCCGCCGGCGCCGCCGAGCACGGCTTCGGTGTGGTCCTCTACCCCTCCCCCCAGGGCATCGGGCCTGCCAAGGACCCCTTTGCCTCGGCGCGGGCCGCGCTCGACGGAGTGATCGCCTCCTCCATGGCCGCCGAGGCGCTGGCCGCGATCCGCGGGACGGACCTCCCGCTGGTGATGCTGGACAGCGATCCGGCCGACCCGGGGGCCGCCGCCCATGTGAATCTCGATATCGCCGACGGGGTACGGCAGATGACGGACCATCTGCTGACGCTCGGCCACCGCCGCTTCGTACATCTCGCCTCGGCCGTGGCGTCCTGGACCTTCGATGTACGGGCCCGGGCCCTGGCCGACGCGCTGCGCACCGTCCCCGACGCCGTCGTACGGACCGTCCGCGCGCCCCTGGACGTGGGCAGCGCGCGCGAGGCGGCGGAGCGGGCCCTCAGCGGCCCCGGGCCCCGGCCCACGGCCATCGTCTGCGACGACGACATCCAGGCCGCCGGCGCCTGCAAGGCGGTGCGGCGGCTGGGCCTGCGGGTGCCCGAGGACGTGTCGGTCACCGGCTTCGACGACCTCGCACTCGCCACGGCCGTGGAGCCCGAGCTCACCACGGTGAGCCTGCCCGCGGAACGGGTCGGCGAGCGCGGTATGTCCGCGCTGCTCGCGGTCCTCGAGGGGCGCCCGCCCCAGGAGGGCGACCTCCCGGTGACTCTGGTCGTCCGGGACTCGTCGGCCCGCGCCCCCTCCGCTTGAGCCCGCGGGACCCTCCGTGGAACGATCGCGATCATGATGAGTACGGCGGACGCCCCGATCGACGCCCATCTGATCGGGACGGTCCCCGCAGCGGGATCCCTCGCCCCACTCCCCGGCGCACGGCTCTCCGCCAGAACGGACGAGGGGCTGGAGATCCACGACCGGGATGCGTTCCTCTCCGGCACGCGGTCTCCCACGCAGTCGCTGCCCCTCCCGCCGCACGCCAAGGCGACGCCGCTGCCCGACGGCGGCCTCGTCGTCGCCGAGGGGACGGGGATCCGCGCCCTGGACCCCGACGGCACCACCCGCTGGAAGGTGTCCCACGCCCCCTGGCACGGCGGACGGTGGGACCCCAGGCCGCCCGGTGCCCCGGCGGTGAGCCCGGACGGAGGGCTGGTCAGCGTCGTCGTGCCGACGCTCGCCACCGAAGACACCCCGGCGGTGCTGGTCCACGACGATCCGCCGAAGCACGGATATGCCCGGGACACCCTGCTCCTCCTGGACGCCGCGTCCGGCACGGTCCTGGCACGGCGGCCGATCGGCGCCGTCGCCTCCGACATCACACAGCGGTGGCATCCGGACAGTTCGATGCTCGCTCTCTCCTGCTGGACGGCCTGGTACAGCTGGTCGACGTGGTGGATCGAGCCGCGCCATGACGGATTACACATCCGCGGCGGCACAATGATGCGCGAGGTGATCGACTTCCTGCCGGGTACCTCGCGAGCGCTGACCCTGCGACGTGCCGAGGGAATTGCGTTCAACGACGACCGCGACGAACTCGCGTCACACGACGTGACCACCGACGAGCAGGTCGGGCTCTTCGATCTCGCCGAGGTGGCCCTCGACCCCGACAACGACGAGTTCACCGGCGCCTTCCTCCTCGACGCCGCGCATCTCGTGGTCACCGGCCAGGTCTACTTCCCCGGGCGGCCGGCGGCGGTCCGTCACTGGCTGTGGGACGCGGTGACCCTGCACCCGCTGGGCCGGCTGCGCTACCCGGTGCCCGTCGGTGGCGACGTGACCCCGCTCGGCGACGGCACCTGGCTCACCCGGGACGGCGGGCGCCTGCACCACTGGGCGCTCCCCTGACCGCTCCGGCCCCGTACACGGCTGCGCCCCGGACCACGCGGGGGCGGATCCGGGGCGCAGCCGTACGAGTCGTGGGGACTACTCCCCGCCGTCCTCGGTCTCCTCGTCCGACGGCGCGTCCGTCGGGGTCGATGCAGCGCCGTCGGCCTCGAGCAGCCGGGACAGCTGCCGTCCGACGATGCGCTTGAACTTCCGCTGCTGGGGGCGCGTACGGTCCAGGACCGCGACCTCCAGCCGCTCTGCGGGGATCTCCCGATCGCTGCCGTTGGTCTGGTTGGACAGGGCCTGTACGGCCAGCTTCAGCGCCTCGGCCAGGGACATCCCGTCGCGGTGCCGCTGGTCGAGGAAGGTACTGATCTGCTCCGCGCTGCCGCCGACCGCGACCGAGCCGTGCTCGTCCACGATCGATCCGTCGTGCGGCAGCCGGTAGATCTGGTCGCCGTCCGGGGTGGCACCGACCTCGGCGACGACCAGCTCCACCTCGTACGGCTTCTCGGCCGCACTGGAGAAGATCGTGCCCAGCGTCTGGGCATAGACGTTGGCGAGGCCACGGGCCGTCACATCATCGCGGTCGTAGGTGTATCCGCGCAGATCGGCGTAGCGCACGCCGCCGATGCGCAGGTTCTCGTACTCGTTGTACTTACCGGCTGCGGCGAAGCCGATGCGGTCGTAGATCTCGCTGAACTTGTGCAGCGCACGGGACGGGTTCTCACCGACGAAGACGATGCCGTCGGTGTACTGCATCACAACGAGGCTGCGACCACGGGCGATTCCTTTGCGGGCGTATTCCGCCCGGTCCGCCATGGCCTGCTGGGGTGAGACATAGAACGGCGTCGACACCGGCTATCCGTCCCTTTCTGTCAGTGGCGAGTACATCAGAGCAGCGCGGCGCGCGGGCCGTCGGGCTGTTCGAGGCGCCGCTCCAGGATCGCGCGGGCGATCTCGGAGGACTCGGCCTCGGTGAGCCTGCGGAAGCCGTCCTCGGAGATGACGGTGACGATCGGATAGATCCGCCGGGCCACATCGGGCCCGCCGGTCGCCGAGTCGTCGTCGGCCGCGTCGTACAGCGCCTGGATGACCAGGGTGGTGGCCTGCTGCTCCGTCAGGTCCTCGCGGTAGAGCTTCTTCATCGCGCCACGGGCGAAGATCGAGCCGGAGCCGGTGGCCGCGTATCCGTGCTCCTCGGAGCGGCCGCCCGTCACGTCGTACGAGAAAATGCGGCCCTTCTCGCGATCGACGTCGTAGCCGGCGAAGAGCGGAACCACGGCCAGGCCCTGCATGGCCATGCCGAGGTTGCTGCGGATCATGGTGGAAAGCCGGTTCGCCTTGCCCTCCAAGGAGAGTTGGGCGCCTTCGACCTTCTCGAAGTGCTCCAGCTCGAGCTGGAAGAGCTTGACCATCTCCACGGCGAGGCCGGCGGTGCCGGCGATACCCACGGCCGAGTACTCGTCGGCCGGGAAGACCTTCTCGATGTCGCGCTGCGCGATCATGTTGCCCATGGTCGCCCGCCGGTCACCGGCAAGCACCACGCCGCCGGGGAAGGTCGTCGCGACGATGGTGGTGCCGTGCGGCGCCTCGATGACTCCCTGGACGGGCGGCAGGACGCGCTTGCCGGGCAGCATCTCCGGGGAGTGCTGGCCCAGGAAGTCCATGAATGACGAGGAGCCCGGCGTCAGGAAGGCAGCTGGTAGACGCCCGGTGCTACGAGTGTTGGCTTCCACGCGTTTCCTTCCAGGTATGCGATTGCCCGGCGCAAGGTGTCGGGATCGTTCCCCAACTTGCCAATGGCCGAATTGCAGTTGAAGCACAGTACGCCACGGACCCTACCCGTCTCATGGCAGTGATCCACGTGTACTGCTGGAGCAGCCTGACAGATCGAGCAGATGCCCCTCTGCGACAGGAATCTGGTCCCGCTCGGCCTCGGTGATGCCGTACTGACGCTTGAAGCCACCCGCACGCCCCCCGGCGGCCCTGCACGCCTTGCAGCGCGTCGACAGGCCGTCGGAGGCGGTCGCGTTGGGATGCCACTGACCGTGCGGCTTGATCTCACCGCAAGCGCGGAACAACGTGCGCCCTGGTGGAACATCCGCCTTCTGATGCACGGCGTTCCCGACCGCCTCCCGGCGGCGTCGGTAGTACGCGGCGCCATATTCCGCCGCGCAATCCCGACACCGCACCTGGAGCCCATCTCGCCGATTCTGGTCCGCAGCGAAAGAAGTGAGCGATAGCGCCCGATGGCAGCCGGTACACCGTCGCTTCACGTCGGCAGGTTCGGACATGTCCGCTATTGTCCGCCTTTTTGGACAAATGAGCGAACGAAGTCCTCGGCATTCTCCTCGAGCACGTCGTCGATCTCGTCCAGTACGGAGTCGACGTCGTCCGACAGCTTCTCCTGGCGCTCCTTGAGGTCCTCCGAAGCCTGCGCTTCCTGCGTCTGCTCCTCGGTCTCCTCAGTGGAACGCGTGGCCTTCTGCTGTCCGCCGCCGGTGTCCTTGGTCGCCATAATCCCTCACCCCGCTCGGTTTGCCCTGACGTGAGTTCGTTCGGTCAAGATCAGACCCTACAAGCGGGGTCCGACATCGGCCCCGCACTTCGCACAACGTCCGGGGCCCACCTCCATGATTCCCGGACGGGACCCCTTTCAGCCCCCGGAGAGCACCCGGACCAGGTCTTCCGCGGTGCGGCACCGGTCCAGCAGCTCCTTGACGTGGTTCCGGGTGCCGCGCAGCGGCTCCAGGGTCGGTACCCGTTGCAGGGAGTCACGACCCGGCAGATCGAAGATGACCGAGTCCCAGGAGGCCGCGGCCACGTCGTCCGCGTACTGCTCCAGACAACGACCACGGAAGTACGCACGGGTGTCCTCCGGCGGCTTCGTCTCGGCCCGCTCCACGGCCGGCTCGTCCAGCAGCCGTTTCATCTTCCCGCGGGCCGCCAGCCGGTTGTACAGGCCCTTCTCGGGGCGCACGTCGGCGTACTGGAGGTCCACCAGGTGCAGCCGCGGTGCGTCCCAGTCCAGGTTGTCCCGCCGGCGGTAGCCCTCCATCAGCTCCTTCTTGGCGATCCAGTCCAGCTCCCCGGACAGGCTCATCGGATCGTTCTCGAGCCGGTTGAGGGTGTCCTCCCAGCGGATCAGGACATCCTTGGTCTGGTCGTCGGCGTCCACGCCGAAGCGCTCCTCGACGTACTTCCGGGCCAGCTCGAAGTACTCCATCTGCAGTTGGACCGCGGTGAGTGTCCGGCCGCTACGGAGTGTGACCAGGTGCTTGAGGCTGGGGTCGTGCGAGACCTGGTGCAGGGTGCGTACCGGCTGGTCGACCGCCAGGTCCACCGCGATGAACCCGTCCTCGATCATCGACAGGACCAGGGCCGTCGTGCCCAGCTTCAGATACGTCGAGATCTCCGACAGATTCGCGTCGCCGATGATCACGTGGAGCCTGCGGTACTTCTCGGCGTCGGAGTGCGGCTCGTCGCGGGTGTTGATGATGGGCCGCTTCAGCGTGGTCTCGAGCCCGACCTCGACCTCGAAATAGTCGGCGCGCTGGCTGATCTGGAAACCGTGCTCATGGCCGTCCTGGCCGATTCCGACCCGTCCCGCGCCGGTGAAGACCTGCCGGGAGACGAAGAAGGGCGTCAGATGGCGCACGATGTCCGAGAAGGCGGTCTCCCGCTTCATCAGATAGTTCTCGTGCGTCCCGTAGGAGGCGCCCTTGTTGTCGGTGTTGTTCTTGTAGAGGTGGATCGGCTGGGCCCCGGGGAGCTGGGCCGCGCGCTCGGCGGCCTCCGCCATGATGCGTTCGCCGGCCTTGTCCCACAGGACGGCGTCGCGGGGGTTGGTGACCTCGGGTGAGCTGTACTCGGGGTGGGCGTGGTCGACGTAGAGCCGCGCGCCGTTGGTGAGGATGACATTGGCCAGGCCGATGTCCTCGTCGGTGAGCTGGCTGGAGTCGGCGGCCTCGCGGGCGAGGTCGAAGCCGCGGGCGTCCCGCAGCGGATTCTCCTCCTCGAAGTCCCAGCGGGCGCGCCGCGCCCTGTGCATCGCCGCCGCGTAGGCGTTGACGATCTGGGACGAGGTGAGCATGGCATTGGCGTTCGGGTGGCCAGGGACGGAGATGCCGTACTCCGTCTCGATGCCCATTACTCGCCGTACGGTCATGCGGCCCTCCTTGCCCGGCGGCGCTCCCCTCCGGGAACGGCGCTCAAGTACCGCTGTCTCTCCGGTGCGTGTGCGGTGCCCGTCCCCGCACTGCGCGACTCGGCGGTACCGAAGAGCCTAGAACGCCTCTGCGCTGGTGGGGAGATCAATTTCGTCATTGCTCCGGTGTGTGGCCGGACCTTGTCAGGAAAGCAACCGGCTGCGGATGCCCGGCCGGGCATCCGCAGCCGGTCTGCGTTCTACAGGTATTGACCTGTGTTGGCCACCGTGTCGATGGAACGTCCGGTGTCCGCGCCCTGCTTTCCGGTCACAAGGGTACGGATGAACACAATCCGCTCGCCCTTCTTACCGGAGATCCTGGCCCAGTCGTCCGGGTTGGTGGTGTTCGGCAGGTCCTCGTTCTCCTTGAACTCGTCCACGCATGCCTGGAGGAGATGGGCGACCCGAAGGCCCTTCTGATTCTGGTCGAGGAAGGCTTTGATGGCCATCTTCTTGGCCCGGTCGACGATGTTCTGGATCATCGCGCCGGAGTTGAAGTCCTTGAAGTACAGGACTTCCTTGTCGCCGTTCGCGTACGTGACCTCGAGGAAGCGGTTCTCCTCCGATTCCGCGTACATCTGCTCGACGACGGACTGGATCATCGCGTGCGCGGCGGCATCCTTCGAGCCGCTGTGCTCGGACAGGTCGTCGGCGTGCAGGGGCAGCGAAGCCGTCAGGTACTTGGCGAAGATGTCCTTCGCGGCCTCCGCGTCCGGACGCTCGATCTTGATCTTGACGTCGAGCCGGCCGGGCCGCAGGATCGCGGGGTCGATCATGTCCTCGCGGTTGGAGGCGCCGATGACGATGACGTTCTCCAGGCCCTCCACACCGTCGATCTCGGCGAGCAGCTGCGGGACGATGGTGTTCTCCACGTCCGAGCTGACACCGGAACCACGGGTGCGGAAGAGGGATTCCATCTCGTCGAAGAAGACGATCACGGGGGTACCCTCGCTCGCCTTCTCCCGGGCACGCTGGAAGACGAGACGGATGTGCCGCTCGGTCTCTCCGACGTACTTGTTGAGGAGCTCGGGGCCCTTGATGTTGAGGAAGTAGCTCTTCCCCGCGGGCTGTCCGGTCACCTCGGCGACCTTCTTGGCAAGGGAGTTGGCAACCGCCTTCGCGATCAGCGTCTTGCCGCATCCGGGCGGACCGTAGAGCAGGATGCCCTTCGGCGGCCGCAGTTCGTGCTCCTTGAAGAGGTCCGGATGGAGGTAGGGGAGCTCGACTGCGTCGCGGATCATCTCGATCTGGCCGCCCAGACCGCCGATCTTGTCGTAGTCGACGTCCGGGACCTCTTCGAGGACGAGCTCTTCGACCTCGCTCTTGGGAACCACTTCGTAGACGTAGCCGGAGCGGGGCTCGAGCAGCAGGGCGTCGCCGGGGCGGATGGTGATGTCCAGCAGCGGCTCCGCGAGCCGCACCACCCGTTCCTCGTCGGTGTGCCCGACCACCAGGGCGCGCTCGCCATCCTCGAGGATCTCCTTGAGGGTGACGATGTCCCCGGCGCGCTCGTACTCCATGGCCTCGACCACGTTGAGCGCCTCGTTGAGCATGACTTCCTGGCCGCGCCGGAGCTCGTCGAGCTCGACGCTGGGGCTGACATTCACCCGGAGCTTGCGGCCCCCGGTGAAGATGTCACATGTGCCGTCCTCGTTGGCCTGCAGGAAGACACCGAAGCCGGCCGGCGGCTGTGCAAGCCGGTCGACCTCCTCCTTGAGGGCCACGATCTGGTCGCGGGCCTCGCGGAGCGTACTGGCGAGCCGCTCGTTCTGTGCGGACACGCCGGCCAGATTTGTCTGCAGCTCGACGATCCGCTCTTCGAGAATCCTCGTATGGCGCGGAGAGTCGGCGAGCTTGCGGCGCAGGACGGCGATTTCCTGCTCGAGATAGGCAACCTGGCCGGCTGGGTCTTCAGACCCCCGCCCCGGCCGGATGCCGCGGTTGATGTCGTCGTCGTGGGCTGCCACGGTCCTCACCTCCTCCAAGGGGAGCTGGACGCTTCCTGACCCTACCTGGGTGGGTGGTGATTGAAACCCCTAGATCACAAAGACGGTAGAGGTGTGTCCGATCTTCACCCTTGCGCTCTCCCTCACGCCAGTGGAATACCCACCCATCAACATCGGAAAGCGGCCGGAGGTATCGTCGAAGTGTTCAACACCCGTCAGAGCTGGCGCGACTTGCTTCACATTGCTACACCCGACGAAGGAAATGGCAGGAGATATGACCGTGCAGCACGAGGCCCCCACCGACGGCATCGGGGAGGCTCTGGAGGTCTGGATCGACCAGGACCTCTGCACCGGGGACGGGATCTGTGCCCAGTACGCCCCCGAGGTCTTCGAGCTCGACATCGACGGGCTCGCGTACGTCAAGGGCACCGAGGACGAACTGCTGCAGAACCCGGGCGCCACAACGCCTGTTCCGCTGCCGCTCCTGACGGATGTCGTGGACTCCGCGAAGGAGTGCCCGGGCGACTGCATTCATGTGCGACGCGTTTCGGACAGGGTCGAGGTCTACGGCCCCGACGCGGAGTGACGGATCACACACTCCGCGCTTGCGCCGGGGTGGTGCGGACGAACTTCCCGCCCTGCCACTGCCACTTGACCTTCTCCTGCCGGTCGGGACAGCAGCGCGGCACCTCGGGCGAGGAGTAGCCGAGCAGGGTCGCCGTGACGACTCCGTCACGTACGGCGACGTCGGCGACGCTCATCTTCTGCGCGGGCTCCACCAGCGTCGCGACGACGCGGGGCACCGCTCCCCCGGCACGGGTCAGTACGTAGACGCCGCTCGGCGGGGTGCCGGAGCCGGCGTCACAGCGGGCCACCGCGACGGTCTCGGGGCTGCCGTCGCCGTCGAGGTCGCCGGAGGCCTTCTTGGTCACCACGCTCTTCGCACCGCCGCATTCGAGCGGGAACAGGACACCGGCGGGATCGGGCGCGGGAGCCGCGGCGGTAGCCGTCTGCGGCGGGGAGCCGGGCTGGGAGGCGGTGGCGGCCTCGGGCTGCAACAGCCCCGCACCTGCGACGACCGCGGCCATCGCCGCCGCCGTGGCGAGCCAGTGCACCGGGCGGGCGTGGGTGTGCGCGAGGTCCGGTACGGCAGAGGTCTGCACGCGGGATGTCTCCTGTGAAGGGCGGTGCCGACGGGGGTGGCTCGCATCGTGCCATATGTCACAACGCTGCGGAACAGCGGGGTCCGTAAGTCTGATGTAAAGAAAGTGCGCTCATCGTGCGGTCAACGCAAGGACGCCGCCGTCGAGTTCTCCCTGGTGAAACGGGAACTCGGCGGCGGCGTCGGTGCGTTGTGCGGGAGTCAGCCCTTATTGGGACCGTCGTAGTCCTCGCCGTACGCACCCTTGGCGGGACGACGGCGGCGCATCGGGGGCTCCACACCGTCCGCGAGACGACGGGCGGTGACGAGGAAGCCGGTGTGGCCGATCATCCGGTGGTCCGGGCGGACGGCCAGGCCTTCGACGTGCCAGTTGCGGATCATCGACTCCCAGGGCTGCGGCTCGGCGAAGCATCCGACCTCACGGATGGACTCCACGGTCCGTGCCAGCTGGGTGGTGGTCGCGACGTAGCAGCAGAGGATGCCGCCGGGCACCAGCGCCTTGGAGACGGCCTCCAGGCACTCCCAGGGGGCGAGCATGTCCAGGATCACGCGGTCGACGTCGGCGTCGGTCAGGTTGTCCTGAAGGTCGCCGACGGTCAGCTGCCAGGCCGGGTGCGGACCGCCGAAGTAGCGCTCCACGTTCTGCTGGGCGATCTCGGCGAAGTCCTCGCGGCGCTCGTAGGAGTGGAGCATGCCGTGGTCCCCGATGGCGCGCAGCAGGAAGCTGCTGAGCGAGCCGGAACCCACCCCCGCCTCGACGACGCGCGCGCCGGGGAAGATGTCGGCGAAGGCCAGGATCTGCCCCGCGTCCTTGGGGTAGACCACGGCGGCACCGCGGGGCATGGACAGGACATAGTCGGGGAGCAGGGGGCGCAGCGCGAGGTAGGCGACGTTTCCCGTGGTACGGACAACACTGCCCTCGGGAGCACCGATCAGCTCGTCGTGGGGGAAGGAACCCTTGTGGGTGTGGAAATTCTTCCCGGCCTCGAGCGTGAACGTGTAGTGGCGTCCCTTGGGGTCGGTGAGCTGGACCTGGTCCCCGACCTTGAAGGGCCCACGTCGGCGGGCGGCACCGGTCGGTTCGGACATGTGACCAGCCTACCGGGCCCCGCCGACCGCCAGGACCACGCCTGCGGTGTGGGCCGGTGAGCCCTCCGCCTCACCGGCCTGCGTACTCCCCCCGGCGAGTGGGCCGCCACCTCACCGACCCCCCGTGAAACTGTCGGCGAGTGAACCGAAGGGCGCGCGGCTGTCGAAAGAGAGAACGCGCCAGGGCCGCGAGGAACGAGTGGTCGAGCACGATCGACCGTCGACAGTCGCTCAAAGCGCCCGGAGGCGAACCGACCCCCTAGGAAGACGGCCTTGCCATGGCGGCCACGAAGGCGCGCTCCACGTCGGCCGTGGACAGGACGCCGTAGATCTCGCCCGTCTCCTCGACCACGAGGTACTCGGTCGCCGGGGAGGACCTGAGCCTCTCGAGGAGTGCCTCGCCCGCGAGTTCGGCCGACACCTTCATGCCTTCGGTGAGCTCCTGGGCGAGGCCGCTGACGGCCACCCAGGGGCGGCGGTGCTCGGGGACGCCGACGATGGCCGCCTCGCGGACCAGGGCCTTCGGGTCGCCGTGACCGTCGACGACTACCAGGGCACGGGCGCCGGCCTCGTTGGCGCGGCGCAGGGCCTCGGAGAGCGGGGTGTCGGACTCGACGGGGACGGCACGTCTGGTGAGCGTGCGGGCCTCGAGCTCCGGGAGGTGTTCACGCAGCCGCGCCATGCGCAGGCTGTTGCCGGCCCCGGTCCAGATGATCGCGGCGAGGATCGCGGCGAGCAGCGCGTCCATGACGGTCTCCATGCCGCCGATGTCCTCGGTCGCGTTGCCGAGTGCGCCGGTGTGGGTGAGCAGCGGGAGTCCGATCAGGACGGCGACGGCGAGCGCGCGGCCGACCCAGGCAGCCGCGACGGTACCTGCCATCGGCTTGCCGGTGATCTTCCAGACGACGGCGCGCAGCATCCGGCCGCCGTCCAGCGGCAGACCGGGAAGCAGATTGAACGCGGCGACGATGAGATTGGAGATCATCAGCCCGGCGAGCAGCACCCCGGGGACGGTGCCGGGATCGACGGCCTTCATCCCGAGGTAGAAGACGCCGGACAGAACGAGGGAGAGCAGTGGTCCGACGAAGGCGAGGATGAATTCGCGGCCGGGGCTCTCGGACTCCTTCTCGATCTCCGAGACGCCGCCGAAGAACTGGAGCTGGATGCGGCGCACCGGAAGTTTGAAGCGCAGCGCGGCGACGGTGTGGGCCAGTTCGTGCACGAGCACGGAGGCGTAGAAGGCGACCGCGAAGAAGAGTGAGACGAGGTAGCGGGCTGCGCCCAGCTCGGGGAGCACGCGGTCGATCTGGTCGCCGAAGACCCAGGTGATGAGGGCGGCGACGATGAACCAGCTGGGGGCGACGTACACCGGCACACCGAAGGGTCGGCCCATCAGGATGCCGCCACCGGGGCCGTCGGAGCGCCGCGGCTTGCCGCCGTCGGGGTTCACTCCCCCCGTACCGGACTGCGGCCGCTCGCGCTCGCCGCTCGTGTCGTCCTCGTTCACGGGTCCCCTTCGTTGCGAATGCTTCACTCGCACGATCCTGCAGTGCGCGAGGGTCTGACGTCGATGGTATTCCGCTCGCTGTCAGTGGCGGGCCGTAGGGTCTGGGTCATGAGTACAAGTCAGCAGCCCACATCGCTGTCACCGTCGCGGGCGAGCGACTTCATGCAGTGTCCCCTGCTGTACCGGTTCCGGGTGATCGACAAGCTGCCGGAGAAGCCCAGTGAGGCAGCTACCCGCGGCACGCTGGTGCACGCCGTCCTGGAGCGGCTCTTCGACGACCCGGCGGCGGAGCGTACGGTTCCGCGGGCCAGGGCCATGGTTCCCGGCCAGTGGACCCGGCTGCTGGAGACGAAGCCGGAGCTGGCCGAGCTGTTCGCCGGGGATGCCGAGGGCGAGCGGCTGAAGGGCTGGCTGGGCGAGGCGGAGCAGCTGGTCGAGCGGTGGTTCTCGCTGGAGGACCCGACTCGCCTGGAGCCGGCCGAGCGCGAGATGTTCGTCGAGACGGAGCTGGAATCCGGGCTGCGGCTGCGCGGAGTCATCGACCGGGTCGACGTGGCGCCCACCGGCGAGGTGCGGATCGTCGACTACAAGACGGGGAAGGCTCCGCGCCCGGAGTACAGCGAGGGCGCGCTGTTCCAGATGAAGTTCTACGCGCTGGTGGTGTGGCGGCTGAAGGCCGTCGTTCCGCGGCGGCTTCAGCTGGTGTATCTGGGCAGCGGCGATGTGGTGACGTACGACCCGGTCCTGGCGGACCTGGAGCGCATGGAGCGCAAGCTGCTGGCGCTGTGGGAGGCGATCAGGCAGGCCACCGAGACGGGCGACTGGCGGCCGCGGCCGACCAAGCTGTGCGGCTGGTGCGACCACCAGGCAGTCTGTCCGGAATTCGGCGGCACTCCCCCGGTCTATCCGCTGAGCATTTCCCCGGCCGAGTCGGCAGAGGATGGCCAGGGCAGAATGGGCCCGGTCTAAACGAAGGAGTACCCGTGGCTATCCGCGTCCTACTGGTCGATGACCAACCGCTGCTGCGTACCGGTTTCCGGATGATCCTGGAGGCGGAGCAGGACCTCGCGGTCGTCGGCGAGGCCGGGGACGGCCTCCAGGCTCTCGACCAGGTGCGCGCGCTGCAGCCCGATGTGGTGCTGATGGACATCCGGATGCCGCGTATGGACGGGGTCGAGGCGACCCGGCAGATCACCGGGCCCGGCCGGGACGGTCCGGCGAAGGTGCTGGTGCTGACCACCTTCGACCTCGATGAGTACGTGGTGGAGGCGTTGCGCGCCGGGGCGAGCGGCTTCCTGCTCAAGGACGCGCCCGCCAATGAACTGGTGCAGGCGATCCGGGTGGTCGCGGCGGGCGAGGCGATGCTGGCGCCGAGCATTACGCGTCGGCTGCTCGACAAGTACGCGGACCATCTGCCGTCCGGCGACGAGCAGGTTCCGAACACGCTGCACACGCTGACCGAGCGTGAGGTGGAGGTGCTCAAGCTGGTCGCGCGGGGACTGTCCAACGCCGAGATCGCCGCGGATCTCTTCGTCAGTGAGACCACCGTGAAGACGCATGTGGGCCATGTGCTGACGAAGCTGAGTCTGCGCGACCGTGTGCAGGCCGCGGTGTACGCGTACGAGAGCGGTCTGGTGCGCCCCGGCGCCCAGTGAGCAGCCGGGGCGCCGGGGTCCTGGCCGACGGTCAGACCTTCTTGATCTCCCAGAACCGGAAGACGGTCGAGGCGTCCAGGGTCCACTCGAGACCGGTGACGGTGCCGTGGGCCACGGCGTACTGCTTGCCCTGCCAGAGCGGCAGGATCGGCAGTTCGGCCGCGACCAGGTCCTGGAGCTTGCCGTACAGCCGCTCGGTGGCGGACCGGTCGGCGAGGCCGGCGGTCTCGGGGAGGATCGAGTCGGTGATCTGCGTGTTCTCGTAGTAGTTTCCGAGGACGTTGCCCTGGCCGAAGAAGGGCTGTGTGAAGTTGTCGGCGTCGGGGTAGTCGGGGATCCAGCCCTTCACGTAGACGCCGTACTTCCCGGCCGCGATGTCCTTCTCGTACTGCTCGAAGCTGACCGACTTCACCGTCGCGTCGAACAGCCCGCTGTCGTTGAGCTGCTTGGCGATCGTCTTGAACTCCTGGTCGGTGGCCGGGCCGTAGCGGCTGGGCGTGGACCAGAGGGTGAGCTTCACCTTGTCGGTGATGCCGGCGTCGCGCAGTGCCTGCTTCGCACGTTCCGGCTGCGGGGAGCCGCCGTAGAGGTCGAAGAAGGCGGTGTTGTGACCGGTGACGCCGGCCGGGACGATCGAGTACAGCGGGGTCGCGGTGGACTGGTAGACGTCCCGGACCAGGGCGTCGCGGTCGATGAGATGGGCGATGGCCTTGCGCACCCCGAGCTTGCCGACGACCGGGTGCTTGACGTTGAAGACCAGGTGCTGCACCTCTGCGCTGGTTCCCTCGACGACCTCGATGCCCTGGTCGTCGGCCGAGGCCGAGCCGTGGAGTTCGGCGATGTCGTCCGCCGGCAGTCCTCGGTAGGCGACGTCGACCTGGCCTTCACCGAGCGCGGATGCCAGCGCCTTCTGGTCGCTGTGGAAGAACTTCAGGGTGACGCCCGAGTTCTGCGCCTTGGCGGTGCCCTTGTAGTCGGAGTTGATCGAGAAGCCCGCCTCGTCCTTGCCGTACGAATCAAGCTTGTACGGGCCCGAGCCGACGGCCTTGCCGTCGGTGCGCAGGGCGTCGGCCTGGTACTCGCGGTGGTCAACGATGGAGCCGGCACCCGAGGCGATCTTGCTCGGGAAGGTGGCGTCGGGGACCTTCAGCTCAAAGACGACGGTCTTCTCGTCCGGCGTCTTGATCTTGTCGATGGTGGAGAGCAGAGGCATGGGGCCCGCGTCGCTGGCGATCTTCTGCACACGCTCGAAGGAGAACTTCACGTCCTCCGACGTCAGGCTGTTGCCGTTGCTGAACTTCAGCCCGTCGCGCAGTGTGCAGCGGTAGACCGTGCTGCCGCCCTTGTCGAAGGTGCAGCTCTCGGCCGCCTCCGGCTCCGGGGTGGAACTGCCCTTGGGGAAGCTCATCAGCGACTGGAAGACGTTGTTGAACAACAGCCAGGAACCCGGGTCGTAGCCTGCCGCCGGGTCGGTGGCCAGGATCTCGTCCGACATTCCTATGACCAGCGAGTTGGTGTCGCCGGCGTCAGCGCCATCCTTCTGGGTGCCACAGCCGCTCAACAGACCGGCCGCCAGCCCCGCCGCGAGCGGGGCCGTCAGCCACTTGTTACGTGCCTTCACAGAACCGTGCCTCTGTTCTCTTTACCGGCGGTCGGCGATCTGCCCCGCCGAATGCCGTACGGGTCAGGCGGTGCCGCGGCCCAGCTCCCACAGCTGAAGGTCCGAGCTGGAGTTGAGCGCCCACTCGACGCCGGTCACATCGCTGCGGGCGGCGACGTACTGCTTGCCCTGCCACAGCGGCAGCACGGGGACGTCGCGGGCGACGATCTCCTGCATCTTCGTGAAGGCCTGGGACGCCGCGGTGCGGTCCGACTCGCGCCGCGACTGCGGGATGAGCGAACGCGCCACATCACTCGCATACGGGCTGTTGAGGAAGTTGCCCTTGTCCAGGAACGGGGCGATGTAGTTGTCCGGGTCCGGGAAGTCGGGGAACCAGCCCAGTCCGTAGACCGCGTAGTCGCCGGCCTTCTGGGCGGGGCGGAACTTCTCCCACTCGGCGCCCTCGATGGAGACGTCGAACAGCTTGGTCGCGTTCAGCTGGTCCCGGAGCGCCTCGAACTCCTTGGCCGTGCCCTCGCCGTAGTGGTCGGTCGTGTAGTGGAGCTTCAGCTTGACCGGCGTGGTGATGTTGGCGTCACCGAGGATGGCCGCGGCCTTCTTGGGGCTCGGGTCGCCGTACTTGTTGTAGAAGGAGTTGGTGTGCGCGGCGATGCTCGTCGGGATGAGCGAGTAGAGCGGCTCGGCAGTGGCGCCGTACACCTGACCGGCGATCTGGCCGCGGTCGACGACGGCCGCCATGGCCTGTCGGACCGCCTTGCTCTTCACCGACGGGTCGTTGGTGTTGAAGGCGAGGTAGCGGATCTCCAGGCCGGGCATCTCGGTGAGCTCGATGCCCTCCTTCGGGTTCTCGGAGAGATCCTTGATCTGCTCGGGCGACATCGCGCGGGTCATCATGTCGATGTCACCGGACTCGAGAGCCTTGCCCATGGACTCGGAGTCCGGGAACGACCGCAGCTCGATCCTGTCGTTGTGGACCTTGAGATCGCCCTTGTATTCGGGGTTCTTGCTGAAGACAACCTTGGAGATCTGGTTGTCCCGGGTCTCGGCCCTCATGGTGTACGGGCCGGAGCCGTCGATCTCAAAGCCCTCGCGGAGCTGCTTCGCGGCGTACTTCTTCTTGCTCACGATGCCGGCGGCGGGCGTCGAGAGCTTGTACGGGAAGGTCGCGTCGGGCGTGGAGAGGTGGAAGACCACCTCGTCGCCGTTGGCCTCGATGGTGTCGATGTTCGAGAGCAGGGCCGCCGTGCCGTTGTCGGCGTCGATGTCCAGCACGCGCTCGATGGAGAACTTGACGTCCTCGGCGGTCACGGGGGTGCCGTCGGCGAACTTCAGCCCGCTGCGCAGCTTGCAGCGGTAGCTCTCGCTCGCGTTGTCCGTGAACGTGCAGGACTGGGCCGCGTCGGGCACCGGCTCGCCGCCACCGCGCGGCGAGTGCATCAGCGTCTGCACGGTCTGGCGGAGGACGTTCCAGGCACCGGTGTCGTACGCATAGGCCGGGTCGAGGGGCGCGGGGGCGTCCTTGGTGGCGGTGAACTGGTCCGTGGTGCCCACGACAATGGCATCACCGCTGCCGGACCCGCCGTCCGTCGCGCCGCAGGCGACGAGCACGGGCGCGAGCAGACCGACCACGGCCGGCAGCACCAGAGTCTTGCGGTTCATCCTGGACGTTCTCCTCATCCGGCACTGGGATACAGCGTTGTCACGGGGCACTCCGTCACGGCCGCCCGTTCGGAGCGGTGCGATCGGGCCGGGGATACAGAGCGATCGGCACTGTGTTCCCAATGGCTGGGTGGCCGTCGAGACGCGTCGGTGATGGCGACGAAGTTCTCGCGACGAGATTAGTCGGCAACGCCAGGAAAGCGTGACCGAGCCCTAGTTGAGGGGTAATCGCTGAGTGATCAGTAATACCTGTGAGTGGATGGTCATGCCGCGGAATGATTCGTACACCACGCCACCAATACGGACACATGGGTCCGCCCGGCACCCCTTGGGCGAGGTACCGGGCGGTCCAGACAAACCTCGACAACACCACGCACGGTGACGAACGTCACGCCGCGCATTCGCGTCGCGGAGCCTTGGCAATCAGCGGGCGGACATCACCGAAATCGAACAATCGTTGCCCCGAGTTTCCCTTGCATTCAAGAAACACGGACAGTGCACGCATCAGTTCATTGCGGTGATCAGGCTGCGTAGAAAAACAAGGTCGACTTCTTCGAGCGACCTGACGACCACCCGGCCGTCGGCGGGCGCGATCGGCGCCACGGAGGGCACCGCCACCACCCGGCAGCCCGCCGCCTCAGCGGCCGCGACACCGGTCGCCGTGTCCTCGACGACCGCACATCTCGCCGGTTCGGCGCCGAGCCCCTGGGCCGCAATCAGATACGGGTCGGGGTGCGGCTTCGTACGCGGCACCTCGTCGCCCGCCACCGACAGCGCGAAGTGCTGGGGGCCCAGCGAGGCCAGGACACGGTCGATGATGCGCCGGTGGGAGGCGGAGACCAGTGCGGTGGGCACATTGTGCGCGGCCAGCTCGGCGAGCAGCCGGGCGGCGCCCGGCATGAGCGGCACACCCCTGCTGATGCGGTCCTCGAACCGGTCGTTGAGCAGCACGGTCAGCTCCAAGAGCGAGATGTCCGCGCCGGTGGCCTCGATGAGATAGCCGGCACTGCGCGTCATGGGACCGCCCACCACCACGTCCCGCCATGATTCGTCGAGGTCATGGCCGAGGTCGGCGAAGACCTCCACCTCCGCGTCCCACCAGAATCCTTCGGTGTCCACGAGGGTGCCGTCCATGTCGAGAAAGACCGCCTGCAGGGCAGAGCCTTCGGCCGAACGGGTCAAGGACGCGGGGACCGTACTGGTCATCCGGCACACCTCCATGAGGGACGAGAAGGCCGGCCACCTTCTCCCCACGGTGCTACCGCTGGGACAGGCGACCGGCCTGCACTGGACCGACCAGTGTACGACTCGTACGACTAACGTGCGTTGAAGTACTTGGCTTCGGGGTGGTGGATGACGATGGCGTCGGTGGACTGTTCGGGGTGGAGCTGGAATTCCTCGGAGAGCTGGACCCCGATCCGTTCGGGCTGGAGCAGGTCGGCGATCTTCGCGCGGTCCTCCAGGTCCGGACACGCTCCGTATCCGAGGGAGAAACGGGCGCCCCGGTACTTCAGGGCGAACATGTCCTCCACGTCGGCGGGGTCCTCGCCGGCGAAGCCGAGCTCGGAGCGGACCCGGGCGTGCCAGTACTCGGCCAGGGCTTCGGCCAGCTGCACGGACAGGCCGTGCAGTTCGAGGTAGTCGCGGTAGGCGTCGGCCTCGAAGAGCTCGGCGGTGGCCTCTCCGATCTTCGAGCCGACGGTGACGACCTGCAGGCCCACCACGTCCCTCTCGCCTGATTCCTCGGGACGGAAGTAGTCCGCCAGGCAGAGCCGGCGCCCGCGCCGCTGACGCGGGAAGGAGAAACGGGTCCGCTCGGAGCCGTCGTCGTTGAGCAGGATCAGATCCTCACCCTTGGACACACAGGGGAAGTAGCCGTAGACGACCGCTGCTTCCAGCATGTTGCCGGTGTGGAGCTGGTCCAGCAAGCCACGCAGCCGCGGCCGGCCCTCGCTCTCGACGAGGTCTTCATAGCTCGGCCCGCCCGCACGGGCCTGCTTGAGACCCCACTGGCCCTTGAACAGTGCGCCCTCATCCAGCCAGGACGCATACTCCTTCAGCTGGATACCCTTGATCACCCGCGTTCCCCAGAACGGCGGGAGGGGCACCGGATTGTCGACCGCCACATCCGAGCGGCCACCACCGTCGGGCTCACTGACCTGAAGCAGCGGCGCATCACGCCTGGCCACCCGGCGCTGCTTCAGTTCGGGCAGCACAGCCCCCGGGACACCGCGTTTGACCGCGATCAGGGCATCCATCAGCCGCAGACCCTCGAACGCGTCACGGGCGTAGCGGACTTCGCCCTCGTAGATTTCGTGGAGGTCCTGTTCGACATAGGCGCGGGTCAGTGCCGCGCCGCCCAGGATGACGGGGTAGTCGGCGGCCATCTTGCGCTGGTTCAGCTCCTGAAGGTTCTCCTTCATGATGACGGTGGACTTCACCAGCAGACCGGACATGCCGATCACATCCGCACGGTGTTCCTCGGCCGCCTCCAAGATCGCGGAGACCGGCTGCTTGATACCGAGGTTGACGACGTTGTAGCCGTTGTTGGACAGAATGATGTCGACGAGGTTCTTCCCGATGTCATGGACATCCCCGCGGACCGTGGCCAGCACGATCGTGCCCTTGCCCTCCGCGTCGGACTTCTCCATGTGCGGCTCCAGGAAAGCCACCGCGTTCTTCATCACCTCCGCCGACTGAAGAACGAACGGCAGCTGCATCTGACCGGAGCCGAACAGCTCACCGACAACCTTCATCCCCTCCAGCAGGGTGTCGTTCACGATGGCCAGCGCCGGCCTCGACTGCAGGGCCTCCTCCAGATCCGCCTCCAGACCGTTCTTCTCACCATCGATGATCCGCCGCTTGAGACGCTCCTCCAGCGGCAGCGCCATCAGCTCCTCGGCCTTGCCCGCCTTCATCGACTTCATGTTGACGCCCTCGAAAAGCTCCATGAGCTTCTGCAAGGGGTCATAACCCTCCGCACGGCGGTCGTAGATCAGATCGGAGGCGACCTTGACCTGCTCCTCCTCCAGCCGCGCAATCGGCAAAATCTTGGACGCATGCACGATCGCGGAATCCAGACCGGCCTTCACACACTCATCCAGGAACACCGAGTTCAGCACCACACGCGCAGCCGGATTCAGACCGAAGGAAATATTCGACAGACCCAGCGTGGTCTGCACATCAGGATGACGCCGCTTCAGCTCACCGATCGCCTCGATCGTGGCGATACCGTCCTTACGGGACTCCTCCTGACCCGTGCAGATCGTGAACGTCAGACAGTCGATCAGAATGTCCGACTCATGCACACCCCAGTTACCCGTCAGATCCTCAATCAGCCGCTCCGCGACAGCAACCTTGTGCTCGACCGTGCGGGCCTGGCCCTCCTCATCAATGGTCAGCGCGATCAGCGCCGCACCATGCTCCCGCGCCAGAGCCGTCACCCTCGCAAACCGCGACTCCGGCCCGTCCCCGTCCTCATAATTGACCGAGTTGATGACCGCACGCCCGCCCAGCTTCTCCAACCCCGCCCGCAACACCGGCAGTTCCGTCGAATCCAGCACAACCGGCAACGTCGAAGCAGTCGCGAACCGGCCCGCCAGCTCCTCCATGTCCGCCACACCATCACGGCCGACATAGTCCACACACAGATCCAGCATGTGCGCACCCTCACGGATCTGATCCCGCGCCATCTCCACACAATCGTCCCAGCGGCCCTCAAGCATCGCCTCCCGGAACTTCCTGCTGCCATTGGCGTTGGTCCGCTCACCGATCGCCATATACGCCGTGTCCTGACGGAACGGCACACTCTGATACAACGACGCAGCACCCGGCTCCGGACGCGGATCCCGCACCGTGGGCACCACACCACGCACCCGCTCCACCACCTGCCGCAAATGCTCCGGCGTCGTACCGCAGCACCCCCCCACCAACGACAGCCCGTACTCCCGCACAAACGTCTCCTGCGCATCCGCCAGCTCACCCGCCGACAACGGATAATGCGCACCATCACGACCCAGCACCGGCAGCCCCGCATTGGGCATACACGACAACGGCACACGCGAATGCCGCGCCAGATACCGCAGATGCTCACTCATCTCCGCCGGACCCGTCGCACAGTTCAGACCGATCATGTCGATCCCCAACGGCTCCAACGCCGTCAACGCCGCACCGATCTCCGAACCAAGCAGCATCGTCCCCGTCGTCTCCACCGTCACCGAACAGATCAACGGCAGACTCACACCCATCACATCCAACGCCCGGCGGGCACCCAGCACCGCCGCCTTCGTCTGCAACAGATCCTGCGTCGTCTCCACCAGCAACGCATCCGCACCACCAACGATCATGCCCTCAGCATTCTGCTGATACGCATCCCGCAACGTCACATACGGCGCATGCCCCAACGTCGGCAGCTTCGTCCCCGGCCCCATCGAACCCAGCACCCACCGCTGCCGCCCCGACGAAAGGGTGAACTCATCCGCCACCTCACGCGCAATCCGCGCCCCCGACTCCGACAGCTCGAACACCCGCTCAGGAATGTCGTACTCCGCCAACGCCGCAAAGTTCGTACCGAACGTGTTCGTCTCCACACAGTCCACACCCACAGCGAAATACGCCGCATGCACCGACCGCACAATGTCCGGACGCGTCACATTCAGAATCTCGTTACAACCCTCAAGATTCTCGAAATCCTCCAACGACGGATCCTGCGCCTGAAGCATCGTGCCCATCGCACCATCAGCCACCACCACACGAGTGGCAAGCGCCTCACGAAGAGCGTCGATACGGGTCCGGCTGTCAGCGGAAGGGTTCGGCGACGGGGCCATGGATGTACTCCCAGGGATGCGACGGCTGTCGGCTTTGCGCCTTCCGGTAGAGGGCGCACGGAGCCACAGTAGCCGGGCGGGCCGTCCGTGGGTGGGGGCGTCCCACGGGGCGGACGGCATTCTGTCGTCCATGGTGTCTGATGATCTTCGGCGATGCAGTCTGACTCAACGGTGACCAAGGTCGACATCGACCGATAGTGTTCAGCATTGTCGAACTGCAGCAGAGGAGAAGGGGCCGCTTCGATGGCGAAAAACATCCAGTCGCTCGAGCGGGCAGCAGCGATGCTGCGACTGCTCGCGGGCGGAGAGCGCCGTCTGGGCCTGTCCGACATCGCGTCCTCACTGGAGCTGGCCAAGGGCACGGCCCACGGCATCCTGCGCACGCTCCAGGCAGAGGGCTTCGTCGAGCAGGATCCGGCATCAGGCCGCTACCAGCTGGGCGCCGAGCTGTTGCGGCTCGGAAACAGCTATCTGGACGTGCACGAGCTGCGCGCCCGCGCCCTTGTCTGGACGGACGATCTGGCCCGCTCCAGCGGTGAGAGCGTGCACCTCGGGGTGCTGCACCAGCAGGGCGTACTCGTCATCCACCACGTCTTCCGCCCCGACGACAGCCGTCAGGTCCTGGAGGTGGGAGCCATGCACCCACTGCACTCCACCGCCCTGGGCAAGGTGCTGTCCGCGTACGACCCGGTGGCACACACCCAAGTGACCGAGATCGAGCGCACGGAGTTCACGCCCCGGACCGTCACCGGCCTGGAGGCATTCGAGGCGGTGCTCGACCACACCCGCGCGCGCGGGTGGGCAGCCGACGTGGAGGAGACCTGGGAGGGTGTCGCCTCGGTGGCCGCGCCCATCCACGACCGGCGGCGGATGCCGGTCGGCGCCGTCGCCATCACCGGTGCGGTGGAGCGGGTCTGCGACCGGGAAGAGCTGCGTTCCGAGCTGATCGCGGCGGTACGGGACTGCGCCCGCGCCGTCTCCAGGGATCTCGGCGCCGGACGCTTCTGAGGCATTTGTCCAACCATCGGTAACGAATCAGCTTTCGGCCACTCAACCCTTGACGTCGTGTTAACCCGGGGGCAAAACTTCCGTTCATCGGTCGGCATTGTCGAACACCTACCGGCAATACGCGTTAGAGTGTTCGGCGGTGCCAAGGGCCGGTAACGCCCTCACCTGAGGGCGCGGACCACCGGAGGGACCCGGGGTTCGCCTTCCCCTGGACGAAGGACAAAGGAGTCGCGGGTGTCCAGCTCCGACATCTTCATCGGCGAGATCATTGGTACCGCCGTACTCATCCTGCTCGGCGGTGGCGTCGTCGCCGCCGTCGTACTCAAGCGCTCGAAGGCGCAGAACGCCGGCTGGCTGGCAATCACCTTCGGGTGGGGCTTCGCGGTCATGACCGCGGTCTACATGACGGGCACGCTGTCCGGAGCCCACCTCAACCCGGCGGTCACCGTCGGTATCGCGATCAAGGACGGGGACTGGAGCAACGTTCCGGTCTACTTCGCCGGACAGCTGCTGGGCGCCGCGATCGGCGCCGCCCTGGTCTGGATCGCGTACTACGGACAGTTCCAGGCCCACCTCACGGACCCGGAGATCATCTCCGCGGCGCCGCACGAGGAAGGCATGGTCAGCGAGCCGTCCGCTCCGAAGGCCGGTCCGGTGCTCGGTGTCTTCTCCACCGGTCCGGAGGTCCGCAATGTGGCACAGAACCTCGCCACCGAGATCATCGGCACCGTTGTGCTCGTGCTCGCGGTCCTGACACAGGGCCTCAACAACAGCGGCAAGGGTCTCGGCCCCATCGGCGCGCTGATCACCGCGTTCGTCGTCGTCGGTATCGGCCTCTCGCTCGGCGGCCCGACCGGTTACGCGATCAACCCGGCCCGTGACCTCGGCCCGCGCATCGTGCACGCCCTGCTGCCGCTGCCCAACAAGGGCGGCTCGGACTGGGGCTACGCCTGGATACCCGTCGTCGGTCCGCTGATAGGCGGCGCCCTCGCAGCGGGTATCTACAACCTCGCGTTCGCCTGAGCCGATCTTCCCGAGACCTCGCAGGAGCACTCCGTGACCGACGCACACACCACCGGCCCCTTCATCGCGGCCATCGACCAGGGCACCACCTCCAGCCGGTGCATCGTCTTCGACAAGGACGGCCGGATCGTCTCCGTCGACCAGAAGGAGCACGAGCAGATCTTCCCGAAGCCGGGCTGGGTGGAGCACGACGCCGCCGAGATCTGGACGAACGTCCAGGAGGTCGTCGACAGCGCCATCGCCAAGGCCGGCATCACCTCCGCCGACGTCAAGGCGATCGGCATCACCAACCAGCGCGAGACCACGCTGCTCTGGGACAAGAACACCGGCGAGCCCGTCCACAACGCCATCGTCTGGCAGGACACCCGCACCGACGCCCTCTGTAAGGAACTCGGTCGCAACGTCGGCCAGGACCGCTTCCGCCGCGAGACCGGACTGCCGCTGGCCTCCTACTTCGCGGGCCCGAAGATCCGCTGGATGCTCGACAACGTCGAGGGTCTGCGGGAGCGTGCCGAGCGCGGCGAGATCCTCTTCGGCACCATGGACTCCTGGGTCATCTGGAACCTCACCGGCGGCACCGACGGCGGCGTGCACGTCACCGACGTCACCAACGCCTCGCGCACCATGCTGATGAACCTGCACGACCTCGAGTGGGACGAGAAGATCCTCCAGTCGATGGACGTGCCGGCAGCGGTGCTCCCGGAGATCCGTTCCTCTGCCGAGGTGTACGGCACGGCCAAGGGCGGCGCGCTCGCGGGCGTTCCGGTCGCCTCCGCGCTCGGTGACCAGCAGGCGGCCCTGTTCGGCCAGACCTGCTTCGCCGAGGGCGAGGCCAAGTCGACGTACGGCACCGGCACCTTCATGCTGATGAACACCGGTGGCGAGCCCGTCAACTCGTACAACGGCCTGCTGACGACCGTCGGATACCGCATCGGCGACCAGGCTCCGGTGTACGCCCTCGAGGGCTCGATCGCCGTCACCGGTTCGCTGGTGCAGTGGATGCGCGACCAGATGGGCCTGATCAACAGCGCCGCCGAGATCGAGACCCTGGCCTCCTCCGTCGAGGACAACGGCGGCGCGTACTTCGTGCCCGCCTTCTCCGGGCTCTTCGCCCCGTACTGGCGCTCCGACGCCCGCGGTGTGATCGCCGGCCTGACCCGCTATGTCACCAAGGCGCACATCGCGCGCGCCGTTCTCGAGGCCACTGCCTGGCAGACCCGCGAGATCACCGACGCCATGACCAAGGACTCCGGCGTCGAGCTGACCGCGCTCAAGGTCGACGGCGGCATGACCTCCAACAACCTGCTGATGCAGACCCTCTCGGACTTCCTGGACGCACCGGTGGTGCGCCCGATGGTCGCCGAGACGACCTGCCTCGGCGCCGCCTACGCCGCCGGCCTCGCCGTCGGCTTCTGGTCCAGCACCGACGAGCTGCGCGCCAACTGGCGTCGGGCCGCCGAATGGACCCCCCGCATGGACGCGGACACCCGCGACCGCGAGTACAAGAGCTGGCTCAAGGCCGTCGAGCGGACCATGGGCTGGATCGAGGACGAGGAGTAAGACGAGATGACCACCCTGCAGAGCGTCCCTGCCCTGGGGACGCACCCGGCCTCCGGCTCCCTGCCGAGCCGCGCCGAAACTCGGGAGCAGCTTTCCAAGGCGACGTACGACCTCCTGGTGATCGGCGGCGGCATCCTGGGCATCTCCACCGCCTGGCATGCGGCGCAGTCCGGGCTGCGGGTGGCTCTGGTGGACGCCGGCGACTTCGCCGGCGCCACCTCCTCCGCCTCCTCCAAGCTGCTCCACGGCGGTCTGCGCTATCTGCAGACCGGCGCGGTCAAGCTGGTCGCGGAGAATCACTTCGAGCGGCGTGCGGTGTCGCGGGACGTGGCCCCGCACCTGGCCAATCCGCTCACCTTCTACCTTCCGGTCTACAAGGGCGGACCGCACGGCGCCGCCAAGCTCGGCGCGGGCGTCTTCGCCTACTCTGCGCTCTCGGCCTTCGGTGACGGCGTCGGACATGTCATCTCCGCGGCCAAGGCGCAGCGCGATGTGCCCGAGCTGCGTACGGACAATCTGAAGGCCGTGGCCGTGTACGGCGACGACCAGATGAACGACTCGCGCATGGCCCTGATGACCGTGCGTGCGGCGGTCCAGGCCGGCGCCGCCGTCCTCAACCACGCCGAGGTCACCGGCCTGCGCTTCACCAAGGGCAGGGTCACGGGCGCGGAGCTCAAGGACCGCATGGACGGTACGGAGTTCGGTGTGAGCGCCCGTCTGGTGCTCAACGCCACCGGCCCGTGGGTCGACCACCTGCGCAGGATGGAGGACCCGAACGCGGCTCCGTCCATCCGTCTCTCCAAGGGCGCGCACCTGGTGCTCAAGCGCACCCGCCCCTGGAAGGCCGCGCTGGCGACCCCGATCGACAAGTACCGGATCACCTTCGCGCTGCCCTGGGAGGACATGCTCCTTCTGGGCACGACGGACGAGGAGTACGAGGGCGACCCGGCGGATGTCGCGGTCAACGAGAAGGACACGGCCCAGATCCTGGACGAGGCCGCGTTCTCCATCCGGGACCAGCAGCTGTCGCGCGATCTGATCACGTACTCCTTCGCCGGACTGCGGGTGCTGCCCGGCGGTCCCGGCGACACCTCGAAGGCCAAGCGGGAGACGGTCGTCTCCGAGGGCAGCGGCGGCATGCTGTCGGTGGCCGGCGGCAAGTGGACGACCTTCCGCCACATCGGCCGTACGGTGATGAACAAGCTGGCTGCCCTGCCGGGTCACCCGCTGGCGGACGACATGGAGCCGATCGCTTCGCTGCCGAAGAAGCTTCCGCTGCCCGGTATCGCCAACCCGAACGCGGTGGCCCACCGGCTGCTGATCGACGGTGGCACACCGGGACCGCGGATGGCGGCGGACACCGCCCGTCATCTGGCCACGCACTACGGCTCGCTGTCCTTCGACATAGCGCGCCTGGCCAACGACGACCCGGCGCTCGCCGAGCGGATTCACCCCGACGCCCCGGAGATCTGGGCGCAGGTCGTGTACGCGCGTGACCACGAGTGGGCCGAGACGGCGGACGATGTGCTGCGCCGCCGTACGACGCTGACCATCCGGGGTCTGGCGACGGACGGCATCAGGAGCAGGGTCGAGGACCTGCTCGGCAAGAAGAACTGACGGACCGGCGGTTCGGCGAAGGGGCGGTTCTCCCAGGCGGGAGAGCCGCCCCTTTCCGCTGCCACGCGGCCTTCATGCTGCCGCAATACCCGGCAGCGAGAGTGGAGGGATGCCCGCTCCGTTTCCGGCCGTACAGGGGACACCATGAGATTTTCCGTACTCTCCATCATCGGTCACGCCCCGCACCCGCTGACAGGTCAACTCCTCTCCCCCGCCGACCGGTTCGAGGAGGTGATCGAGACCGGCGTGGAGGCGGAACGGCTCGGCTTCGACGCGTACGCGATCGGCGAGCGGCACGCGGGCGCCTTTCTGTCGTCCAGTCCGACCGTGCTGCTGGGCGCCCTGGCCGCCCGAACGACCAGGATCAAACTCCTCACCGGTGTCACGGTCGTCGCGATCCTCGATCCCGTGCGGGTCGCCGAGGACTACGCGACGCTCGACCAGATATCGCGCGGCCGGATCGAGCTGGTCGTCGGCAAGGGCGCGGAGGCCGGGCACTTCGATCTCTTCGGGCTGGACGAGAAGCGGCAGTGGGATCTCCAGAAGGAGAAGTACGAACTGCTGCGCAGGCTGTGGAGCGAGGAGAACGTCGACTGGGCGGGTGAGTTCCGGCCGCCGCTGAAGAGTGTGACGACGGTGCCGCGCCCGTACGCCGGGCTGCCGCGGATCTGGCACGGCTCGGCCACCAGCCTCAACTCGCCCGAACTGGCGGCGCAGCACGGTGATCCGCTGTTCACCGCCAACGCCGTCCAGCCGCGGGAGGCGTACGCGAAGCTGATCGCCGAATACCGCAGGCGCTTCGAGGAGTACGGACACGATCCCGCGAACGCCCATGTGGCGGCGGGTTCGGGCGGGCTGCTGATCGCCGACTCCTCGCAGCAGGCGGTGGAGCGCTTCAAGGAGCTGTACGAGGCGAAGGTGTCGCAGAGTTTCCGGCCCCATCTGGAGGGCAGAGCCGGGTACAACACCCCGTTCCGCACGATCGAGGACGCCATCGCGAACGGGCCGCAGCTGATCGGCAGTCCGCAGCAGATCATCGACAAGATCCTCGGCTACCGCGAGGTGTACCGGCACGACCTCCAGTCGATCACGGTGGACGGTTTCGGGCTGAGCCGTGGTGAGCAGGTCGAGACACTCCGGCGGTTCGCGGAGGAGATCGCGCCAGTGGTGCGGAAGGAGGCACCGACCACACTCTGGGGCTGAGAGCCTGTCCCACCTGGATCGGCACCTTCACGGGCAGCGGGATCGCTGCTTGTCATGTGCGGTAAGCCGGTGGACCGTATCCGCATGGAACGGTGTGGCTGATACGGCGCTCCGGAACCGCATAATGGTGCTCAGACATCGGATGTCTGAGGAGCGAGGAGGCCTTCCATGGCAGTCACCGACGAGGCGATCGAGAAGATCAAGGGGATGATCGTCTCCGGTGCGCTGCGACCGGGCGACCGGCTGCCGAAGGAGAGCGAACTCGCCGCCGAGCTGGGCCTGTCCCGCAACTCGCTGCGCGAGGCGGTGCGCGCCCTGTCGCTCATCCGCATCCTCGACGTACGGCAGGGCGACGGCACCTATGTCACCAGCCTGGATCCGCAGTTGCTGCTGGAGGCGCTGAGCTTCGTCGTGGACTTCCACCGGGACGACACGGTCCTGGAGTTCCTTGCCGTGCGCCGCATCCTGGAGCCGGCCGCGACCGCGATGGCCGCCACCCGGATAAGCGAGAGTGAACTGGATGTGCTGAGCGCCCAGTTGGACGCGCTGGGGGCCGCACCCTCGGTGGAGGAGCTGGTCGCCGCCGACCTCGAATTCCACCGTGGCATCGTGCAGTCCTCGGGCAATTCGGTGCTCTGCTCGCTGCTGGACGGGCTCTCCGGGCCGACCACGCGGGCCCGGGTCTGGCGCGGACTGACCCAGGAGGACGCGGTCAGCCGCACGCTCCACGAGCACCGGGCGATCCTGTCGGCACTCCGCGACCGGGACGCGGAGGCGGCGCGGTCGTGGGCGACGGTGCATATCGCGAGCGTGGAGCAGTGGCTGAGGTCTTCGCTGTAGCGCTCCTTCCCGTAAGCGGGGCTCCGCCCCAGGTACGGGAAGGGCCGGGTGGGGGACGAGCTCCACGCAGCGGCCGCCCTAGTCCTGCTTTTCGCCGCTCGCGAAGCGGGAGATGACCAGCGCCACGATGATGATCGCGCCGTTGAGGAACTGGTTCCACAGCGCGGGCACTCCGCCGAGCGTCATCACATTGACGACCAACTGGAGTGTCAGCACACCGGTCAGCGCACCGAAGAGCGTGCCGCGGCCGCCCTTGAGGCTGATCCCGCCGATCACGGCCGCGGCGAAGACCTGGAAGATCCAGCCGTTGCCCTGGGTGGCCGCGACCGAGCCGTAGTGACCGGTGTAGAGGATGCCGGCGAAACCCGCGAGGAGACCGCCGATCACGAGCACGATCCAGGTGATCCGGTCCACCCGGACACCCGCAGCCCGTGCCGCCTCCGGGTTGCCGCCGATCGCGTACAACGCACGCCCGTGCCGCAGCCAGGCCAGCGCCGCACCGCCGATCGCGAACAGCGCCAGGCAGATCCATACGGCCGCCGGCGCGCCGAGCCAGTCGGTCTTGCCCAGGTACCGGAAGGACTCGGGAACATCGGTGATCGACTTGCCCTCGGTGATGCCGATGTGGAGGCCACGCAGCATGGTGAGCATGCCGAGGGTGGCGATGAAGCCGTTGACGCGCAGCTTCAGCATCAGGAAGCCGTTGACCGCGCCGATCGCCATGCCGGCCAGCAGACAGAGAGGGATCGCCGTCCAGACGGGCAGCAGCTCCAGGCCGGCGAAGCGCCCGCCCTCCGTCGGCAGGACCAGCCACATGGCAATGACGGGCGCGATGCCGATCGTCGACTCCAGGGACAGATCCATCCGGCCGCAGATCAGGATCAGCGCCTGCCCCAGCACCAGCAGGCTGAGTTCGGAGGACTGCTGGACGACGCTGATGAGGTTGCTGGAGGTGAGGAAGACCGGCGAGACGATGAAGCCGATCACCATCAGCACCAGGATCACCGGCACGAGCGAGAAGTCGCTCCACCGGATCAGCTTCAGCCGGCTGCGCGGGCCCGCGGTCTTCAGATCGTCGGCCGTCAGGGGCCGTATCGTCCCGGTCATTCCTGCTCCCCCACACCTTCCATGGCAGCGACCAGTTCCCGGTCGGCCCATCCGCTCCCGAACGTGGCGACCACCCGCCCGTGGAAGAGCGCGAGCACTCGGTCGCACACCCGCAGATCGTCCAGCTCGTCGGAGATGATCACGGCCGCGCTGCCCTCGTCCGCCACCCGTCGTACGACACCGAGCAGCGAGTCCTTGGACTTCACGTCCACACCCGCCGTGGGCCGGACCGCCACCAGGACGGCCGGTTCGCGGGCCAGGGCGCGGGCGACCACGACTTTCTGCTGGTTGCCTCCGGACAGGCCGGAGACGGGCTGCTCAGGGCCCTGGGTCTTGATGTCGAGCGAAGAGATCATGGACTGGGCGAATTCCCTTGTACGAGACGGCAGTACGGTTCCCCAGGGGCCGAGCCGGCCGGTGACGGTGAGCGTGGCGTTCTCGGCGACGCTGCGGCCGATGACCAGCCCCTGGAGGTGGCGGTCCTCGGGGATGTAGCCGATGCCGGCGTCGAGAGCGTGCGGGACGCTGCCGGGCTTCACGGCCCTGCCCCGTACGGTGATCCGCCCCGCGCTCGCCCGGCGCATGCCGACCAGGGTCTCGCCGAGGGCGGTGTTGCCGCTGGCGGCTGCCCCGGCCAGACCCAGTACCTCGCCGGGGCGCACCTCGAGGTCGAGCGGCTCGAACCGGCCTTCCAGGGCGAGCCCTTCGGTCCGCAGGACCGGATCCGCGTCCCGTACGACAGCGGCGCCGGCGTGCCAGGTGGAGGCGCGGGTCACCGAGTCACCGGTCATCGCCAGCACCAGATCGTCCTTGGTGAGGCCGGAGACCGGTTCCGTCAGGACGTGCCGGGCATCGCGGTAGACGGTGACGGTGGTGCACAGTTCGTACACCTCCTGCAGATGGTGGGAGATGAAGAGGAACGCCACTCCCTGGCTCTGCAGTACGCGCAGCTTGTCGAAGAGCCGCTGGATGCCGCGGGCGTCGAGCTGGGCGGTCGGCTCGTCGAGGATGATCAGCCGGGCGCCGAAGGAGAGGGCACGCGCGATCTCGACGAACTGGCGCTGCTCGACGGCGAGATCCTTCGCCCGGGTGGTCGGGTCGACACTGACGCCGTATCCGGCGAGCAGTTCCTCGGCCCGCTTGCGCAGCCGCCGCCAGCTGATGAACCGGCTGCCCTTCTCGAAGCGGTTCAGGCTGTAATGGTTCAGGAAGAGGTTCTCGGCGACGGTCAGATCGGGCACGACCATCGACTTCTGGTAGACGCAGGCGACCTTGGACTGCCAGGCCGCAGCGTCCCCGAAGGCGGGCGCGGGCCGGCCGCTGAAGGTCACCGTGCCCGCATCGGGTCTGTGCAGACCGGTGAGGACGCTGACGAGGGTGGACTTGCCGGCGCCGTTGCGCCCGACGAGTGCGTGCGCCTCACCGGGCGCGACGGTCAGGCGCACACCGTCCAGCGCCGCGGTCGGGCCGAAACGCTTGACGATGCCTTCAGCGTGGACCGCAGCTGGTGCCTGGTGTTCCATGGCTAGCTCTTCTTCTCCAGCTGGTTGGCCCACAGCTTCGGGTCGTCCACGTTCTCCTTGGTCACCAGCGGCGCGGGAAGCTGGTCCTCGAAACCGTTCGGGATCTTGATGATCGTGGAGTCGTGGTCGGTCGGCCCCTCCTTGGGGGTCTTTCCTTCCAGCGCCTGCCTGGCGTAGTACAGCGCGTACTTGGCGTACAGGTCGGCGGGCTGGGAGACGGTGGCGTCGATCTTCCCGGCCTTGATGGCGTCCAGCTCCTCCGGGATGCCGTCATTGGAGATGATCGTGATGTGGCCCGGCGTGCCCGGGGCCTTGAGCAGCTTCTTCTGCTCCAGCAGCGCGAGGGTGGGCTGCAGGAAGACCCCGCCGGCCTGCATGTAGATGCCGTTGATGTCAGGGTGGGCGGCCAGCGTGGACTGGAGTTTCGCGGAGGCGATGTCGCCCTTCCATTCGGTGGCCAGCTCGAAGACCTTGATGCCGGGGAAGTTCTTGTCCATGCACGACTTGAAGGCCTCGGAGCGGTCCCGGCCGTTGATGGACGACAGGTCGCCCTGGAACTCGACGACCTTGCCCTTGCCCTTGAGCTGCTCGCCGAGGTAGGTGCAGGCCTGCTCGCCGTAGGCGCGGTTGTCCGCCCGGACCACCATGTAGACGCTGCCCTTGTCGGGCCGGGTGTCGACGCTGACGACCGGAATCTCCTTCTCCTCCAGCGTCCGGAGTGTCTCGGCTATCGCGCCGGTGTCCTGCGGAGCCATGACGACGGCCTTGGCACCCTGGTCGGTGAAGACCTGGACATGGGAGACGAGCTTTCCGATGTCGTTCTGGGAGTTCGTCAGGGACAGCGCATCCACCTCGCCGCCCTTGACGCCCTTCTCGACGTACTGCTGGTAGGAGTTCCAGAAGTCGCTGTCGCTGCGCGGCAGATCGATGCCCACCTTGCCTCCGCCGGACCCGCTGTCCGTGTCACGGTTGCAGCCCGCGAGGGCGGTCACGGCCAGAAGTACTGCGCAGGCCGCGGCACTTGTCGTACGCACTCTCATTGTCCCGTCCTTCGGTGGGTGTCGGCTCAGTCAGGTGGCGGGGCGCAGCCGCAGGCCCTGCATTCCGCCGTCGACCGCGAGTGCCGTGCCCGTGACGGCGGCCGCGGCGGGGCCGGCGAGATACACGACGGCGGCGGCGACCTCTTCCGCAGCGACCAGCCGTCCGGTCGGCTGGCGGGCCTCGAGGGCGGCACGTTCGGCCGCGGGGTCGTCGGCCCGGTCGAGCAGGCGGCCGATCCAGGGGGTGTCGGCGGTGCCGGGGTTGACACAGTTGACGCGGATGCCCTCGCGGACGTGGTCGGCGGCCATGGCGAGGGTGAGGGAGAGGACGGCGCCCTTGCTGGCGCTGTACAGGGCGCGCTGGGGCAGGCCGGCGGTGGCGGCGATGGAGCAGGTCTGGGTGATGGAGACATGGCCGGGGCGGTCGGCGGCGGCGCGGCGCAGATGCGGCAGGGCGTGCCGGGCGGTCCGCACCATGCCCAGCACGTTGATGTCGAGGACGCGCTGCCATTCGTCGTCGGCGTTGTCCACGACGGTGCCGATGGCGCCGATGCCGGCGTTGGAGACGACAGTGTGCAGCGCCCCGAACTCCGCGGCCGCCGCGTCCACGGCCGCGCGTACGGCCGCGTCGTCGGTGACGTCGGCCTTGAGGGCGAGGACGCCGTCGGGCGCTCCCGCCGTCTCGCGGTCCAGTACGGCGACGCGGGCGCCGCGCTCGAGCAGCAGTGCCGCCACGGCGGCCCCGATGCCCGACGCTCCGCCGGTCACCATGGCCGACATTCCCTCGAAGTCCCTTGTCGCCGTCATGGGTTGACCTCCTCGATGGCGCGGCGGGCCTGCCAGACGGGCCCTTCCGGATAGCGGTGCGCGGCGATCGACGCGGGCAGCATGCGGGCCGAGAAGCCCGGTACGCGGGGGGCGGCGTAGCGACCGGAGACGAGCACTGCGGGGTCGGTGAAGTGCTCGTGCAGGTGGTCGACGTACTCGATGACGCGGTCCTCCCAGCTGCCGGAGACGGCGACGTAGTCGAACATGGCGAGATGCTGGACGAGTTCGCACAGTCCTACCCCGCCGGCGTGCGGGCAGACGGGGACGCCGTACTTGGCGGCGAGCAGCAGGATCGCGAGGTTCTCGTTGACTCCGGCGACGCGGGTGGCGTCGATCTGGACGAAGTCGACGGCCCCGGCCTGGAGCAGCTGTTTGAAGACGACGCGGTTGGCGACGTGTTCGCCGGTGGCGACCTTGACCGGCTGGCCGGCGCGTACGGCGGCGTGGCCGAGGATGTCGTCGGGGCTGGTCGGCTCCTCGATCCAGTGCGGTTCGTACGGGGCGAGGGCCTTCATCCAGCGCACCGCGTCGGCAACGTCCCAGCGCTGATTGGCGTCCACGGCGATGCGTATGGAAGGACCGACGGCGGCGCGGGCCAGCTTCATCCGCCGGACGTCGTCCTCGATGTCCCCGCCGACCTTCAGCTTGATCTGGCCGAAGCCGTCGGCGACGGCCTCCTTGGCCAGCTCGACCAGCTTCTCGTCGGAGTACCCGAGCCAGCCGGGCGAGGTGGTGTAGGCGGGATAGCCCTTGTCGCGCAGCTCCGCGGCCCGCTCGGCCCGGCCGGGTTCGGCGGCGCACAGCAGGCGCAGCGCCTCTTCGGGAGTGAGGACGTCGGTGAGATATCGGAAGTCGACGAGCGAGACGAGTTCCTCGGGTGTCATCGAGGCGAGGAACTCCCACACCGGCTGCCCGGCGCGCTTGGCCGCCAGGTCCCACGCGGCGTTGACCACCGCACCGGCCGCCATGTGCATCACGCCCTTCTCCGGGCCGAGCCAGCGCAGTTGCGAATCGTGGGTGAGTTCGAGGTGGAGCGCGGCGAGATCGGCTGCGGTACGGGGGGCCGGTCGCCCCAGCACATAGGGCCGCAGAGCCTCGATGGCTGCGGCGGTGACATCGTTGCCGCGCCCGATGGTGAAGCAGAAGCCGTGTCCCTCGGCCCCGTCGGTGGCGCGCATCACCACATAGGCGGCGGAGTAGTCGGGGTCCGGGTTCATGGCGTCCGAGCCGTCGAGCTGTTCCGAGGTGGGGAAGCGGATGTCATGAACCTCGAACTCCGTGACGGTCTGGCTCATGCACGCACCCCCGAGAAGAACATCGGACCTCTCTTGGTCATCCGATGTATAGCGCCGCTCAGGCGACAACGTCCAGGGTCGGGGCGAACAATTTCGTACACAGCTCGGATGAATCATGTGATGAATCAGCTCTCGGATGCCCCGGATCCCCGCCGTGTGCCCTGGCTCGCCGAAGTTCACCCTGCCGTGCAAGGGGGCTGCGGCGGGGGACCCCGTAAGCCGTAAGGTTGGGGCGTACGAAAGGGAACTTCGGAAGGAGGCACTGGGTGATCGAGCTCGAGGGGGTACCCGAGCTGATCGACCCGGTCATGGTGGCCGCGTTCGAGGGCTGGAACGACGCCGGCGACGCTGCCTCCACCGCGGTCGCACACCTGGACCGGGAATGGAAGGGCGAGGTGTTCGCGGCGCTCGACGCCGAGGACTACTACGACTTCCAGGTCAACCGGCCCACGGTGTGGCTGGACGGCGGGGTACGGAAGATCACCTGGCCCACCACCCGGCTGTCCGTGGTCCGCATCGGCGGCGACAAGCCGCGCGACCTGGTGCTGGTCCGCGGTATCGAGCCGTCCATGCGCTGGCGCTCGTTCTGCAACGAGATCCTGGGCTTCGCCCACGAGCTCGGCGTCGAGATGGTGGTCATTCTGGGCGCGCTCCTGGGCGACACCCCGCACACCCGGCCGGTGCCGGTCAGCGGGATCACCTCGGACGCGGATCTGGCCAGGACGATGGATCTGGAGGAGACCAGGTACGAGGGGCCGACCGGCATCGTCGGGATCCTCCAGGAGGCGTGCACGCACGCGGGAGTGCCCGCGGTGAGTCTGTGGGCGGCGGTGCCGCACTATGTGTCGCAGCCGCCCAACCCCAAGGCGACGCTGGCGCTCCTCAACCGGCTGGAGGACCTCATCGGCCTCCGTATCCCGCTGGGTGAACTGCCCGAGGACGCACGGGCATGGCAGCTCGGGGTGGACCAACTGGCCGCCGAGGACAGCGAAGTGGCGGAGTACGTCCAGACGCTGGAGGAGGCGCGGGACACCGCGGAGCTGCCCGAGGCGTCCGGCGAGGCCATCGCGCGCGAGTTCGAGCGGTATCTGCGGCGACGCGACGGCGGGCCGGGGCATGCGACCGACGGGGGCGAGGGCAGTTCGTATCTGCGCGACACCTCCAGCGGGCGCACGCGGCCGCCGAAGCCTCCACGGGTGGAGCCGGAATCCGGAGCCGAGGCAGAAGCCGAGGCGGAGGCCGGGGACGAGGAAGATTCCTCGGAGGACTGAGGTCCATCGGTCCGAAGTACTCACAGGGGACTGAGCGGTTCAGCGGTTCAGCGGCAGGTTCAGGGGCTCGAGGTTCAGCAGGGAGCGGCGGGGCGGCACCGATGAGGTGCCGCCCCGCCGTTGTGCGTCGCGGCCGGCCGCTCGCTCAGACCTGTCAGACCTGGTCGACCGCCACCGCGTCGTACGTCGTGTCAGGCGTCGGCTGCACGTCGAAGCGGGCGTTGGGCAGATAGATCCGGTCGCCCCAGGCCGCCGCCGTCGTGGGCACCTTGAATCGCTCCGGATCGGTGATCCGGGTGACGGCCCTGCCCTGCAGCCCCGAGTCGCTGAGCCGCAGCACGTCGATGGCGTTCTGTCGCTGCTGTACGACATAGAGGAGCCGGCCGAGGAGCAACAGCCCGTCGCCGTTGGGGAGTCGGGTGTCACCGATGTCGACGCGGCGCGCGATTCCCGTGCGCGGATCGACCCGCATCAGTGCACCGCCGCCGACCATGGAGTTGACCATCAGCAGAGCGCGTCCGTCCGGCGTGCGCGCGATGCCGTTGGCCGTGAAGTCGGGCCCCTGCTCCCAGTCGCCGCCCAGCGGGACGGTCGTCACCTTGCCTCCCGGCTCGCCCTGCCGGCCGAGCGGGAGGCGGTAGATCTGCGGTGTGAATGAATCCGTGAACCAGGCGGCGCCCGGCGTGAGGATCACATCGTTGACCATCGTCTTGTCCGAGCCGACGGTATAGGTCTTCAGCAGTGTGCCCGAGCGGGCGTCGGCGATACGGATCTCCCGGCTCTGACCGCCGCAGAGGAACAACAGCCGCTCGCGCCGGTCGATCTTCAGCCCGATCACGGGGTGTTCGGCACCGAGACCCCGGCTGATGACGCGTCCACGGCCGCTGGCCAGGCTCACCCGGTAGACGTCGCCGCTCGCGATCGACCCGAAGTAGGCGTACGGACTCGATCCGATGGTGATGCCCTCCGGCCGGAAGCCGTCCGGCAGGGGGAAACGGGTGGGCCATCGCTGTCCGGTGAATCCGGCCGCGCGGGCCACCCCGCCCAGCGGGGAGAGAAGCACGGCGCCACCGAACGCGGCCGCCGCTCCGAGAACTCTCCGACGTGCGAAGGAAGGGTGCATGGCTCGTCCTTCCGGCAAACGTTCTGCAGATACTCCCACCTCAGCACACGACAGGCCCCTCCGCAGCACATGGCCGGATCGTCCCGTTACATCACCTTCGAGCAGCAATGCTCAGGGCTTCCGGGACGTAATGACACCCTTCCCGGGCCGGACGCCGATCCTCTGCCGGCGTGCGCTTCGGGAGCGGGCGACGAAGGCGGCGAACAGGCCAGCCATGCGGCAAGTGCCGCATGGCCTGAGCCGTGTTGGTGATCTGGTGGGTGATCTGATGGCGCGTGTGCGGCGCGTTGGCACGTACACCGTCACGGGCGTGCGTCCGCCGCTCCTGGACCCAGCGCACGCGGGTGGCACGTCCAGGAGCGGCGGGCGCAGCCGGGGCGGCTCTACAGCGCTACGCCCAGCAGTGCGTCGACGGCGCGGGAGGCGAGGCCGGGTGCCCCCTCGTCCGTACCCCCGTCGGACTGCTGCAGAGCGGCCCAGCGGTCGACGGCCGCCAGCGCGGTGGGGGCGTCGAGGTCGTTCGCGAGTGCGTCGCGGATCTCCTCGACGAGAGCGTCGGCGGAGGGTCCGTCGGGCCGGGAGACGGCGGCGCGCCAGCGATCGAGCCGCTCGACGGCGTCCCGGAGAACGTGGTCGGTCCACTCCCAGTCGGCCCGGTAGTGGTGCGAGAGCAGCGCGAGCCGGATCGCTGCGGGGTCGACACCGTCACGGCGCAGCTTGGAGACGAAGACGAGGTTGCCCTTGGACTTGGACATCTTCTCGCCGTCGAGCGCGACCATGCCCGCGTGCACGTACGCCTTGGCGAAGGGGTACTCACCGGTGAGCGCCTGGGCGTGCGAGGCACCCATCTCGTGGTGGGGGAAGGCGAGATCCGACCCGCCGCCCTGCACGTCGAAGCCCATCCCCAGGTGGTCCAGAGCGATAGCCACACACTCGATGTGCCAGCCGGGCCGGCCGAGGCCGAGGCTGGCGCCGTCCCAGCTCGGCTCGCCCTCGCGGGCGGCCATCCACAGCATCGGGTCGAGCGGGTTCTTCTTGCCGGGGCGGTCAGGGTCGCCGCCGCGCTCGGCGGACAGCAGCCGCATCGCCTCGGCGTCGAGGTTCGACACCTCGCCGAAGTGCGGGTCGGACTCGACGGAGAAGTAGATGTCCCCCTCGAGCTCATACGCGGCACCGGCGTCCCGCAGCCGCTCGACGAGCGGCACGATGCCGGGTATCGCCTCCACGGCGCCGATGTAGTGCTGCGGCGGCAGCATCCGGAGCGCGGTCATGTCCTCGCGGAACAGCGCGGTCTCCCGCTCGGCGAGCTCGGTCCAGTCGTGCCCGTCGCGGATGGCCCGTGCCAGAAGGGGGTCATCGACGTCGGTCACGTTCTGGACGTAGTGAACCTGCCGCTTGGTGTCGAGCCACACGCGCTGAACGAGGTCGAACGCGTTGTAGGTCGCCGCGTGACCCATGTGGGTCGCGTCGTACGGAGTGATGCCGCAGACGTAGATACGGGCGACGGGGCCGGGGTCGAGGGTCACAGGACCACCGGTCGCGGTGTCGTGGATCTGGAGGTCGCGGCCCTTGCCAGGCAGGGCGGGGACCTCAGAAGCGGGCCAGGCATGCATGTCATGAGCCTAACCGGACGGGTGTTCCGTATACGAACCGGATCACCGATCTTGGCCGGATAGGCAGTCTTGTGGATGGCGGGGGTCTGTGCGGGGTTCCGGTGTGTCCGGTCCTGGGGGGTGCGGGTGGGTGCCTTGGGGTGTCCGGTCCTGGGGGGTGCGGGTTTGGGGTCCGCTCCGGGGTTGCGCCGGGACTGCACGATTTACGGCGCGCTGAAGGTGACCCCGTGAGGGTGCCGTTTCCCGTGCGCCACACATCACGCTTTACGTCCCGGCTCCACCCCTGCGCGTCCCCCCGCCCGTGACCGGAGCCAAGCCCGCACGCGCCGCACCCAGCAAAGCCGACGCCCATGGGGGGCGTGCCGCTCGCGTCGCGTGGCCGATGCTCGTGGGGGTGTGGCCCGTAAGCCGCTCGCTGCGGTCGATGCTCGTGAGGTGTGTGCCTCTCGCGTCGCGCCGCATGGACGGCGCTCTTGGGGGTGTACCCCTCGCGTCGCGTGGACGGTGCTCGTGGGGGTGTGTCTCTCGCGTCGCGTGGGCGGTGCCCCAGGGGGTGTGGGGCATCGGCTTCGCATGTCTGCCTCACCCCGCGGGGGTGTGGGGCATCGTGCCGGGAAGCCGACGCAGTCCGGTGCTCGTTGGCGGTGCCCGTACGTCTCGCGCCGCGAAGGTGGCGTCCCTGGGGGTGTGGGGGCGTCAGTCCCCACACCCACCTTCCCCCACGTAGTGGGGGCCTGGGGGCTCCCCCCAGTTTCGGGTTCGGGAACTCACACCGGGGGCCACGGTATCGCCGGCCACTCCCCCGACGGCAGCGGATGCACCCCCGCCCCCAGCAGCACCCCCACCCTCCCCCGGAGCGCCTCCACCTCCGCCGAGGTGAGCAGTTCCGCCAGACGGGTGGCGAGCGGCGCGCCCTCGGTCAGGGTCGCGGCCAGCTCCGTCAGCGTCCGGCTCGCATCCGCCGGCAGCGGCTCCCCCGCCCACCCCCACAGCAGCGTCCGCAGCTTGTCGTCCACGTTGAACGTGACCCCGTGGTCGATCGCGTACAGATTCCCGTCCGCCGTCGGCAGCAGATGCCCGCCCTTGCGGTCACCGTTGTTGATCACCGCGTCGAGCACGGCAAGCCGCCGCAGCCGCACGTCGTCCGCGTGCACGAGCAGCGCCGTACGCCCCTCGCCCACCTCCGCGAAACCGACCGCCTTCCAGCCCTCGCCCGGCTCCTCGTCCTCGACGAGGGCGAGCAGGGACTCCGACGGGTCGGCCTCGATCCAGAGCTGGACCATGCCCTGGCCGTACGGTCCGTCCCGCAGGACCGTGGGCGGCACCAGGCCCCACCCGGTCGCCTCGGAGAGCTCGTACGCCGCCACCTCGCGCTGCGCGAGCGTCCCGTCCGGGAAGTCCCACAGCGGCCGCTCGCCGGCGACCGGCTTGTAGACGCAGTGGGCCTGTTCGCCCTCGTACGAGACCGAGCAGTACAGCACCGCGTTGGACGCCTCACGAACCCGTCCACGGACAGTGAGCTCGCCCTTGGCAAGCAGGTCCACCGAGCTCACGCGCCCCGGCGGTATCCGTTCTGGCGCGGGCATACGTGTCCTTCCGGATCGAGCGGCAGACTGCACAGCGGGCACGGCGGCCGGCCAGCGTTGACGACGTCCAGCGCGCGTTTGGCAAAGGCCCTGGCCTGCGCTCCGCTCAGCCGCACCCGCAGCATCGGCGGACCGTTCTCCTCGTCCTGCAGCAGCCGCTCCTCGGCCTCCGCGAGGTCCTCCGCGGAGTCCGCGTCGAGCTCCACGAGTGCCTGCGCCTCGACGATCATGCGCTGTTCCTCGCCGTCCCAGGCCAGCGCCATCGTGCCGACCCGGAACTCCTCCTCGACCGGAGCGTCGAGCGGCGCGGTGTCGGTGACGTCGGCGGGCGCCATGGCCGGCACCGGCGCGTTGCCCCCGGTACGGCGCACCACTTCGTCGAGCAGCTCGTCGATCCGCTCGGCGAGCGCGGCGACCTGGGTCTTCTCCAGGGCGACACTGGTGACGCGCCCTGCGGCGGAAGCCTGCAGGAAGAACGTACGGCGTCCAGGCAGCCCGACCGTACCGGCCACGAAGCGGTCCGGCGGGTCGTAGAGGAACACCTGACGGGACACGTTCTGTCTCCCTTGGGATCGGTCGGTATCGACGGCTGTCGGAGGAGCGGCGAGCGGACGTGCGGGTTTTCGGCCCGTCCACCCTACTGCGCGAAAGCGATCACGGTGCGCCCGCGCCGCCCCCCACGACCGCGGCCCCGCCCTCGCCGTTCCCGCGCGGCGCCAGGGAGCCGAAGTCCCCGGTGTCACCGAGGCGTAGGAGGAAGGGACGGGTGCGCGTGTAGCGGATCGCGGTGACCGAGCACGGCTCCACATGGATCCGCTGGAAGAGATCGAGATGCATGCCGAGCGCGTCCGCCACCAGGGACTTGATGATGTCGCCGTGCGAGCACATCACATACGTGGCGTCCTCGCCGTGCGCCGCGTCGATACGTTCGTTCCAGTCGCGTACGGCGTCGACCGCCCGCGCCTGCATGGCCCGCATCGACTCGCCGCCGGGGAAGGCCGCCGCGGACGGATGCTGCTGCACGACCTCCATCAGCGGCTCGTCGGCGAGCTCCGCGAGCTTGCGCCCCGACCAGTCGCCGTAGTGGCATTCGCCGATCCGCTCGTCGGTGTGCAGTTGCAGCTCCGGCCGGGCGTCCAGCAGCGGCTGGAGGGTCTGCAGACAGCGCTCCAGGGGGCTGGTGACGGCGGCGGCGAGCGGCACGGCGGCAAGCCGCCCCGGCAGCGCGGCGGCCTGCGCGGCGCCGCGTCCGTCGAGGGAGACGCCCGGCGTCCAGCCTGCGAGCACCCCCGCGGTGTTGGCGGTGGAACGTCCGTGGCGTACGAGGATCAGCGTGGCCATGCGGTCAGCCTAGGCGGACCGGCACCCGGGGGTGCGTTCGGGCCGGAGGCAGGGAAGAATACGCGCCGTGATCGTGGACTGTGCCATCTACCGCGACGGCCGCCGAACCGAGGGCCCGTCCGACTTTTCCGATGCCCTGGACGAGGCACGGGCCACCGGAGACGCCTTTCTCTGGATCGGGCTGCACGAGCCGACCGAGAAGGAGTTCGACCACGTTTCGGCGGAGTTCGGGCTGCACCCGCTGGCGGTGGAGGACGCACTCAAGGCTCACCAGCGCCCCAAGCTCGAGGTGTACGACGACTCGCTGTTCATGGTCCTGAAGCCGGTGGTGTACGAGCCGGAGAGCGACACCGTCACCGCCGACGAGCTGATGGTCTTCATCGGCGACTCGTTCGTGGTGACGGTCCGGCACGGTGAGGGCGCGCCGCTGCATGCCGTGCGCGTACGTCTGGAGGCCGAGCCCGAGGTGCTCAAGCACGGCCCGACGGCGGTGCTGTACGCGATCAGCGACGCGGTCGTCGACCACTACATCGATGTCGCCGCGGAGCTCCAGGTGGACCTGGCGGAGTTGGAGACGGAGGTCTTCTCGCCCAGCGGCGGCGGCGGCACGCGCCACAGCGCATCGCGGATCTACACCTTCAAGCGGCAGGTGCTGGAGTTCCGCCGGGCCGCCGGGCCGCTGTCGGCCCCTGTGAGCCGTCTTGCGAGCGCGGGCGTGCCGTTCGTCCATGAGCATTCGCAGCCCTTCTTCCGGGATGTCAGCGACCATCTGACGCGCGTGAACGAGCAGGTGGAAGGGTTGGACCGGCTGTTGTCGGACGTCCTGTCGGCCCATCTGGCGCAGATGGGCGTGCAACAGAACGACGACCTGCGCAAGATCTCGGCATGGGCGGCCATGGTCGCTGTCCCCACGATGCTCGCGGGGATCTACGGCATGAACTTCGATCACATGCCGGAACTGCGGTGGGTGTGGGCCTATCCGGCGGTGGTGCTGCTGATGGCCGGGGCGGTCTACGGGCTGTTCCGGCTGTTCAAGCGCCGCGGCTGGCTGTAGGCGCGGCCGGCCCCTGGAAAGCGGATGCCGCGGTGGCGGGTCCGTCCAGGGCGCCCCGCCGCTCCGGCATCTTCAGATCCACCATCCGGTGCCAGCCGCCGAACCGCTCGTACGCGTACATCCCGTGGATACCGGCGGTCAGCGCGGCCGACTTGGCATTGGGCCAGTGCAGCAGGCGCCCCATGTGTCCCATCACTGCCAGGCTCACCTCGCGGTAGACCCTGATCTCGGCGAGGGCGCTCTCGCGCAGCACCTGCTGGATGGTACGGCCGTGTCCCTCGGCGGCCAGCCGGAGCAACTCCTCGTGGCAGTACGCCAGATGGTTGTCCTCGTCGCTGCCGATCATTCTGATCGCCCTGCCCACTTCCGGGTGGTCGCCGAAGTACTTCACCAGCATGTCCATCTGGTCGGCGGCCCGCTGCTCGGTGACCCGGCTGTGCGAGAGATAGACGACGATGTCCCTTTCGGTCAGCGGCTCGTCGCGGCGCAGCTTGTCGTGGGTGAGGCCGATGCCCTGCTGTTCGAGCAGCCGTGTGTAGTCGGTCTCGGGCGGCACCTCGACCGGCTCCAGGCCGCGCTTCTTCAGCAGTGCGCTGAAGAGCCGGCCGTGCTTGTCCTCGTCCGCGCCGTGCCGGGTGATCTTCGGCGCGAGCGCACGCATGCTCTCGGGCACGAGGGCGGCGATACGGGCGTTCTCCCAGCCTCCCTGGGCCTCCCCGCTGGCGGCGATGGAGCAGAAGAGCTGGAAGGCATCGTCACTGTCGATGATTTCCTGGAAAAGACCTCGGGCCGAGAGCATCACTGCCACCTCCGTGAAGGGCATCCGCAAAGAAATAGTCAAATGCCATACAAGTGGTGGGGCAACAGCTGGGCCGGACAACTCCGCCGAACGGAGGAAGGCGCAGGGCACCGAGGCAGTAACCCGGACAGCCTTTCATGCGTTGTGCTCCGTGACGGCCGTGGCGGGGAAGACCCCCCGAGCCCCCACCACGGCCGCGGACTTCCCGGGGTACACCCCCGGTTCTAGGCGAGCCCGGCACGCTCCATGGCCTCGGTGCCCGCCCGCAGTGCGGTGAGCCGCTCGTCGAGCGTGAAGCCGGCCGGGGCCAGCGTGAGGGTGGTGACGCCCGCCGCGGCGTACGCCTGCATCCGCTCGGCGATCCGCTCCACGGAGCCCAGCAGCGCGGTCTGGTCGATCAGCTGGTGCGGGACGGCCGCGGCCGCGCCCTGCTTGTCGCCGGAAAGATACTTGTCCTGGATCTCGACGGCTTCCTTCTCGTAGCCCATGCGCTGCGCAAGCTGGTTGTAGAAGTTCTGCTTGCGGCTGCCCATGCCGCCGACGTACAGGGCGGTGTACGGACGGAACATGTCGGCCAGGCCGATCACGTCGTCGCCGATCGCGAGCGGCAGCGTCGGACAGACGTCGAAGCCGTCCATGGTCTTTCCGGCCTTCTCCCGGCCCGCGCGCAGGTGCTTGATCGCGGTGTCCTCGAGGTGGTCGGCGGACGGGAAGATCAGCAGGGCGCCGTCGGCGATCTCGCCGGTCTGCTCCAGGTTCTTCGGCCCGATGGCGGCGATGTAGAGCGGGATGTGCTCGCGCTCCGGGTGGACGGTGAGCTTGATCGGCTTGCCCGGGCCGTCGGGCAGCGGGAGCGTCCAGTGCTCGCCCTCGTAGGAGAGGCGCTCGCGGGACATCGCCCTGCGGACGATCTCGACGTACTCGCGGGTGCGGGAGAGCGGCTTGTCGAACTTGACGCCGTACCAGCCCTCGGAGACCTGCGGGCCCGAGACGCCCAGGCCGAGACGGAAGCGGCCGCCGGAGAGGGAGTCGAGGGTGGCGGCGGTCATCGCGGTCATGGCGGGCTGACGGGCCGGGATCTGCATGATGGCGGAGCCGACGTCGATGCGCTCGGTCTGGGCGGCGACCCAGGTGAGCACGGTGGGGGCGTCGGAGCCGTACGCCTCGGCGGCCCAGCAGACGTCGTAGCCGAGCGTGTCGGCCTCCTTGGCGACGGCGAGGTTGTCGCCGTCCATCCCCGCGCCCCAGTAGCCGAGGTTGATGCCGAGCCGCATAACCGCTCCCTCTTACTGATCAGTAACGTCCGTGTGCCGGGGACTCTAGCGCGCGTTCGCACGATCCGGCAGGGGGAGGTTGTCCACAGGCTCTCTCGGGGTGGGCCCTTGGCCAGTAATCTCGGCACCCATGGAGCAGAGGCATCTCGGCCGTACCGGCCTGCGTGTGTCCCGGATCGGGCTCGGCACCCTCACCTGGGGCCGGGACACCGATGAGCACGACGCCGCCGACCAGCTGAAGGCGTTCTGGGAGGCGGGCGGGACGCTGGTCGACACAGCTGATGTGTACGGCGGCGGGGATGCCGAATACCTGCTGGGGCAGCTCGTCGAGCGGCTCGTACCTCGGCGCGATCTCGTCATAGCCACCAAGGCCGGGAGCGTGCCCGACCCGGACCGCCGCTTCGACAGCTCACGGGGCCATCTGCTCACCGCGCTCGATGCGTCGCTGGAGCGGCTCGGGACGGACTATGTCGACCTGTGGCAGGTCCATGCCTTCGACCCCGGGACCCCGCTGGAGGAGACGCTCCAGGCGCTGGACATCGCGGTCAGCAGCGGGCGGGCGCGGTACGCGGGCGTGTCGAACTTCTGCGGCTGGCAGCTGGCGAAGGCAGCGACCTGGCAGCTGGCCGCGCCGGGGGTGCGGACACGGCTGGCCAGCACACAGATGGAGTACTCCTTGCTGAAGCGGGGGGTGGAGCGGGAGGTGCTGCCGGCCGCCCTCGACCTGGGTGTCGGGCTGCTGCCGTCCTCGCCACTCGGCCGCGGGGTGCTCACCGGGAAGTACCGGACCGCGACTCCGGTGGACTCGCGGGGCGCGTCGGAGCAGATGGCGCCGTTCGTGGAGCCGTATCTCGACGAAGCGGCGCGCCTCATCGTGGACGCGGTGGCGACGGCGGCGGACGGGCTGGCCGCGACGCCGCTCGAGGTGGCGCTGGCGTGGGTGCGGGACCGGCCCGGAGTGGTGGCCCCCATCGTGGGCGCGCGCAACGCGCAGCAGCTCACGGCCGCATTGTCAGTGGAGGCCCTTAGTCTTCCTGACGAGATCTGCCAGGCGCTCGACGATGTGTCGGCGCCCGTGCACCGCTATCCCGACCAGGACTGGAGCACGCTGTGACTGTGCCTTCCCGGCCTTCCCCGGGGACGTCCCCCGGCACCCCGGCCGAGGACCGCGCCCCCGCGGACGAGACGGACGCGCCGGAGGCCCCCGGGGCTCCGAAGGCTCCGGCCTCGGACACCACCGAGCGGGAGGCGCCCACGGCCGCGGGGCCCGCCGAGGGTGCCGGCAACGGTTCCGACGAGGATGCCGCCGAGGATGCCGGCGACGGTTCCGCCGAGGGGGAGACCGCCGGCGGCGACAAGACCACCGAGCTCTCCGAGGCCGAGGCCGAGCTGGCCGCGCAGCGGGAGTTGCAGGCCAGGATCGCGCAGCGCAAGGCCGAGAAGGCCGAGCCCATCGAGAGCGGCACCAAGCTGAGCGGGCCGGCCGCCGATCTCCTCGCGGCGGTACGGGCCGTGGAGAGCGGCGAGAAGGCCGGCACCGCGTTCTTCGACTCCCCCGCACCGGCCCCCAGGCGCGCACCCGCGGCGGCCGAGGCCGTGCGGCACCGGGTTCCGGAGCCCGCGCGGGCCCCGCGGACGACAGCGCCGGAGACCGTGGCGGATGTACGGGCCGTGCTCACCGAGGGCGGCGCACCCGAGGCGCTGGCCGCTCAGGTCGCGGATGTGCTCGGCGACCGCGCCGCGGATGCCCTGCGCGAGGACCCCTGGCGGCTACTTTCGGTTCCGGGCGTCCGCCCCGAGCAGGCCGACGGCTTCGCCCGGGCACTGCTCGGCACCGAGTGCGGCCCGGGTGACGATCGCCGGGCGGCGGCACTCGTCGCCTGGCAACTGGAGCGCGCGGCGCTTCAGGGCCATACGGCGCTGGAATCCTCGGCCGTGCGCGGGGCGCTGGCCGAGCGCTCGGTGCCCGACCCCGACGAAGCGCTGCAGCAGGCCATCGCCGAAGGTGCCGTGCTGGTGTTCCAGGACGGCCTCGACGAGGTGGAGGAAGCCGGGGAGGACGGCGAGGAGCCCGAGCGGCCGGCCGTGCCGGTGCTCCTGGGACTGGACCGGTACGCCCTCGCCGAGGAGAGCCTCGCGGACGGACTGGCACGGCTGGCCAAGACCGGCGCCGACACCGTCTGGGAAGCGGCGGCACCCACCGAGCTGGTGCGCGCGGTCGCGGCGAGTGGCCTGGTCGTGCACACGGGCGGTGAGGCGTCGCGGGGCGAGCCGGTCGGGCTGGCCGAGGCCGCCGTTGCGCTCGGCCTGCGCGCGGTCGTCGCGGTCCACAGTGAGAACGGCATGCGGCGGCTCGGTGCCGCTGCGGTCACCGTCGCCGGGCTGCTCTCCGGCGCACAGGGGCCCGGCCGGGACGAGGACGGGGCCTTCGCGCTCGACCTCCTGATCGTGCTGGACGCACCGCAGTTGGACGTGGAGACCGCCGCGATGCTGGTGGAATCCATGCCGGACGGCAGCCGTCTGGTGCTGAGCGGCGACCCCGGTGTGCTGTGCTCGGCGGGCGCGGGCCGCGTGTTCGCGGATGTACTGGCCGCCCGGGCCTGCCCGCAGATCGCCTCCCGGACACCGGACCCCGGCCCGATCGGAGAGCTTGTTTCGGGCATCGGCATCGGCGAGCTGAACCAGGTGGAGGCGCCCGGCAAGGAGGTCGTCATCGTGCCGGTGCGCGACGCGGGCGAGGCGGTCCACCGCACGGTCCAGCTGGTCGCGGACTCGGTGCCGCGGGCCATCGGGGTGCCGACCGAGCAGACCCAGGTGATCACCGTGGGGCACGGCGGCTCCGCGGGTACCCGCGCGCTGAACGCGGCGCTCAAGCAACGACTGAACCCGGGTTCCGGACGGTTCGGCGGCTTCGACCCGGGCGACCGGGTCGCGTACGCCCCGGCCGTCGGCCGGACACTGACCGGCACGGTCGTTTCGGCGGACGCGGAGGGCCTGCACCTGGACTGCGAGGGCACGCCTGTCGTCGTACCGAAGGAGCGGGTCGAATCGGCGGTCCGGCACGGTTGGGCGCTGACCGCGCACCAAGCGGCCGGCATGCGGTGGCCCGCGGCGGTCGTGGTACTGCCGGGGGATGCGGCACAGGGGCTGAGCCGGCCGTGGGTCTACACCGCGTTCAGCCGCGGCGAACGCCATCTGTCGGTGGTGCACGGAGTGGACCAGGCGCTGCCGCGGGCGGTGGCGGAGGCCCCGTCCCAGGACCGTACGACGCGGCTGCGGCCGCTGCTGGAAGGCCTGCTGGCGCCGACGCCATAACCGAGCGGGCCCGGCCTCCTGGGCGACTCGCCGAAGTCGTCCAGGAGGCCGGGCCCGCATCGCGGGTCACACCACGCGGGGTCAGGACTGCACTTCGTCGAGGTCGTCCAGGTCCTCGCCCAGCTCGTCCTCGTCGAAGACAGAGCTGACGTCGAACCGGCACACGACCCGCTGGGGGTCCGCCTGGTCGAACGGAGTGCTCAGCCATTCGCCCGGTTCGGGCAGGTTGTCCGCCGCCGACACCCACAGCGTGGAGTCGCCCTCCTCGAGGCCGAACTCCTTGTGCCGGGAGCCGATTTCATCCGGTTCGTACTCACCGAAGAGCACGCCCAGCGCTGCGTGGACGCTCGTGCCGACCACCGCGGCGCTGTCAGAGCGGTCCTCGTCGGGATCCAGGTCGGCGATGCGCTGCGCCTGAGCGAGCAGACGCTGCGGCTCCACCACCGCGTAGTCCCGGCGGATCAGCACCGTGAGCGCGTTCGGCTCCTCCGGCCCCGCGTACGGCGGCAGCGAGTCGTCCGCCCCCGGGATCTCGAACGGTGTCACCTCGTCGTAGCGGTCGTAGAGCCGCTCGTCGTACGCCTCCGCCGCGGCGGCAAGGGCGTTGAACGCGTCGTAGACGGCCGGGTCGTCCTCGCCCGTGCGGTGTTCGACCGCCTCGAGGTGACGGTCCAGTGCGGCTTTGACCGCCTCGGCGGCGGCACGTACCTCGGCAGCGGTGGGCTGCGCAGCATCAGACATAGTGCAGACGCTATCCGTACCTGGGCTCTGCCCGCACAATAGATGCGATGCCGGAATACGAATTTGTCGACGTGTACGTGCCACGCGGGGTCTCCCGCAAGGAAGCGACCCGTCTACTGACCGACCATGCCGAGTACGGACACTGGGAGTTGGACCGACTGAGTCTGCACCGGGACGGCAGCCGCAGAGTGCGGCTGCGCCGGCGCATTATCCGTCAGGTGCGCGCCACCTGGTGAGCGAGTGAATACGACGGGGTGGGCACCGCGACTGCAGTGCCCACCCCGTTCTGTGCCGGTATGACGGCGGATGTTGCGGTGCGGTCAGGCGGATGCGCGGGCCCTGCGGTACAGAACCACGCCCCCGAGCAGCAGACCCGCACCGGCCGGAATCAGCATTCCGAGCGGACCGGCCCCGGTCTGCGCCAGCTCATCGGTGCCCTGGGGCTGGGTGACGTTCTGCGCGCCGGGGTTGTTCGGCTCGTACGGAGTAGTCGGCACTTCCGGCGTACCGGGGTTGCCCGGGTTTCCCGGCGTACCGGGCTCACCGGGCTCACCGGGGTTGCCGGGGTTGCCGGGGTTGCCGGGCTCACCAGGGTTGCCGGGCTCACCGGGGTTGCCGGGCTCACCAGGTTCACCGGGCTCACCGGGCTCACCGGGCTCACCGGGCTCACCAGGTTCACCGGGGTTGCCAGGCGGAGTGTCGACGTCCGAGCCGTTGCCGCACTCGTTGCCCACGGCCGGGTTGAGCAGGCCGCCGATGGTGACGCTGTTCCCGCAGGCGTTCACGGGGACGTGGACCGGTGCCTGGACGTGGTTGCCGGAGCCGACACCGGGAGAGTTGCTCGACCCGCCCTCGGCATGGGACCCGCCGCTGTTGCCCGTCTGCCCGGACGTGGACACGTTGGCGCAGCCGTTACCCATGGCCGGGTTGAGCAGCGCGACGACGTTTACGGTGTTCCCGCACACATTGACCGGGACATGCACCGGAGCCTGGATCGAATTCCCGGACAGTACGCCCGGGGAATTCGACGCGCCTCCGTGAGCACCGGCGTCCGCGTGCGCATAGCCACCGCCGAAGGCGATGACGCCGCCCGCGGCTGCCATGGTGATCAGGCCCTTGCGGGTGACCTGTCGCATAAATTGAACCCTGCCTTCTGATTCAGGAGTACCCTCGGGGCTTCTGCGCCCGGAGGCGGAATGCCCGACGGCCCCGGAGTGCATGGCGCGCACTCCGGGGCCGCCCGGGTTCAAACCCAGACCCTCACGGGCCCGAGTCATCACGTCAGTAGTTGACGCAGGTGTTGCCGAAGGTGGGGTTCAGCAGCCCGACCACAGAGATCGTGTTGCCACACGCGTTCACCGGCACGTGGATGGGCGCCTGAATGACGTTCCCCGAGACGATGCCGGGCGAGTTGACCGCAGCACCCTGGGCACCCGTGTGAGCCATGGCCATGCCCGCACCGGCGAGCAGCAGACCACCAGTGGCAGCCGCGACGGCGACGACCTTCTTGATCATTGTTCCTCCTTGTTGGCAATGCGGTCCCAGCCGCGGACCACACCACCTGTAACGAGGAGAAAGCAGGGGGGCTACGAGGTGATGACCACTTTCACTCTTTTCAGTCAAGTACGCACGCGCTGCCGATTGTTGGAGTTTCCGTTCATCGGTTCTTGGCCGATACGGGTCAGCACTGATCCAGGAATCGGTCGAGCACGCGTACACCGAACTTCAGGCCGTCGACCGGCACTCGCTCGTCCACGCCGTGGAACATGCCCGCGAAGTCCAGCTCCGGCGGCAGCTTGAGCGGCGCGAAGCCGAAGCAGCGGATGCCCAGGTCGTCGAAGGACTTGGCGTCGGTCCCGCCGGAGAGCATGTACGGGACGGCCCGGGCAATCGGGTCCTCGGCCTTGAGCGCGACCTGCATCGCGTCCACGAGCGCACCGTCGAAGCTGGTCTCCAGCGCCTTGTCGCCGTGCACGTCCTCCCGCTTGACCCGCGGCCCGAGCAGCCGGTCGAGGTCGGCCAGGAACTCCTCTTCGTACCCGGGCAGGAAGCGGCCGTCGACATGGGCGGTGGCCTGTCCGGGGATGACGTTCACCTTGTAGCCGGCGCCGAGCATGGTGGGCGCCGCGGAGTTGCGCAGGGTGGCGCCGACCATCTTCGCGATGCCGCCGAGCTTGGCGAGCGTCGCGTCCATGTCCTCCGGGTCGAGCGGCGTTCCGAGTGCGTCGGAGAGCTCGTCGAGGAAGGACCTCACGGTCTTGGTGACCCTGACCGGCCAGGTGTGGCGGCCGAGCCGGCCGACGGCCTCGCAGAGCTCGGTGATCGCGTTGTCGTTGTTGGTCATGGAGCCGTGCCCGGCGGTGCCTTCGACGGTGAGGCGCATCCAGTGCATACCCTTCTGCGCCGTCTCGACGAGATAGAGCCGCAGATTCTCATTGACGGTGAAGGAGAAACCGCCGACCTCGCCGATCGCCTCGGTGACGCCCTCGAAGAGATCCGGGTGCTTGTCGACCAGATACCGCGCCCCGTAGGTGCCGCCGGCCTCCTCGTCGGCGAGGAAGGCCAGCACGATGTCGCGCGGCGGCTTGCGGCCGCTGCGCAGCCGGTCCCGTACGACCGCCAGGGTCATCGCGTCCATGTCCTTCATGTCGACCGCGCCGCGGCCCCAGACACAGTCGTCCGCGATCTCTCCGGAGAAGGGGTGGTGCTTCCAGTCGTCGGCGTTGGCCGGTACGACATCGGTGTGGCCGTGGATGAGCAGCGCGGGCCGGGACGGGTCCTCGCCCGCGATACGGGCCACGGTGGAGGCGCGGCCCTTGTGGGATTCGAAGATCTTCGGCTCGAGCCCCACCTCGGCGAGCTTCTCGGCTACGTACTCCGCCGCGGCACGCTCCCCCGGGCCCGAGTGGTCACCGTAGTTGCTGGTGTCGATCCGGATCAGCTCACGGCAGAGGTCGACGACCTCGTCCTCGCCCGTGACGGGCTTGGTCCTGTCGGCCCTGTTCGACTCGCTCACGCTGATTCCTCCCACTGTCGTTGCTGGTGGTTCCTCCTCATCCTCCCGCGACCTCCCCCTGTGCCCAAGGGCGACTGTCCGCCGTCGTACGACCGTCACACGGAACCGGGCCGTGATCGAGCACAGCCGAATGTTTGCTATGGTTTTCCACGTCGGAACGGCCCAGGGCCGCGCGACAGACACCTTGTCCGGGTGGCGGAATGGCAGACGCGCTAGCTTGAGGTGCTAGTGCCCTTTATCGGGCGTGGGGGTTCAAGTCCCCCCTCGGACACCAGCTGAGACCCCACTTCACGTGGGGTTTTCTGCATTCCAGGGCTGTGGCGTGACCAACAGCCTGGAGAATCCCCAGGTCAGACTAGGGATGACAGGCCGAGTCGGCCCGCACCGGAGGCGGCTAGCTTCCGCGCTCCGTCCTTACGAGAGTGGCCGTATCGGGCCATGGTGTAGCCAGGCGAGTGGTGCCGGACGTTCGCCGAGACCTCTACGGGGTTCTCCCCGGCCTCCAGATCGTTTGTGACCTTGCTGTGCCTCCAGTCGTGGATACGGAACTCCTCGGGCAGCTTCAACCTGGTGCGCATAGTGCGCCACCGAGCCGAGACTTTCTCCGGGTCCTGTGGGCCGCCTGCTTCGACCCGGTAGAGCTTGAAGCCGTCGCGGGCGAACACCAGGTCATGATCCGTCCAGGCAGAGCCGAGCCGCTTACGCTCCGCGTCCTGGCGCTGCTTCGTCCGCGATGATAATTCCCGTAACGCAGCGCTGACCGTGGAGCCAGAGCCGGCGAAGCGGACAGTAATGGCAAGCAACGGAACCAAGGTCGTCCAGATGGACGCTTACCGACCGGAACCGCCCGCCCATTCCAACCCGTTCCGCGCTCTGCTCTGATCGCTCGAACAAACCAAAGAAACGCCCCTGCTGTGATCGGCAGGGGCGTTCGTTTGTTGGATCAGCGGCGGAGATCCCGGAACGCGTTCAGCGTCCGCAGTGCAGACATGAGCATCGGCCGGTTGCCGGGACAGTTCCGCTCAGTTGGCAGTGCCCACACTTCCCAGCACGACATGCAGCGCATCACCCCGGAGTGCTCCGGGTCGGACTCCGCGCTACCACCACACCGGGGGCACTGCTGCATGACGACTCCCTACGCCGTGACGTCGAACTCCCCCAGCTTGGCACCAGGAAGGAACTCCGCCCACTCCACGGCGGTGAACTCGACCGTCTGGCCGCTCACGGAGTTGCGGACCATCACCTTGCCGGGAACGTTGGTGGCGACCTCGACACAGCGGGGGTCGTTGTTGTTGTACTGGCACACACTGGACGTGCGGAACTCGAACTCGGGAACTGCGGTCATCGTGCCTATCCCTTTCGCCGTACGTACGGGGAATCGGTCCCCGCGCCGCCGTGCAACCCGCCCCGACCGCTCGACCTGTCCAGGGTTTCCACCGCCGGGGCGGGGGCCTCTACTCAGCGCGGACCACCATGGCGAACGACGTACGAATGTGCCGAAAACCAGCGTGCCCGGACCGCCCCGTGTGGCTCATGCACTCGACATCGACAGGCGCCGGGTCGTCAGAAGGCGTCGCCTTCCATGTGCAGTGCAGGCACTCGGCCTCAAAGGTCACGTCCGTATCCGGGTGCTCGGTGATCCTGTGCATCACGTACCGCATAGCCGTTCTGATGCTCACAGCCCACCCCTACGGCTCCGCGCGTTGGCCTCGGCAACTCTGCTGCTCAGTCCCTCTGTCGGCCTATTCGGCGGGGCCTTGTAGTCAGGACACTTCGGGCTCCCGCACTCGCACCGAGGCCAGCGCAAGGTCGAACTGGGCGCCAGGTCGGCGCCTTCGGGGCCAGGGTCGCTCTTCTGCACCATGAGCACTCCGCCTACGCCGAATGCTCCGGAGAGGCGGGAGAGGAACTGCCGGGCCTCACCGCTGCCCAGATGATCAGTTGATTCGGCGTCGTGCATCCTGCCTTCGCTCGCCATGGCCTGCCCTCCCCGGTGACTCCGCTATGTCAAGGACGGTAGGGAGACGGGCAGTTGCCAGTCCATGATGTTGCACGGGATTGCACGCGATCACTCGATGGAGTTCATGGCGGCTGTGATCAGTGCGCGGGCTTTTGCTCCGTAGACAGCCAAGTCGGCCAACTCCCCGAACGTGTCGGCGTACATGGCTACCTCGCTGGGCTGAGTGATCGTGAGGTAGCCGGAAACCAACTCGACGTTGACCTGTGCCGTGTCATAGATCCAAAACCCTTCGACCGGCCAGCGCTCCCGATCCGGCCTCATGGGCACAACTCCCAAGCTGACATTGGGAAGCGAGGCAATTGAGATCAGGTGGCCAAGCTGCCCGGACATGACCTCAGCGCCGCCGATACCGGACCGGATCACGGACTCCTCAACGAGGAATGCGAACCGCCGGTCACCTTCGTACAGCACCCGCTGGCGCTCCATACGAACGGCCACCGCTTCGGCCACATCGTCCACCAGACCGCGCCGTCGCTGAATGGCTTGCAAGGCTGCCGTCGTGTACGGCTGCGTCTGGATCATGCCGGGCACGAGCCACGAGGAGTAAGAACGAAAGCGTCGGGTCCGCTGATACAGCGGTAGGCGGGCCTCCTGCGCCTGCTTAAGCCCGGCCCGCTCCATGCGCCGCCAGCCGACCCACATCCCCTCGGCGGTCCGAAGCATGGCAATCAGGTCCTCGGCCTGGCCATCGGCCCCGCACGCCCGGCACCACGCCCGAAGGTCCTCAGCGGACGGGGGTGTCCGGCCGTTCATGATCCGAGAGGACTTGGACGGGCTCCACTCGCAGCGTGCGGCAATGTCGCGCCCGGTCAGCCCGGCATCCCGGCACAGCTCCGCGAGTCGGTCCGCGAGAGCTTGCCGGGCCTGCTGGGCACTGGAAGATGCAGAGATAGCCATGGTGCGTGTTCGTCAGTTCAGCTCGGCCGGTACTCCGCGTGCGGGATCGCACGTTCCCACGCCGCCTCATACGCCATGGCGTACTGCTTGGCGAGCGCCGGATCGTGACAGACCTCCATGCGCGGGCCGGTCCACTGACCGTCACCGCTGAAGTGGTGAAGGATCAAGGTCTGTTCGTCCATGACCCAGCCGTCCAGCACAGGGAGCAGCAGATCACGGGCGCGAGAGCGAGGCAGCCAACGCACGTCCTCCCCCGCTGCGACGTTCGTGAACGTGCCGTCGTACTCATACCGCACGTAGTCGCTCAGCGGCTCGGAGACAACGCGCAGCCGCCGCATGACCACGCCTCGGCCGGTCGTCTCGGCCACGACGTCCAGCCATGACCGCCACCACGACTCGCGGTCGTTCGGGTCGTACCGGTGCCCGTGCTGCCAGCGGAGGAACTCGGGGTCGTCCCTCATGTAGCTGTCCCGCATCTCAAGGTGCATCGCTGAGCGCTGCGCCATTGCGAGAGCTTCACGTACCGCTGTTGCCACCGTTGACCTCACTGTCGGGGCGGGGGATGAACTGGAGCATGTTTGCGGGCAGCCGGATCACGGTCTCGTGCTCCGGAACGTCGGTCGAGTGGCCCGGCACCGAGCCGACTTCCTGCGCCTGACGGACGGTCGCCTCGTCCGCCTTCCATGACTGGATGATCAGGTCTCCGGTCGTGTCGTCGAGCCAGATCGTGGGCGAGCCGTCGTCCGGGGTGTTCGGCCAAATCCCGAGGAACTTTAGGGCCATTGGGCACTCCTCTAGCGAGTGGGTTGCACCAGCGTGCACGAGCCTCACGCTTCCGGCTGATCAGGGCAAGAGGGGAGCGGACGGCTCGGGCAGTTGGCCACGTGACCAACGCATGACCAACACCGGCCAGGAACGGGCAGAAACAGCAGGTGAGCATGACCAATCGCCTCAAGGTCCAAGGGGCCTCAGAGGGTGTGTTTCCGCAGGTCAGCTAACTAATGAGCTGGCGCCCGAGTGGAGAGTTCAAGTCCCCCCTCGGACACCAGCAAGATCCCCACGGAATCCCGTGGGGATCTTTGTGTATTCCTGGGTGCCGTGTGTCTCCAGTACGACCGCGGCGAGGGCGCAGCCGAAGCGGGCCGCCCGCTTGTGCGGCCACCCCCGTGCGACGCCCGCGAGGAAGCCGGCCCGGAAAGCGTCGCCCGCGCCGGTCGGGTCGGCGACGGTGTCCGGCGGGACGGCGGGTACGCGCACTGGCGGGGCGCCGGAGCCCGCCAGTCGGACACCGTCCGCGCCCAGCGTGGTGATCCAGGTGCCGACCCGGCCCAGCACCTCCCGCTCGCTCCATCCCGTCCGCTCGCGCAGCAGCGCGGCCTCGTAGGCGTTGGTGAAGAGGAAGCGGGCGCCGTGCACCAGCCGACGGGTCTGCGGGCGGTCCAGTCCGGCGAGTTGCTGGGAGGGGTCTGCCGCGAAGGGAAGCCCGAGGGACCGGCAGGCCTCGGTGTGCCTGAGCATCGCCTCGGGGTCGTCGGCGCCGATGAGGACGAGGTCGAGACCTCCGGTGCGCCGGGCGACCGCGGCGAGGTCGATCTCGCGGGCCTCGGCCATGGCGCCGGCGTAGAAGGTGGCGATCTGGTTCTGGTCGGTGTCCGTGGTGCAGACGAAGCGTGCGGTGTGCAGGGTTTCGCTGATACGGACCGAGGCGGTGTCGACGCCGACGGCCCGCAGGCGGGCGCCGTGGTCGGCGAAGTCCGCGCCGACGGCTCCGACGAGGGTGGGGCGATGCCCGAGGACGGCCAGACCGTACGCGATGTTGGCGGCCACTCCGCCCTGGTGGATCTCGAGCCGGTCGGCGAGGAAGGAGAGCGAGACATGCCGGAGCTGGTCGGCGAGGAGCTGGTCGGTGAAGCGGCCGGGGAAGGTCATCAGATGGTCGGTGGCGATGGAGCCGGTGACGGCGATCCGCATGCCGGGCCGGACGTCGGCCGGCACGTTGAGCCGGACGTCGGACGGGGTCTCGGATCGCATGTCAGATTCCCGCCGCCCGGCGCAGGGCGTCCGCACGGTCGGTGCGTTCCCAGGTGAAGTCGGGGAGTTCGCGGCCGAAGTGTCCGTACGCAGCCGTCCGCGCGTAGATGGGGCGCAGCAGGTCGAGGTCGCGGATGAGCGCGGCCGGGCGGAGGTCGAAGACCTCGGTGACGGCCTTTTCGATGACGGGCTGGGCGACCACCGCGGTCTCGAAGGTCTCGACGAACAGGCCCACGGGTTCGGCGACGCCGATGGCGTACGCGACCTGGACCTCGCAGCGGCGGGCGAGTCCGGCCGCGACCACGTTCTTGGCGACCCAGCGCATCGCGTACGCCGCGCTGCGGTCCACCTTGGACGGGTCCTTGCCGGAGAACGCGCCGCCCCCGTGGCGGGCCATCCCACCGTACGTATCGACGATGATCTTCCGGCCGGTCACTCCCGCATCGCCCATGGGACCGCCGATCTCGAACCGCCCCGTCGGGTTGACCAGCAGGCGGTAGCCGTCGGTCTCCAGCTTGGTTCCCTCGTCGGCCAGTTCGCCCAGGACGTGTTCCACGACCGAGCGGCGGATGTCGGGGGTGAGCAGGGTGTCCAGGTCGATGCCCGGGGCGTGCTGCGAGGAGACGACGACGGTGTTGAGCCGGGACGGGCGGCGGCCCAGGTATTCGACAGTCACCTGGGTCTTGCCGTCGGGGCGCAGATAGGGGACGGTCCCGTCCCCGCGGACCTCCGCGAGACGGCGCGCGAAGCGGTGCGCGAGGTGGATCGGCAGGGGCATCAGCTCCGGGGTCTCGTCGCAGGCGTACCCGAACATCAGGCCCTGGTCGCCCGCTCCCCCGGTGTCGACGCCCTGCGCGATGTCCGGCGACTGCGCGCCGATAGACACCGAGACCCCGCACGAGGCTCCGTCGAAGCCCTTCGAGGAGGAGTCGTAGCCGATCTCGAGGATCTTGTTCCGTACCAGGGTGGGCACGTCGGCGTGGGCGGTGGTGCTGACCTCGCCCGCGATATGCACCTGGCCGGTGGTGATCAGGGTCTCGATGGCGACCCTGGCGTGCGGGTCGTCCGCGAGGAGGGCGTCGAGCAGGGTGTCGCTGATCTGGTCGGCGATCTTGTCGGGGTGGCCCTCGGTGACGGACTCCGAGGTGAACAGACGACGTGACATCAACTCATCCCATCGGTGGTCGGGCTGTGGTGAGTGGTCGGGCTGTGGTGAGTGCTCGGACTGCGGTGCGTGCTCAGAGCGGGACGGCGACGGCCCCGAGCAGCAGGAGATTGCAGGCCCCCTGCGCGCATGCGCAGGCGAGGGCGGATCCGGTGACGGCACGGCAGACGCCGAGCGCCAGACCCATCAGAAAGACGGAGGGCAGTACGCCGCAGATCACTCTGAGGTTCAGCGGGTTGAGGCCGTAGTCGCCCAGGTGCACGAGCGACCAGCCGAGCGCGGTCACGACGATCGCCGTGTAGGTGCCGCGCTGTTGCTCGACGGCCCGGTACAGGACGCCGCGGTAGCAGACCTCCTCGACGACGGGGACCAGGACGCCGAGGCACAGCAGCATCGCCGCCGTGCCCAGCATGGGGACGCCCGGCACCAGGTCCTCGAAGAGCCGGGGGACCCACACGGTCCAGTTGTCGTCGCCGTCGCCGAAGGCCGCCCGGGTGGCGAAGTACGTCTGTGCGTACACCAGCGCGACCAGCGTCGTGCCCACCACCGCGGGGAGCGGGGCGAACCGGCACACGCCCGCCGCCGCCCACTCCTGGCGGGGCAGTGCGAGCAGGACGGCGGCGCTCAGCGCGACGGAGAGCACCATCAGCGGGAAGGCGAACGCGCCGGCGACCCGGACCACCGCGAGCACCGCGAAGAGCGCGGCGGCCGAGGCGAGCGGGAAGGCCGCATGGTGGCGGCGCAGCCGGGCGAGCGCGCCGGGACGGGCCTGCGCCCGGTGCTTCGTGGTGGCCATGGCGGATCACCCCGGCGCCTTCTGCCGCGACCGGCCGAAGCTGGGCATCCACCAGTTGTACTTGCGGAAGAGCAGCAGGGTCGCCGGCACGAAGAGCATGCGGATCAGGGTGGCGTCGAGCAGGACGGCGAGGCCGAGCCCGGCTCCGTACTCCTGGAGCATCAGGGTGGAGGACAGGGCCATCGTGCCGAGGCTTCCGGCCATGACCAGGCCGGCGGCGTTGATCACGCGCCCGGTGTCCACCACCGCCTGAAGGGTGGCTTCCTCCTGGGACAGGCCGCTGCGGGCCAGGTCGCGTACGCGGGTGACGAGGAAGATCTCGTAGTCCATCCCGAGGCCCATCATCAGGACCGTGAGGAAGATCGGCAGATCGTCGATGATCGCCTCGCCGCGCCAGTGGTGGAAGATCAGTACGGTCAGGCCCACCGCCCAGACATTGCTCAGCATGATCGTGCCGATCAACCGGATCGGGACGAGCAGCGAGCGCAGCGCGATGACCAGCATCACGAACACGCCGATACTGACGAGCACGACCATCTGCCAGAAGCTGCGGCTCAGGGCGGAGCCGTACTGGCGGTCCACCTGGGTCGCGCCGCCGACATCCAGTTCTCCGACGGTGCTGCGCGCCGCGGCGGTCACTTTCTCCACGCGCTGTACGGCCGCGGCCGCGCCGGGTGAGTACGGATCGTCCTCGAGGGCGACGACGAACCGCAGGGAGCCGTCGCGGGCGACGTAGTCGTCGCGCAGGCTCTGGGGCATGGCTGCGACCTCGTCCGCCGTCCACCGGGTGCCGAAGGGATGGGTGGCGGAGTCGACGGAGGCGACGCCCTTCGTCGCGGCGAGCTGGTCGGTCAGCCGGGCCACCGCCTGCTGTCCGTCGGCCGAGAGTGCTCCCTTGTCCACGGTCCCGGCCGCGGAGGCGCCGACCACGACGGTGGGAAGCACCGCGGCGTCCCCCCACCGTTCGGCGACCGTCTCGAAGCCGTCCCGGGAGTCGGTGGCGGGGCTGAGTGCGACGGGGTCCGCCGTGGAGCGGCTGTCGGCCACGACCAGTGCGAACGGCACGGTCACGGCGAGGAATACGACGACGATCGCCACCTTGCGGCGGCGGGCGAACTCGGCGGTGCGGCGCAGATGGCGCCCCACGGCGCCGGTGTGTTCCAGGTCGGACAGCGGTGCGCGTCCCAGGGCGAAGAAGCGGTCGCCGAGCAGGACCAGCAGGCAGGGGGTGAGAGTGAGGGCGGCGGCCAGCACGATGGGGATGCCGAGGAGCCCGCCGTAGCCGAGCGGCGGAATCCAGTCGACCGGCGACAGCAGCGTCGCACCGAAGGCCAGTGCCACGGCGATGGCGGCCAGCAGCATGCTCTCGCCCGCGTGCACCGTGGCCTGGACGGCGGCTTCGCGGGGGGCGCGGCCCGCCAGCCGCTCCTGCCGGTATCGGGAGGAGAGCAGCATGCTGTAGTCGACGCCCGCGCCCAGCATCACGAACGTCATGATGGTGACGGTGAACTGAGTGAGCGTCACTTCCTTGCCGAGCAGATAGAGCGCCGCCTGGCTGACGTTCATCGCGAGCCCGATGACGACCAGGGTGAGGACGGCGGGCACGATGGCGCGGAAGAAGAGCAGCAGGACGACGAAGATGATGACGTACGCCACCGACTCCATCAGAGCGTTGTCGGACTCGGCCTTCTCGTAGGTGTCGTGGATGAGTGCGAGCTCACCGGTGACATGGACCTCGGCCTGTCCGCCCAGGCCCGCCTTGTCGAGGAGTTCGCCGGCGGAGTCGCGCAGGCCCTCGACATCGGGGTCGTTGCCCGCCTCGGCGGTGTAGCTGACGGATGCCAGTGCCGCTGTGCCGTCCTCGGCGATCAGTCGCGCGGCGGCTTCCTCCGGTACGTCGAGCGGGAAGTTCTGCCAGTCGGTTCCGGCCGCGAACGCCCCTGCGATACGGGAGACGGCCGCGGCGTCCCGGGCGGTGACGGCCGCGCGCGCCGGGCCTTCCAGCGGGGCCGGTACCCGGCCCTGGGCGATCTCCCGGTCGATGAATTCGCGTCTGGATCCGGCATCCCCCGCCGGTGCCTGTGCGTCTGCTCTCGCGCGGATACCGGTGAGGAACTGCGCGGTCGCGTCCCGGTGGAGGGTGAAGGCGGACGAGGAGCGCTCAACCTCCCCGTCCTTCTGCAGGGCGGCGATGGTGGTGTCCAACTCGGCCAGGAACCGGCGCACTTCGGGTGTGTTGACCCGGTCGGCTTCGAGGACGAGGACGACCTCGCGCTGCGAGCGGTGCGGGAAGGACGTGGCCGTCAGTTCCTCGGCGCGTGCGCTGCTGGTGCCGGGCACGACCTTGGACGCGCCCTGGTCGGTGAGGACGGAGGTCAGCTGGAGGGCGAAGGGCGTACAGAGCGCGATCAGCACCGCCCACACCAGGATCACCGTCTTGGGGCGGGAGGTGATCCGCTGCGCGAATCGGAGCAGTACGCGCTGGACTGCGGCCGGGGGCGGCCCCGTTGGCCGCGTACCGCCCGGCCCGGTGTCCGGGGCGGGCGCGGCCGGCAGGCCTTGCTTGGTCGGGTTCGTCATACGACCGATGCCTCCTCGCCCACGGCCCGGCGGCGGGCGGCCGCGCTGTCGGCCTGTTTGGTGCCGGTGACCACGACGAAGGTGTGCTGGATGTCGAGGACGCCGTGCCGGGCGAGGTGTTCACGCAGTCCGGCGGCGATACGGTCCAGGACCAGCTGTTCGCGGTCGCTGTCGACGGCGGTCTTGAAACCGGCCGCGGCCCCGGAGCGCTGGACCCATTCGACGGCTTGCTCGGGGGTGTGGGCGGGGATGGTCTGTGCACCGTCGCGTCGGCTGTCGACCGTCAGCCCCGCCTTGATGAACCAGCGCGCGACGGTCGCCGCGTCCTTGGGGAGCGTGACCCGGATCAGGCCGGTCAGCAGGGAGGGGTCGTCGGCGAAGATCCGCTCGAGGCGTTCGGTGAGCGCCCGGTGGGCGTCGGCACGGGTCTCGATGACGACGACGCGGCCGCCGGGGCGCAGTACCCGCTCGATCTGGGTGAGCAGCCGGGTCGGCTTGGTGTAGCAGATGGCCCAGCCGACGACGACCAGGTCGGCGCTGTCCGAGGGCCGGGACTCGATGAAGGTGTCCATGTCGCCCTCGGAGAGCTCCACGTGCAGACCGGGGGCGGCGTCGGCCAGGGGAAGGACCTTGTCCTTGGCGACCTGCAGCATCCCGGGCGACTTGTCGACGGCGTACACCGCGCCGCTGCCGTTCAGCCGCCGTACGACCTCCTCCGTCAAGTGGCCGGTGCCGCAGGCCAGTTCCACGACAGTGTCCCCGGGGGTGACGGGCACGGTGTCGAGGGCCTCTATCGAGTGCTTGCCCATCACCGGGCTGAAGAAGGTGTCGTAGTCCCCACTGGCGGCGTCGTAGTCCGCCGTGGGATCGGCATGTGCCTTGTTGATCGCGAGGCGCAGTGCTCGTGCGGCCAGTCGTACGCGTGACATGTGCGGGCTCCTTCATGAGGACGAACGGGCAGGGGCGGCCGAGCGGGCGAGGTGGAGCAGTGCGCCCGTACAGGCGAGGACGCTTGCGGCGGCGCGGGCCTCGGCCAGGCAGAGGGCGCCGGCCGCGCATCCGGCTGCCGCGCCGGCGAGCAGCACGGTGATGTGTACGGCGGCCGGGCCGGGGCCGGCCGTTCCCCGGGCCGGTTCGGCGGCCGGCCCGGGGAACAGGAGGGAGACCGCGACGAGCGCGGTGGCGAATGCGCAGACCGCGAGGACGGTCAGGGTGGCGGCCGTCTGCTGCGGGCGCGGACACGGTACGGCCGCGCCGAGCAGCAGCAGACCCGCCGCGACCGGCATCCGCCGGGTGCGGTCCTCGAGCCGGTCCGCGGCCGCGCGGGCGGTCAGGGCGCCCGCGGCGAGCGCCAGGACCAGTACCAGGAACGTCAGCCCCACGAGGCTCGGGGTGGCGACCGGCGCCGGGAACGCGACCGGGGACACCCCCGCCGCGATCCCCGTGACCGGCAGGGCTGTGCGGGTCATGCCGACGTCACCCCGGACGGCACGCATACGCGGGGGCGGATGAGGTCCGCCTCGGCCGCGAACGCCTCGATCACCCGGTCCAGTTGTCCGACGCTGTGGGTGGCCATGAAGCTCGTACGCAGCCGGGGCGAGGCGGCGGGCGGGAGGACCGGGTTCACATAGACGCCCCGGTCGATGAGGCGGTGCCAGGCGGAGAGCGTCTCGAGGGCGCCGGCGGTCGGTATGGGGATGATCGGTGTGGTGCTCGCCCCGGTCTCCACTCCGGCTTCGGCGAGTCCGCGCCGTATGTATGCGGCGTTGGCCTGTACGGCGTCGACCAGTTGGGGCTCCTCGCGCAGGATACGCAGCGCGGCCAGCGCGGAGGCCGTGTTGGCGGGGGTCATGGACGCGCTGAACATCAGGCTGCGGGCATGGTGTTTGAGGTAGTGGATCGCCTCCTCGCTGCCCGCGACGGCACCGCCGAGGGAGGCGAGGGACTTGCTGAAGGTGACCGTGATCAGGTCCACCTGGTCGGTGAGCCCGAAGTGGGCGGCGGTGCCGCGGCCGGAGGCGAGGACGCCGAGACCGTGTGCGTCGTCCAGTACCAGCCGTGCGCCGTACCTCCGGCACACGGCCACGATCGCGGGAAGGTCGCAGAGATCGCCCTCCATGGAGTAGACGCCGTCGACGACGACCAGGCGGGGGGCGTCGTCGGGCAGCCCCTCCAGGGCCTGGGCGAGCGCGGTCGCGTCGTTGTGCGGGAACCAGCGCACCTTGGCGCCGCTGAGCCGGCATCCGTCGACGAGGGAGGCGTGCGCGTCCTTGTCGACCAGGACGTAGTCACGGGGCGTCAGCAGGGCGGCGATCACCCCGAGGTTGGTCTGGTATCCGGTCGTCATCACCAGCGCTGCGGGCTTGCCCAGGAAGCGGGCGAGTTCGTCCTCCAGCTGGAGGTGGAGATCGATGTTGCCGTTGAGGAAGCGGGAGCCGGTGCAGGAACTCCCGTACACATCGAGTGCGTCGCGGGCCGCGGCCCGCACCCGGGGATCGGCGGTCAGGCCGAGGTAGTTGTTGGAGCCGCACATGATCAGTTCGCGGCCACCGCGCCGTACGGTCGCGCCCTCGTGGCCCTCGAGCGGCAGGAAGTAGGGATAGAGACCGCTCTCGATCAGTTCTGCCGCGACGGTGAAGGCCGCGAACCGTGAAAAGACATCCGTCTGCTCTGCTATCGCATTCACGAAGAATTCCCCTTGCAGCTGGAATGCGCGCGCGACTGGTCCGGCCATGACCCACGGCCGGACTTTTCCCGCGCGGGAAGGAGCGATTCACGCAGCATGAATACAGCACCTGGCATTACCGCTGACCATGCGGGCAGGAATGGCCGCACACATGAGGCGGGTGAAGGTGATCACGTGAACCGAAAGGGAACCCACATCACAGGATGATGATGGATTCAAGGTCGCCGTTGACCTGGGCAGGCCTGTCCGCAGGTCGTTGGCGACCGCTCCGGTACAGGGCTGCAAGAAGCACCCGGGGGCGGGCCGAGGGGCGCGTTACGGCACTCCCTGCGGCCCGCCGAAAGTCGGGTGCGGAATCTAAGTTCTCGGTTTCTTCGCCATTCAAGTCCCCCGATCGACAAGCCGTGGAACCGCCTCAAGGGCAGTAACTAATTCAGCGAATGGACCGTAACCATATCCGGCCATTCATGTCAACCAACTCTTGACAGCGCCCCGCCAATCCACCTGGATTTAACAATTCCGCTTTCCGTGAGTGCGCCCCCGCGCCGGTCGAACACGCCGTCCGTACAAGATGCTACGCTGCATTCGACCGTCCAGACGGTCGGTCCTGTGAAGCGGTACCGGAAGACGGGTGGGACAGGTGCGCGATCGGCTCCTCGACGCGGTGGAACGGCTCCTGGTGAAGGGCGGCGTGGACGCCGTCCGGCTGGACGCCGTGGCATCGGAGGCCGGGGTGAGCAAGGGCGGCCTGCTCCATCACTTCCCCAGCAAACGCGCCCTGGTGGAGGGCGTGGTCCAGCGCCTGGTCGAGCGGTTCGAGGCGGTCCTGCCCGGACCGGACGCGCCGGCCGGCTCGTACACCATGGCCTGGCTCGACGCCTCTGTCCCGCCGGAGTCCCCCGAGGACGGTGACGACCCTCGCAACGAGGTGCCGGTCGCCCTGCTCGCGGCAGCCGGCGGTCCCGAGGTGCTCGATGTGCTCCAGCGCCACTACCGCACATGGCAGGAGCGCCTCGACGCGGACGGGCTGCCGCCCGGCGTCAGCTCTCTGGTCCGGATGGCGGTCGACGGCTGGTGGACGGCGCGCCTGCTCGGGCTCGCCGCACCCCGGGGCGACGCCCATGTGCAGCTGCGCCGGCTGGTGAGTGAACTCATCGACCAGGAACGGGAGTCGAGCTGATGGGCATCGTCCTGGTCGCGGGCGCGATCCTCTCGGAGGTGATCGCCACCCTGGCGCTGCGGGCCTCGCACGGACTGAGCCGCCTCGGCCCGACCGCCCTGGTGGTCATCGGCTACGGGACGGCGTTCGTCCTGCTCGCGCAGGCGCTCAAGACCCTGAACGTCGGCCCGGTGTATGCCGTGTGGTCGGGAGTGGGGACGGTCGGCGCCTTCCTCGGCGGAGTCCTCCTGTTCGACGAACCGGTACGGGCGGCGACGGTCGTGGGTATCGCCCTCGTCGTCCTCGGTGTCGCCGTGATGTATCTGGGCGGCGGAATGGAGCACTGATGAAGAGCCGTGTCCCGACGCAGCGTGGCTTCCGGCTGGTCAAGGCGGCGATGCTGGCGACCGACGTCACCTTCCTCCTCTACTGGACGGCCTCGCTCCTCGTCCTCATTCCGCCCGCGTACGCGTACAAGGACTACGACGACCCGGTGATGAGTGACTGGAACTACTCGTTCCTGCCGCTGGACGTGGCCGCCAGCGCGACCGGGCTCGCCGCGCTTGTCCTCGTGCGCGGGCGCTGCACGCGCCGGCTTGCCCGTCACCGTCCCCTCTGGCGGCCGCTGATGCTCATCTCCCTGACGCTGACCAGCACCGCAGGACTGCAGGCGGTCGTCTTCTGGGCGCTGCGCGGTGACTGGTCCCCGACCTGGTGGATTCCCAACCTTTTCCTGCTGCTGTTCCCCCTCCCCTCGATCGCGCTGCTGCTCCGGCACGATGTCGGCCCCGGGACCGGGGGCGGGGCCGGGGTTCCGCAGACCTCCGACGCGGTGCGCATACAGTCAGGTCGGTGAGACGCAGACACAAAGCCCCGCCCGCGCCGCTCCCCCAGCGCGACGGGATCGACCCGGTGCGGCTGCGGCTGCCCGCCGACCCGGACGGCGCCTGGGCGACGGTGGGCGACCATGTCGCCGCGCGGTACGCCGATGCGATCGGGACCGAGCAGGTCGACGCCATGTTCCGGGAGGGGCGCATTGTCGGCGCGAACGGGCCGGTCGGCGCCGACGAGCCGTACGCCGAAGGGCGCTACCTCTGGTTCCACCGGGACTTCGCCCCCGAGGCACCGGTCCCCTTCGAGGTGCGGATCGTGTACCGGGACGAGCGCGTGGTGATCGCCGACAAGCCGCACTTCCTGGCCACCACTCCGCGCGGCGGGCACATCACCGAGACGGCGCTGGCCCGGCTGCGTCGCGATCTTGCGCTGCCTCAGCTGCAGCCCGCACACCGGCTCGACCGGCTGACGGCCGGGCTCACGCTCTTCGTCGTACGGCCCGGGGACCGGGGCGCCTATCAGTCGCTGTTCCAGGAGCGGCAGGTGCGCAAGGAGTACGAGGCGGTGGCCCCGTACGACCCGGCGGTGGCGCTGCCCCGCACCGTACGCAGCCGGATCGTGAAGGAGCGCGGGGTGCTGGCCGCCCGCGAGGAGCCGGGCGAACCGAACAGCGAGAGCCGGATCGAGCTGCTGGAGCACCGCGCCGGGCTCGGCCGGTACCGGCTGCTGCCGGCCACCGGCCGCACCCATCAGCTGCGGGTCCATATGAACAGCCTGGGGCTGCCGATCCTGGACGACCCGCTCTATCCTCTCGTCCGGGAGCCGGAGCCCGACGACTTCTCCCGTCCGCTTCAACTCCTGGCGAAGGTACTGGAGTTCACCGATCCGGTGACAGGAGAGCCGTTCCGCTTCGAGAGCCGGCTGCGGCTGGCCCGGTGGTCCCGTCCCACGGCAGGCCACTAAGGGGAGGCAATCCACTCCTCCAGGTGGGGCGCCTCGTCGCCGATGACGGTCGAGTCGCCGTGACCCGTACGCACGACTGTCTGCGGCGGCAGCGTGAACAGCCGGTCCCGGATCGAGTCGATGATCGTCGGGAAGTGCGAGAAGGACCGGCCGGTGGCGCCCGGGCCGCCCTGGAAGAGGGTGTCGCCGGTGAAGACCGTCGACAGCTCGGGGGCGTACAGACAGACGGCGCCCGGGGCATGGCCCGGGGTGTGCAGCACGGTGAGCGTCACGCCGCCGGCGGTGAGGGTCTGACCGTCGGCCAGTGCGCCGTCGGGGGCGCGGTCGGGGTGCGTCTGCTTCCACAGCGGCAGATCGTCGGGATGAAGCAGGATGGGCGCGCCGGTGGCGTCGGCGAGCGCGGGGGCGGCATCGATGTGGTCGTTGTGCGCGTGGGTGCAGACGATGGCGCGCAGCGTACGGCCGTCGAGCGCATCGAGGATGGCGGGGGCGTCGTGAGCGGCGTCGATGACGATCGCCTCCCGCTCGTCTCCGACGATCCAGACGTTGTTGTCGACGTCCCAGGTGCCGCCGTCGAGGGAGAAGGTGCCGGAGGTGACCAGATGGTCGATCCCGCTGTTCGGGGGGTTCATCAGAACTCCACCACCGAACGCAGTACGTCGCCCTCGTGCATCCGGGCGAAGGCCTTCTCCACGTCGCCGAGTCCGATGGTCTCGGTGACGAACGCACTGAGGTCGATACGGCCCTGCTGGTGCAGATCGATGAGCATCGGGAAGTCGCGGGAGGGCAGACAGTCGCCGTACCAGGACGACTTGAGGGCACCGCCGCGGCCGAAGACATCCAGGAGCGGCAGCTCCAGCTTCATCTCGGGCGTGGGCACGCCGACGAGGACGACCGTGCCGGCCAGGTCGCGGGCGTAGAAGGCCTGCCGGTACGTCTCCGGGTGGCCTACGGCCTCGATGACGACATCCGCGCCGAAGCCACCGGTGAGCTCGCGGATCGCCTCGACGGGGTCGGTGGAGCGGGAGTTCACGGTATGGGTGGCGCCCATCTTCTTCGCCGTCTCGAGCTTGCGGTCGTCGATGTCGACGGCGATGATCCGGGCCGCGCCGGCCAGGCGCGCGCCGACGACTGCCGCGTCGCCCACGCCTCCGCAGCCGATGACGGCGACACTGTCGCCGCGGCCGACCTGGCCGGTGTTGATGGCGGCGCCGATGCCGGCCATCACGCCGCAGCCGAGCAGGCCCGCGACTGCCGGGGAGACGGCGGGATCGACCTTGGTGCACTGGCCGGCCGCGACCAGGGTCTTCTCGGCGAAGGCCCCGATGCCGAGCGCCGGGGAAAGCTCCGTCCCCCCGGTCAGCGTCATCTTCTGCTTCGCGTTGTGGGTGTCGAAGCAGTACTGCGGACGGCCGCGCAGACACGCCCGGCAACTTCCGCACACCGCACGCCAGTTGAGTACGACAAAATCTCCGGGCGCGACATTCGTGACGCCGTCGCCGACCGACTCCACCACGCCTGCGGCCTCATGGCCGAGGAGGAAGGGGAAGTCGTCGTTGATCGCGCCCTGCTTGTAGTGCAGATCGGTGTGACAGACCCCGCAGGCCTGCACCTTCACCACGGCCTCACCCGGGCCGGGATCGGGGATGATGATCGTCTCGACTCGTACCGGCTCGTTCTTCCCCGGCGCGACCACGCCTTGCACCTGCTGCGACATCGCAGAACCTGCCCTTCCTCGTACATGAAGTCGACCACCACTATGGCCTGTCACGGCGGCGCCCCGCGATGGCGGGTTTGTACGCCACTCGCTGGGCGCAGCCGCGCCGGCCAGAGCCGTGACCGCCGTGACCGCCGTGACCGAGGCTGGGCGGGGTGACGGCAGCGGCCCCCGCGGGATTTCTCCCGCGGGGGCCGCTGTCGTCATCAGGATTCCGGCAAGGAATCAGGCAAGGAAACCCGGCAACGTATCAGGCGTCCTGGCGCTCCGCGGCGATCTCGCTCACCCGGCGGCGGACGGTGAACCAGCCGATGACCAGCGCCGCCGCGATCAGCGGCAGACACATCACGGTCGTACGGCCCACGCCGCCGCCCCACCACATCAGGACCACCACGCTGGCGAGGAAGACCAGCGTGACGATCTGGGTGTACGGCGCCCAGGGCAGCCGGTAGGAGGGGCGGGTGACCCGCCCGTCCTGCGAGCGGTGCCAGAACAGCAGCGAGCAGAGCATGATCATGCCCCAGGTGCCGAGGATGCCGATCGAGGCGAAGTTGAGGACGATCTCGAAGGCCTCGCCGGGCATCAGGAAGTTGAGCCCGACGCCGATCACACCGAAGCCGGCGGTCAGCAGGATGCCGCCGTAGGGCACCTGGCCCTTGTTCATCTTGCCGGTGAACTTGGGTGCGGAGCCCGAGAGCGCCATGGAGCGCAGGATGCGTCCGGTGGAGTACAGGCCGGAGTTGAGGCTGGAGAGCGCAGCGGTCAGCACCACGAGGTTCATCACGCCGGCCGTGCCCGGGATACCGAGCTTCTCCATCACGGTGACGAAGGGGCTCTGATCGCCGGAGTACGCCGTGTACGGAAGGATCAGCGCGAGCAGCACGACCGAGCCGACGTAGAACAGACCCACGCGCCACATGATCGAGTTGATCGCCTTGGGCATGATCTTCTCGGGGTTCTCGGTCTCACCGGCGGCGACGCCGCACAGCTCGACGGAGGCGTACGCGAAGACGACGCCCTGGATCACCAGCAGCATCGGCAGCATGCCCACCGGGAAGATGCCGCCGTTGTCGGTGATGGTGGAGAAGCCGGGGGTGTGACCGTCGACCGGGGTCTGCGTGACCACCAGGTAGATGCCGACCAGCATGAAGGCGACCAGCGCGGCGACCTTGACGATCGCGAACCAGAACTCCATCTCGCCGAAGTACTTCACCGAGATGAGGTTGGCGGTCAGGACGACCGCGAGGGCGATCAGCGCGAGGATCCACTGCGGGATGTCGCTGAACATGGCCCAGAAGTGGGCGTAGACGGCTGCCGCGGTGATGTCGGCGATCGCGGTGGTCGACCAGTTGAGGAAGTAGAGCCAGCCGGCCGCGAAGGCGCCCTTCTCGCCCATGAACTCACGGGCGTACGAGACGAAGGCACCGGAGGACGGGCGGTACAGGACCAGCTCGCCGAGCGCGCGGACGACGAAGAAGGCGAAGACACCGCAGACCGCGTAGGCGACGGCGAGGGAGGGGCCCGCGCCGGCCATCCGGCCGCCCGCGCCGAGGAACAGGCCGGTGCCTATCGCGCCGCCGATCGCGATCATGTTGATGTGGCGGGACTTGAGGTCCTTGCTGTAACCGGCGTCGCCGGCGTCCACGTGGGGGGAGCTCTTCGCCGGTGCCCCGGCGGCGAGCGTTTCGGCCGCAGTGGTGCGGTCACTCATGGAGGGGTTCGCCTTCGTGAGGGGAGGATGGGCGGTCCCGGCCTTAGCCGGTGAGGGGGTGGTCACCGTGGCATGGCCCGACGGCACATATTCAGGCAACCCTGGGATTTTGGCAGTGGCCCACGTCACGCAGCGATAGATCTGAGGTGTTTCAGAGGTTACGGTGCAGTAAAGCAAGGGTGCCGAGTCCTCAGGCGCCCGGGGGTACCGGAGGGGGACCGACCTGCCGGAGCGGACAGTTCGGGAGGTGTCGGATATCTCACCGCGAGGGGTGCCGGAGGTGCGGACGCCGGAGGGCTGAAGGCTCAGGGGACGCGGTGGGGGAGGCTCAGGGGCGCGCGAACGCCGGAGGGCCGGACACTCAGAGCGTGTCTGAGATCCGCCGTATCGGCTGTATGGGTGACTCGTTGAGTGGTGTGTGAGTGCTGCTGGGGATGGTTACCCGTCTGATCTGACGGATGAACAGTGGGCGTTGATTGAGCCGTTGCTGCCTGCTCCAAGGACGGGTCGCAAGGGCGGGCGGCGGGAGAAGCACCCGCGTCGGCGGATCGTGGACGCGATCTTGTACTTGGCGCGGACCGGGTGCCAGTGGCGGTATCTGCCCAAGGATTTCCCGCCCTTCCAGACGGTGTACTGGTACTTCACCTGGTGGCACGACGACGGCACCGTGGAGCGCGTCCACGACGCGCTGCGGGTCAAGGTCCGCGAGGCCGACGGCCGTTCCGCTGAGCCGTCCGCGGGCCTGGTCGACTCGCAGTCCGTGCGGGCGGCCGACACGGTGCCGAAGTCCACCAGCGGCTTCGACGCGGGCAAGAAGACCAAGGGCCGCAAACGGTTCATCGTCACCGACACCCTCGGCCTCCTCCTGGCCGTGCACGTGCTGGCCGCAAGCGTCCAGGACCGCGACGGAGCCAAGCGCTCCCTGCTGTGGACCCGCCTGGACCACCCAACCATCGAGAAGATCTGGGCCGACCAGGGCTTCGCCGGCCGACTCGTCGAGTGGTCCTCTGCCGTCTTGCACCGCACGCTGGAGATCGTCCGCAAGGACCCCGGACAGCGCGGCTTCAAGGTCCAGCCGAAGCGCTGGGCGGTGGAGCGCACGTTCGCCTGGATCACCACACGCCGCCGCCTGGCCTGCGACTACGAACGCAACCCGGCCCACTCCGAAACCATGATCCGCTGGGCCATGACCGACCTGATACTCCGCCGACTCACCCGAGGCCGACCCGCCACCCGCCAAGGACCCCGACCACTACGGAAAATCACCCCGTAACCCGATCTCAGACACGCTCTCAGGGGCGCGGCGCGGGAGGCTCAGCGGCGCGCGACGCCGGAGGGCCGGACACTCAGGGCGCGGCGCAGTGCCGTGCGGGCCCGACGCTCAGGGCGCCAGCACTTCCAGCTCCGCGAGGGCACCGACGGCGATCTGACGCGTGATCTCCTCGGCCCGGGCGGCATCGCCCCCGCGGACCGCCTCGGCCACCTGGACATGCAGGGTCACGGCCGCCGGATCGGGGTCGTCGAACATCACCTGGTGATGCGTACGGCCGGTGAGGACTTCGGCCACCACATCGCCGAGCCGGGCGAACATTTCGTTGCCTGAGGCGTTGAGCACGATCCGGTGGAAGGCGACGTCGTGCTCCAGATACTTCTCGAGCTGGTGCCCGCGGGAGGTGGCGACCATACCCAGGGCCTGCTCGGTGAGTGCGGCGCACTGCTCGGGGGTGGCGTTGCGGGCCGCCAGCCCGGCCGCGACCGGCTCGATCGCGGAGCGCAGCACGGTCAGTGAGCGCAGCTGGCGCGGGCGGTCGGAGCCGGCCAGGCGCCAGCGGATGACGCGCGGGTCGTAGACGTTCCACTCCTCGGTGGGACGTACGGTCACGCCGACCCGGCGCCGGGACTCCACCAGGTGCATCGATTCGAGGACCCGGACCACTTCGCGTACGACGGTGCGCGAGACGTCGAAGCGCTGTGCCACCTCATCGGTGCGCACCACACTGCCCGTTGGGTACTCGCCCGCGGTGATCGCGAGGCCGAGGGTGTCCAGCACATGGATATGGAGCCCCTGGCCCTCTGTGGTCATGGGGCAAGCGTACGGGGCGCCACTCGAGAACAAAAAGTATGACGTTTGAGTCTCGACGTCTTGTATACGTCGTACCTAATAGGTTTCAGTAGCGCGACGGACGGATGTCGACGAAGACAGCGAAGACAGCGAGGCACGTAATGAGCTCCCCCCACGTCGTCGTGGTGATGGGCGTGGCAGGCACCGGCAAGACCACGATCGGTCCCCTGCTCGCCGCCGCACTGGGCGTCCCGTACGCCGAGGGCGACGACTTCCACCCCCCGGCGAACATCGCCAAGATGTCGGCCGGCACCCCGCTGGACGACGCGGACCGCCGGCCGTGGCTCGATGCGATCGGGCTGTGGGCCCACGGCCGGGCGGGCCTCGGCGGGGTGGTCTCCAGCTCCGCGCTCAAGCGGAGCTATCGCGACCGGCTGCGGGCAGCCGCACCGGATGCCGTCTTCCTCCACCTCACCGGCGACCGCCCGCTCATCGAGCAGCGGATGTCGGAGCGCACCGGGCACTTCATGCCCACCGCGCTGCTGGACTCGCAGTTCGCGACGCTCCAGCCGCTGGGAGACGACGAGGCGGGCGTCGCCGTCGATGTGTCCGGCACCCCCGAAGAAATCACCGAACGAGCCGTCGCCGCGCTGCGCCGGCTCGAGAACTGAGGAATCGCCACCGTGACCAGTCTCAGCGTCGAGACGCTGGCAGCGGCCGCCACCGAAACGATCACTTCGGCCGGCAACGCGCAGTTGGGCATGGCCGTTCTCGCGGGCATAGCCGTCATCGTCCTGCTCATCACCAAGTTCAAGGTCCACGCGTTTCTGGCACTGACCATCGGCTCCCTGGCGCTCGGCGCGTTCGCGGGCGCACCGCTGGACAAGACCATCACCAGCTTCACCACCGGTCTCGGCGTGACGGTCGCGGGGGTGGGCGTACTGATCGCGCTGGGCGCGATCCTCGGCAAGCTGCTCGCCGACTCCGGCGGTGCGGACCAGATCGTCGACACCATCCTCGCCAGGGCGAGCGGCCGCGCGATGCCGTGGGCGATGGTCCTGATCGCCTCGGTGATCGGACTGCCCCTCTTCTTCGAGGTCGGCATCGTGCTGCTGATCCCGGTGGTGCTGCTCGTCGCCAAGCGCGGCAACTACTCCCTGATGCGGATCGGTATCCCGGCCCTGGCCGGTCTCTCCGTGATGCACGGTCTGATTCCGCCGCACCCCGGCCCGCTGGTGGCGATCGACGCCATCGGCGCGGACCTCGGTGTCACGCTGGCGCTGGGTGTCGTCGTCGCCATTCCGACCGTGATCATCGCGGGGCCGGTCTTCTCCCGTTACGCCGCGCGCTGGGTGGACATCCCCGCCCCCGAGCGGATGATCCCCACGCGTCCGTCGGAGGACCTCGAGCGGCGCCCCGGCTTCGGCGCCACCGTGGCCACCGTGCTGCTGCCCGTCGTACTGATGCTGGTGAAGGCACTCGTCGACGTCGTCGTGGACAACCCCGAGCACGGCCTCCAGCGCGTTACGGACGTCATCGGCTCACCGCTCATCGCGCTGCTCGCCGCCGTGATCGTCGGTATGTTCACGCTGGGCCGCGCGGCCGGGTTCACCAAGGAGCGGCTCTCCACCACCGTCGAGAAGTCCCTCGTCCCGATCGCGGGCATTCTGCTGATCGTCGGCGCGGGCGGCGGCTTCAAGCAGACGCTGATCGATGTCGGCGTGGGCCAGATGATCCTGGACTTCTCCAAGGACTGGTCGATCCCGGCACTGCTGCTGGCCTGGCTGATCGCCGTCGCCATCCGCCTCGCAACCGGATCGGCGACCGTGGCCACCATCTCGGCGGCCGGTCTGGTGGCCCCGCTGGCGGCCGGCATGTCGACCTCGGAGTCGGCACTGCTGGTGCTGGCGATCGGCGCGGGCTCCCTCTTCTTCAGCCATGTCAACGACGCCGGATTCTGGCTGGTGAAGGAGTACTTCGGGATGACCGTCGGCCAGACGATCAAGACCTGGTCGGTGATGGAGACCATCATCTCCGTCGTCGGACTCGGCTTCGTCCTGCTGCTGTCACTCGTCCTCTAGCCACAGCGGGTGCTCCCGCTTCGCCCACGGGCGCTCGACCGACCCGGTACGCATACCCCTGCGTGACTCCGGGTCGGCGAGCGCCATTCCGATGTGTCCGAAGAGCACAATGCCGACGGCCAGCGACAGCCAGTCGTGGACGAAGGTGGCGCTGGTGCGCCACACCAGCGGAGTGAGCGAGGTGAACCACATCAGCAGCCCGGTCGCGAGCATCACCAGCACCGCGCCCGCGATCCAGGCCGAGTAGACCTTCTGCCCGGCGTTGAACTTGCCCGCCGGACGCGCCTTGGGCCGGTGGTCGCGCCGCCGGACCGCACGCAGCCACGTCCGGTCGTGCGGCCCGAAGCGGTTGAGCCTGCGCAGATCGGCGCGGAAGGCGCGCGAGGCGAGGCCGAGCAGGAAGGGCACGGGCAGCAACAGCCCCGACCACTGGTGGACAGTGACCACCAGATAGCGTCGGCCGACGAGTTCGGCGATCTGCGGTACGTACAGAGCGGCGGCGGTCACCACGCACAGCAGCATCAGCGCGGCGGTGGTGCGGTGCACCCAGCGCTCGGCGCGGCTGAACCGGCGTACCCGCACGGGCCGTTCAGACGGTGGGGGTGTCGCTGCGGCCGTTGGACCGGCCGACCCAGGCGTCGACGTCATATCCCCGCTCCTCCCAGTAGCCGGGCCGGACGTCGGAGGTGACGGTGATCCCGGAGAGCCATTTCGCCGACTTGTAGAAGTACATCGGCGCCACATACAGCCGGACCGGACCGCCGTGGGAGTGGCTGAGTGGTTTGTCCTGCATCTGCAGACAGACCAGCACATCGTCGCGGCGGGCCTGCGGGAGGGTGAGGCTCTCGCTGTAGGTGCCGTCGAAGCAGGTGAAGCGGATGGCCCTGCCTTGCGCGCGTACACCCGCGGCGTCCAGCAGCAGCGACAGCTTGACCCCCGCGAACGGCGTGTCGGGGACCCGCCAGCCGGTGACGCACTGGACGTCACGGACGACGCGGGTCTGCGGCAGCTTGCGCAGCGCGTCGAGGGTGTACGTCGTCGGCCGGTCGACCAGCCCGTCGACGGTCAGCCGGTAGTTCTGACCGCTCTTGCGGGGTACGGAGGAGGCCACCGAGTAGTAGCGGAAGCCGCCGCCGTTGGGGAGCAGGCCGGACAGACCGGTCGGGTCCTTGTCGGCGGCCGCGCCGAGGAAGGATTCGAGCCCGCGCTGCAGATAGGGCGCCGTGGCGACGCCGGCCGCGCCGAGCCCCAGCATGCCGAGTACCAGGCGCCGGCCGACGGGCGAGCCCTCGGCGTCGGGGTGGTGAGTGGTCACCCTTCGATTCGAACACTCGGGAGCCTCAGAAGCCAGGAAAACCGGCCGCACGTCAGACTTCCGTCACACTCGGCGCATGGACAAGCGTGAGAACCGTGAACCGCTCAAGCCGTATCTGCTCGCACTTCCCGGACCGCTTCGGGACCGGTTGGTGGCAGCCGTACTGTCCGGGCGGAAGGTCTCGACGACGGGGCTCCTCGCGGAGTACGAGGCAGAGAAGGAGGAACTGCCGCCGGTCGGCGAGCGATCGGCGCTGATCGACTCGGACGGGCACGAGGTGGCGGTGGTGGAGCTGACGGAGGTACGGGTGCTGCCGCTCGGGGAGGTCGATCTGCAGCATGCACTGGACGAGGGCGAGGGGCATGTGTCGGTCGCGGGGTGGCGCGCGGCGCACGAGAGGTTCTGGCACAGCGAGGAGATGCGCGAGGCGCTCGGCGACCCGGAGTTCGAGGTCGACGACGAGACGCTGGTCGTGGCGGAGCGCTTCCAGGTGGTGGAGCGGTTCTAGAGGGAGCGGTTCCAGATGGTGCGGTTCCAGGTGCCCAGGGGTTCTTTCCCCCACCCGCCTCAGGAACCTTGCTCGACCAGACAGGCTCGTTGTGAGCGGATGGCTTCTCAGGTCAGATTCAGCCCTCCGTCGAGCACGATGACCTCGCCGGTGAGATAGGTGCCGGCGATCAGCGCCGCCACCAGGTCGGCCACGTCGGCGGGCTGGGCCGGGCGGCGCATCGGCGCGCGGTCCCGCCACAGCTCGTGCGCCTGCGCCCAGTCCTTCGTCATCGGCGTGTCCACCAGCCCCGGCGCGACCGCGTTGACACGCACCTCGGGCCCGAGCGCAGCCGCGAGCAGCCGGGTCACGTGATTCAGCGCGGCCTTGCTCGCCGCGTACGGCACCGACGAGCCCTTGGGACGCACCCCGGCATGACTGGTGACGTTCACGATGCTGCCGCCCCCGGGGGATTGGCGCAGCGCCGGAAGTGCAGCCGTGCACAGCACCCATGGCGCGATCAGGTTGACCTCCAGCAGTTGCCGCCAGTCCGCCGGTGTCGCCGCGGCCAGGTCGTCATGCGGGATCGGCCGGCTGATGCCCGCGTTGTTCACCAGCACGTCCAGCCGCCCGTACCGGCCGAGCGCCGCCTCGACCAGCCCCCGGGCCTCCTCCTCCACCGCCAGATCCGCCCGCACGTACGCCCCGCCGAGCTCCGCCGCCAGCGCCTCCCCGGCCTCCGCACTGCGCCGCGAGTGCACGACGACCCGCATCCCGTCCGCCGCCAGCCTCCGCGCGACGGCCTCCCCGATCCCCGACGTGGACCCGCTGACCAGGGCGACGGGCCGATCCGCTTGTTCCATCCTCATGCCCGCGGATCCTGCCACGGCTTCAGCAGACCGAGCACCACCGAAGGCGCCGGCCACCTCCACCAGCGACGCGAGCGGATGAACCGCTCCATCTCTCCCGCCGCCGACCGGAGTTCGTACCCACCCATTCCGAGGCCCGAGGTCGAGAACAGCTCAGGACGAAGAAGACCTGCTCAGTCGATGACCGCGGTGGCTTCGATCTCCACCAGATGGTCGGGTACGTCCAGTGCCGCAACGCCCAGCAGCGTGGCCGGCGGGACCGGGGTCACGCCGAGCTTCGCGGTTGCCCGGGCGATCCCTTCCATGAGCCGGGGCATCTTGTCGGGGGTCCAGTCGACGACGTAGACGGTCAGTTTCGCCACGTCGTCGAAGGAACCACCGGCCTCGGCCAGGGCGATGCCGATGTTGAGATAGCACTGCTCGACCTGAGCGGCGAGGTCGCCTTCGCCGACCGTGACACCGTCGACGTCCCAGGCGACCTGCCCGGCGATGAAGACCAGCTTCGACCCGGTCGCGATCGACACCTGCCGGTAGGCGTCGATTTCCGGCAATCCGTTGGGGTTTACCAGAGTGATGGCCATGCTGCCTGCCTCCTTGTCATGAGAGCGCGTGGGCGCGCTTCCACCCAGCCACGACGCATTCGCTCTCTTGTGGTTACTCAGGAACCGTAGGAGAGTGGTCGCTGACATGGAAGAACGCACTTTTCAGTGACTGAGGAACCTTATGGTGACCAAGCAGTTCACGGGCTCACCCGACGAAGCGGACCTGAGGCGCGCGGACTCTCTCGCGCGGGAGATCTTCTCGGACGTCGCCAACAAGTGGGCACTCCTGATCATTGAGGCTCTGGGGGAGCGCACCCTGCGCTTCGGCGAACTGCGGAACGAGATCGAGGGCATCAGCCACAAGATGCTCACCCAGAACCTGCGCATGCTGGAGCGCAACGGCCTGGTCGAGCGGACGGTGCACCCCGTCGTACCGCCGCGGGTCGAGTACACCCTCACGGAGCCGGGCCAAGCCCTGCGGGTGACGATCGACGGACTGTGCGACTGGACCCACCAGTACCTCGGTCACATCGAGACCTCCCGCCACCGCTTCGACACCTGACAGGTTGAGCACTCGCCGGCCGCCCCGCGCGGGGCCGTTCCACCGGCTGCGGCACCGCCGCGTGGTCGACAGAAGCAACCCGTCCGGGTGTGCGGCGGTCTTACCGGGCGTCGTGCTCAGAGGATCAGCCTCTGTCGGCTCGTACTGGTATACCGACCGGAAAGGGCACACTCCATGGTGCTGGATCCCAACTTCTGCCTGGACGTTCCGGAGGGTTTCGACGACTCGGACGCTGAGACCGGGGTGCATCCCATTGCCAGGAAGCTGTTCCCCGCCACCACTGCCGCAGAAGCCTTCAGGAAAGCCCATGAGTGGGTGCGGGAACAAAGGGTCCGCCTCTCAGACGTGTCGTGGGATTTCTTCCACGACGAGGACGAGCCCTACGTACTGAGCATCTATTTCACGTTCGAGCTGGATCCCGAAGACGCCTGATCCACCTCACAGCCGACGGCCACTGCCGACCCCTGGCCTTCCACCTCGTGGCCGGTGCCGTGGTGATGCGCAAGGTGGGGAGGACCGGGGTGGCGTCGGGCAGTTCCAGAGCATTGGTCGCGGTACCGGCGCACGCGTCCGTGCCAGGGGTGTTGGGGCACACGCAGCGAGGAACTCCGCTCCTTGCACAGCCGTTCATCCGCCACCCACATAGCGTGCCGTCCGCCTTCGGCTTCCCGCATCGCAGCACACCGGAGGGCAAACAGCCGCGCCGCGTAGTCCCCTCCACCCTCTCCCGACGGATCGGGTCGGACAGGATCCTTCGCACCCGTCAGTCCTCATGGCTCACGATCGCGGGCCACACGGCCTCCGCAACAATCTCCCCGAGCAGCGGCCTGGTTCCCTCCCACGAATCACGGGGCGTGTGCTCGCGGCGGCCACTTATCCGGGCAGACACCAACAGGCGGCGCAATATGTCCGCGACGGCCAGCCTCAGAACATGTCCTGCCTCACGGGCCTCTACGAGCGCAAGCGCCGAGAAGGCAAGAACCACAAGCAAGCCGTGCTCTTCCTCGCCCGCCGACGAATCAACCCGCCCTGGGTCATGATCCGTAACGGAGCGTTCTACCCACCAGCACCCGCCATCATCGCGGCTTGGCAGCAGCCGATGCGGCTCCCCCGAAGCCTGCCGCCGGTCTCACGATCGCTCTGGTCGCGCTGGCTGTCCAGGTGCACGGGTGGAATTTGCGCGGCCTGCCGGCCGACGCCGTGCAGCTGGTGTTCAGCGATACTCAGCCACGAACTGTGCGCGGTACTGATGTTGGTAGCGGTCGAGCGAGGCCCGCAGAGCTTCGGCCTCACGCGGAAGGTGCTCAGCCAGACCGTCCCAGCCGAGGAAGCGGACGTGATCCGGCATCACGACCAAGCCGGTGATCGCATCCCAGAAGGCGTCCCAGTTCATCCCGTAGAAGGCGGGGAAGCCGAGAGCCTGGCTCAGAGCGGCATGGAGTTGTCGCCCATCGCGGGCGGCGCTGACGTCAATGATGACCACGTCGCATGATCTCAAGAACGGCCGGCCGCGAGCAGGGCGGGCGATCTCCTGTGGTGATCCAGTTTCACCGAGCCTCCTTCGCGAAGGCCGACGGCGAGACCTCCTCGGGTGAAGGCCCGGACCAGGGCCTATTCGTAGTGGGTGCAGCTGCCGTTGGCGTACTTTTGGCCCAGTTGTCGGCGGTCGCGAGATGGAGGCGCCGACCTGGGTTCCAGCTGACTTGCCAAGGGTTCTACGCACGCCGTTCGCCTGACACCATGGTTACCCCCCCTCCGCACATCTCGTCAGAGTGACGTGAATTACCGAACCTGCATCCGCCTACGGATCGGTCTGAGATCCTGAAGGCCGATCGAGAGGGGCCGCAGACATGCAGTGGAAGACCCACGGTGAGCGACAGATCTACACCAACCCTTGGGTGAATCTGTGTCTGGTCGACGTCCAGCAGCCGGACGGACGCAGGTGGGAGTATCACGTCGTTCGGCTCCGGCACCTGGCCGTGGCCGCCGTGGTCAATGACCGCCGTGAGGTCCTGATGATGTGGCGGCATCGCTTCATCACAGACACATGGGCCTGGGAACTGCCCATGGGGCTGGTCGAGGACGGCGAGTCACCGGAGCAGGCGGCGGCCCGCGAAGTCCTGGAAGAGACAGGTTGGCGACCTGGTCCCATCAAGCAACTGATCTATGCGGAGCCCGCCAACGGAATCACCGACTCGCAGCACCACGTCTTCCGCGTGGATGACGCAAGCTATGTTGGGCCGCCGACAGAGAAGAACGAGTCCGACCGCATCGAATGGATCCCCCTCGCCGACGTGCGCGGAATGATCGACCGTCGCGAGATCGTGAGCAGCGGTTCCCTCGTTGGCCTCCTGTACCTGCTCATGGATGAGGTCATCCGCTGACTCGCTTCGGCAGGACTTCCCGTAGGCGTGCCTCGAAGGCCAGGACAACGGGCTCCTGCCGGTGTGGGGCCAGCTGGTCGTAGAACTCCCTCAGATGACCGGTCACGCGCTCGGAGGCCACCGCCGACGCGGGCTCCAGAGCTTGCGTGGCTGTGTGGCACGCCTGGTCCAACTTGCCTTGGTCCAGCTGCGTCCGGGCGAGCCAGAACGCGTGGAACGCGCGACCGCGCTGGTTGATGTGGTTCTCCCTGCGCAAGGCATCCGCGATCAAGGGTTCAGCCGTCGCTGTCTCGCCCAGTCGGCCATGAGCAATGCCGGTATCCACGATGAGCTTCGGCTCGTCGAAATAGGACACCCATGAAGGTTCTGGGTCACCTGCTCGGATCTGCTCGAACTGGCGGTGGGCTTCGGTGATTGCCCCATGCGTGGCAGTCCGGTTGCCGAGGGTGGCATGGGCAAAGGCTTCGCGCATGGACAGCATCGACAGGACGCGCGGGGTGGCGCCGAGGGCGGAGCGGGCTTGGTCCTGGGCGGCGGTCACAAGTGCCAGGGAGTCCGCGGGCTTGTCCTGGTACGTCGCCTGCAAGCTCATACAGGCAAGAACATTGGCCATGAATTGGCGTTCGTCGATCACCTTGGCCAGTTGCAGCGCTTCGGTGAAGTATGCGCGGGCCTGGTTGTACTGGCGGGCGTCGAAGTAGGTCCAGCCTGTGAGGCGTGCCAGCTCGGCTGCGATTCCGTACAGGCCGTGCTGGATGAGCGTCGGCCTACTCTCCTTCAGGAGCCCGACGACGTAGCGGAGCTGGCCAACGACCGCCGGCCTCAGAGCCTCGCCGCCGTGCTGGTCGTCGCGTCGCCAGTAGTCCTCGATCGAAGACCGAAGCGCGTCAAGCGTGGCCGGACTCAGGCTGGTTCGCGAGGCCATCGCAAGGATGCTGTCCACATCTGGGCCTGGCAGAGCGGCGAGCGCCGACTGCTCCGGCTCAAGCACTTGAGGAGCCTCGCGCTCGTTGACAACGAAGGCTTGGGGCGTCTCCCACAAACGCCGGGCAAGCCCGAGCATGTGCCCTGGGATACGCAAGCCATCCGCAATGCGCTCGATGACATCCATGTGCAGCAACTGACGTCGGCCGGCGATTACTTCGCCGACGCGACTTGGTGTTAGCTCGCACCGTCTTGCGATCATCGACGGGTAAATGCCCGCTCTGGTCTTGACCAGCCGGAAGACCCTGGTGAAGTCCCGAACCCGACACGCGTTGAGCATCTCGGGGTCAGTGAGCAGCCTGGCAGGGAGTTCCTGCGGCCGGGACGCTTCGGGCATCGGCAAGCTCCCACAGACGAGGGCCACGCAACGTCGCTGATTCTCTACCTGTCGTGACCTTACCCAAGTTGGGTAATCAGCCGGGCCTTTTGGCGGCGCTTCACGGGTCGCGATCCTGCTGTGCATGGCGAGCAACCAGCAGACCAGACCGGGCATCGGTGAACTGGCCAAGGACACGGCCAGTGGACGCATTGGCGTCCTCATGGGCGAGACGGGTGGCCGTGTGCAGATGCGGCCGATACGCGGCGGCATTGAGTGGGACGCCATGCCCGACAAGGTCGCGGCACTCAGCGCGCGGGAAGAGCTGAGCGCCCGCCTGGCCGTGAAGAACAACAACAGCAGGGTCGGTCTGTGATGCGCGTCATCGGCCGGTGCGCCGGGGTCCTGTTCATCATCTGCATCAGCGGCTCGTGCGGCCTGGTGCTCGGAATGGCCCTCGGCACCAGCCAGTAGACCGGTCCGCCCTGGACGGGTGCCAACTACGGCTCCCCCGTCCCCGTTCAGGGCGGGCCATCCACGCCCGCTCCCGGTCGTCTACGAGCCGAGCTCGGCGACGACCGGGAGCTGGAGGTAACTGCCAAGCACCGCCTCACACCAAGGAGACGTACGCATGACGACAACGGCGAACGACCAGAAGACCGGCCGCGCGGTGGCCGGCGAGGAACTGTTCTATAGCCTCGCCCACTTCGTGGTTACCCACAACGGACAGCCGCCCGAGCGTGCCGAGCGGATCGCGGACCAGGCCATTGCCTTCCTGGTCACCGCGGCCACCGCCACCGTCCCGATGGTCCCGTCCGACGACGTCGACCTGGGCCTGCACGCGCTCATCCTGCACACCGAGGAGTACGCCGAGCTCTGCGAGACCCATGCGGGCCGCTTCCTGCACCACAACCCAAAGCCGGGTGGTGGCGGGCGCGATCCGGAAGTGCTCGCTGCCTCGGCGCACGCCATGAAGGCTGCCGGGTTCATGGTCTTCGATGACCTGTGGACTGTGGACGGCGAAAACCTCGCGCAGTGCGACTCGGACTGCGGCCGACCGTACGGTCAGGCGTAGTCCTCGGCAGCAGCGACGTGGCCGGCCTCTGCTCGGGGTCGGCCGCGCCCCATTGGAAGGAGAAGTGACCTTGTCCGGCCCAACCCCTGAACTGCCGTTCGTTTTGTTCGACGCGCTGGTGCCCACGGCTCAGCGCCTCGTACTCAACCGCCGGGGCTCCACGGTCTGGGACGTGGAGAGCCACCGCGGACGGTACGCCGTGAAGCTCGGCCATCCGATCGAAGCAACTCCCGAATGGCCTGCACAGCCCTGGACTGCCCTCGCACCCGCGCGCGAGGGTGTCGTTCTGCACCGCCTCGGCTCCGACGAGATCGCCTACGGCGAGTGGGAGCGCGGGACATGGAACATCCAGCCATGGCACGAGGGTCCCGACCTGTACCGGTTGTGGAAGCCATGCCGCGCGGAGGGCTCGTCGGTCCAACCGCACACCAGCGTGGCCCTGGGCTGCGTCGAGGCCCTGGCCGAACTCCACGCCCAAGGCTGGGCCCACGGGGACGTGCAACCGGCTCACTTCATCGTCTGCCACGAGCGGACGCACCTCATCGACCTCGCCCTGGCCCGTGGTGGGCACGTGCCTGAGAGGTACGACTTCCCGTTCCGCGGATGCCTCGTCCACTACGAGGCACCGGAGATCTCCCGCAGCGTGCTCTCCACTGGAGAGGCGGAGCCGACGCAGGCCGCTGACATCTACGCCCTCGGCGCGTCCCTGCTGATCTCCGCCACAGGGTGGCGGCCGGTCGAGTATCCGGACGACGCACCGCGCCCTGTGCAGCGACAGGCAGTCGCTGACGGTCAACGTCGGCCCGTCACCGTGCCCGGTGAGCTCGGAAAGCTGATCGAGGCGATGCTCAACCCTGCACCCGAGCAACGGCCAACCATCTACGAGGTGGGCAAAGCCCTGAGCTGAGCGCCACGACCCCCGGTTCATCCGGTGCCGCTCGTGGGCGGCTGAGTTCAACAACGAAAGACCGGAACACCCCCTGGCCCGGACAGCATCGGGGGTGGTCCGGTCGGGGCCCTGATCAGGACCCCGGTGCCGAGGTTTGCGGTCTACCCGACCGCCTTCGCCGCCGCCCGCCCCGCCGCCCGCCCCGAGAAGATGCACCCCCCGAGGAACGTCCCCTCCAGTGAGCGGTAGCCGTGCACCCCGCCGCCACCGAAGCCGGCCGCCTCCCCCGCCGCGTACAGACCGGCCAGCGGCTCGCCGTCATCGGTCAGCACGCGCGAGGAGAGGTCGGTCTCCAGTCCGCCGAGGGACTTGCGGGTGACGATGTTCAGCCGTACGGCGATGAGCGGGCCGGCCTTGGGGTCGAGGATGCGGTGTGGCGCGGCCGTACGGATCAGCTTGTCGCCCAGATACTTGCGGGCCCCGCGGATGGCGGTGACCTGGAGGTCCTTGGTGAAGGGGTTCGTGATCTCCCGGTCCCGCGCGGTGATCTCCCGCCGCAGTTCCACCTCGTCGATCAGCGGCTCCTTGGTGAGCGCGTTCATTCCGCGTACGAGGGCGGCGAGATCCTTCTCGACGACGAAGTCGGCGCCGTTGTCCATGAATGCCTTCACCGGGCCCGGCACATCGGCCCGGGCCCGCCCGATCACATCGCGGATCGACCTCCCCGTCAGGTCCGGGTTCTGCTCGGAGCCCGACAGTGCGAACTCCTTGCCGATGATCTTCCGGTCGAGCACGAACCACGTGTAGTCGTGACCGGACCTCATGATGTGCTCGAGCGTGCCGAGGGTGTCGAAGCCGGGGAAGAGCGGTACGGGCAGCCGCTTGCCGCGTGCGTCCAGCCAGAGCGAGGAAGGCCCCGGCAGGATGCGGATGCCGTGCCTGGCCCAGATCGGGTTCCAGTTCTCGATGCCCTCGGTGTAGTGCCACATCCGGTCGCGGTTGATGTGGCTGGCGCCCGCGCGCTCCGCGATGCCGAGCATCAGCCCGTCGACATGGGCGGGGACGCCGGAGAGCATCTTCTCGGGCGGGGCGCCGAGCCGCTCGGGCCACTGGGCACGTACGAGATCGTGGTTGGCGCCGATGCCGCCGGAAGTGACGATCACCGCCTGCGCCCGGAACTCGAAGGCCCCGGACACCTCACGGCTGCTCGCGGTGCCGCGCTCGGCCCCGGACGGCTGGAGAACCTCGCCGCTCACCGTGTCCAGCGATCCCGCGCTGCTGCTCAGCCCCGTGACCCGGTGCCGGAACCTCAGCTCGACGAGGCCACGTGCGACGCCTTCCCTGACCCGCCGTTCGAAGGGCTCGACGACGCCTGGTCCCGTCCCCCAGGTGATGTGGAAGCGCGGCACGGAGTTGCCGTGCCCGGTGGCGTCGTAGCCGCCGCGCTCCGCCCATCCGACGACCGGGAAGAACCGCATTCCCTGCGCATGCAGCCAGGCCCGCTTCTCACCGGAGGCGAAGTCGACGTACGCCTCGGCCCACTCGCGCGGCCACCGGTCCTCTTCGCGGTCGAATCCCGCCGTGCCGTACCAGTCCTGGAGCGCCAGCGCGCGGCTGTCCTTGATCCGCATCCGGCGCTGCTCGGGCGAGTCGACGAAGAACAGCCCGCCGAAGGACCAGTGCGCCTGCCCGCCGATCGACTGCTCCGGCTCCTGGTCGAGCAGGATGACCTTGCGGCCGGCGTCGACGAGCTCCGCGGTGGCCACGAGGCCCGCGAGCCCTGCCCCGATCACGATCACATCAGCGTCGTACGCCATGGGGTCCATCCTTGTCCGGGGAGGGCGGGGTGCGATGGCTCCGATCTTCTGTACGGGGCAGTAACTAGTCAACAGTTGCGCGGCATCCTCCGGCAGGCCGGAACCGAGCCGTTCACCGGCGGGGCCGGCCTGCCCGGCAGGACCGGCGTCCTCACGGGCGGCGCCCGATCCCCCACGTGACGGCCGGTGAGTCACGAGCCGGTGATTGGATGGCGCTATGAGTGCTGACGAAATCCTGGACGTCGTCGACGAGAACGACGAGGTGATCGGCCAGTCCCCGCGCGGTGAGGCCTACGCGCGGGGTCTGCGCCACCGCTGCGTGTTCGTGCTGGCCAGGGACGCGGAGGGCCGGATCTTCGTGCACCGCCGTACCCCGGCGAAGCTGGTCTTCCCGTCCCTGTACGACATGTTCGTGGGCGGCGTCGTCGGCATGGGCGAGAGCTACGACGGGGCGGCGCTGCGCGAGGCCGAGGAGGAGCTCGGGGTCCGCGGCCTCCCCCGGCCCGTGCCGCTGTTCAAGTTCCTGTACGACAACGGCAGTCAGACCTGGTGGTCGGCCGTGTACGAGGTGCGGTGCGAGCTGCCGGTGAAGCCTCAGGTGGAGGAGGTCGCCTGGCACGACTTCCTCCGCCCGGCAGAGCTGGAGCGGCGGCTCACGGAGTGGGAGTGGGTGCCGGACGGTCTGGCGGCGTGGCAGCGGCTGCGGGAGTCGGGGCTGCCGCTCTCCTGACAGGACGAGCGGGAGTCAGGCCTTGCGCTCTCCTGACAGGGCTTCGGCGAGATCCCGGGCCTGCCCGGCCGTGATGCCCTGGGCGAGAGGGATCGCCCGCGGACTGGCGGACGCGCCGCAGACCGGGACGGGACTGCCGTCCCGCACAACCCAACTCGGCAGCTCCCAGAAGGAGTTGTCGAGGATCTTCCCCGCGATGTGCGGTGCGTGCTCCGGCGGTATGCCGCACTGTGTCAGCGCCCGCGCGACGACCGCCGCGGCGTCGTGCGGCGTGTCGATGTCGCCGAGCATCGGCAGCAGCGTCAGAAAGCGCTCGGCAGGATCGGTCAGACCTTCCGCGCCGTCCGGTACGTCCGCCGCGATGGCGGTCAGCTCCTTCCAGGACAGCCCGGGCCCCGTGTCGTGACCGTCCATCTGTCCCAGGTGGCCGAGCCTGCCCCACTCGGGGTGGTGAACGAAGTAGTCGATGCCGCTGTCGTCCGGGAAGTTACGGAGTGCCACGACCGCGGTGTGCCCGCCCCCGAAGGGCACCCGGAAGACGGGCCAGGGTGCGTCGTCGTCGGTGAGCCGGTCGGACAGCGCGTCGACATCGGCGGGATCCGCGCCGAACCGCTCCACCAGCGCCCGCAGATCCTCCTGCCACCAGCACAGATGGAGGAACCAGAAGGCCGGTCCGCCCACCAGTTCCTCCCCCGCCATCAGCTCGGATTCCTGCTCGTACTCGGGAATGTGCACGCGCTTGCTCATGCCCGGACGGTAGACCGTGCCACTGACAACGCCGCAGGTAAGGTGCGTCGCGTGAGCGACTTCGTACAGAGCCTGCGGCTGTGGTTCGCGCCCCAGCGGATCCGGGAGGACGGCGAGACACCCGACTACCGCTTCTCGCTCGCCAACGAGCGGACGTTCCTCGCCTGGCTCCGTACGGCTCTCGCGCTCATCGGCGGTGGCTTCGCGGTCGATCAGTTCCTGCCGGACCTGGCCTGGGGAGTGCGCGCGGGGATGGCACTCGGGCTGCTCGCGGCGGGTGTGCTGTGCGCGCTGCGGGCGGTCAACCACTGGGTGCGCTGCGAGCGGGCGATGCGCCGCGGTGAGGATCTGCCGGTCTCCCGCTTTCCCGTCCTGCTGAGCCTGGTCATCGCCCTCGTCGCGGTCGCGATGGTGGTGGTCGTGCTGTTCGGCTGGGACGGCAGTTGACCGCGGCCGCCGGCGCCCGGGAGCGGGATCCGGGGCTTCAGCCCGAGCGGACCCGGCTGGCCTGGCGCCGGACCACGCTGTCGTTCACCGTGGTGGCCGTGCTGGCGGCACGTCAGGCGGCGGGCGGAGATCTGAGCGCGGCGGGATTCGTCGCGGTGGCCTGCAGCACGCTGGTCTGGCTGGGTTTTCTGCGCGCCGCCCACCGCCGCGTCCAGACGCTGGGCAGCGGCCCCACGCCGCAGGCGATGTCGGCGCGTGCCGCGCTGACCGCCGTGGCCTGCACGATCGCTCTGGCCGCATTCGCCGTCGCCGTGGTGGTCTGAGGCCGGGCGCCCGTCAGGTGCCCCCGTCCACGGTGGCGACGATCTTGCCGCGGGTGCGGCCCTGCGCGCTCAGTACATGTGCCTGAGCCGCCTGCTCCAGGAGGAAGGTCCGGTCCACCTGGACCGGGCCCGGCCGCCTGGGCCCGGCTCGGGGTCGGGACGCTCCCCGTGCTCCAGGACCCCCTCCGGTCTGCTCAGCACTCCAGACCTCCTCCGGTCTGCTCAGCGCTTGCGCAAGCCGGAGCCGCCTGCGCGGACCGGAGCGATCATCCGGCTTTCACTGGGAGCGGCACGGGGCCGGCACACCGGACGGACAGCTCCTCGACGGCTAGCCTGAATGGTGACAGAACGCCACGAAACGTACCAAAGGTGAGCCTCATGTCCGTTCTCCATCACGAGCACCCCACGCACGAGCACCGCCACGGCCCGGCCTGCGGCCACACCGGGATCCCGCACGGTGACCACATCGACTACGCGCACGACGGCCACGTCCACCGGGAGCACTCCGGCCACTGGGACGAGTGCGAGCCCGGCGAGCATGTCGCACACAGCGGGCACGCGCACGAGCACGGCAACGGCTGCGGACACCCCGCCATCGTGCACGGCGACCACGTCGACTACGCCCACGACGGACACCGGCACGCCGAGCACGACGGGCACTGGGACGACCACTGAGCAGCACCCCGCCTTCCCCCGCGCCCCGGCCGGCTGGCAGGCTCCTACCGACCTGTCCGGCCTTGACCCGGGGGAGCTCCGATGCCTGCCACAGATCCGTACACCGTCCAGATCGCGCCTCAGGTACATGCCTACGTCCAGCCGGACGGCGGCTGGTGCCTGAACAACGCAGGCTTCGTCAGCGACGGGGAATCGACCCTCCTCGTCGACACCACCGCCACCGAGCGGCGGGCGCGGGCACTGCGTGAGGCGGTCCTGGCGACCGGCGTCCCGCTCCCCCGCACCCTCGTCAATACGCACCACCACGGCGACCACACCTACGGCAATGGCGTCTTCGTTCCCGAAGCCGTGGTGATCGGGCACGACTCCTGTCGCAGCGAGGCGCTGTCGGCGGGCCATCAGCTCCATCTGCTGTGGCCGCGGACCGACTTCGGCGACATCAGGATCACCGCGCCGACGGTGACGTACAACGACCGTCTCACCGTGCATGTGGGAGAGATCGAGGTACGGCTCATCCACCCGGGCGTCGCGCACACCCCCGGCGACACGATCGTGCATCTGCCGGGACAGGGAGTGGTCTTCACCGGGGACCTGATCTTCCAGGGCGGCACGCCGTTCGTACCGATGGGCTCGCTGAGCGGGTCCCTGCGGGCGCTGGAGATGCTGCGCTCCCTCGATGCGACGACGGTGGTCCCCGGCCACGGCCCGCTCACCGACCCGTCGGCGTACGACGCGACCGAGCGCTATCTGCGGTACGTCGCCGAGCTGGCCCTGGATGGTCACGCCAAGGGGCGCACACCGCTGGAGACCGCGCGCGAGGCGGATCTGGGCGTCTTCGCCGAACTGCGGGAGAGCGAACGGATGGTGGCGAATCTGCACCGGGCGTACGCGGAGCTGAACGGGGAGCCGGACGGCTCGCCGCTCGACGCGGCCGCCCTGTTCGCCGACATGGCGGCGATGAACGGCGGTGTACCCGTGGCCTGCCACGCCTGAGGCGTTCGCGAACGCCCGCCTCCCGGTTCCGACCCGGCGCACCTCTGTTCGCGTATGTGAACAACGGGCATGGACATGTAGCTGGCGCATGTGATCTGCGCACGGGTTCCGCGGGCGCACTGGACTACATACCGACTGGTCGGTCATCATGAACGGGACCCGTTCTACCGCCCACCGGAGGAGCGAACAATGAGCTCAGTCCACCCCCCAGGCCTCGATCCCGAGCAGCTGCGCGGATATCTCGACCGCGAGCGGCCGGGCCTGGTGAGCGGACCGCTCAGTGCCCGGCTGATCCAAGGCGGCCGCTCCAACCTCACGTACTCCGTCACCGACGGCACCGACCGCTGGGTCGTCCGCCGGCCCCCGCTCGGCCATGTGCTGGCGACCGCGCACGACATGAAGCGCGAGCACCGGGTGATCAGCGCACTGCACCCGACCGCCGTGCCGGTCCCCCGGCCGGTGCTGCTGTGCGAGGACGAGTCGGTGATCGGCTCGCCGTTCTACGTCATGGAGTTCGTGGACGGCACTCCGTTCCGTACGGCCGAGGAACTCGCCCCGCTCGGCCCCGAGCGCACCCGGGACGCGGTGCTCGCCCTGGTCGACACTCTCGTCGAACTGCACGCCGTGGACCCCGAGTCGGTCGGCCTGGGCGACTTCGGCCGGCCCGAGGGCTTCCTCGACCGGCAGCTGCGGCGCTGGGGCAAGCAGCTGGACGCCTCCCGCAACCGCGAACTGGCCGGCATCGACGAGCTGCACGCCGCGCTCGGCCGCTCGCTCCCCGCCTCCCCCGCGCCGGCCGTCATCCACGGCGACTACCGGCTCGACAACGTCCTGATCGGCGAGGACGACCGGATCAAGGCGGTGCTGGACTGGGAGATGTCGACGCTGGGCGACCCGCTCACGGACCTCGGACTGCTGGTGATGTACAGCCAGAAGCTGGAGCTGCCCGGCTCCCCGATCAGTACGACGGCGGGCGCGGCGGGCCACCCGGACGCGGCCGAGCTGATCGAGCGGTACGCCGCCCGCTCCGGCCGCGACACCTCCGCCATTGCCTGGTACACGGCCTTCGCCTGGTTCAAGCTCGCCGTGATCCTCGAGGGCATCCACTACCGCTACACCCTCGGCCAGACCGTAGGCGCCGGCTTCGACCGGATCGGCGATCTCGTTCCCGTCTTCATCGAGCACGGTCTCACCACCCTCCAGGAAGGCTGAGTACACCCATGGACTTCGCATTCGACGCGCGTACCGAAGAGCTCCGGGGCAAGCTGCTTGCCTTCATGGACGAGTACGTCTACCCGGCCGAGGAGATCGCGCACGAGCAGCGACTGCAGCTGGCCTCGCCGTGGGACACCCCGGTGATCGTGGAGGAGCTCAAGGCCGAGGCGCGCAGGCAGGGCCTGTGGAACCTCTTCCTTCCCGACACCGAGCACGGCGCGGGGCTGACCAACCTCCAGTACGCCCCGCTCGCCGAAATCACCGGCCGGAGCCCTCACTTGGCCCCGACCGCGCTGAACTGCGCCGCGCCCGACACCGGAAACATGGAGGTGCTCGCGCAGTTCGCCACCGACCAGCAGAAGAAGCAGTGGCTGGAGCCGCTGCTCGCCGGCGAGATCCGCTCCGCCTTCGCCATGACCGAACCCGAGGTCGCCTCGTCCGACGCGACGAACATCCGGACGCGGATCGACCGCGACGGCGACGACTACGTCATCAACGGCCGCAAGTGGTACATCTCCGGGGCGATGAACCCCGACTGCAAGATCTTCATCGTGATGGGCAAGACGGATCCGGACGGCGCGGACACCCGCCGCCAGCAGTCGATGATTCTGGTGCCGCGCGACACCCCGGGACTCGAGGTCCGGCGCGCCATGCAGGTGTACGGCTACGAGGACCACTCCCACGGCGGCCATGCGGAGATCGTCTTCGACAATGCCCGCGTTCCCGCCTCCTGCCTGATCGGCGAGGAGGGCGGCGGCTTCGCCATCGCCCAGGCGCGCCTGGGCCCGGGCCGTATCCACCACTGCATGCGGCTGATCGGCATGGCCGAGCGGGCCATCGAGCTGATGTGCCGGCGGGCCGTGTCCCGTGAGGCCTTCGGCAAGGCGATCGCTCAGCAGGGTGTCGTACAGAACTGGATCGCGGACGCCCGCGTCACGGTCGAGCAGCTGCGGTTGCTGGTGCTCAAGACCGCCTGGCTGATGGACACGGTCGGCAACCGCGGCGCACACACCGAGATCCAGGCCATCAAGATCGCCACCCCGCGCGCGGTCGTGGACATCCTCGACAAGGCGGTCCAGGTACACGGCGCGGGCGGTGTCAGCCAGGACTTCCCGCTGGCCGAACTGTGGGCCGCGGCGCGGACGTTGAAGCTCGCGGACGGCCCGGACGAAGTGCACCAGCGCTCGCTCGCGCGGCGTGAGCTGAAGAAGTACCTCTAGCGGTCCGGGGGCTCGGGCCCCCGGGTCCTGGGACCTCAATCCCCCGACGGGCCGGATTTCGCGCCCGTAGGGGGGAATCCAGCCCCGCCGGAGATTGAGGCGCCCGGTCCGGGACAGCGCCCCGGCCCGGGCGGCCGGCCGCTACGGCCGCAGCGCGCGCAGCAGCAGGTCCGCGAGGTGGTCCGCGACCTGCTGCGGGGTGAGCGGGCCGTCCGGCCGGTACCAGGTCGACAGATGGTGGACGGACCCGAAGTGGTAGTCCACCACCAGGTCGGCGGGGGTGGCCGAGGAGAACACCCCGCTCTGCTGGCCCTCCTCGATCAGCGCCCTGAACCGCTCGTGGTAGCGGCGGCGCTCGGCCCGTACCTGCTTGTGCTTCTCCGGGCTCAGATGGTGCATGGACCGGAAGAAGATCGCCGCGTCGTCCAGGTTGTCGATCGTCGTCACGACCACATCGGCCGCGGCGCCCCGCAGCCGTACCTCCACCGCTTCGTCGGCCTGCGCGTAGGCGTCGAGGCGCTCCTGCTGGAGGCGCAGCACGCGCGCGTACACCTCCTGGAGCAGGTCCTCCTTGGAGCCGAAGTAGTGGTAGAGCGCCCCCTTGGTGACGCCCGCCGCCTCGACGATCTCCTGGACCGATGTGCGGTCGTAGCCGCGCTCGGCGAAGAGCCGGGTGGCGGCGGCCAGCAGCCTCTGGGGGACGGGGGTGCTGTCCCCGTCCGTCGTCCTGGCCATTGCCGACTCCTGCCTTTCGTTCAGTTCTCTGGTTCTACGCCGGGTAACGCAGTTCCCGCCTGAGGATCTTCCCACTTGTGGTCTTCGGCAGCTCGGGCAGGATCTCCACTTCCCGGGGGTATTTGTACGCGGCCAGCCGTTCCGCGCAGTATGCCGAGATTTCGGCGGGCTCCGCATCCACCCCCGGGCGGAGACTGACGTATGCCTTGACCGACTCACCCCGGTACGCGTCGGGTATGCCGATGACGGCCGCCTCGCGCACCGCCGGGTGGGTGTACAGGACGTCCTCGACCTCGCGCGGCCAGACCTTGAAGCCGGAGGCGTTGATCATGTCCTTCTTGCGGTCGACGACATAGAGCCAGCCGTCCGCGTCCATGAAGCCGATGTCGCCGGTGCGCAGCTCGCCGTCCGGGAACGCCTCCGCGCTGGCCTCGGGCAGCCGCCAGTAGCCGGGCACGACCTGGGGGCCGCGGACCGCGATCTCGCCCTGCTCGCCGAAGGGCACGTCCTCACCCTTGTCGTCGACGATCCGCACGACCGTGTCCGGTCCCGGAAGACCGACGGAGAGGGTGCCGGAGGCCGGGTCGACGGGGGCCTCCGCCTCCGGCGGTACGGAGGCGCAGGGGGCAGTGCACTCGGTGAGGCCGTAGCCGTTGCGGATGTACGGGCCGAAACCCGCGCGGAACTTCTCGACCAGCGCGGGCGGCACCGGCGCACCGCCCGAAGAGATCACCCGGAAGGAGTCGAAGTGGTCGCGGGTTGCGGCGGGGTGCGCGGCCAGTGCCATGAAGGCGGTGGAGGGGCCGACGGTGAACGCGGGCCGGTGCTCGGCGAAGGCGTCGAGGACGACACCCGCCTCGAAGCGGTAGGCCAGCGCGAGCGTGCCGGCGTTGGCGATGCAGGCGGCGAGCTCGCAGACCATGCCGGTGATGTGGAAGAGGGGCGCGAGCGCGAAGTAGCAGGCACCCTCCTCGACGGGGTGGCCGGTGCGCTGGCGCTCGGCGTTGTAGGTGATCCCGCCGTGGAGGTTCAGCGCGCCCTTGGGGGTGCCGCTGGTGCCGGAGGTGTAGCTGATCAGCGCCACATCGGCGGCGGTGAGACCGCGTTCGGCGGGGCCGGGAAGCCCGCGGCGGGCAACGGTCACCAGGTCCTCGGCGTCGTGCGGCTGCGGCAGCCGCTCGAAGCCCAGGACGCGGGCGTCACTGCGCGTCTGGAAGTCGAGTTCGCAGGCGGTGAGGGCGATACGAACGGGTGAGGCGGCGGCGACCTCCCGCAGATACGACTCCCAGGCGCGGTCGGAACAGATCAGCGCGCCGGCGTCGGCGTCACTCAGTACGTGTGCGACCTCGGCCGACTTGTACATCGGGTTGAGCGGGACGACGGTGGCGCCCGCCTTCCAGGCGCCGAGCAGCGCGAGGACGAAGTGCGGGGTGTTCTGGAGCATGATCGCGACCCGGTCGCCGCGTTCGATGCCGCGCGCGGCGAGGTGGCCCGCGACGGAGTCGGAGAGCTCATCGGTCTCGCGGTAGGTCAGCCGTCCGTCGAAGTAGGCGAGGGCGGTGTGCTCGGGGGCGCGGTCGACGGCGGCCCGGAAGGAGTGCACGACGGTCGGCGGCGGGGAGACGGCGGCGCGCTGGGCGTCGGTGAGCCGGCCGAGCCAGGGCTTGGCGGCGTAGATCGAGGTCACCGGCCCACCCCCTCCCACCTCTGCTGGATGTGGTTCATGCCGGCCAGCCAGCGTTCCGGGGTGGCGGCGCGCGCCTGGTAGTACCCGGCGACCTCCGGGTGCGGCAGGATCAGGAAGCGGTCGGTCTCGATCCCCTCGAACAGCGCGTCGGCGACGTCCTCGGGCTCGATGGCGGTCGGGGCGAGGACGAGTTCGCCCGCCGATCCGGCGGCCGTGAGCATGTCCGTACGCACACCCTGGGGGCAGATGGCGTGGACCTTGAGGCCGCGGTGACGGTAGGTGAGCGAGAGCCATTCGGCGAAGGCGTACGCACCGTGCTTGGACGTGCTGTACGGGGCTGCGCCCACCATGGTGAGCAGTCCCGCGGCGGAGACGGTGGAGACGAAGCGGCCGCTGCCGCGCTCCAGCCAGTCGGGCAGCAGGGTGCGGGCCGCGCGGACGTGCGCCATGACATTGACGTCCCAGGCGGCGGCCCAGACCTCCTCGTCGGCGAAGGCGTCTCCGGGCGAGGCGAGGCCGGCGTTGGCGCAGTAGACATCGACGGTGCCGTCGAGTGCGTCGCGGGCAGCGTCCACGATCTCGGAGGCGTCACCGGGGACCGCGGTCGCGCCGATCTCGTCGGCCACCGCCTTGGTCCTGACGGGGTCGATGTCGTTGACCACGACGCGGGCACCCTCCGCCGCGAACCTGCGGGCAAGTGCGGCACCGATGCCGCCGCCCGCGCCCGTCACCACAACTCCAGCGCCCTGCACCGTACTCATCAAGTTCCGCCTCTCCGTGTGCCGGCATCCCGTCCGTGTGCCGGCATCCCGAGCAGACTAACCAGTCGGTATGTAGTGAGGGAAGGGGGCGGGTCCGAAGGGGCGGCACGGAAACGGCAGGACGGCACGGAAGGGGCACAGAGGAGCGGGGTGCGAACCGCGGTGCCGGGGTCGTTCCCCGCGCCCGGTGTGCGCGCTAGCGTGCATGGCCATGACAGTCGTCGATCACGGAGGTAGCTCGATGAGCCTGTCCAGACGGGGTTTGCTGGCCGCCGGCGGTGCGGCGGGGGCGCTGGCCGCGACTCCCGCTCCCGCGGCCGCCCACTCGGACCGGGGCCGGGTCCGCACCGGATTCGACCGGCTGGCCGCCGACGGATACGCGCCGCTGTCCGGGCAGCGGGTCGGAGTGGTCACCAACCCGACCGGGATCACCCGGGACGTGAGGCACATCGTCGATGTGATGCACGCCGACGACCGGGTGAACCTGACCGCCGTCTTCGGCCCCGAGCACGGCTTCCGCGGCACGGCGCAGGCGGGCGGTTCCGAGGGGCGCTACGACGACCCCGCGACCGGGCTGCCGGTCTACGACACCTACCTCAAGAGCGGGCAGCCGCTCGCCGACATCTTCACCGCTTCGGGCGTGGAGACGATCGTCTTCGACATCCAGGACGCCGGCGCCCGCTTCTACACGTACATCTGGACGCTCTTCGACTGCATGCAGGCGGCCGCGCTCGCGAGGAAGCGGTTCGTCGTGCTCGACCGGCCGAACCCGGTGACGGGACGGGCCGCCCTCGGACCCGTGCTGGACAAGGCCTTCGCGACCTTCGTGGGCCGCGAGCCGATCGCGCAGGCGCACGGTATGACCGTCACGGAGCTGGCGCGCCTGTTCAACGGCGAGTTCCTGACGCAGCCCGTGGAGCTGGAGACGGTACGGATGTCGGGGTGGAAGCGCTCGGACTTCTTCGACGGGACGGGCCTGCCGTGGGTGCCGCCGAGCCCCAACATGCCGACGCCGGACACCGCGCTGGTCTACTCCGGCACCTGCCTCTTCGAGGGGACCAACCTCTCGGAGGGACGCGGGACGACGCGTCCGTTCGAGCTGTTGGGCGCGGAGGGCATCGACCGCCGCTGGGCCGAGGCCGCCAACGCCCTGGAGCTGCCGGGCGTCCGCTTCCGTGAGGCGTACTTCGCCCCGACGTTCTCCAAGTTCCAGGGCAAGACCGTCGGCGGGGTCCAACTGCACGTCCACGACCGGGAGTCGTACGATCCCGTGCGCACGGGCACCGCTCTGCTGGTGACGGCGAAGCGCACCTGGAGCGGATTCGCCTGGCGCCCGGACAACTGGATCGACAAGCTGACCGGCTCCACGAAGGTACGCACGCTGATCGACGCGGGGGCCGGGACGGACGACGTCGTGGCGGCGTGGCAGGGCGACCTGGCCAGGTTCAGAGCCGTACGGAAGAGGTATCTCCGCTACTGACGGGGGCCAGCACCACCACGGAGAGGGGTGCCGGCTGGTTGGCCGGGCCCCCTGCCCGGCGACACCCTTGATCCATGTACTCGCACACACGACATCGGTTACGGCAACTGCTGCTGCTCGCGCTCGCTCTCGGCTCGCTCGTCGTGGCGGGGACCGCACGGGCACAGCCGTCTTCCGGGCCCCCTTCCGACGATCCCGGACGAGCCCTGGCGCGGGCCGCACGGCCACTGTCCGATCTGCGGCCGCTGGAGCGGATGATCGGCACGGCGAAGATCGTGGGCATCGGCGAGGCCACCCACAACTCCCGTGAGTTCTTCACCACCAAGCACCGCGTCTTTGGGGACCTGGTGGAGCGCAAGGGGTTCACCACCTATGCCCTGGAGGCCAACTGGAGCACGGGCCTGCGCCTCAACGACTATGTGCTGCACGGCAAGGGCGATCCGCGGCGGATCATGCGGGAGGAGTTCCAGAACTCGTATCTCATCTGGCACACCCGCGAGTATCTGGATCTGATCCGCTGGATGCGGCAGCACAATCTCCGTCATCCGCACCACCCCGTCCAGTTCATGGGTAACGACCTCGGCTACGCGGGACCACGGCTCTTCGACACGGTGACGGCGTACGTCGGACAGCACTATCCGGCGCTGCTGCCGCAGATCGGCCGGCTCTACCGGGAGTCCCGGCCGACCGGGGGCGTGGACGCGACCATGAAGGCGTACATGGCCAGGCCGCTGCCCGAACGCCGTGCACTGGCGAAGGACGTACAGCGGGCGCTGGCTCTGCTGGAGCGGCAGCGGCCCGGGCCCGACCGCGAGAAGCACGCCTGGATGCTCCAGGATGCGCGCGCCATCGCCCAGACCGGCACGGAGTTCTCGTACGACCTCACCGACCCGGCCGAGATCGGGGAGGCGATGCGCTACCGGGACCGGATCATGGCCGAGAACACGGTGTGGTGGCAGCGGCAGACCGGGCACCGGATGCTCCTGTCCGCCCACAACGGGCACGTCGGGTACGAGTCGAGCAACACCGCGCAGTACCCGAAGCTGCAGGGCGCTTTCCTGCGGGACATGATCGGCGACGAGTACATCAGCGCCGGATTCACCTTCGGGCAGGGGTCGTTCAACGCACTCGATGTGACGGATCCGGCCGAGCCCATCCGCCGGTTCGAGGTCGGTCCGCCGGAGAGGGGCAGCAATGAGCACACCCTGGAGCGGGTGTCGCGCCGTGACTACTACCTCGACATGCGCACGGCGCCGGCCGCCGCGCGGAACTGGCTGGGTGTGGTCCGCCAGACCCGGAACATCGGCAACGCATGGCCGGCCGAGGAGGAACCGGTGCGGCTCGCCGCCTCGTACGACGTGCTGATCCATCTCCACCGGGTCACCGCCGCCGACCGGCTCTGACCGTCTGCGACCGACATCGGTCGAAGGTATGGCCGTCCCTCCCTTTACGCAGGATGCTGTGCCATCAGCGGACAAAAACGGGGAGGGCCGGTCATGCCGGAAATGAGTGTGGGGCCGTACCAGGAGATCACCTTCGACGCGGACGGCGATGTCGACACCGCCCAGCGCGCCCGGCTTGCGGGGCTGGACGTCACCGATCTGGTGATGTTCGCACACGGCTGGAACAACTCTGTCTCTGTTGCCTCCCGGCTGTATTCGGCCTTCTTCGCCCCCTTCCCCGGCCTGCTGGCTTCCTCGCCGGGTGTGCGGCTCGGGTACGCGGGTGTGGTGTGGCCGTCGATGAAGTTCACGGACGAGCCGATCCCCGACTTCCGGCCGTCGGCCGCGGCGCACGAGACACCGGGGCTGGACCGGGAGACGCAGCACGCTCTCGCCGAGCTCTTCCCGGGGCACCGGGGCACGGTGGCGCGGCTGACCCGACTGCTCGACGAACAGCCCGAGTCGGAGGCGGCCTTCGCGGAGTTCGGCGTACTGGCCCGGCAGTTGGCCGAAGTGCCCGCCGGCGGGCTGGAGGCAAGCTTCTCCGACGACCTTCCGCTGGACGAGCAGGGCCCTCCGGCCGTGCTGTACGAGGACACCCTCACGATGTGCCGGAAGTTCACCCTCGCGCTGGAGGAGACCGGGGCGGTGACCAAGGAGGAACCGGCCGCCTGGTCCTTCTCGTTCGGCGGCGGACTGAAAAGGCTGTGGAAGGGCGCCAAGGAGCTGCTGCGGCAGACGACGTACTACGCGATGAAGCGCCGGGCCGGCACGGTAGGTGAACTGGGACTCGGTCCGCTCCTCGGCCAGCTCGCCCGGTCCTCGCCCCAGGTGCGTGTGCATCTGGTCGGCCACAGCCAGGGGGCGCGGCTGGTCGCCTTCGCACTGCGCGGGCTGCCCGACGGCGCGGGGAACGTGAAGTCGGTGACGCTCCTTCAGGGAGCCTTCTCACACTATGCGTTCTCCTCGAACCTGCCCCACGCCCCGCACCGCGGCGGCGCGCTGCGCAGCATGCAGCACCGGGTCGACGGGCCCGTCGTGGCCTGCTATTCGCGGCACGACAGCGCGCTCGGGGTGATCTATCCGTTGGCGTCGAGTCTGGCCGGGGACTCGTCGACGGCGGCCGGGGACGACCGTCGGTGGTGGGCGATGGGGCACGACGGCATACAGGCCGTCGAGCGCACGGCCCGGCTGACGCTGGAGGAGGCGCTCAGGGCGGGGATTCCTTCCTCCGGCTGCGTCAGCGTGGACACGGCGTCGGTGGTACGACGCGGCGGGCCGCCGTCGGGCGCGCACAGCGACATCTGTCATGCGGAGCTGGCCCGGGTGGTGCTCGCCGCGGGCCGCATCGGGCGCTGACGCCCGCGCGGCCCGCGGCTGTGGTCACCGGCGGCCCGTCACCGGTGCGACGGGAACTCGACGACCTGCTGATAGGTCGGCCGGTTCTGCCAGTGGGCCGCCGGGTGGGTGATGCCGCCCAGCGCACGGTGGATGATCGCGTCCGTGCACCACTGGTCGCCGGCCCCGCAGCCGGCATCGCCGGGGTAGACCTCGCCCGCCGGCTTGGCCATGGCCTGCTTCAGCGTGGCGAGGAGCGCGTCACGGCAGGCGGCGAGGTCGCCGTTGCCGCAGTACGCCTTCGCCAACGGGCCCTCGACCTGCTCCCCCAGGACCTGGCGGAGATCCTTGTCGGCGAAGCCCCACCAGCCGTACTGGAAGGCGGAGCCGCCATGGGCCCCGGTCGCGCCATGCGCGGCGGCCGGGGATTCGTCGGTCGGCAGACTCGCGGTGAGTGCCTTGTAGAGGCCGTCGCCGAGTCCCGGCATGAACTCGGCCTCGATCAGCAGCGGCCACCAGGCATCCATGATCCGTACCGCGTCGGCATGGGTGTAGCGGTGCGAACCGGGCGCGGTCTCCTTGCGCTGCGATCCCGCCGACTGCCAGGACTCCAACTGCTGTACTGCCGCATTGGTCTGCGGATCGGTGACGGGCCGGGAGCGCAGCACCTTCAGCAGCTCGGGCAACAGCTGCTCACCGCGCAGATCGGTGACGGCGGCTTCCGCCATCGCCCGGGTGAGCGAGGCACGGGTCACCCCGCCGTCCGCGACGAGCTTCGCCACCCGGTCGTCCAGCAGATCGCCGCGGTGCACGGCGCCGAAGCCGAAGGCCGCGGTGGCGTACCCCTTGGCCTGCCGGTTGTTCCAGGAGACGTAGTAGTCCTGGCCGATGGACCGGGGGTGCTGGGCGAAGGGGGTGTACAAGGCGGTGTTGTCCGCCGGGTCGTAGCCCTGCCACTCGTACTGCCGCTCCGCGGTGACCGGCAGCGCCGGGTCGACGTCCTTCGCCCGCGCCGGATTCATACCGCTGTTGTAGAAGGCGGCGGTGCGGGAGTCGGCGTAGAACCAGTTGAAGGCGTAGTCGATGTTGTGGGCGGCCTGCTGGAAGGACGCGGCATCCTTCACATAGGACGGGTCGTTCAGCATCTGGAAGCCGATGATCGAGTCGGCCTCATGCCGGTAGGTGGTGCGCAGCGAGGTGTACGCGACGGGCTTGCCGGCGATGGTGGCGCGGTGGGTGACGATGCCGTAGTCGGTGCGCCAGACCTGCATCCGGTACGAGCCCTTGGCGGTGGAGTCGGCGACGGTCGGCTTCCAGGCGTTGCGTCGTTCCAGCTTCTCCATCGGCGTGCAGACACCCCGGTAGAGGTAGTGGACCGCGTCCTTGGCGGGCGTGCCGCCGCCGGGCGCGCACAGCTCGATCGCATAGGTGTCGGTGATGTCCTGGGCCGCGGAGGTGGCGGACCAGGCGTAGTCCTGGCCGCGGCCCATCTGGACGTACATGCCGACTCCGGCGAAGGAGACTCCGCGGGCGGAGATGCCGGGGCCCTGGAGCTCCTGGAGCATCATCAGCTGTGGCGCGAAATAGCCGGTTTGCGGGCCAAAGACGGCGACAGGATTGCCACTCGCGGTGTGCTTGCCGGAGACGAGGAGCGCGTTGGACATCCCGCGTCTGCCGCCGAGCGAGCCGGGCGCGATCACCCCGTCGTCGTACATCCCCTGCGCCGGCTTCAGGCTCTTCGGTGCGCGCAGCGGGGACTTGGCGCCGGTGCCCGCCGAGCCGGTCCTGTCGTGCACCAGTTGCTCGGGGACGACGGAACCGGAGTCGGGCAGCGCGGTGCCACGCGGGTTCTCGGGCTTGCTGGCGTACGGGAAGCTCGTGCCGTCGTGGACGGTGAGCACGGCCTCGGGGTCCTCGCGCTGGCGGAAGGACTCCCAGACCTTGGTGCCTTCGGCCAGGCCGTACTTCTGCTGGGCGGCGAGGAGGGAGAGCGCGGCCTGCACCTCGCCGCCTCCGCCCCCGCCGAACTGGCCGCCGACGACCGAGGCGATGGAGATCAGGTCGGTGAGCTTGAAGGGCTGGATCTCCCCGACGTTGGTGATCGAGTCGATATGACCGGTGAGGACGTACTCACCGGGGAAGTACCGTCCGTTCTTGGACTTCTCGCGGTACGCGTTGATGCCGTCGACGTACGCCTGGGCGTCGGCCATGGCCTGTTCGCCGCGGGCGCCCTCGGTCTTTCTGATCTGCTCGATCTGCGCCTCGTAGTCGGCCTCGGTGTACGGGGCCTGCGGCCAGAACTGCTGCTCCAGGCCCTGGTTGGCGAGTGCGCCACCCGCGAACGGGGTCAGTTCGCCGCGGCCTATGTGCCGGAAGAGATCCATCATCCAGAGCCGGTCCTGGCCGGCGGCGAATCCGGCGCCGAACTCGGTGCCGTAGCGGGTGGTGCCCTTGATGTGGGGGACGCCGGTCCTCTTGTCGCGGGTGATGGTGACGTCGGGGCGGGGTGTGGTGACGGACTCGACCTGGCCCTGGGGAACCCCGAAGGAGGCGTCGTTGAAGAAATCGTTGAGCTTGGCGTCGGTGAGTCCGCCGTAGCCGCCCACCAGGGAGTCGTAGCGGCCGAGTTGGTCGGAGCTGTGGGCGGGGCGGGTGCCGAAGACCTTGTGGGCGAGGATGTCGACGAGGGTGGCGTTGCCGTTCTGGCCGGGCGGGAGGATGTCGGCGCACTGGCCTCCGCAGAGGTCGGTGTCGGCGGCGGATGCGGTGGGTGATGCCGTGGGGGGCGCGGCTGCGGCGGCGGCCGCGGCCTGTGGCTGCGGAGCCAGCAGACCTGCGCCAAGGACGAACACCGCGGCGGCGGTGGCGGTTCTGAGACTTCCGGTGCGTCGTCGCATGGATGCTCCTAGAGGAGGCCGATGCGCCGGAGGTTACTGGCGGTATGACTCGTCAGTAAGGTGAACATGCGTCACCTTTCCCGAATCGCCACAACAGTCGGTCAGTGCCCGGGGATCAGGCCCTCCATGACCGCGACAGGGAGGGCGGAGGCGGCGGCGAGGCCCTCCGGGGCACTCTCGTTCGGCTCGCTTTTGCGCAAGATCGAACCCTCCCCGGCGTGCCGTGCCTCATGGGCGATGTCCGGCCGTTGTCCGGCTGATGGTCGCCATCGGATTTTCGATGGAGCCGGATCGGGCAGGCGTACGTCCATTCCATGACGCCGAAGTACGAGCGACGGAGGTGGCAGTGCGATGGCCGGTTTCCGGAGTCTTGCGAGACAGGTGCGCGACCCGCGGAGTGACCTGGCGCTGCGGCGCTATTCACTGCGGAAGTGCCTGGAGCGATTTGCCCCTTATGGGCACCGGGCAACCTGGGATCACCTGTGCGGGAGGCACAGCATCGAGCCCGAGGACAGGGCCCCCGATCCGGCGCGGCTGGTGGCCGCGCTCGAAGAGCTGGAGGAGGCGCGGGCCGTCTGGCTCGCGTACGAGGAGAATTTCGCCGACCGCCGCAAGCGTGAGAAGCACGATGGACTGCGGCGGCCGGGATCCATCGACGACTGGCACCGACGGACCTGGGGCGGGAACGGGGTCGCGCGCTGCGACACCCCGGCCGCCCATCCGTCGGCACCGCTCGGTGAGGTGCTGCGGCGGCTGATCTCCGCGCTGGAGACCGAGCCCGGGGAGGCCTGCCCGGTGTGCCGGGGAACGTACATCGTGTGGCGGCAGGACCTGGCCAGTGAACCGTGGTTCGGTCCGGTCTGCGCGGGGTGCGGCATCGTCGTGCCGCAGCCGGTACTGACATCCGAGGCCGTGGCGGCGGCCAAGAAGGCAGGGCGCAAGGAACTGGCGTCGGTGGCGTAGGGCGCGCGGGGGCGGCCACGGCGTCGTTGCGCCCCCGCGTTGTCAGTGGCGACCGGCACCATCGAAGGCATGATTCAGGTCTGCCTGAACGGCCGCCTCCCCCAGCCTTCGGCCGGGAGTACCCCCGCCTCGCTGCGCCCTGCCGCCTACGGCATCGCCGTGCCGTTGTCACCCGGGCCGGGTGCCGAGGCGGCGGCAGCGGCACGCGGATCGGCCCGGAGGACACACCCTTCCTGCCGGGCGGCCGGCCCGCCGGATCCAACGCCGAGCTGCTGTCGGCGGCGCCGGTCAAGCCGCCCAGCGCAGATCGTAGGGCAGGCCCAGCAGGCATACGTTGAGGACGAGTTCGACGTCGGCCCCCTGGGCGGCGAGCCGGTCGGGGGCATGCTCGTACAGCCAGGCCTGCATCTCCGCGAGCGGTTCGTCCCGGTCATGGTCGTGCCACTCGCGAATGACCGACTGCTCGTTGAGGAGGTCGTTGATCCAGAGCTGGGCGACCGCGGCCAGGTGGTCGTCGGCGATCCCTCCTTCGGGCTGCGCCGCCCAGTGCGCCAGGAAGGGGGTGACGGTGCTGCTCGCGGCGACGCACGCCTGGAAGACCCGCTCGACCGAGGCGCTCGGCGCTGCGGATGCGAGGGCGTCTGCCCACCAGGCGTCCAGGAAGCCGGAGACGGCCGCCCGTTGGTCGTCCGGCCAGTGCTGCCAGCAGGCCCGGGCCAGCCCGGACATCTGATCGAAGGCCGGCTCGATCCGGCCGGCCACGAGGTGACCGGCAAAGTCCGGGAGCAGCCGCCGTATCGCTGCCGCGTGATCGGCGAAGTGGTTCGGCGCCTCGAACATGTAGTACGAGACCATGTCGGCCGGCAGGGGCACGTCCGGCGTGCGCAACAGCGCGGTCTCCCCGGAGATGTGGCACCGGTCGCAGCCCTCCTCGTCGGGGCTGACCGTTCCGGCGAAGACGGAGCGGACGCGCGCTACCGCGGCATCAAGAGATGAGGAGGGCATGGGAGCTGTCCTGACAGGACTCCGGGCGACCTGCGCCGGCCGAAGAGAGGGACGCTACCAGAGCGATATCCGCTCGCCCACCGGGATGTGCAACCCGCACAGTGGGGCGATGCGGACCACACCCGAGGAGCCCTGACATGTCGACCCTGCGCGTCACCGCCGAACTGCTGACCATCCACACGCACCCGAACGCCGACGCACTCGAGCTGGCCCAGGTGGGCCTCTACCGCGCCGTGGTCGCCAAGGGCGCGTACCGCAGCGGTGACGCCGCCGTCTATATCCCGGAGCAGGCCGTGCTCCCGGCCGAGTTGGTCGAGGAGCTGGGGCTGACCGGGCGACTCGCGGGCGGTGCCTCCAACCGGGTCAAGGCGGTGCGGCTGCGCGGCGAGCTGTCGCAGGGCATCGTCTGCCGGCCCGGCGCGCTGGCGGACGTCGATCTGGTGCGTGCCGCCGCCGACGGCACGGACTTCGCGGAGCTGCTCTCGATCACCAAGTGGTCGCCGCCCATCCCGCCCACCATGGACGGCGAGGTGGAACGAGCGCCCGATCTGCTGTCCTGGGTGGACATCGAGAACATCCAGCGCTACCCGGAGATCTTCGAGCCGGGTGAGCCCGTGGTGCTGACGGAGAAGCTGCACGGCTCGGCCTGCCTGATGACGTACACCGTGGCGGGCGACGCATCGGACACCGGGAAGGTCCAGGTGTCGTCCAAGGGCTTCGGCTCCAAGGGTCTTGCGCTCAAGGAGGACCCCCGGAACCTGTACTGGCGGGCGATCCTCGGCCATGACGTTCCGGCGGTCGCTGCGCGCCTCGCCGAAAAGCTGGGCGCGCGCCGGATCGGCCTCTTCGGCGAGGTGTACGGCGCCGGGGTGCAGGACCTCGCCTACGGTGCGAACGCACGCGCCGAGGAGGATCTGGGATACGCCGTCTTCGACGTGTCGGCGGAGATCGACGGGCAGGTCCGCTGGCTGGACGCGGCCGAGCTGCTCAGCGGTGAACTCCCCCTCGTACCACGGCTGTACGAGGGTCCGTACGACATCGAGAAGGTGCTGGAGCTGGCGAGCGGGCGGGAGACCGTGTCCGGGCGTGAGCTGCATCTGCGGGAGGGCGTGGTGATCCGTCCGGCCACCGAGCGCTACAGCCCGGTGGTGGGCGGCCGGGCGATAGCCAAGGCGGTCAGCCCCGCGTATCTGACCCGCAAGGGCGGCACAGAGTACGAGTAGCAGGACGAAAGCTGCCGGAGAGGGACGTACACGAGGTACGCGCAAGAAGTACGCGGGGGAACGCGCGCGAGGTGGGCCCGGCACGGGGGTGCGGGCCCACCTTTCGCGTCGGGCGCCACCCCTCTTCACCCCGGGCGCCCCTCTTCACCTCAGGCGCCCGGCCCTCTGCACGTCAGGCGCCGTCCTTCGCACCGTCCTTCGCGGACCGCCGGTGCTCCGGCAGCAGCCGCGAACCGGTCATCCGCTCACCGAAGACGTCGTCCGGGTTGGACAGGACGCAGGTCTCCAGGGAGAGACAGCCGCAGCCGATGCAGTCGGTGAGGTGGTCGCGGAGCCGGCCGAGCTGCTTGATGCGCTCGTCGAGCTCGGCACGCCAGGCCTGGGACAGCCTCGCCCAGTCCTCCCGGTCGGGCGTGCGTTCCTCGGGCAGTTCGGCGAGCGCTTCCCTGATCGTGGCGAGCGGAATACCGACGCGCTGTGCCGCGCGCACGAAAGCGACCCGGCGCAGCGCGTCCCTGCCGTAGCGACGCTGATTGCCGGTGGTCCTGCGGCTGCTGATCAGGCCCTTGGACTCGTAGAAGTGCAGGGCGGACACGGCCGCGCCGCTGCGCGCGGACAGCTGGCCGACGGTGAGCTCGTGGATCTTCTCGGGAATCTGTGGCACTCCTCGAACCCTACTGGCCGACCGTTGACAGGAGCGCGCCCACCCAACCATGCTGAGCAAGCGCTTAGACATAAGCTCTTTGAACGCCTGAGAGGCAGGGACCAGGGACATGGCAGAGCCGAGGATCTTCACCTCCGCCGAGGAGCTGCGCGCCGGGGTCGGCGAGCAGCTGGGGCACAGCGAATGGCTGGAGATCGAGCAGAAGCGGATCGATCTCTTCGCCGAGGCCACCGGTGACCACCAGTGGATCCATGTCGACCCGGAGCGGGCCGCGAGCGGCCCCTTCGGCACGACGATCGCGCACGGCTATCTCACGCTGTCGCTGCTGCCGACCTTCGTCCCGCAGATCATGCGCGTCGAGGGCATGAAGATGGGCATCAACTACGGCGCCAACAAGGTCCGCTTCCCCTCCCCCGTGCCGGTGGGCTCGCGACTGCGCGCATCAGCGGTGCTGCAGAGCGTCGAGGAGGCGGGCGGAGGCGTACAGGTGACCGCCCTCGTCACGGTGGAGCGCGAGGGCGGCGACAAGCCGGTGTGCGTGGCCGAGTCGCTGTCCCGCTACTACTTCTGAAGCGGACGGACTACGTCAGCGGACGGACTGCTTCGGGTCGGAGACCATCCGCAGGACGAGGTCGGCGTAGAGCGCGCCGACCTCGTCGGGCGTCCTGCGCCCCTGCGTGCTGAACCAGCGCGCCACATCGATGCAGAGCGAGAGCACGGCGACGGTGGTGCCGGGCACGTCCGGTACGTCGAACTCCCCCGCCTCCACTCCCTCGGTCAGGATGCGGCGCACCACGGCATCGCTGCTGCGGCGCAGTTCCATGATCTCGGTGCGGTGGTCGGGCGAGAGCGCGTCCAGTTCGTACTGGACCACACGAGCGGTGGTGTGCCGCCCTGCGTGCCAGCGGACGAAGGAGCTGACGGCTTCGGCGAGCCGCTCGGCGGGCGTGCCCTCGGTCGCGGCCGCCGCCGTCAGGATCTCCAGGGCCTTGTCGTGCCCGATCCGGCTGATCCGGTGGAGCAGCTCTTCCTTGGTCTTGTAGTGGATGTAGAGCGCGGCCGGGCTCATCCCGGCACGGCCTGCGATGTCGCGGGTCGTGGTCGCGTGATAGCCGCGCTCGGCAAAGGCCTCGACTGCGGCGACGAGCAGCTTCCTGGCGGCTTCGGGCGTGACCTCGCCCCATGCCATGTCCTCGCCGGCCGTCTCCTCCGCCGTACTCATCACTCGGGCTCGCCCCTTCCATTCATCAGGACGCACACCATACCCCGACGGTGAGCAAGCGCTTAGAGCCTTTGAGCCATGTGGAGGGGTCGCGGCGGCGCGCATCCTCTCCGGCCGGGCCCGGCCCCGCGCACTCAGAAGGCGGACACTCCGGTCAGGGCGCGGCCGATGATCAGCTTCTGGATCTGGCTGGTGCCTTCGTAGAGGGTCATCACCCGGGCGTCGCGCAGCAGTTTGCCGACCGGATACTCGTCGATGTAGCCGTAACCGCCGAAGACCTGAAGGGCGTTGCCGGCTGCGCGTACGGCGGCCTCGGAGGCGAAGAGTTTGGCCTGAGAGGCGGCGGTGGCGAACTCCTTGCCGCGGTCGACGAGATCGGCGACCCGCCAGGTGAGCATCCGGGCCGCCTCCACGTCCACGGAGATGTCGCTGATCAGTTCCTGGACCAGCTGGTAGGAGGCGATGGACCTGCCGAACTGTTCACGCTCGCCCGCGTAGCCGACTGCCGCGTCGAGGGCGGCCTGCGCAATACCCACGCAACCCGCCGCGACCGACATCCGCCCCTTGGCGAGCGCGGACATCGCGATCGAGAAGCCCTTGCCCTCGGGGCCCAGCAGCGCGGAGGCGGGGACGCGGACATCCTCGAGGACCAGCTCGGCGGTGGCCTGACCGCGCAGGCCGAGCTTGCCGTGAATGGTGCGGCGGGTCAGCCCGGGGGTACTGGCGGGGACCAGGAAGGCGGAGACGCCCTTGTACCCGGGGGTGTCGTTGGTACGGGCGAAGAGGAGAACGACATCGGCCCAGGTGCCGTTGGTGATGAACATCTTGGAGCCGTTGATGACATACGAATCGCCGTCACGCGCGGCCCTGGTCGTCAGATTTCCGGCGTCGGAGCCGGTGCCCGGCTCGGTGAGCCCGAAGCAGCCGATCGCCTCGCCCGCGGTGAGCCGAGGCAGCCACCGGCGCTTCTGCTCCTCGTCGCCCCAGGCGGCGATGGTCTTGGTGACCAGGCCGAGGGAGACGGAGACGATGCCGCGAACCGAGGAGTCACCGCGCCCGAGCTCTTCGGTGACCAGGCAGTACGCGAGGTGGTCACCGCCCGAGCCGCCGTACTCCTCGTCGACGGTGAGCCCGAGAAAGCCGAGCGCGCCCAGCTTCTTGACGATCGACTTGTCGACGTTCTCGGTACGGTCCCACTCGACGGCATGCGGGGCGATCTCGCGGTCGACGAAGTCCTTGGCCAGCTGCCGGACGGCTGACTGCTCCTCGCTGAGCTCCAGGTTCACCGCGGCACCCCACCTTTAACTAACACTGCTAGTTTCCTGCTGGCAGGCCCTACTATGTGCCGCATGGCCCGACCGCGCAAGCCCCTCCTCAGCAGAGAACGCATCGTCGAAACGGCGAGCGCACTCGTGGACGCGGAGGGGCTGGACGCCGTCTCCACCCGGCGCCTCGCCGCCGAGCTCGGCGTCAGCGGACCTTCCCTCTACAACCACTTCCGCAACAAGGACGAGATCCTCGAAGCCGTCGCCGACGCGGTCAGCGCCCAGGTCGATCTGTCGATGTTCGAGGAGAACGACGGTCGCGACTGGCGCACCGCGCTGCACGACTGGGCCGTTTCCTACCGCGCCGCCCTGACTGCCCACCCCAACACCGTCCCCGTACTCGCCACAGGCCCCGGCCGTCGCCCGGCGGGCCTCAAGGTGGCCGACGCCGTCTTCGGCGCGATGGTCCGCGCGGGCTGGCCACCGGCCCAGGCCACCTATATCGGCGCCCTGATGCGGTACTTCGTCACCGGCTCGGCTCTCGGGTCCTTCGCCCGCGGTTTCGTCGACGACGAGACGGCGTACGACCCGGCCGACTATCCGCACCTCGGCCAGGCCCATCTGCTCGCCGACCGGCAGCAGCAGGTGGACGAGGGCGCTTTCGAGACCGGCCTGCGGGCGCTCATCGACGGTCTGGCCGTCCAGTACGAGGCGATGGCGCGCGCGTGACGACCCCCGCTGTGTGGAGGGCCTGAAGCCGGTGGGGCCCGTCGCCCCGGAATCCGGGTACGTCTGCCGGCTCGACGACGTGTGGCGAGACGAAATGCGACGGGACGCTTCGGCCGTCACCGAACAGTGAGTGCGGCATCCTGGATGCATGTCAGCCAGAGATGTTGCCGCGCTCGCCGCGCTCCTCGCCGACGACACCCGCGCCTCGTTCTGTCTCGCCCTGCTCGACGGACGCGCCTGGACCGCGGGCGAGCTCGCCCGGCATGCGCACGTCGCGCCGTCGACCGCGAGCGAGCATCTGGGAAAGCTCGTCGCGGGCGGGCTGCTCGCCGAGGAGCGACAGGGCAGGCACCGCTACGTACGCCTCGCCGACGAGCGCGTCGCGCATCTCGTCGAAGAGCTCGCCTCGCACGCCGCGCAGGAAGCCGGCCGGCCGCCGCAGAACCTGCGGGCGGCCAGTGCACGCAGCGCCATGGCGCGCGGGCGCACCTGCTACGACCATCTCGCCGGGCGGCTGGGCATCGCGATCACCGGGGCCATGACCGCACGGGGGCTGCTGCGCCAGGACACCGGATTCGCTCTGACCGTTCAAGGGGTGGACTGGTTCGGGGAGTTGGGGCTCCCACTGGAGCGGAAGGGACAGCGGCCGCTGGTACGGGGATGCCTGGACTGGACCGAGCGCAAACTCCATCTCGCCGGAACCGCCGGAGCCGAGCTGTGCCGCCACGCGCTGGACGCGGGCTGGTGCGTACGGATCGGATCGGAGCGCGCGGTGAAGGTGACCGCGGACGGCGAGCGGGCGCTGGCCGAGCTGCTCGGGATCGATCCGGAGATATTGCGGTGAGCGCCGAAGTGTCGGAGCCGTACGGTCGCGACATGACGAACTCCTCGCCCCCTGCCGGTCGCTCGCAGTGGCCCGCGCTGGCCGCCGCCGGTGTCACCGTCGTGCTGTGGGCCTCGGCCTTTGTGTCGATCCGCAGCGCCGGTGACGCCTACTCCCCCGGAGCACTCGCCCTCGGGCGGCTGCTCGCCGGGTCCCTCGCTCTCGGCTGTGTCCTGCTGATACGCCGCGAGGGGCTGCCGCCACGTGCCGCCTGGCCGGGCATCGCCGTCTCCGGGCTGCTCTGGTTCGGCGTCTACATGGTGGTCCTCAACTGGGGTGAGCAACAGGTCGACGCGGGTACGGCCGCGATGGTCGTGAACATCGGACCGATTCTCATCGCCCTGCTCGGCGCGCGGCTGCTGGGTGAGGCGCTGCCGCCGCGACTGCTGGCCGGGATGGCGGTGTCGTTCGCGGGCGCGGTGACCGTGGGGCTCTCGATGTCGGGCCGGGGCGGCGCCTCCACGCTGGGGGTACTGCTGTGTCTGCTGGCGGCAGTGGGATACGCGGCAGGGGTGGTGGGCCAGAAGCCGGCCCTGGCGCATGCGAGCGCACTGCAGGTGACGACGTTCGGCTGTCTGGTCGGGACGGTGGCCTGTCTGCCGTTCGCCGGGCAGCTCATCGACCAGGCGGGGCGCGCCCCCATGTCGGCCACGCTCAACATGGTCTATCTGGGCGTGTTCCCGACCGCGCTGGCGTTCACGACCTGGGCGTACGCCCTGGCGCGTACGACGGCCGGCCGGATGGGGGCGACAACGTACGCCGTACCGGCCCTGGTGGTACTGATGTCCTGGCTCGCGCTGGACGAGGTGCCGGGCCTGCTCACGCTGGCCGGTGGCGCGCTCTGCCTGGCAGGGGTGGCGGTGTCGCGCTCCCGGTCCCGGAAGGGGCCCGGGGCCGGGAGCGCGGCGGAGGTCAGTGATCAGCAGCAGGGGCCGGATCAGGGGCGGGGACAGCAGCGGGGACCGTCGCCGCGGCAGCGGCCCGTGAAGCCAGGATCTTGATCGAGACGAGGGCGATCACCGCGAGGCCGATGATGTAGCCGGACACGGCCATCGAGGTGCCGGTCGCCTCCAGCAGCAGGACCATCATGAACGGCGCCAGGCCGCCGCCGAAGACCGCCGCGATCTGGTAGCCGAGCGAGGCGCCGGTGTACCGCATCTCGGCGGTGAACAGCTCGGCGAAGAGCGCGGCCTGGGGCCCGTACATGATGCTGAGGAAACAGCTGGTGACGAAGGTGCCGACGCCCAGCCAGAGCAGCGATCCGGTGTCGATCAGCAGGAACATCGGGATAGCCCAGACCAGCAGGCCGACCGCGCCTGCCGCGTAGATCCGCAGCCGTCCGATGCGGTCGGAGAGTGCGGCAGCGGCGGGTATCAGCACCAGCTGGGTGAGGCTGACGCAGAGGGAGACGGTGAGTACGGCGCTGCGCTTCATGTCGAGTTCGCGGGTCGCGTAGTCGAGCACGCCGGTGATGATGATGTAGAAGGTCGCGGTGTTGACCGCGAAGGAGCCGCCGGCCAGGAAGACCGTGCCGAGGTGCTTGCGCAGGATCGTACGCAGCGGTGAGCGGGTTTCGCTCTTCTCCTGCTCGGCCAGGGTTCGTTCGGCCTCGCGGAACTCCGGGGTCTCCTCGACCCGGGTGTGGATGTACCAGGCCAGCCCGAGGACGAGGAAGCCGACGAAGAACGGGACCCGCCAGCCCCAGGCGGCGAAGGTGGAGTCGCTGGTGACGGCCCCGGCGATCAGGAAGACCGTGTTGGCGCTCACCACGCCGATGGGGACGCCGAGCTGGACGAGGCTGCCGTAGAGCCCGCGCTTGCCCTCGGGGGCGTACTCGGTGGCCATCAGCATCGCGCCGCCCCACTGGGCTCCGACGGCGATGCCCTGCAGGACGCGGAGCAGGACGAGCAGCACCGGAGCGGCGATGCCGATCGTCTCGTACGTCGGGAGGAGGCCGATTCCGGTGGTGGCGAGGCCCATCAGGGTGAGCGCGAGCACCAGCATCGGCTTGCGGCCGTGCCTGTCGCCGAAGTGGCCCGCGATGATCCCGCCCACGGGGCGGGCGAGGAAGCCGACGGCGAAGGTGGCGAAGGCGGCGAGCACGCCGGCCGAGGAGCTGCCGGAGGGGAAGTACAGGTCGCCGAGGACGAGTGCGGCTGCGATACCGAAGACGAAGTAGTCGTACCACTCGACGGCGGAGGCGAGGGCGGCCGAGGTGGCCACCCGGCGCCGGTGCCGGTCGGAGGGGACAGGGGCGGAGGCGGGGGCGGGGGTGCCGGTGGGCTGGGCGGCGGTGTCCATGCTGTGCACACTCCGATATGGGTGCGGGGACGGAGAGGGGGTGGCACTGGGGATGTGTGCCGGACCGTACCGACCGGTGGGTATGTAGGTCAACGGGTCGCACAGCAGGACTTTTGCCCGATAATTACCGGTCGGTAACCTCCGCACGGACAGCACGGACACCCCGGCCGCGGATGGCGGCCGGGGTGAAGCAGCGGGGAGACGGGAGCCAGGCGGTGCCGTTTGGATCAGGCGCGAGCCCGACAGGATCCGAACGACACCCTTAGAAGACCACCAGGGCCCGGCCCCCCTTGCCCGCGATCATGTTGTCGAAGGCGGCGGGAATGGCGTCGAGGCTGATCCGCTCGGTGACCATGGAGCTCAGATCGAGCCGTCCGGCGCGGATGTGGGCGGCGAGGACGGGCAGGTCGCGGGCCGGGTCACTGTTGCCGTAGACGCAGCCGGAGAGCGTACGGCCCCAGTGGAAGATCTCCAGGGCGTTGAAGGTGACCTGCTGGTCCTTGCCGCCGATGCCGACGACCGTGGTGCGTCCGCCGCGGCGGGTGGAGTCCCAGGCGGTACGGATGGTGGCAGCCCGGCCCACACATTCGACGGCGACGTCCGCACCCTGGCCGCCGGTGAGCTTGCGGATCTCCTTGGCGGTGGTGTCGGAGGCGACGACGTACTCGGTGGCACCGGCCCCGCGTGCGAGAGCCTCCTTCTCCGGGGAGACATCGACAGCGATGATCGTCGACGCGCCCGCGATCCGCGCGGACTGGAGGGTGGCCAGGCCGACCCCGCCGACACCGAAGACCACGACGGACTCGCCCTCGCGGACGCGGGCGGAGTGGTGGACGGCGCCGTACCCGGTCAGGACGGCGCAGCCGAGCAGGGCGGCGTCGGTGAGCGGCACCCCGTCCGGCACCGGGAGGACACAGTTCGCGGCGACGACGGTCTCCTCGGCGAAAGCCGCGACATTCAGGCCGGGGTGCAGCTCGGTGCCGTCGGCACTGCGGGCATGGACGCTCGCCGCGCCCGCGAGTGCGTGGGCGCACAGCCATACCTCGCCGATCCCGCAGTGGTGGCAACTTCCGCAGGATGGCGCCCAGTTGAGGACAACCCCGTCACCGGGGGCGACATGCGTGACGCCCTCGCCGACCGAGACGACCGTGCCGGCGCCCTCATGGCCGAGGACGGCGGGCACCGGTACCCGCATGGTGCCGTTGGACAGGGACAGATCGGAGTGGCAGACACCGGCGGCGGCCAGGCGGACCCTCACCCGGCCGGGGCCCGGCTCGGGCAGTTCGATGTCGGTGATCTCCAGCGGAGATCCGACGGCAGGCAGGACAGCGGCGCGGACCATGATGCGTGGGGCTCCCGGCTCAGAACTGGAGGGACTTGGTCTGGAGGTACTCGGAGAGGCCGTGCGGCCCGAGCTCGCGGCCGACGCCCGACTGCTTGTAGCCGCCGAACGGGGCAAGGGGGTTGAAGCGGCCGCCGTTGATGTCGACCTGTCCGGTGTCCATCCGGCGGGCGAAGGCGACGGCTTCCGCCTCCTCCCCGGCCCACACCGCGCCCGCGAGGCCGTACACGGTGCCGTTGGCGATACGGAGCGCGTCCTCCTCGTCCTCGTACCTGAGGACGGAGACGACCGGGCCGAAGATCTCCTCCTGCGCGATGGCCATGTCCGGAGTGACATCGGCGAAGACGGTGGGGCTGACGTAGTAGCCCTTCTCGTGCGGGGCGTCGGAGCCGCCCGCGACGAGACGGGCGCCCTCGGCGACGCCCTTGTCGATATAACCGCGGACGCGGTCCCGCTGCCTGGCATTGACCAGCGGGCCGACCCGCTCGCCCGGAACGTATTTGGCGACCGCGGCGGCGGCGAGTGCGACCGCCTCGTCGTACTGGTCCCGGTGGACCAGCATCCGGGTCCACGCGCTGCACGTCTGGCCCGAGTTGGACATGACGTTGGCGATGCCGACGTTGACGGCCTTGGCCAGGTCGGCGCTCGGCAGGATGACATTGGCGGACTTGCCGCCGAGTTCCAGGGCGACCCGCTTGACGGCGGCGCCCGCCGTCGCACCGATCTGCCTGCCGACGGCGGTGGAGCCGGTGAAGGAGACGAGATCGACGTCTTCGTGCTCGGCAAGGGCCTGGCCCGCTACCGGGCCGAGTCCGGTCACCAGGTTGAACACCCCGGTCGGCAGACCGGCCTCGTGCGTGGCCTCGGCGAAGAGCTGAGCGGTGAGAGGGGTGTCCTCGGCGGGCTTGAGGACGACCGTGCAGCCCGCCGCCAGGGCGGGCGCGACCTTGGCGACGACCTGATGGAGCGGGTAGTTCCAGGGAGTGATCGCGCCGACCACGCCGACCGGTTCCAGCAGCACGGTGGAGTTGCCGATCTTCTCCTCGAAGGAGTACGAGGCAGCCAGCTCCGCGTACGAACCGGCAACCAGGACGGGCACGCCCGCGTGCACCGTCCGGGAGAGCGCGAGCGGCGAGCCGAGCTCGGCGGTCACCGTCTCCGCGATCTCCTCCGCACGGGCCACGAGGACGTCGCGCAGCGCGGCGATCTTCGCGGCGCGTGCGGCGGGCGGGGTGGCGGCCCAGGCCGGGAACGCCGCGCGGGCGGCACGCACCGCGGCGTCCACGTCCTCGGCCGTGCCGGCCGGGACATGGGCGAGGACCTGCTCGTCCGTCGGATTCACCACCGCGATCGTGTCGTGGCCTGCGGCGGGCCGCCACTGACCGCCGATGTACATCCCGTCGTGAGCCTTCATCGCACTCCTCCAGAACCTGCGCGTAGTCGTCCGCACCCCAAACTAGCGGTGTTAGTTTTTGGACGCCAGAGGCTCCCTGGGCGGTGGGACGATGCGCCGGCGGTACGCGGGAGGGGCGGCGTTGGCGTAGCCCGTCGGAGGGGGCGGTGCCTCCGCGGGAGGAACGGGGGCGTGCGCGGGAGAGACAGGCGTACGTGGGAGAGACCGAGGCGTACGCGACAGGGCGGGAGGGGCCGGGCGTCAGGCGTCCAGCCCCGGCAGGTCCGCCGGAGCCGGGCAGATACGACGCCCGTGCTGGTCGAAGACGTACAGATGCGCAAGGTCGACGAGGAGCGGCACCTGCGCTCCGGTCCGCAGCCGCACATCGGGGCCGGTGCGCACGACCAGATCGCTCACGGCGACGGCCGGGCGCCCGGGCGCGACCGGCGGCTCCGGTTGGTCGAGCACCACCACCGGGGCCGGCACATGCGCGGCCGCACGCTCCTTCAGCCGGGTCAGCACGCTCGGGCCCGCGCTCCTGCGGCGGCGTACGCGACCGGATGCCTGCGGCCGGGGCGACTCCAGATCGGCGACGACGGCGGCCCGCGAGCCGGTGTTGAAGTGCACCAGTGCCTCGTGGCCCTGGTACTCCGTGTGCTCGACGAGCCCGGTCAGGGCGACCTCGCCGGGGCGGGCCTGGCTGGGCGGGGCGATCCGCGTGGCCTCGGAGCGCAGCCCGACGATGATCTGCCGGCCCTGCTGGATACGGAGCAACTGATGGTCGGGGCTGAGGGGTTCGGGCAGCGGCAGCCGCTGCTTGCCGAGGTCGATCGACATCCTGCCGTCCAGCGGCGCGTACACCACCGCCTGCAGCAGATTGATGCGGGGCGTGCCGATGAACGCGGCGACGAAGACATTCTCCGGCAGGGCGTAGGTGTCGCGCGGCGTGCTCACCTGCTGAAGTACGCCCCCGCGCATCACCGCGACCCGGTCGCCGAGCGACATCGCCTCGGCCTGGTCGTGGGTGACGTACACGGTGGTCACCCCCAACTCGGCTGTGAGTTGCGATATTTCGGCCCGCAGATGACTGCGCAGCTTCGCGTCGAGGTTGGACAGCGGCTCGTCCATCAGGAAGACGGAGGGCCGCCGGGTGATCGCACGGCCCATGGCGACCCTCTGGCGTTCACCGCCGGACAGCTGGCTGGGATAGCGGTCCAGGACGTCCTCGATGCCGAGCATCCGTGCGGTCGCCTCGATCCGCGGGCCCCTGTCCAGGCGCGGATTCTCCACGCGGAGCGGAAAGCCGATGTTCTCGCGGTTGGTCATGTTCGGGTAGAGCGCGAAGTTCTGGAACACCATGGCCATGGAGCGCTCGCGGGGCGGGATGTGGTTGGCGTACTCGCCGTCGAGCAGCAACTCGCCCTCGGTGATGTCCTCCAGACCGGCGATCATGCGCAGCACGGTCGACTTGCCACAGCCCGAGGGGCCGAGCAGCACGACGAACTCCCCCGGCACGATGTCGAGCGAGAAGCGGTCGACGGCGCGACTGGTGCGTTCGTACCTCTTGCTGACACTGCGCAGAGAAATGGCGCGACTCATATGTTCCGCCGGGGGAAGAGGGGGAGCGACTGAGACGCCTGAAACTAGCCGACTACTCCCGGTCAGGGAATGACTCGCGCGAAGGTTGGGGGCAGGCTTGTGCTACGGGGCTGTCCTTCACAGGGGTGCGTCGTGGGCCGGTGGCCGGAATGCGGCGAACGCCCCCGCCCGCCGGGTCACGTGCCTGCCGCGCGCCCGATCCGGCCGCGGCCAGCAGAAGTGCGCCCAGCATCACGAACGGTGCGGCCGTGCCCGCAACCCCCGCGACCAGTCCGGCGGAGGCGGGCGCGGCGACCTGGCCTAGGCGGTTGCCGGTCAGCCGCAGGGCAAGGGCGGTGGAGCGGGCCCCGGCCGGGGCGGCCTGGACGACCGTCGTCATCGACAGCGGCTGCCCGACGCCCAGACAGAAGCCGAGGACGGCGAGCATCACGGCGAGCGCCCGGACCGGCACGGGCAGCGCGAGGCCCGCGCACAGAAGTCCGCCGAGCAGACAAGTCACCGTCATCAGCGCCGTACGGCCCAGCAGGCGGATCATCGGCGTCATCACCAGCCGGCACGCGATGGTGGCGGCCGCGCGCAGGCTCAGGAGCAGACCGATGGTGGCGGGTGCGATGCCCCGCTGTTCGCCGATCACCGGGAGATAGGCCGTGAGGACGTCGGTTGCGGAGAGCACGGCGAGGCTGATGAAGATCCCGGCGGGTACGCCGCGGGTGCGCAGGATGCGGTGTACGGGAACCTTCGCCTGCTGGTTGCGGGCAGCAGGGCCGCTCGTACGGTGCTCGATGCGCCAGATCGAGGTGACGGAGACGGCGGCGACGGCCGCGGAGACGACCAGGGCGAGTGCGCTCGTCCGGGCCATCGCGCCGTCCTGTGCGGAGACGAGGAACCCGGCGGCGACCGGTCCCCCGAGCTGGCCGAGTGAGGCGCCGATGGTGAAGTAGCCGAAGTTGCGGTCCTGTTCGGCCGGCCCGGACTGGCGGGCCACGATCGACTGGGCGCCGATGACGAAGCAGAGATGACCGAGGCCCATTACTCCGCTCCAGGCCGCCATCGCCGTGAGGGAGACCGCCGTACCGCTGAGGGCACACCCGCCGGAGATCAGGACGACACCCACAGGCAGCAGGGGGGCACACCGCCCGTGGTCCGTCCTGCGCCCCAGCGGTACGGCGGCGAACAGGGGAAGAAGCGCGTACACGCCCGCGATCACACCGACCGCGCGCTCGTCCGCGCCCAGGGAAAGGGCCCGGTAGGAGACGGCAGGCCGCGCCATCGACACCGCACCCTGCGCGAACGCGAAGGCGATGACGAGGCGGAGCAGCCAGCCCCTCCCGGGCCCTTTCACCGCGGGCACCATCAGATGATGCCGAAGAGGATCCCGGCGCCGAGCACCACCAGCGAGGTGAGCGCGGCCCACTTGACCGTGAACCTGGTGTGGTCGCCGAACTCCACCTTGGCCATGCCGACCAGGACGTACACGGCGGGGACGAGCGGACTCGACATGTGCAGGGCCTGGCCGACCAGGGATGCGCGGGCGATCTCCAACGGGGAGACGCCGTGGGCGGCGCCGGCCTCGGCGAGGACCGGCAGAACGCCGAAGTAGAAGCCGTCGTTCGACATGAAGTACGTCAGCGGGAGGCTGAGCACTCCGGTGACGATGGCCATGTGCGGGCCCATGCCCTCGGGGATGGCGCCGACGAGCCAGTCGGCCATGTGCTTGACCATGCCGGTGCCGGTGAGAACACCGGTGAAGACTGCGGCGGCGAAGACCATGCCGGAGACGTTGAGCACGTTCTCGGCGTGGGCGCCGATCCGGGCCTTCTGATCGGCCATCTTCGGGAAGTTGACGGTGAGGGCGAAGGCCGCACCGAGCAGGAAGAGCACCGGGATCGGGAGGATCTCCATGATCATCGCGGCGAGCAGGGCGACGGTGAGCCCGGCGTTGAACCAGTAGAGCTTGGGGCGCAGGGTGGCGCGGTGGGGGTCGAGGCCCTGGAAGCCCTCGTCCTCCGCTTCCTCCTTCTCCTCCTTCTTCTCCTTCTCCGGCTTGTCCGGAAGGCCGGCGGCGCCACCGGCTCCTCCCGATGTGCTCGTACGGCCCTCCTCGCCGCCGCCCGCCGTGACCAGCACGCTCTCGGTCTCGGGCTCGGTCTCCAGCACCTTGTCGAGAGTGAGCACGCCGAGGCGCTTGCGCTCGCGGCGGCCCAGCACATAGGCGAGCGCGAAGACGAAGAGCAGTCCGACGCCGAGCGCCGGAATCATCGGGACGAAGATGTCGGCCGCGTCGACCTTCAGCGCGGTCGCGGCGCGGGCGGTGGGGCCGCCCCAGGGCAGCGTGTTCATCACGCCGTTCGCCGTGGCGGCGACACCGGTCATCACGACCAGGCTCATCTTGAGGCGCTTGTAGAGCGGATACATCGCCGAGACGGTGATCATGAAGGTGGTGGAGCCGTCGCCGTCCAGCGAGACGATCGCGGCGAGCACCGCCGTACCGATCACGATGCGCAGCGGGTCCGCCTTGCAGAAGCGCAGGATGCCCCGGACGATCGGGTCGAAGAGGCCGACGTCGATCATCACGCCGAAGTAGACGATGGCGAACATCAGCATCGCCGCGGTGGGGGCGAGGGTGCCCACACCTTCCAGGACGTACTCCCCGAGGTGCGCGCCCTTTCCGACGAACACGCAGAAGAGTGCGGGGATGAGGACGAGCGCCGCGATCGGCGACATCTTCTTCATCATGATCAGGACCAGAAAGGTCGCAATCATGGCGAAGCCGAGGATTGTCAGCATGTGGGACACCTAACGTTCACCCTTGAACTCCCACCGGAGCGGCGGTTCGGATGACGTTAGGTCGCGCCAATCTCTGTTAACAAGATGTTGACGCGTGAGCAATACGAGCAAAACCCCAGGTCATCGCAGAGGTGTCAGTTCGACGGGGAAGCCGTTGAGCACAGCGGTGCCGGACAGCGGGTCGAGCCGTGAGCCGTCGAGCAGCTGATTGACGTTGACGCCGGGACGGGCGGCCGCCACCGACATCCGGGTGCCGGGCCGGCTGTGCCCCCAGCCGTGCGGCAGGCTCACCACTCCGGTCCGTACCGCGTCGGTAATCTCCACCGGTACCTCCAGCTCTCCGCCCTCCGCCGAGATGCGCGCGGGGGCGCCGTCCTCGAGGCCCAGCCGCGCCGCGTCGGCCGGGTGGACCTGAAGGGTGCAGCGGTTGGAGCCGCCGTTGAGTGTCGGGACGTTGTGCATCCAGCTGTTGTTGGAACGCAGATGACGGCGGCCGACGAGGACGAGGGAGCCGGGCCGCTCCTTCAGCGCGCGCCGGAGCCTGGGCAGATCGGCGGCGATCGGCCCGGGCAGCAGCTCGATCCGTCCGCTTCGGGTCCTGAGGATCTGCGGGATACGCGGCTGGAGCGGGCCGAGGTCGATGCCGTGCGGGTGCGCCAGCAGCTTCTGGAGGGTCAGGTCGTACGGGCCGAGGCGCAGCATCATGTCGAGCCGCCGCTCCGGTCCGGTGCGGCCGGTGAGCTGCGCGGTGAGCGCCTTGACGTCCCGGCCGTGGACCGGGGAGTGCGGGTCGGCGACCGCCCTGGTGAGTGAGTTCTCGATGACCATGTCGTCGACGGCGCCGGGCTCCGCACCGTGCATCCCGCCCACCGCGAGCACCAGGCGGGCCTGGATCTCGCACTCGTCGAGCCTGCCCTCCTCCAGAGGGACGGCCGCGGGCGTGTAGCGGGCCTGATTGTGTACGGCGAAGTTGTTGAAGGCGAAGTCGAAGTGGGAGCTCTGGGAGGGCGGCGGCGGGGGCAGGACCACATCTGCGTGGCGCGAGGTCTCATTGAGATACGGGTCGACGCTGACCATGAAGTCGAGTCCGTCCAGCGCGCGGTCGAGCCGGTCGCCGTCGGGTGCGGAGAGCACGGGGTTGGCGGCCAGCGAGATCACCGCACGGATCCTCCCCTCCCCAGGTGTGTCGATCTCCTCGGCGAGCGCGGCCATGGGCAGTTCACTCTTGGCCTCGGGGTGGCCGCTGACCCTGCTGGCCCAGCGGCCGAGCGCGAAGCCCTTGCCGGGGGCGGCGGGGCGGGGCGCGTGGTCGGTGGCGGCGAGCGGGAAGAGCGCGCCACCGGGGCGGTCGAGATTGCCGGTGAGCACATTGAGGACGTCCACCAGCCAGTTGGCGAGGGTGCCGTACTCGACGGTGCTGCTGCCGACGCGTCCGTACACGGCGGCGGTGGGCGCGGCGGCGAGTTCGCGGGCGATCGTACGGATCTCCTGCGCATCCATGTCGCAGGCGGCGGCGACAGCCTCGGGGCTGAACTCCCGTACCGCCTCCCGGAGTTCAGCCACACCCTCGACATGCTCTTCGAGCGCGCCGAGGCGGGTGAGCTTCTCCTCGAAGAGGACCTGGGCGAGGGCCGCGAGCAGCAGGGCGTCCGTGCCGGGACGGATGGGGATGTGCCGGTCGGCGAGCTGGGCGGTGCGGGTGCGGCGCGGGTCGACGACGGTCAGGGTGCCGCCGCGCCGACGCAGCGCCTTGAGCTTTCCGGGAAAGTCGGCCGCGGTGCACAGGCTGCCGTTGGAGTCGAGGGGGTTGGCGCCGAGGAGCAGAAGATGGTCGGTGCGGTCCAGGTCCGGGACGGGGATGGCGGCGGCGGAGCCGAACAACAGCCCGCTGGAGACATGCTTGGGCATCTGGTCCAGGGTGCTGGCGGTGAAGAGACTGCGGGTGCGCAGCAGGGTGAGCAGTACGGGCGGATAGAGCGCGCCGGCCATGGTGTGGACGTTCGGATTGCCGAGGACGACGCCCACGGCGTTCGGCCCGTACTCCTCGATCAGCGGCCGGATCCGGGCCGCGATCATGTCGAAGGCCTCGTCCCAGCCGGCCTCCTTCAGCTCGCCGTCCTTCCGGATGAGGGGCGTGCGCAGCCGGTCGGGGTCGGCGTCGAGCTCACCGAAGGACGCGCCCTTGGGGCAGATGAAGCCCCGGCTGAAGACATCGTCACGGTCACCGCGGACGCGGGTGACGCGGCTGGCCTCGATGGTGAGGGTCAGTCCGCAGGTGGCTTCGCAGAGCGGGCAGATGCGCAGCGCGGTGCGGGTCGCCGACGGCGAGGCGGCGGGTTCGCCGGCGGGTCGGGTGCCGCCCGTCGGTGCGGTACGGGCGGCGGCTGAGCGGGACATGGGCCCTCCCCGGGGCGGCGGCAGCGGTGGCGCGCGAGCACGGCCGAGCATACCGACCGGTATGCACGGGCGCGAGGGGTGCGGCGTTTTCCTGGGGCTACGCCTCGGACTTCGCCGGGAGGGACCGTGCCAGAGGGGGCCGTCCGAAGGGACCGTCGGGAGGGGCCGCCCGGAGAGACCGTCGGGAGGGGCCACCCGGAGGGTCCCTCAACGGGCCGGGCTTTCCCGCCCCTGCGGCGATGGAGGGGCCGGGTACGGGCCGGCCGCCCCGGGAAACCGGCGCCTCAGGAAAATCAGCCCGTCAGTCCAGCAGTCTGGCCAGATACGCGCGCAGCAGCTCCCGGGTCTCGGCGAGGATCTCCTCGTCCCCGGACGGCTGCTCCCGGAAGGCGAGTTGCAGCAGCGCGTCGGCGGCCTCGACCGAGACGAGCACCGCGCGCCGCAGCTCCGCGTCGGCGCTGCGCCCGAGATGGGCAGCGATCAGCTCCGCGAGACGGTCGGCGACCTGGTGGTTCGGGGCGGCCGCGGGCGTGCCGACCGGAATCTGCGTACCGAAGTCGATCAGCGCGAAACCGGGCACGGTGCGCTTCATCGCCATGTACTCGTCGAGCACCACATCGAGCACGCCGCGCCAGTCGCCCGCGGGGAGCGCGGCGAGGCGGCCGGTGATGCGCGTGGTGTAGCTGTCCAGATTGCGGTGAGCGAGGGCGTCGACGAGAGCACGCTTGTTGCCGAAGAAGCGGTAGACGGAGCCGATGGGAACACCGGCCCGGGCGGCCACCGCACGAGTGGAGAGCTCCTCGTAGCCGGTCTCGTCGAGGAGCTCGGCGCAGGCGTCCAGTATCCGGGTGAGCCTTTCGGCGCTGCGCTGCTGCATGGGCGTACGGCGGAGAGGGGCGTGGGACACGAGATCCATCATGCCGCCCTGCCCCCGTTGACGGGGCGGTCCTGCAATCCTACGGTGATGCATAGGAATCCTTCAGAGCCGGGAGCGGACGATGAGCGGCATCGAGCAGGCACGGAAGACGGCCGAAGGGCTGGGGCACTCCCCCGGATTCGGCAATGAACACAGCTCGGAGGCCGTGCCGGGAGCGCTGCCCCACGGACGGAACTCACCCCAGCGGTCGCCGCTCGGGCTGTACGCGGAGCAGCTGAGCGGCAGCGCTTTCACCGAACCGCGCGCCCACAACCGCCGCTCCTGGCTGTACCGCATCCGCCCCTCGGCCGCGCATCCGCCGTTCCGGCGCGTGGACAACGGCCGGCTGCGCAGCGCGCCCTTCACCGAGTCCGTGCCCGACCCCAACCGGCTCCGCTGGAACCCGCTTCCCGAGCCCGAGCCCGGTACGGACTGGCTGGCCGGTCTGTGGACGCTCGGCGGAAACGGCGACGCGACCCAGCGCACCGGCATGGCCGTGCACCTCTACCACGCCAACGCCTCCATGACGGAGCGGGTCTTCAGCGACTCGGACGGCGAGCTGCTGATCGTCCCCGAGCGGGGCGGGCTGTTGCTCCGTACCGAGTTCGGGCTGCTCGCCGCCCGCCCCGGCGAGGTCGCGCTGATCCCCCGCGGCGTCCGCTTCCGGGTCGAACTGCTGGACGAGTGTGCGCGCGGCTATGTCTGCGAGAACTACGGACAGCCCTTTCAGCTGCCCGATCTCGGCCCGATCGGCGCCAACGGACTCGCCAACGCCCGCGACTTCCTCGCCCCTGTGGCCGCGTACGAGGACGTGGAGCGACCGGTGGAGGTCGTCAACAAGTTCTGCGGGAACCTCTGGGCAGCGACCTACGACCACTCGCCGCTCGATGTGGTCGCCTGGCACGGCAACCACGTTCCGTACGTCTACGACCTGCACCGCTTCAATGTCATCGGCAGCATCAGCTACGACCACCCGGATCCCTCGATCTTCACGGTGCTGACGTCACCCTCGGACACACCGGGGCTGGCGGGCGTCGACTTCGTGGTCTTCGCACCGCGCTGGCTGGTCGGCGAGGACACCTTCCGGCCCCCGTACTTCCACCGCAATGTGATGAGCGAGTACATGGGGCTGATCGAGGGCGCGTACGACGCCAAGGCGGAGGGTTTCGTTCCGGGGGGCGGGTCGCTGCACAACATGATGTCCGCACACGGGCCCGACCGGGAGACGTTCGACCGGGCGAGCGCGGCCGAGCTGAAGCCGCAGAAGATCGACGACGGGCTTGCCTTCATGTTCGAGACGCGGTGGCCGCTGACCGCGACGGAGCAGGCGGCGACAGCCACCCAGTTGCAGCGGGGCTACGACGACGTGTGGCAAGGTCTCCAGCGCCACTTCCGGTCGTAAGTACGTACGGAGAATCCGCCGTGACCGCCTTTGCCCCCGACTCGCTGGTCCTGAACCGCAAGCTGCCGCTGTGGTATCAGGTCTCGCAGTCGCTCCGCGCCTCGATACTGGGCCGCGCGCCCGAGGCGTCGCTGCGGCTGCCCACCGAGGAGCAGCTCGCCGCGCACTACGGCGTGAGCGTGCTGACCATGCGCCAGGCCCTCAAGGAGCTGGAGGAGGAGGGCCTGATCAGCAGGCACCGGCGGCGCGGCACCTTTATCGAACCGGGGGCGCGACGCAGCGCGCCGAGGCGGCTGCTGGGCTCGATCGACGCGATCGTGGCCCAGCAGTCGGGGGAACGGGCGACCGTCCTGGGCCACGGTCCCGAGCCGGTGCCCGGTGAGCTCGCGGAGTTCTTCCCCGACGAGTCCGAGGTCGTGGTCTACAAGCGGCTGCGCTGGGACGTGGACAGCAGCGAGCCCACCAACTGGGCGGAGAACGCGGTGCGCCCGGAGCTGGCGACGGGGCTCGACGTGGCGGACCTGGAGCGCTGGCCGATGACCAAGGTGCTGCGGGACGTGCTGGGGGTACGGATCAGCCGGATCACGGACACGGTGGAGGCGCGGCTGGCGGACCCGCAGACGGCGGAACTGCTGCGGGTGCCGCTGCTGAGCCCGATCCTGCATTACACGGGGGTGACGTACGACGAGAGCGGACGCGTGGTGGACGTGGCGCGTATCCGGTACCGGGGGGACAGGTTCTCGTTCTCGGTCACGGTCGACGCGGAGTGAGCCTCCCGGTGCCCGCCTCCGCGGGCGAGGCCGCCGATAGCATTTCGGCATGCCGATGCTGGACGAGCTCATGCCGTGGGGGACGGCCCCGTTGCGGCTGGGGCGAGGGTGGGCGATGGCCCCGGACGCCGCGTCCCTCAAGGCGCGGTGGGACGCCGTTGTACGGGCCGAGGGCCCGGAGCAGGACGCGCTGTTCGGGTGCACCCGGGCGCGTACGCCCCGCAGCGCTGTCGCCGCACTGCCCGGGCAGGCCACCGGGACCGGCAGATTCGTACGGGAGGAGGGGCGCTGCCCCACTCCGGTGCGGGTGCTGCACGGAGCGTTCGACGAGCAGTGGCTCATACCTGACCACCGGCTCATCGATGCCGCCCGGCCCGAGTTGTGGCGCGTCGCGGACGACCGGCAGGTGTTTGTTGTCGAGCAGGCGTACGCGCCAGGGGCGGCGGGGCCTGCGGTTGTGGCCTCCGCGCTGCTGCCGGACGGCCGCTCGCCCGCAGGACGGCCCGGGCGGATCCGGCCGCTGCACCGCCGCCCCGGCGGCCTCGAACCCAATCTCGCCCCGGGGCTGCTCCCCCTGCTGAGCACACGGTACGGACGTGAGGTCGGCGCCGGTGAGGTGGTTGCCTGGATCCTCGCGGTCGCCGAGGCCACTCCCGCGGGCTGCGCGGTACCACTCACCGCCGACCCGCAGCTGTGGGAGTCCGGCGTGGAGCTGGGGCGGCGGATGATGGCGGTCCAGTTGCGCGGGGCCCATGGCGGCGAGCGGCCCAGACTGCCGGGGGGACGCAGGCCCTATGTGCGGGCCGCCGTTCCTGCCCGGCCGGAGGCGATCGGGTACGACGCCGAAGGGGAGGTGCTGCGCCTGGGTGCCGGCCGCATCTCTCCCGTACCTGCCGGGGCCTGGGACTTTCAGGTCGGCGGGGTGCGGGTGCTGGAGCTCTGGTTCGAGCGGCGTACCGCCGGGGCGGAGCCGGGCACACTCGAGGCGATCCGGCCCCCGTCATGGCCGCAGGAGTGGACCTCCGAGCTGCTCGAGCTGATCACCGTACTGGCTCTGTCGAGTGAACTTCAGGAACGGCAGCGGGAGTTCAAAGCGGGTGCGGAGATCACCCGGGACGAGCTGGCGGGTGTGCTGCCGCCGCCCGCCGCGGCCCGTCGGCCCGCCTCCGTACTCGATCATCACGAAGAGGGGCCGGAAGGTCAGTTCGCACTGCTGTGAGGGCCGAAGGAGTCCAGAACGCGGGTCAGTGTGCGGAGAAATACATCGTCCGGGTCGAGGGGGTCGCCACCCCCGCCGAGGACGGCCGCCAGCCGGGGATACGCGCCACTCGCGACCTCGCGATGGAGATAGGCGGCGCGTACGGCCTGCTCCCGCTCCGCGGACCAGGGCAGTCCGCGGCTGCGCTCGGCGATGGCCAGCTCGTTGGCGACGGACGTCATGACCGTGCCGTTGACCGTCGCGATCAGCTCCATCTTGATGCCGGGCGGTGCGTCGAGACCGTGCAGGCAGCCGAGGCAGTGCTCCAGGTAGCGCAGGACATTGGGGCTGAAGCCGTATATCGCGGACATGAGCCTGGTCAGCCAGGGGTGGCGGTGCATGATCGCCCGGGTCTGGCCGGCCAGCGCCAGCATGTCCGCGCGCCAGTCGCCTGACGGCTCGGAGAACTCGTACTCGCCGCTGACCGCGTCCACCATCAGCTCGTACAGGTCCTCCTTGCGCGGCACGTAGTTGTAGAGCGACATGGTGCCGCAGCCCAGCTCGCCGGCCACCTTGCGCATGGAGACCGCCTCGATGCCGTCCGCATCGGCGATCCGCACGGCCGCCGCCGCGATGTCGCTCCGGGTGTACGCCGGTTTCGGGCCACGGCCCGTGCGTTCGGGACGCGCCCAGATCACTTCCGGTTCGGCCGCTCGGCCCGCCATCGATCATCACCTCGCTCACCATCCTAGTTACGTACAGCGTACGTAGTCGGGTATGGTCGATCCATGACGACTACGTACGCTGTACTTGGTGAGGGACTGGAGAAGCGGTTCGGTGAAGTCCATGCCCTGCGCGGGCTGGACCTCGCCGTACCCGAGGGCACGGTCTGCGGGGTCCTCGGCCCCAATGGCGCGGGCAAGACCACGGCCGTACGGGTGCTGACGACCCTGCTGGCCCCGGATGCGGGCAGCGCTCGGGTCGCGGGGCACGATCTGCGGCGCCACCCGGCGGCCGTGCGCCGGCACATCGGCGTCACCGGGCAGAACGCCTCGGTCGACGGCGATCTGACCGGCGCCGAGAATCTGCGGCTGTTCGCCCGGCTGCTGAGGGCACCCAGGTCGCGCGCGGCCGAACTGCTGGCGCAGTTCGAGCTGACCGACGCCGCCGACCGACCCGCCCGCACCTACTCCGGCGGCATGCGGCGTCGCCTGGATCTCGCGGCGAGCCTGATCGTCCGGCCCCGGGTGCTGTTCCTGGACGAGCCGACCACCGGACTCGACCCGCACAGCAGGGGCGAAATCTGGGACGCCGTACGGCAGTTGGCGCACCAGGGCACGACCGTGCTGCTCACCACGCAGTATCTGGAGGAGGCCGACCAGCTGGCCGACAACATCGTCCTCGTCGACGAGGGCCGGGCCGCCCACCACGGCACACCGGCCCAACTCAAGGCACGGATCGGCAGCTATGCGGAGGTGGTGGTCGGCGATGCCTCGGCGCTGCACGCCGCCGCGGCCGTACTGGATCAGCTGACCGGCTCCGAGCCCGTCCTGAACGCAGAGAGACGAGCCGTGGGAGCCGTCGCCACCGACCCCTCGCTGACCCTGCCCCGTATCGTCCGCGAGCTGGACGCGGCCGGCGTGCTCGTCGTCGACGCCGTTCTGCGCCCGCCGACGCTCGACGAGGTCTTCCTCCGTCTCACCGACCGCAAGGAGCTCGTCGCATGAGCGCGATCCTCTACGACGGCACCGCCGTCCTCGGCCGCCATCTCCAACGGATCAGGCACGCTCCGAGCATCATGGTCATGACCCAGACCATGCCGATCGTGTTCCTGCTGTTCTTCGGCTACGTCTTCGGCAGCGCGATGGCGATGCCGGGCGAGGAGTACCGCGCCTTCCTGGTGCCGGGCCTGCTGGTGGCGACCGCCGCGAACGGCATCATGACCGGGATGTTCACCGCCGCCCAGGACTCCCACCGCGGGGTCATGGACCGCTTCCGCACCCTGCCGATGAGCCGGACCGCCATCCCCCTCGGGCAGGCCGTCGCCGACCTGCTCACCACGGCTGTCGGCCTGGTTCCGCTGCTGCTCGTCGGCCTCGCGATGGGCTGGCGGGTCGAGGGGACCCCACTCGAAGCGGCAGGCGCCTTCGGACTGTTGCTGCTCTTCCGCTTCGCGACCACCTGGATCGGCATCCTGCTCGGCCTGGCTTCGCGGAGCGAGGAGGCCGCTGGCCAGCTGGGCAGCGCCACCTTCATGCTTCCGCTGCTGTCGAACGCGTACCTGCCCACGGATGATCTGCCGGGCCTGCTGCGCACGGTCGCCGAGTGGAACCCGATCTCGGCGGTGACCGCGGCCGTACGGGATCTGTTCGGCAACGCGCAGCCGCCGGCGGACGCCGCCTGGCCGGTGGCCCATCCGGTTGCCGGAGCGCTCTGCTGGTCGCTGGCACTGCTTGCCCTGTTCATGCCGTTGGCCGTGCGCCGCTTCGCGCACAACGACCGGTGACGCAGGTGGGGGGGACGCAGGCAGGGGGGTGACAAAGGTGGCACATACACGATAGGCACGGCTCATGAGCCAACCACTCCCCCTCGACGGGATCACGGTCGTCGCCGTCGAACAGGCCGTCGCCGCGCCCTTCGCCACGCGTCAGCTCGCCGATCTCGGCGCCCGCGTCATCAAGATCGAGCGGCCGGACGGCGGTGACTTCGCGCGTGACTACGACACCGCAGCCCGCGGGCTCGCCTCGCACTTCGTCTGGTGCAACCGCGGCAAGGAGTCCCTCGCCGTCGATCTGAAGGACCCGCGCGGTATCGAGATCGTGCGTCAACTCATCGCGGATGCCGATGTGTTCGTGCAGAACCTCGCGCAGGGCGCAGCCGCCCGGCTCGGCCTGGACGCGGCCACCCTGTGCGCCGCGCACCCACGGCTGATCGCCGTGGACATCTCCGGGTACGGCGCCGAGGGGCCGTACGCGCACAAGCGGGCGTACGACATGCTCGTGCAGTGCGAGGCAGGCCTGGTCTCGGTGACCGGAACGGCGGAACATCCGGTCAAGGCGGGGATTCCCGCGGCCGACATCGCGGCGGCGATGTACGCCTTCTCGGGGGTGCTGGCGGCGCTGCTGCGGCGGGGCACCACGGGGCGCGGCGGGCCGGTGGAGATCTCGATGCTGGAATCGCTGGCCGAGTGGATGGGGCATCCACTGCACTACGGGATGCATGGGGGTGAGGCCCCGGCGCGCACGGGTGTCGCGCACGCCGTCATCGCTCCGTACGACGCCTATCCCACGGCGGACGGCGGGCAGGTGCTGCTGTCGGTACAGAACGACCGGGAGTGGCGGCGGCTGGCCGACCAGGTGCTCGGCCGGCCCGAGCTGGGCGAGGATCCGGTCTTCGCGACCAACACCGCCCGTACGGCGAACCGGACGAAGACGGATGCGGTGGTGGCCGGGGCGCTGGTGCTGCTGGACACCCGGGAGGCGGTCCGCCGACTGGATGCGGCAGGCATCGCATGCGCCCGGCTCAACAGCGTCACGGATGTGGCCGGGCATCCGCAGCTCGCGGCGCGGGACCGGTGGCGGGAGGTGGACTCACCGGTCGGGCCGCTGCGGGCCCTGCTGCCGCCGATCAATCTGCCCGGCGGAGCCGAGGCTCCGATGGGCGCGGTTCCTGCACTCGGCGAACACACCGACGCGCTGCTGAAGACCCTGGGAATGACGGATGAGGGGACAGCGGCGCTGCGCCGGGACGGTGTGGTCGCCTGAGCGCGTTCGCGTAACGCTCTGGGGAATCGGTCAGCCGCGGCTGCCGAACAGCGAACGACGCAGCCGCCGCAGCGGGGCGAAGAGCGACACCCGCGCGCTCTTGCTCTTTCGGGTGTGCGCCACGTCCCGCGAGGTGAGCTCAAGCATCAGCGACGTCGCCTCGGCCGTCTCGCGCAGCGGGACGGCTGGGCCGCCGAGCACCGAGAGATGGCGGTCGAGGCGCGAGCTGGTCGCGCTGCTCCCACACGTGATCGCAGGCACTCGCGGCCTGCTGCGCACCGTTATCTGTTCCATGTCACTCCCCACCCGTACGAGGGCACCCGGCCCGGGCAGGTTAACCCTATCTCCCCGTAGGGGCACTCGCGTATCCCGGTCGCAGGATTCACCTCCCCTGTACGCGAGTTGACGACTACTCTCCGAATCCATCTGATTTCAGGGTGAGTTGGACAGCGCGTCCGCGCAAACAGTGCGTCAGCAAAAATTTCTCACCTCCGACCAATCCGAACGGCCCTCCGCACCGAATGGCTGGCATCGAAGCACGACCAGCACTCGTACGAAGGACGGACTCGATGACCGCAATCAGCAGCAGCGGGCGGGGGCTCAGCAGGCTCGCGGCACTCACCTTTGTGGCGCTGGCCGCCGGAGGTCTGGTGGCCTCCGGAGTGACCGGGCTGGAGCCGGGGTCGGCCAGCGCCTCCAGCCACCGTGAGGCCCCGTTGATCTCCGGGCAGCCCCAGTACGACAACACGGACGTGTACGCGTTCGTCAGCCCCGACCAGCCCGACACCACCACGATCGTGGCCAACTGGCTGCCCTTCCAGGAGCCGGCGGGCGGCCCGAACTTCTTCAAGTTCGGCGACGACGCCCAGTACGACGTGCACATCGACAGCGACGGCGACGCCCAGGGCGATCTGCTCTACCGGTGGACCTTCAAGGACCACGTCAAGAACGGCGATACGTTCCTCTTCAACACCGGTCCCGTCACCACCATCGACGACCCGGACCTCAACATCACGCAGACCTACGACATCGACATGCTGAGGCTGAAGAACCAGCATGTGATGTCCACCACGAAGATCGCGGACGATCTGCCGGTGGCCCCCTCGAACGTGGGCAAAGCGTCCATGCCCGACTACCAGGCGCTGCGCGACCAGGCGGTGCATAAACTCCCCAACGGCGCCACGGCGTTCGCCGGGCAGGCCGACGATCCCTTCTTCCTCGATCTGCGCGTCTTCGATCTGCTGTACGGCGGGAACCTCTCCGAAGTCGGCAACGACACGCTCAAGGGCTACAACGTCAACTCCCTCGCCCTGCAGGTGCCGACCGAGCACATCCGCGAATCGGCGGAGCAGCCGGTCGTCGGCATCTGGTCGACGACACAGCGCAAGAGCGCGAGCGGCCACTGGGCCCAGGTGTCCCGGCTCGGTATGCCGCTCGTCAACGAGGTCGTCATACCGGTGAAGGACAAGGACAAGTTCAACGCGTCCGCGCCGTGGAACGACGCCCAGTTCCTCCCGTTCGTCACCGAGCCGGAACTGCCGAAGCTGATCGAGGGCATCTACAAGATCAAGGCCCCGGCCGCTCCGCGTGACGACCTGGTCTCGGTGTTCCTGACCGGAGTCGACAAGCTCAACAAGCCGCCGCACGTCCGCCCGGCGGAGATGCTGCGGCTCAACACGGCCGTCCCGCCCACCGCCGAGCCCAAGAGGCTGGGCGTACTCGACGGCGACAACGCCGGATTCCCCAACGGACGGCGGCTGACGGACGACGTCCTGGACATCGCGCTCCAGGTCGTCGAGGGCGAGCTGCTGGACCAGAAGAACGACCTGGGCGACGCGGTCGACGAGAACGACCAGAAGTTCGGCGGAAGCTTCCCCTATGTGGCACTCCCCACGTCCGGCTCCCGCGGCCCGCTCGCCGAGGGCACCGCGACCAAGGGCAGCAGCCTGCTCAACGGGGGTGCGCCAGTGGCCGGCTCCGCCGGCGACGACAACACGACGATGATCGCCTCCGCGGCGGCCGGTGCGGGCGTGCTGCTCATCGGCCTGGGCCTCAACTGGCTGCGGCTGCGGCGCCGGAACACCTACGCCTGATCCGGCACCGGCCTCCCGCACCCGCGAAACGAAAGGACCGACACATGTCCCCGCGAAGGGCGCCAGGAACCAGCGCGGCTTCCGGCCCGGCCGTGAGCCCGCGGCCGACAGCCGCCGGCGCCTGGACGGCGCTCACACACCGCGCCCGCGCCCTCCCCGGGGCGCGGGGCCGGGGCATCCTCCTTCCCGCCGCGGCGCTCGCCGTCGTGCTCACCCTGGGCGCCCTCGCCTTCGGCCGGGCGGACGAGGCGCCCCGTACCACCCGCACCGCCGCACCCGCCGCGGACGCGCCGCTCGACCGGATCGGTGCCGGTGATCTCGCTCGCGGGGTCACCGGCCTCCAGGCGCACCTGCGGGACCAGCCCAAGGACGCCCGGGGATGGGCGACCCTGGGCACCGCCTATGTCGAGCAGGCCAGGACCGGCGGCGACCCGACCCGGTATCCGCAGGCCGGCAAGGCACTCGCCCGTTCTCTCGCTCTCCAGCCGCGGGGCAATGACGCCGCGCTGGCAGGGCGGGCCGCGCTCGCCGCGGCGCGGCACGATTTCCGTGGCGCGCTGCGGGACGCGGAAGCGGCACTGAAGGTCAATCCGTTCAGCGAGCGGGCTCTCGCCTCACGGATCGATGCTCTCGTCGAACTGGGCAGCTATTCCAAGGCGTTGGCGGCGGCGGAGGAAGCGGACGGCCGCCGCCCCGGCATTCCCGTGTTCACGCGCTACGCGTACGTACTGGAGCTGCGCGGCGACATCAAGGGAGCCCGCCGGGTACTCGGCCGTGCGCTGGACTCGGCCTCCTCGCCCGGCGACACGGCGTACGTGGCCACCGCCCTCGGCCAGCTGGAGTGGAGCCAGGGCGCGTACCCTCCCGCGCTGCGGCACTTCACCACCGCGCTGCGCGCAGACCCCCGTTATCTGCCCGCCCTGGAGGGCCGGGCCCGCGCTCGGGCCGCGCAGGGCGACCTGAAGGGGGCCGAGCGCGGGCTCGAAGCGGTGGTGCAGCGGCTGCCGCTGCCGGGGCAGCTGGTCGCCCTCGGTGAGCTCCACCAGGCTCGGGGGCGTACGGCCGAGGCGCGTGCCCAGTACGAACTGATCGGCACGTGGACCGAACTGGCCCGCGCCAACGGTGTGGACACCGATCTGGACACCGCGCTGGCCCTGGCGGACCACGGTGACCGGGCCGAGGCGCTGCGTGCTGCCCGTGCCGAGTGGAAGCAGCGGCAGACCGTGCACACGGCGGACGCCCTGGCCTGGGCGCTGCATGTCAACGGCCGCTCCACGGAGGCTCTTGCGTACCTCGGAAAGTCCGCGCCGCCCGGCTGCCGCAACGCGTTGTTCCTGTACCACCGCGGCATGATCGAACGCGCTGCGGACCGTACGGATCCCGCCCGGCGTTCACTCACCGCCGCACTCGACATCAACCCCCATTTCTCACCGATCGGTTCACGTGCGGCCCGTGCCGCTCTGAAGGCACTGGAGGCTTCATGAGGAGGCGTACGAGCGCGGTGGGCGCGGCGGTTCTCGTCGCCGGGGCGGCACTCGCGGTGCTGCCCGCCGGGACGGCCGCCGCACATCCCCTGGGGAACTTCACGGTCAACCGTTACGACGGGCTGCTCGTCGCGCCCGGCCTGCTGAACGTCGACCATGTAGAGGATCTGGCCGAGATACCGGCCGCGCAGGCGCGCTCCGGGATCGACCGGAACGGCGACAAGAAGATGTCCCCGGCCGAGCTGTCCTCCTGGGCCGGCGACCGGTGCCGGGACGCGGCGCGCGACAGCCGGGTCACGGTGGACGGTCGCTCCACGGCGCTCACCCTCGGCGCGGGCGCAGCCGAGGTGCGCCCCGGGCAGGCGGGGCTGCCGACGTTGCGTGTGGAGTGCCGGCTGACCGCCACGCTGCCGAAGGGGCGGCACACCGTCGGGTTCGAGGCGACGGGCGGCGACGTTCCGGGCTGGCGGGAGATCACCGCGCGCGGCGACCGGATGACGCTCACGGACTCGGACGTACCGAAGGCGTCGGTCTCGCGCCGGCTGACCCAGTATCCGGAAGGGCAGCTGTCGTCACCGCCGGACAGCAGGACGGCCGCGCTGTCCGTCACCCCGGGCGGCGCCCCGGCGGTCGCGGAGGAGGGCGCGGCACCCCCGGCCTCCGTACTGCCGCGCGGCGCGGACCGCTGGACGCAGGCGCTGACCGGGCTGGTGTCCCGGCGTGAACTGACCGCGGGATTCGCCGCCCTGGCCCTGGCGATCGCGGTTCTTCTCGGCGCGCTGCACGCGCTCGCGCCCGGTCACGGCAAGACCGTGATGGCGGCCGCCGCGGCGGCGGGCGGGCGGAACTCCCTGCGCGACGTCCTCTCGTTGGGCGCCTCGGTGACGATCACGCACACGCTCGGGGTGTTCGCGCTCGGCGCGCTGATCGCCGCGGGCTCGGCGGCGGCGCCGTCCGTTGTGGCGTGGCTGGGCGTCGCGAGCGGAGCACTGGTGGCCGGGGCGGGGGCGGTGCTGGTGCGCAGAGCCTGGAAGAACCGCGGCCAAGCGCACGGGCACACGCACTCCCACGGGCACGGACACGGCCACGACCATGGGCACGGACACGGCCACGACCATGGGCACGACCACGACCATGGGCACGACCACGGGCACAGCCACGACCATGGGCACGGGCACACCCACAGCCACGACCACCGCGCCCTGAGCCTCCGTTCCACCCTTCTGCTCGGGTTCGCCGGCGGACTCGTCCCCAGCCCCTCCGCCGTTGTCGTCCTCGTCGGCGCCGCCGCGCTGGGCAGGGCCTGGTTCGGTCTGCTGCTCGTCCTCGCGTACGGCGCAGGGCTCGCCCTCACCCTCGCCGCCGCCGGCTTCGCAGCGGTCCACTTCGGCGAGCGCGCGGCCCGACTGCTCGCCGTACGGGGCCGCCGCAAGGGCCGGCTGTTCTCCGCCGCACACCGCGCGCTGCCGCTGGGCACGGCCTGCGTGGTGCTCGCCCTCGGGTGTGGATTGGCGCTCAAGGGGGCGGCAACAGCTCTTGCGTGAGCTAACTTGGTGTAGTTGCTCTGCTACGGATGGGGGCCCGATGTGAGCGAAGTGCCGGGCATTGAGCGGCTGATCGCGGGGCGCTACCGCCTGCTGAGCCCCTTGGGCGAAGGCGGCATGGGCGTGGTGTGGCGCGCCCATGACGAGGTGCTGGGACGCGAGGTCGCCGTCAAGGAGGTTCGCGCGCCCGCCGCTCTCGGGAACTCCGACGAACAGCGGCTGTACGCGCGCCTGGAGCGGGAGGCCTGGGCAGCGGCCAGGATCTCGCACCGCAATGTGGTGACCGTCTACGACGTCGCCACCGAGGACGGCCGGCCGTGGATCGTGATGGAGCTGGTGCGCGGGCTCACGTTCTCCGATGTGCTCGACGCCGAGGGGCCCCTCACCCCGCAGCGCGCCGCGCACATCGGTGCGGAGGTTCTCGCGGCCCTGCGCGCCGCACACGAGGCCGGTGTGCTGCACCGTGATGTGAAGCCCGGGAACGTACTGATCGGCAATGACGGCCGCGTGGTGCTCACGGACTTCGGGATCGCGACGGTCGAGGGGACCTCCCACCTGACCATGACGGGCGAGCTGATCGGCTCTCCCGAGTTCCTCTCCCCCGAGCGGGCGTTGGGGCGCAGCCCCGGGCCGGAGTCGGATCTGTGGGCGCTCGGGGTGCTGCTGTACGCCGCGGTCGAGGGCAACACCCCGTTCCGGCAGAACACCCCGCTGAGCACGTTGCGGGCCGTCGTCGACGAGGAACTACCGCCGCCGCGCAGAGCCGGCGCACTCGAGCCGGTGATCGAGGGGCTGCTGCGCAAGGATCCGGCGGACCGGCTGTCGGCGCAGGAGGCCGAACGCCGGCTGCGGGTGGTGGGCGCGGGCGGCACGGCGCGTACGGCATCCCCACAACCCGCACCCGGCGCCTACAGCCCGACGGTGGCGGCCTCGTCCGCCACCCCGGCCGCGGGGTCGTTCGGTCCGCCGTCGTCCTCCGGGGCGGCCACGACCGGTTCCTCCGGGACGGCCACGACCGGTGTCGTGCAGCAGAACCGCTCGCGGCGGGCAACGGTCGTCGTGGCCGCGGGGGTGGCGACGCTGCTGCTCGGCGTGGGCGGTCTCTCCTGGGCCCTGGTCAACAACGGCAAGGACCGCGGCGGATCGGACACCGGTGGCAGCGCGGTGCCCGCGGGCGGAAGCTCGCGCAGCTCCGCTCCCCCCGGCGCCACCACCCCGGGCACGGGTACGGACGGCGGCAGCAGTACGGGCGGCGCCGGTACGGACGGCGGCACAACCAACGGGAGCAGTGGAAACAACGGAACCGACGGGGGCAGCGGAGACAGCGGCGCCCACGGCGGTACGGACACGCCGCCGACCCAGACCGTGCAGGTCTACGCCCAGACGGTGCAGGGCAGTTATTCGGGCACCTGCCCGCCACCCGAGGCGGAGGCTCCGGCCTTCCGTGCCACGATCACGGTGGGCCGGACCCCGGCGGCTGTCGAGTACCGCTGGGCGACGTTGAGCGGTGAGAGCTCCGACCCCGGCTGGAAGTCGCTGCGCTTCGCGGCGGGGGACGGACGGCAGAAGCAGGTCAGCCACATCGAGCTGACCTACAAGCAGGGTGAGAGGCACCACGACCGGATCCGCGTGGAAGTACGGAGTCCGGTCGAGGTGCGCTCCGGCTGGATCGACTTCTCGGTGACATGCGAGCAGGAGACCCCGTCGGACGAGGGCTCCTACACGGCGGACACAGCTGGATCGGACGGAACAGGATCGGACGGAGCCGGCTCGCAGTGAGCTGGTGAGGACGGAGCCGGCTCGGTCGGGTCGGGAGCGGTCGGGAGCGGTCGGGTCAGGCCCGGGAGGTGAAGACGGGCAGATAGCCGCCGGACTGCCCGGCCGCCGTGGGGTGGTAGGACTCGCCGATGTTGAGCCAGTTCACGCTGTGCAGCCAGGCCGAGCCGGAGCAGATCTCGTGCCCGGTGAAGGGCGGTACGACATCCGCGAAGTCGTACCCGTGGTCGGCCGCGCGCTTGGCGATCGCGGCGTTGAGGTAGTCGGCGGCCGCGTTGATCGCGGACCGTTCCTTCTCACTGAGACCGCCGACGCAGTTGCCGCTGAGCTTGTAGAAGCGGGGATAGCCGAGGACGACGACCTGGGCCGCCGGGGCCTTGGCTCTGATCGCCGAGTACACCTGGTTGAGCTTGCCGGGCAGGGTGGAGTCCACGTACGCGCGGGCCGTTGCGATCCGGCTGAGACAGCTGGACTCGGACTGCAGGACGCATGTGGTCATGACGTCGGAGAAGCCCGCGTCATTGCCGCCGACGGTGAGGGAGACGAGGTCGGTCGAGGAGCTGAGCGGGCCGAGCTGACCGGCCGTGACATCACCCGTACGAGCGCCCGAGCAAGCGGTGAACGCGAACGACGAGGGTGAATGTGCGGCCGCCCAGAGCTTGGGGAAGGCACGGCTGCTGCGCTTGCAGTTGCCGCTGCCGCTGTCGTAGCTGCCGGCCCCGACGCCCGAGGAGTAGGAGTCGCCGAGGGCCACGTAGTCCAGTGCCAGTGCGGTGTCCGTGGCCTGTGCTTGGCCGGCTCCGGTGAGAGTGAGGACAGCGCCGAGGAGGAGTGAGGATGAGAATGCCGCGATTCGGGACAGTTTCATGGAACCTCCCTTTAGCAGGATCTCTGCCACAACTTTCGTAGCAGGCCACATACTTCACCGGAAGTGCCCATGCCAAAGAGTTTCGGTGAGGACTTCTTGACGATGCGTCGGCAGCTCCGGAGCATGGGGCACGGCATCCGGTGCATTGAGGGGCAAAGTCGGTCATGCAGAGGATCAGTGACACGCCTGCGGCGGTGCGGACCGACCTGCCGCCGGTGCTCGCGGGCGGGGCGTTCGCCGTCTCGGGGGTCGGCGTCGCACTGGCGCTCGCCGACGTGGAGTCGCCGCTGCGCGCGCCGTTCGTCCTCTTCTTCCTCTTCGCGGGACCGGCCGCCGGAGTTGCCGCGGCGCTGCCCCGAGCGGACCCGGCCGCCCGTGCCTCCGCGGCGGCGGGCGGGGCCGTCGTCATCGATCTATTGATCGCTCAGATCCTGTCGTCCCTGCACGTCCTGACGGTCGGCGGGGGAATCACGGCGGTCTCCACGATCACCGCTCTTCTCTTTCTCGGGGCGCTCGGGCGGCGAATACGGAACCCGGAACTGATCAATCCCGGTGATCGATTCCTGAAAGGGATCAAGAGAATCTGATCGGGACGGTTCCACATCTGACCGCCGATTCAGTACGAAAGAAGTAAAAAAGCGAGGCCATGTTCCAGGTCTTGCCATACAGTCCTAATTATCAATACCGTCATACATTCACCCGCAACGGTCCATCATGCAAAGCGGCTCCAGGGGAGGGCTCAAGCGTCGCGATGGGACTGGAGCGGGGCGCGGTTGGGGGGTGCCGTGCTCGGTTTTCGTGCTCCATCCGAGCCGTACGCCGCGCGGCCAGTTGTGCCAGCTCACCCACCAGGTTGGGAGCTTTGTTCCGTCATGGGCGGGGTGAGAAGAACCCCCCTTTCGAACCGGACACTCATCCGGACTGCCCGGGGGCGGGCGGTCCACCGGTGGAGAGGGAAAAAGACTCATGAGCTCAGTGCTGCACCCGGCGGTGCCGGGGCAAGATCCATTGACCGAGCCGTCGCGCAATGGAGACACCACTGAAAGGACCGCCGCCGAACCGGAAGGATCACTGGAGGGAGTCGGCCGAATATCCGCCGGCTACCGGCCGATCTCCTCACATCTCGCGATCACTCCGCCCGTGAGTGTCGTGATCCCCGCAATGAATGAGGCGGAGAATCTCCCGTACGTCTTCAAGACCCTGCCCGACTGGATTCATGAAGTCGTGCTGGTGGACGGGAATTCCACCGACAGCACCGTCCAGGTCGCCCGCGAACTGTGGCCGGACGTCAAGGTCGTCAAGCAGGTGGGAAAGGGCAAGGGAGATGCCCTCATCAGCGGATTCGCCGCCTGCACCGGCGACATCATCGTGATGGTCGACGCCGACGGCTCGGCCGACGGCCAGGAGATCGTCTCTTATGTCTCGGCCCTGGTCTCGGGTGCCGACTTCGCCAAGGGCTCGCGCTTCGCCAACGGCGGCGGCACCGACGACATGACCCCGGTCCGCAAGCTGGGCAACCGGGTCCTGTGCGCCGTCGTCAACGCCAAGTTCGGGGCCCGCTACACCGATCTCTGCTACGGCTACAACGCCTTCTGGAAGCACTGCCTGGACAGCATCACCCTGGACTGCACCGGTTTCGAGATCGAGACCCTGATGAACATCCGGGTGGTCAAGGCCGGTCTGCGGGTGCAGGAGGTACCCAGCCACGAGTACCTCCGCATACACGGCGTCAGCAACCTCAGAGCCGTGCGGGACGGATTGCGCGTCCTGAAGGTGATCATGAAGGAGAAGGGGGTACGCGGGGCCGCGCGCCGTCGCCCGCCCGCGCTCAGCATCAGGATGCCTCGGGGAGGGGTCTCTTGAGCGAGCACCACTTCTCCGTGGTGATCTGCGTGTACACCGAGGACCGCTGGGAGGACATCCTCGCGGCCGTCGACTCCGTACGACGCCAGTCACTGCCGGCTCTCGAGACGCTGCTGGTGGTCGACCACAACACGGCGCTGCTGGAGCGGCTCCGTAAGGAGTACAAGGAATACGAGGAGTACGCGGAGTCGAGGGTGCCCGGCGCGTCCGCCGAGTACGGGCAGCACCGGAAAGCCGCGGTCGACGGTCAGGAGGTGCGGGTGCTCGCCAACGCGGGCCCCCGCGGCCTCTCCGCCGGCCGCAACACCGGAATCGCCGCAGCCCGCGGCGAATTCGTCGCCTTCCTCGACGACGATGCCGTGGCTGAGCGCGACTGGCTGCGCTTCTTCGCCGCGGGATACGACGACCGGCGGGTGATGGCCGTCGGAGGACGGACCATGCCCGCCTGGGCGTCGGGCCGCAGGCCGGCCTGGTTCCCCGAGGAGTTCGACTGGGTCGTCGGCTGTACCTACCGGGGACTGCCCCGGGGAAAGGTGCAGGTGCGCAACGTCCTGGGCGGGAACGCCTCCTTCCGGCGCCGCGCGTTCGACGCCTCGGGCGGCTTTGCCACGGGGATCGGGCGCGACGGCGACAAACGGCCGCTGGGGTGCGAGGAGACCGAGCTGTGCATCCGGCTCTCCCGTGCGCTGCCGGAGGCAGTGCTGCTGATCGACGACCGCGCGGTGATCCACCACAAGGTCCCGGCCGGCCGGGAAGGGTTCGGGTACTTCCGCACCCGCACCTACGCCGAGGGCCTGTCCAAGGCGCTGGTGGCCCGAAGCGTGGGCGCGGACAAGGGACTCGAGTCCGAGCGCCGCTACACCACACGGGTCCTGCCGGCCGGAGTCGTACGGGGGCTGCGCGACGCGTTGCTGGGCCGGCGGGGCGGCGCGGGCCGGGCAGGCGCGATCGTCGCAGGAGTCGCGGCGGCCGCGGGCGGCTATGCGGTCGGGAGCGTACGTGCCCGCGGGGGCGGCGCCACGTTCTCGTCAGGCCCGATCACGTCCCTGCCTGTCACACCCGCACCCGTCACGGGAGGAGGCACGTCCGGGTGAAACAGCCCGCAAGGTCCGCCCGGTCCGGGCCACCCGCGCAGCCCGTACCGATCCTGATGTACCACGCCGTCGGTCACCGGCCGGCGAAGGCCGCGTACGGACTGTCCGTCTCCCCCGACGCCTTCGCCGAGCAGATGGAGCTGCTCGGCGAGCGCGGGTTCACTCCCCTCACCACCGCACAGCTGGGCGCCGCCTGGCGGTCGGGCGGCGGACTGCCGTTGCCGCGACGGCCCGTGCTGATCACCTTCGACGACGGTTACGAGGGCGTGCACCGGCACGCCCTCCCCGTCCTCGCCAAGCACGGCTTCGCCTCCACCCTGTTCGCCGCGACCGGCTGGCTGCAAGGGCCGTACGACGAGGGCGGCGCGCTCGGCACCATGCTCGACTGGGACCAGGTGCGCGAACTGGCCGCCGCGGGCATGGAGATCGGCGGTCACACCCACACCCATCCGCAGCTGGACCAGCTCGACGACAGCCGGCTCCGGTACGAGACGGTGCGCTGCCGGGACATCGTCGCGGACGAGCTGGGGGCCGCGCCGGTCTCCTTCGCCTATCCCTACGGATACTCCAGCCGCCGGGTGCGGCGGGCCGTCCGCGCGGCCGGTTTCGCACAGTCGCTCGCCGTCGGCAATGCGCTGGCCCTGCCCCGGCAGGGGCCGTATGCGCTGCGGCGGGTGACCGTGCGGCGCGGCACCGGCATCGAGGAGTTCGAGCAGCTGATCGTGGGGCGGTCCATCGCCCGCATTTTCGCCAAGGACCGTGCGCTGACCAAGGGTTACGCCCTGGTGCGCCGGGCCCGGTGGGCCGGCGGGCTGCTCGGCGGGGTCCGCGGCTGAGGCGGGAAGAGCGCGCCCCCGGGGCCGGTGGTGGTCGGCCGCCGCCGGCTCCCGGGGGCGTACACCCGCCCTTGGGGGCGTACACCTCATACGACCGGTCAAAAGTCCGTGCGTTCAGCGGTCCTGTGGCAGATCATGGGCCCATGTCTGCCAAGCCTCAGGACGCTCTGCCGATCCGGCTCAACGTCGACGACAGCGATTCACCTTCGGACGTCGTCGACGCGCTGTTCCTCGGCCGCTTCGCGACGGGCGAGCAGCCGTACTCCCACAGCTCCACCATTGACCGCGTCAAGCCCGGCGCCACGCTGCTGCCACCGGCGGCCTCCGTGCTGCGCGCCGCCCGTGACGACGACCGCAGCGCCACACTCGCCGAGGGCGACGGCTGGACGCTGCTGATCTCCCGCTGGAACCGCGGCGCCGACGTCACCGTCACGGCGGTCAGCTCCGAGCTCGCCGAAAAGGTCCTCGGGCAGGCGACGGAAGGCGCCCTGGACGATCCCGAACCGCAGCCCGAGAACGTCACCATGGGGTTCTGGTACGTGTCGCCGCGGCGTGGCCCGCACCGCACCACCCGCCAGATCGCCGCCGGGACCTGGGAAGAGGTCCGCCCCAACTACACGGCGCCGGTGGCCGATGCGATGGACCGGCTGATGAAGGTGACGCCCGACGACATCGCGGGCCGGCTGCTGCTGCTGCACGGCCCGCCGGGGACGGGCAAAACCTCCGCACTGCGGACACTGGCCCGCTCCTGGCGGGACTGGTGCCAGGTCGACTGCGTACTCGACCCGGAGCGGCTCTTCAACGACGTCGGCTATCTGATGGACATCGCGATCGGCGAGGACGAGGGCACGTCCAGCAGCCGCTGGCGGCTGCTGCTGCTCGAGGACTGCGACGAGCTGATCCGCGGCGAGGCCAAGCACACCGCGGGCCAGGCCCTGTCCCGGCTGCTCAATCTGACGGACGGTCTGCTGGGCCAGGGCCGTAACGTCCTGGTGGGCGTGACGACCAACGAGGACCTGGAACGGCTCCACCCGGCGGTGGTCCGCCCGGGCCGCTGCCTGGCCAGGATCGAGGTGGGCGCGCTGACCCGCAAGGAGTCGGTGCACTGGCTGGGCACGGAGGAGGGCGTCGGCCGCGAGGGCGCGACGCTGGCCGAGCTGTACGCACTGCGCCGCGGCAACAGCCCGGCCTCGGTGCCCTCCCAGCACGAGGGCGTGGACGCGGGCCTGTATCTGTGAACCCGGGTCTCCCTCGCCGGGCGGGAGAATCCAGCCCGTCCGGCGAGGGAGGACACGCCCGGAAGGCGTACAGGGACCGGGACCAAGCCCCGGCCGAGGACATCAGCTGCCGTACGCCGCGCGCAGCGCATCCTCCACCGCCGCCTGTGCGGCGGCGCGGCTCAGGCCCAGGCGAAGCGCCTGCTCCGCATAGGCTGCCGCCGCCGCGGCAGCCTGGCGCTCGGCCGCATCTCCCGCCGCCGCGATGAACGTGCCGTTCCGCCCCCGGGTCTCGATCACTCCGTCGGTCTCCAGGGCGCGGTAGGCCTTCGCGACGGTGTTGGCGGCGAGCCCGAGATCCTCCGCGAGTCCCCGTACGGTCGGCAGCCGGTACCCCACCGGTAGCGCACCCGACCGCGCCAGCTCGGAGATCTGGGTGCGGAGCTGTTCGTACGGCGCTGCGGACGCGTCGGCATCAATGGCGATCTTCAAGGTCACACGCGGATTCTCCCCCACGCCGCACTCCCACGCCGGAAATGGGGAGGCGAGACCACGTGGCGGGCTCGTATCGTGCGCGTGCACCACGTTTCCGAGTTCTGTACGACGGAGGTATGTCATGTCCGCACCCTCGGTTGAGGTACGGCTGGTCAAGGCGGGTGAGACAAAGATCCGGTACCCGGCGGCACTGCTCGCCGACGACGGTACGCATGTGGTGGTCCGCGCGCCCTGGGCGGCGCCAGGCACCCGCGACTTCGGCTTCGTCCGGTTCGAGCCGGGCGACGTCTTCACCGAGCACTACTGGCGTGACCGCTGGTACGCGGTGAAGGAGGTCCGCACCGGTGAGGGCACGCTGAAGGGCTGGTACTGCGACATCACCCGGCCCACCGTGGTGACCACCGGAGTACTGACCGTCGAGGACCTGGATCTCGATCTGTGGGTGTCCGCCGACGGAGCGTCGGTGCTGCGCCTGGACGAGGACGAGTTCGCTGCCAGTGGCCTCGCCGCGCGCGACCCGAAGGCCGCCGACCATGCCGAGCGGGCTCTCGACGAGCTCGAACTGCTCGCCCACAAGGGCGAGTTGACCGGTCTGCTCGCTCACACCGACGACGCGTAGCCGGCGAACGCCGGTGCTCCCGACTCCGGCGCGGGCCGCGGGCCGGCCCGCCCGGCTGCCGGTGGAGCGTCGCCCGGGGACGGACTGCCGACTGAGCGCACCGGGGCGGGAAGCCGGTGTGGATCCCGCCCCGGTGCGCTCAGTGGTCCGAGCCCCGGGCCGGCGACTTGCGGTAGTGGAAGCGGTCGTACGGGCCGTCCGTGCGCCGCTCGACGAACTCGTACCCGTAGCGCGGGTACATCTTCTGGTTCTCCCACATCAGCGCGTTCGTGTAGAGCCGGATCTCACTCAGGCCCAGCTCACGCGCGTACGTATCCGCGAAGGCCAGCATCAGCCGGCCGAGCCCGGTGCCACGGGCGTCCGGGTGGACCGCGATCGAGTCCAGGAAGAGGTGGTCGGCCTCCGGCACCAGGACGATGACGCCCCGGACCGGATCGCCGACCACGAACACCCTCCCCGCCGCCACCTCGGCCGCGTGGTCCGCCAGCATCGGGACGGGCACGCGGCCGATCCGTTCGATGTAGTGGTGATAGGCCGCATCGGTCACGGCTTTCACCACAGGTACGTCGTCGGCGGTGGCGGGGCGGATGTCCTCGGTCATACCGACACGTTACGACGGCGCATGATCAGTTTTTTCAGCCAGGGCCAGGCCAGCAGCACCACGATCACGGCGTACACCGTCACCGAGAAGGGCGTGTTGACCAGGCCGGTCACACTCCCGTCGCTGATCTGCAGCGCACGGCGCAACTGCTGCTCGGCGGCCGGGCCGAGGATGACGCCGATCACCGCAGGCAGCACCGGCAGTCCGTACCGCCGCATACCGAAGCCGATCAGGCCGATGATCAGCAGGATCACCAGATCGAGCGCCTCGCCGCCGACCGCGTACGCGCCGACTGCCGCGAAGAACAGGATTCCGGCGTAGAGGTACGGGCGCGGAATCCGCAGCAGCTTCGCCCAGAGGGGGGCCAGCGGCAGATTCAGGGCGAGCAGCAGCACCATGCCGACGAAGAGCGAGGCGATCAGGCCCCACACCAGGTCCGGCTCGCGCTCGAAGAGCAGCGGTCCCGGCTGGATTCCGTACTGCTGGAAGGCGGCCAGCATCACGGCCGCGACGGCGGTCGTGGGCAGACCGAGCGTCAGCATCGAGACGAGCGTGCCCGCCGCGGAGGCAGAGGCCGCCGACTCCGGCCCCGCCACACCCTCGATGGCTCCCTTGCCGAACTGCTCCTTGTGCGGGGAGAGCCGCTTCTCGGTGACGTACGACAGGAAGGTCGGGATCTCGGCGCCGCCGGCCGGGATCGCACCGAACGGGAAACCGATGACGGGTCCGCGCAGCCAGGACTTCCAGGTCCGCCTGACGTCGGACTTGGCGAGCCAGGGCCGGCCGACCGGGATGGGCTCGCCGCTGCTGCGCCGCAGATGCGCCGCGACCCACAGTGCCTCGCCGATCGCGAAGAGGCCGACGGCGACGATCACCACGTCGATGCCGTCGGCGAGCTGGAGCGAGCCGAAGGTGAGCCGCTGCTGGCCGGTCATCTGGTCCAGGCCGACGAGGCCGAGAGTGAGGCCGATCAGCAGGGACGCGAGTCCGCGGATACGCGACGAACCCAGCACGGACGTCACCGCGATGAAGGCCAGCACCATGATCGCGAAGTAGTCGGGAGCGCCGATGTCCACTGCCAGTTCGGCGACGGTCGGGGCGAGGACGACAAGCAGGATGGTGCCGATCATGCCACCGGCGAAGTGGCCGACGGCGGCGGCCGCGAGCGCCTGTGCGCCGCGTCCGGATTTCGCCATGGGGTTGCCTTCGAGGGCGGCGACCACGGCCGCGCTCTCACCGGGAGTGTTCAGCAGGATCGACGTCGTGGAGCCGCCGAACATCGCGCCGTAGTAGATACCGGCGAACATGATGAACGCGCCGGTCGGCTCGAGTCCGTAGGTCACGGGCAGCAGCAGCGCCACCGCCATGGCCGGGCCGATGCCGGGCAGTACGCCGATCGCCGTGCCCAGCAGCACGCCTATCGCCGCCCAGAGCAGATTGACGGGGGTCAGCGCGGTGCCGAAGCCGTCGAGGAGGGAGTGGAGAGAGTCCATCGGCTACAGCACTCCCATCAGCGGGCCACCCGGCAGCGGAACACCGAGCAGGTTGTTGAAGACGAAGTAGGTGACCAGGGAGAGGGCCGCGGCGATGAGCGGGTCGCGGTCGTAGTGGCGGCTGCCGAGGGCGAAGGCGGAGCCCCAGAAGAGCAGCGCTCCGGCGACGGGGAAGCCGATCGGGCCGATGAGTACGGCGAAGGCGAGGAAGACGCCCGCCAGGAGCAGGACCGTGCGCCAGTCGCCGGGCTCGCTGAGGTCGATGTCCTCGCCGCCCTCGGCCTCGCCACGGCCGCCGCGCAGGACGTCGACGGCGAGCAGTGCGGCGACGACCAGCAGGCCGATGCCGACGACGACGGGAACGGTCTTGGGCCCGACGGGCCCACGCTGGGCGATGTCGACATCCATCGTGAGCGCGTCGGTCAGGACGAGCAGCCCGATGACGAACAGCAGCACGCTGACGCCGAGTTCGGAGTGTTCGCGCAGCCAGGACCGCCAGGGGCGGTGCGCGGCGGGGTTCTCGGTCTCTGTTCCGGTCTCGTTTCCGGTCTCGTTTCCGGGCTCTGTTCCGGGCTCTGTTCCGGCGGCGCCTGTGGTCACAGCCCGAGCTCCTTCAGTACCGAGTCCACGCTCTTGTCCTGCTCTGCCAGGAAGTCACCGAACGTCTCGCCGGTGAGGAAGGCGTCGTCCCAGCCGTTCTTCTTCAGCGACTCCTTCCACTGCGGGGAGTCGTGCAGCTTCTCGAAGAGGACGACGAGCTTGTCGCGCTCGGCGTCGGAGAGGCCGGGTGGGGCGACGACGCCGCGCCAGTTGGTGAAGTCGGTGTCGAGTCCGGCCTCGCGCAGGGTGGGAGCGTCCAGGCCGGGGACCCGCGTCGGACCGGTGACGGCCAGCAGTCGCAGCTCGCCCGACGTGATCTGGTCGAGGTACTCGCCGACGCCCGAGACACCGAAGGCGACCTTGTTGCCGAGGATGGAGGCGAGCAGCTCGCCGCCGCCGTCGAAGGGGATGTAGTTGACGGTCTTGGGGGCGATCCCGGCCGCCTGCGCCATCAGCATGGGCGCGAGATGGTCGGGCCCGCCGGGCGAGGAGCCGCCGCCCACCGGGAGCTTGCCCGGGTTCTTCTTCCAGGCCGTGAGCAGCTGGTCGATGGTCTTGTACGGCGAGTCCTTGCTGACCACCACGATGTCCTGCTCCTCGGTGAGCCGGGCGATCGGGGTGGTGTCGGCGAGGGTCTTGGGCGACTTGTTGGCGTGGACGGCGCCGACGACGCCGAGGCCCATGGACATGGCGATCTTGCCGTTGCCGTGCTCGCCGACGAGACGGGTCAGGCCGACGGTGCCGCCGGCGCCCGGCAGGTTGAACACCTCTATGTTGTGGGTGAGTTCGGCGTCCTCGGCGTTCTTGGACGCCGTACGGGCGGTGATGTCGTATCCGCCGCCGGGCGTGTTGGGGACCATGAACCGCAGGCCGGGGATCTGTGTACCGGTGTCGGCGCCACTGCCTGCGGTGAGCAGCGGCGGCCCCACGAGCACCAGCAATGCCGCCCCGAGCAGGGCGAGGGGGGTGCGCAATCGCACGTGTGCCGCCTTTCCAAGGAGAATGGGGAACGTGTGAAGTGGCCCACATGTTGCCTGCGCGTTAAGAAGCTGTCTCTCTTCCGGAATCAACGGACGTTGTGGTCGTTGTGGTCGCGGCCTAGCGTGACGGCGTGACGCTGTGCTCTCCCGGGGGACAACCCCCGGACCCCCGGTCGGAAAAGCAGGGACGCAAGCCCGGGGGGACCGTCCCGCGAGGTGAATCCCGGTGAACGTGCTGGTGGTGGACGACGACTTCATGGTCGCCAAGCTGCACAGCCGCTATGTGTCCGCGACGGAGGGCTTCACGGTCGTCGGGGTGGCCCACAGCGGCGCCGAAGCGCTGCGCGCGGCCGAGCGGCTCCGGCCCGACCTCGTACTGCTCGACATCTATCTGCCCGACAAGGACGGGATCAGCGTGCTGAGGGAGCTGCGCGCGGCGGAAGAGCGCGACGGGCGCCCGAGCGTGGACGCCCTGTTCATCACGGCCGCGAGGGACGCGGGGATCGTCCGCTCCGCCCTCCGGGCGGGCGCGCTGCACTATCTGATCAAGCCCTTCAACCAGGCGGCGCTGCAGGAACAGCTGCGGCATGTGGCCGCGCTGCGCTCCCGTTTCGACCGTCTGGGCGAGGCGCGCCAGGAGGACGTCGACCAGATCTTCGGCGCCCGCCCGCCGGGCTCACGCGAACTCCCCAAGGGCCTGGCGCCGCACACCGCGGAGCTGGTGGAACGCATCCTGCGGGAACACCCGGGCGGCGACCTGTCGGCCTCGGAGTGCGCGGCGGCGGGCTCACTGTCCCGGGTCAGCGCGCGACGGTATCTGGAGTACTTCGCGGAGACGGGCCGGGTGGAGGTGACGCTGCGGTACGGGGGGACGGGGCGGCCGGAGCGGCGCTACCGCCGGATCGGCTGAGTCCACGGCACGCTACGGCCGCGCCTCGCCGATCGCCCGGTGACCGTGATGAATGAACCCCGCGGCTTCCAGCAGCGCTCTGAAGGTACGTCGCACAGTGAACGCGCTGCGTTGCTCGCCACTGTCCGTTCCGAACACGTAGCCGTCCTCAGTCCAGGTGAGTCCGAGCGTCTCTCGTCGCCGTTGCTGCGTAGCTCGGTGGGCTGCGAGCACAGCGACGAGCTGCCGTGGCACGGCCAGAGTTCGCCGACTCGCACCGATGGCGCGCCGCGCCTATTCGTGGACTGATGAGGGACGACAGTGCTCCTGCAAGCTGCTGGCCTCCTGAAACGTGTGAGACGCACGCCCCCTCGCCCACCGCGTGCGCGCCGACGACCCTGTATCGGGTCGGGAGGCACTGATGGCCTGGGAAGGCGGGAGAAGGTGGTGTGTGGAGGTACAGCAACGCCGTGTCAGGCCCACCCGATCGAACTCCTAAGGCGGTGTTCACGCCGTGGCAGCGGCGGCCTGCATGCACTCGTGGAGGGGATGAGCGGTGTTGGCGCCGCTATTTCCTTGCTGCCTTCTGGAGCTGGTCGAATGTGCGTTGAATCGATAGCGTAATCGTAGTCATGCCGTATGGTTCCTGCTCTGAATCATTAAGGGTCTCCTCGCCATCCGGGTCTCGGGAGATGGATACATTTAGGTATGGGTCGGTGTCGCCGTTAGCGAAGTATTTCCCCTCTTGCCATTTCGGAAGCACCCACCACGCCGCCGCATAGTCCGTAGCGTGTGTCAGATTCAGCATTTCGCTACTATGGTAAATTTTGGAATGATAGCGGTAGAACTCGTCCCCTGGGTTTGCTACCCAGTTGGGTGCGTCCCGAAGGTGTCTCTCGTCTTTTGTATTCGTATCCCAGGAAGCCTCGTAAGAGTCTACGTAGTTATTTCCTAGCTTGCCTCGGTCGGCCCTGACATAGGAAACGGTCGCTGTCATCTCGATGCGACCAAAGCCGGATCGCAAAGGAACATCGACGACGGCATCTCCAGAGAAGTCAACGCCGGGATCGAGTCGAGCACCCGGACTCACAATGTTCCCAGTGGCCAGCATGTGAGACGGAGAGTAACTGACGTGTCTGAGCGTGGTGCCCCAATCCCACATCTCACGCTTCCAATCATTCATCCCACTGCCCTTCGGGTTGAATTTGGTCGGATATCCTCGGATGGTCCAAAGGGTGCCTACTGCATAGACTCTCACTGATCCGGAGTTGCGGAATTCGAAATGTGCTGGGACTTGAAGTGACTTCCCGTCTGCGCTCGTGATGGGGTCGCCGAAGGAGATTCTGAACGGAACCTTTACAGGAGTGGAGTAAGGCACGTACATCTGTGAATAGGTGAGGCCGGTGATTCCAACGACTCCGGAAACGACAACGCTCATCGCGACGCCCTTTGGGTACGGGATTCTTTGCCATACCTTCTGCCGAGTCAGCGTCCACATCGCCCCGGCCGCCCAGAGCATCAGGCCGATCCAAAGCCAGAGAAACGGTGTGTACGAGCCGCCCTGGATCTGCGTGATCAGAAACATCAGGTTCGTGACCATTACGGTGCCAACGCCGAGCAGGACTGCCGCGCCCGAGTAGCGCACGGCCCTCTTTCCCCAGTAGTCGTACACCGCTAGAACCGCGGCCACCTCCACCAGTGCTGCTGCCACGAAGATGACTCCTACGACGCGTCCGCCGTACGCCAGCGCGTTGAATGCGTCCGTCGTGCCCACGTGGAACAGCACTGCGGCGGATACCAGAAGCCCCATCGCCACCAGCATGCCGGCAGCGCGTCTCCGACATGGGCGGTCAGGCCAATGAGACTTGTCCGCCACCCAGTGGACGCGGTCGGGGTTGTCCAGATCGATGTCCGGCAGACCCGCGCGCCGCAAGAGCCTTTGCAGGCCGCGCGGCGACCATGCCTGGCCGACGGTGTCGTCCCGCACACGCACGGCCCGCAGGCCTCGTTCGTCCGGGGCTTCCACTACGACGAGAGGGTGGTTGCTCATGAAGCAAAGGGTGACCGGGCCGTCGCGGCCACTCTTGCAATGACGCGCGCCCACTCCTCACGGCGACCCCGGCTGGGCTAGCCAGCTGAGTCCCGGTCTGCCTGAACCACTAGAGGGCTGTCTGTCAACGGCTGCCAGCGATACTCCGTGGGCCGTCTCTGAGCGGAGACGAGGGCACACGCTTCGCCTCATCTCGCCCATTGTGTCCCCGCGTGCCAGATCCGTGCCAGATCGAGCGGTCAACCACGGTCAGCCGGAGCTTGTAGCGGTTCCGGCACCCCCTCAGCCGCTAAGCACCACGGCACAGTCGATGACGTGCGATGACGGTTCAGTGATCGGCGCCAGGCTTACAAAGCAGCCCTCCACATGCCTTGGGTGGCTGCGGCTCGTATCGTGAGTGAGTGCGCAACCAGAGACATGATGAGCCGCTGTCGGGGGAGGAGTTGGAGCTCTTCCTCCAGTACCTCCACCGGTTCGCGAGGCATGACCTCGATCTGTTCGCCCTCTTGGAGGTTGGTGATCCTGAGGCTCCCGCCTACCTGGCTTTCAGGAGGGAGCCGGAGCCAGGGGTCGATCCGTCTGCCTACCGGCGGCCGTAGAGGAGCCGAGCGGAGGAACTGACATTCACAGCTGACATCAACGGCGGTGGATCACAGCAGTCATGCGCGGCTCCTTTCAGCACGGGCGGCCAGGGGAGCGCCAGCAACACAGGGCCTGGTCAGCGGGTTAATCGATAACTTAGCTCGGTCATGCCTGCATCCACAGTCGTCTCCGCTGCGTCCTGTGAGGCAAGGGCGAAGGGGGTGCCAATGTCGGACACGAGCAGTGGACGGGCGAGCGCACGACTGGGGCGGCTGCGTACCAGGCGAGATCGGCTGACGATACGCCATCAGCCTGCCGAGCGAGGGAGGGTGCGAGTCGATTGGGCCAGGCTTGGAACGGTCGTTGCGGTCGTCGCGGGTATCGGAACGCTGCTCTTCACGGGCGTGGCTACCTATTATCAAGCCCTGGTGGTCGGAGACCAGCTGGAGCAGTCCCGCGATGATGCGAAGCGGGACAAGCAGGATCAGGCGTCGCGTGTCTCCTTCTGGGAAGACCTGGACGGCACGAATCCAGATGCGTGGGAACTGCATCTCATGAACAGGTCACCTGATCCAGTTTCCAACCTGGAACTTGTCTTGTCCGTGCGGACAAGGCCTCGAGGCGAGGACCCAGCGGTGCATTTCGTCAATGTCGATGACCTAAATTTGGCGCCATGCAGCGAAGTGGTGCTCACCGAAGAGCACCTAAAGTACTACGTGGAGGGCAAGTTGGAGCCGGTCGATTCGGCAGCTGGGGCCCTCATCGCTTTCGTAGACCGAGACGCCGTGGGCTGGGTAAGGACGGCCGAGCGCTTATATTCCGGTGACGAGTTCGAAGAAGAGCTGGGTAAGGCACCCGAGTTCTATGCTGGCCGCCTGGTTGGGAGACCTCATGTGAAACAGGTGACGACTTGCGGGGACGGCACCAAGTAGCGAACCGAGGCGCTGCCGCAGGGTGAAACGAAACCCTGCGCGCCGTGCTCCTCACCCGCTGGGTTCCACTCAGTCACAGATCCTTGCCCACAATCTTCTGTTCACTCGACTCGTGTGTATCCGGCGTGCCAGAACCGTGCCAGATCGAGCGGTCAGCCACGGTCAATCGGGGTTGCAAGAGGTGCAGCCAAGCGCTGACAGGTATGGCGTTGTTGTACGGCTGCTGACCAGCTAAGGCCGTGCAGAGATCGGCGCCAAGCTTACAAAGCAGCGGTCAGGTCGTGCTGTACAGCAGTGGAGTACAGCAACCACCGCGATCGAAGCCGGCTTCAGCCCGTCCAAGGCGAGAATCCCGTGTCTGGCGCAGCGGCGGGGGCCCGCGCCTGTGCACGGTACGCGATAGAGATTGACGTCTATCCCGCTCGCCAGCACTGTTTGTGCTGGTCAGCGCCAGCGCACGGAGCCCTCTCGACATGCCCTCCGGAGCCGTGCGCCATCGGGCCAGCCGTCGACGCCGCCCAGGGCGCCGCCGCAGGGCAGAGGTTCTTCGACTCGTCCCGATCTCTGGCTGGTCCGCGGGGAGCCAAACAGGGAGCCAAACGCGGCGGCACAGGGTGGATTGCCCTGGACGACCACGGACGGCCGGGCGCCAAACCTCGTGGTCAGACGTGCGCGCTCCGCGGCCTTCCTCAGCGTCCCCTTACCCCCGCCTTAAAGGGACCATAAGGATCGCCATCACCCCCTCCCAGCAGCCGATTTCGCCGTGGTGAGCGGCTAGCTTGCTGATCGCCGGGGCAGGTTCGAACGCTCGGTGCCGAGGTCCTACGGGGGGCCGCACCGCCCGTTCGGACCGCACCCCGTCTCCCCCCATATACCGCTCTGAAGGAGAACGTCGCCATGACCGCTCGCCGCAAGGTCACCTCGGTCGCCGCCCTCGGGTTCGCACCGCTCGCGCTGGCCGGGCTGGCTGCTGCTCCGGCTGCCGCGCACGGCTCGATGACGGATCCGGTCAGCCGCGTGTCCGCCTGTTACGCCGAGGGGCCCGAGAGCCCGAAGTCCGCGGCGTGCAAGGCGGCGGTCGCGGCCAGTGGGGCGCAGGCCTTCTACGACTGGAACGAAGTCAACATCGCCAACGCCGCCGGCAACCACAAGCAGTTGATACCGGACGGCAAGCTGTGCAGCGCCGGCCGCGACAAGTACAAGGGACTGGACCTGCCCCGCGGCGACTGGCCGTCCTCCGCGCTCGGCTCCGGCAATCACACCTTCCACTACAAGGCGACCGCCCCGCACAAGGGTTCCTTCGAGCTGTACCTCACCAAGGACGGCTACGACCCCTCCAAGCCGCTCGCGTGGGCGGACCTGGAGGCGAAGCCGTTCGCGAAGGTCACCAACCCGAAGCTGGTGAACGGTGAGTACGTCTTCGACGGCGTCGTCCCGAACAAGTCCGGCCGTCACCTGATCTACTCCATCTGGCAGCGCTCGGACTCCCCCGAGGCCTTCTACACCTGCTCGGACGTGGTCTTCGGCAAGGACAACGGCAACGCGGGCGGCGGTGCGCCCGCGCCGACCGCCTCCGCCCCCTCCGAGAAGGAGATCGCCGACGGGGCGGGCAAGTCCACCGTCGACCACAACGGTCACGGCGGCGACGAGACGCACGCCGAGACACCTGGCAGTGCGGCTCCCACCGAGAAGCCCGCCGAGCAGCCCGCCGAGTCCGCCGAGCAGCCTGTCGAGGAGCCGGCCGGCAACGCCCCCGAGGCCAACGGCGCCACCGTCCCCAAGGCCGCCGACGAGAACCTCGCCGAGACCGGTGGCGACAGCAACACCCCGTACATCGCCATCGGCGGCGCCGCCGCCCTCGCCGTCGGTGCCGCCGCGATGTTCGGCACCGCCCGCCGCAAGGCCGCGACGGCCGGCGGGCGTCACAGCCGCTGACGCGCCCGCACGACTGCGGTCCGCTCCCGAAGGGAACGGACCGCAGTCGTGCGTTCTCAGGAGAAGTCTCAGGAGAAGACGGACGCGCAGTTCGTCGGCTTCGCATGCGCCGGATCCAGCGCGTTCGCCACCTCGTGGAAGGCAATCCGGTCGAGCAGCGCTATCGCCAGATGCTCCGACAGGTCCACCGGGCACAGGTCCTGGAGCAGTACGTTCCGGACGTCGGGTCCGACCAGGTACTGCGAGCGGTACGGGGTGGCCACCTGGTCGTAGCGGGTCGAGATGACGGTGTAGCGCACGCCGGGCACGGTGTCGCCGCCCGCGTTGAGTTTGGTCAGGAAGGCGGAGCCGGCCATCTGATCGGCCAGTCCGGGGGTGGCGTTGCTGAGCAGATCCTCGGCGCCGGGGAAGTACGGAAGCAGCTTGGCAAGGCCGAGCAGCGTGGTGCCGTGATTGTCGGGCGCGAGGCCGACCAGTGCGTTCACCTTGTCCGCCCCGCCCAGGAACTTGAGGTAGTAGCGCGGCATCATGCCGCCCTGGGAGTGGCCGACAAGGTCCGCTTCGGACGCGCCGGTCGCGGCGAGCACCTTGTCGACGTACGCGTCGAGTTGCTCGGCCGACTTCTCGATGGGGCCGAGGCCGTGGAAGAAGGGCACACCGGGGAGCTGCCCGTAGTCGAGGGAGAAGACGCAGTAGCCGCGCTTCACCAAGTACGGAGCGAAGGCGAGCCAGTTGTCGATGGAGTTCCCGAAGGTCCCGTGGACGAGGACGACGGGACGGGGGTGGGCGGTGGAGGGCTTGCAGGAGTAGTTGTTCCATCCGCTGTGCGGTGCGGAGGCCGCATTGGCCGAATCGGCGTGCGCGGCGGCGGTGGGGATGAGGGTGACGGCAGCGGCCAGCAGCACGGCTACCAGGGGTCTGAGGGCACGTTTCCAGGGCAGCATCGGGCAGTCTCCTTGCGGCTCAAGGGAGTAGCGATGACTGGATTTGTGGTGCTCACGCCAAAATACGCACGAGTAACCAGGGAATGGAAGTTACGCGTCGGTAAAAACTGAATCCTCGTCAATAGCGGGGAGCTGCACGGCAGGCGGGTCCTACGCGGCGAGCGAGCCCGGCACGACCGCCTGCGGTCCGAACCTCGCCCGCGCCCGGTCCGCCACCGCCTCGATCCGCCGCGACCGCTCGTCGGCGGGGTCGAACGTCAGCTGCCGCGCCGCCCGTTCGGCGGGCGTCAGATCCTCCGCGCGCAGTGCGAGGCTCCGCACCCGGGCCCGCTGCAGGCCGAGCGACTCATGGATCCGGTACGCGGCATCGGTGAGCGTTGCGGAGTGGGCGGTCGGCTCGCGCAGCACGCGTGCCCGTGTGGTCGTCGACCGGTCGGCGTACCGCACGGTGAGGGCCAGGGACCGGCACACCCGGCTCTCGCCACGCATCCTCATTCCCAGCTCCTCGGCGAGCGAGAGCAGCGCCCTGCGGTGCCGTACCGGGTCCAACTCATCGCGGGTGAAGGAGCGTTCGGCAGCGACCGAGCGGACCGCGGCGTTCGGGACGACCGCCGTACGGTCGATGCCGCGCGCCCGCTCCCACAGCTCCCGCCCCGCCCGCGCGCCGACGATCCGCTGGAGCACGGCGAGCGGCGCGGCGGCGACCCTGCCGAGGGAGTCGAGGCCGTACGAGCACAGAGTGCGGGCCGTCGCCGGCCCGGTCCCGTACAGCGCGGCAACCGGCTTGTCGGCCAGGAAACCGGCGACCTCGCCCTCCGCCACCACTCGCGTCGTCCCGGGCCCGGCCTCCCGCGCAGTCATCCTGGCCAGCATCGGGTTGGGGCCGGCCCCGATCGCGCAGTCCACCCCGCAGTGCGCGAGCGCCCGCACCCGCAGCAGTGAGGCGAGCTGCGCCGCATCCCGCCCGAAGTACCGTTCGGCGCCCCGGACATCGACGAGCGCCGCGTCGGGCGGGAGCGCCTGCACCACGGGGCTGATCTCCTCGATCAGGCCGAGCAGCGCGGGCAGCACCGCCTCGACCCCGCCCGCCTCCTGCAGGGAGGGCAGCCGGAAGCGTACGTAGAGAATCATCCGGCGCTCCCTGGGCTCTGGTGCCACAGCTTCCTTCCGGTGGCGGCCTTTTCGCCCGGAGGCTGGAGGTCCGCCCAGGGGTTCAGCTCATAGCCCGTCGGCAGGTGGATACGGCGGCCGCTGTCGGCCGGAACCTCCCCACCCGGTGCCTCCCCACCCGGCGTCTCCCTCTCCGGAGCTTCCTCCGTGGGAGCCGCCAGCCGCGCCGCGACCGCGTCGAGGCCGCCCGTACGCCGCAGTTCCACCAGCTCCGCCAGGTTCCACGCCGCCGCGCCGACCACGCTGAGGCTGCGCGGCCCGCGCCGCTGCACCACTCCGCGCACCAGCAACAGCCAGGAGTGGAAGACCGTGTGCGCGCACGCGGCGTGGCTGTCGTCGAAGAAGGCGAGGTCGACCAGGCCCGTACCGTCGTCGAGCGTGGTGAAGATGACCCGCTTGCCGGACCGGATCGGCGGTGTCTGGGTGGCCGCCTTCGCGCCCGCGACCAGCACCGTCTGCCCGTGCCGTACCGCGCGCAGCCGCTGGGCGGAGATTGCTCCCAGCTCCTTCAGGAAGGCATGGTGATCCCCCATCAGATGGCGGGAGGCGTCCATGCCGAGGACGCCCAGCTCTGCGCTGAGGCGTTCCGCGTCACCCAGGTCGGGGAGCCCGACGGAGGCCGTCTTCCGGCCGTCCCCCAGGGGGAGCTGGCTTCCGTACGACCCCGGGCCGGCGCCCGGCCCCCGGTGCCCGCGGTGGAGTTCGGACACATGCAGCAGCAGATCGCGGCGGTTCGCGCCGAAGGCGTCCAGCGCGCCGACCTGGGCGAGGCGTTCGGCGACCGGACGCCCGGGGCGTGCACGCTGCCAGAAGTCCAGCAGCGAGGAGTAGGGCCGGCCGGCCTCGATCCGCGCGCTCTCGGCCTCGCTGATGCCATGGACGTCGGAGAGGGCGAGGCGGAGCCCCCACACCCCACTGTCAGACACCAGTTCGATTCGATGGGCGACCGCGGACCGGTTCACATCCAGTGGCAGCACCGGCACCCCGCGCCGCCGTGCGTCCGCCAGCAGCAGCCGCTTCGGATACATCCCGGGGTCGTGCGTGAGCAGCCCGGCGTAGAAGGCCGCCGGATGGTGCGCCTTGAGCCACGCCGACTGGTACGTCGGCACGGCGAAGGCGACCGCGTGCGCCTTGCAGAAGCCGTACGAGCCGAAGGCCTCGATGATCTCCCAGGCACGGGCGATCACCTCGGGGGCGTACCCCTTCGCCTCCGCGTGCTGCGCGAACCAGACCCTGATCTTCCCCTGCGACTCGAGGTCGGAGAGCCCGCGCCGCACCCGGTCGGCCTCGTCCCGGCCGCAGCCGGTCATGATGTTCACCATCTCGATGATCTGCTCGTGGAAGACGACCACTCCGTACGTCTCCTTCAGCGGCCCCTCCAGATCCTGATGCGGATAGCGGACAGGCGCCCGGCCGTGCCGGGCCTCGATGAACGGCCGCACCATGTCGGCCGCGACCGGCCCCGGCCTGAAGAGCGAGATGTCGACGACCAGGTCGTCAAAGGTGGAGGGCTGCAGCCGGCCGACCAGATCGCGCTGGCCGGGCGACTCGATCTGGAAGCAGCCCAGCGTCTCGGTGGACTGGATGAGCCGATACGTCGCCGGGTCGTCCGGCGGCACCTGCTCCGGGTCGTCGAGGTCGAGTTCCTCCCCCTTCGCCCGCCGCAGCTCGGCGACCGCGTGCGCCATCGCCGACTGCATCCGCACCCCCAGGACGTCGAGCTTGAGCAGCCCGAGCTCCTCCACGTCGTCCTTGTCGAACTGCGACATGGGGAAGCCCTCACCGCTGGTGGGCATCACCGGCGTACGGGTGAGGAGCGAGGCGTCCGAGAGCAGCACCCCGCACGGGTGCATGGCGACCCCGCGCGGCAGTGCGTCCAGCGCCTCGACCAGCTCCCACAGCCGTCCGTACTTCTCCTTCTCCGCCGCCACCGCGCGCAGTTCGGGCAGCTCCTCCATGGCGGCGCGGGCATCGCGGGCGCGAATGTGCGGGAAGGACTTGGCGATCCTGTCGATCTCGGCCGGGTCCATGGAGAGCGCGGCACCCACGTCCCGTACCGCATGGCGCACCCGGTAGGTCTCGGGCATGGCGACGGTCGCGACCCGCTCCTCGCCGAAGCGGCCGATGATCGCGCGGTAGACCTCGAGACGGCGGGCGGACTCCACATCGATGTCGATGTCGGGCAGCACACGCCGCCGCTTGGACAGGAAGCGCTCCATCAGCAGCCCGTGCTCGACGGGGTCGGCGTGCGCGATGCCGAGAAGGTGGTTGACGAGCGAGCCCGCCCCGGAGCCGCGTGCAGCGACCCTGACGCCCATCTTCCGTACGTCGTCGACTACTTGAGCTACCGTCAGGAAGTACGAGGCGTAGCCGTGGTGCTCGATGATGTCCAGCTCGTGGTGCATCCGCTCCCAGTACGCACGGCGGCCGTCATAGCCGCGCAGCACCATTCCCGCGGCGGCCCGGGAGGCCAGTACGCGCTGCGGAGTACGCAGCCCGGCGCCGACGAGGCCCGGCTCCGGGAAGTGGACGATGCCGATCCCCAGATCGCCCTCGGGGTCGACCAGACACTCGGCCGCCGTCTCCTCCGTCATGGTGAGCAGCCGGTACGCGGTGTCGCGCCGGAACCCGGCGGCCTCGGCGACCCGCTCGGCGAGGAGGACCATCGCGTCCGGGTCCTTGAGCCAGCGCTCACCGCTGTCGAGGCCCTTGCCCGGGTCGATCGGAACGAGGCGGCGGGCCGCGTCCAGGACATCGGCAACCGGGCCCTGCCCCTGGTCGGCGTACCGGACGGCATTGGTCAGCACCGCCCGTACGCCCTGTTCGGCGGCGAAGCCGAGGGTGCGGGCGGCGTGCCGCAGCGAGCCGGGGCCGGTGCCCTCGCAGCCGTGGTGCACGACCTCCAGACGCAGCCGGTCGCCGTACGTCCCCCGCCAGGGCATGAGCAGCTTCGCCGCGCGGTCGGGACGCCCCGCGGCCAGCGCCCGGCCGATTTCGGAGGCCGGGCCGAGCAGTACGGTCAGCCCCTCGCCGTGGTTGTCGGCCCAGGGCAGCAGCGGGCTGTCGCCGTCCGCCGCGTGGGCGGCGGTCACCAGCCGGCACAGCTCGGCCCAGCCCGGGCGGGAACGGGCGAGAAAGACGGTGCGGGGTGCGGACTCGTCCACGAACGCCCCGCCGCGCACCGGGGTGCGCCGCCGCTCGGCGGGCCCCTCTTTGTGCGCACGCTCGCCCAGGGCAAGGTCCACCCCGAACAGCGGCCGTACGCCTTCCTTCGCGCAGGCCTTGGTGAAGCGGACCGCGCCCGCGACGGTGTCGCGGTCGGTCAGCGCGAGGGCATCCATGCCCCGCGCGGCGGCGCACTCGGCAAGCCGCTCCGGGTGCGAGGCCCCGTACCTCAGGGAGAACCCGGAAACGGTGTGCAGATGCGTGAACCCGGGCATCTGCACCTCCTGGATCAGTCCGTCTCACCCCCCGCCTCCACCATAGACCAAGTTTCGAACATTCGTGCGATACAGGGGGGCGCGCGCTCCCTCAGCCATTCGACCTCGTCCCACCTGCGTGAACACCGGCCACGGAGCGTGCGGGCCGCGGTCCTGGTCATCGGGGCGCCGGCACCCCGGCCCCCTTTCCGCAGAAGGGGCACGCAGGAGCCATGAACCACAGGCGCGAGGTGTGCGACGGCACATACGCCGTCACACACCTCCCCTCCGGCCGTCGCGCGGGCTCCCGTAGCACTGCCACCCAAGGGATGAATCGCAACTCCCCCACGCGATACGCCTGTTGTGGTTTCCACAGCGCAACAGCGAAGGGCCGTCCGGGGGGCATGCCGGGCGACACTCTTCGCAACCGCAATTCGGCCATTGCTGCCGCGCCCCCGGGCAGACGCAGCCACCATCCCCCCGCCAGACAGCAGGACTTTCCGGCCGGACGGCCGAATGGCCCGCACCCCGGCTCCCCGCTGACCGCACACCGCACCCCACCCCTTGCGTGACACCCGCCACCACACGAGTTCACGCCACTACTCTCAGCTTTCAACCAGTGACCAGAAGTGATCGCGCAATGTGCGTTTGGGATGCATTCGAGTAAGACTCTCGTCCGCTAGCTGCAACGACGAGCCAAAGGGAGTGTTCGCAATGCGGTACATCACTGGAGGAATCGCGCTGGGCCTCGCCGTCAGCCTGGGTGGACTGGCGCCCAGCGCCGGCGCCCAGCCGGCTCAGCCGCCGGAGCCGCAAAGCCTGTACGCACCCTCGGCGCTGGTACTCACCGTCGGCCAGGGCGCCGATGCCGCGACGGCCGGGATCCAGCGCGCCGTGACGCTGAGCTGTACCCCGACCACGACCGGAACCCACCCGGACCCCGCCGGAGCCTGCGCCGAACTGCGCACCGCCGACGGAAACTTCGACACGGTGACCATGGCCCCCTCGGACCGCATCTGCACCAAGGAGTGGCGCCCGGTCGTGGTCACGGCGGAGGGTGTCTGGGAAGGGCGCCGCGTCTCGTACGAGCACACGTTCCCCAACCTCTGCGGGATGACGGACGGCAAGGGCCGGATCTTCGCGTTCTGAGCGGTCACGTCCGTGCTGAACGGTCACGCGCGAACGGCCACGTGGTGAACAGGGACACGATCAACAGGGACACGGTCAACAGGGACACGGTCAACAGGGACACCAGGAGGCCCCCGGACAGCACCAGCTGTCCGGGGGCCTCGGGTCTGGCACGTGCCAGTGGCGCTACCGCCGGGTCAGCCGATCTCGGCGCCGAAGGTCGAGAGCGCCTCCGTCACCGGCTGGAAGAACGTCTCGCCGCCCGAGGTGCAGTCGCCGCTGCCGCCCGAGGTCAGGCCGATCGCGGTGTCACCCGCGAAGAGGGAGCCGCCGCTGTCGCCCGGCTCGGCACAGACCGTGGTCTGGATGAGACCGTTGACGATGTCGCCGTTGCCGTAGTTGACAGTGGCGTCGAGGCCGGTGACCTCACCGTCGTGCACCTGGGTGGTGGAACCGCTGCGCTGCACCTTCATGCCGACGGTGGCCTCGCCCGCCTTGGTGATCGCCTGCGCGCTGCCGTTGTAGAGGTTCACCTCGCTCGGGTGCTCGGCGTCGCCGCTGTACTTGACGAGTGCGAAGTCGTTGTCGGGGAACTGCGAGTCGACCATCGAGCCGATCGCCGCGCCGCCCGCGGAGTCGGACCACTCGCTGCCGGTCTCCCCGCAGTGGCCGGCGGTGATGAAGTGGGGTTCGCCGCCCTTGACCACGTTGAAGCCGAGCGAGCAGCGTCCGCCGCCCGAGTGGATGGCGTCGCCGCCCGAGACGAACGGCTTGAACTCCCCGGCCGACTTCTTCAGCTCGGCCTTGCCGCCGAGACCCTTCACCACCTGGGTGAGCTGGGTCCAGTTCGCGCCCTTGACCGTACGGTCGGCGGTGACGACCACCTTGTTGGTGACCGGGTCCACGGCCCAGGAGGTGCCGGGGATGGTCGCCTTGTCGGTGAGGGTCGTGCGGGCGGTCTTCAGCTCGGCGAGCGTGTTCTCCACGACTCTGGCCTTACCGCCCGCTTTGCGGACAATCTGGGCAGCGGTGTCGTCGACCACGTTCACCACGAGAGCCTTGGTCTCGGTGTCGTAGTACGCACCGGCCTCGTCGGCACCCAGGTCCGCGCTCAGCGTGGAGGCAAGATTTCCGGCCGCCACCACCGACAGCGGCTTGACGGTGAACTGCTCAGTGTTGTCACTGGCGTTCGCACTCTGGAAGGTGACGCCCGCGGCGATCAGCGCGACGATCGCGCCGCCTGCCATCGCCGCTTTCCTCTTGGGCATGCGTCGGTGCTTCAACATCGACCTCCTGTGGGGGCCGCGGCCGGACAAGTGGGGTGCCCGGACACGGAGGATGGGGCGCCCACTATTCCGATACCGATCGGTAGCACACAAGGCCGACTTCAGGACGCGCACACGACAACGCGAGGGCGTTCACAGCGCCTTCACAGGAACTGTCGCCACTGGTCGGTTTCGATTGCGAACACCGCGTGCATCGCCGCATGGGCGCTGCGTGAGGACTAGACCTGTCCTGTTTTCGACTCTGCGTATATCCGCGCCTCTTCGACGGTAGTTCCCAAATGACGTCAAAGGGAGTCCCGCAAAGGGCCCCTGATGGGTCATCATCGAAGGGGTGGGGAAATGCCTGGCTCACCACGGCTTCATAGGGCACGCACAACGAAGGGGGCGCCGGGTGCGACGTCGGATGCGCGCGACGGACGGGCGGCATCTGATGGTGGAGCGTCTGGGGGATCCGCACGGCAGACCGGTCTTTCTGCTGCACGGCACACCGGGCAGCCGGCTGGGCCCGGCACCGCGCGGCATGGTGCTGTACCAGCGCGGTACGCAACTGATCGCGTACGACCGCCCCGGCTACGGCGGTTCGGACCGGCTGGCGGGACGCAGCGTCGCCGATGTGGCCCAGGACGTACGGGCGATCGCCGACGAGCTGGACCTGGAGCAGTTCGCCGTGGTGGGCCGCTCGGGCGGCGCGCCGCACGCCCTGGCCTGCGCAGCCCTGATGCCCGAGCGGGTCACCCGGGCCGCGGCGCTGGTGACACTCGCCCCCAGGGACGCGGACGGGCTCGACTGGTTCGAGGGCATGGCCGCCTCCAACGTGACGGAGTTCACCAGGGCCTCGCTCGACCCGGTCGGCCTGGCGGAGCGGTTCATCGTCCGCTCCGCCGAGATCAGGAAGGATCCGATCCGCCTTCTCGACGATCTGCGCAGGGAGCTGACCGACTCCGACCGGATGGTCGTCGCGGACGCGGGCGTCAGGTCCATGCTCCTGCGCAACTATCAGGAGGCGCTGCGCACTTCGGCGTACGGCTGGATCGACGATGCGCTCGCCTTCTGCAGCCCCTGGGGCTTCGACCCCGCCGACATCAAGAACCCGGTCATGCTGTGGCACGGGGAGAAGGACGTCTTCTCACCCGTGGGCCACTCCCGCTGGCTCGCGGAGCGCATCCCGGGCGCGACGGCCGTCCTCGAACCGGCTGCCGCGCACTTCGACGCCCTGCACGCGCTTCCCCGGATCCTCACATGGCTCCTGGACCACTAGAGAGTGTTTGATCTTGCCGCCGGCACAGCCCTCAACGGCCGGACGGGCTGATGTCGGCCCGTCCGGCCGTTGCGGACAGTTCAGACCGCCAGCGGCTCCAGATCGCGGTGCACCCTGCGCTCGTCGCGCGCGAGCCGGGTCAGCGCATGCTCGTCGCCCAGCAGCCGCTGCAGCTCATCCACGGTCTCCGCCCGCAGCTGCGCCGCCTCGTCCTTGCGGCCCAGCATGCCGAGCGTGACGGCCACGTTGGAGGCGACACCGAGCACCTCGGGATGGTGCGCGCCCAGCACCTCGCGCAGCCGGGCCACGGTCCGCTGCTCGATCGCCAGCGCCTCCTCGAGACCGCCCAGATCCGCGAGCGCATTGGCCAGATTGATGGTGCTGAAGAGCGCGTGCGGGTGACTCTCCCCCAGGACCTCCCGCATGGTCCTGGTCACCCTCAGCAACAGCTGCTCCGCCGCCTCCGGAGCGCCGCAGCCCCACTGGAAGATGCCGAGGTTGTTGATGGCGGCCAGGGTGTACGGGTGCCGGTCCCCCGGCACCTTCGTGTACTGGTCGACGACCTCCTGCGCCAGATCGCGCGCCGCCACCGGCTCACCGGCCGCGAACAGGTCGGCCGCCAGGTTCAGGTCGCAGGCCAGCGAGTCCGGGTTGGCCGAGGTGTACTTGGCGCGGTAGCGGTTGCGGGTGGCTGTGGTGAGCCGCCGCGCGTCCTCCAGGCGGCCTGCTCTGCGCAGCGAGACGGCAAGGCTCTTGGCCGCGGCGAGCGTGCCCGGGAAGGCCCGGCCGAGCTGCTCCTTGTACAGGTCGTAGGTACGGCTGAGCATGGAGACCGAGTCCTCGTACCGGCCGACCTCCCGCAGGTCCCGCGCCAGATTCATGGCCGAGGAGAGGGTGTACGGATGGTCCGGGCCGAGCACCTCGGTCCGCCGGTCGAAGACCTCCTGGTCGATCTCGCGCGCCTTGGCGTACTGGCCGACCATGCGCAGGTTCAGCGCCAGGTTGTTGGCTGCCGCGAGCGTACGCGGATGGGACTCGTGGAAGATCTGGCTGAATCCCTCGTGCGCCTGTGTCGCCAGTTCCATGGCCCTGCCGTAATCGCCGAGGGTGCCGAGGTCCATCGCCAGACCGCTGGTGGTCATGTACGTATGCGGATGGGACGTCCCCAGCACCTCCTGCTGACGCTCCAGGGTCACCTCGTCCAGCTCCTTGGCCTCCACATAACGGCCCTGCGAGCGAAGGATGTTGGAGAGGTGGAAGCGGAGGTAGAGGTACTGCAGATCGTCGTTGCCGAGCTTCTCCTTCCAGATCTCGCGCAGTTCGCCGCCGAGCGCCGAGGCCGCGTTCCAGTCACCGCGCTTCCACAGATAGCGCACCCGGTCGATCATCAGCCGGCGTGTCTCCGGCTCCTTGCAGAACCGGGCCTCCGAGGGGCCGAGGTGCGGCCAGATGGTGGCGAACCGCGGCCATGTCTCCGGGTTGTCGATCGGCTCGTCGTCGTCGGGCCGCGCACCGGCGAGGACCCGGTGGACGGCGTGCCGCGCGTCCCGCTGCTCCTGCTCGGACAGCTGGGCGCGGATCACGGCCTGCACCAGCCGGTGCACCTGGATGCTGTTGGAGACCTGATCGACCTTGGCCAGCGCGAACCGGCCGATCTCCCGGATGACCCGGCCGAGCACCAGCTTCTCCTGGAGCGAGGAGTCGTACGGCTTGAGCGCGTCGATCATCTCCTTGCTGTAGAGGAGGTTCGCGGAGATCGGCTCGGGCGCGAAGAAGGCGCAGAGCTGGAGGAGGCGCACCGCGGCGGGCGATCGCTCCTTGAGCCGCTCGATGGAGACGTTCCAGGTCGCGGCGACCGGCTCGGGATACCCGGCGGGCTGGTTGAGCGCCAGGACGCTCGCCGCCTGCTCCCTGAGCTGCTCCAGATACTCGGCGACCGGGGTCGCCGTCTCCGCGATCCAGGCCGCGGCCTGTTCGACGGCGAGCGGCAGGTCGCCGACGGCCGTGGCGACCTGGTCGGCGTCCTGGATGCTCAGCCCTCGGGCACGCCGCTGAAGGTGCTCGATGGACTCCTCGCGCAGAAACACATCGACGGGCAGCGCATCTCCGTACTGCGACCACGACTGGTTTCTGGAGGTGACCAGGATGTGTCCGGGTCCCTGCGGCGGGAAGAAGCGCTTGAGCTGCTCGGGGTCGTCGGCGTTGTCGAAGACGAGCAGCCAGCGCGTGGACGGCACCCCGCGCCGCAGCAGGTCGATGGCCTCCTGCGAGGCGGCCGCCATGTCCTCGCCGCCCTGGGCGCCCAACCGGACGGCGAGTTCGGCGAGCCCGGCCACCACATCGTCGGGCTGCTCGGCCGAGATCCACCAGACCAGGTCGTAGTCGGCCATGAAGCGGTGGACGTACTCCAGCGCCACCTGCGTCTTTCCGACGCCGCCGAGTCCGTACAGGGTCTGTGGCTGGGGCAGCACCGCGGCCACGGCCATCCCACCGCCGAGCTGGTCGCGCATCCGCTCCAGCACCACCGAGCGCCCGGTGAAGCCGGGGTTGCGGGGCGGTGCGTTCCAGATCTTCGGCACGGTGCCGGGGAAGCGCGGTCCCGGCGACGACCCGTCGGGGAGCTGGACCGGCCGGTCCAGCGCGCGCAGCAGCGAGGTGGTGGCGTGGACCTCGTCGAGCCGGAAGAGATCCACCGGGTTGCGGTCGATGTACGGGGTGGTGAGCCGGACGTCGCCCACTCTGATCGGCAGCAGATGCCGCCGACCGCCGCCGGGGTCCTCGGCCGCGGCCCGCGCCCAGACCTCCACCGCCCTGGCGGACTTGAGATAGGCGCTGGAGAGCAGCACGACCGTACGGGCGGCGTTCTCTGCCGCGGCCGCGTCCGCGTCGACCGCGTCCGGTTCGGCGGAGACATCGCGCGGCACGACCCGGAAGCCGGCCCGGGTGAGCACACTCTCGACCCAGTCGGCCCACATGCGGTTCTCGGCCACATAGCTGAGGAAAAGGTCGGCGGGCAGGGCGGGGCGGCGGCGGGTGAAGGCGTCCCTGATCCGGAGCCTGGCCTCCTCGCCGACCTGCGGCATCGCGGTGATCTGCTGGTCGGTGACGACGGAGGTGAGCCGTTCGAAGGCGGAGAGCAGGGAGTTGGTCAGCCCGGCGTCGTCGCCGAAGGTGGCGAGCGTCTCCTCGTAGGCGTAGTAGGGCCGGTACGGAATCTCCACCGCGCCCCAGTAGGCGGTGAGCTCCTCGCCGGACAGGCCGGTGGGGAAACGGTCGAACTTCAGCCGGGCCAGGGCGCGTCCGGCGTCCGCCTTCTCCTTCTCCCCCTCGTCGATCCGCATCGGCACCGGGAAGATCTTGATACCGCGGCCGCCGTACCGCTCGTCGATCTGCCGGGCGACCGCGGCGGCGCCGTCGATGGACTGGTCGCTGAGGGTGAAGCAGTCGACGAGGATGTCGGGCAGATGGACGGTGCAGATGTCGGCGATGTCGCTCAGGCCGGTGCGGCTGTCGATGAGGACGTAGTCGTAGTTGGCCTTCATGTCGTCGCGCAGGGCGTCGAAGAAGTGTCCGCCGCCGAGCCGGTCGTAGAAGTTGTCCCAGTCGAAGGTGGAGACCGTCGCCGAGTACTCGCGGTTCTGTTTGCCCGCGGAGACGAAGTCGAGCGTGCCGCCCTCGGGGAACTCCCAGCCCAGTGCCTCCGGGGTGAGGGAGACAGCGTGCGGCTGGATACGTGCGTAGTCGATGTGCCAGTCGTCGCGGCGGGGTTCGGGGCTGGTCGCGGCCCAGGCGTACTCGGTGATCAGATCGATCACTCCGGTGGTGGCGCCGAGCGTGGAGGGATCCAGGAACGGGTGGAAGAAGCGGTGCAGGCCGGGCGCTTCCAGGTCCCAGTCGACCGCCAGGACCCGCCTTCCGTTCGCGGCGAGAATCCAGGCCGTGTTGGCCAGGGCCATCGTGCGGCCCGTACCTCCCTTGTACGAGTAGAAGGTGACGATGCGCCCGTCACGACTGGCTGTCATCCGTGTCCTCCGCATCGGGGGCGATGTCACGCATGTTCGGGACGTAGTGCGTGGTGCCGTACTCCGCCGCCATCGGGCCGCGGAGCCGGGGCCGTTCGATCGGGGCCGCTCCGGGCCGCGCCGCCGGCGGGAAGACCTCGGCGTGGCGCAGATACTCCTGGGCTGCCGACTCCACCACCTGGGGCAGGATCTGGCCGAAAGCCTCCATGCTGAGCACGCCCTTGGCGGCTGCCCGGCAGGCGGCGCGTCCCTGGCGCATCTGGTGCGGCATTGTTCGTTCCAGCTTCTCCACCAGCTCGGCCTCCGATATCCGGCTCTGGGGGTCGTCACGGTTCCAGGGGACGACGACGCTCACCCAGGGGCGCGGCTCCGCGTCGAAGGCCGCGAGTCTCTCGCGCCGCTCCTCGTCCTCAAGGGCCCAGCGGTCGACGAGAAGTATCTCGGGCCGGGTGGGCGGCTGACTGATGTCGGGCGGTGTCTCGTGGTCGAAGGAGGAGACTGTCGCCTGGTAGTTGAGGGAGCGCACCAGATCCTGGGCGACGTACGCCAACGGCCGTGCGGAGTCCGGATGGTACGGATTCCAGTCCTGCGACTGCTTGCCGTAGTAGTCGGCGGCCCGGCCGTCGGGAAGGTCGTGGCTGGTGGGCGCGGCGACGGTGACATGCATCGGGCGGGGGCCGCCGGTGGGCTTGCCGAAGGCACTGGGCGCCTGTCGGTAGTCGACGGGGCTGCCGGAGCCCACGCGCGTCGTGTCCGCCACGCTGACAATGCGTTTGGCCAGTTCATAGACGGCTGCCTCGTACTCCTCGGCGAATATTCGGAGTTTGATCAGTCCGTAGAGACCGTCGGTCACATACCGGTCCCCGAAGGCACGGTGGTTGAACTGCAACCGCTCTGCGGGTCCGGGGAGTTGCTCCGGCGGCATCGGCACCCACAGTGCGGGCACGATCGCCTCCGCCGGCTTGTTGCTCTTCGCCTGGTGGTAAATGGCCCGCTGGGCGAAGGCGTACCACTCCTTGCCGCACATCTCGCTGGCGAAGTACCTCGGCGAGAAGAGCGGAACGAACACCCGGCAGGTGGAGAGCACTTCGCCCAGCCGCTCCGACCAGCCCTCCCCCGAACGGATCTCCCGGTCCATGAACCCGGCAGGAGCGCCGGCCGGCAGATCGGTCATGGCCATCACATGACCGCACAGATCACGGAAGAGCCGCTCGACCCACATATCGGGGTCCGGTCCCCCTGCCCCGTACCGCGGTGTGTGCGCATAACTCAAGAAGAAGTACGGCCGATGGTCCGCCGCTCGCTGCGATGAATCTGACACACGACCCCCGTCCTGTGTGAACGCCCGCCCCCGCACTCACGAGCGAGGAAGGCTGCGAGCTAATTAATCATTCCGGAGCAGGACACTCTCCATCCCCCCGACGTTCAGTCAATCAACACCGCTTTTCGGTCATCCAGCTCTGTGCATGGTCGACCGCGTCCTTGATCGAGAACAATCTTGCGGGCCTTCCTCCCAGTTGTCCCTTCTGCTCCGTCCCCCAGGGGAAGGTGGCGCCGATCGCGTCGAAATCGCTGTCGTCCAGTTCGACATCGGTGTACTCGGCCCATTCCTTGCCGCCGCCAGGTCGCTGCACCACACAACGATAGGTGCGCCGGGGCGATCCGGTCCGGTATTCGGCGAGATGGAATGCCGTACACACGGCGAAATCGACATCGATCATCAAAACCTGCGCCCCGGCCCGGTACAGAGCCCCGAGCGGCGAATGCTCACCGAGATGGGATTCCAGTGGATGATCTGCGAGCAGTTCCGCGGCACGCCGTCCCAGCCCGGCGAACGAGGACTGCGGATGGGCGCTGCGTACGGCTCCTTCGGCGGTCCGTACGGACTCGGCCAACCGGCCCATCCCCTGGCTGCGTGAGGTCGCGGCGTCAAAGGCCGGCATCTCCGCCCGGAAGGCCGCCGCCTGCTCGGGTGTCATCCCCCGCACCCGTGCCAGATACGAGTGGGAGGTGTCGGAGTTCTCCATGGTGAAGGCGGGCACCACCAGGGTGCCGTCCTTGCCCAGGACCTCGGTCAGCGCGTCGCGCAGGGTGTCCGCGTCCAGTCCGGTGAAACGCAGTGAGGCATGGACGAGGAGCGTCATGCCCTCCTGCAGGCCCAGGCTCCTCAGTGCACGCACCGGCCGGTTCGTGCGCCCGGACTCAGCCACGGCCGGCCTGTTCGCGGAGGTCGGCGACCAGACGCCTGCCGCTGACAGTCAGTTCAGCGGTGCGTTCCAGCGTCCGCAGCGCCTGTCCTGCCTGCTCCTGCTCCACACCTCCGGCTGCGGGCCCCAAGGCGGCCAGGCCCACGCGCTCGTACGCCCCGGCCAGCAGCTCGGACACCGGAACCGGCTCGTGCTGCCAGGGCGCCGGGTGGCGCCACCAGCCGTCCTGTGCATAGAGATCCGCGACCTGGGACAGGGCCTGGAGTGTGGCCTGCCGAAAGCCCCGCAGCAGTGCGGTCGCCACATCCGCGGGCGTGCCGCGCAGCGCGAGGCCGAGCGCTCCATAGGCGTGCCGGCCCACGGACGGCTCGCCAGGGGGCTCTGCGGAGGCCAGCGGCGTCAGGGTGGTGAGCGACCCGGCGAGCTCGGCGGCCTGCTCCGGTACGCCCGCGCGCAGCAGGGCCCACGCCTCGGTCAGCAGCGTGGCCCGGGCGGCTTCATCGCTCTGGCCGCGCTCTTGTACGGCCCCCTCGAAGCAGTCCCGGTACGGATCGATGTCGTCGATCACCAGGCCCGGCCAGCCGTCCAGAGCGAGCCGCTGCACGGGCCGCCAGGCGCGAGTGGCTTCGACACGGGTGGCATCGGCGCCTGTGGCTTCGGCACAAGTGGCTTCGGTGTGGGCGGCTTCGTTGAGGCGTACGGTCCACGGCTCGTGGCCGCGCACACGTACCTGGAAGGCCTTCTCGCTGCCGCGCACCTCGGCCTCGCAGTACGCCCCCACGCCGTCCAGACGCAGCTCTCCGAGGGTCGGCAGCCGGAGCCTGCCGTCGTGGCAGTCCACCAGCACGGGGAGGTCGAGCCCGCCCCGTACGGCCGCTGCGGCGACGTACGACGACAGCCGGCGGGCGAGCTGCGGTGCCTCCGGCCGCCCCTCGCGCAGGGCGTCCAGACAGGTGTGCAGCCAGGTGCGGGTGTAGGGGTGGGCGCAGATCTCGTCGAGCCCGTCCGACGTCCGTTCGACAGCTGACGCCAGCTCCCAGGCCGTCTGCCATGCCGCGCCGCCGCGGCCGTCCAGTTCCTGGTGGAGGTCGGCGAGCATGGTGCGGGTCAGATCCTGTTGCAGGAAGAGCAGCGCTCCGGGGTCGGTCACGGCCGGGGAGACCATCGCGGCGGCCGTGCGCTGCTCGATGCCCAGGATCAGCGCCTCGAGGTCCGTGCAGTACACGGAGGTGTTGTCGAAGTCGTTCGCGGAGCGGTAGCGGTGGGTGTAGAGCCCGCCGCCGCAGGACCGTACGACCGGGCACTGCCGGCAGGTCTCGCTCACTCCGGCGAGCCCCAGTTGGCGCGCCCTGACGCCGGGGTGGGCGGCCACCTCGTCGAAGGAGTGGGCAAAAACATCGAATCCGGTGGCGGCCGCGCCTTCGTAGGCGCTCTTGAGCGAGTCGACCTGTTCGAGGGTGCCGTCGGTTTCGACGACGACGAGGTCGGTGGGCGCAAGGCCGAGGGATTCGGTGAGGCTGGGGCCGCCGCCGAGGGTGGAGAGCACGGATTCGAAGAGCCGCACCGGTACGTTGCGGCCCTGCGCCTCCCAGCGGTCGAAGATCGCGAGGATCCAGTCGGCGTAGGCGGTCGGCGATCCGTCCGGCCGGGCCGGCGGGTCGTCCCAGGTGGCGTGCGGCAGCAGAAAGTCGATGCGCGGGGGGTCCAGCTCGGTCAGCGCGTCGTACACGGCGATCGGGTCGTTGGCCACGTCGATCGTGCAGAGGAGCCCGAGGTAGAGATGGCGGTACTGCTCCTGCCGGAGCAGGTCGACGGCCTTGAGGACCAGGGGGTGACTGGTGCGGCCGTCCGCGAAGCGGCGGTGCCGGTCGTTCGCGCCGCGGTCCCCGTCGAGGGAGATGCCGACCTTGACGTCGTACTCGCCGAAGAGGTCGAGATAGCGGGGGCTGAGCTGCAGGCCGTTGGTATGGATCCGCAGATCGAGATCGGCGACCGAGTCGAGGGCTCCGGTCAGCTCCTCGCAGATGCGTCGCAGTCGTGCGGGTCCGGCGAGCAGAGGCTCCCCTCCGTGCAGGATCACTGACACGGAGGGCAGGGCATGGCTCTTGGCATGCTCGGCCAGTCGCAGAGCTGTCCAGGAAATCGCTTCGTCAGAGATTGCCTTCGGGCGGGTACGCCAGCTCTGATCAGCGTGTTCGTAGATATAGCAGTGGTCACAAGCAAGATCACACCTGCTGTGGACCTTCAATACGATCTCGCGGAAAGGGACCAGGGGTCCAGTCATTCCACCAGTCTAGAGCGCCGAGTTGAAGGTGGAAGCACGCACAGTCCGGTCCGCAGAAGCGGGGAGCACTCGGGCCAGCTTTTTGGCGGCTTCTGCACCACGCACATCGATCTGTGCCAGCGGGACGCGATTCTTCTTCGCAGCGGCGAAGGAGGCGGAGGTCTGAATCGTCATGAGGGGCCGTCCTTGATGTTGTGTCCAGCGCAGCTGCCATGCACCGTTGCGGTGCCCGGCGGCACGACTTTACTCTCATGGCCACCCGCAGCAACTCAGCACATGGACATGGAACAAAAGAGTTTCGCGGCATTCTCGCAGGACAGTACGGAACAAGCCATTCCGCCTAAAGAGTGAAGACAAAAGCGCAGACGGGGGCGCGCATGTCCAGGAATCCCGGTCCACTGCAGAGCATGGTCTTCCGCAACACTGATCTGCCCGTCCTCTTTCACCGCACGGACACCATCGCCATCGCGCGCCAGCGCGAAGCCATCGGCGCCACCCGCTCCCAGCTGCTGCTCCTGGTCCTGGGCGCGGCGCTCGCGGCGCTGCCGTCCTCGCTCAGGCTCGGCAGCACGTTCCAACTCGCCGGCGCACTGAGCGCGTTGGCGTACGCCGGGGTGCTGGTGCTGAGCTACCGCTCGTCCCGGCACAGAGCAAAGTCGCACTGGCAACTCAACCGTTCCGCAGCGGAGTTCATCAAATCGATGTGCTGGCGGTACGCCGTCCACGGAGCGCCCTTCGACTCCCGTTGCACCGATCCGGACGGGCTGTTCACCACGCGCCTGGAGGAAGGGCTGCGGGAGCTGGCGAAGGTCGGCTGGCAGGACCCGCGGACAAACGACCAGGAGGCGGCCGCCGGTGACCTGCTCACCACTCCCATGCGGCGGCTGCGCGCCAAGCCGTTCAGTATCCGCAAGGAGACCTACGTCAGGGACCGGCTGATCGAGCAGCGCAACTGGTACCACCGGCGCACGGAGATCTCCCGTCGCGCCACCACACTCTGGTCCTTCTCGATCGGGCTGCTCACCCTGCTGGCGCTGCTCCTCGCGATGCTGCGGACCTTCTCGGTCGCCGAATCCGTCGATATGGCGGGCCTGCTGTCGGCTGCCGCGGCGGCCTGTCTGGCGTGGAGCGAGATCCGGCGCCATCAACCGCTCATCGCAGCACACTCCTTGGTGGAGGAGGATCTGGCGGCCATGCATACGGCGATGGAGACCACGATCACCGATGTGGAGTGGCCGTCGGCGGTCTACGAGACGGAGCGCATCGTGTCACCTCAGCACACCGACTGGCTTGTCAGACACCGGAGTTGAGAGAATGTCAGGTCAGCCTCGCTGAACGTCAGGTCAGCCTCGCTGAATGTCAGGTCAGCCCCGCTCGAGGCCCTCGCGCCAGATGACCGTCACGGGCTTGCCGCGCTCGCGTGCGTAGCGGACGATGTCGCCCGTGCCGCCGAGGCCGCGGGCGGGGCGGCCGTCCCAGACGGCCAGGAGGCGGTCGCAATGGTCGGCGATGTAGGCGCCCGCCGCGTAGTAGGCCTCATCGGTGGAGTACGGGAAGCCCAGTTTGACCTCCCGGCTGGCCCGGCCCCTGAGGTCCTGGTAGCGGGCAAGTTCGCCGGGGGCGGTGAAGCCCCGTTCGTAGTCGCCGCTGGGGATGACCACGGTCAGCTCCGCCCCGCAGGCCAGCGCGATGTCCGCGAAGAGCTGGTCGGCGCCGACCGCCAGGCTGCTCAGGGCCTCCATCGCGCCCTGGTAGCCGCTGAGCGCTGCGCGCATTCCGGCACGGATATGGGCATAGCCCTCGGGAGGGATGCCTCGGTGGCCGGTCACTCCAATGCGATTCACTGACCCGCAACCCCCGTCCGTCCAGTGCCCGACCGCTCCCCCAATCCTCTCAAAAGCGGGCGCGACGTCGAGCCCCCGTCCGTTGCGGGGACGAGGGCTCGACTGCTGCCGGTTGCGCTGGTGGTACGTCAGTAGACGCTGACTCCATAGGCGCTGAGGGCCTCGGTCACCGGCTGGAAGAACGTCGTGCCGCCGGAGGAGCAGTTGCCGCTGCCGCCGGAGGTCAGGCCGATGGCCCGGCTGCCGGAGTAGAGCGGGCCTCCGCTGTCGCCCGGTTCGGCGCAGACGTTGGTGCGGATCATGCCGTAGACGACATCACCGCCGCCGTAGTTGACCGTGGCGTTCAGTCCGGTGACCCGGCCGCTGTGGGTGCCCGTGGTGGAGCCGCGGCGGGTGACGGACATGTTCACCGTGGCGTTGGCCGCGCTGGTGATGTCGACGCTGCCGACGGTGCCCGGGTGGGCGAGCGAGGTGTTGTCGTACCTCACGATGCCGTAGTCGTTGCCCGGGAAGCTGGATCCGACCGTGGGGCCGATGCTCGTGGTACGCGAGGAGTTGGTGTACCAGGGCGGGTTGCCGTCGGTGCAGTGGCCGGCGGTCAGGAAGTAGTAGGTGCTGCCGCTGCGGACGTTGAAGCCCGCGGAGCAGCGCCAGCTGGTGGCGTAGACGGCGTCGCCGCCGGAGATGAGCTTGGAGAAGGTGCCGGGGGTGCGCTCGATGCGCAGCGCGCCGGCGTTGGATCCGGCCTCTTGCCTGATCTTGGCTATCTCGGCCTGGGAGACGGTGCTGTCGGCCGTGACGACCAGGGTGCTGGTCGCTCTGTCGATGTGCCAGGCGGTGCCTGCCACATTCGCGTCGAGTACGGCGTCACTCGCGGCGGTGAGCTGGTTGGCGCTGAAGGTCTGTGATGAATCGGCGCTGGCGGCGGGGACGGCCAGCGCTGCGGCGGCGAGCAGACCGGTGGTGACGGCGAGCAGACGCGTGCGTCTCGCCGCGCCACTGCGGGGGATGGTGCGCTTGATCCTCACTTGTCGTTCCTCCCGAGGGGAATCGGGGGCCCGCTGTGGGGTTCCGGGCCCGTGAGGCGCAGCCAGTGAGCACCTTCGCTTTTCGGACAGGCGGTACTCCTGACAAGCGCTGTTCGGGAGTATTCGGGGCGTCAACTTCCGGCGCAAGGGCGCCTTTCGGCCGCGCAGCGCAGGCCACACGTGCGGCCCCGGCTGCTCGGTGGCCGCCGGGGCTGCGCTGCGTGTGTCCGGCCAGTGGGACGGGTCAGCGGCCCAGGAGGTTCCGCTCCCCCGCGGGGACGCCGGCCACGAGGGTGTTCCCGGGCGGCGGGAACGGGCAGATGAAGTGGTCCGCGAAGGCGCACGGCGGCAGCAGGGACCGGTTGAAATCGACGGTCACCGAGTTGTCGGCGGCCGGTGCGCAGGGCCGCAGAAAACGGAAGCGGTAGCTGGTGTCTCCGCTGGTGGCGTCCGCGAAGACCGCCCAGAGCGAGCCGTCGGGCTCGACCGCGACATGCAGCGTGCACTCCTCACCGTCGAGCGCGAAGACGATCTCACCGCCGAGGCCGAGCCCGCGCTCCCGTCCGTCGGCGTTCTCCACCCGTACGCTGCGGTGCTCGTACGGACGGAAGCGGCCGGGCAGCACCCATCGGGCGTCGTACGCCGTCACGTCGATGCCTCTGAACGCCTGCCGCGCGGGTGAGGCCGGGTCGAAGTCGCGTACCGCCCACAGCCCCTCGCGGCGCAGGAGCACCAGACGCCGCTCGCCGTGCGCGACCCGGGATTCGGAGATCGGGCCATGGTCGGCGGTGAGACGGATCCGGCCGGTGAGGGGCTTGCCGTCGACGGACAGACGGTCGTCGGCCGAGGCGGTCAGCACCACCTCGCCGCCGTCCTCGGTCCATGTCCCGGGGACGGCCGGAACTCGACCTTCCGGGTAGTCGGCGAGCCAGTGGGTGCCGGTGAGCGACAGCGGGCCGTACGGCGCCGAGACGGTGGCGGTGCGCTGTTCGTGCCACGTCTGCCAGTTCCGCCGGCCCGGGGCCGTCTGTGCGTCCGAGCTCATGCGGTCAGCCTTTCCACACCGGCTCGGCGAGCCCGAGGTGCGACCGCAGCGTCGCGCCGGAGTACTCCGTACGGAAGGCCCCGCGCTCCTGGAGGAGCGGTACGACCTCCTCGACGAAGTCGTCGAGGCCGCCGGGGGTGAGATGGGGGACGAGAATGAAGCCGTCGGCCGCGCCCTCGGCGACGAACTCCTCCATCTGCGCGGCGACGCTCTGCGCGCTGCCGATGAAGGACTGCCGGCCGGTGGTCTCGATGACGGTCTGCCGGATGGACAGACCCTTCGCCTGCGACAGCGCCCGCCACTTGGCCGCGGTCGCGAAAGGATCAGCGATCTTGACCCGGCCCTGGACGAGGGCGGAGTCCGGGTCGGGATCGATGTCGGGGAGGGGGCCTTCCGGATCGTACGAGGAGAGATCGCGGCCCCAGATCAGCTCCAGGGCGAGGATCGCGTTCTGCGGGGAGACCTGCAGGCGCCGGATCTCGGCGGCCCGCTCCTGCGCCTCGGCGTCGCTGTCGCCGATGACGAAGGTGACGCCGGGCATGACCTTGAGGCCGTCCGGGCTGCGGCCGTAACGCGCCAGGCGCCCCTTGACGTCGGCGTAGAAGGCACGGCCCGCCTCCAGCGTGCCGTGCCGCGTGAAGATCACGTCGGCGGCGGAGGCGGCGAACTCCCGGCCCTCGTCGGAGTCGCCCGCCTGGATGACGACGGGGTGGCCCTGCGGCGAGCGTGGGACGGTGAACTCTCCCTCGATCGCGAAGTGCCGGCCGTCGTGGGCGAAGGGACGAGCAGCCCCGGCGGGTGACCAGGAGTCCCAGAGCGCACGGGCGACGGAGACGAACTCGGCGGCCCGGGTGTAGCGGTCGGCCCGGTCGAGAAAACCTCCGCGCCGGAAGTTCTCCCCGGTGAAGCCGTCGGAGGAGGTGACGACGTTCCAGGCCGCCCGGCCGCCGCTGAGATGATCCAGGGAGGCGAGCCTGCGGGCCAGTTCGTACGGCTCATTGAAGGTGGCGTTGACCGTGGCGGCCAGGCCGAGCCGCTCGGTGACGGCTGCGAGCGCGCTCAGCACGGTGAGGGACTCGGGGCGGCCGACCACGTCCAGGTCGTGGATGCGTCCGTTGTGCTCCCGCAGCCGCAGCCCCTCGGCGAGGAAGAAGAAGTCGAACAGTCCGCGCTCGGCGGTGCGGGCGAGATGTTCGAAGGAGGAGAAGTCGATCTGGCTCTTCGAGCGGGGGTCGGCCCAGACGGTGGTGTTGTTGACGCCCGGGAAGTGGGCGGCGAGATGCATCTGTTTGCGTACGGCGGTCATGAGGTTCCCCCGGCGAGGGCGTACTGGTTGGCGGGGCGGGCGAGACCCAGGTGTTCACGGAGCGTGCCGCCCGGATAGAAGGTGCGGAAGAGGCTGCGGTGCTGGAGCAGCGCCACGGTGCCGTTGACGATCCGCTCCAGGTCGCGTCCGGGTGCGAGAGGCACCAGATGGAAGCCGTCCACGGCCCCGTCCTGGTGCCACTGGGTGATCAGATCGGCGAGCTCGACCGGGCCGCCACTGAAGTACGAGCCTCCGGCGGCGAGTTCCGGCCTGCTCTCCAGGCCCGGCTCAGGCGACGCCTCCACCTCGCCGAGGTCGACAGCGAGGGATACCAGCACCCGGATCGCTTCCGGGTCGCGGCCGTGGGCGGACGCCCGGCGGCGCACGTCCTCGCGGATCACGGCTGCCTTGTCGGGTGCGCCCGCCCGCACGAGTACGACATCTGCGTGGCGGGCCGCCTCCTCCCTGCTCGCCGTCCCGGTCCCGTCGACGACGGTCACGGGGTGGCCCTGTGGGGGCCTGGGGACGATGGACGGTCCGCGGACCGAGAAGGCGGAGCCCTCGAAGTCGACATGGTGCAGCTTGTCGCGGTCGATGAAGCGCCCTGTCGCTGTGTCGCGAATCTCGGCGCCGTCCTCCCAGCTGTCCCACAACCGCCGTGCCACATCGGCGACGTCGCCCGCCTCGCGCCACAGATCGGTGGCGGGGGCGGCCGGGCGACGGCCGAAGAGCCGGGCCTCGGTCTCGGTTGTCGACACGTCGACGGTCCAGCCGGCCCGGCCGCGGCTCACCCAGTCGAGGGTGGCGACGGCCGTGGAGACATGGAAGGGCTCGGTGTGGGTGGTGGTCACGGTCGGCACCAGACCGATCCGTTCGGTGGCGGGGGCGATTCTCGACAGCACCGCGAGGGCGTCGAGTCCGGGCCGCGCGAAGGAGTCGCCCAGCGTGACGAAGTCGAGGGCGCCCCGCTCGGCGAGACGGGCGAGTCCGACGTAGTGGTCGGCGTCGTAACGCGCCGGGCCGTCGAGCGCGACAGCCAGGTGCAGTGGACGGATGGCAGACATGGTGGAGGCCTCTCCTGCTCGGTCAGTTCTTCGGCCGGGGCAGGCCGGGCGGGTTGATCTCCGACTTCGGTACGGCCTCGCCGCTGAGCCCCCAGCGCTTCAGGACCTTGGCGTACGACCCGTCCTCGATGACGTGGTCGATGGCAGCCGCGTACGCCGCGACCAGACCGCTGTCCTTCTTCGTGGTCGCGGCGATCTTGCCCTGGACGAGGTCGCCGCCACCGGAGATCTTGCCGACGATCTCAGTCTGGCCCGCCGATGCGACGTGGTAGGCGGCCGACGGATTCGGCCCGAGATGGGCGTCGATACGGCCCGACTGGAGCGCCAGGTAGTAGTCGGTGTCCTTCTGGAAGTACTTGATGTCCACCGGCTTACGGCCGGCCTTCTCGTTCTGCTCGCTCCAGTCGATCAGGATCTTCTCCTGGTTGGTCCCGGAGGAGACGGAAATGGTCTTGCCCGCCACGTCCTTGGGTCCGTTGACCTGCCAGTGACTGCCCTTCCTCGCCTCAAAGGCCACGTCGTCGAGGCGATAGGTCGCGAAGTCGTACTTCTCCTTGCGCTCCTCCGTCACCGTGACGTTGGAGAACACGGCATCGAACTTGGAGCTGTCCAGGCCGACGAAGAGGTTCTCCCAGGAGACCGCCTCGAAGTCGGCCTTGAGCCCGAGGACGTCGGCGACCAGCGTGGCGATGTCGATCTCGGAGCCGATCCGGGTCTCGTCGTCGGTGGCGTAGAAGCCGAGTGGTGGCGAGGCATCAGCGCTGGCACCGAGCTTGAGCGTGCCCCGCTTGCGGACGGCCTCGGGCACTGTGGCGGCGATCGCCTCGACCTTCTTCCCGCGGATCCGGTTCTGGTCGGGGCCGATGTTGACCCCTGGGCCCTTCTGCCCCTCGGGCCTGACGTTGTCGGAGGCGGCGCTGCTGCTGCCTCCGCAGGCGCCGAGCAGGGCCGATGCGGCGATCGCGGCGACGGCTGCGGCGAGGGAACGGCGAGTGCGGTTCATGTGAGGGCTCCTGAACAGAGAAATCGACATGGGGTCAAAGGACCTTGGAGAGAAAGGCACGGGTGCGTACGTGCTGCGGGTTGTCGAGTACGTCACCGGGCGCGCCCTGTTCGACGATGCGGCCGTCGTCCATGAAGACCACGGTGTCGGCGACCTCACGGGCGAAACCGATCTCGTGCGTGACGACGATCATGGTCGTGCCCTGCTGCGCCAGGTCCTTGATGACATCGAGGACTTCGCCGACCAGCTCGGGGTCGAGGGCAGAGGTGGGCTCGTCGAAGAGGAGAAGCTTCGGTTCGAGAGCGAGCGCACGGGCGATGGCGACGCGCTGCTGCTGCCCGCCGGAGAGTTGCTTGGGGTAGGCGGACGCCTTGTCGGCGAGGCCCACCCGGGCGAGCAGCTTCTCGGCCGCGGCGACAGCCTGCTTCCTGGGGCGGCCGAGCGCCGAGACGGGCGCCTCGATGATGTTGTCGAGGACGGTGAGATGCGGGAAGAGATTGAAGTTCTGGAAGACGAAGCCGATCCGGGTCCGCTGCTTGAGGACTTCACGCTCGCGCAGCTCGTAGAGCTTGTCGCCGGAGCGGCGGTAGCCGACGAGCGTGCCGTCGACGCTGATCCAGCCGCTGTCCACCTTCTCCAGATGGTTGATGGTGCGCAGCAGGGTGGACTTCCCCGAGCCGGAGGGGCCGAGGACGACGGTCACCTCTCCGGCATCGACCTCGAGGTCGATGCCGCGCAGCACCTCAAGCGTCCCGAAGCTCTTGTGCACGGACCTGACTTCGACCATGGCGCTCATCGCGCGGCCCCCTTGGCGTAGTGACGTTCGACGTAGTGCTGGAGGACGGAGAGTGCGGTGGTCAGAAGGACGTACCAGGCGGTGGCGACCATCAGCAGGGGCACGACCCTGCCGTTACGGCCGTAGATGACCTGGACCTGGTAGAAGAGCTCACCGATCGCCATGACGGAGACGATCGAGGTGCCCTTGAAGAGGGAGATGACCTCGTTGGCGGCGTTCGGCAGGATCGAACGCATCGCCTGCGGCAGCACGATCCGTCGCGCCTGCCGCAGCTTGGGGATGCCGAGCGCGGCCGCGGCCTCCAGCTGCCCGCTGTCCACGGCCAGTACGCCACCGCGCACGATCTCCGCGGCATAGGCGGCCTGGTGCAGTGCGAGCCCGAGGACTGCCGCGCTCATCGCCCCGACGAGTCCCATGGTGTCGAAGGAGAAGAAGCCCGGCCCGAAGGGGATGCCGAACTGCAGCTCCTTGTAGAGGTAGGCGAGGTTGAACCAGAAGAGCAGCTGCACGATGAGCGGGATCGACCGGAAGGCCCAGATGTAGGCGAATGCCACCGACTTCAGGAACGGACTCGCGGACAGCCGCATGAAGGCGAGCACGATGCCGAGAGCGAATCCGAGCGCCGTGCCGTAGAAGGTCAGCTGCAGGGTGATCCAGACCGCCTTGACGATCACTTCGGCCGTGAAGAATTCGGCGAACACCTCCCACTCCCAGCCGGGATTGGTGGCGAGCCCGTGCACGAACTGCGCAAGGAGCACGGCGGTCACGGCGACCGCGGCCCAGCGCCAGGGGTGCCGCACCGGCACCACTTTCAGGGTGCCGTGGTCGTCCCTGGCGACCGTGGGTGGCGCTGGATCGACGGGAGGGTCAAGAGGGGGAACGCTGGGTGGGTCAAGAGGGGGATCGCTGGTGAGCGACATGGGTTTCCTCGGGTCCGGATGTACGGGAACAGGCGACGCCGCGGTCAGGCGGTGAGCGGGGCCCGACAGAGGAGGTCGCGCAGGAAGCCGAGCGCGGCGCGCGCGGTGGCGTCGTTCTGCCGGAAGGCCGGTCCGCCCGTGCGCGGCCGGGTGAAGGCACCGCCCGCCCGGGCGGTGGTGTGCGGGCCCAGCGCGAAATGGCGCGGATGCGGCCGGCCCGAGCGGTCGAGAACACGGCCGTCCGCGGGGTCGACCGAGAGCAGTCCCGTGGGGGTCGCGGCGGCGCCGTCTGCGTACAGCGCGCGCAGCAGCGGGCTTCGGGTGAGCTCCAGCGAGGGCTCGGGCAGCCGGGCCTCGACCAGCGCCCGGGCCTCGGTCCACTGCCCCGGCACGCTGGCGCTGCCCGCCCGGAATATCCCGCGCTCCTCGTCGGCCTCGACGGTGATGCCCGCCCCGAGGAAACGGACGACACCCGCGCGGGAGAGGGCGAGGAGCTGGCGCAGCCTGGGCCCGGGCGGGCCGGATGCGAGATAGCTGAAGAAGCCGTGCCACCGGCCGCCGATGTCGCCGAGCCGGGTCAACTGCCCGTAGACGGAGAGCAGTCCGAGGAAGACGGCGAGGTCCTCGCTGTGGGCGGGGTCGTGGCGGCGGGCGAGGTTGTCTCTGATGTAGGTGCGCATCCCGTCCTGGAGTGCTGCGCACGTGGGGAAGCGCACCCCGTCCAGCGGGTGGTCGAGCGCTTCGAGGTCGAGGCGGTCGGCCGGGTCGGGCACGGAGGCGGCGACCAGGGTGTGCAGTTCGGGGCTGCCCGGCTCGGCGGCGGCGTACTTCTCCTCGAAGTCGGGCCAGTCGACCGAGGTGCGCTCGGAGTGGGCGGTGAAGAGACGGTGGTAGTGGGCGAAGCCGAGCTCTTTGTCGATGAGTGGCCACACGTCGCGCCGGAAGTCGACGGGGCCGGGCCGGGCCCGCAGTGCGTCGATCTGTCCGGGTCCGAAGAAGCGTGGCAGCGGGGGCCGTTCGCCCTGCGGGCCGTAGCCGATCTTGGAGTGGTACGGGACACCGCGCCGGGATCCGACGTACAGGACGGGCTCCCGGCCCGACGGCACATACTCACCGTTCTCGTACCGTCCGCCGCGCCCTTCCGTGAGCAGCACCATCAGATCGATGAAGGCCAGTCCGAAGCCACGGACGATGACCTGCTCGCCGGCCAGGATGTTGTCGAGGTCGCTGTCCGCTGTGAAGTCCGGCGGCAGATGGAGCAGCCCGTGACGTTGCGCGAAGTCGGACAACTCCCTTTGCTTTTTGTCGAGTTCGGCGTCGAGGTGACCGAGCGTGAGCACCACCAGGTCGGCGGTCAGCGGCTGCGGACGCCCTTCGAGCCAGACCCGCTGGCGGCCCTCGCGCGGGCCGCTGACGCGCAGCGCCCGCGCCCTGTGCTCGTGCACGGTGACGGTCGGCGGCAGGGCGGCGACGGCATCCTCGTAGACCCAGCGCAGATACTCTCCCTGCTGCTGTCTGCCGGGAAAGGCCTGGCCGTCGAGACCGGCCCACTCGGCGAGCGTGGGGCCGGGCCGCACCGGACCCTCCTGCACGACCGTGTCGTCGGTGAACATGGTGACGTCCTGGGCCATGGAGTTCATCCACAGCAGCGGGGACTGGTCCGCGCGCCAGATGCGGCCTCCGCCCGGCGGGTGCGGGTCCACCAGATGGATGTCCAGCGGCAGATCCCCGTACAGCTCGGGGGTGTTGGCGGCCAGTCGCTCCAGGAATCCGGTCCCGCGCGGACCGGCTCCGATCACGACGATGGACGGTGCGGGCGGCGTCATCGCGCACCGGCCGTGCCGCGGGCGTAGTACTTCTCGACGTAGTGCTGTCCGACGCTGAGCAGCGAGGTCACCACGACGTACCAGAGGGTGGCGACGAGCAGCAGCGGGACGACCTGGTAGGTGCGGTGGTAGACGAGCTGCACCGAGTAGAGGAGGTCCTGTACGGCGATGACGCTGACGATCGAGGTGCCCTTGAGGGTGCCGATGAGCATGTTTCCGGCCGGCGGCACGATGGAGCGCATCGCCTGCGGCAGGACGATACGGCGCAGCCTGCGCATGCGCCCCAGGCCGAGCGATTCGGCGGCCTCGATCTGTCCGCGCTCGACGGAGAGGATGCCGCCGCGCACCACCTCGGCGGCGTACGCGGCCTCGTGGAGCGTGAGCCCGATGATCGCGATGGTGACGGGGCCGAGCAGATCGACGGTCCTGACGCCGAGGATCTGCGGGTAGAGCGCTCCGATGTTGAACCAGAACAGCAGCTGCACCAGGATCGGCGTCGAGCGCAGCAGCCAGGTGTATCCCCAACTGACGTTACGCAGCACCGGATTGGCGGACAGTCGCATCACGGCGAGGAGCGTGCCGAGGGCGAAGCCCAGCACCATCACGACGCCCGTCAGCCAGAGGGTGAGACCCAGGCCCCGCAGTACGGACGTGGAGGTGAAGTAGTCGCCGACGACGTCCCACTGGAAGGCGTCATTGCGTACGACGGAGGTGACGGCGCCCGCGAGCAGGAGCAGGACCACAACTGCGGCCAGCCACTGGCCCGTTCGGCGTACGGGCACGATGCGCGGCTGCACGGCGTCGGTCTTGGACGGCGGAGCCGCGGGAGATTCGGGGAGGGTGTCTGTGGGCACAGCCATGCGAAGGCTCCGTGGATGCAGAGATCGAACACGGGAATGCCTTCACCAGAAACACAACGTGGACCGAGCCCCTCAGCACGATCCGCTCCTGAGGCTAAGCGGTGTGCACGGCTCACTGTCAAGCCTGTCCACACTGTGAGCCTTGCGTCTCAGCACAGTTGACGAAGAAACGGATGCCTGTTCCACTTGGACCATGCATTCGCAGCAGTGGCTGGTCACGCGCTCCCACATCGACTTCGGTCGAGTGTGGTCCTCTTCCTGTTGAGCTGACCCCTCTGCCTTCCCGCTCGCGCGTCTTCGCGCGGCGTTCTCGCTTCTCACGCTCTCCGCGCCTTCACGCACAACACCGCGCACCCTTCCCCTCGCCACACGCTTTTGTTCCTTCTGCCTGCTCGAAGAAGGGCACGCATGACCTTCACCCCGAGCCGTGGCTCCGCACTGTCCGTACGCCGGACCACACTCGACGATCCTCTCGCCCGCCCGCTGCTCGATGAGCTGGCGCACGAATACATCAGCCGGTACGGCTCCGCCGTCGATCTGGAGCGCTATCCGTCCGAGGAGTTCGCTCCGCCCGGCGGCGCGTTTGTGCTGCTCCTGGAGGAGGGCCGGCCGGTGGCAGGGGGCGCGTACCGGCGCCATGACGCCACCACCGCCGAACTCAAGAGGATCTGGACACACTCCGCGCACCGCCGCCGGGGACTTGCCCGGCGAGTTCTGCGCGTACTCGAACGGGAGGCCGCCGAGCGCGGCTACTCCCGGATCTGCCTGACCACCGGTCCACGCCAGCCCGAGGCCAGGGGCCTCTATCTGGCGGCCGGATACCGCCCGCTCTTCGATCTGTCCGCAGATCCGGAGTCGATCGGCCCGCTGCCGTTCGAGAAACACCTGGAGACCCGCACGCCATGAGCCACAAACGTCACGTCGCCGCCTTCGCGCTGATCACCGCCGCCGCGCTCACGCTCACCGCCTGCGGTTCCGGGGACCCGGCGGCCGCCGGTGGGGGTGCTGCTCCGGCCGGCAAGGCGGGCAGCATTCCCACCACCGATGTGGTGTCGTCGGTGCCGAAGGACGAGGCGATCGCGAAGCTGCTGCCCGCCGACGTACGCAACCGGGGCAGCCTCACCGTCGCCACGTCCGTCGGCAATCCGCCCGGCGCCACCTACCTGGAGGACGGCAGGACCGTCGCGGGTCAGGACATCGACTTCGCGGAGGCCGCCGCCAAGGTGCTCGGGCTGAAGCTGAAGCGCGAGGTGGCGAGCTTCGAGGCGATCCTGCCCGCGCTGGGCAGCGGCAAGTACGACCTGGGCACCGGCAACTTCGGTGTGACCGAGGAGCGCCGCAGGACCATCGACTTCGTCACGTACATCAATGACGGGCAGGGCTTCGCCGCGCTGAAGAGCAGCAAGCTGACGAAGATCTCGGACTTCACCGACCTGTGCGGCCTCCATGTGGCGACGGGCGCGGGCACCACCTTCGAGGCGTCCTTGGAGAAGAACAGGGGCCGCTGCTCGGATGCGGGGAAGAAGCCGTACAAGGTCCAGACGTACGCCGAGCCGGGTGCGATCTGGATCTCCCTCCAGCAGGGCCGCAGCGATGTGGTGATGAGCACCATCAACGGGCTCCGGTATGCCGTCATCCAGCAGGAGGGGACGAAGTTCCTCAATGAGTTCAAGCGGCTCGACGTGGGGTTCGCCTTCAAGAAGGGCACCCCGCTGGCGCCCGCCTTCCAGGCCGCGGTGAACAAGCTCAAGACGGACGGAACGTACGACCGCATCCTGAAGAAGTGGGGCACCGCCGAGTCCGCGATCGAGACGTCGCAGATCTCTCCGCCGGAGATCACGTGATCTCCGGCGGCGAAACGGTCTGACGCCGGATCAGCAGTCGCATCCGCAGCAGTCGCAGCAGTCCGGGCAGTCGCAGTCCCGGCAGCAGCCTTCGCGCTTCTTGCGGGACCAGGGGCCTTCGTACTCCTTGGCGCAGCAGATCTGACAGGTGCAGAAGAGCCCGGTGAAGACCGCGCAGCCGGCCAGGAAGCCGCGCCGCTTGGGTGTCGGCGGCTCACCGCCGAACTGCGGAGGCAGCCCACCCGGTCCACTCGGTCCGCCCGGGGCTCCCGGGATGCCGCCGCCGTAGGGGTTGTTCGAGCCGTAGGGCCCGTAGCCACTGCCCTGGTACGGGTTCTGCGGCCCCTGTGGTGTGCCCCCGTACCCCTGGTGCGCGCAGGTCGTCGTCCCGAAGGCCCGGTTCACCGAGTTCCGCAGCTCGTGGGCGAGCAGCACATGCACCAGCTTGTCGTCCACGAACCGTGCCTCGCGCAGCGCGAGCCGTACCCCGTGCACCGCGTCGTCCGCGAGTCGGCGCGCCTCGACGAGCGAGGTGCCGGTCGCGGTGAGCGGATTCCAGGCACCCGACGCCGCGTCAGCCTGCCTGTCCTCCACGGCATCCAGCAGATGCGCGAGACGCCCGAAGAGCCTGCCCGCCTCGGCCAGCGGTGCCAGGTTCTCCGGCCGGCCGGCGAGGACTGCCGTGTGCGCGAAGGCGGCCGCGGTCGCCGTCTCCGTCGGCTCGGTGACGGTCAGCAGCGGGGTGCCGAGGCCGGCCAGCGCCTCGATCCCGGTCTGCCGGTCGACCGCGTCGAGCAGCACCGCCGTGTCGAAGCCGAGCTCAGCGCCGGTGCGCACTCCGGCCCGGTCCCAGCCCGCGGCGACCCTGCGCGCGGCGGCCGCCACCGGCTTGCGGGCCAGTACCCCGTCCCGGTCCACGACGTGGTCGCGTACCTTCGCCGACGCCAGCACCAGCGAGACGGCCGCGGCGAGGCGGGCTCCCTCGCCCCGGGCGACGGGCGCGGTGCGCATCGCGCGCAGCGGGCACGGGCCCGCGGTGCGCCGTGACGCGGGGGTGCGCTCGGTCTGAGCCTCCGTCAGAACCGAGACGATCAGGCCGTCGTAGTTGGTGACGACCCGCGCGAACTGGCCGTGGTCGGAGCGAAGTGCCAGGCAGAGCCCACAGAGATGGGCCATCCACTCGGTTTTCAGCCCGTCGGCGAGACGGTGCGTACAGGGCCTGACTATTCCGAACACGACGGTCCCCCGAGAGTCGTTCAACAGTGCGGCAGGCATCGTATCGAGCTATCCGTTCACCCATACGTCCCCACGGTCACCCGTCCGGCCCGACTTTCATATTTTTATTCCGGCACGCCCCGTACGCAGGCGGAACCTTGACGAATCGCCACATCTTCTGCACCAGTACCGTCACGAATCCCCTGCGCGGTGACTATCCACTTGGCGCGCGATCCGCATTATGGACGACCATAGGGATGCGGAACGACAGAAGGCCGCAGTGAGCGGACTGCAGCGGAAGGAGGCGTCCATGGGTTCTGTGCGCAAGGCGAGCGCCTGGCTGGGTCTCGTCGAGGACAGCGACGAGCGTTACTACGACGAGGAGTACGCCGAGGGCGGCGAGACGGGTGACTCGTGGGTCACCGACCCCCGGGTACGCGTGGCCTCCGAGTCCGCCCAGGAAGTGGGCCGCCGGATCGCCACGGTCTCCCCGGACAGCTTCCGGGATGCCCGCGCGATCGGTGAGCTCTTCCGGGACGGCGTCCCCGTCATCGTGAATCTCACGTCTATGGAGCCCACCGACGCCAAGCGCGTGGTGGACTTCGCCGCCGGACTGACCTTCGGGCTGCGCGGCTCGATCGAGCGCATCGCCACCCGGGTCTTCCTGCTGAGCCCCGCCGACACGCTCGTCGTCAGCGGGGAGGCCGCAGGTCGTACGCCGGACGGATTCTTCAACCAGAGCTGAGCAGGGCGCTCGCCGGCCCCTTCCGGTCTACCGGAAAGCGTCGAGGCCGGTGAGCGCCTTGCCCAGCACCAGCTGGTGCATCTCGACGGTGCCCTCGTAGGTGAGCACCGATTCGAGGTTCGTCGCATGACGCATCACGGGGTACTCCAGCGAAATTCCGTTCGCACCGAGGATGGTGCGCGAGGTGCGGCAGATCTCGATCGCCTCCCGCACGTTGTTGAGCTTCCCGAAGCTGACCTGCTCGGGACGGAGCTTGCCCGCGTCCATGCGCCTGCCGAGGTGGTGCGCGAGCAGGATGCCCTTGTGCAGTTCGACGGCCATGTCGGCGAGCTTGGCCTGGGTGAGCTGGAAGCCGCCGATCGGCTTGCCGAACTGCTCGCGTGTCTTCGCGTACGCCACCGCTGCCTCGAAGCTGGACCGGGCCGCCCCCATCGAGCCCCACACGATTCCGTAGCGGGCGTGCGAGAGACAGCTCAGCGGCCCCTTCAGGCCGGTGACGTCCGGCAGTACGGCGTCGGCCGGCAGCCGTACCTCGTCCAGGACCAGTTCGCTGGTGACGCTGGCCCGCAGTGACCACTTGTGCTTGATCTCGGGCGCGGAGAAGCCGGGGGCATCGGTCGGGACGACGAATCCGCGGATGCCGTCGTCGGTCTGTGCCCAGACGACGGCGACCCCGGCCACCGAGCCATTGGTGATCCACATCTTGCGGCCGGTGAGCACCCAGTCGCCGCCGTCGCGCTTGGCGTAGGTACGCATTCCGGCCGGGTCGGAGCCGTGGTCGGGCTCGGTCAGCCCGAAGCAGCCGATGATCTCGCCCGCCGCCATGCCGGGCAGCCACCGCTGCTTCTGCTCCTCGGAGCCGAAGCGGTGGATGGCGTACATGGCGAGCGAGCCCTGGACGGAGACGAGCGAGCGGATGCCGGAGTCGGCGGCCTCGAGTTCCAGACAGGCCAGTCCGTACTGGACGGCGGTGGCGCCCGCGCAGCCGTACCCCTTGAGCGACATGCCGAGCGCACCGATCGAGCCGAGTTCGCGGGCCAGCTCGTGGATGGCGGGGAGCTCCCCGCGCTCGTACCAGTCGGCGATGTGCGGCAGGACGCGGTCGGCGGCCCAGGCCCGGACGGTGTCGCGGATCGCGAGGTCCTCGGGGTCGAGCAGATCGTCGATGCCGAGGGGGTCGCTCGGGTCGAAGGGCGGAAGCTTCGAGGGTGCGGACATGAACTGGCCTCCGGCGGCGCTCACACAGCGGATCACGGAAAACTAGCAGTGTTAGTCACGGCTCCGGCTGACGTTACGACTCAGTGTCCCGCGCGTCCAGACCCGGCTGCCGTAGGGGTACCCCCGGGCGTCAGCTGTGCGGGAGGGGCCCCGCCGGGCGGAAGCGAGAGATCCGCTGCGTCCGCGGGACGTCTGGGCTGCGGGCACTTCTCGGTCACCGGCGCGCACTCCATGGTCCGCGGCAGCCGCAGCGCGGCGAGCGCGCCGAGCAGCAGCAGCCCCGCGCTGACCAGGAGCGTGACATGGAGGCCATGGACGAAGGAGTGGCGTGCCGCGGTGCGCAGTACGTCCCCGGCCGTGCCGCCGAGCCCGTCCGCCACCTGGTACGCCTCGCCCAGGGAGTTGGCGGCGGCGGAGCTGGCGGAGCCCGGAACACCGGAGACGGAGGCGAGCGCGGGCGCGTAGGCCGCGTTCATGACGCTGCCGAGGAGGGCGATCCCCATGCCCGCGCCCAGCTGGTAGGAGGTCTCGCCGATCGCGGCCGCCCCGCCCGCCTGGTCCGCGGGGGCTTCGCTGAGCATCGACTCGTACGCCGCGAAGAGCGTGGTCTGCAGCCCGAAGCCGAGGAGGACGAAGCCCGTGGTGAGCAGCCAGGGGCGGTCGTGCTGTCCCATCAGGGTCAGCAGCAGCACGGCCGCCGCGGTCAGCACGAAGCCCCAGCCGACCATCCGGCGCGGGCCGATGCGCTGCAGGGTGTGCGAGCCGGTGGCACCCGCGGCCATTGCGGCGAAGGTCAGCGGCAGCAGCCGCAGGCCGGTCTCCAGCGGGCTCAGCCCGAGGACCAGCTGGAGGTACTGGACGGCGATCAGCTCCAGGCCGACCAGCGCGAGCATGGCCAGCACGATGCAGCCGACAGAGGTGGAGAAGGTGGCGCGGGCGAACATCCGCATGTCGATCAGCGGATGCTCGCGGCGCCTCTGCCGCCGTACGAACAGGGCCAGCAGCACACAGCCGAGCAGCAGCGGACCGACGGTCTTGATGTCGAGCACCGAGCCGCCTGCGCCGAGCCGCTTCACCCCGAGAACCGCGCCGAGCACGGCGGCCGCCGCCATCAACGCGCCGACCACGTCCCAGGGTCCGTCGGCGCCGCCGCGGGACTCGGGCAGCAGCCAGCGGCCGACCGGCAGGATCAGGGCCATCAGCGGGATGTTGATCAGGAAGACCGAGCCCCACCAGTAGTGCTCGACGAGAAAGCCGCCGAGTACGGGCCCGGTGGCGGCACCGACCGCGGCGACCGCGGTCCAGATGCCGATCGCCATCGCCCGCTCCCGCCGGTCCGGGAAGACCGCGCGGAGGATGGAGAGCGTCGCGGGCATGATCATCGCGCCACCTATGCCGAGCAGCGCGCGCGCCCCTATCAGCACTTCCGGGGTGGTGGCGAGCGCGGCGACCGCCGAGGCGGCGCCGAAGATGCCGTAACCCATCAGCAGGATGCGGCGGCGGCCGACCCGGTCGCCGAGGGTGCCGAAGAGGATCAGCAACGCGGCGCAGATGAGGGGATACGCGTCCACGATCCAGAGCAGCTCGACGCCGCTGGGGCGGAGATCCTCCGTGACGGCCGGGACAGCGACATGCAGCACGGTCGCGTCGAGGGCGACCAGCAGAAGACTGATACAGAGAACGACAAGGACGACCCAGCGGTTGGCACCGCCGCCGGCGGCACGCAGTCGTGCTCCGGCCGTGGTCGTCCCGGACATGTACGTACCTCCCAATGAGTCCCTCGCGCTCGGCGGGCCAGTCAGGGACCGTGCTGCTGGGTGTCCCCCGGGGCGGCCCGGCATCGACGGGCGAGTGAGCCGTCAGCGTACGCGAAGCCGGCCGGGTGGCGCGTGGTGGATCTCTCACCCCGGCGAGCACGCACGTGTGGCGTGCGCCACGCCGCGACGCGCCCGAAGCCGATCCCGAGTGGCCCTGAACGAACGGGAAATTCCGTACGGGGTGGTGGTGAACCATTTCTGGACCACAGAAAGAACCCTCACGTGAAGGCCCGCCGGGAATTGGCGGACAGGCCCGCCGACAAGGTCATCCGGCTTTCCCGACCGCCCGGGAATATATCCGGATCTGAGACATACTCCACATCACATCGGCATCACAAAGACACCGGATCGGCCTAGCCACGCACTCACTCGCTGTAACGTCGATTGGGTGCGTACCGACATCTTTGCCCGCCTCGACCGGGAGCCGGAACCGCCGAAGATAGAGATCCCGCGGATGACCCGCACTCGTCTCGCCCTCTTCGGCGGGACGTCGGCGTTCTATCTCGCCATCGTCGTCGCCGTGCTGGCGTCAACCTGGCTGGTGATCATCGACTGGAAGATCATGCTGTTCCGCCCCTATCAGCAGTGGCCGGACCTGCACGCCTTCCTCGACTACTTCGTGGTCCTCGGTCAGCGCGGCCCCACGGCCGTGATGGTCGCGGCCTGGCTGGGCTGGCGCTCCTGGCGCCAGCACACCCTGCGGCCCCTGCTGGTACTGGGCGCCTCGCTGCTGCTGCTCAATGTGACCGTTGGTGCGGTCAAGATCGGACTCGGGCGGGGCGGCCCCCACTACGCGACTCAGATCGGATCGGCCGAGCTCTTCGCCGGCGGCGATATATTTCCCTCCGGGCACACCGCGAATGCGGTCGTGACCTGGGGAATCCTGGCGTATCTGGCCACCACACCGCGGGCTCGGCGCTATCTGTCTGCACTGTCGGCCGTGGTCTCCCTCGGCGTCGGCCTGACCACCGTGTACCTCGGTACACACTGGCTGAGCGATGTGCTGCTCGGCTGGGCGGCCGGGCTGCTGATCCTGCTCACGCTGCCCTGGTGCGAGCCGCTGATCGGCCGTGCGGAGGCCTGGGTCTTCTCGGTGCGCGAGCAGTGGCGTGCGCGCCGCCGGCTCGCCCCGTCGCTGCCGGTCGCCTCCGGCGGCCCGCGGCCTGCGATATTCCCGCAGAGAGGGCCGTCGGAGAAGAAGGGCACGCCCCGAGAGCCGGTGGCCGCAGGCAGCGGCAACCGGTCCACGTCCGCGACCAGGACCTCGACGCACCTCGCCCAGCCCCGGCCGCACGCGGTGCGCTCCGAGCGGACGCCGGTCACCCCGTCCGGCAGCCGCCGTCCGCCGCACTCGCGGGCGGCCACGGGCGGCTGATCCACTTCCCCTGTCCGTACGACGCATAGCGGCGAAGGCCCCGACAGTGACTGTCGGGGCCTTCGTCGTACGTGTGCGCCGTATGTGTTCGAGACGGGTCAGCCGGGCCAGCAGCGGACGACGGTGCCGCCCTCGACCTCGAAGTTGAGCCGGCCCGACACATACTCCATGGTGATGATCGCGCCCGGCGGCAGCGCTCTGACGGTGCTCCAGCCACGCTCTCGGGCCAGCCGCTCGGCGCCCTCGGCGGCGAGGCCCAGATATGACTCGGGGGCGTCGTCGGGCTGTACGGGAGGGGTCGGTATGGGTGCCATGCCACCCACCGTAGGCGGCGGCGGACGGTGACGGAAGCCGGGTCCATGGGATGCCCTCACAGCCCCACGTACCCCAGCGGTCACGCTTCTGTCACAGGATCACGACACGCGTTCTCTTCGAACTCCGTCACTCGAACGAGCAGTTCAGCGACGCCTGCGCGGTAATTCAGCGCTCCCTGGCTATCATGCTCAATTCCTGACGGAAAATGCCCTGCCAAGGCGCTGCGGGTGAATTGACGGAGCGTAGATAATTTACTGCTTCCTTACACAATCCCCCCGAGTCTTCGTACATGCTCTCGGCCGAGCGGCCATCGCGCCCTGTCGCAGACGACCCGACGCGAGCATCATGTCTGGAGCCCGATACCGAATGACCGAAGCCCGAGCCGCGCAGAGCCAGGGGGCAGCGATGGGTACGGAAACCGCCGAGGCGCCGGCCGTCCCGGCACCGGTACGGCATCCGGGCAGGGTGTTCGTGGACTGGCTGACCACGACGGATCACAAGAAGATCGGGCACCTCTACCTGATCACCTCGTTCCTCTTCTTCCTGATCGCCGGGCTGATGGCGCTGATGATGCGCGCCGAGCTGGCCCGCCCCGGGCTGCAGCTGATGAGCAACCAGGAGTTCAACCAGGCGTTCACCCTGCACGGCACGATCATGCTGCTGCTCTTCGCGACCCCGGCGTTCGCCGGCTTCGCCAACGAGATCATGCCGTTGCAGATCGGCTCGCCGGACGTGGCCTTCCCCCGGCTGAACATGCTCTCGTACTGGCTGTATCTCTTCGGCGGCCTGATCGTGCTGAGCTCGCTGCTGGTGCCCAGCGGACCGGCGAGCTTCGGCTGGTTCGCGTACGCCCCGCTCAACTCCCTGGAACGCTCGCCGGGCATCGGCGCGGACCTGTGGATCATGGGGCTCGCACTCTCCGGCTTCGGCACGATTCTCGGCGCGGTCAACTTCATCACGACGATCATCGGGATGCGCGCGCCCGGCATGACCATGTTCCGGATGCCCATTTTCACCTGGAACGTGCTCTTCACCTCGATCCTGGTGCTGTTCGCCTTCCCGGTGCTCGCGGCGGCGCTGCTGGTGCTGGAGGCGGACCGGCAGTTCGGATCGGTGGTGTTCCAGCCGGAGTTCGGCGGGGCGCTGCTGTGGCAGCACCTGTTCTGGTTCTTCGGCCATCCCGAGGTCTACATCATCGCGCTGCCGTTCTTCGGCATCGTCACCGAGATCCTCCCGGTCTTCTCCCGCAAGCCGATCTTCGGCTACCTGACGCTCGTCGCCGCGACCATGGCGATCACCGGGCTCTCGGTGGTGGTGTGGGCGCACCACATGTTCGCCACCGGCGCGGTGCTGCTGCCCTTCTTCTCCTTCATGTCCTTCCTGATCGCGGTCCCGACCGGGGTGAAGTTCTTCAACTGGACGGGGACGATGCTCAAGGGCTCGCTCTCGTTCGAGACACCGATGCTGTGGTCGATCGGCTTCCTGGTGTCGTTCCTGTTCGGCGGGCTGACCGGCGTCATCCTGGCCTCGCCGCCGATGGACTTCCACGTCACCGACTCGTACTTCGTGGTGGCGCACTTCCACTACGTCGTCTTCGGCACCGTCGTCTTCGCGACCTTCGCCGGCTTCTACTTCTGGTGGCCCAAGTTCACCGGAAAGCTGCTCGACGAACGGCTCGGCAAGATCCAGTTCTGGACGCTGTTCGTCGGCTTCCACACCACGTTCCTGGTCCAGCACTGGCTGGGCGCGGAGGGCATGCCACGGCGGTACGCGGACTATCTGGCGGCCGACGGCTTCACAGCCCTCAACACCGTGTCGACCATCGGCTCGTTCCTGCTCGGCATCTCGACGCTGCCGTTCCTCTACAACGTCTGGAAGACGGCCAAGTACGGGAAGAAGGTCGCCATGGACGACCCGTGGGGCTACGGGCGTTCGCTGGAGTGGGCGACATCCTGCCCGCCGCCCCGGCACAACTTCACGACCATCCCCCGCGTCCGCTCCGAGTCACCCGCCTTCGATCTGCACCATCCCGAGTACGCGGCCGTCGACCAGTCGGCCGGGGCGGCCGGGGCGGTCACTCCAGGGCCCGGGACAGCCGGTCCCGGGCCGTCCTGATGTGCTCGGTCAGTTCCTGCGGCTCGATCACCTCGAAGTCCACGCCCATGAGCATCACATGGATCACCAGCACGTCCAGGCTCGCGGCCCCGGTGCGCAGCAGGCACGAGGTCTCGTCGACGGCCTCGAGAACTCCGTCCGACGGGCCGACGACCTGGGCGGCCTGCTCCGCCGACGTATTGAGTCTGATGACCGCCTGCGCCGCGTAGACGCGGGTGGAAACGCCCTGGGACACATACGCGGCGAGATCCTCGGCCGGCGGGGTGCGCGGAACGAAGCGCGGGCCGTGCGGCGGCCTCGGCGTGATCCGGTCGGCCCGGAACGTACGCCAGTCGGCGCGCTCCAGATCCCAGGCCACCAGATACCAGCGGCGCTCGGTGCACACCAGGCGATGCGGTTCGACGGACCGGCGGGTGGCGGAGCCGCCGTGGTCCAGGTACTCGAAGCGCAGCCGCTCGCTGTCCCGGCAGGCATTGGCCAGTTCGGTCAGCACACTCGCGTCGACGGTGGAGTTCTGCGGACCGCGCAGCATGGGCACGGTGAAGGCATGGAGCGCGCCGACCCGGCGGCGCAGCCGGTGCGGCAGCACCTGCTCCAGCTTGGCGAGGGCGCGCACGGAGGTTTCGCCGATGCCCTCGATGCCGTTGCCGGCCGCGGTGCGCAGACCGACCGCGACGGCCACCGCCTCCTCGTCGTCCAGCAGCAGCGGCGGCAGCTCGGCCCCCGCGCCGAGCTGATAGCCGCCGCCCGTGCCGGGGCTGGCGTTGACCGGGTAGCCGAGATCGCGCAGCCGGTCGACATCGCGCCGTACGGTACGCGGCGTGACACCGAGCCGGTCGGCCAGATCGGCGCCGGACCACTCACGGTGGGCCTGCAGCAGTGAGAGCAGGCGCAGCAGTCTTGCCGAGGTCTCCAACATGGTGTCGAGTCTGTCAGCCCTTGAGGACAGCCACTGTCCTCAAGGCTGCCGCCGCGGAGCGTTCCTCAGCCCGCTGCGGTGAGGCGGACGCAGAGGTCGTTGTCGCCGGTGTAGCAAGGGGCGGCCACGCAGGTGTCCGTCGTCTGCTCCGGGTACACGAAGATGCTCTTCCGGTCCCAGACGTCGTCGAGGATGCGGGAGATCCGTATCCCGGCGGCGTCCGCCGACGGGCGCAGCCACAGCTCCCACAACTGCTCCTTGGCGACGGGCTGCCCGGCCAGCAGTCCGTAGGGCAGGGTGAAGCCGAAGGCCCTGCCCTCGCCGGTCACCGGCACCTCGTGCACGCGGTCGCCGGAGCGCAGCCTGGCCTCGGCCACGGCACCCACGCCCAGCTCGGCGCCGTACAGCACTCCGTCCACCGTCATCGCGCCCTGCTCGGGCGCGAGGCCGATCGGGCCGGCCTCGGCGTGCGGCGCACGCACCCAGCAGCGCACCGCGAGTCGGCCGTCCGCCGTCGGATACGGAACGCGCACGGCGATCCGGCCCGTCTCGGGAGCCTGGTCGACCAGAGCCCGCAGATCCCGGATGCCGGGCTCTATGGCGTCACCGGTCTCCGTGCCGCCCTGGCTGAGATACGTGTCCCAGCGGCCCTCGGCGAGCTCGACGGTGCTGGGCAGTACGGCGCGCGAGCTGCCGTTCCCCGAGGGGGTCAGCGGCAGCCGCAGCTCGTCCGCCGCTCCCTTGCCGCCGCGCCTCTTCAGCACGAGCACCGCGTCCGGCGCGCCCGCTCCCGCCACGTCGAAGGTGATGCCGCCGGCCGCATCAGCAATGCAGTCGGCCTGCGGCGTCAGCCGCTCGATGGACGTGGTCATGAGCTCTTCTTCCCTTTGCGGAGCACGTCCGCGGCAAGATAGCGCAGGGAGTAGGCCCCGTCATAGAGCGCACCTCGGCCACGGTGCACGGCATCGCGCAGCGCGCTGCGCGAGCGGCCGCCCTCGCCGCGCGCGACCAGCTCGGCGAACAGGGCCTCGTGGCGCTCCGCGATCCGAGCCGGATCGAAGCGGGCGGCGGCGGAAAGCGCTGTCTGTCCCATGCGCCGCCGCAGCTCGTCGTCGCCGATCAGCCCGAGCAGCGCATCGGCGATCGCGTCCACATCGCCGACCGGTACCAGCCGGCCGTCGACACCGTTTTCGATGATCTCGCCGGGCCCGTGCGGGCAGTCCGTCGAGACGACGGGAAGGCCGCAGCGCATCGCCTCGACGATGGTCATGCCGAACGACTCCAGGCTGGAGGTGACCGCGGCGATCGAGCCCTTGACCCACTCCGGCTCGAGCGGGTTGGCGGATCCCATCAGGAAGACATGGTTGTGGAGCCCGCGTTCCTGGATCAGGGCGCGCAGGGCGTTCTTCTCGTTGCCGGTGGCATCCCCGCTGCCGTAGATCCGCAGCCGCCAGTCGGGGCGTGCGGCGACCACCTTGGAGAAGGCCTTGATGAGCAGGTCGTACCGCTTGACCCGGGTGAGCCGGCCGGCTGCGACGATCCACTTGGCAAAGCCGTCGGCCGGGGCGACGGAGGGCGCGGGCACGCTGTTGGGCACCGACTCGATCCGTACGCCGGGCAGCTTCAGCCGCGAGCGGTAGGACCGGGCGTCCGCCTCGGTGACGGTGGTGACCGCGTCGAGGAGGGGATAGCGGTGTGCGATCTCGCGGCGCAGCCGGTAGCCGTGGCTGTCGAGCGTGAGATGTTCCTGGCCGATGCGGACCGGGCCGCGCCTGGTCTGGCGGGCGATATGGACGTTGAGCCCGGGCCGGGTGCCGACGACGACATCGGCCTCGATGGCCCCCAGATGGGCGGCGATCCGGGCATCGGTGAGGCGGCTGTACTGCTTGTGGCGGCCGTCGCCGCGTGGGAAGACCCTGGCGGGGCGCTTGTACTCCGGGTTGTCGCCGTCGTAGCCGGGGCTCTTCTTCCGCAGATCGACCAGATGCTTCATGGTGACGCCGGCGGGCGCGCCCATGGTCGGTTCGTCACGGTGGCGGAAGACGGAGACGATCTCGACGTCGTGCCGTTCGGCCAGGGTCTGCGCGAGGTTGAACGTCGTCCGGATCGTCCCGCCGATGCCGTACGCGTTGTGGAGCAGGAAAGAGATGTGCATGCGCCGCCGCGTCCCCCTGTCTGGTGTGTGCAGGAGTGGACTGTACTTGGCTGCTGAAGCCGAGAGGGGAGCTGGGGCACGGTGAAGCAGTTCCGGCCCGTCCCGCCGCGCCGTACCTGTCTTGCCCACCCCCTGCCGTCCTGCCGGCGCGCGACGGGCGGACAGGTGCGGCGCGTTGTGGGTGGCCCGGGGCCCGTTTCCCGTACGAGACGCTCCGGCGGTGAGCAGCGCGTGCTCGCCGTCTCCCGGGGGAAGTCCCGTGGTCCTTCATGAACTACGGCGCGGCACCGTGGTGTTCGGCGGACAGCCCGCCCGGCTGACGCCGGAACGGCCCGCAACGCACCGGCGTTGAGCCGGTCCGGAGCGCTCTCGACCACCTCCTTGTCGGCCCGTAGCGGGCCCCGCCCGCCCTCGATCCGGTAGCGCGCGGCGATCGAGGAAGGCGGACTCCGGGGCTTGCGGGGGCGGGCGGCGGGCAGCCCCACCCGATCGGGCCCGGGGTGGGGCTGCCCGCCAACAGCTCAGAGCGTGAGCCGCTGCCCGGGCACGATGAGGTTCGGATCGCCGCCGATGACGGCCTTGTTGGCGGTGTACACGGTCCGCCAGTCCGTGCCGTGCGCCGCGGCGATCCCGCTCAGCGTCTCGCCGCGCCGGACGGTGTGGTCGCCGCCGCGGGAGCCGGCCCGGTCGGCGTGGCCCGATGCCCTCTCAGGCGCACTTGCCGGAGCCTTGGCCTTCGGCGCCGCCGCCTTGGGCCTTTCCCTGGGCGTCACGGCCTTCGGCTCGGCCTGAGGCGCCGCGGCCCGGCGCGCGCCCGCCTCGGGTGCCGCAGGTGCGCCGCCGTACGCCCCGGCCCTCGCCGCGCAGGTGGGCCATGCGCCCCATCCCTGCCCCTGCTGCACCTTCGTGGCGACAGCGATCTGCTGCCCCTTGCTCGCCCGGTCGGCGGTGGACGCGTACGCCCCGCCTCCGTAGGCCCGCCAGGTCCCGGCGGAGAACTGCAGCCCGCCGTAGTAGCCGTTGCCGGTGTTGATGTGCCAGTTTCCACCGCTCTCGCACGAGGCGATGCGGTCCCATACCCCGCTGTCCGCCGCCCGGGCCTCGCCCGTGGTCGCGGTGAGCAGTGCCAGCGGGGCCACCAGTGCGGCACCGACGAGCGCTGCTGTGTCACGCCTGCGTATGGAAGGGGAACTTGTGAACATCAAATCCCTTTCGAACAACCCGGGATCCCCTCAGGCGGTGCGGCCTCGGCGCATCCGGCGCCCTCCGTCCGCTCCGCCCCGCCCGCCGCGGGGTCGTCGTGCTGTGTTGCCGTGTCGTGCTGCTGTGCCGTACTGCCGTACTGGTTGGTGCCGTACTGGCTGTGCGGCCGGCGGGCCGTCCCGGGCGGTGCTCTGTGCACACGAGGGAGCAATCTAGAGAGCGGAACCCTCCGGTACCAACCAATCCCTTGTCATTCCAGGCCAGTTGCCCGTTACTCGCGGTAGCGGCGAAAACCGGCCACCCACTTGATTCGACGATTTCGTGATTTGTCGACCAATCAGCGGAGTGATCTGTGACTCGGCTCACCGCCCCAACTTCCGTGCAATCAGCAGCTGCTGACATGGAGTGACCGGTTCCGCCCAGTGCCTCACCGCCCGCGTCGGATGGTGCGATTCCGTTCGCCAACACGCGTGACTCCCGCCACAGATCACCCGTTGAGCTCTTTATGAGCCGGGACCCGCCCGGCACACGTATTCACGTCCCAATCAAGTCCGAGGAGCCACCCGTGCCGCGCATGCTCGACGTCAGCGAGGACGTACGCGCCGAGATCGGCGACGAAGAAGCCGACCGGCTGCTCGCGGGCGAGAACGCCCCGGGCAGCTACGACTGCACCTCCTGCCGCACCCCGGGCGACTCGGAGCAGGAACGCACCAGCACCGTGCTGTTCGTCGGCGAGGAGACAGCCGTTCTCGCCTTCGCCCACGCCACCTGCATCCCCTCCCAGGTCGTCCAGGTCGCCGAGGACCAACTGCAGGGCGCCGTAAGGTCCATCACCGGTGAGGAGGCGCGCACACCCGGCGCCGCCCCCGAACAGGCCGTCCTCGGCATCACCAGCGGTCTCGTACTGATCGAAGGCGAACTGCACCCGGCCCTGGTCGTCGAACCGACCGCGCCCATCGCCCGCCCCGGCACGACCGGCAACGGCGGCGACGACTTCCTCCCGCTCCTCATCGAGCAGGGCTTCCTGCCGATCTCCGATGTGAACCAGCGGCCCCATCAGCTGTCCGGCTGGTCCGTCCTGGTCGCGATGGGCCAGCTGCACGCCGTGCTCCAGCCCGGTACGGGCGGTGGCAGCCCCGTCGCCTGGTGGCAGGCACACCAGCCGCTCCAGGTCACCGACGGCTGGCGCTCGGCCGCCAACAAGTCGCACACGGTCCTGGTCTTCGCCGCTCCGGTCGGCTCCATCGGCCAGCAGCCGCGCGAGGACCTGCTGCGCGACGCACTGGAGAAGGCCGCGGCAGGAGGCAGGCTGGTGGCCGCGGCGATGCCGCTCGCGGGCACCTGAGCACTCTTGGAGGGACACATGCCGGGGGTGCGCGGCCGTACACCCCCGGCGCTTGTGTGCGTACGGCCGGCTGTGTGCGTACGGCCTGCCCACAGGGCATGCCCGTCCCCCGGAAGAATGCAGCTCCGCCGAGCCCGCATCCGTCCGACGGCGGGGTCGTTTCACGTACGTGCACTCATACGACCCCTCCCGCCAGCCGTACCAGAGCCAGATCCCTTCCATGCGCCCCGCGCGCGACGCGGTGGCGTCCCACTCCCCCACGCCGATCTACGACGCTCTGTACTCCGAGTACCGCCGGGCATTCCGGGCGCTGCCGGGCGATCGGAGCGGCGAGGAGGATCTCGACTTCAGGAGCTTCGGGACGGGGCTGCACAGCAGCCGCGGCGGACCCTCCGGGCATACGAGTCACTCCGGGGCGGGGTGGCAGCCGTACCCGGTGAGCCGGCCGCACAACGGAAACCTCCATCCGGTGGCGCTGCCGCCGGGTCCTCGCCGGGGTCTGTGACCCGCGGAACGACATGACGACGGCGCTGCCCCGGACCGTTCACCGGTCCGGGGCAGCGCCGTCGTCGTGCGTCACATCACTTCTTGCGGCCGCGCTTCTCGCGCACCCGCACCGAGATGTGGATCGGGGTGCCCTCGAAACCGAACTCCTCGCGCAGCCGGCGCTCGACGAAGCGGCGGTAGCCGTGCTCCAGGAAGCCGGAGGCGAAGAGCACGAACCGCGGCGGCTTGGTGCCGGCCTGCGTGCCGAAGAGGATGCGGGGCTGCTTGCCGCCACGGATGGGGTGCGGGTGGGAGGCGACGATCTCGCCGAGGAAGGCGTTGAGCCGGCCGGTCGGGACCCGGGTCTCCCAGCCCTCCAGCGCGGTCTCGATCGCCGGGACCAGCTTCTCCATGTGGCGACCGGTGACGGCCGAGACGTTCACCCGCGGTGCCCACGCGATCTGGGCGAGCTCGGTCTCGATCTCGCGCTCCAGGTAGTAGCGCCGCTCCTCGTCGAGGGTGTCCCACTTGTTGAACGCGACGACCATGGCGCGGCCCGCCTCGACGGCCATCGTGATGATCCGCTGGTCCTGGACGCTGATGGACTCGCTGGCGTCGATGAGGACGACCGCGACCTCCGCCTTCTCGACGGCGGCGGCGGTCCGCAGCGAGGCGTAGTAGTCCGCGCCCTCCTGGAGGTGGACCCGGCGGCGGATACCGGCCGTGTCGATGAACTTCCAGGTGATGCCGCCGAGCTGGATCAGCTCGTCGACCGGGTCCCGGGTGGTGCCCGCCATCTCGTTGACGACGACCCGGTCCTCGTTCGCCACCTTGTTGAGCAGCGAGGACTTGCCGACGTTCGGCCGGCCGATCAGGGCGATGCGGCGCGGGCCGCCGGCCGCGGCACCGAAGGTCTGGGCCGGGGCCTCGGGGAGCGCCTCCAGGACGGCGTCGAGCATGTCGCCCGTACCGCGGCCGTGCAGCGAGGAGACCGGGTGCGGCTGGCCGAGGCCGAGCGACCACAGGGCGGTGGCGTCCGCCTCGCCGCTCTGTCCGTCGACCTTGTTGGCACAGAGCACGACGGGCTTGCCGGCCCTGCGCAGCAGCTTGACGACGGCCTCGTCGGTGTCGGTGGCGCCGACCGTGGAGTCCACGACGAAGACGACCGCGTCGGCAGCCTCGATCGCGTACTCGGCCTGAGCGGCGACGGAGGCGTCGAGGCCCAGCACGTCCTGCTCCCAGCCGCCGGTGTCGACGACCTTGAAGCGGCGGCCCGCCCACTCGGCCTCGTACGTGACGCGGTCGCGGGTGACGCCCGGCTTGTCCTGGACGACGGCTTCACGGCGGCCGATGATGCGGTTCACCAGGGTCGACTTGCCGACATTGGGGCGGCCGACGACGGCGAGGACGGGCAGCGGGCCGTGACCGGCCTCACCGATCGCGCCCTCGACCTCCTCGGCGTCGAAGCCCTCCAGCGCGGCGAGCTCCATGAACTCCGCGTACTCGGCGTCGCCAAGCTCCCCGTGCTCGTCGCCGGAGTGGATCTGGTCGTTCATGAAGTACTTACCTCGTTCGTTTGCATCATCGATGGACCACGCCTGCGGCCCACTACTCAAGTCTCGCCTAGCGCCCGGTGAGGCGCTTGGCGTTTTCCAGGTGGGCGGTCAGCCGCTCCTGGATCCGTACGGTGGCGTCGTCCAGCGCCTTGCGCGTACCTCTCCCGGCTGTGCCGGGGGAACCCCCGGCACTGTCGTCGCCCGCTTCGAAGGCCTCGCCGAAGACGACGTCGATCTTGCTGCGCAGCGGCGGCAGCCCCCGTATCAACCGTCCGCGGCGCTGTGTGCTTCCCAGCACCGCCACGGGGACGATCGGGGCTCCGCTGCGTACGGCGAAGTACGCAAGCCCGGCGCGGAGCGAGGCGAAGTCGCCTTCGCCCCTGGTGCCCTCGGGGAAGATTCCGAGGACCCCGCCGTTCTTCAGGACACCGAGCGCTCCCGTGATGGCGGTGCGGTCGACGGTCGTACGGTCCACCTTCAGCTGACCGATTCCGAGCAGGAACGGGTCGAGGGGGCCGACGAACGCCTCCTTCTTGATCAGGAAGTGCACCGGACGGGGAGCGGTACCCATGAGCATCGGTCCGTCGATGGCGTTCGAGTGGTTCACCGCCATGATGACGGGTCCGGACGCCGGCACCCGCCAGGCACCGAGTACCCGCGGCTTCCACAGCCCGTACATCAGGCCGATGCCGATACCCCGCCCGACCGCCGCGCCCTTGGGGGACGGTGCTGTCACCGGGCGGCCCGCTTCTCGGTGTCGTCGGTCGTGCTCCGCCTCTCCTCGACGAGGGTGACGACGCACTCGATGACCTGCTGAAGCGTGAGGTCCGTGGTGTCCACCTCGACCGCGTCGTCCGCCTTGGCCAGCGGGGAGGTCTTACGGCTGGAGTCGGCCGCGTCCCGCTTGACCAGGGCTTCCCTGGTGGCCGCGACGTCGACGCCCTTCAACTCCCCGCTGCGGCGGGCGGCGCGGGCCTCGGGCGACGCGGTCAGGAAGATCTTCAGGTCCGCGTCCGGCAGGACGGTGGTGCCGATGTCGCGTCCCTCGACGACGATGCCCTTCTCGGCGGCCGCGGCGATGGAGCGCTGCAGCTCCGTGATCAGCGTCCGCACCTCGGGCACGGCGCTGACGGCGCTCACCTTGGAGGTGACCTCCTGGGTGCGGATCGGTCCGGAGGCGTCCTGGCCGTCGACGGTTATGGCCGGGGCGGCCGGGTCGGTGCCGGAGACGATGACGGGCTTGGCCGCGGCGGTGGCGACGGCAGCCGAGTCGTGCACGTCGACGCCGTTGCTGATCATCCACCAGGTGATCGCGCGGTACTGGGCGCCGGTGTCGAGGTAGTTCAGCCCCAGCGCCGCGGCGACTGCCTTGGAGGTGCTCGACTTGCCCGTGCCGGAGGGGCCATCGATGGCTACGATCACGGATTCCACGGTGTCGGACACCTTCCTGGTACGCGGTGAGGGCCGGCGGGAGTGCCGATGCGCCTCGCACAAGGTTACCGAGGATTCCGCCACGCCCGGCACGCGCTGCCGGGGGCGGGGTCCCGGCCCGCCCGGCAGCCCCTGGATGTGGGGGTAGGGGACCCCCACATCCGCTGCGCCGCGGCGGTTTTGCGCAGCCTGTGCCCGGCTACTGGCGGATCGACCAGCCACGCTCCCGCAGCGACGCGCTCAGTACCGTCGCCGCAGCCGGCTCCACCATCAGCTGGACCAGACCAGCCTGCTGTGCCGTCGCGTGCTCGATGCGCACGTCCTCGATGTTCACGCCCGCGCGGCCCGCGTCCGCGAAGATGCGTGCCAGTTCGCCCGGCTGGTCGCTGATCAGTACCGCCACGACCTCGTACGACGTCGGTGCCGCTCCGTGCTTGCCCGGGACCCGGACCCGCCCGGCGTTGCCCCGGCGCAGGACGTCCTCGATGCCCTCCGCGCCGCCCTGGCGCTTGGACTCGTCGGAGGACTGCAGGGCCCGCAGCGCCTGGACCGTCTCGTCCAGGTCGGCCGCGACCCCGGCCAGTACGTCCGCGACCGGGCCCGGGTTGGCGGAGAGGATCTCGACCCACATCCGCGGGTCCGAGGCCGCGATCCGGGTCACATCGCGGATGCCCTGGCCACAGAGCCGTACCGCCGTGTCGTCCGCCTCCTCCAGCCGCGCCGCGACCATCGAGGAGATCAGCTGGGGGGTGTGGGAGACCAGGGCGACCGCCCGGTCGTGGGCGTCGGCGTCCATGACCACCGGGACGGCACGGCAGAGCGCGACGAGTTCGAGGGCCAGGTTGAGGACCTCGGTGTCGGTGTCGCGGGTGGGTGTGAGCACCCACGGGCGGCCCTCGAAGAGGTCGGCGGTGGCCGCCAGCGGGCCGGAGCGCTCCTTGCCCGCCATCGGATGCGTACCGATGTAGGGGGTGAGGTCGAGTCCGAGCGCCTCCAGCTCCCGGCGCGGGCCGCCCTTGACGCTGGCGACATCGAGGTAGCCGCGGGCGATCCCGGCGTGCATCGCGTCGGCGAGCGCGGTGGCGACATGCGCGGGCGGAACCGCGACGATCGCGAGGTCGACGCGCCCCTCGGGCGGCTCGTCCGTCCCGGCACCGAGCGCCGCGGCGGTGCGGGCCCGCTCCGGGTCGTGGTCGACGAGGTGGACGGCGACACCGCGGCTCGCCAGGGTGAGGGCGGCGGACGTGCCGATCAGGCCGGTTCCGATGACGACGGCGGTTCTCACTGGGCGATGTCCTTGCGGAGGGCGGCCGCGGCACCGAGGTACACATGCGCGATCTCTGATTTGGGCAGGTCGGACTCTACGTGCGCGAGGATCCGTACGACGCGGGGCATGGCCCCGGTGATGTCCAGTTCCTGGGCGCAGATCAGCGGTACATCGGCGATGCCGAGGTTGCGCGCCGCGGCCGCCGGGAAGTCGCTGTGCAGATCCGGAGTGGCCGTGAACCAGACGCTGATCAGATCGTCCGCGCCGAGTCCGTTGCGCTCCAGTATGGCGGTGAGCAGCTCGCCGACCTGCTCGTCCATGTGCCCGGCCTCGTCCCGCTCCAGCTGGACGGCTCCCCGGACCGCTCGTACCGCCACGTCGTGCTCCTTGTCTGTGCGAGTGCTCCATTCAGCCTAGGGCGTGTGGGAGAAGGAGCGCCGTCCGCCCGCAGGGCGGGCCCCGCGGCCTGCGGTGTGTGCCATTCCGCGATCGCCTTGCCGCACACCTGCGCTACAACTGGCGGCATGCTCTTTCATGTGGTGCCCCTGGACGAATGGACGGCGGACGTGGAGCGTCCGTACGCCCCCGCATCCCTCACCACCGACGGCTTTGTGCACTGCTCGCCCCACGCGCCGGCCGCCCTGGCCATCGCCGACGGCCCCTACCGGGATGTGCCCGACCTGCTGGTGCTGGTGATCGACGAGGCGCGGCTGGGCGCGGAGATCCGTTGGGAGGGGTCGGAGGACATGCTCTTCCCGCATGTGTACGGGACGGTCGAGCGGGCCGCTGTCACCGCGGTGATGGCGGTACGGCGGGACGCGGACGGGCACGCCCGGGAGCTCACCCCCTGGGTCTGAACAACCCGTCCTCCGAAACACGGCGTGCACGGCAACACGGCATGCACAGCACGCGCGGCACGCACGGCGCGGCCCGCACGGCGCCGGCCGTCCGCCTGATCCCCTCGCGAGCCCCTCGCCTCCCTCGCCTCCCTCCCGACGTGTCCGCAGCACTCGACTGCCCGTACGGACTGGGCTATCTGACGGACAACTCGCGCCCGATGCGGTACTCGCTGCCCAATTGCTTCTTCTCCGGTGCGTTCGGCGCCAAGATGCTGCGCACGTGGGGGGCACGACGTAGGGAGACGGTCATGGACACGCGGCGACGGACAGTTCTGGCGGCGGGTGCGGCAGGCGCCGCGACTCTGGTGAGCGGTTGCGGCGACAGTGGCGGCGGGGACGGCGGCACCGCCTCCGAACCGCCGGCGGACGCCGCGAGCAGGCCTGCGGGCGAGACACTGAACGAAGGCGCGATCCCGCCGCCGCAGGCCGGCAAGGAGCTCGCCGAGACCTCCGACATCCCGGTGGGCGGCGGAAGGCTGTTCGCCGACCAGAAGGTCGTGGTGACCCAGCCGCAGGCCGGCGACTTCAAGGCCTTCTCCGCCATCTGCCCCCACCAGGGCTGCACGGTCAGAACGATCGCGGACGGCACCATCGACTGCCCCTGTCACGAGAGCAGGTTCCGGATCACCGACGGCTCGGTCGTGGAGGGACCCTCGACCCGCCCGCTGCCGCCGGCGCAGATCACCGTTTCCGGGGGCACGGTCCGGCTCGCCTAGCCGGCTTGCCTCCGGCCGGCCCGGCCCCCTCGCGTACCCTCACGCGCATGGCCCCCGCAGTGACCCCCGAGGCGCTCGTCCGCGACCACACCATCTACTCCTGTGTGATGGGTTCGCGCGCCTTCGGGCTGGCCACGGACGGCAGCGACACGGACCGCCGAGGGGTCTTCCTCGCGCCGGCCCCGCTCTACTGGCGTATGGACAAACCTCCTACCCATGTCCAGGGGCCGGCCGACGAGCAGTTCTCCTGGGAGCTGGAGCGCTTCCTCGAACTCGCCCTGCGCGCCAACCCCAACGTCCTGGAGTGTCTGCACTCGCCGCTCGTCGAGCGCCTGGACCACACGGGCCGGGAGCTGCTCTCGCTGCGTGGGGCATTTCTGTCCCGCGAGGCCCACCGGACGTTCGTGCGCTATGCCGTCGGTCAGCGCAAGAAGCTGGAAGCGGATGTGCGCCGGCACGGCGCCCCGCGCTGGAAGCACGCCATGCATCTGCTGCGGCTCCTCGCCTGCTGCCGCGATCTGCTCCGCAGCGGCGAGCTGGTGATCGACGTCGGCGCGGACCGGGAGCGGCTGCTCGAGGTCAAGCGGGGCGAAGTGGCGTGGCCACGGGTCGAGGCGTGGATGACACGCCTCGCCGAGGAGGCCGATGCGGCCGCGCCGGGCTCTCCGCTCCCGCGCGAGCCGGACCGGGCCCGGGTCGAGGACTTCCTCGTCCGTACCCGCCGGGCCTCAGCGCTCCAGACGTACACGCACCACGAGGTCGCGCAGGGCGTCGTAGGCGGTGGGCTCGTCGGGCAGCAGTGAGGCTGTCCGCGCCTCGTCGAGGACGGTGTGCAGCGCGTCGACCTCGCCGCGTATGCGCTCCGGTTCCACGCCCGAGGCGGGGCTGTGTTCGGCCTCCGCCTTGGCCGCTATGAGGCCGGGCAGGTACGCGGGAGCATCGACCTCCCCGAGCAGCGTGGGCAGATGCGCCTGCACCTCGCCGCTGCGCATCAGATGGATGCCGGTCAGCAGCGCGCGGAAGGTGTAGAGCAGCGGTTTCAGCTCGCCGGTCTTCTCGAAGAGCCGCCACTGGGTGTTCGCGAACCCCCGGTAGTGGTGGGCGTGGTGGCTGGTCAGCACGCCCGGGGCGAGCGCCGTCAGCTCCTCGTGCACCGGTGAGGTGTGCACCACCAGCGGCGAGAGCAGCTGTTCCAGTACGTATCCGTTGCGCCGCAGCATCAGCCGTACGAACTTCCGTACGTCGTGCGTGACCAGGTCCATCTCGACGCCGTCCCGGTCCCACATCCGGGACCGGGTCTCGTCCGGCTCGTGCAGCCCCAGCAGCTCCTCGACGGGCAGCAGATGGACGCCGCGCAGGTCTACGTCCGAGTCACGGGACGGGAAGCCGTACAGATGTGCCCCGGAGACGGTGGCGAAGAGCAGCGGGTCGCGCTGTTCGGCAAGGACGGGGGCGAGTTCCATGTCCAGCGGATCAATCATGGATCAAGAGTCCCAGAGGGCGGCGAGCGACATCAGATCGCTGCGGTACTCGATCCGCTCGGCCCACTCCTTGGGCCAGGCGCCGGCTCCCAGGTGGGCACCCGCGAACGCGCCCGCGAGGCAGGCGATCGAGTCGGAGTCGCCCTTGGTGCACGCGGCCCGGCGCAGGGCTGTCACCGGCTCCTCGGGGAACAGCAGGAAGCAGAGCAGGGCCGTGGCGAGCGCCTCCTCGGCGATCCAGCCGTCGCCGGTGGCCAGGCACGGGTCGAGCTCCGGCTGCGGGTCGCGCAGCGCCGCCTCGAGCCGGTCGAGGACCTGCAGGCACTCGTCCCAGCCGCGCCCGATGAACGCCTCGGGGGTCGGATCGTGGGAGTAGCTCCACAGATTGCCGAGCCAGCGGTGGTAGTAGCGGCTGCGGTTCTCGTACGCGTACGAGCGCAGCCGGCCGACCAGTCCCATCGGCTCCGCGCCCTGCGCCAGCAGATGCACGGCGCGCGCCGTGAGGTCGCTCGCCGCCAGCGCGGTGGGGTGACCGTGGGTGAGGGCGGCCTGCAACTGCGCGGCACCCGCCCGCTGTTCGTCGCTCAGTCCCGGTACGAGTCCGACCGGCGCGACCCGCATATTGGCGCCGCAGCCCTTGGAGCCGAGCTGGCTGGCCTCCTGCCAGGGCCGGTCGCTGTCGAGCTTCTGGCAGGCGACCAGGCAGGTGCGGCCGGGGGCCCGGTTGTTCTCCGGGGAGTGGTACCAGCCGACGAACTCCTCGCGCACCGGCCGCGTCAGCCGGGAGGCCACGAGCAGCCCGCGGTCCATCGCGGTGCGTATCCCGCGCCCCAGCGCGAGTGTCATCTGGGTGTCGTCCGTGACGAGCGCGGGCCTCGGAAGGTCCATCTCCTGCCACGGCCCGCATGTGGCGAGGATCGACGGCACATCGTTGAACTCGGTCGGGAAGCCCAGCGCGTCCCCGAGCGCAAGCCCGATCAGCGAGCCGGTGGCCGCTTGTTTGGTGAGGGTCCTCGAGGTCTTCATGGTGGTCATGCGTGCCGTCCTTCCGGTCGCAGGAGTGGAGGATGCAGGGCGGGGGCAGCGCCCGCCCGGTAGAGCGCGGCCGGTTTCCCGCGGCCGCCGGTGCGGCGCGGCGGGCCCTCGACGGCTTCGACGAAGCCGGGCGTGGTGAGGACCTTGCGCCGGAAGTTGGGCCGGTCGAGCTCGACCCCCCAGACCGTCTCGTAGACCTGCTGGAGCTCGCCGAGCGTGAACTCGCGCGGGCAGAAGCTGGTGGCGAGGCAGGTGTACTCGAGCTTGGCGCCGACCCGCTCGTGTGCGTCGGCGAGGATCGTTTCGTGGTCGAAGGCGAGGTGGCCGGCGGATCCGAGCGGCATCCACTGGGCGTGCGCGGCGTCCCCGCCGCCGCGCGGCTCGGGCAGATCGGGGACGAGCGCGGTGTACGCGACGGAGACGACCCGCATCCGCGGATCCCGGTCCGGGTCGCTGTAGGTCCGCAGCTGCTCCAGGTGGAGCCCGGCGACGGTCTCCTGCGACAGACCGGTCTCCTCGGCCAGTTCGCGTCGCGCGGCCTGTCCGGCGGACTCCCGGGGCCGTACGAATCCGCCGGGCAGCGCCCAGGCACCTTTGTACGGCTCCTCTCCGCGCTCGACGAGCAGCACATGCAGCCGGCCCTCGCGGACCGTGAACACGGCGAGGTCGACGGTGACGGCGAAGGGCGGGAAGGCACTCGGGTCGTAGCCCTCGGGCGAGTGGGGCGCGGGGGCGTTCATCGCGCGGCCGGTTGCGCAGTCCGATGACGCACGGCGGCAGGAAGCCGGCGTACAGCAGGGCGTACTGCAGGGAGGTGGGACAGGGCTCCTGGTACGCGTGGAGCGGGATGTCCACCACCCCCGCCGCGAGCAGCCACGTCCACTCGGTGCGCGTGGTGCGCCGCACCGGGAGTCCGTCGAGACCTGGTCCACCCCCGTGGGTCCAGGTCCACCAGCCGTACACGGCGAGGGTGATGAAGACGATCTGCCGGCCTGCACCGGCGTACAGGCCGGCCCGCAGTGAAGAACAGGACGAAGAAGAGGTGGTTGGCGATGTGCCGACGGGCGATGTACCGACCGGCGCTGCACCGACGGGCGACGAGCCGGACGCAGAGCGCACCGCTGCCGAACCCGGGGAACTCGGTCCGGCTCACCGGGGTGTCCAAAACGGTGAACAGCGGCCGCTGCAGGGGTTCGACGACGTCCGCGAAGCTCACGCCCGCCTCCTTAATAGTCATTGTGACTATAAAGGTGAGGGAGCTGGTTCCACAAGATGCGAGAAGCCCGCGGCCGGTATGGCCGCGGGCTTCGTTGCGTGAGTAAGAGGCAGGCCTACAGGCCGACTTCCTTCATCAGCATGCCGACCTCGGTGTTGGTCATACGCCGCAGCCAGCCGGACTTCTGGTCACCCAGACCGATCGGCCCGAAGGACGTCCGTACGAGCCTGTCGACCGGGAAGCCCGCCTCGGCGAGCATGCGGCGGACGATGTGCTTGCGGCCCTCGTGGAGGGTGACCTCGACCAGATAGTTCTTGCCGGTGTTCTCGACGACGCGGAAGTGGTCGGCGCGGGCGTAGCCGTCCTCCAGCGCGATGCCGTCCTTGAGCCGCTTGCCGAGGTCACGCGGGAGCGGGCCCTGGATCGCGGCGAGATAGGTCTTCTTCACGCCGTACTTGGGGTGGGTCAGCCGGTGGGCCAGCTCGCCGTGGTTGGTGAGCAGGATGATGCCCTCGGTCTCGGTGTCGAGCCGGCCGACGTGGAAGAGACGGGTCTCCCGGTTGTTGACGTAGTCGCCCAGGCACTGGCGACCGTCCGGGTCCTCCATGGTGGCGACGACGCCGGCCGGCTTGTTCAGCGCGAAGAACAGGTGCGACTGGGTGGCGACGGTCAGGCCGTCGACCTTGATCTCGTCGTTCTGAGGGTCGACCCGCATGCCCTGCTCGGTGACGATCTGGCCGTTGACCTCGACCCGGGCCTGGTCGATCAGCTCCTCGCACGCACGGCGGGAGCCCATGCCGGCACGGGCGAGGATCTTCTGCAGCCGCTCGCCCTCCTGCTCGGCGCCGGGGAAGGTCTTGGGGGTCGTGACCTGCGGCTTGTCGGCGTACCGGTCCCGGTTGCGCTGCTCGATCTTGGCGTCGAGCTCGCGCGGACGCGATTCGCGCTGGCCGTGCGGGCCACGGCGCGGGGCACCGGCCCTGCCGCCGCCCTGCGGGGCCTTCGGGCCGCCCTTGGCACCGCCGCGGGCGGACGCGCCGCGGCCTCCCGACTTGCCGCCCTCGGAACCCTGGCTGCCGCCGACGTCGTAACGGCGCTCCTCGGGACGGGGTCGGCTCTCACGCTTCTGCTTGTCGTCGCGCCCCTTGCCGCCGGCGCCCCGCGAGTCCCGGTTGCCGCTTCCGCTGTTCCTGCCGCTGCTTCGCATCAAAATTCCGTCTTGTCGTCTGCGTCGGTGTCCGGTGCGTCCGGATCGAACGACGGCACACCCTCTTGCGTCTCGGCCTCGATCGCCTCCGCCTCGGGGAGGAAGGGCGCGAGCTCCGGGAGCTCGTCCAGGCCACGCAGGCCCATCCGCTCCAGAAAGTAGTTCGTCGTCCTGTACAGGATCGCACCTGTTTCGGGTTCCGCGCCCGCCTCCTCGACCAGACCGCGCTGAAGGAGGGTCCGCATGACCCCGTCACAGTTCACTCCGCGGACGGCGGACACTCGCGAGCGGCTGACCGGCTGGCGGTACGCGACGACTGCGAGGGTCTCCAGGGCGGCCTGGGTGAGCCGGGCCTGCTGCCCGTCGAGGACGAAGCGTTCCACGGCCTCGGCATGCTCGGCCCGCGAATAGAACCGCCAGCCGCCCGCCACGAGCCGCAGCTCGAATCCGCGGCCCTGGACGGTGTACTCGTCCGCCAGCTCCCGCAGCGCGTCCGCCACGGCCCTGCGCGGCTGCTCCAGGACCTTGGCGAGGTGCTCCTCGGTGGCCGGCTCGTCGACGACCATGAGTACGGCTTCGAGCGCGGGCTTGAGATCACTCACGCCTTCTCCTCCTCCTGGTTCTGGCGAACCTCTTGATCGTTCTGCCGGACCTCTTGATCGAATTCGTCGGTGACCAGGGGCTGCTCCGTGCCCTCGCCGCCCGCCCAGCGCACTGTCAGCTCGCCGAGGGCGTCCTCCTGGTCCAGGACGACGGCCTTCTCCCGGTACAGCTCCAGCAGTGCCAGGAAGCGCGCGACGACCGTGAGTGTGTCGGGTGCGCCGGCGGCAAGCTGCCGGAACGTCACCTCCCCGGCCTCCCGCAGCATCGCGACGACGACCTCGGCCTGCTCCCGTACGGACACGAGGGGGGCGTGGATGTGATCGACGTACACCTGCGGCTTGGGCCGCGGCTGCATGGCCTTCACAGCGAGCTTGGCGAAGCCCTCGGCGCCGATGCTGATGACGACCTCGGGGAGCAGCTCGGCGTGATGGGGCTCGAGCCCGACGGTTCTGGGGTACCGCCTGCCCTCTTCGTCCAGCCGTGTGCTGAAGATCTCGGCGATCTGCTTGTACGCGCGGTACTGCAGCAACCGTGCGAAGAGCAGGTCCCGCGCCTCGAGCAGTGCGAGGTCGGCCTCGTCCTCCACCTCGGCGGAGGGCAGCAGCCGCGCGGCCTTGAGATCGAGCAGGGTTGCGGCGACGACGAGAAACTCGGTGGTCTGATCGAGGTCCCAGTCGGGTCCCATGGCCCGGATGTGCGTCATGAACTCGTCGGTGACCTTGGAGAGGGCGACCTCGGTCACATCGAGCTTGTGCTTGGAGATGAGCTGCAGCAGCAGATCGAAGGGCCCTTCGAAGTTGGCAAGCCGCACCTTGAAGCGGCCGTCCTCGACGGCGGGGGCGGGGGTTGGGGCCAGGGCGGGGGCGGCAGCCGACGGCGCGGGCTCCGGGTCCGCAACTGCGGGCTCGTCAGTCCCCGGCGCCGACTCGGGTGCCGCCGTCTCCGGCGTGGCGGACTCAGCTGCGCGGTCCTCGGAGCCGGGCTCAGCAACCGTCGCCTCCGCGGGCCCGGGCGCCGACTCGGCGGCCTCGGGCGCGGCAGACTCCGGCCCGGCGGCGTTCCCGCATTCCGGCTCGGCAGGTCCGGGCGCTGCCTCGGCGCCGGGCCCGGGTGCCGGGGCGGGGGAAACAGCCCCCGTCCCACCCGGCTCCCGCGTCCCGTCCGACTCCCGCGCCGCCTCGGCCGCCGCCGCCCCCGGGACCGCCTCGCGCCCCCCACCACCCGGCTCCCGGGGCTCGTCCCCGGAATCGGGCCGCGGCGCGCCCGGGCCGCGGCCCAGGCTGCGGCGGGGCGAGCGGGGCGGGAGAGCAGAGTCGTCGGTCGGCGGCATCGCGGTCCAGGGGCAAAAGGAGCAGGCGGGGCAGCGCGCAGGCTACCGTCAGCGCCCGCGCAGACGTCGTACGAGAATGCTCGCGTCGCCCCGCTGCTCAAGGTCCGCCAGCACGACCGCGACCGCCTCGCGGACTATCCGCCCGCGGTCGACCGCCAGCCCGTGCTCGCCGCGCAGCACCAGCCGCGCATGCTCGAGGTCCATCAGTTCCTCGGCCGAGACATAGACCGTGATCTTCTCGTCGTGCCGTTCCCGGCCGCTGGGCCGGCGGTTCGCACCGCGCCCCCTGCGGCGCGTCTGCCCCGCGGGCGCCACAGCGGCGGCTCCGGCAGCCCCGCCCGCCTCCTGCGGGCGGCGGGCCTTGGCCGCGCCCTGACCGGCCTCCGCCCCCCGGCTGCGCGATTCGGCAGCGTCCGCGTCCGCGGCGGAGTGCTCCTCCGAGGACGACGAGGACGCCGGGGCGGACGAAGTCGTCGACGGGTCGGCCGCGCCCTCCGCCAGCGGGTCGCTCTCCCCGGCCGGCGCGGGCACCCGCGGCTCGCCGTTCGCCTGCCGCCGCGGGGAGGACGACTGCAGCGCCATGCCCCCGGTCGTACGGAACAGCTCGTCGGCCCCGGGCAGACTCACTCGGCGTGACAACGGGCGAGCACCTCCCTGGCGAGCTGACGGTACGCGGCGGCGCCCACCGAGTTCGAGGCGTACGTGGTGATGGGCTCGCCGGCGACCGTGGTCTCCGGGAAGCGCACCGTACGCCCGATCACCGTGTGGTAGACGTGATCGTCGAACGCCTCGACCACGCGCGCCAGCACCTCACGGCTGTGCACGGTCCGCGAGTCGTACATCGTGGCGAGGATGCCGTCGAGCTCCAGGTCGGGGTTGAGTCTCTCCTGGACCTTCTCGATCGTCTCCGTGAGCAGCGCCACGCCACGGAGTGCGAAGAACTCGCACTCGAGCGGCACTATCACCTTGTGCGCGGCGGTCAGCGCGTTCACCGTGAGCAGGCCCAGCGACGGCTGACAGTCGATCACGATGTAGTCGTAGTCCGACATCAGCGGCTTCAGCGCGCGCTGCAGCGTGGACTCGCGCGCGACCTCGCTGACCAGCTGCACTTCAGCGGCCGAGAGGTCGATATTGCTCGGCAGCAGGTCCATGTTGGGCACGGCGGTCTTCAGCAGTACCTCGTCCGCCGCCATGCCCCGCTCCATGAGCAGGTTGTAGACGGTGAGGTCCAGCTCCATCGGGTTGACGCCGAGGCCGACCGACAGGGCTCCCTGCGGGTCGAAGTCGACGAGCAGCACACGCCGTCCGTACTCCGCGAGCGCGGCACCCAGGTTGATGGTCGACGTCGTCTTGCCGACGCCACCCTTCTGGTTGCACATCGCGATGATCTTCGCGGGGCCGTGGTCGGTCAGCGGGCCCGGGATCGGGAAGTACGGCAGCGGCCGCCCCGTCGGGCCGACCCGCTCGCGGCGCTGACGGGCAGCGTCGGGCGCGAGGGTGGCCGCGTACTCGGGATCGGGCTCGTACTCGGCGTCGGGGTCGTAGAAGTGCCCTTCGGGGACTTCCTCGTAGGCGGCGAAGTGGGTGGACTCTCGGCCACTCTCGTTGCCGGCCGTGGCGTTCACGTGTAGGCCGTCCATCATCTTCATCGTGTGGGCTGTCGTCATATGCGTCGTGTGCTGGTGTGTCGCAAGGGTTCGGACAGCGACGGAGCCGACAGCCTCGAGTCGGGGCTGTTCAGTTGACGGGACCCGGCCCCTCGCAGGCATACCTGGTTGACCACCCCCGGGAGTAAATGTCGACTCATTCACAAGTCGTCTTACCTCCTTGGATGTGACCAGGAAACTTATCGATAGGTCAGCGTGGCATCATGCCGACGGTTGGCGACTCTATGGCGTGTCACCGGTCCGCAGCAACACAATCCGCCGGACCCGGCCGGATGTGTCGGCAACCGAACACCCCTCTGTCAAGGGTGCACAGGGGTCGTGGCGTGACGCGGCCCGCATGTTTCACAGGTGTGCGAAACGGTTGAAGGGTTACGTTCACGGCGAGTTGAGCGAGTCTCGCAAACCGGTCGGATACGCATGCGGCCGGACCTTGCTCGGCAAGGTCCGGCCGCATGCGTGAGGTTGACGACGCGTGTTGACGTGTCAGCCGAGAAGCGTGCTCAGTTCAACGCTCTCCAGACCGTGGGCCTCGGCGACCTCACGGTAAACGACTTGGCCGTCATGGGTGTTGAGACCCAGCGCGAGCGCCGGGTCCCGGCGCAGCGCCTCGACCCAGCCGTTGTTGGCCAGCGACACGATGTACGGCAGCGTCGCGTTGGTGAGCGCGTAGGTGGAGGTGTTCGGCACCGCGCCCGGCATGTTGGCGACGCAGTAGAAGACCGAGTTGTGGACCGGGAAGGTCGGCTCGGCGTGGGTGGTCGGACGCGAGTCCTCGAAGCAGCCACCCTGATCGATCGCAATGTCGACAAGTACACTTCCGGGCTTCATCTTGGCGACGAGCTCGTTGGTGACCAGCTTCGGGGCCTTGGCGCCCGGGATGAGCACGGCACCGATGACGAGGTCCGCCTCGGTGACGGCCTTCTCCAGCTCGAAGGTGTTGGAGACGATCGTCTTCACCTTGGTGCCGAAGATCTTGTCGGCCTCGCGCAGCTTGTTGATGTCACGGTCGAGCAGGGTCACGTGGAAGCCCATGCCGACGGCGATCTGGGTGGCGTTCCAGCCGGAGACGCCGCCGCCGATGACAACGGCCTCGCCGGCCGACGTGCCCGGGACGCCGCCCGGCAGCACACCACGGCCGCCGACCGAAGCCATCAGGTGGTACGCGCCGACCTGCGGGGCCAGCCGGCCCGCGACCTCGGACATCGGGGCGAGCAGCGGCAGCGCGCGGTTCGCGGTCTCCACCGTCTCGTACGCGATGGCGGTGGTGCCGGACTCCAGCAGGGCGTCCGTGCACTCGCGGGACGCGGCGAGGTGCAGGTAGGTGAAGAGCGTCTGGCCCTTACGGAGGCGGTGGTACTCCTCGGCGATGGGCTCCTTGACCTTCAGCACCAGGTCGGCGGTGGCCCAGACCTCGTCGGCGGTGGGCAGGATCTGCGCACCGGCGGCGACGAACTCGTCATCCGTGATCGAGGAGCCGACACCGGCGTTCTGCTCGATGAAGACCTGGTGGCCGTGGCGCACGAGCTCGTGGACGCCAGCGGGGGTGATGGCCACCCGGAACTCGTTGTTCTTGACCTCGCGGGGGATGCCGACCTTCACGTCGATCACGGTCCTTGGCTCAGGGGATATAGGGGGCATTGCCATACATACCCGGATACGCGCGGCGTACCGGAACACACCTCGGGAACACATGGCGGAGCCAGTCTAATGAAGGACTTCTCGCTGTCTAGCCTTACAAAGCATTAATCTTTTGACGAAGCACTGCGGATTTCGCAGGCAAAACCCTCCTCTCCCAGTAGTCTCTCCGCGGCGCCGCGGTGCAGTCGGGCGGCCGCCGGGTCGCCGAGCCGGTCAAGGGTGTCGGCCAGCCTGAGCTGCAGCGCTGCCTGCAACCGGGCGTCTCCCGCACGCCGCGCCAACTCCACCGCCTCCTGGCATGTGCGCAGTGATTCCTCCGGCCGGCCCGCGTATTCCTGTACGCGGGCGGTCTCGCTCAACGCCCGCGCCTGGGACGGGAGATCGCGGATCCTGCGATACCCGGCGACCGCGGCACGCCAGCTGCGCAGTGCCTCGCCGTACCTCCCCGCGTAGGTGTGCGCGGTGCCGAGGCGGCCGTGCAGCCGAGCCTCGTCCGCCCGTTCGCCGCGCATCTGCCGCTGGGCGAGCGCCCGCCCGTACCAGTCGGCGGCCCGCTGCCAGTCCCCCAGATCCTGGTAGGCGCCGCCTACGGATTCCATCGCACGGCCGGTCGCATAGGGATCGCTCGCGGCCCGTCCCGCGTCCAGAGCGGCCCGGTACCGGGCCAGCGCATCCTCACTGCGGCCGGTCTGCGCATCCAGATCCGCGAGATTCAGCAGGGCGGCGGCCTGCTCCCGGTACAGCCCGCGCCGCTCGGCGACATCGAGCACCAGCTGGTGCAGCCCATAGAGCTCGGGGGCCGCGTCCTCGGTGCCCCGGTGCGCGGCCAGCGCCCTGACCAGGGCGGCGACCAGCCGGCGCGCCAGGGTGTCCAGCTCACCGTCGTCGACCGCGAGCCGCGCGGACGCCAGCAGCGCGGGCTGCCTGATCCGCAGCCACTCGGCCGCGGCCGGCACGGTGGAAAAGCGCAGGGCGCGCGGCAGACCGGCCAGCTTCTTGCGGGGCGGGGAGCCGTCCGGTTCGGTGATCGCCCAGCACGACTGAAGCTGTCGTACGGTCCGCTCCAGCATCCGCGCCCGGGCCAGCTGCACCTCGGCCGGCCGGTCATGCGCCTCCATCAGGGCACGGATCAGCGGAAGGAGGGCGCCGGGCACCGCGAACTGGGCACCGTCGGGGTGCAGGAGACCGAAGGCGGCGAGGTCGCGGAGCGTCGATTCGGCGGCCGAGACCGAACAGCCGGCCAGCGCGGACGCGGTGTGCGCGTCCGCGATACCGGCGGGCGCGAGGGCCAGCAGTCGCAGCGTCCGGGCGGCCGGCTGCGGGAGGGATTCGTATACCAGCCGGAAGGCGCGGGCCAGCGGTCTGGCGCTCTTGGGCTGCTCCCCGTCGTCGGGCAGTGCCCGCAGCCGCTTGGCCACATCGGCGACGGACGACCTCGGCCGGTCGGCAAGCCAGCCACCGACCAGGATCAGTGCGGCGGGCAGGCCGCCGCACTCCTCCGCGATGGACTCGGCGGCCTGCGGATCCACGGTGATGCGGACGGATCCGGTGAAGGTGCCGAGCAGCTCGATCGCGGACTTCGCGTCCATGCCGCCGAGCGTGCACGGCCGTACGTCGGGAATCCCGGTGAGCGGGCCCTCGGCCACGGCCACGGCCAGACAGTCGGGGTTGTCGGGCAGCAGCGGGTCGACCTGCCCGGCGTCACCGGCGTCGTCGAGGAACAGCAGCATCCGGCGTTCGGCGAGCGCCTCGCGCACCATCGCGGTCAGCTCGTCCTCGCCGGCTCCGGGCGGCGACGGGATCTCGAGGGAGTCGAGCAGTTCACGGGCCGCCCGGTCCATCGGGACCGGCCGGCCGCCGGGCTCGCTCAGCCGGACCCGCAGCACTCCGTCGGGGTAGTCACCGGCGAGCCGGCGGACCAGTTCCCCGGCGAGTGCGGTGCGGCCGGAGCCGGGCCGCCCGGCGATCAGGAGGACCCGGGCGCGGGGGGCCTTGCGGCCGGCGAGGGTGTCCAGACCGGCCCGCTCGATGTCGGCCTGAAGCGCCTTCAACTCCCGCTGCCGCCCGAAGAACCGGTCATTCGACGCCCGGGCAGGGCCGCCCGAATCCACCGCCTGATCCGTCACGGGCCACGCTCCCGTCCGTCCGCGCACGAGCCGAGCCCGTCGGGTCTCCGCACGGGCGTTCCGAGCGTAGTTCACGCTCTGCAACGATCCCGTTGACGCGTGGCGGGGCATCCCCCGATCGGATCAGCAGATCGTCGGACTAACCCCCGATCGGCCCCGCACCGGCCCCGCACGGGCCGCCGCTCGAACCCGTCCGGCCCGCTCGGATCCCGGCCGTGCCACGGCCGCGCCCGGCCGGGATCCCGCTCAGGCGTCGAACGGGCGGGCGGGCCACGGTGCCTCGGCCGGACGCAGCGCGTCGAAGCCGTCGCCCGCGAGCGCCGCGGTGGCCGAGAGCACACCCACGACCAGGCAGTTGTTGTGCAGATCACCCGCGATCACACCACGTACGAGCTCCTCGAGCGGAACCCTCGCCAGCTCCATGTCCGCCTCCTCCTCGGAGACTTCGAAGCGCTCGCCCTCGGCCTCCGACAGATCGCGCGCGAGGAAGATGCGTACGGCCTCGTCGCACCCGCCGGGGGTGGTGTAGACGTCAGCGAGGACCCGCCAGTCCTCGGCCTTGACGTGCGCCTCCTCGTACAGCTCGCGCTGCGCGGCGTGCAGCGGGTTCTCCCCCGGCACATCGAGCAGGCCGGCCGGGATCTCCCAGAGCTTGTGGCGCACGGGGTGGCGGTACTGGCGCAGCACCAGAACACGGCCCGCCTCGTCGAGCGCGAGGATCGCCACGGAACCGGGGTGCACCTGATAGTCGCGGCTCACCACCGTGCCGTCGGGCATGACCACCTCGTCCGTGCGGACACTGGTCTTGTTGCCCTGGAAAGGTGTCGCGGTCGCGGTGACCCGCCACTCCTCGGGCGTGTCCTTGATGGCCATGAAAACGTCCTCCCACCACACACAACAGAAACCGGGGTACGCGTCCCGAAGAACCCGTACCCCGGCAACCGTATCGCCTGTCGTTACTTGCCCGTCTTGCGCTCCACCGCGGCCTTGACCAGGCCGGCGAAGAGCGGGTGCGGACGGGTCGGGCGGGAGCGCAGCTCCGGGTGCGACTGGGTGGCGACCAGGTAGGGGTGCACCTCGCGCGGGTACTCGACGTACTCGACGAGCTTGTTGTCGGGGGACGTGCCCGAGAAGACGATGCCCGCCTTCTTCTCCAGCTCCGCGCGGTAGGAGTTGTTCACCTCGTAGCGGTGGCGGTGGCGCTCCTCGATGTACGGCTGGTCGCCGTAGACCTCGCGCACGATGGAGCCCTCGGCGAGCTTCGCCGGGTAGAGACCCAGCCGCATGGTGCCGCCCAGGTCCCCCGCGCCTTCCACATACGCCAGCTGCTCCTCCATGGTGGAAATCACCGGGTGGGCGGTGGCGGCGTCGAACTCGGTGGAGTTGGCGTCCGGGATCTCGGCCAGGTTCCGCGCGGCCTCGATCACGATGCACTGCAGGCCCAGACAGAGGCCGAGCAGCGGGATCTTGTTCTCGCGGGCGTACTGGATCGCGCCTACCTTGCCGCTGACACCGCGGTCGCCGAAGCCGCCGGGGATGCAGATCGCGTCGACGTCGCCGAGCTGCTTCGCGGCGTCGGCCGGGGACTTGCAGTCGTCCGAGGTGACCCACTTGACCTTGACGCGGGCCCTGTTGGCGAAGCCTCCGGCGCGCAGCGCCTCGATCACCGAGAGATACGCGTCGGGCAGGTCGATGTACTTGCCGACCAGCGCGACATTGACCTCGTGGTCGGGGTTGTGGACGCGGTCCAGCAGGTCGTCCCACGTGGTCCAGTCGACATCGCGGAACGGCAGGTCAAGCTTGCGTACGACATAGGCGTCCAGGCCCTCGGTGTGCAGGACCTTGGGGATGTCGTAGATCGACTTGGCGTCGATGGCGGCCACGACCGCGGCCTCGTCGACGTCGCACATCAGCGAGATCTTGCGCTTGATCGCGGTCGGCACCTCACGGTCGGCGCGGAGCACGATCGCGTCCGGCTGGATACCGATGTTCCGCAGGGCCGCGACCGAGTGCTGGGTCGGCTTGGTCTTCAGCTCCCCGGACGGGCCGATGTAGGGCAGCAGCGAGATGTGCACGACAAAGACATTGTCGCGGCCGACCTCGTGGCGGACCTGGCGGACGGTCTCCAGGAACGGCAGCGACTCGATGTCGCCGACCGTGCCGCCGACCTCGGTGATGACGACATCGACGTCGTCGGTCGCCATGCGCCGGATGCGGTGCTTGATCTCGTTGGTGATGTGCGGGATGACCTGGACCGTGTCGCCCAGGTACTCGCCGCGCCGCTCCTTGGCGATGACCTGCGAGTACACCTGACCGGTGGTGACGTTGGCCGAGCCGTCGAGGTCGACGTCGAGGAAGCGCTCGTAGTGACCGATGTCCAGGTCGGTCTCGGCGCCGTCGTTGGTGACGAACACCTCACCGTGCTGGAAGGGGTTCATCGTGCCGGGGTCGACGTTGAGGTACGGGTCGAGCTTCTGCATGGTGACCCGCAGACCCCGCGCCTTGAGCAGCGCGCCCAGGCTGGAAGCCGTGAGGCCCTTGCCGAGAGAGGAGGCGACACCCCCGGTGACGAAGATGTGCTTGGTCGTCACGGATGTCGAGGATCGAGTCGGCATCGCCAAGAGGGGGCTCCCGTGGTCGCGAGGTGAGGTGCGTACCGGCTGCCTTCCCGAGATCTCGGGAGGTGCCGTCGCTGCGGTTTCGGGGCCCCTGTTCTGACGCAGACTGGCCACCGGTCCACGGGGTACCAGGGTATCAGCGACAGCGGGTGACCGCTTCCGGCCACGCACTGCCCCTTGCGCACGCTGTTCACCAGGGACTCACCCGTGGCCCACCCGTTCGGAGCATCCGCGTTGCCGGGACCGCCGCGCAGATCATCAAGGTGCGTCGTATCCTGCTCGGGCACTCGCTGCCGAGCGATGTAGAAGGCGCGCCGAGCGCACAAGCAGGGTGGTGGTGGGCGGACGGGCGGGACGGCGATGGGCATCACCCCGGTCCGTTGGCCAGAACACGCGCTCGTCAACGACCCTTGACCGCAGTAAGCGCCCCGAGGGGCGGACATGGCCGTTCGACTGGAGATGCACGTGGCCGGGCGCATCGAGGATTACGCACTCATCGGAGACATGCAGACCGCTGCCCTGGTCTGCCGGGACGGCACGGCGGACTGGCTGTGCCTACCGCGCTTCGACTCGCACGCCATCTTCGCCGGCCTGCTCGGCACCGAGGAACACGGTTTCTGGAGACTGGGCCCGGCGCACGCCGCGGAGTCGAAGCCGCCGGCCGCCGACCGGCGCCGCTATCGCGGGGACTCCCTGATCCTGGAATCGGAGTGGGACACGCCGCGCGGCACGGTCCGGGTCACGGACTTCATGCCGCCGCGCGACGGCGCGCCGCAGCTGATCCGGATCGTGGAGGGCGTGAGCGGGCGCGTGCCGATGCGCTCGGCGCTGCGGATGCGTTTCAGCTACGGGCGTGTGGTCCCCTGGGTCCACAAGGTCGACGGGCGCACGGTCGCCGTCGCCGGCCCCGACTCGGTGTGGCTCGACACCTCCACGGAGACGTACGGCAAGGACCTCACCACGTACTCCGACTTCACCGTCTCTCCGGGCGAGCGGATCGCCTTCACGATCAGCTGGCAGCCCTCGCACCATCAGCCGCCCGCGCTGCCCGACCCCGAGGGCTCGCTGGAGGCGACCGCGGACTTCTGGCGGGAGTGGGTCGAGCACTGCACGTACCACGGGCCCTACCGCGAGGCCGTGGTCCGCTCACTGATCACGCTGAAGGCGCTGACGTACGCCCCGACGGGCGGGATCGTCGCCGCGCCGACGACATCGCTGCCGGAGGAGATCGGGGGCGTACGGAACTGGGACTACCGCTACACCTGGCTGCGCGACGCGGCGATCACCCTCTCCTCACTGCTGCGCACCGGCTACCGCGAGGAGGCCCGCGCCTGGCGCGAATGGCTGCTGCGCGCGGTCGCCGGCGACCCGGAGAACCTGCAGATCATGTATGGGATCGCGGGCGAACGAGAGCTGGGCGAGGCCGAGTTGGACTGGCTGCCCGGCTATGAGAACTCGACTCCGGTACGGGTCGGGAACGGCGCCGCGCACCAGCTCCAGCTGGATGTGTACGGCGAGGTCACCGAGGCCCTGCATCTGGCCCATATGACCGGGCTCGCGCGCAGCGACTACGCCTCGCTGCTGCAGCTCAAGCTGATCCGCTATCTCGAGACGCACTGGGACCAGCCGGACGAGGGCATCTGGGAGGTCCGTGGGCCGCGCCGGCACTTTGTGCACTCCAAGGTGATGGCGTGGGTCGCGGTCGACCGCACGATCAAGCTGATCGAGTCCGGCGACGCGGACGGGCCACTGCAGCGCTGGCGCGAGCTGCGCGACGACATCCACCGCGATGTGTGCGAGAAGGGGTACGACAAGGAACGCAACACCTTCACGCAGTCGTACGGCTCCAAGGAACTGGACGCCTCTCTGCTGCTGATTCCGCAGATGGGCTTCCTGCCGCCGGACGACAAGCGGGTCATCGGCACGATCGAGGCGATCCAGCGGGAGCTGTCCACGGAGGACGGGTTCGTCCTGCGCTATCCCACCGCGGGCGAGGACGCGGGCGTCGACGGTCTCGAGGGCGACGAGGGTGCGTTCCTGGCGTGCTCGTTCTGGCTCGCGGACGATCTGGCGATGATCGGGCGGGTGGACGAGGCGCGCAAGCTCTTCGAGAAGCTGCTGGCGCTGCGGAACGACCTGGGGCTGCTGGCAGAGGAGTGGGATCCGCGGCTGCAGCGGCAGGTGGGGAACTTCCCGCAGGCCTTCAGCCATGTTCCGCTGATCGACACGGCGCTGCGGCTGACGGCCAGCGGGGCATACGGGGGCTGACGGCCGGCGGGGGCTCACGGGGGCTGACGCCGCACGGCGCGCCAGGACTGTTCGAATTACGATGAGAAGGTCCTGTCGCGCCCTCGGAAGGGGGCATCATGGCGCCCCAAGACATGGCGAACACGGCTCTGGCCGACCTCCGCCACCATCTGACCGGCGAAGTCATCGTCTCCGGTGACGCGGGCTACGACGAGGCGCGCACCATCTTCAACAGCATGATCGATCGGCGTCCCGCGGTCATCGCCCAGTGCGAGTCCGAGGCCGATGTGGCCAGGGCGATCCGTTTCGGGCGGGAGCACGATCTGGAGATCGCCGTCCGTGGCGGCGGACACAGCGTCGCGGGCATGGCCCTCAGCGACGGCGGCATCGTCGTGGACCTGCGCCGTATGCACACCGTGACCGTCGATCCCGGTGCCCGCGCGGCACGTATCGGCGGCGGCGCCACCATGAGTCATCTGGACCGGGCCACCCAGCCCTACGACCTGGCGACCACCGGCGGACGTGCGTCCACCACCGGGGTGGGCGGGTTCACGCTGGGCGGCGGATCGGGCTGGCTGGAGCGCAAGTTCGGGCTGGCCTGCGACAACATGATCGCCGTAGAACTGGTCACCGCCGACGGCAGCACGGTCCACGCCAGCGAGGACGAGAACCAGGATCTGTTCTGGGCACTGCACGGCGGGGGCGGCAACTTCGGCGTGGCCACCTCGGTCACTCTGCAGCTGCATGAACTGCCCGCGATGAGCGTGATCATGCTGCTGTTCCGGCCCGAGTCCGGGCCCGAAGTCCTCCGTGCGTACCGCGATTTCATGGATTCCGCACCGGCCGAGGTGGGCGGAGGTTGCATCCACCTCACCGGGCCGCCCGAGGACTTCGTCCCCGAGTATCTGGTCGACAAGCTCGTCTGCGCAGTTCTGGTCACGTACACGGGCACGGAATCGCAGGCCCGGAAGGTCGCCGAGCCGCTGATGGGGCTCGGCCACGACGCAGAGATGATCACCGAGCTGCCCTACGCCGATCTGCAGTGCATGCTCGACGACCCGCCCGGCCTGCGGAACTACTGGTCCGCGGAGTATCTCGGCACGTTCCCCGACGAGGCCGTCGACGCCTACTGCTCCGCCGCTTCCACCATGATCGTGCCCTCCGGCTCCCAGCATGTGCTGTTCCCGCTGGGCGGCGCGGTGACGAACGGCCCGTCCGAGTACCCGGTGCCCTGGCGCGGGTACCCGTGGGTCGCCCACCCCTTCGGCATCTGGGAGAACCCGGCCGACGACGAGCGGGGCAAGCAGTGGGTACGCGATGTCCGCGCCAAGGTACAGCCCTGGGCCGGCGGTGCCGTCTATCTGAACTTCATCGGGCAAGAAGGCAAGGAACGGGTCGTCGCGGGGTTCGGCGAAGGCAACTACGAACGCCTCTCCGTCATCAAGCGCCGGTACGACCCCGACAATGTGTTCCACGTCAACCACAATGTCAGGCCCGCCTGAGGTTGTTCATGGGACATTCGCCCAGGTAGCGTCCCGAGCCATGGCTGTGCCTGTTCGGGGGACGCCCCCCGGACCCCGGGCCGGGAGGCAGGCCGGCGTACCGACCGGCGCGACACATCACGAGGCGAATCCCTTGGACACACAGGGCGGGATCACCGTGCAGCGGGCACTTGAGCTGCCCGGGCTGCGCAGCGGGCTGCCGGAGGTCGTGGCGGCGGGCGACCGGCTGAACCGCACGGTCCGCTGGGTGCATGCCGGCGAGGTCCCGAACATCGCGTCACTGCTCAAAGGCGGCGAGCTGCTGCTCACCACCGGGCTGGGACTGGGCACCCGGCCCGCCGACCAGCGTGAGTTCGTCCGCAGGCTCGCGGACCGCGGGATCGCCGCGCTGGTGGTGGAGCTGGGGCCGCGCTTCAGCCGACTGCCCGCGACGCTGGTGGAGACAGCGCGGGCCGCCGGGCTGCCGCTCGTACAGCTGCACCGCGAGGTGCCCTTCGTGACGGTGACCGAAGAGGTCCACACCGAGATCGTCAATGGGCACTACGCCCTGCTGCAGCGGGCCGAGGAGGTCCACCGGCGGTGCACGGAGGCCCTGCTGGGCGGTGGCGGCATCCCCCAAGTCCTGCACATCCTCGCCGACTTCGCCGGCAATCCGGTCTTCCTGGAGACCCCGGACGGGCAGCTGCTGTACGCCGCCGCCACCGGCTCGGAACCCGCCTGCGCCGATCCGCTGCAGGTATGGGAAGGACTGCGCGGGCAGCGCGAGGCACGCGAGGACGGACCGCCGGCGGACACCGTCATGGTGGACGTACCGGGCGGCGGGCACGGTACGGGTGCCGTACGCGCCCGTCTCGTACTGCCGGCCGTGTCCGCGCCCACGATGCCGGTGCACCGGATGGCGGCGGAGCGTACCGCGGGCATCCTGGCCGTCGTCCTGATGCAGGCACGTCAGGAGGAGGAGCTCGCCGCGCGCGGCCGCGGCGACTTTCTGACCGATCTGGCGGAGGGCCGGATCGCGGCGGAGGACGCGCCCGCGCAGGCAAAGGTGCTCGGCTTCAAGCCCGGTGACGGCCCGCTGCTGCCGGTCGTCATGCGCCTCGCCTCCGAGCTGTCCCCCTCGGGCAACTGGGCGGTGCTCGCCCGCGCCGTGCTCGAGGAGCTGTCCTCGGTGGGGGTGCCGGTGCTGCTGGGCGTACGCCCGGTGGAAGGCCGTGTGCCGCTGCTGCTCGGCCTGCGCTCCGAGTCCGAACGCACGGCGGTGGCGGACCGGGTCGCGGCGGCGCTGCGGGCAGGCGTGGAGCGGGCCGGCCTCGAGCGCGCGGGCGCGCATCCACCGGTCGTGGTGGTCGGGGTCGCGGGCGGCTGGGCGGCGGCGAGCGCGGGGCTGCGGCACGCGGGCGAAACGGCGACGGCGGGGCAGGGGCTGCCCGACCGCCCCTGGTACGACGCGCGGCGGCTCGACATCGACCTGCTGCTGTGGCGGCTGCGGGAGCACCCGGACCTGGCGGCGTTCGTGGACCGGGCGATCGGGCCCTTGCGGGACCATGACCGTACGTCCCGCCCGCCGTTGCTCCCCACGCTGGAGACGTATCTGGCCCACGCGGGCCGCAAGGCGGAGACGGCACGCGAGCTCCACCTGAACCGGCAGACGCTGTACAACCGCCTGGCCCGCATCTCGGAACTCCTGGGCACGGACCTGGACGACCCCCAGACGGTCCTGGCCCTGAGCCTGGCCCTCAGAGCCCGCCGCCACGCTTCGTGAGGGCGGGGTTCCGGGGTGTCCGGTCCTGGGGTGCGGGGTCTTGGGGTGCGGGGTCTTGGGGTGCTCGGGCGGGTGCCTTGGGGTGGCCGGTCCTGGGGGTGCGGGGTTCCGGGGTGTCCGGTCCTGGGGTGCGGGGTCTTGGAGTGCTCGGGTGGGGTCTTTGGGGTGGCCGGTCCTGGGGGGTGCGGGTTTGGGGTCCGCTCCGGGGTTGCGCCGGGACTGCACGATTTACGGCGCGTTGGAGGTGGCCTCGTGAGGGTGCCGTTTCCCGTGCGCCACAAATCACGCTTTACGTCCCGGCTCCACCCCTGCGCGTCCCCCCGTCCGTGACCGGGGACCAAACCCGCACGCGCCGCACCCGAGAAGCCGATGCCCATGGGGGTGTCGCCGTAAGCCTCTCGCTGCGGTCGATGCTCGTGGGGGTTTGTGCCTCTCGCGTCGCGCCACATGGACGGTGCTCTTGGGGGGTGTACCCCTCGCGTCGCGTGGACGGTGCTCATGGGGGTGTAGCCCTGGCGTCGCGTGGACGGTGCTCTTGGGGGTGCCCGTACGCCCCGCGCCGCGGCCGGTGCTCGTCGGGGTCCCCGTACGCCTCGCGCCGCGAAGCCGGCGTCCCCGGGGTGGGGGCGTCAGCCCCCACGTCCACCTTCCACCCCCACGTAGTGGGGGCCTGGGGGCTCCCCCAGTTTCGGGAAGGGGCGGGGTGGGGGAACACCCCAGCCTCACCGCGCCCGCTCCGCCACCAACTCGTCATACACGCTCAGCACCTGCGCAATCGACTCGTCCTCCGTCGGCCACGTCGCCGCCTGTGCCCGCCCCGCCGCCGCCAGTTCCGCCCGCCGCCCCGGGTCACCCAGCAGCCGTACCACCGCCTCGCCCAGCGCCCCCGCGTCGCCGTACGGAACGAGTTCCGCCGCCTCGCCCACCAGTTCCGGCACGCCGCCGACCGCTGTCGCGATCAGGGGAATGCCCTGCCGCAGTGCCTCCTGGGCGAGCAGGGAGCGGGCCTCCCAGCGGCTCGGCAGCAGCGCCACATCCGCCGCGGTGAGCAGCTCGCCGATATCGTCCCGGCGCCCCAGCAACCTCACCGGCAGCCCCTCCGTCTCGATACGGCGCTGGAGCGCAGCTCTCTCCCGTCCCTCGCCGGCGATCACCAGCAGCGGCAGCGGATCCAGGCCGCCCCACAGCTGGGCGGCATCGAGCAGCGTTCCGTAACCCCGGTGCGGGACGAGGCTGCCGACGGCCATCAGCAACGGCCTTTCGACCGCGCCCAGTTCGGCCCGTTCCTTGCCCTCCTCACCGCCGGACCGGCCGCGCGGCGCGGGCACCGCCACCGGTGCGAGGCGGGCATCGCGCGCGCCCCGCTCGCGGGCCCGGTCGACCAGTTCGGAGCACGTACCGAGAACAACCGACGCCGCCCGCACGGCCCTTCGCTCCAGCAGGCGCAGCACATGCCCGCGTGCGCCGTCGTCGTACGCCCGTGAGTGCCAGGTGACGACGAGGGGTACGCGCTGCCCGCTCAGCGCCAGCGCGGTCCGTACGGCGGCGTGCAGTCCGTGTGCGTGCACCACATCCGCTCCCGCACACGCCGCGCGCAACGCACCGACCGCCGCCGGGTCGCTGCGCCGCGGCACAGGAGCGAAGTGCGCCCCGGCACCCGGGAAGTCGTAGACGTGCTCCAGCTCGGCGGGCGCGCACACCGTCACCCGCACGCCCCGCGCCACCAGCCCCCCGGCCAGCGACCTGACGTGCGCGCTGCTGCCCGCACTGCCGCCGCCCAGCACTTGGACTGTACGCAGCTGTGTCACGCGCCAAGGATGCCAGTCCGTACGCACGTTCCGGCACTGCCGGCCCTCGCGCCCGTGTCCGGGACCGGGACTCCGGGCACGGGTTCACTCACACGGGTGATCCGGCGAGGCGGCTGATCTTGTCTCCGTACACCGCAGCTACGAGGAGGCCTGCCGCGTGAAGGGCCAGTCCGGCGCGGCCGTTGCCCGCGACGACGGCGGCCCCGAGGGCCGCGCCCAGGGCGTGCGCTCCGGTGTCGCCGAGCATGGTGCGCTCGCCCAGATCCTCGGTGACGACGGCGGCGGCCGCTCCCATGGGAGCCGCAGCGAGCGCGCCGACGCTCCCGCGGCGCAGGAGCCCGGGAGCGCCGATGCCGAGTACGGCGAGGGCAGCCCTTCCCGGGGCGACGTCCACGAGGTTGACGAAGTGCGCGGTGCCGGCGATCACGACGCCGGCGAGGAGCTTGTCCACGGGGCGCTCCTTGAGGAGCGCCCCGGCGGCGAGCCCTGCGGCACCGATGCCGAACAGCTTGACGGCGCCGCTGGTGACCTCGCCCTGCCGCAGCGCGGACAGATGGGCCCGGAACCCCCGGCGCGGGTCACCGGCCCCGGCGATGTCGTCGTACGCCCCGCACGCCCCGGCCACGACGACGGCAAGCGCGGCGGCGCCCCGGTTGCGCGCCGGCAGGGCCCCGAGGGCGGCACCGACGGTGACGGCGGGCCCGGCGCAGAGGTCGACGGTGCGGCCGGCGTAGTTCTTGCGCTGCCAGCGCTCGGGGTCGCCGGGGGCGCGCTTTCGCAGCGCGGCACAGACGGCGCGGGTCGCACCGAGAGCGGTGACGAACGCGACGGTACGGGTGCTCTGGCCAGCTCGCATAGGGCAACCCTATGGGCGGGGTGCAGGGCCTCCCCCATCGCACCCCTTCCCGGGGTGCGGCGCGTGTGGGCTTGGCCCCGGTCACGGACGGGGGACGCGGGGCACCACCCCCACGGGCGTCGGCTTCTCGGGGTGCGGCGCGTGTGGGCTTGGCTCCGGTCACGGACGGGGGGACGCGCAGGGGTGGAGCCGGGACGTAAAGCGTGATGTGTGGCGCACGGGAAACGGCACCCTCACGAGGCCACCTCCAACGCGCCGTAAATCGTGCAGTCCCGGCGCAACCCCGGAGCGGACCCCAAACCCGCACCCCAGGGACCGGACACCCCGGAGACCCCAGCCCCGAGCTCCCGGAGCGCGGCGCCCCGGGCAACCTCAAGCCCGCCGCGGGCGACCCCGCGTCGGCTACCCGTCCGCGCGGGCCGTGGCCAGCAGTTCCTCCGCGTGGGCCCGCGCCGTCTCCGAGTCCTCCTGACCCGCCAGCATCCGCGACAGCTCGCGCACCCGGTCCTCGCCCTCCAGGACGGTGACACCGCTCCTCGTCACCGTGCCGTCGTTCGTCTTCTCGACCAGCAGCTGGCGGTCGGCGAACGCCGCCACCTGCGGCAGGTGCGTCACCACGACCACCTGCGCCGACTTCGCGAGCTTCGCCAGCCGCCGCCCGATCTCCACCGCCGCCTTGCCGCCCACGCCCGCGTCGACCTCGTCGAACAGATACGTCGGCACGGGATCCGTGCCCGCGAAGACGACCTCGACCGCGAGCATCACCCGCGAGAGCTCACCGCCCGACGCGCCCTTGGCGATGGGCCGGGGCGGCGCGCCCGGGTGCGGGGCCAGCAGCAGCTCGACCTCGTCGACGCCTGAGGGACCGTACGCCACAGGCCGCCCGCCGACCATGACGCCCGACGCCTCGTCGGGGGACTCGGTCTGGCGGATGGCGAACGACACGCGCGCGTGCGGCATCGCGAGCGAGGCCAGCTCCGCGGTGACGGCCTCGGCGAACCGCGCCGCCGCCTCCGTGCGCGCGTCGGTCAGCGCCTGCGCCAGACCGGACAGTTCGCCCCGCAGCGCCTCCTGCTCCCCCGCCAGCTCCCCGATCCGGTCGTCGTCGCCCTCCAGCTCGGTGAGGCGCTCGGCGCCCTCCTCGGCCCAGGCCAGCACGGCGTCGATGTCCGCGCCGTACTTGCGCGTCAGCTGCGTCAGGGCCGCGCGGCGCTCCTCCACCGCGGCCAGCCGCAGCGGATCGGCATCCAGATTGTCCGCGTATCCGGCGAGCTCGCCCGCTACATCCCCGAGCAGGATGGAGATCTCCCCCATCCGCTCGGCGAGCGCGGCGAGCGCCGGGTCGTGGGAGCGTACGGCGTCCAGCGCCCGCCCCGCGCCCGCGACGAGCGTCGTCGCGTCGACGCCCTCAGGGTCCTCGGGGTTGCCCGCGAGCGCGGCGTGCGCGACGGACGCGGCGGACGCGAGTGCCTCCGCGTGGCCCAGCCGCTCCGCCTCCGCGGCGAGTTCGACGTCCTCGCCCGCCCGCGGCTCGACGCCCGCGACCTCGTTGAGTCCGAAGCGCAGCAGGTCGGCTTCCTGGGCGCGCTCACGGGCGCGCGTGGTCAGGGTGTCCAGCTCCACGGACACGGCCCGCAGCCGCCGGTACGCGGCCGCGTACTTGGCGTGCGGCCCGGTGACCGCCCCGCCCGCGTACCGGTCGAGCGCCTCCCGCTGCCGCGCGGGCCGCAGCAGACCCTGCTGGTCGGTCTGGCCGTGCACGGCGACAAGCTCGTCGGCCAGCTCGGCCAGCACCCCCACCGGCACGGACCGCCCGCCGAGGTGGGCGCGCGAGCGTCCCTCGGCGGAGACGGTCCTGCTGATCAGCAGGGTGCCGTCGTCGAACTCGGCCCCGGCCTCCTCGGCCCGTACGGCGGCAGGGGCTCCGGCGGACACACTGATCCGCCCCTCCACCACCGCCGACTTGGCACCGATCCGCACCAGGGCGGGATCGGCGCGACCGCCGAGCAGCAGCCCCAGGCTGGTGACGACCATGGTCTTGCCCGCGCCCGTCTCGCCGGTCACCGCGGTGAAACCGGGTGACAGCTCGACGACCGCATCGTCGATGACCCCGAGCGACCGTATCCGCATCTCCTCCAACACGGACATGACCTTACGAGGTCCGGGGCCCGCTGTGCGACGGACCCCGGCCCGGGATTCACTCTCCCGGGCACCGGGCCCCCGGCGGATCCACGGCGGACTCCCGGCCGGCTCCGGGCGCAGCCGGTTCGCCCGGCCGGAATCTAGTGCGGCGCGCCGCGCCAACCCGACACCGGCAGCGCGAACTTGGCCACGAGGCGGTCGGTGAAGGACGCGTGGTGCAGCCGCGCCAGCCGTACGGGAACGGCCCCGCGCCGCACCTCCACCCGAGCGCTCGGCGGCAGTTCCACGGTCCTGCGCCCGTCGCACCACAGCACCCCGTGCGGGGTGTGCGGCTGCACCTCGACCGCCAGCACCGAGGTCGGCGAGGTCACCAGCGGCTTGGCGAACAGTGCGTGCGCGCTGATCGGCACCATCAGGAGGGCCTCCACCTCCGGCCACACCACCGGCCCGCCGGCCGAGAAGGCGTACGCCGTCGAGCCGGTCGGCGTCGCGCAGACGATGCCGTCGCAGCCGAAGCCGGTCACGGGCCGCCCGTCGATCTCGAGGATGACCTCCAGCATCCGGTCGGGCGAGACCTTCTGCACGGCGGCCTCGTTGAGCGCCCAGTCCGTGTGCACGATGTCGCCGTTGGTATGCACGATGACATCGATGGTCATACGCTCCTCGACCTCGTAGGAGCGCGTGACGACCCGGTCGACGACCTTGTCGAGGTCGTCGCGCTCGGCCTCCGCGAGGAAGCCGACGCGCCCGAGGTTGACGCCGAGCATCGGCACCCCGGAGGCCCGGGAGATCTCGGCGCCGCGCAGCAGCGTCCCGTCGCCGCCGAGCACGATGAGCAGCTCACAGCCGTCGAGCACGTCCGGGGTGGCCTCGGGGACCGTTCCGACGGAGGGCGGCAGCGGCAGGTCTACCGCCTCCGCCTCCAGTACACGTACGCCGATGCCGCTGCGCAGCAGCCCTTGCACGACGAGTTCGGCACTGCGGATCGCCGCAGGTCTGCCGGTGTGCGCGAGCAGGAAAACCGTGCGTGCCGGTGTCGCTGCTGGTGTCGTTGTCAACGAGGTCCCTCCGCCACTGCCCGGTCGACATCCGCCGGATCGAGCTCGGGCGCTCCCGCCCGGAGCCACAGAAAATACTCGACATTCCCGGAGGGTCCCGGCAGCGGACTGGCGGTGACGCCCCGCACGCCCAGACCGAGCTCCCCCGCCCGCCGCGCCACTTCGCGTACCGCTTCCGCGCGCAGCTCGGGACTGCGTACGACTCCGCCGCTGCCCAGGCGCTCCTTGCCGACCTCGAACTGTGGCTTGACCATCAGCACCAGATCGGCGTCGGGGGCGGCGCACCGCGCCAGAGCGGGCATCACCAGGCCCAACGGAATGAAGGACAAATCCCCGACCACCACGTCCACCGGCTCTCCATTGATCGCCTCCAACGTCAACTCGCGTACATTCGTACGGTCCTTGACGGTGACGCGTTCATCGCTTTGCAGAGACCATGCGAGCTGCCCGTATCCGACGTCGACAGCAACGACATGTCCGGCGCCGGCCCGCAGCAGTACGTCGGTGAAGCCGCCGGTCGACGCGCCCGCGTCCAGAGCCCGCCGTCCCGCGACCTTCAGGCCGAGCGGGACGAAGGCCGCCAGTGCTCCGGCGAGCTTGTGGCCGCCGCGCGAGACGTAGTCGGGGTCGGCGTCGTCGGACACGACGACGATGGCGGCGCTGGTCTCGACCTGGGTGGCCGACTTGGTCGCGGTGCTGCCTCCGACCGTCACCCGCCCCGCGGAGATCAGCTGGCTCGCGTGCTCGCGTGAGCGTGCGAGGTTGCGGCGTACCAGCTCGGCGTCGAGACGGCGGCGTGCCACTCCTGCCACGTTCGGTTCAGCTCCTGTTGTCGTACGAAGGCGAAGGCGAAGGCCCCTGAGGTGCAGGTGCCGGGCGTGCGTCCAGCGCGGTCAGCGCGTCCCGCAGCCCCCGGTGTACATCCTCGTACACCTCGCGGTGTCCGTCCGCCGGAAGGTGGTCGGCGTCGGCCAGCCGCTCCAGCTGAGCGTCGACGCCGGCGTTGCCGGTCGGCACCCGCTGCACCCCCAGGGGCGCGGGCGCGGCGGGGTCGTACGAAGCAGGGGCGGCCGCGGCGGCAAGGGCCTCCGGCCCCGGCCGCCCGTCCGGCTCTCCCTCCGGCCGGTCGGCCGCCTCCGGCCGCGGCGGGGGGAACTCCCGCCGCTGGATCCGCTGCTCCTGGATCTCCGGGCCAGGCATCGAGTCGCTCATGCCCAGACGCTACCGCGAAGCCCTGAGGTACGGTCGATCACGATGGCCACGACGGAAGAGTGCCGCAGTGCACTCGACAGACTCTCGGACAACCTGGCACAGGCGAACGGCGACGTACGCGGCGCGGCCGCGCTCGACCGTTCCCTCAGCTGCCACATCACGGACCTGGACCTCACCTTCACCGGTCGTCTCGACGACGGCCGGATCGTGGTGCTCGACACTCTCCCGGGCCCACCTCTCGGCAAGGCGCAGATCCGTCTCGCCATGAAGAGCGACGACCTGGTGGCGATGGTGAACGGCGAGCTGAACTTCGCGAAGGCCTGGGCCTCGGGCCGGGTCAGGCTCGAGGCCGCGTTCCGTGATCTGCTGCGCCTGAGAACACTCCTGTAGCCGTCAGCCGTCAGGCCGTCAGGCCGTCGCCCGCCGGCCCGCGGCTGTCAGGCCTCCCTGGTCGTCAGCCTTTGGCCGCCGCTGCGACAGCGACAGCGGTCCGTGCCTTGCGCCCCGCCGGCACCACCAGCGGCGTCCCGGTCTCCGGATCGTCGATGACCTGGCAGCGCAGCCCGAAGACCTGCTCCACCAGCTCCGCCGTGACGACCACGTCCGGCGGCCCCTGCGCGACGATCTCGCCGTCGCGCAGGGCGATCAGGTGCGTGGCGTAGCGGGCGGCGTGGTTCAGATCGTGCAGTACGGCGACGAGCGTGCGCCCCTGAGTCTCGTGGAGCTCGGCGCACAGGTCGAGTACGTCGATCTGGTGCTGGATGTCGAGATACGTCGTGGGCTCGTCGAGAAGCAGCAGCGGGGTCTGCTGGGCGAGCGCCATGGCGATCCAGACGCGCTGCCGCTGACCGCCGGACAATTCGTCGACATAGCGCTCTGCCAGTTCGCCGACTCCGGTCGCGGCCATCGATTCCTCGACAATCCGCTCGTCCTCCGGCGACCACTGGCGCAGCAGCCCCTGGTGCGGGTAACGGCCGCGCGCCACGAGATCGGCAACCGTGATCCCGTCCGGCGCGATCGACGACTGCGGCAGCAGACCCAGCGTCCTGGCGACCTTCTTCGCCGGCATCGAGCCGATGACCTGCCCGTCCAGCAGAACCCGGCCCTGGGAGGGCTTGAGCATCCGGGACAGGGCACGCAGCAATGTCGACTTGCCGCAGGCGTTCGGGCCGACGATCACCGTGAAGGAGTTGTCGGGGATCTCGACCGAGAGGTTCTCGGCGATGACCCGCTGGTCGTAGCCGAGGGTGACCGATTCCGCGGTGAGGCGCTGCATTGTCGTCGTACTCCTGGCTTCCGGTTCCACAGTCTTCGCCGGCTTCACGGGGTTCATATGCGTCCTGCCTTGCGTTCGGTGACCAGCAGCCACAGCAGATAGCAGCCGCCGAGCACCCCGGTCACCACACCGACCGGCAGCTGGCGATCGCCGAAGATGTTGGTGGCGATCCAGTCCGCGATCAGCATCAGCGCGGCGCCCATGATCGCGGAGGCCGCGAGGTTGGGTCCCGGCGAGCGGGTCAGCCGGCGGGCGAGCTGCGGCGCGCTCAGCGCGACGAAGGCGATCGGCCCGGCGGCCGCGGTCGCGACGGCGATGAACAGGACGCCGCAGCTCATCAGCACCACCCGGGTGCGCTCGACGGGCACACCCAGCGCGTACGCCGCGTCGTCCCCCATCTCGAGCATCCGCAGCGGCCGTCCGTACGCGAACACCACCGGGACCAGGACGGCACACACCCCGAGCATCGGCCAGACCTGGGCCCAGTCGCGGCCATCGAGCGAGCCGGTCATCCACAGCGTTGCCCGGGTGGCCTCGATCAGGTTGGCCTTGGTGAGCAGATAGTGGTTGGCGGCGGTGAGCATGGCCGCCATGCCGATGCCGATGAGGACCAGCCGGAAGCCGTGCACACCGCGCTTCCAGGCAAGCACATAGATCGCGACACCGGTCACCAGGCCGCCGACGATCGCACCGCCCGCCACCGCGACGGCTCCGCCGGGGAAGAGCACGATCACGGTGAGGGCACCGACGGTGGCGCCCTGACCGAAGCCGATCACATCCGGGCTGCCGAGCGGATTGCGGGAGATGGACTGGAAGATCGCGCCGCTCAGCGCGAGCGTGACGCCGACCAGCACGGCGACCAGCACCCGCGGCAGCCGCAGCTCGTGGACGATGAACTCCTGCGCCTGCGTGCCGTTCCCGAGCAGTGTGGCGACCACGTCGCCGGGTGAGATCGGGAAGTCGCCGCTGCCGATCAGTACGACTCCGCTCGCCACGGCGGCCGCGGTGAGCAGCAGGACGACGGCGGTCGCCCTCGGATCGAGGCGGACGGAGAGCCCGCCGGGAGTGCGTATCGCTTTCGCGGCCTTCACAGCTGGGCCATCCTCTTGCGGCGTACGAGACAGATGAAGACAGGCCCGCCGATCAGCGCGGTGACGATGCCGACCTGCAGCTCCGAGGGGCGGGTGACGACCCTGCCGACGACGTCGGAGCCCAGCAGCAGAACGGGCGAGAGGACCGTCGCGTACGGCAGGATCCACCGCATGTCGGGGCCGGTGATGAAGCGGACGAGGTGCGGGATCATCAGCCCGACGAAGATGATCGGCCCGCAGGCGGCGGTCGCCGCCCCGCACAGCAGGGTGACGGCGAGCATCGACAGGACGCGGGTGCGGCTCAGATGCGCGCCGAGCGAGCGGGCGGTGTCGTCGCCCATCTCCATCGCGTTCAGCGGACGGGCGAGCAGGAGCGCGAGCACCACGCCGATGGCGATGAAGGGCCACACCTTGCCGATGGTCTCCATGTCGGCCGAGGCCAGCGAGCCGACCGTCCAGAACCTGAGCCGGTCCAGCGCGGCGGAGTCCAGCAGCTGTACGGCGTTGATGTAGCCGTAGAGCGCGGCGGTTGCTGCCGTACCGGCGAGCGCGAGCCGTACCGGAGTCGCGGAGCGGCTGCCGCCGAGGACGTAGACGAGCGCGGAGACGACGGCCGCGCCGAGGAACGCGAACCACACGTAGCCGGTGAGCGAGGTCACGCCGAGGAAGCTGATGGCGGAGACGACGGCGGCGGAGGCCCCGGCGTTCACGCCCAACAGCCCCGGTTCCGCGAGCGGGTTGCGCGTCAGGGCCTGCATCACCGCGCCGGCGAGGCCGAGGGCCGCGCCGGCGAGCAGGCCGAGCAGCGTCCGCGGCACACGCACGTCGTGGATGATCACGTCATTGCCGACGCCCGAGTTGTGGAACAGGCCGTGCCACACATCGGAGAGCGGAACCGGTTTGGCACCGACGGCGATACTGGCGACGCAGACCAGCAGCAGGATGCCGAGGGACACCAGCAGCCCGGTGGCGCGCAGCGCATGACGCTTCCGGGACGCGGGCGCGGGTATCGGCTCCGCGCTTTGTTCGGGGGGACTGTCGACCAACACGTGGTTAGGTTAGCCTACCCTCTCATCATGTCTTGATGAGGGAGGCCTCCTCCGCGGACAGCCTCCCTCCTCCCTGTCGACTGCTGCTCCCCGCCCCCGACCGGGACGCCAAAATCGTCCACCGACTCCGGGAGGAGCAAGGGCGGTTGCCTCGAGGCACACTTCGGTCGACGCGGAGAAGGGCGCCCGGGCCCCCACCCCCGCTCCCACCCTCGGCCTGCTCAGCGCGGGCGGCGAGGACGCCTGATCCGGTGGCGATGCCTGAACTCGGGGCCTGGTACAGCCCCGCGTCCACTCGGGGCTGCACGCGGCCCCGGACACCGGACCGCCCGGGGCCGTACGAGGTCTACAGCCCCAGCCGCGCCAGCGCCTTGCCGCCATCCAGACCGCAGGAACCGTTCCCCGCCTGCGTCCAGGCCGCCGCGCACAGCGCCCGCAGCCCGTCCATGGCATCCCCGTCCCCGTCGAGCGCGAGGGCATCCTCCCGTACGGACGCGGTCCACCCCCCGCACACGAACCCGCCCTCCGCCTCGGCCACTTCGGGCTGCCCGGTCAGCATCCCGCGCAGGTCGGCGTCGACGTATGTCGGCCGGTGCTCGGGCGGCGCGGCCAGCAGCTGCGCCCCGTCGGTCACCCCGGTCAGTACGAGAAGCGAGTCGACGCCCCCGTTGAACGCGCCCTCGATGTCCGTGTCCAGCCGGTCCCCGACCACCAGCGGCCGCTCGGCGCCCGTCCGCAGGACCGTTTCGCGGTGCATCGGCGGCAGCGGCTTACCGGCGACCTGAGGTTCCCCACCCGTCGCAATCCGGACGACCTCGACCGCCGCGCCGTTGCCGGGCGCGATCCCTCGCGCACTCGGAATCGTCAGGTCGGTGTTGGACGCGAACCACGGCACGCCCCGCGCGATCGCGTAACAGGCCTCGGCGAACCTTCCCCACGGCAGATCCGGGCCGCCGTACCCCTGCACCACCGCCACCGGCTCGTCATCGGCAGAATCCACCGGCTCGAGCCCCCGCTCGCGCAGCGCGACCCGCAGCCCCTCGCCGCCGATCACCAACACCCGTGCGCCCGCCGGGACCTGATCGGAGATCAGTCGCGCCACCGCCTGCGCCGACGTGATCACATCCCCGGCGTCCGTCGGGATCCCGAGCTCCGTCAGGTGATCCGCGACGGCATCCGGCGTCCGCAGCGCGTTGTTCGTCACGTACGCGAGATGCATACCGCCGTCCCGCGCCGTCCCCAGCGACTCGACAGCGTGGACGATCGCCTCACCGCCCGCGTACACGACCCCGTCGAGATCGAGCAGAGCCGTGTCGTACGCCTCGCTCAGCGCCGTCGCACTCCCGCTCGGCCGGTTCCTGCTCGGCCGGTTTCCGCTCTGCTGGCTCATACGTTCCGCTCCTCGATCGGTGCCACTCCCCCGATCATCGCTCATCCGCCTACCCCACATACGATGCACAAATGAACACCGATGGTCCTGCGGCCAATGACGGTCTGCATCTGATCCCGTTCCGTGGACTGCGCTACGTCCCCGAGCGGGTGGGCAGTCTCGCCGCCGTGACCTCGCCGCCGTACGACGTTGTCGTCAGGCCCGACGGACTGCTCCACCTCGAGTCGGCGGACCCCCACAACATCGTCCGGCTGATCCTGCCGCAGGCAACCACTGCCGGCGCCCGCCACCAGCAGGCCGCCGAGACGCTCGACCGCTGGATCGCCGAGGGCATCCTGGCCCCGGACCCGGATCCCGCGCTCTATGTGTACGAGCAGCACAAGGGCGACATGCTGCAGCGCGGCATCATCGGAGCGCTCGCCCTGTCCGAACCGTCCGAGGGCGTTGTCCTGCCGCACGAGGACGTGATGCCGGACATCGTCGCGGACCGCGCGGCTCTGATGCGTACGACCGCCGCCAATCTGGAACCGCTGCTCCTCACTTACCGCAGCGCGGACAACAGCGACGGCAACGGTGCAGGTGCGGGTACTGGTGCGGGTACTGGTGCGACTCCTGGTGTCGGCGCCCACACCGGCGCGACCGCGGTCATCGAACGCACCATCCTGCGCTCCGCGCTCCTGGCCACCACGACAGAGGACGGCATCAGCCACCGGCTCTGGTCCGTCACCGACCCGGGCGACCTGGCCGAGATCCGGTCCGATCTGGCCGACCGCCAGGCTCTGATCGCCGACGGCCACCACCGCTGGGCGACCTATCTGCGGCTGCGCGCCGAACACCCCTCGGACGGCCCGTGGAGCTACGGCCTCGTCCTCCTGATCGACACGGCACGCTATCCGCTCCGCGTCCGCGCGATCCACCGTCTGCTGCATCGCCTCCCCGTCTCCGAAGCGCTCGCCGCGCTGAGGGGCTCCTTCCGCATCCAGCGCCTCGACGTCCCGATGCAGCAGGCGCTCGACGCACTCGCGGACGCGGCCGGCGAGGGAAACGCCTTCCTGCTCGCGGGCGACGGCGGGTTCCATCTCGTCGACCGCCCGGACCCGGATCTGCTGTCCCGTACGGTCCGCGACGACCGCCCGGAGGCCTGGCGCACGCTCGATGCCACGGTCCTCCACTCCACGCTCCTGGACCACATCTGGCGAATCCCGGACACCCCGGAGTACATCGCGTACATCCACGACACCGAGGCGGCGGTCACCCAGGCGGAACGCCACGACAGTACGGCGGTGCTGATGCATCCGGTACGGGAAGAGGTCGTGCGCGACCTCGCCCGCGAAGGTGTCACCATGCCGCGCAAGTCCACGTCGTTCGGCCCGAAACCGGCGACCGGCCTGGTCCTGAGAAGCCTGGATCTGGACTGACCCCGACTGCGGCGGCGGACCCCGGGCAGCGGATGGGGCAGCGGACATACGAAAGGGCGGCACCCGATGCGGGTGCCGCCCTTTCGTATACGTGCACTTACCTACTCGGCCTTGTCACCCTCGACGTCGTCGTCATCGGCCTCGGCAGCGGGGGCCGCCGACTCGTCGGCATCGCCGGAGTCGTCCTCGTCCATGGCGTCGACGAACTCCACGCCGTCCATCTCGGCAAGGCGGTCCGAGGCGTCGGTCGCCCCGTCCTTGTCGGCCTCGAGCGCCTTGGCGAACCACTCACGCGCCTCGTCCTCGCGCCCGGCGGCCAGCAGCGCATCGGCGTACGCGTAACGCAGCCGCGCGGTCCAGGGCTGTACGGAATTGGACGCCAGCTCGGGGCTCTGCAGGGTCACGATGGCGGCATCGATCTGCCCCATGTCCCTGCGCGCTCCGGCCGCGACCAGCCGCATCTCGACCTGGCCGGCCTTGTCGAGCTTCTGCACCTCGGCCTCACCGGCCATCGCCATCGCCCGCTCGGGCCGTCCGAGCCCGCGCTCGCAGTCCGCCATGACGGGCCACAGCTCGACGCTCCCGGTCATGCGCCGGGCCGCCCGGAACTCGGCCAGCGCCTCGGCGTACTTCTGCGTCGCGTACGCGGCGAAGCCGGCGGCCTCACGCACAGCGGCCACACGCGAGGCAAGCCGCAGCGCCACCTTGGAGTACGCGTATGCCTGCTCGGGGTCCTCGTCGATCAGGTTGGCAACCATGACGAGGTTCTTGGCGACGTCCTCGGCGAGCCCCTTCGGCAGGCTCTGAAGCTCCTGCCGTACATCCTTGTCGATCTCGTCGCCCGTGACGTCGTCGGGAATCGGCAGCCGCTTGATCGGCTCCCGGTCCCCGCGGTCACGGTCGTCACGTCGCCCGAAGCCACCGCGGTCGTCACGAGATCCGCGGTAGCCACCGCGGTCGTCACGGCGGTCGTCACGGCGGTCATCGCGCCGGTCGTCACGGCGTCCGTAGCCGCCACCGCCACCACTGGGGCGACCACCACGGTCATCGTCACGTCGCGGCCCGCTCGGACGGTCATCACGACGGTCGTCGCGACGGTCGTCGCGTCGGAAACCGCCGCCACTGCCACCGCCGGAACGGTCATCGCGCCGGAAACCGCCACGGTCGTCGTCACGACGCGGCCCGCTCGGACGGTCATCACGACGCCCGAAGTCACCGCCGCCGCTGGGGCGACCGCCACGGTCATCGTCACGTCGCGCCCCGCGGTACCCACCACGGTCGTCATCACGACGGGGGGCACGGTCATCGCGGGGGAACCCCGGACGATCATCGCGACGGTCGTCGCGCCGGAACCCGCCGCCACTGCCACCGCCGGAGCGGTCGTCACGCCGGAAACCGCCGCCACCGCCACCACTGGGACGGGAACCGTAGCCACCACCACCACTGGGGCGACCACCACGGTCATCATCACGACGCGGCCCGCTCGGACGGTCATCACGACGGTCGTCGCGCCGGAACCCGCCGCCACTGCCACCGCCGGAGCGGTCGTCACGCCGGAAACCGCCGCCACCGCCACCACTGGGACGGGACCCGTAGCCACCACCACCACTGGGGCGACCACCACGGTCATCATCACGACGCGGCCCGCTCGGACGGTCATCACGACGCCCATAACCGCCGCCAGTGCCGCCGCCTGAACGGTCGTCACGCCGGAAACCGCCGCCACCGCCACCACTGGGACGGGACCCGTAGCCACCACCACCGCTGGGGCGACCACCACGGTCATCATCACGACGCGGCCCACGATCGCGGTCACGGTCGTCACGGCCGCCGCGGAAGCCGCCCTTGTCGCCACCGTCCCTACGACGCGGCTCGCGCTCCGGACGATCGTCGGGAGAGTTGGGGGACATCGGCGTGACTCCTGTCTTCGGGTACTGCAGTCATTCTCGCGCAGCCGGCCATCGGACGCGCTTCGAAAAAATAGGCAAAACAAAAAGGACCCGTGGTCCAGCATGAACGCTGGACCACGGGTCCTTGAAAGATTGTTCGGCGGTGTCCTACTCTCCCACAGGGTCCCCCCTGCAGTACCATCGGCGCTGAAAGGCTTAGCTTCCGGGTTCGGAATGTAACCGGGCGTTTCCCTAACGCTATGACCACCGAAACCCTATCGGGCTCTAGCGAACAAGCACACTCTTCAATTAAGAGATGAAACTGTTCAACCGGTGCGACTGTTCGCAACCCGGGAACAACACAGTGGACGCGAGCAACTGAGGACAAGCCCTCGGCCTATTAGTACCAGTCAGCTTCACCGGTTGCCCGGCTTCCACATCTGGCCTATCAACCCAGTCGTCTACTGGGAGCCTTACCCTCTCTAGGAGGTGGGAGTCCTCATCTCGAAGCAGGCTTCCCGCTTAGATGCTTTCAGCGGTTATCCTTTCCGAACGTAGCCAACCAGCCATGCCCTTGGCAGGACAACTGGCACACCAGAGGTTCGTCCGTCCCGGTCCTCTCGTACTAGGGACAGCCCTTCTCAAGACTCCTGCGCGCGCAGCGGATAGGGACCGAACTGTCTCACGACGTTCTAAACCCAGCTCGCGTACCGCTTTAATGGGCGAACAGCCCAACCCTTGGGACCGACTCCAGCCCCAGGATGCGACGAGCCGACATCGAGGTGCCAAACCATCCCGTCGATATGGACTCTTGGGGAAGATCAGCCTGTTATCCCCGGGGTACCTTTTATCCGTTGAGCGACGGCGCTTCCACAAGCCACCGCCGGATCACTAGTCCCGACTTTCGTCCCTGCTCGACCCGTCGGTCTCACAGTCAAGCTCCCTTGTGCACTTACACTCAACACCTGATTGCCAACCAGGCTGAGGGAACCTTTGGGCGCCTCCGTTACTCTTTAGGAGGCAACCGCCCCAGTTAAACTACCCATCAGACACTGTCCCTGATCCGGATCACGGACCCAGGTTAGACATCCAGCACGACCAGAGTGGTATTTCAACGATGACTCCCCTGAACTGGCGTCCAGAGTTCACAGTCTCCCACCTATCCTACACAAGCCGAACCGAACACCAATATCAAACTGTAGTAAAGGTCCCGGGGTCTTTCCGTCCTGCTGCGCGAAACGAGCATCTTTACTCGTAGTGCAATTTCACCGGGCCTATGGTTGAGACAGTCGAGAAGTCGTTACGCCATTCGTGCAGGTCGGAACTTACCCGACAAGGAATTTCGCTACCTTAGGATGGTTATAGTTACCACCGCCGTTTACTGGCGCTTAAGTTCTCAGCTTCGCCACACCGAAATGTGACTAACCGGTCCCCTTAACGTTCCAGCACCGGGCAGGCGTCAGTCCGTATACATCGCCTTACGGCTTCGCACGGACCTGTGTTTTTAGTAAACAGTCGCTTCTCGCTGGTCTCTGCGGCCACCCCCAGCTCAAGGAGCAAGTCCTCTCACCAGTGATGGCCCCCCTTCTCCCGAAGTTACGGGGGCATTTTGCCGAGTTCCTTAACCATAGTTCACCCGAACGCCTCGGTATTCTCTACCTGACCACCTGAGTCGGTTTAGGGTACGGGCCGCCATGAAACTCGCTAGAGGCTTTTCTCGACAGCATAGGATCATCCACTTCACCACAATCGGCTCGGCATCAGGTCTCAGCCTTAATGTGTGACGGATTTGCCTATCACACGGCCTACACCCTTACCCCGGGACAACCACCGCCCGGGCTGGACTACCTTCCTGCGTCACCCCATCGCTTACCTACTACCACCTTGGACCGGCGGCTCCACCACTCCCCTTTGCCCGAAGGCTCCAGGGCGGCTTCACGGCCTTAGCATTAATGGGCTCGATATTGGGCGTTTCAAAGCGGGTACCGGAATATCAACCGGTTGTCCATCGACTACGCCTGTCGGCCTCGCCTTAGGTCCCGACTTACCCTGGGCAGATCAGCTTGACCCAGGAACCCTTAGTCAATCGGCGCACACGTTTCTCACGTGTGTATCGCTACTCATGCCTGCATTCTCACTCGTGAACCGTCCACAACTCGCTTCCGCGGCTGCTTCACCCGGCACACGACGCTCCCCTACCCATCCGTACTCCCGTTGGGGATATATGTACGAATGACACGACTTCGGCGGTACGCTTGAGCCCCGCTACATTGTCGGCGCGGAATCACTTGACCAGTGAGCTATTACGCACTCTTTCAAGGGTGGCTGCTTCTAAGCCAACCTCCTGGTTGTCTCTGCGACTCCACATCCTTTCCCACTTAGCGTACGCTTAGGGGCCTTAGTCGATGCTCTGGGCTGTTTCCCTCTCGACCATGGAGCTTATCCCCCACAGTCTCACTGCCGCGCTCTCACTTACCGGCATTCGGAGTTTGGCTAAGGTCAGTAACCCGGTAGGGCCCATCGCCTATCCAGTGCTCTACCTCCGGCAAGAAACACACGACGCTGCACCTAAATGCATTTCGGGGAGAACCAGCTATCACGGAGTTTGATTGGCCTTTCACCCCTAACCACAGGTCATCCCCCAGGTTTTCAACCCTGGTGGGTTCGGTCCTCCACGAAGTCTTACCTCCGCTTCAACCTGCCCATGGCTAGATCACTCCGCTTCGGGTCTTGAGCGCGCTACTGAATCGCCCTGTTCGGACTCGCTTTCGCTACGGCTTCCCCACACGGGTTAACCTCGCAACACACCGCAAACTCGCAGGCTCATTCTTCAAAAGGCACGCAGTCACGACTGTATGTGCAAGCACATACAGCGACGCTCCCACGGCTTGTAGGCACACGGTTTCAGGTACTATTTCACTCCGCTCCCGCGGTACTTTTCACCATTCCCTCACGGTACTATCCGCTATCGGTCACCAGGGAATATTTAGGCTTAACGGGTGGTCCCGCCAGATTCACACGGGATTTCTCGGGCCCCGTGCTACTTGGGTGTCGCACAAGCAAGCCGTTGATGTTTCAGCTACGGGGGTCTTACCCTCTACGCCGGACCTTTCGCATGTCCTTCGCCTACATCAACGGTTTCTGACTCGCCCAACAGCCGGCAGACTGTTGAAGTGCGATCCCACAACCCCGTATGCGCAACCCCTGCCGGGTATCACACGCATACGGTTTGGCCTCATCCGGTTTCGCTCGCCACTACTCCCGGAATCACGGTTGTTTTCTCTTCCTGAGGGTACTGAGATGTTTCACTTCCCCTCGTTCCCTCCACACTGCCTATGTGTTCAGCAGTGGGTGACAGCCCATGACGACTGCCGGGTTTCCCCATTCGGAAACCCCCGGATCAAAGCCTGGTTGACGGCTCCCCGGGGACTATCGTGGCCTCCCACGTCCTTCATCGGTTCCTGGTGCCAAGGCATCCACCGTGCGCCCTTAAAAACTTGGCCACAGATGCTCGCGTCCACTGTGCAGTTCTCAAGCAACGACCAGCCACCCACCACCCCACCCTCACGGGCGAGTTCACTGGGGCCGGCATCGCGAAGGTTCAGACCGTAGTCCGTACCCTCAGATACCCAACAGCGCGCCCGGCACGTTCGATCCAGATTCTGTGTTCCACGCCGAAGCAGTACTAACAGTCCCGAACCAATCGTGCCGAATAGTCAACGTTCCACCCATGAGCAACCAGCACCGGACATTCGCCGATGTACTGGCCCCTGGACCGGAAAACCGGCCTAGAAGTGCTCCTTAGAAAGGAGGTGATCCAGCCGCACCTTCCGGTACGGCTACCTTGTTACGACTTCGTCCCAATCGCCAGTCCCACCTTCGACAGCTCCCTCCCACAAGGGGTTGGGCCACCGGCTTCGGGTGTTACCGACTTTCGTGACGTGACGGGCGGTGTGTACAAGGCCCGGGAACGTATTCACCGCAGCAATGCTGATCTGCGATTACTAGCAACTCCGACTTCATGGGGTCGAGTTGCAGACCCCAATCCGAACTGAGACCGGCTTTTTGAGATTCGCTCCGCCTCGCGGCATCGCAGCTCATTGTACCGGCCATTGTAGCACGTGTGCAGCCCAAGACATAAGGGGCATGATGACTTGACGTCGTCCCCACCTTCCTCCGAGTTGACCCCGGCAGTCTCCTGTGAGTCCCCATCACCCCGAAGGGCATGCTGGCAACACAGAACAAGGGTTGCGCTCGTTGCGGGACTTAACCCAACATCTCACGACACGAGCTGACGACAGCCATGCACCACCTGTATACCGACCACAAGGGGGGCACCATCTCTGATGCTTTCCGGTATATGTCAAGCCTTGGTAAGGTTCTTCGCGTTGCGTCGAATTAAGCCACATGCTCCGCTGCTTGTGCGGGCCCCCGTCAATTCCTTTGAGTTTTAGCCTTGCGGCCGTACTCCCCAGGCGGGGAACTTAATGCGTTAGCTGCGGCACCGACGACGTGGAATGTCGCCAACACCTAGTTCCCAACGTTTACGGCGTGGACTACCAGGGTATCTAATCCTGTTCGCTCCCCACGCTTTCGCTCCTCAGCGTCAGTAATGGCCCAGAGATCCGCCTTCGCCACCGGTGTTCCTCCTGATATCTGCGCATTTCACCGCTACACCAGGAATTCCGATCTCCCCTACCACACTCTAGCTAGCCCGTATCGAATGCAGACCCGGGGTTAAGCCCCGGGCTTTCACATCCGACGTGACAAGCCGCCTACGAGCTCTTTACGCCCAATAATTCCGGACAACGCTTGCGCCCTACGTATTACCGCGGCTGCTGGCACGTAGTTAGCCGGCGCTTCTTCTGCAGGTACCGTCACTTTCGCTTCTTCCCTGCTGAAAGAGGTTTACAACCCGAAGGCCGTCATCCCTCACGCGGCGTCGCTGCATCAGGCTTTCGCCCATTGTGCAATATTCCCCACTGCTGCCTCCCGTAGGAGTCTGGGCCGTGTCTCAGTCCCAGTGTGGCCGGTCGCCCTCTCAGGCCGGCTACCCGTCGTCGCCTTGGTAGGCCATTACCCCACCAACAAGCTGATAGGCCGCGGGCTCATCCTTCACCGCCGGAGCTTTTAACCCTCTCCTATGCAGGAGTGGGTGTTATCCGGTATTAGACCCCGTTTCCAGGGCTTGTCCCAGAGTGAAGGGCAGATTGCCCACGTGTTACTCACCCGTTCGCCACTAATCCACCCCGAAGGGCTTCATCGTTCGACTTGCATGTGTTAAGCACGCCGCCAGCGTTCGTCCTGAGCCAGGATCAAACTCTCCATGAATGCTTTCCCGACTGCGTCCGATTAAAGACTGCGGGGCAACACCACAAGAGCGGAACGATCAGGTCGGAATATGACCGATCGTTCACAGCGTCCTCGCTGTGTTATTGCCTGCCCGCCGCATGGGCGTGCAGGACTTTCAAAGGAACCTCGAACCTGCCGAAGCAGGTCGGGGTATCAACATATCTGGCGTTGACTTTTGGCACGCTGTTGAGTTCTCAAGGAACGGACGCTTCCTTTGTACTCACCCTCTCGGGCTTTCCTCCGGGCGCTTCCCTTCGGTCTTGCGTTTCCGACTCTATCAGACTCTTTCGTGTCCGATTCCCCGTCGGAAGGGGGTTTCGCTTTCCGGTTCTTCGCTTTCGCGTTTCCCTTTCGGCGTTCACTACTTTAGCCGATTCCCCGGGCGACTCATAATCGAGTCAGTGGGCTTGAATTTCGGCATGCCGAAATCGCACCCGGTTGGGTTCGTTGCAAGTAGTGGATGGCCACTTCGGGATGCTGAACAGCAGGGCCCGTCTCAAGCGGCTCGGGCTACGTTAGGCGGCCCGCGAAGGCGAGTCAAGTTGTCCTGCGACGGGGTGCGTGAGCCCGGTAGGGACTGACCGTGGGGTCGCCGTCGATCCAGAATCGCCAGGGCTGGTGGGTACCGTCGCCGCCCACCCCCGTGCGGGGGCCACTGCGCACCTGGTCAGGGCCGGGTGCGGTGCCGCGCAGTAGCGACAGCGGGGTCTCAGGACCCGCGCAGAGATCGGTGCCGTTCAGCGCGCGGTCGACGTCGAGGGCCGTTGCCAGGCGGGCGGGGCCTTTGGCCAGTTCCCTCTCATAGCGGGCCGAGATCCGACGATTACGCGCGAGATCAGCGCCTACTCGGATCTCGCCGGCGCGCAGCAGGATCCCGCTCGCCCTGCCCTCCGGGCCGCACACCACATTCAGGCAGTGCCACATGCCGTAGGTGAAGTAGACGTACGCATGACCTGGCGGGCCGAACATCACGGCATTGCGCGCGGTGCGGCCGCGGTAGGCGTGGGAGCCGGGGTCGAGGTCGCCCGCGTACGCCTCCACCTCCGTGAGGCGAAGCTCGATGGGGCCGTCGTCGGTGAGACGTGCCAGGGTGCAGCCGAGAAGCTCGGGGGCGACCTCCAGTACAGGGCGGTCGAAGAAGTCCCGGGGCAGCGGCGTACGGTCGGGGCTCTCGATCATGGCGTACGAGAGTAGCGGGGAACCGACTACGGTCGTCGCGCGTATGTAGAGGTCAGGACCAATAAGGAGTGGACATGGGCTTCAAGAAGCTGCTCGCGAGCCTGGGCGCCGGTGGCGCGTCCGTCGAGACAGTGCTTACCGAGGAAAACGTCGTACCGGGCGGTGTCGTCCAGGGCGAGGTGCGTATCCAGGGTGGCTCGGTGGATCAGCAGATCGAGGGGCTCTCCGTCGGTCTGCAGGCACGCGTCGAGGTCGAGGGCGGTGACCAGGAGGTCAAGCAGGACATCGAGTTCACCAAGCAGCGGCTCGGCGGCGCGTTCGAGGTGAAGGCCGGGGCGGTGCACGTGGTGCCGTTCGGGCTCGACATTCCGTGGGAGACCCCGGTCACGAGCATCGCCGGGCAGCAGCTGCGCGGGATGAACATCGGTGTGACGACAGAGCTGGAGATCGCGCGGGCCGTGGACTCGGGCGACCTGGACCCGATCAATGTGCACCCGCTGCCGTCGCAGCAGGCGATCCTGGACGCCTTCATCCAGCTGGGCTTCCGCTTCAAGAGCGCGGACATGGAGCGCGGCCACATCCGTGGGACGCGGCAGAAGCTGCCGTTCTACCAGGAGATCGAGTTCCTGCCGCCGCAGCAGTACCGCGGGCTGAACCAGGTCGAGCTGACCTTCGTCGCGGACGACCGCGAGATGGACGTCATCCTCGAGATGGACAAGAAGCCGGGTCTGTTCAGCGAGAGCAGCGACTCGTACAAGGCCTTCAAGGTGGGGCACCACGATTTCCAGTCGACCGACTGGGCGGCGTACCTCAACCAGTGGCTCGCCGATGTCGGCGGGCGTCGTAACTGGCTCTAAGGCTTGTCCCGTAAATGATCTTGGGTGGGGTGCGGGCGTGGCTGGTGGCCGGTCCGGCCGCCCGCCTATCCGGCGAGGTTGAGGTTGTGGAGGCGGGCGATTCCGAGCATGGCGTGGTGGACGCCATCGCCCTTGAGGCGGCAGTCGCGGAGGATCTTCCAGGTCTTCATGCGGGCAAAAACGTGCTCCACGCGGGCGCGAACCTGTTTGTGGGACTTGTTGTGGGCCTGCTTCCAGTCAGGCAGTTCTTCACCTTTGCGCCGACGGTGTGGCATGACGAGTCCGGTGCCCGGATAGCCGCCGTCGGCGATCGTCATGGCCTTGCCGACGGCGGCCTTCGCGCCGGACTCCTCCCACGCCCTGCAGTCGTTGCGGTTGCCGGGCAAGGGCCGGCCGACCACGACGACCAGGCGGGTATCGGCGTCGATGACGACCTGGTGGTTCGTGGAGTACCGGTAGTTCTTGGACTGCTCGGCGATGCTGTGGTCGCGGGTGGGCACCAGGGTGCCGTCCACGATGAGCACGGTGTCCTTGCGGAACCGTTTGCGGGGCTGGAGCGCCAGCGACGGGCCGAGGTGGTCGATGATGCGGTCCGCCGCGGACTTCGATACACCGAAGAGCGGAGCGAGTTGGCGCATTGTCAGGTTCGTGCGCCAGTAGGCCGCGACGAGCAGAACCCGGTCCTCCAGCGGAAGTCCCCACGGGCGGCCCTTACGGACCGGATCTGCACCTTCGCGGCGCAGTGCGGTCACCAACCTGCCGAAGGAACGCGGGCTCAGCCCGGTGAACGGGGCTATCCAGGACGGCTCCGACGCCGTGATCACACCAGACACCCGAAGATCATCTCACCCGTGACCAGCAGTTACGGGACAAGTCTTAGGCTCGGATGCGGTAGGCAGGACAGCCGAATTCGGAGGTTCAGACGTGACCGAGCCCAAGAGGGCGCCCCTTCCGCACGACTTTCATCCTGCGGTGCCGTCGTTCACGGTGGCCAGTGATGACATCGCGCCGGGGTCGGTGCTGAAGGACGCCCAGGTCCACGCGGCAGGCAACACCTCGCCGCAGCTGCGGTGGGAAGGGTTCCCGGCGGAGACCAAGAGCTTCGCCGTGACCTGCTTCGATCCGGACGCGCCGACAGGCAGCGGTTTCTGGCACTGGGTGCTCTTCGACATCCCGGCGTCGGTCACCGAGCTGCCGGCCGGTGCGGGCAGCGGGAAGTTCGAGGGGCTGCCCGAGGGTGCCGTTCAGGCCCGCAACGACTACGGGTCGAAGGACTTCGGCGGCGCTGCTCCCCCGGCCGGTGAGAACCACCGCTACGTGTTCACCGTGTACGCGGTGGACAGCGAGAAGCTCGGCCCCGACGCGGACGCCTCGCCCGCGGCGGTGGGCTTCCATCTCCGGTTCCACGCGCTCGCCCGTGCGCATCTGATCGGTGAGTACGAGACTCCCGCCTAGAGCTCACCGTTCGTTTGTTGTTTGCCCTGCCCTGGTCTTGGAGAGACCAGGGCAGGGCATCTTTTATTGCGTTGTCCATCTCGGCGCGCCCGGCCACAGTTGATCCAAGCCCAAGGCCCGCCACGGGGCTGGGCCGGCGAACGGGAGGTGGGCGAGATGCGTGACACGCTGGTTCTGAATGCGAGCTTCGAGCCGCTGTCGACAGTGACACTCAACCGTGCGGTGGTGCTTGTCCTGCAGGACAAGGCCGTCGTGGAGCAGGCCCATCCCGGACTCCGTATGCGTGGCGTCGCGGTCGATCTCCCGGTGCCGCGGGTGATCAGGCTCTGCCGCTACGTCCGGGTGCCGTTCCGAAGACAGGCACCGTGGTCGAGGCGGGGTGTGCTGATACGGGACCAGCACCGGTGCGCGTACTGCGGAAAGCGCGCCACGACCGTGGACCACGTGGTGCCGCGGTCGCACGGGGGTGCGGACAGCTGGCTGAACACGGTCGCGTCGTGCGCCGAGGACAATCACCGCAAAGCTGACCGTACGCCGGACCAGGCGGGGATGCCGCTGCTGCGCGAGCCGTTCATACCGTCGCCGGCCGACGCGATGCTGCTCGGGATGCGGGCCGGTGAGCGGACGGCGCTGCCTCAGTGGCTGGCCGCGCAGCCTGCCGCGTAGCCCACTGGTCTGTGGGTGAGAGCCCGCCTTCGCCGGAAGGCGGGCTTTCGTGCGTCAGCGCAGCAGCAGCTGGACGATGGCCGCGGTGCCGACCACCACGATCAGCGCGCGCAGCGCCGTCGGCGGGAGCCGGCGGCCGACCTTGGCGCCGAGCTGGCCGCCGATGGCGGAGCCGACCGCGATCAGCAGGACGGCCGTCCAGTCGAAGTCCGCGACGAAGAGGAAGAAGAGCGCGGCGATGCTGTTGACCACGGCGGCGAGTATGTTCTTGACGCCGTTGAGGCGCTGCAGGCTCTCATCGAGCAGCATGCCCATCAGGGAGAGGTAGATGATCCCCTGGGCGGCGGTGAAGTATCCGCCGTAGACGCTGGCGAGCAGCAGCCCGGTGAACAGGAGCGGGCCGCCGTCGGGGTGGGCACGGGTCCCCTTGCGGTCGCGGTGGCGCTGGACAGCCTTGGTGATGCGCGGCTGGAGGATCACCAGGACGAGCGCGAGTGCGACCAGTACGGGAACGATCGTCTCGAAGGCGGTCGACGGCAGCATCAGGAGCAGTACCGCTCCGCTGATGCCGCCGATCGCGGCGGCGATACTCAGGCGCAGCACGCGGCTGCGCTGGCCCGTGAGCTCGGCGCGGTATCCGATGGCGCCGCTGATCGAGCCGGGGATCAGGCCGAGGGCGTTGGAGACGGTGGCAGTGACCGGCGGGAGACCGGTGGCGAGCAGCACGGGGAAGGTGATCAGCGTTCCCGAGCCGACGATGGTGTTGATGGTTCCGGCGCTGATGCCCGCGGCAAAAATGGCAAGCGCTTCCCAGATGGACAAAGCCATCTCCTCACATGATCAGCGTGTCGCCTCCCCGCCGTAAAGGTCGAGGGGCCACAGCTGATCATGCACGAGAGGCCGTCCCGTCAGTCAATGGGGGGTTGTTCGCGGCGTTCCGTGCCGCCGCCGCCCTTGTTGGAGCCGCCGCCCATGCCGCCCATCGGGCCCAAGTTGCCCATGGCTCCACTGAGCCCCTTGAGCGCGTCACCGATCTCGCTGGGCACGATCCAGAGCTTGTTGGCGTCGCCCTCGGCGATCTTCGGGAGCATCTGGAGGTACTGGTAGGCGAGAAGCTTCTCGTCGGCGTCTCCGGCGTGGATGGACTCGAAGACCGTACGGATGGCCTGGGCCTCGCCCTCGGCGCGCAGGGCGGCCGCCTTGGCCTCACCTTCGGCGCGCAGGATCGCGGACTGCTTCTCACCTTCGGCGGTGAGGATCTGCGACTGGCGGATACCTTCGGCGGTGAGGATCGCGGCGCGCTTGTCACGGTCGGCGCGCATCTGCTTCTCCATCGAGTCCTGGATGGAGGTGGGCGGCTCGATCGCCTTGAGCTCGACGCGGTTGACGCGGATGCCCCACTTGCCGGTGGCCTCGTCGAGGACGCCGCGCAGGGCCGCGTTGATCTCCTCGCGGGAGGTCAGGGTCCGCTCCAGGTCCATGCCACCGATGATGTTGCGAAGGGTGGTGACGGTCAGCTGCTCGATCGCCTGGATGTAGCTGGCGACTTCGTACGTCGCGGCGCGGGCGTCGGTCACCTGGTAGTAGATGACGGTGTCGATATTGACCACCAGGTTGTCCTGGGTGATCACCGGCTGGGGCGGGAAGGGGACGACCTGTTCGCGCAGGTCGATGCGGTTTCGGATCGAGTCGATGAACGGGACGACGATGTTCAGGCCCGCGTTGAGGGTGCGGGTGTAGCGCCCGAAGCGTTCGACGATGGCGGCGCTGGCCTGTGGGATGACCTGGATCGTCTTGATCAGGGCGATGAAGACCAGCACCACCAGAATGATCAGGACGATGATGATCGGTTGCATCGCGTTCCCTGTGCCCTTCGCTGCCGGATGATTCTGATGATCGAGTTTCCCAGAACACGGGCTGGAGTGTGGGGCGTTCGGCCTGGTTGTCTCACTGTCGTCCTGTCGTCTCACATGACGACGGCGGTGGCTCCGTCGATCTCGACGACGTCGACCTGCTGGCCGGCCTCGTAGGACATGGTGGCGTCGAGAGAGCGCGCGGACCAGACCTCGCCGGCCAGCTTGATCCGGCCACCACTGCCGTCGACCCGTTCCAGGACGACGGCCTGACGGCCTTTCAGCGCATCGACCCCACTGGCGAATTGGGGACGTTGGGAGCGGTGTCGGGTCGCGATGGGACGTACGACCGCGATGAGTGCGACGGAAATCGTGGCGAAGACGAGCACTTGGGCCACCGTGCCGCCGTCCAGTGCGGCAACGACGGCCGCGGCCACCGCTCCGGCGGACAGCATTCCGAACTCGGGCATCGCGGTCAGGACGAGCGGAATGCCCAGCCCGACCGCGCCGATCAGCCACCACACCCATGCGTCGATGTCCACGTGGTCATGGTAGGTCCGCCGGTCGTGGTCCGGACAGGGTCGAGATCAGGTCAAACCGGCACTGTCTGTCGACAGTCCGTCGGCTGTCGGTGAACTGCCTGTCGACAGTCGGTCAGCCGAGCGGGAGGCCCTGCGCGGTCCAGCGCTCGCCGCTGCGCTCGACGACCAGCGGGAGGCCGAAGCAGAGCGAGAGGTTGCGGGAGGTCAGCTCGGTCTCCATGGGGCCGGCGGCCAGCACCTTGCCCTGACGGATCATGAGCACGTGGGTGAAGCCCGGGGCGATCTCCTCGACATGGTGCGTGACCATGATCATGGAGGGGGCGTACGGGTCGCGGGCGAGACGGCCGAGGCGGCGGACCAGGTCCTCGCGGCCGCCGAGGTCGAGACCGGCGGCCGGCTCGTCGAGGAGCAGCAGCTCGGGGTCGGTCATCATCGCGCGGGCGATCAGGGTGCGCTTGCGCTCGCCCTCGGAGAGCGTGCCGAACCTGCGGTCCAGGTAGTCGGTCATGCCAAGGCGGTCGAGAAAGGCGCGGGCGCGCTCCTCGTCGACGGCGTCGTAGTCCTCGTGCCAGGTGGCGGTCATGCCGTACGCGGCGGTGAGCACCGTCTCGAGCACGGTCTGGCGCTTGGGGAGCTTGTCGGCCATGGCGACGCCGGCCATGCCGATGCGGGGGCGCAGCTCGAACACGTCGACGCCGCCGAGGCGCTCGCCCAGGATGTTCGCCGTGCCGGTGGTCGGGAAGAGGTAGCTGGACGCGATGTTGAGGAGGGTGGTCTTGCCTGCGCCGTTGGGGCCGAGGATGACCCAGCGCTCGCCCTCCTTGACCGACCAGGAGACGTCGTCCACCAGAGCGCGTCCGTCGCGGACCACGGATACGTCCACCAGCTCCAGTACATCGCTCATGAGCGCGTTGTCTCCCCATGCAATCGTCTTGAGGTATTGGGTGTGTTTGTGCACCTGTGGGCACAGCTCCCAGGGAAAACCTACGCCACCGGCCGGGTGACCCGGCCCCCCGGTCCGATCCTTAGGCTGGGTCCATGCTTTCCGAACCACGCTCAGGACGGTTGGCCGCATGGGGAAATGCCCTGTTGGCCGGATTTGTATCGCCGGATGACGCGGCGCTCGCCATTGTCGGCGGCGACGCGGTGCACCGGGTGGAGGGGTTGCCGGGCGAGGCGGGCCCGGTCGGGCTCACGCTGGCGCTGGGGCGGCTGCGGACGCTCGGGGTGACCGGGTACCGGGTCGCGCTGCCGGCGCCGGGCCACCCGCTGGGGCTCAGCGGGCCACCGGAGTTCAACGCGCGCGCCCTCGATGCGGAGGAGGCCGTCGTCGCCTCCGGGGCCGCGTACGGGCTGGTGCCGGAGGTCTACGAGGCCGGACCGGCCGGGGACGTACATGTGGAGGTCGTCTGGCACTGCCTGCCGGTGCGGGAGGGGCCGCCCGCGGATGTGCCGTCGCTCGGTGAGGCGGAGCGGGAGCTCGCGGAGGCGCTGCGGGACGCCACGGCGGCGCTGACGCGACTGGATGTGGCGGCGTCGGGGCCGGTGGCCGAGGCGGCGGTGGACGCGTACCGGGCCCGTGCGGACCGGGGCGCCGGCGAGACGCTCGCCCCCGGGTATCCGCCGCGTGCGGTACGGGTGTTGGAGCTGGCGCAGCGGATCGGGCTGCTGATCTCGGTGGCGTACGAGAACGGGCACGGCGGAGCGGTGAGCGCCTCGGAGATGGCGGCGAGGGGCGAAGCGCTGCGGCCGGTGGAGCGGGTGGCCAGGCGCGCGCAGGTGGCCGCGTACAACGCGTACGTGGAGGAACGCGAGCGCGGGGCGGGCTGAGGGGTGCGGCTGGCCGGGCGCGGTCGTGGGGGCCCGTGCACGGGCGGGTGCGGCGGGCGCGGGCGCCGGTACGGGCACCGGGCCGGCGGGTGCGGGTGCGGGTGCGGCACCGAGCTGGTCCCGCGGCAGCATGCCCCCGCCCAGAGCGGACCCGCGGGCAGCAGGGCCCCTGGCAGGGTGCGGGAGGAACCGGGCCCGGCCCCCAGGCTCGAGCCTGGGGGCCGGGGTCACTGCCCGTGGGAACCGGTCAGCCGTTGATGCCGTCGTTCCCGAAGGTCGGGTTGAGGGCGCCGATCACGTTGGCGGTGTTGCCGACGGCGTTCACCGGGACGTGGACCGGGGCCTGAACCAGGTTGCCGGAAACAATTCCCGGGGAGTGGACAGCATTGCCATCGGCGTGCGCACCAGTGGTGGCGGACGCGACACCGGCACCGGCGGCAACAAGGCTGCCGGCGACCATGGTGAGGGCAGCGGCCTTCTTCAGGTTCTTCACTTCGAGATCCTCCTGAGCATTCGCTGCGGCCAGCCGCCGCAGCACGCCATGGAGAACGGCCCTGAGTCGATCAGGATGCGCCAGACGAGTGAGATGCACCCGACAGTATGAATCTCAGATCGGAACGAGACGGTCCGGTTACCCTGCCAGACCGTGCCTGACGGCCCACAGCGCAGCCTGGGTGCGGTCCGACAGGTCCAGCTTCATCAGAATGTTCGAGACATGCGTCTTGACGGTCTTCTCGGACAGAACCAGTGCCCGCGCGATCTCCCGGTTGGACCGGCCGTCGGCGATCAGGCCCAGCACCTCCCGTTCGCGCTCGGTGAGCGTGCTGCCGCGGCCCGTACCGCTGCCCGGGTCGTCCTGGGAGAGCAGAGCACCCGCGACCTCCGGCTGGAGCAGGACATGGCCTGCGTACACCGAACGGATGGCGCCGGCCAGCGCGTCCGGGTCGACGTCCTTGTAGACGTACCCCGAGGCGCCGGCCCGCAGCGCGGGGACGACGGTGCGCTGTTCGGTGAAGCTGGTGACGATCAACACCTTGGCGGGGTTGCCCAGTTCGCGGAGTTTGCGCAGTGCGTCGATGCCGTCCATGCCGGGCATCTTGACGTCCATCAGGACGACATCGGGCTTCAGCTCCTCGGCGCGTGCCACGCCTTCGGCGCCGTCTCCCGCCTCGCCGACGACCTCTATGTCGTCCTGGATCTCCAGGAACGTACGCAGTCCGCGGCGGACCACCTGGTGGTCGTCGACCAGCAGTACGCGGATCGTCCTGTCAGCCACCGGGGACCTCCATCTCGATCGTGGTGCCTTTGCCCGGTGCCGATTCCACCGTGAGTCTGCCACCGACCCCGTTCGTGCGGTCGCGCATCGAGACCAGCCCCAGATGGCGGCCGGCCCGGCGGACCGTACGCGGCTCGAATCCCTTGCCGTTGTCGGTGATGCTGAGGGCGGCGCCCTGGCCGCGACGGACCAGGACCACATCGACCTCGTCCGCCCCGGAGTGCCGCAGTGCGTTGTGCAGGGCCTCCTGGGCCACCCGGAGCACGGCCTCCTCCTGGGAGGCGGGCAGGGCGCGGACGCCGGAGCTGTCGAAGGTGACCCTGGCCGTGCGCGACGCACGGTCCAGGACCTGGATGTGCGTACGGAGCGTGTTGACGAGGCCGTCCTCGTCGAGGGCGGCGGGGCGCAACTCGACCACGGCGGCGCGCAGTTCGTCCGCGGCTTCGGCGGCGAGCGCGGCGACCTGTTGCAGTTCGCCCTTGGCACGGGCCGGGTCGCGGTCCACCAGGGCGGCCGCGGCCTGGGCGGTGAGGCGGAGCGAGAAGAGCTTCTGGCTCACCGCGTCGTGCAGTTCGTGCGCGAGGCGGGAACGCTCCTCGGTGATGGTGAGCTCGCGGCTGCGCTCGTACAGCCGGGCGTTGGTGAGGGCTATCGCGGCGTGCTGGGCGAGAATGGCGAGCAGTTCCTCGTCCTCGGCGGTGAAGCCGCAACCGCCTTCCGGCTTCGGGCATCTCTTGTTGGCGAGGAAGAGCGCGCCGATGATCTCGTCGCCGTCCTTGATGGGCAGGCCGAGGAAGTCGGACATGTCGGGGTGGGCCGAGGGCCAGCCCTCGAAGCGGGGGTCCTTGCGCACGTCCGGGAGCCGCTCGGGCTTCGCGTCGTGGAGCATCGCGGCGAGGATGCCGTGCTGGCGCGGGAGCGGGCCGATCGCCTTCCACTGGGCGTCACTCACGCCGTCGACCACGAACTGGGCGAAGCCGCCGTGGTCGTCGGGCACGCCCAGCGCCGCGTATTCGGCGTCGAGAAGGTCGCGCGCCGAGGCGACGATCGTCTTCAGCACGTCGCGCACCTCGAGATGCCTGCTCATGGCGAGGAGGGCGGTGCTCACGGCGGCGAGGCCGGAGCTCGGTCGGTGACTCATGAACTCACCGTACCGGCGGGGTGTGACAGTCCGTATCGGGCCGGGGACTGCTCCCCGGTACGGCTGAGGACGTAGGTCGAAATCCCCTGGCGGTGGGTTCTGGCGCACGAGGCGCCGGGCACGGCCGCGTTCCTACGTTGGGGGCAGCCACGCGGAACGGACGGGATCAGACCCGGAGCAAGGGGATGGACATCATGCCGGTAGCGGTGATCACTGGGGCTTCGAAGGGGCTGGGGCGGGCTCTCTCGGAGGCCCTCGCGCAGCAGGGCTGGGATCTGGTGCTGGGCGCCAGGACCGCGAGCGTTCTCGAGGAGAGCGCGCATCGGGCCGGCGCGTACGGGACACGGGTGGTGGCGGTGACGGGGGATGTCATCGATGCCGGGCACCGCGCGGAGCTGCTGACGGTGGCCCGCGGGCTCGGCGGGCTCGATCTGCTGGTGAGCAACGCGAGCGCGCTGGGCGCCGAGCCGCTCGTCCGGCTGGACGTGCTGCCGCTCGAGGGGTTGCGGGCGGCGCTGGAGACCAATGTGGTCGCCGCGCTCGGACTCGTACAGGAGGCGCTGCCGCTGCTGAAGGCGTCCGGGGCGGGCACGGTGATCGCCGTCAGTTCGGACGCGGCGGCCGAGGCGTACGAGACCTGGGGCGGCTACGGCGCGTCGAAGGCGGCACTCGACCATCTCGCCGCGGTCCTCGCGGTGGAGGAGCCGGAGCTGCGGGTGTGGGCGGTCGACCCGGGCGACATGCAGACGGATCTGTACGCGGCGGCCGTTCCGGACGACGACGATCCACGCCCGGCGCCGGAGTCGGTCGTACCGGGTTTCCTGCGGCTGCTGGAAGAACGGCCGGTCAGCGGGCGGTACGCGGCGCCCGCACTGCTCGAGGCAGCCCGGTGAGGGGAACGACGGGCGGCCCGACGGCGGCGGGCCCGGCGAGCCCCCGGCGGACGGCCCGTCGCGGTGGCGACTGGTGTCACAGCGGCGAACCCGCCCGAAGCCCGGGAGACCCAGGGGAAGCCGAGCAGTGCGAGGGCGGCGTCAGGAGGTACGGACCCGCCGTGCCGGATACGTTGCGGGTGCCCGAGGAGCTCTCGGCCCGGGTGCCCGCCGAGGAACGCGGGACGGGACGGGACGACGTACGGCTGATGGTCTCGCGCGGGACCGAGGTCTCCCATCACGCCTTCCGGGACCTGCCCGGGCAACTGCGGGCCGGGGATGTCCTGGTGGTCAATACGTCGGCCACGCTGCCGGCCGCGGTCAACGGGAGGGTGGGCGGCGAGCTCGTCGTCGTGCACTTCTCGACGCGGGGCGACAAGGGGCGCTGGGCGGTGGAGCTGCGCCGGCCGGACGGCGCGGGCAGCACCGTGCCGCGCGCCGGGGGGCCGCCGGGGGCGCTCGTACGGCTCCCCGGCGGCGCGCGGCTGGTGCTGGAGGAGCCACTGGCGCCCGGCGCGGACCGGCTGTGGTGGGCGACGGTCTCCGTGGACGTGCCACGGCTGCTGCACCGCTACGGCAGGCCCATCCGGTACGGGTACACGGCGCAGGACCAGCCCCTGTCCGCGTATCAGACCGTGTTCGCGCTGCCCTCGCCCGACGGCGCGGGCTCCGCGGAGATGCCGAGCGCCGCGCGCCCCTTCACGACGCGGCTGGTGGCGGAACTGGTGAGCCGGGGGGTGCAGTTCGCGCCCCTCACCCTGCATACGGGGGTGGCGTCGGCGGAGGCGCACGAGCCGCCGTACCCGGAGCGTTTCGAGGTGCCGACGACGACGGCGTGGCTGGTGAATGCCGCCCGGGCGGGGCGTATCGCGGCGCGAAGCGCCTCCTCCAGGGGCAACGGCCAGGTGGCGGGTGGTCGCATCGTGGCGGTCGGTACGACGGCGGTACGTGCCCTGGAGTCCGCGGCGGGGCCCGACGGCGTGGTGCGGGCGACGTCCGGGTGGACGGATCTCGTCATCACGCCGGGGCGCGGGGTACGCGTCGTGGACGGGCTGCTGACCGGGCTGCACGAGCCCGAGGCGTCGCACCTGCTGATGCTGGAGGCGATCGCCGGGTGGGCGGCACTGAGTCGCAGCTATACCGAGGCGCTACGGCTTCTCTACCTCTGGCACGAGTTCGGCGACGTCCACCTCGTACTTCCGGAGTAGATCCCTCACTCTTCGAATTGCTGACGCAACACATGGCGAAGTCGTTATATGGCCGATGTGAGCCCGCACATAGGACGTAGGTCACTTACGAACGTGGCTAGTGGATACATAAAGGGCATGTGAGCGGGGACTCAATGGGGGACAAGGTGCCCATTCCGGACCCTTGTCCACTATCGGGGATCGTACGTCACACCTTTGCCACAGCATTTTGCTGCCGCTAAGAATTGCAGCCGTCGCCGCCGAGGAGCGCAGCGCCGCACCCGGCCTGAAGCGACTTCCGCTATTCGAAGAGGTACGTCTCTATGTCTGCGTCCAGCAACCTGGTCAGTCGTCTGAAGAAGACCCAGAAGATGTCGATCGCCGGCGTCTCGGCCGTCGCCGCCGCGGCCCTCGCCTTCTCCCTCGTCCCGGGCAACGCCTCAGCCAATACTGAGACGCAGGCACTCGCCGCCGCCCCGGTGGCCTTCAGCAGCGCTCCGCAGGCGACGACCCTTCAGGCCGGTGTTGCCAAGCAGCAGACGGCTGCCGACCAGCAGGCCAAGGCTGCGGCCAAGGCCGCTGCCGACGCCAAGAAGAAGGCGGCCGACGCGAAGAAGGCTGCGAAGGCCAAGGCCGACGCGAAGAAGCGCGCCACGGCCCAGGCGGCCAGCCGTGCCGCCGCCCGCAAGCCCGTCTACGCCAACAACCTGGACGGCTGGATCCGCGAGGCCCTGGCCATCATGAAGAACAAGAACATCCCCGGCTCGTACGACGGCCTGCACCGCAACATCATTCGTGAGTCCAGCGGCAACCCGCGCGCCATCAACAACTGGGACATCAACGCGATCAACGGCATCCCGTCGAAGGGCCTGCTGCAGGTCATCAAGCCGACGTTCGACGCGTACCACGTCGCCGGTACGCCCCACGACCAGTACCACCCGGTCGCCAACATCGTGGCCGCGGCCAACTACGCCGCGGACCGGTACGGCTCGATCGACAACGTGAACAGCGCCTACTGAGCCGTACGCAGGCAACACGCAGGCAGTACGCACGCACTGCGCAGCTCGTAGCACGCGCAGCACGCAGAGAAGACAGACGCCGAAGGGCGGCACCCCGTGCGGGGTGCCGCCCTTCGGCGTGTACGGGGCCCGTTACTTGCGCATGACCTCGGGCTCGTGGCGGCGCAGCAGCCGCACCACCACGAAGCCGCAGATCACGCCCATGCCGAGCAGTACACCCATGTCGAGCATCCACTGGCCGGCGCTGTGGTCCCACAGCGGATCGAGGTTGGCCCGGTCCCACGGCATGGCCACATTGAGCTCGGCCGTGGTGCCCAGCGCCGCGACCGCCCAGCGCGACGGCATCAGCCAGGCGACCTGCTCGATGCCGGGGCTGTCGTGCAGCTGGAACAGGACGCCGGTGAAGACGACCTGGACGATGGCGAACATCACCAGCAGGGGCATGGTCTTCTCTGCGGTCTTCACCAGGGCGGAGATGATCAGGCCGACCATCATGCAGGTGAAGCCGAGGGCACTGACGACCATGGTCATCTCGACCACGGGCAGATCCTCGAAGAGGACACCCTCGGCGGGCAGCTTCGAGCGGGCGCCGAAGCCGATCGCGCAGATGATCACGCCCTGCAGGGCGGTGATGATGCCGAGGACGATGACCTTGGACATCAGATACGCGGAGCGCGACAGACCGGTGGCCCGTTCCCGCTCGTAGATGACACGTTCCTTGATCAACTCTCGTACCGAGTTGGCGGCGCCCGAGAAGCACGCGCCGACCGCGAGAATCAGCAGGATCGTGCCGACGTCCTTGTTGATGAACCTGACCTTCGCCGGGCCGAGGCCCAGGCCGGAGTCGGCGGGGATCACCGTGCTGACGATGCCGAGCACCGCGGGCAGGATGAACATCAGGCCGATGAAGCCGCGGTCGGACGCGATCACCGAGGAGTAGCGGCGGATCAGCGTCCACAGCTGGGAGCCCCAGCTCTGCGGCTTCGGCGGGCGCATCTGCTGGGGCGGCGGCATGTGCACCGACTGCGCGGCGACGGCGTCGATGTCCGCGGCGTACATCTGGTAGTGCTGCGAACCGCGCCAGCGGCCGGCCCAGTCGTAGTCGCGGTAGTTCTCGAACGCCGAGAAGACGTCGGCCCAGGTGGTGTAGCCGAAGAAGTTGAGCGCTTCCTCCGGCGGGCCGAAGTACGCCACCGAACCGCCGGGGGCCATGACGAGCAGCTTGTCGCAGATCGCCAGCTCGGCCACGGAGTGGGTGACGACGAGGACCGTACGGCCGTCGTCGGCGAGGCCGCGCAGCAGCTGCATGACGTCGCGGTCCATGCCCGGGTCGAGACCGGAGGTCGGCTCGTCCAGGAAGATCAGCGACGGCTTGGTCAGCAGCTCCAGGGCGACGGAGACGCGCTTGCGCTGGCCGCCGGAGAGCGAGGTGACCTTCTTGTCCTTGTGGATGTCGAGCTTGAGCTCGCGCAGCACCTCGTCGATGCGGGCCTCGCGCTCGGACTCGGCGGTGTCGCCGGGGAAGCGGAGCTTGGCCGCGTACTTGAGGGCCTTCCGGACGGTCAGCTCCTTGTGCAGGATGTCGTCCTGCGGGACCAGACCGATGCGCTGGCGCAGCTCGGCGAACTGCTTGTACAGATTCCGGTTGTCGTAGAGGACGTCGCCCTGGTTGGCGGGCCGGTAACCGGTGAGCGCCTTGAGCAGGGTGGACTTTCCGGAGCCCGAGGGGCCGATGACCGCGACCAGCGACTTCTCCGGGACACCGAAGGAGACGTCCTTGAGGATCTGCTTGCCGCCGTCGACCGTCACCGTGAGGTGGCGGGCAGAGAAGGAGACCTCACCGGTGTCGACGAACTCCTCGAGCCGGTCACCGACGAGCCGGAAGGTCGAGTGACCGACGCCGACGATGTCGTTCGGGCCGATGAGTACGGTGCCGTTCTTGGCGATCGGCTGACCGTTGACGTACGTGCCGTTGTGGGATCCGAGGTCGCGGATCTCGAAGCGGCCGTCGGGAGTCGCCACGAACTCGGCGTGGTTGCGCGAGACCTGGAGGTCGGAGACGACCAGTTCGTTCTCGAGCGCACGACCGATGCGCATCACCCGGCCGAGGGCCAGCTGATGGAAGGTGGTCGGGCTGCGGTCCCCGTACACCGGCGGCGCCCCCGCGGCACCGCCCGCGCCGCCGCCGGGGCCCTGCTGGTGCGGGACCTGTGCCTGCGGTGACTGAGGCTGCTGTTGTTGCTGCTGCTGCTGCCAGGCTTGCTGCGGCTGCTGCTGCTGCTGCTGCCAACCCTGCTGCGGCTGTTGGACCGGGGCCTGCTGGGCCTGGGCCTGAGCCTGCGGAGCCTGCTGCTTGACGGCCTGCTGCTGGGGCGCGGCGCCCTGAGCGCTGTACGCATCCGCGCCGGCCGCCGCGCCGGAGAGGTTGAGCCGGGGTCCGTCGGTGGCATTGCCCAGATGCACGGCCGATCCAGGGCCGATCTCCATCTGATGAATCCGCTGGCCCTGCACATAAGTGCCGTTGGTGCTGCCGTGGTCCTCGATGACCCAACTGCGGCCGCCCCAGCTGATGGTGGCATGCCGCCACGAGACTCTGGCGTCGTCGATCACGAGGTCGCCCTGCGGATCACGTCCGAGGGTGTACGACCTGGACGGATCGAGAGTCCAGGTCCTTCCGTTCAATTCCAGTACGAGTTCCGGCACTCCATGCCCCACTAGTTGTCCCCCGAGTTACCCCCATCGCAGGGAGTCTAGGGATGGCGAACATCGTGAGGAACTATTTCAGGCCCGGTCCCGTATCCGAAAGTCGGGCCTTGTGAAGACCCCGCCCGGACTGCCCGTTGACGGAGGAGAAACTCACCCGGAGAGTGGTAAGCACCCATGAGTGCGCATGAGTGCGTACGGATCATGCGCGAATGGGGGTAACTGGGTCAAACCCAGCAGGGATCGGGGGGTCCGGATGGGTCGGCGCAACGACGTGAGCGGCAGTGGCGACCGGGTGCACTGGGGCGATGTGCTGCTGGCGTCGATCGCCGCGGTGAGCTGGGCACTGGTCGGGATGGCGGGTGCGGCGGCGCTCGGACTGCATCTGCTCGGAGCGGATGCGGCGGGGTCGCTCGGGCCGATGACGGCGGCCGTGGTGGTGCTCGCGGTGGGCGGATCGGTCACTCCGACCGGCGATGTGTCCGCGTTCGGGCTGGAAGGTGCACAGGCGCGGACGGCCGTCGACATCACGCCACTCGGGGTGGCGCTGGTCGGTGCGTTGCTCCTCGCGTACTTCTTTCTACGTTCCCTGCGTGGTGCGGGGCGGTACGTCTCAGGGACCGAACTCGCCGCGCGGACAGCCGGGGTGGTGGCTCTCTTCGTCGCAACGGTCGGCGGTTTGGCGTGGGCAGGTCACGACGTCATCACGATCGACGGGGCGGAGCTGGGGCTTGATCCCGACGGGCTGCTGCCGGGAGGGGGCGGTGGGGGCGGGATCGAGGTGCCCGGGCTCGGCAACATAGGTGATGTGGAGGGGATGCTGCCCGATCGGCTCGGAGACCTCGTGGAGGCCGAGGCGGCGGTGGGGTTCAGCGTGAACACCGCGGATTCGCTGGCCGGCTCGTTGTTCTGGGTGCTGGCGGTGCTGGTCGTCGCGCTGCTCGCGTCGCGTCGTTCGCCGCTGCCGCCCGGCGCCGGGTGGGAGGCGGTACGGCGGGTGATGCGGCCGGCCGCGTCCGCGGTGGTGACAGTGGTGCTGGTCGCGGTCCTCGCCGGGTACGCGGCGGCGGCCTACGCGGCGATCGACGACGACCACCCGAAGCGCATCGCGGGGGCCGCCCTGCTCGGGGCGCCGAACGGGGTGTGGCTGGGGATCCCACTGGGGCTGTTCGTGCCGTGGGACGGCAAGGCGACGGGCCCGTTGGCGACGCTGCTGCCGGATCCGCTGGACGAGCTGCTGCGGATCTCGGCCGACGAGCCGGCGACGGTGGGGAGGCTGGCGGAACTGGACGAGCGCGTATGGCTGTTGGCCGTCGCCACCGCGGTGATGATGCTGTACGCCGGGGTGCTGGCGGCGGCGCGTACGCCGGTGGGCGGGCGGGGGCGGGGTTCGGCTGCGGCGGAGTGCGCCGCGTTCGTGGGGCGGTGCGCGGTACGGCTGGGCGTGGCGACGGCCCTGGCGCTTCCGCTGCTGGTGTGGCTGACGGGCGTATCGGTGGACGCTTCCCTGTCCGTGCTCGGGATCGACGCCGTCGGCGCCGGCATCGAGCTGCACGGCCATCTGGGCATGGCGCTGCTGCTGGGAGCGGTGTGGGGAGCCGGGGCGGGCGGGGTGGGGGCGCTGCTGGTGTACGGGACGGGGGGCGGGGACCGGACGGAGGCTCCGGAGTGGGAGCCGGGGCCCGGTCCCTACCGTCCGGTGGCGCCGTACCGCCCGCCGAACGCCGACACGAACCCGTATCTGCGCCCACCCCCGGGCATCCACGGTGCCCCGACGGTGGCGGGCCCCGTCCCCCCGCTCAGATACCCCCACTCTCCGGAGGAAGGCCCCCCACCACCGGGCACGCCCGGCAGACCGGGTCCGGAGCGGGGTCCGACCCGGGAGGCGGGGTCCAGGCCCGGAGCGGGGTCCGACCCGGGAGGCGGGGTCCGCCTGGGGCGGTGTCCGGGCCCGGCGGGGGTCCGGGCCCGGCGGGCAGACGGTGACCGGTTCGGTGCGGGGGCGCTCGACACCTGGAATCCCGCCGCGAAGCCGGCGCTCCCTGGGGGTGGGAGCGCCGGTCCCCCACGCAACCCCTCCCCCACCGGGCCCGGGGGCGCCGGCCGCGGTCCGGAGAAGGGGCGGGATGGGGGGAAACCACCCCTCCCTCTGTCCGGCACTCGGGACAGGGGGTCTCGCCGTCACGCGCGCCGGATACGGTGGAAGCACCATGAGCGCATCGCAGACCTCCGACGTCCCCACCCTTCTCGTCAAGATCTTCGGGAAGGACCGTCCCGGGATCACCGCCGGGCTCTTCGACACCCTCGCCGCCTACTCCGTCGACGTCGTCGACATCGAGCAGGTCGTCTCCCGAGGCCGTCTCGTCCTGTGCGTCCTCGTCACCGAGCCGACCGCCGGCGGGACCACCGCGGGCGAGTTGCGGGCGACCGTGCACAGCTGGGCCGAGTCGATGAAGCTGCAGGCCGAGATCATCTCCGGTACGGGCGACAACCGGCCTCGCGGCAGTGGCCGTTCGCATGTCACCGTGCTCGGGCACCCGCTGACCGCCGAGTCCACCGCCGGCATAGCGGCCACGATCACTGGCACCGGCGGGAACATCGACCGGATCTTCCGGCTCGCCAAATATCCGGTCACCGCCGTGGAGTTCGCGGTGTCCGGCGTGGAGACCGAACCGCTGCGTACCGCGCTGGTGACCGAGGCCGCCGAGATCGGCGTCGATGTGGCCGTCGTGTCGGCCGGACTGCACCGCCGGGCGCAGCGCCTGGTCGTCATGGATGTGGACTCGACACTCATCCAGGACGAGGTCATCGAGCTCTTTGCCGCACACGCGGGATGCGAGGACAAGGTCGCCGAGGTCACGGCGGCCGCCATGCGCGGGGAACTGGACTTCGAGCAGTCCCTGCACGCGCGCGTCGCGCTGCTGGCGGGGCTGGACGCCTCGGTCGTGGACAAGGTGCGCACGGAGGTCCGGATGACCCGCGGCGCCCGCACCCTGATCCGTACGCTCAAGCGCCTCGGCTATCAAGTGGGAGTCGTGTCGGGCGGGTTCACCCAGGTCACCGACGACCTCAAGGAGCGTCTGGGACTCGACTTCGCCTCGGCGAACACGCTCGAGATCGTGGACGGCAAGCTCACGGGCCGTGTCGTGGGCGAGATCGTGGACCGGGCCGGCAAGGCCCGGCTGCTGCGCCGGTTCGCCGCCGAGGCGGGCGTTCCGCTGGCGCAGACCGTCGCGATCGGCGACGGCGCGAATGATCTGGACATGCTCAACGCGGCCGGGCTCGGTGTCGCCTTCAATGCCAAGCCCGTCGTCCGCAAGGCCGCGCACACCGCGGTCAATGTGCCGTTCCTCGACACCGTCCTGTATTTGCTGGGCATCACCCGCGAAGAGGTCGAGGCCGCCGACGGTGAGGGCGCGGCACACTGACCTGCCCCCGCATGACAAGGCCCCGGCGCGTACTGCGCGCCGGGGCCGTTTCACGTACCGGACAAGGGGTTACCACGTACCGGACAAGGGGTTACTCGTGCGGGGCCCAGTACTCGAGCAGGGTGCCGACACCGTGCTCCAGCGACTTCCAGGAGCCGCTGAAGCCGATCACCGCGAGTGCCGCGGTGGGGAAGCCGCTCTTGGTCATCCGGGCCAGCGCGTCGGGCTCGGCCTTGCCCGCGAGGGCGTCGGCCAGCGCGTGCATTCCGGGGTTGTGGCCGATGACGAGGAGGTCGTTCACGTCGTCCGGGGTCTCGTTCAGCAGCGCGATCAGCTCGCCGAGGGAGGCGTCGTACAGCCGCTCCTCGTACACGGTCCTGGGGCGGTGCGGCAGCTCGTGCACGGCGAACTTCCAGGTCTCGCGGGTCCTGCTCGCGGTCGAGCACAGAGCCAGGTCGACCTCGATTCCGCTCTCCGCGAGCCTGCGGCCGGCGATGGAGGCGTCCATGCGGCCGCGCTCGGCCAGCGGTCGCTCGTGGTCGGACACCTGGGGCCAGTCGGCCTTCGCATGCCGGAGAAGGACGATCCTGCGGGGCTCGGGAGGTCCGGGGGGTGTCCCACCGGAAGACACAGCGGCGCTCATGCACCCCAGCTTCGCATGAAATGCGCCAACGGGCGCAGGGTGTTGACGGGCTGCCCCATGACGGGTGAATCCCTCACCGGGACAGGGTCTGCTGGATTCGCTCGAGCAGTTGGCCGACCGCCGGGTCGCCGCCCGCGGCGTGCGCCTGGGCCGGGTCGGCGATCAGCAGGAGGAGGGCGGCAAAGGCGACCATGGGCAGTGCCAGGGCCCACCACGGCAGCCGGGTGCCGACGCCGCCGGAGGCCTGGGCGGGGGGCCGGGTGTGCGGGTGGGCCTGCATGGCCGCCTCCATTGGTCTGCGGTTGAGTACCTCAAACCTACGGATCATGGCCGCGTGGGCCCATCCGGTGAGCCACCTACTTCACCCTGACCCTGACCCCCTAGGGGTTGGTGGGGCCAGCACCACCACGGGGGCGCGCCAACGGCCGTATCAGGGCGCGGCGATGGAGGCGATCAGCCCGATGATCACCGTGATGGCGATCATCGCGCCGAACACGATGAGGAGCTTTTTCTGGCCGTTCGGGGGGTTCGGGTCGAGCACAGGCATGGGGCCAGTCTCGCATCTCAGCATTCGTCCTCGATCGTCCGGTCCCGGCCGGCCAGGATGCCTACCGCCATCTGCGGCAGGATCAGCCCCGCCATCAGCCCGATCGGCAGGCTCCAGCCGCCGCTGTGCTGGTAGAGCACGCCCACCAGCAGCGGGCCGGGGATGGAGATCAGATAGCCGATGGACTGTACGAAGGCCGAGAGCCGTACGACGCCGGTGCCGGTCCTCGACCGCATGCCGATCATGGTGAGGGCGAGCGGGAAGGCACAGTTGGAGACGCCGAGCAGTACCGCCCACGCCCAGGCTCCGGCGGCCGGTGCGAGGAGCAGGCCCAGATAGCCGGTCAGTCCGCACAGGCCGAGGGCGACGGCGATCGGGCCCTGGTTCTTCATACGGGCGGCCAGCCGGGGGATGACGAAGGCGAGCGGCACGCCCATCACCATGGTCACGGCGAGCAGCACACCGGCGGTGCCGGCCGGGACCCCCGCGTCGCGGAAGATCTGCGGCATCCAGCCCATGGTGATGTACGCGCCGGTGGCCTGGAGGCCGAAGAAGCAGCCGAGCGCCCATGCGGTACGGCTGCGGGTGATCCGGGGGGCCGTCGTGGCCTTCTCGGCGGCTGCCGCGGCCTGGGTCCCGCTCTGCGCGGCGGCGCTGCGGTTGCGGACGAGACCGATCCAGGGCAGTACGGCGAGGAGGGCGAGGAACGCCCAGATCCCGAGGCCGAGGCGCCAACTTCCGCCCAGCGCCTGGGTCATGGGTACCGTCGCGGCGGCGGCGACCGAGGTCCCGAGGGCCAGCGCCATGGAGTAGAGCCCGGTGATCGAGCCGACGCGGTCGGGGAAGTACCGCTTGACGATCACCGGCATCAGGACGTTGCTGACGGCGATGCCCATGAGGGCGAGTGCGCTGGCGGCGAGGAAGCCCGCCGTGCCGCCGGCGAAGGGCCGGATCAGCAGGCCGGTGGCGATGGCCGCCATGCCTGCGCAGACGACGGCACCGGGACCGAAGCGGCGGGCGAGCCGGGGTGCCGCGATCCCGAAGATCGCAAAGCAGAGCGGCGGTACGGAGGTGAGCACGCCGGCCACGCTGCCGCTCATGTGCAGCCCGACCCGCGCCTCCTCCAGGAGCGCGCCGAGGCTGGTGATGGCAGGGCGGAGATTGAGAGCCGCGAGGACGATACCGACGATCATGAGCCGGGTGAGCCAGACCGTGCGCCGGGAGGCGGGAGAATCCACGGAAGTCCGTTCCGTGGTGGCGGGGCTCAGGGTCTGGGTCTCGTCGGACATGGAAGCCATCATAGAATCATGGGATGATTGGTTGTCCAATCCTCCACGATTCCCGTACCCAAGGAGCACCATGGCGCTCACCTCACCCCGGCGGTCCGCGCTCTCCGACCAGGTGATCGCCGAGCTGCGGAACCAGATCACCTCGGGCGAGTGGCCGGTGGGTTCCCGGATTCCCACCGAACCGGAGCTGGTCGAGCAGCTGGGCGTGGCCCGCAACACCGTCCGCGAGGCGGTCCGCGCGCTCGCCCACAACGGGCTCCTGGACATCCGGCAGGGCTCGGGGACGTATGTCGTGGCGACGAGCGAACTGGCGGGCGTCATGCACCGCCGTTTCGCCGAGGCCGACCCCCGGCACATCGCCGAGGTGCGCTCCACTCTCGAGTCCTCGGCCGCCCGGCTCGCCGCCCAGCGGCGCACGGAACGCGACCTCGGACAGCTCGACACCCTTCTCGCCCGCCGTGAGGAGGCCTGGGCGTCCGGCCGGGCGGAGCAGTTCGTCGCGGCCGACGCCACATTCCACCTGGCGGTGGTTGCCGCCTCGCACAATGACGTGCTGACGGAGCTCTACGCGGACCTGGAAGATCTGCTGCGCGACTGGCTGCGCGACGACGTGGGCCAGGACCTGCGCCCGGAGAACTACATGGACCACGCGCGGCTGGTCGAGGCGATCCGCTCGGGCGACGGCGACGCGGCGGCCTCCGAAGCGGCCGGCTATCCGTTCATGTGCCGGCGTCGTCCGGCAGGGGCTGGTGGCTGACCCAGGCCGTGCGGATCTCCTTCCAGCAGCGGTCGGTGAGCTGTACGTAGCCGGCCGGGGCGAGCGCGACGGGCCCACCGTCCACATCGACGTCCCACCAGCGCTCGCATTCGATGTGCAGCCGGACGCGGTCGGTCCCGGGGTAGGCGTTGTGGCAGTAGGCGGTGGCCCGGGAGCCGTCGACGACGGTGCGGCAGTCGGCTTCGTACGCGGGCGTCTGGGCCGGCGGCTTCGACTCTTCCCGGTCGTGCGGCTGAGATTCGGTCGGGGCCGCCCACCACAGGACCGTCACCGTGGCCAGCACGGAGGCAATGCGCCAGGTCGTTCGCACCACAGGACCTCCTCGGCCGTACTGCGGCTGCTAGCCGCGGCTGCACCACAAGGGAGGGAATGCCTCTCCAGAGTCGCCGACCCGGCGCCGTACCGCACGTTGCGGGGGCCCGAACGTGCGACGCCCCGTTCCCCGCACAGTGCGGGGAACGGGGCGTCGCTTGCCTACGAGAGGGGCTGTGGGCCGGCCGCTAGGCGCCCATCATGTGCACGCCGCCGTCCACGTGGACGATCGAGCCGGTCGTCCGCGGGAAGAAGTCCGAGAGCAGACCGACGACACCGCGGCCGGCCGGGTCCGGGTCGGACACGTCCCAGCCGATGGGCGCGCGGTGGTTCCACACGTCCGCGAGCTCCTCGAAGCCCGGGATGGACTTCGCGGCAATCGACTTGATCGGGCCCGCCGAGACCAGGTTGCAGCGGATGTTCCTGGCACCCAGGTCGCGGGCGAGGTAGCGGTTGGTGGACTCCAGGGCCGCCTTGGCCACGCCCATCCAGTCGTACTTCGGCCAGGCGATCGTCGCGTCGAAGGTGAGTCCGACGATCGAGCCGCCGCGCTCCATCAGCGGGAGGCAGGCCATGGCCAGCGACTTGTAGGAGTACGCCGAGACCTGCACCGCCGTCGAGACGTCCTCCCAGCCCGCTTCGAGGAAGTTGAAGGCGCCCTGCGGGCCGAAGGCGATCGAGTGCACGATGCCGTCGAGGCCGGAGTCGTCGCTGGAGTGCTCGCGGACCTTGTCCGCGAGGCCGTCCAGGTGCTCCTGGTTGGTGACGTCGAGCTCGATGACCGGCGCGGGCTTGGGCAGCCGCTTGGAGATGCGCTCCACCAGGGTGAGCCGGCCGAAGCCGGTGAGGATGACCTCCGCGCCCTCCTCCTGCGCCACCTTGGCGGCGTGGAAGGCGATGGACCCCTCAGTGAGGACGCCCGTGACGAGAATGCGCTTGCCGGCGAGGATTCCACTCATGTGATCAGTGACCCATGCCCAATCCGCCGTCAACGGGGATGACGGCTCCAGTGATGTACGAGGCGTCGTCGGAGGCGAGGAAGCGCACCGTGGCGGCGATCTCCTCCGGCTGCGCATAGCGGCCGAGGGGCACCTGGCCGACGATGCCCGCACGCTGCTCATCGGTGAGCGCCTTGGTCATGTCGGTGTCGACGAAGCCCGGCGCGACGACGTTGAACGTGATGTTGCGGGAACCCAGCTCACGGGCGAGCGAGCGGGCGAAGCCGACGAGACCGGCCTTGGAGGCGGCGTAGTTGGCCTGCCCCGCGGAGCCGAGCAGTCCGACGACGGAGGAGACCAGCACGACGCGGCCCTTCTTGGCGCGCAGCATGCCGCGGTTGGCGCGCTTGACGACCCTGAAGGTGCCGGTGAGGTTGGTGTCGATGACGGAGGTGAAGTCTCCCTCGGACATCCGCATCAGCAGCTGGTCCTTGGTGACGCCGGCGTTGGCGACCAGCACCTCCACCGGACCGTGCTTCTCCTCGATCTCCTTGTACGCCTGCTCCACCTGCTCCGCTTCGGTGATGTCGCACTTGACGGCCAGGAAGCCGGCCGGCGGCTCGCCGGAGCGGTATGTGATCGCGACCTTGTCGCCGTTGTCGGCGAACGCGCGGGCGATGGCGAGGCCGATGCCCCGGTTTCCTCCGGTGACGAGAACCGAGCGGCTCAACGGATCACCCTTTCGATGTGCGGTCTGGTACCTCGAAAACCTATCGGTCCCGCACCTCTCCCGGAGAATCGGTCCCTGACAGCGCCTCCCCGCAGTCACTGTCGGGTCCCTACAGAAGTGTTGATGCGCGGCGCCGCCGGGCGGGCTGTGCAGCGAGCCCTCCGGCGCGACATGATCAGGGCGACCCGTCTCAACGACAGGAGACATCCGTGCCTCATTCCATCGACGAAGCCTTCACGGCGCTGCCGCTGCGGGCGCTCGCCGACGCGGCACTCGCCCGGGCCCGTGCGCTCGGCGCCGAGCATGCCGACTTCCGCTTCGAGCGGGTACGCAGCGCGTCGTGGCGGCTGCGCGACGCCAAGCCCGCCGGTTCCTCGGACACCACGGACCTCGGGTACGCGGTGCGCGTGGTGCACGGCGGTGCCTGGGGATTCGCCTCCGGCGTCGATCTGACCATGGACGCCGCGGCCAGGGTCGCGGGCCAGGCGGTCGCGATGGCGAAGCTGTCGGCGAAGGTGATCGCGGCGGCGGGATCCGACGAGCGGGTGGAGCTGGCGGACGAGCCGGTGCACCCCGAGCGGACCTGGATCTCCGCGTACGAGATCAACCCGTTCGAGGTACCCGCCGAGGAGAAGGCCGCGCTGCTCGCCGAGTGGAGCGGGCGGCTGCTGCGGGCGGAGGGTGTCGCGCATGTCGACGCCTCGCTGCTCACCGTCCACGAGAACAAGTTCTACGCGGACACGGCGGGCACCGTCACCACCCAGCAGCGGGTGCGGCTGCACCCGCAGATGACCGCGGTCGCCGTCGACGAGACGACCGGTGAGTTCGATTCGATGCGCACCATCGCGCCGCCGGCGGGCCGCGGCTGGGAGTATCTGACCGGCACGGGCTGGGACTGGGACTCCGAGCTGGAGCAGATCCCCGCGCTGCTCGCGGAGAAGATGCGGGCGCCGAGCGTCGAGGCCGGGCGGTACGACCTGGTGGTCGACCCGTCCAATCTCTGGCTGACCATCCATGAGTCGATCGGCCACGCCACCGAGCTGGACCGGGCGCTGGGGTACGAGGCCGCGTACGCCGGGACCTCCTTCGCCACTTTCGACCAGCTCGGGAAGCTGGCGTACGGCTCCTCGGCGATGAACGTGACGGGCGACCGGACCGCCGAGCACGGGCTCGCCACGATCGGGTACGACGACGAGGGCGTCGAGGCCCAGTCGTGGGACCTGGTCAAGGACGGCACGCTGGTGGGCTACCAGCTGGACCGGCGGATCGCGAAGCTGACGGGTCTGGGGCGGTCCAACGGCTGCGCGTACGCCGACTCCCCCGCCCATGTACCCGTGCAGCGGATGGCGAACGTCTCGCTGCAGCCGGACCCGGGCGGTCTGTCGACGGAGGACCTGATCGGCGGGGTGGAGCGCGGGATCTATGTGGTCGGCGACCGGTCGTGGTCGATCGACATGCAGCGCTACAACTTCCAGTTCACGGGGCAGCGTTTCTTCCGCATCGAGAACGGCAGGCTCGCCGGTCAGCTGCGCGATGTCGCGTACCAGGCGACGACGACGGACTTCTGGGGCTCGATGGAGAAGGTGGGCGGCCCGCAGACCTACGTCCTGGGCGGCGCGTTCAACTGCGGCAAGGCCCAGCCGGGCCAGGTCGCGGCGGTCTCCCACGGCTGCCCCTCGGCCCTGTTCCGGGGTGTCAACATTCTGAACACGACGCAGGAGGCCGGTCGATGATCGCCGTGTGCGCCCGCACCGCCCCCTGCTGGGGGTCCGGGGGTCACTCCCCGGGCAAGCACAGTCTGAACACGACGCAGGAGGCCGGTCGATGATCGCCGTGTGCGCCCGCACCGCCCCCTGCCGGGGGTCCGGGGGTCACCCCCCGGGCAAGCACAGTCTGAACACGACGCAGGAGGCCGGTCGATGAGCCGCATCAGCAAGCCGCACGAGATCGTCGAGCGGGCACTGGAGCTGTCCACCGCCGACGGCTGTGTCGTCATCGCCGACGAGCACTCCTCCGCCAATCTCCGCTGGGCGGGCAACGCCCTGACCACCAACGGTGTCACCCGCGGCCGTACCCTCACCGTCATCGCGACCGTCGACGGCGGCCAGGGCACCGCCTCCGGTGTCGTGTCGCGGTCCGCCGTGACCGCCGCCGACCTCGAGCCGCTGGTGCGCGCCGCGGAGGCCGCCGCGCGGGCAGCCGGTCCCGCCGAGGACGCCCAGCCGCTCGTCGAAGGGGTCCCCGCCTCCCCGGACTTCACGGACGCGCCCGCCGAGACCACCTCGGCCGTCTTCGCGGACTTCGCGCCCGCGCTGGGCGATGCCTTCGCCCGCGCCCGGGCCGGGGAGCGTGAGCTGTACGGCTTCGCCAACCACGAGCTGACCTCCACCTATCTGGGTACGTCGACGGGGCTGCGGCTGCGCCACGACCAGCCCACCGGCACGCTGGAGCTCAACGCGAAGTCCCCGGACCGTTCCCGTTCCGCCTGGGCGGGCCGCTCGACGCGGGACTTCAAGGACGTGGACCCTGCCCAGCTGGACGCCGAGCTGGCGCAGCGTCTCGGCTGGGCGGAGCGCCGGATCGATCTGCCCGCCGGGCGGTACGAGACGCTGCTGCCGCCCACCGCCGTGGCCGATCTGCTGATCTACCAGCTCTGGTCCTCGACGGCCCGGGACGCGGCGGAGGGCCGTACGGTCTTCTCCAAACCCGGCGGCGGCACCCGCGTGGGCGAGACCCTCTCCGCGCTGCCGCTCACGCTGCGCAGCAACCCGCACGAGCCGGGCCTGGAGTCCGCGCCGTTCGTGATCGCGCACTCCTCCGGGGACGACGCCTCGGTCTTCGACAACGGTCTGCCGCTGGCGCCGCAGGACTGGGTGCGCGACGGAAAGCTGGAGCACCTGGTCACCACCCGGCACAGCGCGGGTCTGACCGGGCTGCCGGTCGCGCCCGGGGCCGGGAATCTGATTCTGGACGGCGGCGGCGAGCGTTCGCTGGACGAGATGGTCTCGGCGACCGCCCGCGGGCTCCTGCTGACCTGCCTCTGGTACATCCGCGAGGTCGACCCGGCGACGCTGCTGCTGACCGGGCTGACCCGGGACGGCGTCTATCTCGTGGAGAACGGCGAGGTCGTGGGTGAGGTGAACAACTTCCGCTTCAACGAGTCGCCGGTCAATCTGCTGTCCCGGGCCGCCGAGGCGGGCCGCACCGAGAAGACGCTGCCGCGTGAGTGGGGCGACTGGTTCACGCGGGCCGCGATGCCCGCGATCCGGGTCCCGGATTTCAATATGAGTTCGGTCAGCCAGGGCGTATAACCTCAGGGGAGTCAGTACGCAACATCCGAGGAGACACGAGAACCGTGACGGACATCGTCGACGAACTGCAGTGGCGTGGGCTGATCGCCCTCTCCACTGACGAGGACGCATTGCGCAAGGCGTTCGCGGACGGTCCCGTCACGTTCTATTGCGGCTTCGACCCGACCGCGCCCAGCCTGCACCTCGGCAATCTGGTCCAGATCCTCACCATGCGCCGGATCCAGCAGGCGGGGAACCGACCGCTGGGACTGGTCGGCGGTGCCACCGGTCTGATCGGTGACCCGAAGCCGAATTCGGAGCGCACGCTCAACGCACCCGAGGTCGTCGCGAGCTGGGTGGAGCGGCTGCGCGGGCAGATCGAGCGGTTCCTCGACTTCGAGGGACCGTACGCCGCGACCATGGTCAACAACCTGGACTGGACGTCGGGACTCTCGGCGATCGACTTCCTGCGTGACGTCGGCAAGTACTTCCGGGTCAACAAGATGATCGCGAAGGAGGCGGTCGCCCGGCGGCTGAACTCCGACACGGGCATCAGCTACACCGAGTTCAGCTACCAGATCCTGCAGGGCATGGACTTCCTGGAGCTGAACCGCCGGTACGGCTGCACCCTGCAGACCGGCGGCAGTGACCAGTGGGGCAACCTCACCGCGGGCACCGATCTGATCCACCGGGTCGAGCCCGAGGCGGAGGTGCACGCGCTGGCCACCCCGCTGATCACCAAGGCCGACGGAACGAAGTTCGGCAAGACGGAGTCCGGCACGGTCTGGCTCGACCCGGAGCGGACCACGCCGTACGCCTTCTACCAGTTCTGGCTGAACGCGGACGACCGGGACGTCTCCAAGTTCCTGCGGATCTTCAGCTTCACGTCCCGCGAGGAGATCGAGGAGCTGGAGAAGCTGACCGAGGAGCGGCCGCAGGCGCGTGCCGCGCAGCGGGCGCTGGCCGAGGAGCTGACGACGCTGGTGCACGGCGCCGACCAGTGCGCGGCCGTCGTCAACGCCTCGAAGGCGCTCTTCGGCCAGGGAGAGCTGGCCGAGCTCGACGAGCCGACGCTGCGTGCGGCGCTCTCCGAGCTGCCGCACGCCCGGGTTGCCGACCTGGCCCCGGTCGTGGACCTGCTCGCGGAGGTGGGGCTCGTGGCCAGCAAGTCGGCCGGCCGCCGCACGGTGAAGGAGGGCGGGGCCTACGTGAACAACGTCAAGGTGACCGCCGAGGACGCCGTACCCGCGCACGACGAGTTGCTGCACGGGCGCTGGCTGGTCCTGCGCCGGGGCAAGAAGAACCTGGCTGCCGTCGAGGTCGCCGCCGGCTGACTGTCTCCGTCGGGGCTCCGGCCCCATGCCCGGTCACCCGGGCATGGGGCCGGAGCCCCGGACAACGATCAGGCCTTCTGCTTTCTGCTGCCCCGCATCGAGCTGTAGGCCATGTCGCCCAGGAAGACGATGACCACGGCGGCCACGATCTGCAGCGCATGACGGCCCCAGTCGATGCCCTTGGTCTCGCCGATACCGAACACCGTCGCGAGCCAGTTGCCGAGCAGAGCACCGGCGATACCGAAGATCGTGATCAGCCACAGGGGACTGTGCTGCTTGCCGGGGATGATCGCCTTTGCGATCAGGCCCAGCACGAATCCCACGATGATCGCCCACAACCAGCCCATGGCTGCCTCCTCGTACGGCTCTGCGTGAGCAGTTACGCCGTCAGTCTCGGCTGATCTCCCATACAGCGCATGTCGGGCAGTGCCATACGCGGTACGGCGCAGTCGGGGCACGCAAGTCCGGCCGGACCCGCTCTCGAAGACGTCGGACCTCCGGCGTACGGTGGAAGGCGTCAGAACCGGGGAGCGTTCCGACGCGGAATCGGGTGAGGAACGTGATACGGAAGCACGGCGACACGGAGGTTTTCCGGATCACCGGGGCCCGCCGGGGGCTCGCCGACGATGTGCGCGGCAGGCAGCGCCGCTATGTGATCTCGATGTCGGTACGCACCGTGTCGGTGATCCTCGCCGCAGTCCTGTGGAACGTCGAACGTCATGTGGCGGTCGTGGCGCTGGTGCTCGGCATTCTGCTCCCGTACATTTCCGTGGTGATCGCCAACGCGGGCCGTGAGAACGCCCCTTCGCTGCCCTCGACGTTCGTGGCGCCCCCCTCCAGACCGATGATCGAGCCCGTCTCCACACATGCCTCCGCGGAACCCGAGCCGGAAGCCGAAGGCTTCGAAAGAGACAGTCGCGGACGCGAACAGAGCTGATATCACACCGCCCGCAAAGCTCAAGAAAAGCTCAGATCAATCGTGAAGTTCCGGTGCCCGACACCCGGTTCCCCGTGACATACTTCGTACGCGCTCCGCATCCCCCGTCGGAGCGACGGACCGACGCCGGGCAGCTCCCCCCGTGGCTGCTCGGCGTCGCCATGTGGTCGCCTTTTTCTGCGCTGGACGTAAGAGTGAGTGACGAAACGCCGATCTGCTCCGCCAAGGGCTGCCGCGCCGACGCCGTCTGGGTGCTCGCGTGGAACAACCCGAAGCTGCACACTCCCGAACGCCGCAAAACCTGGCTCGCCTGCGAGGAGCACCGCGAGCATCTCTCCCACTTCCTCGGCCTGCGCGGCTTTCTCAAGGATGTGGTGACGCTCGAGGAGTGGGAGCGGGGTTCCGCCTCCGGCTCAGCCGCCGATCGCTGACATCGGGCGGTCGGGCTGCAGGAACGTCGGGTCGTCGAGGCCCGAGCCGGCCTTTTTGCCCCACATCGCCAGCTTCCATATGCGGGAGATCTCCGCGTCGGGCGCGTCCGAGCGCAGCGCGGCGCGCAGGTCCGTCTCCTCGCGGGCGAAGAGGCAGGTGCGCACCTGGCCGTCGGCAGTGAGCCGGGTGCGGTCGCAGGCGCTGCAGAACGGGCGGGTGACGGAAGCGATGACCCCGACCCGGTGCGGACCGCCGTCCACGATCCAGCGCTCGGCCGGCGCGGAGCCGCGCTCGTCGTCGCCCTCCTCGGTGAGTGTGAAGCGCGTACGCAGAGACTCGAGGATGTCCCCCGCGGTGATCATTCCGTCGCGCTTCCAGCCGTGCTGGGCGTCGAGCGGCATCTGCTCGATGAAGCGCAGCTCGTAGTCGTTCGCCACGGCCCAGGCGAGCAGGTCGGGGGCCTCGTCGTCGTTGAGCCCCGGCATCAGGACCGTATTGACCTTGACCGGGGTGAGGCCCGCGGCACGGGCGGCCTCCAGGCCGTCCAGCACATCGTGGTGACGGTCGCGGCGGGTGAGGGTCTTGAAGACATCGGGCCGCAGGGTGTCGAGCGAGACATTGACACGGTCCAGGCCGGCGGCCTTGAGCGCGGTCGCCGTCCGCTTGAGCCCGATGCCATTGGTGGTCAGCGACATCTGGGGGCGGGGCTTCAGCGCGGCACACCGCTCGACTATCCCGACCAGGCCGGGCCGCAGCAGCGGCTCCCCGCCGGTGAAGCGGACCTCGGTGATGCCGAGGTCGGTGACGGCGATGCTTATCAGCCGGACGATCTCGTCGTCACTGAGCAGATCCGGCTTGGCGAGCCACTGCAGACCCTCTTCCGGCATACAGTACGAACACCGCAGATTGCACCGATCCGTGAGCGAAACACGCAGGTCAGTGGCCACACGGCCAAAGGTGTCGATGAGCACTGTGGGCCCCCTCCCCCATTCGCGGTTCTGATGCTGTCGAGCCTACGCCAGAGCTCTGACAACAAAGGGGCCCGATTGTCACGAGGTACGGCGCGGCCGCGTCGTAGGACTCTACGACGCGGCCGCGGCCTTCGGCTCGTACAACGGTCCTGCTCAGCGGGTTCAGTGGGCGCCGGTGCCGGTGAGGGACTTGACCTCGAGCTCCGCGTACTTGCCCTTGTCGGGCTCCTCCTTGCCCAGGACAGAGCCGAGCCAGCCGAGCAGGAAGCCCAGCGGGATCGAGACGAGGCCCGGGTTCTCCAGCGGGAACCAGTGGAAGTCGACGCCCTTGAACATCGACGTCTTCGGGTTGCCGGAGACGACCGGCGAGAACAGCACCAGCACCACGGAGGAGATCAGGCCGCCGTAGATGGACCACAGGGCGCCCTGTGTGGTGAACCTCTTCCAGAAGAGGCTGTAGAGGATCGTCGGCAGGTTGGCCGATGCGGCGACCGCGAAGGCGAGAGCGACCAGACCGGCGACGTTCAGGTCACGGGCGAGCGCGCCGAGCGCGATGGAGACGACACCGATGGCGACGGTCGCCCAGCGGGCGGCCCTCATCTCCTCCTTCTCGGTGGCGTTGCCCTTGCGGATGACGTTGGCGTAGATGTCGTGCGCGAACGAGGACGACGACGCCAGGGTGAGTCCGGCGACCACAGCGAGGATGGTGGCGAAGGCGACCGCGGAGATCACCGCGAGCAGGATCGCGCCGCCGGTGGAACCGATGCCGCCGCCGATGACCTCGGCGAGCTGCGGGGCCGCGGTATTGCCCGCGGGGTTCTGGGCGATGATCGCCTCGGGCTTGATCAGCGCGGCGGCGCCGAAGCCGAGCGCGATGGTCATCAGGTAGAAGGCTCCGATGATGCCGATCGCCCAGATCACCGACTTACGGGCGGCCTTGGCCGTGGGCACGGTGTAGAAGCGGATCAGGATGTGCGGCAGACCCGCGGTGCCCAGGACCAGCGCGATACCGAGCGAGAGGAAGTCCAGCTTCGAGGTGGCGGTGGCGCCGTACTTGAGGCCCGGCTCCAGGAAGGCCGCCCCCTTGCCGCTGTTCGATGCCGCCGTGCCGAGCAGGTCGGAGAGGTTGAAGTTGAACTTCAGCAGCACCAGGAAGGTGATGAGGAGCGTGCCCGCGATGAGCAGTACGGCCTTCACCATCTGCACCCAGGTGGTGCCCTTCATACCGCCGATGGTGACGTAGACGATCATCAGGACGCCGACCAGGCCGACGATCACGATCTTTCCGGCATCGCTGGTGATCCCGAGCAGCAGCGAGACGAGCACGCCCGCGCCTGCCATCTGCGCGAGCAGATAGAAGATCGAGACGACGATGGTCGAGGTACCGGCGGCGGTACGGACCGGGCGCTGGCGCATGCGGTACGCGAGGACGTCACCCATCGTGTAGCGGCCGGAGTTGCGCAGCGGTTCGGCGACCAGCAGCAGGGCGACCAGCCAGGCGACCAGGAAGCCGATGGAGTACAGGAAGCCGTCGTACCCGAAGAGAGCGATGGCGCCGGCGATGCCGAGGAAGGACGCGGCCGACATGTAGTCGCCGGAGACCGCGAGTCCGTTCTGGAAAGCGGTGAACTGGCGGCCGCCCGCGTAGAAGTCGGATGCGCTCTTGGTCTGGCGGCCGGCCCAGACCGTGATGGCCAGGGTCGCGGCGACGAAGACCCCGAACAGTGTGATGATCAGCGGCCGGTGTTCGCCGGCGCCCTCGACGGCGAGCTGGACGGTGGCGCTCATACGTCGGCCTCCATGCGGGACTTGATCGCTTCGCCCTTCGGGTCGAGCTTCGCGGCGGCGAAACGCGAGTAGAACCAGGCGATGAGGAAGGTGGTGGCGAACTGGGCGAGTCCGAAGACGAAGGCCACGTTGATGTTGCCGAAGAGCTTGGTGCCCATGAAGCCGCCGGCGTAGTTGGACAGCAGGACGTACAGCAGGTACCAGGCGATGAAGGCGACGGTCAGGGGGAAGGCGAAGGAGCGGTATGTGCGGCGCAGTTCGCCGAATTCCGCACTCTCCTGCACCTCGACGAACTCCTCCGTCGTGGGCTGAGCTGGACCGTTGTCCGTACCGCCGTTGGACGGCGGTGCATGGGTAGCCACGGAATCTCCTCGCGACGCTGGTGCTGTGGGGATGGGCAAGGGGGCCTCACGGGTAGGGAGCGGTTTGATGTTGCTCCACTCCCTGACAACGGCACGGAGAGCACGCCGAACCGGTTCAGCATCGGCCTTTTTCTTCCGGCCTTTCTTGCCGTTTATTCCCGAACTCATTGAATACGCCGGTTGATCAGCGATAGCTTCGCTGGTCATGTACCCGCCCATGCACAGGGGTCTGGGCGGATGTCACGGATGATGTGGAGAACCCATGGCTCATCTGGGATCCAGACGGCGGCGCGCACTTGCTCTGCCTGTCGGTCTGGCGCTCACGGCCTCGCTCGGCTTCCTTCCCGCGGGAGCCGCCTCGGCAGCTTCCCCGGACAGCGTCCCCGCCACGGTGGTGGCCGACGGTCCGAAGCTGTCGTACGTCGTGAACATCAAGGGCGGTCACGGAACCGCCAAGTCGGTCAAGAAGGCGATTGCCAAGGCCGGCGGCTCGGTGGTGATTGCCTACGACCAGATAGGCGTCATCGTCGTCCACTCGCAGAACCCGGACTTCGCCAAGACGATCCGTACGGTCAGGGGCGTCGAGTCGGCCGGTGCCACGCGTACGGCCCCGTTGGCCGCCGCGGGCGACACGGCCATCGAGTCGGAGCGTCCGCTCACCGCCGCGGAGGCCAAGACCGCCTCGGCGCAGGCGGACTCCGACCAGGACCCGCTCGAGCCCCTTCAGTGGGACCTGCCCGCCATCAAGGCGGACAAGGCCCACGAGAGGTCGCTGGGCAGCAAGAAGGTCACGGTCGCCGTGATCGACACGGGTGTCGACGACACCCACCCGGACCTCGCGCCGAACTTCGACCGCAAGGCCTCGGTCAGCTGTGTGGGCGGCGCGCCCAACACCACGGACGGCGCCTGGCGTCCGGGGCCGGGCGAGAGCGACCACGGCACGCATGTCGCGGGCACGATTGCCGCGGCGAAGAACGGTGTCGGCGTCACCGGCGTCGCACCGGGCGTGAAGGTCTCCGGCATCAAGGTGTCGCAGCCCGACGGCTTCTTCTACACCGAGGCGGTCGTCTGCGGCTTCATCTGGGCCGCCGAGCACGGCGTCGATGTGACCAACAACAGCTACTACACCGACCCGTGGCTGTTCAACTGCAAGAACGACGCCGACCAGAAGGCCCTGATCGACGCACACGCCCGGGCCATCCGGTACGCGGAGCGCAAGGGCGCGGTGAACGTCGCCGCGGCCGGCAACTCCCGGATGGACCTGGCGGCCGACGAGCTCACCGACACCACGAGCCCGAACGACACCACCCCGGCCGAGCGGGTCATCAACCCCCGTGAGTGCCTGGACATCCCGACCCAGATCCCTGGTGTGGTCACCGTCTCCGCGCTGGGAGCCAAGGGTCTGAAGTCCTCGTACTCCAACTACGGCCACGGCGTGGTCGACATCTCCGCCCCGGGCGGTGACTCGACCGCCTTCCAGAAGCCGGACGCTCCGGCCACGGACGGCCGGATCCTTTCCACGCTGCCGGGCGGCGGATACGGCTACAAGGCCGGTACGTCCATGGCCTCCCCGCATGTCGCGGGTGTGGCCGCGCTGATCAAGTCGACCCACCCGTACGCCTCGGCGTCGGCGGTGAAGGCACTGCTGTCCAAGCAGGCCGACGACACCGCCTGCACCAACCCGTACGACATCAACGGCGACGGTGTCGTCGACGCGGTGTGCGAGGGCGGCAAGGGCAACAACGGCTTCTACGGAACGGGTGTCGCCGACGCCCTGGACGCGGTTCGCCGGTAACAACGCTTCTCGGGGGCCGGGCGCGGATTTCCGCGTCCGGCCCCTTCTCCATGGCTTCTGCGGCGAGGACGGCTCTCTCTGGCACGAGGGTGGCACTGAGTGCCATAGTGCATGCATGGCTCACTCATCCTTGAGCGGTACGGCCCAGGCCTGGGCGGCGCTCGGCGGCGATCCCGCCCTCCTCGGCCGTGTCCGGTACGAGGGCACGGGCGGACTGCCCGCCGCACTGCCCGTCATGGAGCTGGCGCGCTCCACCGTGGCGGTCTGCGCGCTGGCCGCGGCCGAGCTGGCCGCCCGCCGCACCGGCGGCCCGGTCCCGTCCGTCCGCGTCGACGACGGGGCGGTGACCGCGGCGTTCCTCAGCGACCGGCTGGTACGGGTCGACGGCGAGGCACCGACGACCTTCGCTCCGCTGTCCCGCTTCTGGCGGGCGGCCGACGGATGGGTCCGTACGCACGCCAACTATCCGCACCACCGGGCCCGGTTGCGGTCCTCACTCGGGCTCCCGGACGATGCCGGCGTGGAGGACGTCGCGGCCGTGATCGGCGCGTGCCGGGCCGCGGAGGTCGAGGAGAGGGTGTACGCGGCGGGCGGTCTCGCCGTCGCCGCCCGCGGGCCCAAGGAGTGGGCGGCCCACGAGCAGGGCGCCCTGGCCGCTGCGCACCCGCTGCTGACCATGGAACGGCTCGGGCAGGAGCACCCGCCGCGCGTGCTCCCCCGGCCGGCCGGCGAACCGCTGCTGCCCTGTGCGGGCCTGCGGGTCCTCGACCTCACCCGGGTGCTCGCCGGGCCCGTCGCCACCCGCACCCTCGCGCTGCTCGGCGCGGATGTGCTGCGGATCGACGCGCCACAGCTGCCGGAGAGCCAGGAGGCGCACAACGACACGGGGATGGGGAAGCGTTCGACGCGGCTCGATCTGGGCAGCGGAGCCGGCCGGGCAGCTTTCGAGGAGCTGCTGGCCGAGGCCGATGTGGTGGTGACCGCCTACCGGCCGGGCGCCCTGGACCGGTTCGGACTCACCCCGGAGGCGCTCGCCGCGCGACGCCCCGGCCTGGTCGTGGCGCGGCTCTCCGCATGGGGCCGGTACGGTCCCTGGCACCAGCGGCGCGGCTTCGACAGCCTGGTGCAGGTGGCCACCGGCATTGCCGCGGTCGAGGGCGGCGCTGAGCAGCCCGGCGCGTTGCCGGCCCAGGCTCTCGATCACGGCACCGGGTATCTGCTGGCCGCCGGCGTCCTGCGCGCCCTCACCGGCCAGCACGACGAGGGCGGGGCCAGGCTGGTGCAGCTCGCGCTCAGTCAGACCGCGGCCTGGCTGGTGAACGGCCTCGGTACGGCCGACCCGGCGCGGGAGGCGGGGGCTCGGGAGGCGGTGGCTCGGGAGGCGGCGCAGGAGGCGGGGGCGTACGACCCCGAGCCGTGGCTCATCGAGACGGACAGCCCGATGGGGCGGCTGCGGCACGCCCTGCCGGCCGTCTCCTTCGACGGCGGCCCGGCCAACTGGGCCCGCCCGTCCGGCATATGGGGGACGGACACGCCCGTGTGGGCCTGAGTACGGTCGCGTACGCTGCGGCGCACTCCGGCGCGGGCACGGTCCGGGATACCGGGATCATGCGGGCGTGACCTGCGTTCACGGCGTGATGAGGACCTTGAGCGCGGTGCGCTCGTCCATCGCCCTGTAGCCGCCGGGGACGCCGTCGAGGCCGACCGACAGGTCGAAGGCCGGCGACGGGTCGATCGTGCCGTCCAGGATGTCGGGCAGCAGCTCGGGGATGTACGACGGCGGTGCGCATCCACGGCTCGGTGCCGACGGCCTCGATCACGGCCCAGGGGCAGCGGCGGGGCGAGAGTGTGCCCGGTGCCGATGGCCGAGTGCGAGGGAGGCGAGGTCGCAGCAGGCCTCGAGAACGAAGGCAACGAGGAGCACCCGGGCGAGCCGCCCGCGCGGTGACGTCCGCCGGGAGCGGCGTCACACGCCCGCCGCACCCAGCAGCGACCCCGCCCCGTAGGTCACCGCCATCGCCAGCGCGCCCCCGCCCACATTGCGCACCATCGCGCGGCCGACCGGGGCCGAGCCCAGCCGTGCGCTCCACCAGCCCGTCAGGGCCAGGGCCGTGAGCACCGACAGGATGGTGACGTACAGGCGCACCGACGGCGGCGGCAGCACGATCGCCAGCAGCGGGAGCAGCGCTCCCACCGTAAAGGCCAGGAAGCTCGCGCCCGCCGCGTGCCACGGGTTGGCCAGTGCGTCCGGGTCGATGCCGAGCTCCACGCGCGCGTGGGCACGCAGAGCGTCGCGTTCGGTGAGCTGGACGGCGGCCTCGCGGGCCACGTCGTCGGACAGGCCGCGGGCCGCCAGCAGCCCGGTCAGCTCCTCCAGTTCCTCCTCCGGCTGTTCGCGCAGTTCACGTCGTTCCATGGCCAGCGCGGCCTTCTCCGAATCGCGCTGTGTGAAGACGGAGATGTACTCGCCCGCCGCCATCGATATCGATCCGGCCAGCAGACCCGCGAGGCCGGCGGTGAGCAGGGCCGCGCGTGCGCCGGTCGCGCCGGCGACGCCGACGACGAGGCCCGCGGTGGAGACGATGCCGTCGTTGGCACCCAGGACCGCGGCGCGGAGCCAGTTGAGGCGCGTGCCGAGGTCCCCGCCATGGGGCTCGTCATGGGTCGCTTCAGTCACCCGGGGAGGGTCTCACCGCCGGCTTCACCACACGCGGACCGACCCACCCGGGGCGAACGCGGGGCTCTTCGCGTCCGCGGGGATCTCCTTCAAGGGCTCGGCGATCTCCTCGGCCGTCGGGCCGACCCTGGCCGCGATCGGGGCGAGGAGACCGAGGTCGAAGCCGTAGACGCGCGCGGCGTTGCCGCCGGCCATCGCCGCGATCTCTGCCCGTGGCAGACCCGCGTAGGCGATGCGGAGGCCTTCGCGGGAGTACGGTGCCGTGCCCTCGTCGTGCGGATAGTCGCTGCCCCACATGATCTTGTCGAGACCGATCCGGTCGCGCAGCGGCACCTCGTGCGGGCGCATGAAGCTCGCCCCGACGAAACAGTTGTCGCGCCAGACCTCGCTCGGTCCCTTGCCCATCGAAGCGGCAAGGCCCGCGCCGAACTTGGACTCGGCGGTGGCGGCCCGGCCCGCCGCGGCGACGAGGCGGCCGTGGTAGTAGTCCAGCATGTCGAGCACGCCGGGGATCCAGCCGGAGCCCTGCTCGGTGAGGACCAGGGTCAGGCCGGGGTGGCGGCGGAAGGCCCCGCCGAAGATCAGGTGCCACAGGGCCCGGTGCGAGAACCAGGTGGTCTCCACCATGAAGACGGCGCGGGCCGCCGGCTCTTCACCCAGTGGCGGGGACGCCGAGCCTCCGTGGTGGCTGACCGGTACGCCGAGTTCGTCGCAGACCGCCCAGATGGGGTCGTACGCCTGCGAGTACAGCTCGGGGAGGCCGGAGCCGGGTGGCGTACCGGGCAGCAGGATGCCGCCCGTCAGGCCCGCCGACCTGACCCGGCGGATCTCCCGCACCGCCTCCTCGACGTCATTGAGCAGGATCTGCGCGACCCCCGCCCGGCGCCCTGGTGCCGCGGCGCAGAAGTCCGCGAGCCAGCGGTTGTGGGCGCGCAGACCGGCCCAGCGCTGGTCGTACTCCTCCCGCGACGGCGCCGGGGCCATCAGCGAGGCGCTGGGGAAGAACGGCGGGATGGTGTTGGGGAAAACCACCTCGGCGACGATGCCGTCCGCCTCCAGCTCGGCGATACGGCGTTCGGAGTTCCAGTTGCGGTCGGCGGTGTCGGCGAGCAGATCCTCGTACGGGTTGGTGTACATGGCCGCCCAGGCATCGAACTCGTCGTGGTACTTCTTCTCCAGGTACGGCTTGTAGTCGAGAAGATCGGCCCCGGCGTGGCAGTCGGCGGAGATGACGGTGTAGCGGTCGGTGCAGCGGCCGGCTCCGTTCGTCATGACGACGCTCCCAGAACCGGGAAGTCGTGGTCGGTCAGCCAGTGCCTGCCCACTTCACGCGATCTCGCCCAGGACGCCTCGACGGCCGGCTGGTCGTCGGACTGGTCCAGTTCGGCCGGGGTGGGGCCGATGCGCCGGGCGATCGGGGCGAGTTTTGCGGTGTCGAAGCCGAAGACCTCCGCGGCGGCCAGGCCCAGCATGCGGCGCGTCTCGGCGACCGGGATGTCGTGGAAGGTGTTCCTCAGCCACTCCCGCGTATGGGGCCATGTCCCTTCCGGATGAGGGAAGTCGGAGCCCCAGAGGATGTTGTCGACGCCGATCTCGTACCGCTGGGCGAGCTCGCGCCGTTTGGTGTTGGTGGCGCAGATGAAGATCTGGCGGTCGAGGTACTCGCTCGGCGGCCGCTTCAGCTCGGCGAAGGGCGACAGCTTCTTTCCGCCGTGCGCGCCGAGGTAGAGCCGGTCCATGAACCACAGGAGGTTCGGCAGCCACCAGCAGCCGGACTCGGCGACGCCGAACTTCAGGCCGGGGTGGCGCTCGAAGACACCGGACCAGAGCAGGAACCACAGCGGGCGGGCCGGCCACCAGGTGACCTCGGAGACATAGATGCCCAGGTGGTCGCCGTACTCATGGCGCGGAGCCGCGCCGGAGTGGGTGACCACGGGCATACCGGTCTCGGCCGCGGCCGCCCAGACCGGGTCGTAACGCCGGTCGTGGTAGGGCTCCTTGTCCACCCACATCGAGGGGATCATCAGCGCGCCGAGGCCGGACTCCTTGGCCCGGTGGATCTCGGCGACGACCCGGCCGACCTCGCCGGTGACCGGGAGCAGGGCGACCCCGCAGTGGCGTTCGGGATGCTCGCCGACGAACTGGGCGAGCCATCGGTTGTGCGCCTGCGCGCCCGCCATGCCGAGCTCGGGGTCCTGGTCGCCGGAGAGCCCGAGGCCCACACCGAAGGGCGCGGCGGTCCGGCTGTCGACGGCGTCCGCGTCGGGGAAGACGACTTCGGCCGCCACCCCGTCGCCGTCGAGCTCCTTCAGCCGCTGAGCGGTGTCCCAACCGCCCTTCAGACCTTCCTCGTTGTCGCTGAACCACTTCGTCGCGAAGGCCTCGTTGCGTACGCCGAGCCGGGTCATCTCCTCGCGGCGGTGATCGCGCCCGGCGAGGAATTCGTCGAAGGCCCGGTGGAAGCGGGAGTCCAGATAGGGCCGGTAGCGCTCGGTCGGCAGTCCGGCATGGCAGTCGGAGGAGATGATCAGGTACGGGTCTGACCTCACGTCTGACATCACGCATCCCTCAGTCGAGAATGAAGCTTTCCAGGTACGACGGGTTGGCGCGGTCGAGCATCGACTGCGACCTGGCACGGATCTGCCGGTCGCTGTGCTCGCTCTGCGGCAGCATCCAGAAACGGTCCGCGCGGATCCCGTCGAGGACGTGGGCGGCGACCTCCTCGACCGGGGTGAACTCCACCTCGTGCCCGGCGTCCCTCATCGCCGCCTCCCATTTCTCGAGGCTGCGGTACGGGGTCCTGCGCGGCCTCTCCTTGGCGTACCGCTCGGGCCTGTTGCGGTGCGACTCCCACAGACCGGTACGGAGCATGTGCGGGCCCGGAAAGAGCACGGACGCGCCCACGCGCGCGTGGGACGCCTTGAGATGCGCGTACAGCGACTCGGTCATCGTCACGACGGCCGCCTTGGTGACGGCGTACACGGAGGCGGTGGGCAGCGGCGCGATCCCGCCGTCGCCGGAAGAGGTGTTGACGACATGGCCCGGCTCGCCACCGGCGATCATGCGCGGTACGAAGGCCTGGATGCCGTGGAAGACGCCCCAGACGTTGACCTCAAAGGCCCACTTCCAGTCGTTGGGCTCGTGCTCCCACATCCGGCCCTCGGCACCGGAGCCGACCCCGGCGTTGTTGCACAGCACATGGACAGCGCCGAAGGTCTCGTACGCGGCGTCGGCCAGCGCGAGCACACAGGCGCGGTCGCCGACGTCGACGGTACGGGCGAGCACCTGGGCGCCCTCCTCGCGCAGTTCGGTGGCCGCCTTGTCCAGCGCGCCCTCCTCCACGTCCGCGAGGACGACGTTCAGTCCTTCGGCGGCGAACCGCCGGGCCATCGCCAGGCCGATGCCGCTCGCCGCGCCCGTGACGACGGCGGTCTGCCCTGCCGCCGGTCTCACCGGGCGCTCCCCGCGGGCGGCCCGTCGAGGATCTGCTGCGGGTCGTCGTAGCGCTGGTGGATGTACGGCAGCAGCGCCTGCGCGCTCACCCGCTCCGCGACCCTGCCCTTCTGGTCGGTGGTCTTCTCGCCGATGGTGATCTCGACGACGCGGCGTACGGGGAGATCGGCGACGGGGTCGAACATCGACTCGCGCAGCACCACATCGCCGGTGATCTTCTCCAGCTTGCGGATCCTCTCGTTGCGGGTGCAGTGGATCAGGACGGGGTCGGCGTCGAAGCCGTGGCCGTCGACGGCGGGCAGGAACTTGAAGTAGAAGTCGAGTTTCTCGGCCGGTTCGGGCAGTGGCAGGGGCCCGTCCACCGCGCCGCGCACCTCGACGAAGGCGATGCCGTGCCGGGCGAGCACCGCCCGTACGACCAGGCCGTCGCGCTCGACAATGACCTCGCCGAGCTTCTTGGGCTCCCCGAACACCTCACGTCCGCCGATCAGCGCGCGCTCATGGGTCATCGGCATGACCAGGGGGTACCAGCCCTCACGCCCGTCGTGCAGCGCGGCGACCGCGACCGAGCCGGCTCCGAGCGGATAGCCGGGGAGGTCGACCTTGCTGATATTGGCCCGTACAAGCGGCCGCTCGGTGGGCTTGAGCGGTGGCGGAAGGACGGCCGCCACCGCGTCCGGGTCGCTCTCCCACACGGCCGCCACGCCCGTGGACCAGATGTCGGGGAGCCGGGAACTGGATGCGCGGGCCTCGGTGATCTCCGCCTCGGTGCGCGCGCCGTACCGTACGCGTGTCATGCCGTACCGCCCTTCGTCGGTGACCTGTAACACAGTTACACCGGAGGCGATGAAGCGTAAAGAGTCGTGCAGGCAAGAGAATTGAGGGCCCCATGCCACGTACCGCCCTGACCCGCGAGGAGGTCCTGGACGCGGCCACCGCTCTCGTCAAGCAGCACGGCCCGCAGGCGCTGACGATGCGCAAGCTCGCCGCCGAGCTCGGCACCGCGGTCACCTCGATCTACTGGCATGTGGGCAACCGCGAGTCGCTGCTGGACGCGCTGGTGGAGCGCACGGTCCAGGAGATGGGCGCGATCCGGCCCGTGGGCCGTACGCCTGCCGAGCGCGTCGTGAGTGTCGCCCGCCGGCTCCGCCGCGAGCTGCGCGACCGCCCCCATCTGATCGCGATGGTTCATGAACGGGGGCTCACGGAAAGGATGTTCCTGCCCGCGCAGCAGGCGCTCGTCCATGAGGTGCACGCGGCGGGGCTGCGCGGGGCGCGCGCCGCCGAAGCCGTACGCGCCGTGCAGGTCCAGGTGGTGGGCTTCGTACTCGTCGAGCGCAACCGCGAGCGCTCGCCCGTCCAGTCGCCGGGCGAGAGCGAGCTGTGGGACGCCACGACGGCGGAACACGACCCGGCCCTGGCCCGCGCGCTGGCCCGCGCGCTGGCGCGGCCCGCCGATCCGGAGAAGCTGTTCGCCGCCTCCGTACGGGCGTTGGTGGCATCGCTGCTCGCGCCCTGAGAGGGACCGGGACCGGAACCGGCGCCGGGACTATGTGCACGGGCACCGGGAACTGCACAGGGACGGTGGGGGCAGACGGCTGCCGCAGCAGCGAGCCCGTCTGCCCCCAACCGGGCGGGAGGATGCCGCTCAGTCCACGAAGTCGAGCGGCACGCTCCGGTAGCCCTTGACCTCTTCCGGCACCTGGAGCTTCTGCACCCTCGCCGATGCCACCAGGGAGTTCAGCAGACTGCTCATCGCCTCGGAGAGCGCGTCGCCGGTGCTCTGGGCGTCGTCCTCGGCGAGATAGGCCGCCACGGTGGCAACCGTGCGCAGGACCGCTTCGCTGGCGGCCCCGAAGCCGTACGTGATGATGTTCGGCCGGGGCTTGAAGGCCGGGTCCACGAGTCTGTCGAGGTCCTGCTGCCAGGCGCCCGACGGCTTGTCGGTGGGGGCACCGTCGGTGAGCAGGAAGACCACCGGGCGCAGCACCTGCGTACCGGCCTGGGACAACTCCCGTACATCGTCGGCGATACGGTCCCGCAGGACCTGCAGCATCGGGCCGAGATTGGTCAGCCCCTCGCAGGTGACGGTCGGCAGGCTCTCCAGTGCCTCGATGTCGGTCATCGCCGTCACGACGTGCGGCCGGGTGTTGAACGAGAGCACCGACAGATGGATGAACTCCGAGAGCTGCGGGCTTGTGTAGAGGGTGTCGTAGATCTTCAGCAGCGTCGCGTTGAGCAGCTGCTCGTACGGCTTCATGGAGCCGGAGGTGTCCAGGACCACATAGGCCGGCAGCCCCTTCGACCTGAATCCCGCAGCTGTTTCCTGGGTCTCGCTCATGCTTCCTCCCATGATCGGTGGTTCATGCCCGGTCACACCCAGCCGAGGGCGAAATGGGCAATGCAGTAGACGATGACGAACAGCACGACGAGGGCAGCGGCCCAGCCGCCGTGATGGGGGCGGGACGGGGGCGGCGCCGGGCGGGTACGCCGTACCGCTGACGGCACCGCTGACGGCACCGCTGACGGCATTGGGGCGGGCTTCGGGGTGGGCTTCGGGGCGGGTTTCGCCCGGGGCGTCGATGGCGGTGGCGTTGTCTGCTGCGCCGCGGGCACCGGCTGTGCCGCGGGCGCCGGGACCACCGCGGGCGCGGGAGCCGGCCGGGTGACCGGCTGCGCCGTCGTGCCCCCGCCGCCCCGCTTCGGCCCCCTGCCGCGCAGATCGATGCTCCCCGTGACGTTTCCGGCCGTGGACGACGCTCCGCCCTTCTCCGCGCGGGCGGGCGGGGCGGGTCTGGACGACGACGGAGGGCGCACCGGGACCGTGCCGGTGACATTGGCCGCCCCGGTCGCGGCCGGGGCGGCGGCGGCAGGAGCGGCCGCCCCGTCCACTGTCTGCTGCAGCGCGGCCATCAGCTGCTCCGGGCTCGGCCGGTCGGTCTCCTTCGTAGCGGTCAGCGCGCGCTCGAGCGCATCGGTGAAGGGGTTGGCCCCCATCAGACTCACCAGGTCGCCATGGGCCTTGAGAGGATCCTTACGGGCGCCCGTCAGACAACGGACCGTCAGCATCGCGATCTTGTACCGGTCGCTGTACACGCTCAGCCGCTTGGCCCGGTCCCGGAAGAGCGGGTCCTCCCACTCCGGTGACTCCACCCAGTCCCGCGTGCCCATCCCGCAGGTGTCCATGTCGATGACGAACGCACCGCCGGAGGCCTGGTCCCAGAAGGCGTTGCGGTACGACCAGTCCGCGTAGACCAGGTCGTGGCGGGCGAACAGCGCACCCACGGAAAGCAGTTCGATCATGGCGCGGATACGCACCTCGGGGCTCGCGGGCGTGATGTTGCACTTGGTGCACCGGTCGTCCGAACTGACGAGCCAGTCGAGCACGAGGGGCTTGGCGTCCTCCAGCTTCCCGGAGAGCGTCCTGATCCGCGCGTAGAACCGGTCCGGCGCCTGGGCCATCACCACACCGACCACATCGGAGCCGTCGACGATCCGGGCCGTCGGCCAGGAGATGCAGCGGTCGACGAGCGCCTGGTCGGGCAGGGACATCCTGGTCGGCAGATAGACCAGGTTCCGGAGATTCTCCGCCTGCGCTCCGGTCAGCGGGTGTTTGTAGAGCTTGGCCAGCCAGCCGGGGCGGCCGGCTACTTCATGGACGAGCCGTGACTCACCGTTCTCCTCGGCAATCACGCGGCCCTGTCCGAGGCTGTGGAGATCCACCACAGGGTGGAACGGACTGTCCGACCAGGTCTTCATCCGCCCTGCTCCTCGTCCGCGCACCAGACGACCACGGCCGTACGGTCGTCGTGCATCTGGGTCTGCTCGTAGCCCACGTCCATCAGAAAGGCGCCGATCCCCGGCGGGTGCGCCCATCGTTCGGCGAACCATCGCCGGGCGTCGGGGCCGGTGGCGAAGGCGTCGGCCAGACCGTCGGTGGTCACCGCCAGCACACTGCCCCGGGGCAACTCGATCCTCCCGAAAGCCACGTTGTCCGGGTCGTGGGGCAGGAAGTGGGCGACGGAGGAGTCGTAGCCGGGCTTCTCGTCACCGATCAGCCGGTCCCACTCCCCCGCGCAGAGCCGCCATGCGCTGACGTCGGCGATGGAGCCGAGCCAGACCTCGCGGACACCGGTCACATGAGGCACGGCGGGCACCACCGCGGCCACGGCCACCGCCCGTACGTCATCCGCCGTCCATCCCCGCTGCTCGGCAACGGCGTACATCTGGCGGGCGGCGGCGAGAAACACCTCCCGGTGGTTGAGTGCGTGGATCGCCGTACCGGAATCCAGCGCGGCGCGCAGCGTGTTCACCAGCGCCGAGACGGCTACCTGCGCCCCGACGTCGGAGTGCCTGCTGTCGGACATGCCGTCCGCGACCGCGATCACCAGATGGCGGCCCGCCCGGTCCCGCCCCACCCGGTAGGCGTCCTGTCGCGCCACGCCCCGCCCCCGATGGCCGGGGCCGACGACCGAGGCGGCGCGGACCACGAGACCGCCGAGCACGGCCTGGTCGGCCACGAGGCCGTGCGGCGCGGGGGTCTCAGGAAGCAGCCAGGGGGCGCGAAATGCCCTCGACCGCTTCCCCAGTACGGGGAATCCGTCCGCCGCCGCCTTCCCCGTCGGCGGCATGTGGTCCCGCATCAAGGGTTCCGTCGCGTGCGGCGGCGCGGCTTGGGGCACGGACGGTGCCGGGGGACGGGCCGGGTGCTCGGGCACGGACGGTGTCAGGGACTGCATCGCGTGCTGGGGCACGGGCCGTGCCAGGGGCCGGGTCGGGTGCGGGGGCACGGGCTGTGCCACCGGCTGGATCGGGTACCGGGTCGGGTGTGGGGTCGCGTGCTGAGGCGCGGGTTCTGTCGTGTACCGGATCAGGGGCTGCCGGTCCGTTGCCGACAACTCGGCGACCTCTGCCGTGGGCTCCTGGGCGTCCGGCACGTCCGACGCCGGTGCCGCCGGCTCCGGTCGGCCGCTGTACCGTGCGGGGGCCAATTGCCGCCAGAACACGGCGGTCAGGGCCCCGGCAGCGGCGACGGCGGCGCCGAAGCCCTTCGCTCCGAACAACACGGTGCCTCCCCATAGCGATCCGGCAGCGATGACTGCGAGTGTCAGCACCAGGCGTGTGCGCCGTGAGAGCCCGCCGCCGGCCCGCCCGGGGTCTTCCGGCTCGTGCGCGGGCCTTGCCCTGTGCTGCCCCTGGCGCGCGCTCATCCGGAGGATCCGTCCGGACCGCTGTCCCGGCGCCGGCCCACTCTCGTCGCCCCTGTCACATTGGCCGAGCCCTGCTGTGTCCCGGGGTCCGGCTGCGGCTGCGCCTGCGCCTGCGCCTGCGCCTGCGCCTGCGGTGGACTCTGTGGCTGCGGCGGTGTCTGCTGCGGGACCGGAGCCGGGGCCGGGGCGGGGGCCGGTGCCTGCTCGTGATCCTCCTGACGGCCCTGCCGATGGTCGTGCTGGTGGTCGTGCCGGCCGGCCTCCCGGCGCCGGGGACGGGGCGGTGCCGCGCCCTCGGCCGGGTTCACCACGATTCCGGCCACTACCGAGGGCGGCTGCTGCGACGGCTGTCCCGGCGCGTGCTGGGGCGACACCTGCTGCGGCGACTGCGGTACGCGCCCGTCTGCGGCTCCGGACTGCAGCTGCGCCGGGGCCTGCACGGCCGGACCTGCCAGCTCTCCCCCACCGCCCCCGAACAGCGGCGCCGGCCGGTGCATGTCCTGCCACATGATCTGGGCCTCGGCGGGCTGGATCAGCCCCGCGCTGATCAGGTCCTTGAGCATGGTGGCCTTCTGGTCCACCGCGATGTCGTGCCGGTTGCCCAGCTCCAGCATGATCTCGTGGAGTTTGGACGGGTCCTGGCCGATCAGATGCAGGAACAGACCGCCCTCGCCGCGAGCCGCGGCCAGCAGCGCCTCCTCGCGCTTCACCTGCAGCTGGGCGTTGAGGTCCTGTGTGGTCGCCGTGACGATGTGCTGTGCCCGGACCTGCGCCGTGTCGAACTCCGCCTGCTTCAGGGCACGCAGATGGTCGTCCGCCTGGGCGTCGAGATAGACGCGTACGACCAGGGAGTCGACGGTGACCCCCAGGCTCAGCTGGTGCGGACGGCCACAGATCGACGTGCGGACGAAGTGGGCGAAATCCGCAAGGCGCTCGATGCCGTGCTGGACGGCGTGCGGCCACAGCAGATCGCGCATCGCGACGCACACTTCCGCGTGCCCCTTGGCCACCGATTCGATGCCACGTCTGACGACCTGGACCGGGTCGGTGACCCTCCACCGCGCCTCGAAGGAGGCTTGGAACGCGAACCCACCGGTACCGCTGGGCAGCGGCTCCGACCAGCTGACCGTGTGGTCGCTGAGGTTCACCTCGTACCGCAGGCGGAACTTGAGCGCCCCGAACGCCGATGGCCTGCGCGGCACTTCGACGAGGTCGCCGCTGTCGGTGCTGAAGAGCAGAGCCTGGCCGGGACGGACGGGCCCGCCACGGTCCCCCATGGTCACGGAGACCGGACCGGTGAAGAGTTGATTCGCTTCGGCGTCGCTCACGGCGATTCGCTCCTTCCAACGAGATGACCATCGAGATGGGCGAGGACCGTGCGCCCGGTGAGCGGCGCCCCACGGCCCTCGGAACCGCGGATCCAGGCCGCGGCGAGATGACGGATGATCAGTTGTGTGCGGCGGTCGGCGGCCGCGTTCTTCAGCAGCGCGGCGAGGACCGAGCGGCCGTGCGGATACGCCTCGACGAGACACGCCCACTCGGTCAGCACCTCGTGCGCGACCTCGTACACATCGGGCGAGTTGGCCGTCTGCCGCCACAGCGCCGCGACGTCGTTACGCAGCCCCTGATCGCGCTCGGTCACGGCGAGCAGCGTCGGCCACAGCCCTGTCCCGTCGGTGGCCTGCCCCCCTGCCGGGCCGGCCTCCGGCGGCCGGGATTCCACCAGGTCACCCGCCGCGTACAGGAAGGCCAGCTCGCCGACGAGGCGGCGCTGTGTCCCGTGGAAGCCCGAGACGGTCCACTGGTCGATCAGGTCCAGCGCGTCGCGTCGGTACCGTCCGTCGTCCAGCGCCATGTACTCCGTGAGGCTTCGGCACAGGGCTTCGACGACGGCGATCTCCTCCACCGCGGCCAGCTGGTGCAGCCACGCCCAGGCACGCTCGTCGCCATCGCGTTCGAAGACGACGCGCCACGCCCGCGCGGCCGTCGCCTGGAGCTCGGGACCCGCGCTCTCCGCGCTCCAGGCGATGACGAGGTTGTACGCCGCCGGCGCATGCCCCGACTCGGTCGCCACGACGCCCAGCGCGATCGCCGCGGCGTCACGCAGTTCGGCGTTCTTGTCGGCCGCCCAGGGCAGCAGGATCCTGGCGCGTACGGTTTCGAAGGCGTGCTTCGCGAGCACCCCGGCCGCAACGGCCGCCCGTACCCCGACCGTTGGCAGCACACCGGCCGCCGAGTCACGGAGCCACACGGGAAGAACCTCACGGATCTCGTCGTACTCGCTCCACACATGTTCGAGCACCTTCACCGCGACGCCCGGGTCCTGGAAGCGGACCACCTTGCCGCGGGCACCGCCGTGCCGGGTGGACACCTCGGAGTCGACGAGGGCGCCGTGGATGGCGTCGAGCCGGGAGGACCTGGTCCCGGTGAGCCGGGTCCCACGCGGCCGTACGGGGTTGTCCGGGCTCTCCTCGACCTGCAGCCGCTCCTCCAGGTTCCGGGCGAGCGTGGCCACGATCTCGTACGCCTCGCCCCCGAAGGCGGATACCCCGATGGCCAGGCACTGCTGGGCCAGATCGTCGAGGTTCTGCAGCCAGTGGGAGATCGCCTGCCCGTCGCGCAGCTCCTGCCGCTCACGGACCCTGGCCACCACCTGGCCGTCGGCGACGGCGGCCGCCGCGTCCGCGAGGGCCCGGCCGAGGTCCGCCGCGGCGGTGGTGGTGGCGCCGTCCAGCTCCTTGCCGATCAGCTCCTGGACATCGGGCCTGGCGAGAATCCGCCGGCCGCGCGCCGCCGCGGCAATGCCCAGCCGCCACCCCAGGTGGGCGGTGACGATCTCGGTGCCGGTGGGGCGTTCCGCCGTTTCGACGACGCCCCGCTGTACGCCGCGGTCGGTGAACTGGAGAGCCGCCGCGGCGGTGAGCACCAGCCTGCAGTCCTTGCCGCGCAACGCGGCGTCGAGGCGGCGCAGTTCGAAGGAGGTCAGCGCGTCCGCCGCCCGCTGGGTGAGATCCGCGAGCACATAGCCGGCTCCACGCTGCATGTCGGCAGCGTCGAAGCGGCTCAGATCGCTCGCGGGGTCGAGCAGGAAGAGGCTGCGGTGACCGGCGTGGTGCAGTGTGGCGCGGGCCGCGGCGTCCTTGCCCGCCCCGGCCGGTCCACGGAGCACGGTGACCGCGCGGGCGGTCACTTCCCCGACCAGCGCGCCGAATCCGGTCGGCTCCACGAACGTCTCGCGTACCTCGTCCAGTTCCTCGGCGGAGAGGCGGTAGCTGCGGACCGACGCGGCGCCACCTGCCATGTTGAAGACATAGCTGTCGCCGCCGAAGACCTGCCCGGCCTGCACGCGCAGTCCGCTGACGGCGTCCCGCTCGACGTCGAGGCGTTCGCCGGACGCACCGCGCGTTCCTCTGAGCGCCGACAGCCCTTCGCGCAGTCCGTGGCGCGGGTCGCCGGCCCGGTCCTGGCCGGGTTGCCCCTCTCCCGGAGGGGAGGGTTCCGGTCGCGGCCCGGCAGGCACGTCCTCGTTCATGAGTCACCGCCCTCGCCGAACCGGAACGTCTGCGGCCCGTAGACCACTTGGTCGCCACCGAAGACCTGCCCGACGCGGTCGAAGTGCGCGCCGGCGAACGGGCCGGACGCGTCTTCGCCCGCCCTGTCGGTGCCGGCCGGGCGCTCCGGTGCGCCCGCGGAGGCAGCGGACGCCGCGTCGCCGGGATCAGGGACACCGGGATCGGGGACACCGGGCGGGGCGTCGTATCCCGGGACCCGGATCCAGGCGTGGGCGCCCTGGATCTCCTTGGCGTCGAAGGGGGCCCGACGGAAGGTTTCGCAGGCCACCGAGGGGTCGTCGTGGCGCACCACCTGCCGGTACCAGTCCGCCGACACCGCGAGGGCAAGTCCGGCGCGCTGTGCCGCGGTGAGCGCCGCGCGCAGGGGCGCGATGTCCGCCAGCCGGCACGCGGTGTTGAGTTCCTCCCCGACCCAGCCGCGCTCGTCCCGGGCCACGTCACCGTGGTGCAGGGCCACGCGCAGCCGCATCGCGCCCTCTTCGCTGCTGGTCCTGGCGTGTTCACGGAGCCGCTGGTGCAGGAGCTCCACATACCGTCCGGTGAGGTCCGTCTTGTCGACGGTGCCGGGGAGGAGCCAGAAGAAGCCGTCTCCCCGGTCCGAGGGCTGGGGTCCGCTGTGGTGGTCGATTCCGGATTCCTCGAACGCCGACTCCACCAGGGCGTAGAGGCGTTCGCGCAGCCACAGCTGCACCGGATTGGCGCGCCTGCCGAACTTCTCTATGTCGACGACGAGTATCGAGTAGTGCTGTGCCTTCGGTCTCATTCGCTTCCGTCCTTCCGCGTGGTACGACATCGCGGACCACCACCCCCGTGCCTGGTGGTCCGCGACGTCTGGCGTCATGGATAGCTCCGGCGCACTCGGCTCACAGCGTCAGATGACGCACTCGCCGGTTCCGGGCCGGTGCTTCATTCCTCCTCGGCCCAGCGCCGTACCCCGGCCAGATCGAGTACGAGAATGCGGCCCCGGCTGGTGCTGACCAGCCCTGCCGTATGCATGGCGCGCAGGCAACGCACCACTGATTCGCGGGAGATGCCCGCCGCCCCCGCGAGTTCCTGCTGATTCATCCGCACCTCCAGGGCGCCCGGGGGCCGCACCGGCGCGATGCCGTGGCGTACCGCCGTGTCCAGCAGGACCCGGGCCAGCACCGACCGGGAGGAGCGGGCGCCCTGATCCGCCCGCAGGGTGTCCGACTGGCGCAGGCGTGTCACCACACTGCGCAGGACGGCCAGGGTGAGCGACGCGTGGTTGCCCAGCAGACGCAGAAACGCGTCGGCGCCCACCACCACGCCTTCGACGTGCTCCATCGCGGTCACCGTCGCCGAGCGCACCGTCCCGTCCAGACAGGAGAGTTCGCCCACCAGCTCGCCGGGGCCCCGAAGGGCCAGCACGCTCGTGTATCCGTTGTCCGACTCGGCCGTCACCTTCGCCAGGCCGCTGAGCACCAGAACGACATGGTCGGGGCGTCCGCCCTCCCGCATGAGGGATTCACCGCGTTCCCAGGCGCGCACCCGCCCGGCGGACCGGAAGAGAAGTAACTCGTCCGGAGTAAATGGTTCGTACGACGGATGACACTGCTGCCCGGAACGATCAGCTGGCACGACGGCCTCCCCACGAGTGATCGCACGCGTCAAACAGTCTATGAATAAGTGGTGTTGGAGTGTGCCGAATGACGCAGACGGTTCATCGGATTTCAGGATAGGAAGTGAGTCGAACACCCGTCGCCCCCAATGTCACCCTCGATCAGGAGGCACGCATGCCCGATTCCGCGAACAATTCAGCGTCGACGCACGGCCATCACGGCCATCACGGCCATCACGGCGCGGAAACCGCCTGGCGCATTCATGCGGCCCTTTTGGACTGGACCGGAAAAGTGGACACGAAAGCTGCCTTCGCACTGACCATCGAATCGGCGGCACTGGCCCTGACCACGACTCTTTCCTTCGGACCCAGTGCAGTCCTCGGTCACCTCAGAACCGGGGCACTGACCCTTCTGGCAACGGGTACCTCACTGATCGGGCTGGCCATACTTCTCGCCATGCTCGTGGTCGCCCCGAGAATGAAGGGAAGTCAGGCAAGGCGACTTTCCCCGTCCGACTTCATCTACTTCGGCCACGTCCGCCACTGGGACCCCGAGCGACTCGTCGAAACTCTGCGCGAAGCCGATCCCCTGCCCGCCCTCAGCCGACAGCTCGTCGTCATCTCCAAGGTCGCCTGGCGCAAGCACCGCTGCATGCAGCTCTCGCTCCTCGCGGCCGCGGCGGGCACGGTGTTCATCGCCCTGGCCGCCCTGCTGGCCCCTTAGGAACGGCGTTGTCAGTCCGGGCCCGTATTCTCTGTGACCATGCTCGACGACCGTACGACCGCAGCAACAGCGTGGCCGGCCGCGTACCCACAGGGGTACGCGGTCGTCGACGTGGAGACCACCGGACTCGCCCGCGACGACCGGATAGTGTCCGCTGCGGTGTACCGCCTCGACGCCCTGGGCAATGTCGAGGACCACTGGTACACCCTGGTCAACCCGCAACGGGATCCCGGACCGGTGTGGATCCACGGTCTGACGAGCGATGTGCTGGAGAGCGCACCGCTCTTCGGCGAGATCGCCGGTGAGTTCTCCGAGCGGCTCGACGGCCGGGTGCTCGTCGCGCACAACGCCATCTTCGACTGGTCGATGATCGCCCGGGAGTACGCACGCGCGGAGCGGACCGCGCCGACCCGTCAGCGGCTGTGCACCATCGCTCTGTCCAAGGAGCTCCGGCTGCCGCTGCCCAACCACAAGCTGGCGTCGCTCGCCGCGCACTTCGGCGTCGTACAGCAGCGGGCGCACCACGCCCTGGACGACGCGCGGGTGCTGGCGGAGGCGTTCCGGCCGAGTCTGCACACCGCGGCGCGCGACGGGGTGCGGCTGCCGCTGCTCGAGTGCCGCCCCCTGACCGAGTGGTCGGACTCGCCCTCGACCCCGCGGATCGGCTACCAGGCCTCGTACGGACAGAACAGCTGGCGGCCCTCGCGCAAGCGCCCGGCCTGTCCCTACCCCAATCCCGGCCGGTACGAGGTGGGCGAGCGGCTCAGGCAGGGGATGCGGGTGGCGTTCTCGGGCGACACCTCCGTCGACCGCGAGCTGCTGGAGGACCGGGCGATCGAGGCGGGGCTGCATGTCGCGACCAGCGTCTCCCGGCTGACCAGCCTGCTGGTGACCAACGATCCGGACGCCTCGACCTCGAAGACCGTCAAGGCGACGTCGTACGGCACACCGGTCATCGACGAGGCGGCCTTCACCCAGCTGCTGCGCGACGTGGCCCCGGCATCCGGTTCCGCGGCCGGTCCCGCACCGACACCGACACCGGCACCGACGCCGCCGTCGCCGATCCCCGCACCGACACCCGCATCGGAGTGAACCCGGCGCGACTCGCCCGCCACCCGCTCGCCGCGCGGCCGCCTCGCGTCCCACCCTGTGGCGCATGGCACGTTGCGAGGTTTGCGGAAACGACTACGGCATGTCCTTCGAGGTGCACGCGCAGGGCGCGGTGCACGTCTTCGACTGCTTCTCCTGCGCCATTCACCGCATGGCGCCCATCTGTGAGCACTGCCGGGTCCAGATCATCGGCCAGGGTGTCGAGGTCGAGGGCCACTGGTTCTGCGGCGGGCACTGTGCCCGCGCCGACGGGAGGGCCGGCATCGTCGACAAAGTCTGATCCGAGCCCCCCGACCCCCGTCACCACACCCCGTGGCCCCGGTTGTACGGTCATGGGGTGTACCGCTTCCTGTTGTCCCGGCAGTGGGTGATCCTCACCCTCATCGCCCTCGTCCTCATCCCCGCGATGATCGAACTGGGCTTCTGGCAGCTCCACCGGCACCAGCACCGGGTCACACAGAACACGCTGATCTCCAAGAACCTCACGGCGACACCGGTCCCGGTGAGTGAGCTCACCTCCCCCGGGCACACCGTCCCCCGCGCCGACTACTGGCGCCAGGTCACCGCCACCGGCACCTTCGACACCGCGCACGAAGTCGTCGTACGCCGCCGTACCTCGGCCGACGACCGGGTCGGTTTCCATGTGCTGACCCCGCTGGTCCTGGCGGACGGGCGAGCGGTCCTGGTCAACCGCGGCTGGATCACTGCCGCCGCCGACCAGAAGGCCTTCCCCGCCGTGCCGGCCGCGCCCAAGGGCACCGTGACCGTCACCGGCCGGCTCAAGGCCGACGAGACGACGGGCGCCAGCGGCATCAAGGATCTGGCCGGTCTGCCACCCCGCCAGATCATGCTGATCAGCAGCGAGCAGCAGGCGAAGTCGCTGGGCCGGTCCGTCCTCGGCGGCTATCTGGAGCAGTCCGCTCCCGAGCCTGCGGGCGGCAATCCGGAACTGATCCCCGACCCCGACCACGAGTCCATCGGCGCGCACATGGCCTACGCCGTCCAGTGGTGGCTGTTCGCCGCGGCGGTACCCGTCGGCTGGGTGATCCTCGTACGCCGCGAGAAGAGCGACCGCGAGACAGCGGCGACGCGGAGCGCACCGGAGCCGGCGACCGCAAACGCGTAGTCGGCCCGCGTAGCGCAGGCCCCCCTGGCCCGCTGCTGCTTAGCAGCAGCCCCTGGCGGGAACACGCCAATGCGTGACGCAACGTATCGACGACTACGCACTCAGTGGCGATCTGCAGACCGCCGGACTCGTCGGCATGGACGGCTCCGTGGACTGGCTGTGCCTCCCCCGCTTCGACTCCGCGGCCTGCTTCGCCGCGCTGCTCGGCGACGAGAACAACGGCCACTGGCGGATCGCTCCGAAGGGCGCGGGCCCATGCACCCGCCGCAGCTATGTCGGTGAATCGCTGGTGCTCGAGTCGGTGTGGGAGACCCGGACCGGCACCGTCAAGATCATCGACTTCATGCCGCAGCGCGACACGGCTCCCGATGTCGTACGGATCGTGGAGGGCGTCAGCGGCACGGTCGAGATGAGCGCCACCCTGCGGCTCCGCTTCGACTACGGCTCCGTCGTGCCGTGGGTGCGGCGCTCGGACGGCCACCGGGTGGCGGTGGCGGGCCCCGACTCCGTATGGCTGCGCAGCGAGCCGGAGGTCAAGACCTGGGGTCAACAGCTGAGCACCCGCTCGTCGTTCACCGTCGCCGAGGGCGAGAAGGTGGCGTTCGTCCTCACCTGGCATCCCTCGCACGAACCACGGCCGGAGCTGATCGACCCGCACGAGGCGCTGGAGCACAGCCTGGAGGACTGGGCCGAGTGGTCATCGCGCTGCCGGAGCAAGGGCCCGTACCGCGACGCCGTCGTCCGCTCGCTCATCACCCTCAAGGCGCTCACCTACGGCCCGACCGGCGGGATCGTCGCCGCGCCCACCACCTCCCTGCCGGAAGAGATACGCGGCGTACGCAATTGGGACTACCGCTACTGCTGGCTGCGCGACTCCACTCTCACGCTGGGCGCGCTGCTGACAGCCGGCTATCTCGACGAGGCGGCGGCCTGGCGCGACTGGCTGCTGCGCGCGGTGGCCGGCGACCCGGCCGATCTGCAGATCATGTACGGCCTGGCGGGCGAGCGCCGGCTGCCCGAGATGGAGCTCCCGTGGCTGGCCGGTCACGCGGGCTCCGCGCCGGTGCGCATCGGCAACGAAGCCGTGAGCCAGTTGCAGCTCGATGTGTACGGAGAGGTCATCGACTCGATGTTCCTGGCCCGGGAGGCGGGCCTGTCCACGGAGAAACACGCCTGGAATCTGCAGCTCACCCTGCTCGGCTTCCTGGAGTCCAAGTGGCGCGAGCCGGACGAGGGGCTGTGGGAAGTGCGGGGCCCGCGCCGCCACTTCGTGCACTCCAAGGTGATGGCGTGGGTCGCGGCCGACCGTGCCGTACGCACCCTGGAGGACAATCCTGAGCTGCGCGGGGACGCGCGGCGGTGGCGGACGATGCGGGACGAAGTACACCGGGAGGTGTGCGAGAAGGGCTACGACCCGGAGCGGAACACCTTCACGCAGTCGTACGGCTCCGTCGAACTCGACGCCTCGGCGCTGCTGATTCCGCGGGTCGGATTCCTGCCGCCCGACGACCCGCGGGTGATCGGGACGGTGGAGGCGGTACAGGAGGAGCTGGGCGCCGACGGCGGCCTGGTGCGCCGCTACAGCACGGCCGGCCGGGCGGTCGACGGGCTGCCGGGAGATGAAGGAGCCTTTCTGGCCTGTTCGTTCTGGCTGGTGGACGCGCTGCGGATGACGGGCCGGGTGAAGGAGGCCCGTCATCTCTTCGAGCGGCTCCTCGCCCTGCGCAACGACGTCGGGCTGCTCGCCGAGGAGTACGGCCCGGCGGCCGGGCGCCAGCTCGGCAACTTCCCGCAGGCCTTCAGCCATATCGCGCTGGTGAACACAGCCCTCGCACTGAGCCCGGACGAGACGGCAGGATAGGGCCATGGATCTTGGACTGAAGGACCGCGTCTATGTCGTCACGGGTGCCTCGCGGGGACTGGGCAACGCGTCCGCCCGCGCACTCCTCGCCGACGGCGCGAAGGTTGTCATCAGCGGCCGCGACGAGAAGACGGTCACGGACGCCGCCGCCGAACTGGGCCCGAACGCCGTGGGTATCGCCGCCGACAACGCCGACCCGGCGGTGGCGGAGCGCCTGGTCGCGGCCGCGCGGGCGCACTTCGGCCGCTTCGACGGCGTACTGATCAGCGTGGGCGGTCCGCCGCCGGGATTCATCGCGGACAATACGGACGAACAGTGGGTGGCGGCGTTCGAGTCGGTCTTCCTGGGTGCGGTACGGCTCGCCCGTACGGCTGCGGCCGCACTGGGCGAGGGCGGGGTCATCGGCTTCGTGCTGTCCGGCTCCGTCCATGAGCCGATCCCGGGCCTGACGATCTCCAACGCCCTGCGCCCGGGACTGGCCGGCTTCGCCAAGTCCCTCGCGGACGAACTCGGCCCGCGCGGGATCCGGGTCGTCGGCCTGCTCCCGGCCCGGATCGACACGGACCGGGTCCGCGAACTCGACGCCCTGTCGGGCGACGCGGAGGCGGCACGCACGGCGAACGAGTCCCGCATCCCGCTGCGGCGCTACGGCGCGGCGGAGGAGTTCGGCAGAACGGCGGCGTTCCTGCTGTCCCCGGCGGCGTCGTACCTGACGGGCGTGATGTTTCCGGTGGACGGCGGCGCGCGGCACGGCTTCTGACGGAACAGCAAACGGGGCGAAACGGTACGTAACAGTCAGGGCTGGGGCAGGTGGCGACGAGAGGAGCCCCGGGGGCGGGGCAGCGGTGAGTCATCCGGCCCCGCCCCACCCTCAGCTGACCCGCTGCGCTCCGTGCTTCGCCGCCCGCAGGCGCACCTCCGCGGGAAGCGCCGCCAGCCCCGCCGACTCCCGCGCCTGCCCCACCGCCTCGTCCGTCAGGCGGGTCAGCGCCTCACCCGGCGCCACATGCGGTTCGAGCAGCAGGTTCACCCTTGCCTCCGGGGTGCTGCGGCGGCCCTTGAGGGTGACGGAGGCGCGGGCCACACCCTCCAGGGCCTGCGCCTCGCCCTCCATGACGTCCTCCAGTGCGCGCCCCCGCAACAGCGCGCCCGCCCCGTCGCCGCTGTCGACCAGGACCTCGGTCAGCCGGGACCGGCGCAGTTGGGCGAACAGCCACCACAGGGCCAGCAGTACCGCCACCGCCAGCACGGCGATGACCGTCGGCCACCACCAGCTCTCGTCCCGCCAGCGGTCCCGGTCCGCCGCACTCAGCAGCACATCGCGGGGCCCGTAGTACGGCCACCAGGACGGCACGGACAGTCCGGTCCCCGGGACGAGCACCGCCGCGCCGGCACACAGCAGCGCCAGCCCGGCGAGGCCGAGCAGTACACGATTGACCACCCGAAGCATCCCGGTCTCACCTCTTCTTCGCCGGCGGCCGGGCGACACGCACAGCGAGGGCCGGCGGCCTCTCGAGACCGAGTTCGCTGATCCCGGTGCCCAGTGCGGTGTCCAGATCGGCGCGTACGTCGTCGAGCTCACGGAAGTGGGACTGGGCGCGCACCGAGACCTTCGTGCGTCCCATCCGTACGCGTACGGACTGCACACCGGACACCTCCATCGCCCGGTCACGCAGCACGTACGCCGCCGCGTCCCGGTCGAGACCGGCGCGCACATCCTCACGGTGGCGGCGCATCGGCAGCAGCGCCCGCAGCCCGGGGGTGACGGCAAGGACGATCAGGCATACGCCGAGGGCCATCACGGCCCCCGCGGCCACCAGCACCCACACGTTGTCGAGCCGCCACTGCGCGAGGTGTTCCGCGGCGGCGCGACGCCAGTACATGGCCGGGCGGTCGGCCCGTACCGCCGCCACGTCGTACAGGAGCAGGCCCGCACCGCCGAGCACCAGCAAGGCCAGCAGCGCGGCCGGGACCCGGCGCGCGGACCAGAAGCGCCCGTTCCTGCCGCCGTCGCCGTCCTTCGGGACAGAGCCCGGTTCGTATGCCGCGGCCGACTCGGACTGGTCCAGGTCGAGCACGGGTGCGGGTGCGGGCCTTCCCGGTGTTCCCGGTGTTCCCGGTGTTACGGACTCGGGCCCCGGCTCGCTCATCGGATCCTCCCCTTTGCCGCGTGACGCGCGTGGGCGGAGTGCAGCCGCTCGACCTGCACGGCCACTTCGGGGACGTCCATCCCCGCCAACGCCTTTACCCGCTGGACGACTCGATGACGCACGGCACCGCACTGGCCGCCGATGTCGCAGGGGTAGTCGAGTTCCAGGCTGATGCGCACCCGGGCGATGGCGTGGTGCACCGTGACCGCGGCCCGGGGCGCGGTGCCACCCTCCGGTACGGCGTCGAGAGCCTCCCGCGCCGCCTGCGCGGCGATCTTCGCCACGACCCGGTCGGCGATGGTGGTCGCCCCTCGACCGGCGGCCGCGACACGCTCAACGGCCACGGCGCGTCACCGCCGCCGGTCGCCACGGTCACGGGCCCGGAAGAAGTCGCCGGGTTCAAGATCGCCGTCGAGGAACCGGCCCGCCACAAAGCCGACCGCTCCCAAGGCGGCCACCAGGAGAAAGGCACCGAAGCCGCCGAAGTATCCGGCGAAGCCGAGCGCCATGCCGGCCACCATGCCGACCACAGCCATGCTCATCGTGCACTCCTCTACTGGAGACGCGGCTCCGGCTCTTCTTCCTCTTCATCGGGCAGCTTCACATCGCTGACCGCGATATTGACCTCGACGACCTCGAGCCCTGTCATCCGTTCCACGGCGGACACGACGTTCTCGCGGACATCGCGGGCGACGTCGGAGATGGAGACGCCGTAGTCGACGACGATCTCGATGTCGAGGGCCGTCTGCACCTCGCCGACCTCGGCCTTCACCCCTCGGGTGACATTGGACCTGCCGCCGCCGCTGCCGGGCACGCGGTCGCGTACGGCACCGAGAGTGCGGGAGAAGCCGCTGCCCATGGCATGGACACCGATGACTTCACGGGCCGCGAGGCCGGCGATCTTCTCCACCACGCCGTCGGCGATGGTGGTCCGGCCACGGGAGCCGGGGTCGCCTCCGCCACGCCTGGCGGCCGAGGGCTTCCTGAGACGCTCGCCCGAGCCCGACGACGCATCGCCAGAGGGCTCGGGCCGGTTCTGCTGAGCGGTGTCGGACATCGCCGTTCGTCCTTTCCGGGCGGTGGTGGACTCCGCTGTCCACATTAAGTGCGCTTGCCCGATTTCGCGCCGGGAATGCGGCAGGCTTGAGTAATGACGACTGCTGATGCGGTACGGCGACGACTGGGCCTTGGCAGGCTGCTTCCGCTGGGCGGGGCGGCGGACGGGGCATGGGTGACCGAACAGGCGGCGGATGCGGTGCTGCGGCGGGCGGCGGCGCAGGTGCCGGGGGCCGTGCTGGGCCGGCTCAGGCTGGCCCTCGCGGATCCCGAATCGGCGGCAGCGCCCACGGTTCCGCCCCCGCCGAGCGGGCTGCCGCCGGGGCCGCTGCGCATCGAGGCGGAGTTCGCGGCGTCGGCGCGGGAGCCGCTGCCGGCCTCGGCGTGGGCGCTGCGCGCCGCCCTGTTCACGGCCGCGGTGGACTTGTTGGGGCTGGAGCTCGCGGAGGTGGATCTGCGGGTGACGGAGCTGCTGGACACCGTCCCGAAAACAGCGGCCCCCACTCCGCCGACCGAGGTACGACCCGCCACTCCGACGACCCCGACGGCCACGGCGGCGTCCCGGGCCCCCGGTGTCGCCCACCTGACGGCGACCCTGGGCACGGCGGTGCATCTGGCCCCGGACCATGTCCGTGTCGAGGTGGCAACGGCGAGCGGTCACCGCCCCCTGGACGTGGTTCGCGCGGTCCGCGAGGCGGTGAGAGCGACGCTCACGGACGACCGCCCGGTAACGGTACTGATCAGCGCGGCTCTCTGATGCAGGGATTCAGACCGATCAGCGCGCTCTGCGATTCAGCCCGGGCGAGCGGGAACACGCCGGCCCGTGCTGCGACCTGGACCGGGGCACTCCGCCGGGGTCGTGACCTGCCGCACCCTGACGGGGGGCGTGGGGGCAACCCCGCGCCCCCCGTCAGAGGGCGGGTGGGTGGGAGCATCAGTCCGCCAGACCCGCCAGGTCGCGCAGGCGGCGGGCCTGGGCCGCGCGTTCCGCCGTGCGCTGGTCCTCGTACGAGCGGCCCGTCGCACCTTGCAGCAATGCCTTCGTCTCGATCACCGCGTCCCGCGGCGCCGCCAGCAGCGCCGATGCCAGGTCCCGTACCGAGCCGTCGAGTTCATCGCCGGGCACCGCAAGATTGGCGAGGCCGATACGCTCCGCCTCCTCCGCGTACACGAAGCGGCCTGTCGCGCAGATCTCCAGCGCGCGGGCGTAACCGACGAGAGAGACCAGCGGGTGCGTGCCCGTGAGGTCGGGGACGAGCCCGAGGCTGGTCTCGCGCATGGCGAACTGCACGTCCTGCGCCACGACCCGGAGGTCGCAAGCGAGGGCGAGCTGGAAGCCGGCTCCGATCGCATGGCCCTGGACGGCCGCGATCGTGACGATGTCACTGCGGCGCCACCACGTAAACGCTTCCTGGTACTCGGCGATGACCGCGTCGAGCTCCGCGTCGGAGCCGCGGGCGAGGTCGAGGAAGGACGGCTCGCCGTCGAAGCCCTCGGGCGTGAACGCCTGCCGGTCCAGCCCCGCGGAGAAGGACTTGCCCTCACCGCGCAGCACCACGACCCGCACGCTGCCCGGCAGTGACCGCCCCGCCTGCACCAACGCCCGCCACAGAGCGGGAGATTGGGCGTTGCGCTTGTCCGGGTTGGTCAAGGTCACCGTGGCAACCGCGTCCTCGACGGTGAGCCGTACGCCGTCCTTGTCGAGCACAGAGTCGAGCGAAGTCATGAGGCGCCTCCGGTTCGGTGCAGTCAGTACAAACGAAGATAAGTGACTGCACAGTAACCACCCGGCCGACCAAGCGACCGACCGGGTGGCCACCGTAGAAACCGGTTGGCCGAAGAGCCTCGGTCGTCAGGCCGAAGCGGCCTTCTTGCCTCGTGTCGCTCCGCCGCGTCCCCGCAGCGTGACTCCGGACTCGCTGAGCATCCGGTGGACGAATCCGTAGGAGCGGCCGGTTTCTTCGGCCAGCGCCCGGATGCTCGCACCGGAGTCGTACTTCTTCTTCAGGTCTGCCGCGAGCTTGTCGCGCGCGGCGCCGGTTACCCGGCTGCCCTTCTTCAGAGTCTCGGCCACCCGTGCCTCCTCATGGGAAGTGCGCTCTGGACTTCTCATGATCACCCCTCGAGGGCTTCCTGGCCACCCATTCGGCAAGGTCGGTGCGAAAGGGTTTGCCGGACGCCGGGCGGTCACCATGAGCGGAATCTGACATTCCGCCCATGCGTATTCGCACGTCCGAGCGGGTTCCCGCAAGAAGTGCCAGGTCAGCACCGCACTGCGGGCACAGGTGCGGCATATGCCCGGACCGACAGGATTCGCCCGGTGCCACGCCGCGGTACGAGACGCACTCACACAGATGATGGATCACCCGTAGGCCGAATGATCCATACGGAGTGGATCAGCACCGGGCCGGACCAGCACCCGGCCGACACGGGGCCGGCACGGGGCCAGGACACGGCAGAGACCCGCTCACCACCCGCCCAGGACCCGGCCGCGACGCGGCCCGGGACGGCTCAGGCGAGCGACACCAGGTCCGCGTAGTCCGCGCCCCACAGGTCCTCGACGCCGTCCGGCAGCAGAATGATCCGCTCCGGCTCGAGCGCCTCGACCGCGCCCTCGTCGTGGGTGACGAGGATGACGGCGCCCTTGTACGTGCGCAGCGCGCCGAGGATCTCCTCGCGGCTGGCCGGGTCGAGGTTGTTGGTCGGCTCGTCCAGAAGCAGGACGTTCGCCGACGAGACGACCAGGGTGGCCAGTGCGAGACGGGTCTTCTCACCGCCGGACAGAACACCGGCCGGCTTGTCGACGTCGTCGCCGGAGAAGAGGAAGGACCCGAGCGTCTTGCGCACCTCGACGAGATCCAGGTCGGGCGCGGAGGAGCGCATGTTCTCCAGGACCGTGCGGTCCGGGTCGAGGGTCTCGTGTTCCTGGGCGTAGTAGCCGAGCTTGAGGCCGTGGCCCGGGGTGACCTCTCCGGTGTCCGCCGTCTCGACGCCCGCGAGCAGCCGCAGCAGTGTCGTCTTGCCCGCGCCGTTGAGGCCGAGGATGACGACGCGGGAGCCCTTGTCGATGGCAAGGTCCACATCGGTGAAGATCTCGAGTGAACCGTACGACTTGGACAGGCCCTCGGCGGTCAGCGGGGTCTTGCCGCAGGGCGCGGGCTCCGGGAAGCGGAGCTTGGCGACCTTGTCGGAGACGCGTACCGCATCGAGGCCGGACAGCAGCCGCTCGGCGCGCTTGGCCATGTTCTGCGCGGCAACGGTCTTGGTCGCCTTGGCGCGCATCTTGTCGGCCTGAGAGTTGAGGGCCGCGGCCTTCTTCTCGGCGTTCTGGCGCTCGCGCTTGCGGCGCTTCTCGTCCGCCTCGCGCTGCTGCTGGTAGAGCTTCCAGCCCATGTTGTAGACGTCGATCTGCGAACGGTTCGCGTCCAGGTAGAACACCTTGTTGACGACGGTCTCGACCAGGTCGACATCGTGGGAGATGACGATGAAGCCGCCGCGATAGGTCCGCAGATAGTCGCGCAGCCAGACGATCGAGTCGGCGTCGAGGTGGTTGGTCGGCTCGTCGAGGAGAAGGGTGTCGGCGTCCGAGAAGAGAATGCGCGCGAGCTCGACGCGCCGGCGCTGACCGCCGGAGAGCGTATGGAGGGGCTGGCCGAGCACCCGGTCGGGCAGACCGAGCGCGGCGGCGATGGTGGCGGCCTCGGCCTCGGCGGCGTAGCCGCCCTTGGTGAGGAACTCCGTCTCCAGGCGCTCGTACTTCTTCATCGCCTTCTCGCGGGTGGCGCCCTTGCCGTTCGCCATCCGCTCCTCGTTCTCGCGCATCTTCTTCAGTACGGAGTCGAGGTCACGGGCCGAGAGGATGCGGTCGCGGGCGAGAGTGTCGAGGTCGCCGGTGCGGGGGTCCTGCGGGAGGTAGCCGACCTCGCCGGACCGGGTGATGGCGCCCCCGGCGGGAATGCCTTCACCCGCGAGGCACTTGGTGAGGGTGGTCTTGCCCGCTCCGTTGCGGCCGACGAGGCCGATGCGGTCGCCTTTGGCGATACGGAAGGATGCGGACTCGATGAGGACACGGGCGCCGGCGCGCAGCTCGATGCCGGAAGCGGTGATCACGGAAAAACTCCAGGGCGGTATGGACGGCGGAAGGACGACTCGGCGTAGACGCTTCGACGCCGTCTAATGCACAAGGAGAATTGCCATACGGCCCAGTCTAACGGGGCAGGGCAAGTGCTTTTCCGCCGCGGCTGCGGCCGCTCTCCTCATCGCTGCCCCCGCCGGGGCTGCGGGCGCTGCCCCCTCACGGTGACGGTCCTGTGGCCGCGCTGCCCAGCGGGGTGCGGCCGGGGAAGATCCGGCCGAGGTCGTCGACGGCCACCGGTTCGCTGGTCCCGGGGGCGCTTTCACCACAGGGCTGGGCAACCAGCAGCGTACCCGTCGTACGGACGGAGCGGTGAGGCTCGAAGGCGCAGCCGCGGCGGGCCGACGGCACCCGGCGCAGATCGCCGTCCGCGGTGCGGTAGGCGGCGATGCGCCGCGGGATGACGACGGCGGCGACCGTGCGGCGAGGCCGAGGGGCGGCGCCGCCCGCACCGCCCGCGCTCCTGCCGGTGACGGTGTCGGTGACCAGGCCGTCGTTCCAGAGAGCGAAAGCGTGGCCCGGCGAGAGGTCCGGGCGCATGGACGCTGACATGGTCGCCGTAGGGCGCGGACCCGGAGTGGCGGGCCACAGTCCCCAGGGGCAGGGCGAGCAGGGCCGCGATGACGGCGAGTACGAGACGGGGGCTGCGACGGGCAGCCGCACCCGTCATCCCGATCGGCACGGCGGTCAGCATTCCCCCTCCGGCGTCACCCCCCTCTCCGGTGCGCGCTGACCTCGGTGCCACTGCTTTCGGCGCCACTGCCCTCTCGGCAGGCACAGAGCGCAGCTGCGCCGGACGGCGGCGTGGGGCGCCGGAACGACACGGCGGAAGGGTCCGGTCGCGCCCCCCGTTCGGCCTCGCACCCGACCGGCAACGAAAAGGGGCGTACCCGCATGAACTGATCAATACTCGGCGCAGGGCGGCCGGCTGCCGCCGCTGTGGAGCAGAGGTGATGGCCCATGCAGTTCGACGACGACGCCGATCTGGACACTTCCGAGGTCCAGGATGTGCGCGGCAGCCGCATCCCCGGCGGCAAGGCCACCGTCGGCGGCGGCATCGTCGGCTTCATCGCTCTGATCCTCGGGCTGCTCTTCGGGGTGGGGCCCGAGCAGCTCGGGCTGTCGTCCGGAGACTCCGACCCGGCGACGAGCGTGTCGTCCCGGGCCGAGGTAGACCTGGCCTGCCGGAAGGGCACGGACGCCAACACCCGGGAGGACTGCCGGACCGTCGCGGTGGTCAACAGCGTGCAGGACTTCTGGCGGGCCGAGTTCCGGCGGCGCCAGGGCCACTACACCGACGCCCGGACGGTCATGTTCACCAACCGCGTGGGTACGGCCTGCGGGACCGCGACCTCGGCGGTCGGGCCGTTCTACTGCCCCGGCGACCGCAAGGTCTATCTGGATCTCGGCTTCTTCAACGAACTGCGGACCACGTTCGGCTCGAGCGGCGGGCCGTTCGCCGAGGCGTATGTGGTGGCCCATGAGTACGGACACCATGTGCAGAACCTGATGGGCACGCTGCAGCGGGCACAGGACGGGCGGCAGGGTGCGGGCAGCAACGCGGTGCGGGTGGAGCTCCAGGCCGACTGCTACGCCGGCGTGTGGGCACACCATGCGACGACCACGCCGGACGAGAGAACCGGACGGCCGGTGCTGGCCGGCCTGACGCACGAGGACATCAAGGACGGCCTGGACGCGGCGGCAGCGGTCGGCGACGACCGGATCCAGGAGAAGTTCCAGGGGCGGGTCACCCCGGAGACATGGACGCACGGTTCGGCCGCGCAGCGCCGCCAGTGGTTCTCCAACGGCTACCGCACGGGCGACATGGCTCAGTGCAACACCTTCCGCTGAGTGTCAGTGGCGGCTGCAAGACTGAGACGCAGGTCACATTCTCACCATCGAGCTTGAAGGAGTGATCGAGATGTCGGAGTCACCGGGCATCTGTCCGACGCTGCTGTACAAGGATGCGAAAGCCGCGATCAAACAGCTCACCGAGGCGTTCGGCTTCACCGAACACGCGGTGTACGAGGACGAGGCGGGCGCGGTGGTGCACGCCGAGCTGACCTTCGGCAACGGCATGGTGATGCTGGGCAGCAAGGGGACCGGCAGTGAGTACGACAAGTTGATGAAGGACGCCGGGCCGACGGGGGTGTTCGTCCATGTCGACGAGGTCGACGCGCACCACGCCAAGGCAGTGGAGCGCGGGGCGGACATCGTGATGCCACCGACCGATCAGGACTACGGCGCACGTGACTACATGGCGCGCGACATCGAGGGGAACGTCTGGAGCTTCGGGACGTACACGCCGGGGGCGGAGGCCTAGCCAGGTCGCGCGTGGGGCACCTCCCAGCGGTAGCCGGGGAGTGCGTGCCAGAGACCGCGGGCAGCCGGGACTTCCACAACACGCCCCAGCCGCCCCCGGTCCGCCGGCTGTCGCCGGTCTACGCGCCCCCGGTGTGCACCTGGAACGCCGCCCGGCGCACGGCCTTGGCCAGGGCGGGATCCGGGTGGGCGGCGGCAAGGGCGACCAGGACCTGGACCGTGCGGGGGTGGCCGCCGGCCCGGACCTCGTCGAGGAGCGCCGGGACCGTGCCCTGCACCGCGGAGTCGAGGTGGCGCAGCAGCAGCTGGGGCTCGCCGTGGTCGGCGACGGCAGCAGCGGTGTCCACCCAGAGCCAGGTCGCTTCCTCGCGGGTGAGGACCTCGGCGGCGTCGTCGGGGTCGGCTCCCTCGTACTCGGCGAGCCAGAGCAGGACATAGGGGCGAAGTGAAGGCTCGTCGACGGCGGCACGGACCTCGGCCTCCGCAGGGGCGCCGACGACGCGCAGTGCCTCGAAGGCGAGTCCGCGCAGCAGGGCGTCCTCGCCGCGGGCGACGGCGAGGAGTTCGGCGACGGCGCTGGAGACGGTGCGGGCGGCCAGCCATGCCCGGTACTCGGCGCGGGCCGGGCCGGGGGTGAGGCGGGCGCAGCCGCGCAGCATGTCCTCGGCGGGCTGCTCGATATTGCCGGCGGGGCTCTGGGCGGCGACGCAGATCTGCTCGAGCTTGACCCAGACCGCCCAGTTGCCGAGCGGGGTGAGGGTGGCCTGCCCCTTGCCCAGGGTCAGTGCGCCGACGGCGGCCAGGCCTTCCAGGGCCCAGTCGAGAAGGAGGGAGACGGAGACAGGGGCGTCCGGCTCGGGCTCGGGCTCCGGCTCGGGCCGGCCGGGCTGCGGGGCGGCCTGCGGTCCGTAGGGGACCTCGCAACGCTCCTCGCGCAGTTCGGCGACACGCTGCTGCAGAAGGTCGAGCAGGACCGGTACGAGCACGGGGCCGGCCGAGAGCTGGAGGAGGGAGAGCACCTGGGGCACGGCCTCGACGGCCTCGGCGACTGCGGTGGGGGCGACGTCCTGGGGGGCCGGGTGGACCAGCGACCAGGCGTCGAAGAGGGCAACCCAGCCGCGCAGTACGGCCATGTCGTCCCGGTCCCAGGCGCGCAGCCGCCAGCCGGGGCGTGCGGTGTCGCCGTGCAGTTCGACCAGTCCGGCGAGGCGGGCGCGGTCCCATCCCGCGCGTACCTGAATCGAAGTCAACTCCAGGGCGGCCGCGGCTCGTTCCTGCGCCCTCGCGGCGAGCGGAGCGGTGCCGGGGTCACTCCCCCCCAGCCCTTCGGGCATGGGAGCGACCCCCACGGCGGCCCAGCGGGCAATGCGTACGGCGTCGGCGAGGACCGCCCGCGCCTGGCGGGCCAGCTCCGCGGGGGGCGGTGTGCCCTCGGGCGGGCGGGGGGCCGGCCGGGTGCGCCGGGTCGTCACAGCCCGCCGTGCGGTGGCCAACGACCGCGGGCGGACAAGACGGAGTCTGGAGTTGCGCGCCAATTGCTCATCAGGCTTTCGGGACGTCACGGGAACAGTGTTCCCGCTCACGCCCCGAAAGCCCAAACGGAACCTGGTCGGCCGCGACGGGCGGCCGCCTCGCCAGGCGCCGCAAGGGCTACATCAGGGGGGTCAGGAAGCGGCGGAGTACCTCTTCGTAGCCTGCCGGGTCGGCGTTCCACATGGCGGCGTGCGGGGCCTGCGGAACCGTGTGGAGGGCGACCAGTCCGGGGCGGCGGGCCGCGAGGTCGCGAGAGGGCTGCCAGGGCGCGAGGGTGTCGTCCGGGCCGTGGAAGATCAGGGTCGGGACGCTCAGGGTCCGTGGGTCCGCGGCGGCGAGCAGCCGACCGGCGCCGAGTCCCGTCCTGCCCTGAGCCGCTCTGACGGCGAGCGGAAGCAGGAACGAGGGGGTGCGGCGGGCCGCGGCCAGATTGCGCAGAGTGGTTTCCCAGTCGAGGACCGGGGAGTCCAGGACGAGTCCGCTGATCCGGTCGCGAAGCCCGGAGTTGGCGGCGGCGTACAGGGCCATCGTGGCGCCGGTGGACCAGCCGTGCAGGACGATGTCCCGGGCGCCGTAGCGCACGGCGTAGCGGATGGCCGCGTCCAGGTCGCGCCACTCGGAGTCGCCGAGGTGACCGAGCCCGTCCGGGGACCTGGGTGCGCCGAGGTCCCCGCGATAGCCGATGTCGAGCACCGGGAGCCGATGGGAGTGCAGGAAGGCCATGAGGTTCATGGGGTGTTCCCGTGTGGCACCCAGGCCGTGCACGGTGATGACCCAGGTGTCGCGGACGCCGGGCACGAACCACGCCGGCAGCCCGCCCAGTTCGCCGGGGATGTCGACGTCGCTGTGCTTGAGGCCGAGCGCGCTGCTCGGATCGCCGCTGTGCACCTGAGGGGTGAGCCGCACCCGGGTGCCCGGCTTCAGTCTGCCGTGGCCGATGCCCTCCAGGCGGCGTACGACGGTGTCGGCGGAGTGCGGCACATCGTCGAGTACGGCCCCGATGACCGCGTGGACGCCGGAGCTCTCGATGCCGTACGTACCGGGGCGCTGCGAGACGAGGCTGCGGGTCAGGGTCACCGTGTCCGGGGCCGTGGCGTGCACGGTGAGCCGGGGTTCACCGGGCAGGGGCCGGCCGGGCGACGGCTTGAGCGCGGCGTCGCTTGCGTAGCGGCCGGCCGCGATCGCGGCCGCGCCGACACCGATCAGAGTGGTGACGGCAGCTGCCGTCGCTGTAGCCGGGCGCACTGCTCCAGTGTCGGCACGCGAACGCCGCGCGGCCAGTGGGCGTGGGCCGCCGGTGTCGGCGGACGGCCGGGCCGGCGGCGGCCGGCACCGGGAGGACGGCTGGTGCCTACGGCCGGCCGGTGTCAGCGGGAGGGGCCGTAGCCCTGGAGCTTCTCCCCCGCCTCGCGCAGCTGGGAGGCGGAGAGCAGGGTGGGCGAGTGTCCGGGGACCGAGGCTGCGGTCAGCCAGAGCCGGCACATCGACTCCAACTGGGCGGTGCGGTCATAGGCCTGTTGGAGGGAGTCGCCGTAGGTGAGCGTCCCATGGTTCTGCAGGAGACAGCCGGTGCGGTCGCGCAGGGCGCGCAGCATGTTCTCGGCCAGTTCTTCCGTTCCGTACAGGGCGTACGGGGCGACGCGGACGGGGCCGCCGAGGGCCGCGATCATGTAGTGGATCGACGGGAGCTCGGCGACGAGGGTGGAGACGGCGGTGGCGTGCACGGCGTGGGTGTGGACCACGGCGCGGGCGCCGGTGTTGCGGTAGACCTCGAGGTGGAGCGGCAGTTCGCTGGTGGGGGCGAGGTCGCCGAGCACCTGGTTGCCGTCGAGGTCGACGGCGACGGTGTCCTCGGGGGTGAGCCGGTCGTAGGCGACTCCGCTCGGCGTGACCAGGACGAGGTCACCGGCCCGCACCGAGACATTGCCCGAGGTGCCCACCACCAGGCCTTCCGTTGCCGTCCTGCGAGCCGTGGCCACGAGGTCTTCCCACGCCCGCCCGATCGCGTCCTGCCGCACCTCATCGGTCATAACGGTGATCCTGCCAGGCGGCCCGGGATACCGCGGAGGCGGCGGTGAGCGGCCGCCGAGCGGCCCCGCGTGATCAATGAGGACCCATGGGTGAGGGATGAGCGATCGATGAGTGAGCAAGGTCTCCTCGAAGGCCATAAAAGCCGCTTTCCGCCGCCGGCCAGGCGGCCCCGAACGACCCGACGCCGCGCGGGCACTCTCCCAAGGCGCCTCCACCCGAGACTCCGGACGGCAAGCGGAATGGCCGGTACCCATCTGCGGACACCACACCGCCCGCCCCAGTTCATCTTCCGTTCATCCAGGTTGCCTACGGTCGCCGAGCCACTGACGTCAAACGATTGCCTGGGTAAATGGAACACATCACCTTGCTGCTCGCGATTGTGATCGTGACAGCTCTAGTGTTCGATTTCACGAACGGTTTCCACGACACCGCCAACGCGATGGCGACGACCATCTCGACCGGCGCTCTGAAGCCCAAGACGGCGGTGGCCATGTCCGCCGTGCTCAACCTCGTCGGCGCGTTCCTGTCCGTGGAGGTCGCCAAAACGATCTCCAGCGGCATCGTCACCGAAGCAGGCATCACACCCGAAGTCATCTTCGCGGCGCTCGTCGGCGCCATCCTCTGGAACCTGATGACCTGGCTGATCGGCCTGCCCTCCAGTTCCTCGCACGCCCTCATGGGCGGTCTGATCGGCGCCACCATCGCCTCGGTCGGCGTCAGCGGCGTCAACGGCGGCACTGTCGTCACCAAGGTGCTCATCCCCGCGATCGCCGCCCCGCTGGTCGCCGGCGTCGCGGCGTACCTCGCCTCCCGGCTGACGTACCGCATCGGCAGGAACGCCGACCCGAAGGCCACCGCGAAGGGCTACCGCGCCGGCCAGATCACCTCGGCGGGCCTGGTCTCCCTGGCCCACGGCACCAACGACGCGCAGAAGACCATGGGCATCATCACGCTGGCGCTCGTCGCCGGCGGTGTGCTCGCCCCCGGCTCCAACCCCCCGATGTGGGTCATCCTCGCCGCTGGTCTCGCGATCGCGCTCGGCACCTACCTCGGCGGCTGGCGCATCATCCGCACCATGGGCAAGGGCCTCACCGACCTCCAGCCGCAGCAGGGCTTCGCCGCCCAGACCAGCGCGGCCAGCGTCATCCTCGCCTCCTCCAACCTCGGCTTCTCGCTGTCGACCACGCACTCCTGCTCCGGCGCCGTGATGGGTGCGGGCCTGGGCCGCAAGGGCGGCGTGGTCCGCTGGTCCACCGCCACCCGGATGTTCGTCGCCTGGGGTCTGACCCTGCCGGCCGCCGGTCTGGTCGCCGCGGGCTCGGAGTTCGTCACCAAGCAGGGCGACTGGGGTGTCGCGGCCGTCGCGGTCTTCCTGGTCTCCGCCTGCGCCGCGATCTGGTTCGTCTCCCGCCGCCAGGTGGTCGACCACACCAACGTCAACGACGTGGACATCGACGCCGAGCCCGCTGGTGTCGTGACCACTGCCATCGCGGCCGTCACCCCGCCGCCGGCCGGCACACCCGCGCAGGACCTCAAGACCACCATCCCGGCCCCGGCCCCTCCCGCAGGCTCCGAGCCGGCCACGGCCACGGTGTAAGGACAGATCAGCATGAACATCGACTGGGCAGCACTCGGCTCCGTCTTCGGCGTGAGCCTCGTCGCCACCGTCGCTCTGGTGGGTCTGTTCACCCTGGGCATCGTGGGCCTGACCAAGCAGGAATCGGCGGCCGCACAGGGCGGTTCCGCTGTCGTGGCGCGCACCGGTGCGTACGCGTGCTTCGCGCTCTGCGCGGCGGCCGTGGCGTACGGAATCTTTCTGATCGTCGTCTGACGGCGGCGCACACAGCGCACAGCCCAGGACACACAGAACAGAGCCGGGCCGGGCACCCCTTCGGGTGACCGGCCCGGCTTTTCCGTGCGCCGGGACCCGGCCCGCCTCATGCGTGGACCGCTCTTTGAATGTCGGGTCTCGTCCGAGAAAGCCGGATTTCGGCGTCCAGGAGAATTCCGGCCCGGGTGTGGGGCTCGGCACACTGTCCCGTCGCAGGTCAAAGGCAAGTTGACTGGTGTTCGCCTGCGTGGTGGACTGCCGAGGCCATCTACGGCGGCAGAAGAGGAAGTCGGTGCGAATCCGACGCGGTCCCGCCACTGTCACCGGGGAGCAGTTCCCCGGAAGCCAGGAACTCTCACCGTCGGTCACGTCACGTCGAACCAGGGCGCGGACCCTGAGTGAGGACATACCGCCATGCCCGGCTGCGGTTCAGCTGCTGTTTCTGTTTCTTCTGTGAGTACGAGGGTTCGACGAGGCGTAACGGCGGCCTGAACCCATGCGTGCCGACCGTGAATTCGTGTACGGCGCCGCCGCCGGCCTCATCGGCGACCTGCTGCTCGGCGATCCCCGCCGGGGGCACCCGGTCGCCGCGTTCGGGCAGGCCGCGGGCGCTGTCGAGCGTGTCCTGTGGCGTGACCACCGCGGCTGGGGCGCACTGCACGCCGTCCTGTGCGCCGGGGGCGCCGCGGGCGGTGCCGCCCTGCTCGCCCGCGGTGTACGAAGGCGCGGCGCCGCCTCCGTCGCGCTGACCGCCGCCGCTACCTGGGCCGTCGTCGGGGGAACATCCCTGGGCCGCGAGGCGCGCGCCATCGGCGGCGCGCTCGCCGCCGGGGACGCGGATGTGGCGCGGGAGCGCCTGCCGCATCTGTGCGGGCGCGATCCGCAGGCCCTGGACGAGCAGCAGATCGCCCGCGCCGTCGTCGAATCCGTCGCCGAGAACACCTCCGACGCCGTGGTGGGCGCGCTGGTCTGGGGTGCCCTCGCAGGCGTGCCCGGTCTGGTGGGCTTCCGGGCGGTCAACACCCTGGACGCGATGGTCGGGCACAGATCGCCCCGGTACCGGCGGTTCGGCTGGGCTTCGGCCCGCCTCGACGATGTGGCCGGCTGGCCGGGCGCCCGGCTCACCGCGGGCCTCGCGGTACTCGCGGGCGGGGATGCGCGCGGGGCCGTACGGGCGTGGCGGGCCGACGCGCAGAAGCACCCGAGCCCGAACGCGGGACCGGTGGAGGCGGCGTTCGCGGGCGCGCTCGGCGTACGGCTGGGCGGAACACTCTCGTACGCCGGACGGGTGGAACACCGGCCGGTGCTCAATGCCCCGGGCCGTCCCGTGGAGTTCGGCGACATCGAACGTGCCGTACGGCTCTCGCGCCGTATCGGCTGGCTGACCCTGGCGACCTGCGCGGCGGGACGCCTGGCGGCGCACACGCTGCGCACCGGCACGGCACGAAAGGGGCGGGGATGAGCGGGAGCAGGCGTACCGGCGGAGGGCTGCTGGTCGCGGGGACCACGTCCGACGCAGGCAAGAGCGTCGTCACGGCCGGGATCTGCCGGTGGCTCGTACGGCAGGGAGTGAAGGTCGCGCCCTTCAAGGGGCAGAACATGTCGCTCAATTCGTTCGTGACACGCGAGGGTGCGGAGATCGGGCGGGCGCAGGCCATGCAGGCGCAGGCCGCGCGGGTGGAGCCGACCGCGCTGATGAATCCCGTGCTGCTCAAGCCCGGCAGCGACCGGTCCAGCCAGGTCGTGCTGATGGGCAGACCGGTGGGCGAGCTCAGTGCGCGTGGGTTCTTCGGGGGATCCGGGCCCGCGGCGGGGCCGCAATCGGGCGCGGCGTCCGGGGGGAGGGCGCTGCACGGCGGGCGGCAGGAAGCATTGCTCTCCACCGTCGTGGAGTGCCTGGAGGAGCTGCGGGGCACGTATGACGCCGTGATCTGCGAGGGGGCGGGCAGTCCGGCCGAAATCAATCTGCGGCGTACGGACATCGTGAACATGGGCATCGCACGGGCGGCTTCCCTGCCCGTCGTTGTCGTCGGAGACATCGACCGCGGAGGCGTCTTCGCCTCGTTCTTCGGGACCACCGCGCTGCTCAGTGCCGAGGACCAGGCGCTCGTTGCCGGGTACATCGTCAACAAGTTCCGGGGCGACGTGTCGCTGCTCGAGCCCGGGCTGGACATGCTGGAAGGCCTCACCGGACGCAGAACGTACGGAGTGCTGCCGTTCGCGCACGGCCTCGGCATCGACGAGGAGGACGGGCTCCGGGTGTCGTTGCGGGGCGCCGTACGGGAGTCGGTGGTCGCGCCGCCCGTGGGCGAGGACGTGCTGCGGGTCGCCGTGTGCGCCGTGCCGCTGATGTCCAACTTCACCGACGTGGACGCGCTGGCCGCCGAACCGGGCGTCGTCGTGCGGTTCGTGGACCGCGCCGAGGAGCTCGTCGATGCCGACCTGGTGATCGTGCCGGGAACCCGCGGCACGGTCAGGGCCCTGGAGTGGCTGAAGGAGCGCGGGCTCGCCGGCGCACTGCTGCGCCGCGCCGCCGCGGGCAGACCCGTGCTCGGCATCTGCGGCGGGTTCCAGTTGCTCGGCGAGCACATCGAGGACGAGGTCGAGTCGCGCGCGGGCCGTGTCCCGGGCCTCGGCCTGCTGCCCGTACGGGTGCGGTTCGCGGTCGACAAGACACTGGCCCGGCCGGTCGGCGAAGCACTCGGCGAGCCGGTCGAGGGCTACGAGATCCACCACGGCGTCGCCGAAGTGTCCGGCGGTGACACGTTCATCTCCGACGGCGACGGACACAGTCTGGACGGCTGCCGGGTGGGCGCCGTCTGGGGCACCCACTGGCACGGCTCGCTGGAGAGCGACGGCTTCCGCCGCGCCTTCCTGCGGGAGGTGGCGGCGGCGGCCGGACGGCGGTTCGTGCCCGCGCCGGACACCAGTTTCGGCGTCCTGCGCGAGGAGCAGCTGGACCGCCTCGGCGACCTGATCGAAGAACACGCGGATACGGATGCGCTGCTGCGGCTCATCGAGTCGGGCGCACCGTCAGGACTTCCCTTCATCGCACCTGGAGCGCCATGAGCACCGAGAACACCGTGCTGTTGCTGTCCACCGCCGATACGGATCTGCTGGCGGCCCGGGCATCCGGCGCGCCGTACCGGATCGGCAACCCGACCCGTATCGACGTCGCGGAGGAGCTGCCCGCGCTGCTGGAGGGCACGTCCGTCGCGGTCGTACGGCTGCTCGGCGGCAAGCGTGCCTGGGAGGACGGGCTCGCCGCGCTGAAGGCGTCCGGCATTCCGACCGTGCTGCTGGGCGGGGAGACCGTCCCCGACGCCGAGCTGATGGCCGAGTCGACCGTTCACGCGGGTGCTGTCGCGGAGGCGCTGCAGTATCTCGTCGAGGGCGGGCCGGACAATCTCGTCGAGCTGGCCCGGTTCCTCACGGAGGATGTGCTGCTGGCGGGGCCCGGCCGTGCCGCGGACGCGCAGAACAGGCGCAGTGCCGAGCCGCGGAAGATGCCCGAGTGGGGCGTGCACGGCGAGCGTGCGTATGTGGAGGGGCGGCCGACCGTCGGTGTGCTCTTCTACCGGGCGCACCAGCTCTCCGGGAACACCGCGTTCGTGGACACCCTCTGCGACCGGATCGAGGCGAAGGGCGCCAACGCTCTTCCCGTGTACTGCGGTTCGCTGCGCGGCGCGGACGCCGAGCTGTACGAGCTGCTCGCCAGGACCGACGCGCTGGTCGCGACGGTGCTGGCCGCGGGCGGCAGCCGGGCCAGTGACGCCAGTGCCGGCGGCGACGACGAGGCCTGGGACATCGGGGCCCTCGCCGAACTGAACGTACCGGTGCTGCAGGGCCTGTGCCTGACCTCCTCGCGCGCCGTCTGGGAGGAGTCGGACGCCGCCCTGTCCCCGATGGACGCGGCGATGCAGGTGGCGATCCCCGAGTTCGACGGGCGGCTCATCACCGTCCCGTTCTCCTTCAAGGAGCAGGGCCCCGACGACGTACCGGTGTATGTCGCGGACCCGGAGCGGGCCGGGCGCGTCGCCGGAATCGCCGTACGCCACGCCCTGTTGAAGCACAAGCCGAACGCCGAGAAGAAGCTCGCGCTCGTCTTCACCGCCTATCCCACGAAGCACTCGCGGGTCGGCAATGCGGTGGGGCTGGACACCCCCGCTTCGGCGGTACGGGTCCTGGACGCCCTGCGCGACGCCGGGTACGTCGTGGAAGGCCACCCGGACAACGGTGACGAGCTGATCCACCGGCTGATCAACGCCGGTGGGCACGATGTGGAGTGGCTGACCGAGGAGCAGTTGGCGGCGGCTCCGGCGCGGGTGCCGCTCGCCGACTACCAGGCCTGGTTCGACCGCCTGGAGCCGGGGATCCGGGACGGGATGCTGCACCACTGGGGCGAGGCCCCGGGGCAGCTGTACGTCGACGGGGACGACATCGTCCTCGCCTCCCTGCAGTTCGGGAACGTCGTCGTGATGATCCAGCCGCCGCGCGGCTTCGGCGAGAACCCGATCGCGATCTACCACGATCCCGACATGCCGCCGTCGCACCACTACATGGCGGCGTACCGCTGGCTGGACAACAGCTTCGGCGCGGACGCGATCGTGCACATGGGCAAGCACGGCACCATGGAGTGGCTGCCCGGCAAGGGGCTTGGTCTGTCGGCCGGCTGCGGCCCGGACGCGGTGCTCGGTGAGCTGCCGCTGATCTACCCGTTCATCGTCAACGACCCGGGCGAGGGCACCCAGGCCAAGCGCCGCGGTCACGCCACCGTCGTGGACCATCTGGTGCCGCCCATGGCCCGCGCCGACACCTACGGCGACCTGGCCAAGCTCGAGCAGCTCCTTGACGAGTACGCGCTGGTGTCCGACCTCGACCCGGCCAAGGCCCCGGCCGTACGGGCGCAGATCTGGACGCTGGTGAAGACCGCCGAGCTGCACCACGATCTGCATATCGACGAGCAGCCGGACGACGGCGACTTCGACGAGTTCGTCATGCACATCGACGGCTATCTCTGTGAGATCAAGGACGTCCAGATCAGGGACGGTCTGCACATCCTGGGCGGCGGCCCGGAGGCCGAGGCCCGGGTGAACCTGGTGCTGGCCGTGCTGCGTGCCTCCCAGGTGTGGGGCGGGCAGGCCAATGCGCTGCCGGGGCTCAGGGCCGCTCTCGCCGAGCACTTCGGGCTGGTGGAGAAGGAGCTGCTGGGCGAGCCGGGCGCCCCGGTGAAGGTGCCGGTGGAGCTGACCGACCTGGTCCAGGGGCCGTCGCGGTCGGCCGCGGACGCGATCGATCTGCTGGAGCAGCTGTGCCGTCGGCTCGCCGAGGGCATGGAGGAGCGTGGCTGGGAGGTGTCCGCCGCGGCCGGTCTGGTCCGGGACGTGCTGGGCGTCGCGGTGCCTCCCGGGGGGACACCCGCCGAATCCCCCTGCCCCGAGGCCGTGGCGGTGCTGGGCTTCGCGTGCGAGGAGGTCGTGCCGCGCCTGGCCCGTACGACCGACGAGATCGACCACATCCTGCTGGCGCTGGACGGCGGTTACGTCCCGGCGGGGCCGTCCGGGTCGCCGACACGCGGACTGGTCAATGTCCTGCCGACCGGCCGCAACTTCTACTCCGTGGACCCGAAGGCGATTCCGTCCCGGCTGTCGTGGGAGGTCGGCCAGGCGCTCGCCGACTCGCTGGTGGCCCGGTACCTCGCGGACACCGGGGCGTACCCGAAGTCCGTGGGACTGACGGTGTGGGGCACGTCCGCGATGCGCACCCAGGGCGACGACATCGCCGAGATCCTTGCGCTGCTGGGCTGCCGGCCCGTCTGGGACGATGCCTCGCGCCGGGTGACCGGCTTCGAGATCGTGCCGGCAAAGGAGCTGGGGCGGCCGCGCATCGATGTGACGGTACGCATCTCCGGCTTCTTCCGGGATGCCTTCCCGCATGTGGTGGGCCTGATCGACGACGCCGTACGGGCGGTGGCGGAGCTGGACGAGCCGGCCGAGTCCAACTACGTACGGGCGCACGCGGACGAGGACACTGCGGAGCACGGCGACCGGCGGCGGGCCACGGCCCGGATCTTCGGCTCGAAGCCGGGGGCGTACGGGGCCGGTCTGCTGCCGCTGATCGACGCGCGGAACTGGCGCAGCGACGCCGATCTGGCCGAGGTGTACGCGGTGTGGGGCGGTTACGCCTACGGGCGCGGGCTGGAGGGCCGGGCCGCGCGCGGGGACATGGAGACGGCGTTCCGCCGGATCGCGGTCGCCGCGAAGAACGTCGACACCCGGGAGCACGACCTCGTCGACGCGGACGACTACTTCCAGTACCACGGTGGCATGGTCGCCATGGTGCGGCATCTGACGGGCGAGTCGCCCGAGGCGTATGTGGGCGACAGCGCCACGCCGGACCAGGTGAAGACCCGCACCCTGGGCGAGGAGACACACCGGGTGTTCCGGGCGCGGGTGGTCAACCCGCGCTGGATGGCGGCGATGCGACGGCACGGCTACAAGGGCGCCTTCGAGATGGCGGCCACCGTCGACTACCTCTTCGGGTACGACGCGACGGCGGGCGTGGTCGACGACTGGATGTACGAGAAGCTCTCGTCGGAGTACGTCTTCGACCCGGAGAACCGCGAGTTCATGCAGAAGTCCAACCCGTGGGCGCTGCGGGGTATTACGGAGCGGCTGCTGGAGGCGGCGGAGCGAGGCCTGTGGGCGGAGCCCGACGCCGAGACGCTGGAACGGCTCAGGACGACCTATCTCGAGCTCGAGGGCGACCTGGAGGGGGACGCGTGAAGGCTCAACGCCGCGGCTCCGCCCCGGACCCCGGTCCCCGAATGCCGGACAGGCTTGATGTGGAGGCTTCTTCGTGAGTACGCCCTACCCGTTCACCGCGATCGTCGGCATGGACGACCTGCGGCTCGGGCTGCTGCTGAACGCCGTCTCGCCCGCCGTGGGCGGTGTGCTCGTGCGCGGTGAGAAGGGGACCGCCAAGTCGACCGCCGTACGGGCCCTTTCGTCGCTGCTGCCCGACGTCGGCGTCGTCGCCGGCTGCCGGTTCTCGTGCGACCCCGTGTCGCCCGACCCGGCGTGTCCCGACGGGCCGCACGAGGCCGGGGGCGGCACGGCGCGGCCGGCGCGGATGGTCGAGCTGCCCGTCGGCGCGTCCGAGGACCGGCTCGTGGGGGCGCTGGACATCGAGCGGGCACTGGCGGAGGGCGTGAAGGCCTTCGAGCCCGGTCTGCTCGCCGACGCGCACCGCGGGATTCTGTATGTGGACGAGGTCAACCTCCTTCACGACCATCTCGTCGACCTGCTGCTGGACGCGGCCGCGATGGGCGCGTCGTACGTCGAGCGTGAAGGCGTCTCCGTACGGCACGCCGCACGTTTTCTGCTCGTCGGGACGATGAACCCCGAAGAGGGCGAGCTGCGGCCGCAGCTGCTGGACCGCTTCGGGCTGACCGTCGAGGTCGCCGCGTCGCGCGAGCCCGACCAGCGGGTCGAGGTGGTGCGGCGGCGGCTCGCGTACGACGACGATCCCGCCGCTTTCGCCGCCCGGTGGGAGGGCGAGGAGTCCGCGCTGCGGGCCCGGATAGTGGCCGCGCGGGCTCTGCTGCCCCAAGTCCGGCTCGGGGACGGGGCGTTGCGGCAGATCGCCGCGACCTGCGCGGCCTTCGAGGTGGACGGTATGCGGGCCGACATCGTGATGGCGCGTACGGCGACGGCGCTGGCCGCGTGGGCGGGGCGTACGGACGTGATCGCCGAGGACGTACGGCAGGCCGCTCTGCTGGCGCTTCCGCACCGGCGGCGGCGCAATCCCTTCGACGCGCCCGGTCTCGACGAGGACAAGCTCGACGACACGCTGCAGGAGTTCGGGGACGACGATCCTGAGCCTGATCCGGACGGTCCGGGCGGGGGCGGTGGGCAGCCGCCGCCCGACGGTCCCGACACGCCGCCGCAGGGCGATGCCGGGCAGGGCGACGCGCCCGCTCAGCCGCAGGAGTCTCAGGGCGGGGAGCCGCAGCCGGCCGGCGGCGCCGAGCAGGCTCCCGTACGGGCCGCGGAGCCGTTCCGTACGAAGATGCTGAGCGTGCCCGGCCTCGGTGAGGGCGCGTCCGGGCGGAGGTCCCGGGCGCGGACGGACCACGGCCGGACGACCGGTGCGCGCCGGCCCCGGGGGGCGCTCACCAAGCTGCACTTGGCGGCGACCGTGCAGGCCGCGGCCCCGCACCAGCGGGCGCGCGGGCGCAGCGGCCGGGGTCTGGTGGTGCGCAGGGACGATCTGCGGCAGGCGACCCGTGAGGGGCGCGAGGGGAACCTCGTGCTCTTCGTCGTGGACGCGTCGGGGTCGATGGCGGCCCGGCAGCGGATGAGCGCGGTCAAGGGCGCGGTTCTCTCGCTGCTGCTCGACGCCTACCAGCGGCGCGACAAGGTCGGGCTGATCACCTTCCGCGGGAAGGACGCGGAGGTGGTGCTGCCACCGACCTCGTCGGTGGACGCGGCCGCCGCCCGGCTGGAGTCGCTGCCGACGGGCGGTCGTACGCCGCTGGCGGCCGGGCTGCTCAAGGCACATGACGTACTGCGTGTGGAGCGGCTGCGCGATCCTTCGCGCCGCCCGCTGCTGGTCGTGGTGACGGACGGCCGGGCGACGGGCGGCGTCGATCCGGTGGCGCTGGCGACGCGGTCCGCGCGGCTGCATTCCGTCGAAGGGACGGCCTCGATCGTGGTGGACTGCGAGTCCGGGCCGGTGCGGCTGGGGCTGGCCACTACGCTCGCGGGCGACCTCAGCGGCACCGCCGTCACCCTCGACGAGCTGCGTGCCGACTCGATCGCCGGGCTCGTCAAGGACGTTCAAGCAGCCAGGAGGGCCGCGTAATGCCGCAGGGACAGCCGTCCGTCGTACCGGACGACGGACTCACCACCCGCCAGCGCCGCAACCGGCCGCTCGTCGTCGTCCACACGGGCATCGGCAAGGGCAAGTCGACGGCCGCGTTCGGGCTGGCGCTGCGCGCCTGGAACCAGGGGTGGCCCATCGGGGTGTTCCAGTTCGTGAAGTCCGCGAAGTGGAAGGTCGGCGAGGAGAACGCGCTGAAGGTCCTGGGGGCTTCCGGCGAGGGCGGTCCGGTCGACTGGCACAAGATGGGCGAGGGCTGGTCGTGGGTGCAGCGCGACAAGCAGCTCAACAACGAGGAGGCGGCGCGCGAGGGCTGGGAGCAGGTCAAGCGAGACCTGACTGCCGAGACGTACCAGATGTATGTGCTGGACGAGTTCGCGTACCCGATGCACTGGGGGTGGGTGGACACGGCCGAGGTGATCCAGGTGCTGCGTGACCGGCCGGGCAACCAGCATGTGGTGATCACCGGCCGTAACGCTCCGGCGGAACTGGTGGACTTCGCCGATCTGGTGACCGACATGTCCAAGGTCAAGCACCCGATGGACGCCGGCCAGAAGGGGCAGCGGGGCATCGAGTGGTAGCACGTCTCGTCATCGCCGCGCCGTCGTCCGGCAGCGGCAAGACCACCGTCGCGACGGGCCTGATGGCGGCCTTCGTCGCGGCGGGCCTCGCCGTGTCCCCGCACAAGGTCGGACCCGACTACATCGACCCGGGGTATCACACGCTCGCCACCGGGCGTCCGGGGCGGAACCTGGACGCCTTTCTGTGCGGTACGGAACTGATCGCGCCGCTGTTCGCCCACGGCGCGGCGGGGTGCGACGTGGCCGTGGTCGAGGGCGTCATGGGGCTGTACGACGGCGCTGCGGGGGCGGGTGAGCTGGCCTCCACGGCGCAGGTCGCGAAGCTGCTGCGGGCGCCGGTGGTGCTGGTGGTGGACGCGTCGTCGCAGTCGCGGTCGGTGGCGGCGCTGGTGCACGGTTTCGCGTCATGGGATCCGCAGGTGCGGATCGGGGGCGTGATTTTGAACAAGGTGGGTTCCGACCGGCACGAGGAGCTGCTGCGGGAGGCGCTGGAGGAGTCGGGGGTGCCGGTGCTGGGCGTGCTGCGGCGGGCGGCTCCTGTCGAGACGCCGTCGCGGCATCTGGGTCTTGTGCCGGTCGCCGAGCGGCGGGCGGACGCGGTGGCGTCCGTGGCGGCGATGGCCGCGCAGGTGCGCGGGGGCTGCGACCTGGAGGCGCTGCTGGCGCTGGCGCGGAGCGCGCCCGGGTTGCCCGATGCTGCCTGGAACCCGCTCGGCTCGGCCCCGGACCCCGCGTCCCCGTCGCCGGCGGTGCAGGAGTTTTCCGCCAGTGGGGCGGGAAACCCCCGCAGGCGGCCCGTCGTCGCCGTCGCCGGCGGGGCCGCGTTCACGTTCTCGTACGCCGAGCACGGCGAGCTGCTCACGGCCGCCGGCGCGGATGTCGTCACCTTCGACCCGCTCCGGGACGAGCAGCTCCCGGACGGGACGAGCGGGCTCGTCATAGGCGGCGGGTTCCCGGAGGTCTACGCCCCGGAGCTGTCCGCCAACGAGGCGTTGCGCAAGGGCGTCGCCGACCTGGCGCACTCCGGCGCGCCCGTCGCCGCCGAGTGCGCCGGGCTGCTCTATCTCTCGCGTGCCCTGGACGGACTGCCGATGTGCGGTGTCCTGGATGCCGAGGCACGGATGTCGGAGCGGCTGACGCTGGGGTACCGGGAGGCCGTCGCGGTGAGCGACAGTGTGCTGGCCGCGGCCGGGACACGGCTGAACGGGCACGAGTTCCACCGGACGGTCGTCGAGCCTGTCGCAGGACCCGCGCCCGCGTGGGGCATGCACCGGCCGGAGCGCCGCGTGGAGGGATACGTACAACAGGGCGTGCATGCGAGCTATCTGCATACGCACTGGGCTTCGCAGCCCGGCACGGCCCGCAGGTTCGTCGAGAGGTGTGGAGCATGAGCGGCAGCAGGCTGATCGGCGTCGGAGTGGGGCCCGGCGACCCGGAGTTGGTGACCGTGAAGGGCGTACGCGCGCTTCAGGAGGCCGACGTCGTCGTCGTGCCCGTGATGGACAGTGGTGAGCGCGGGCGAGCCGAGGCGACCGTGCTGCACTACGTGGGCGCGGAGAAGGTCGTACGCGTCGTCTTCGCGCTGAACGAGCGCACCGACCGGGCCCGCCGCGAGGCCGCCTGGGACGCCGCGGGGGAGCGGGTGGCCGCGCTGCTGCGGGAGCACTCCGCCGTCGCCTTCGCGACGATCGGCGACCCCAACGTGTACTCGACGTTCACCTACCTCGCGCAGACCGTCGAGGAACTGGTCCCGGGAACGGCCGTGGAGACGGTGCCCGGCATCACCGCCATGCAGGATCTGGCGGCCCGCAGCGGCGCCGTACTCACCGAGGGCACCGAGCCGCTGACCCTGGTGCCGGTGACCGCCGGGTCGGCCGTGCTCAAGGAGGCCCTGGACGGGCCGGGGACGGTGGTCGCGTACAAGTTCGGGCGGCTGGCCGCGGAGGTGGCCACCGCGCTGCGCGAGACGGGGCGTACCGAGGGCGCGGTGTGGGGGTCGGCGCTCGGGCTGCCCGAGGAGTCGATCCGTCCGGCCGCGGACCTGGCAGAGGGCACCCTGCCGTATCTGTCGACGCTGATCGCCCCGGCGCCCCGCGACGGCGGCCGCGGGGGCAAGCTGTGACCTCCCTGCGTGCCTCCTCACTCGGCGAGGCCCACCACCAGCCAGATGAAGCCCACTCCCCCCGCGGTGCACAGCAGGGTGGAGCGGGCCGGGTGGTCGTGGTGCGCCTCGGGGAGGATCTCGGCGGCGGCGAGATAGAGCAGGGCACCGCCGAAGAACCCGAGATAGCTGCCGAGGAACTCCTCCGGCATGGTGAACAGCCGAGTGGACGCGGCGCCGGCGACGGGCGCGAGCGCGGCAGCGACGAGCATCACGGTCGCCTTCCTGCGGGTGTTCCCGTACAGGCTGGTGAGCGTGTACGTGTTGAAGCCGTCGGCGAAGTCGTGGGTGATGACGGCGAGCGCCACGGTCGCGCCCATGCCGCCGCCCACCTGGAAGGCCGCGCCGATCGCGATGCCGTCCATCAGGCTGTGGCCGACCATCGCCGCGGCCGCCGTCAGTCCCACCTGGGGCAGCCTCCCATCGGCGCCGTGCGCCGCCCGACGGCCGGCCGACAGCCGCTCCACCAGGTGCGCCGCGAGGAAGCCGCCGACGAACAACAGCAGCCCCTGCGGCACCCCGAACACCTTGTTGCCCGCCGCCTCCAGGGCTTCGGGCAGCAGGTCCAGTCCGACCACCCCGAGCATCAGCCCGCCCGCGAGGCCCAGCACGAGGTGCCGGCGGTCGGTGACGCGTTGCGCCGTCCAGCCGCCGAACAGCGTCATCGAGAACGCGCCGAGCGCGACAAGCACCGCCATGCGCCCTTGCTAGCGGATTGAACCGCTGCTTGGCACGTTCGAGATCCAGATCCCACCCGAATGACACGAACGACTCGCGTCACCCGCTTCACCCGAGAGGACTCCCGCTCATGGCCGATGCCGCCACCCACGGCAAGGTGACCTTCGTCGGCGCCGGTCCCGGCGCCGCCGATCTGCTGACGTTCCGGGCCGCGCGAGCCATCGCCGACGCCGACATCGTCATCTGGGCGGCGAGCCTGGTGCAGGCCGCTGTCCTCGACCACGCCCGCGAGGGCGCCGAGATCCTCGACTCGGCGGCGATGTCGCTGGAGGACGTCGTCGCCGTGTACGAGCGGGCGCGCGCGGAGGATCTGAAAGTCGCCAGGATCCACTCCGGCGACCCCGCCCTGTGGGGCGGCACGCAGGAACAGCTCGACCGGTGCGTGGAGCTGGGCGTGGCGGTCGAGATCGTGCCGGGGGTCTCCTCGTTCTCCGCGGTCGCCGCGCTCGTGCACCGCGAGCTGACGATCCCGGAGGTCGCGCAGTCCGTGATCCTGACCCGGCTGGGCGGCGGCAAGACGCCGATGCCGCCGGGCGAGGAGGTACGGGAGTTCGCGCGGCACGGCACGACGATGGCGCTGTTCCTGTCCGCGGCACGCTCGGGCCAGTTGACGCAGGAGCTGCTGGAGGGCGGCTATCCGACGGCTACGCCGGTGGTCATCGCGTACCAGGCGACCTGGCCGGAGGAGCTGATCCTGCGCTGCACGATCGGCACCCTGGAGGAGACCGTCAAGGAGCACAAGCTCTGGAAGCACACGCTCTTCCTGGTGGGCCCGGCGCTGGCGGCGTCGGGGACGCGGTCGCACCTGTACCACCCGGGGCACTTCCACGGCTTCCGCAAGGCCGATCCGGCCGCCCGCAAGGCGCTGCGCGCGCAGGGCGCTCAAGCTGCTCCGGACGCTCAGGCTGCTCCGGACAGTCAGGGCGCGACCCCGTGATCACGGTCATCGGTACGGGGACGGGGGCTCCCCTGTCCGTACGCGACGGTGAGGCGCTGGCCGCGGCCACGCTCGTGGTGGGTGCCCGGCGGCATCTGGCGGCTGCCGAGCTCCCGGTCGACGCGCAGCAGGTGGTGCTCGGGCCGCTCGCGCCCGCGCTCGACGTGATCGACAAGGAGCGGGCGGACGGCGCGGCGCAGGTGGTCGTGCTCGCCTCGGGCGACCCCGGATTCTTCGGGATCGTACGGTCGCTGGCCGAGCGTTTCGGCGCGGACGCGCTGGATGTACGGCCGGGGGTGCCGTCGGTGGCGGTCGCCTTCGCCCGGATCGGACTGCCGTGGGACGACGCGGTCGTCGTCAGCGCGCACGGCCGTGATCTGCGGACCGCGGTCAATGTGTGCCGGGCGCATCCCAAGACGGCTGTGCTGACCGGTCCCGGCGCGGGCCCCGCGGAGCTCGGCGCCGAGCTGGCGTACCGGGCCGCGGAGCGGACGCTGGTGGTGGCGACGGCGCTCGGCGACCCCGAGCACGAGCGCATCGAGCGGATGACGCCCGCCCAGGCGGCGGCGCGCGAGTGGGACGCCGTGAGCGTGGTGATCTGCCTCGACGAGCGGCGGGCGCTGTCCCCGGCGCAGAAGACAGTGGCCGGCGCACGGCCGGGTCCGGACCGATGGGCCCTGGACGAGGCCGAGTTCGAGCACCGCGATTCGATGATCACCAAGTTCGAGGTGCGGGCGCTGGCGCTGGCACGGCTCGGTCCGCGCATGGGTGACTTCGTGTGGGACATCGGCGCCGGGTCCGGTTCGGTGGCCGTGGAGTGCGCGCGGTTCGGGGCGGCCGTGGCAGCCGTGGAGAAGACGGCCGACGGCGTCGAGCGGATCCGCGCGAACGCGGCTGCGCACGGGGTGGACGTACGGGCCGTGCACGGCGCGGCGCCGACGGTGCTGTCGCATCTGGCGGACCCGGACGCGGTGTTCATCGGCGGTGGGGGTGCGGATCTGCCCGCGATCGTCTCGGTGTGCGCGCGGCGTGCGCGGCGCACGGTGGTGGTCGCGCTGGCGGCGCTGGACCGGGTGCCCGCGGTGCGGGAGGCACTTTCCCAGGCGGGTCTGGTGTCCGAGGGCGTGCTGCTGCACTCGTCGCGGCTGGCCCCGCTGCCCGGGGACGTGACGCGGCTGGCGGCCGCCAACCCTGTCTTCCTGCTGTGGGGCGACCGCCCCGCGGATTCGGTGAATGAAGGAGCGACTCAGTGATCGGCCTGATCTCCGCCACGGCGGCGGGCGCCGCGGCTCGCGACCGGCTGGCCTCGGCCTGGCCCGGCCGCACCCGGGTGTACGACGGCCCGGTGCGCCAGTCGGTGGAGCGCGCGTTCGCGGAGTGCGAGCAGCTGGTGTGCTTCCTGGCGACGGGTGCGGTGGTGCGGCTGGTCGCCCCGCTGCTGGCGGGCAAGACGACGGACCCGGGTGTGGTGTGCGTGGACGAGGGGCAGCGGTACGCGGTCTCCTTGCTGGGCGGTCACGGCGGCGGCGCGAACGAACTGGCGGCCGAGGTCGCGGACGTACTGGGCTGCGCCCCGGTGGTGACGACGGCGACCGACGCGACGGACGTCCCGGGCCTGGACACGCTGGGATGGCCGGTGGAGGGCGCGGTCGCGGCGGTGACGCGGTCGCTGCTGGACGGCGAGCGGGTGACGCTGCGTTCGGACGGGGTGTGGCCGCTGCCGCCGCTGCCGGGGAACGTGGTCCGGGGGGATGCGGATGGCGGCGCCGTTCTGCAGGTCACCGACCGGATCGTCGAACTCGGGCCGTACGACGCCGTGCTGCGGCCGCCGTCGCTCGTCGTCGGGGTCGGGGCGTCCAAGGGCGCTCCGGTCGAGGAAGTCCTCGGGCTCGTGGACGAGGCCCTGCGGGAGGCCGGCCTCTCGGCGCGCAGCGTCGTGGAGCTGGCCACCGTGGACGCGAAGGCGGAGGAGCCCGGAATCGTCGCGGCCGCCGAGCGGCTCGGGGTGCCCCTGGTGACGTACGCCGCCGAGCAGCTGGCCGCGATCGAGGTGCCGAACCCGTCCGGCGCGCCGCTGGCCGCCGTGGGCACGCCGTCCGTCGCGGAGGCCGCCGCGCTCGCGGACGGGGGCGAACTCCTGGTGCCGAAGCGGAAGTCGAGCCCCGAGGGGCGGGCCGCCATGGCGACGTGCGCGGTGGTGCGCAGGTCGGCACGTGGACGGCTGGCCGTGGTCGGGCTCGGCCCCGGGGCACGCGATCTGGTCACCCCGCGCGCGGTGGAGGAACTGCGCCGCGCCTCCGTGCTGGTCGGCCTTGATCAGTACGTCGACCAGATCCGTGATCTGCTCAGGCCCGGCACGCGGGTGATCGAGTCCGGTCTCGGGGCCGAGGAGGAGCGGGCCCGTACCGCCGTCGCCGAGGCCCGCGCGGGGCATGCCGTCGCGCTGATCGGCAGCGGTGACGCGGGCGTGTACGCGATGGCGTCCCCCGCCCTCGCCGAGGCGGCCGACGACATCGACGTGGTGGGGGTGCCCGGCGTGACCGCAGCGCTCGCCGCCGCCGCGATCCTGGGCGCGCCGCTCGGGCACGACCATGTCTCGATCAGCCTGTCCGATCTGCACACGCCGTGGGAGGTCATCGAGCGCCGGGTGCGCGCCGCGGCGGAGGCCGACATCGTGGTGACGTTCTACAACCCGCGCAGTCGCGGCCGCGACTGGCAGCTCCCGAAGGCACTGTCGATCCTGGCCGGGCACCGGGAGCCGGCGACGCCGGTGGGTGTCGTACGCAACGCGTCGCGCGGGGACGAATCCAGCCGCCTGACCACACTCGCCGGACTGGATCCGGCGACGGTGGACATGATGACGGTCGTGACGGTCGGCAACACGGCCACGCGCGAGATCGCGGGCCGCATGGTGACGCCACGCGGCTACCGGTGGCAGTCGTGAGGGCCGCGTGCGCCACGCGGCTACCGGTGGCAGTCGTGACGGCCGCCTGCGCCACGCCCGCGCTGGGGGATGTGTGGGGCGGCGCCCGCGGGAAGCCACGCCGCGTCTCCGAGTCGCGGCCCCGCGCCGACGCGGACCAGCGCTGCATGCCCACCGCGTCCACCCGCCGCGCCGAGGCCGGTAGGCCGTCGCCGCAGAGGGAGGCAGCATCCGCCCGGGCGGACCTGTACCGCGCGCCCGCGCCGCCCTGCGGCTGCGACAAGGCCGGGCGGTCCACTGCCGACGAGTCCGCCGCATCCCTGCGGCGCGGATCCGACAGCCCTGCGTGGCCCTCGGCGAAGACCAGGACGCCAACCGCCCGAGCGCACGCGGGCCGCGCCCCCGCGCCGATCCCGGGCAGCACCGGGGCAGCCGGCCCCGTCCCCCGAACCGCCCGTCGTCACTCCGGAGTCGCCTCGTGAGCCGCGTCGTTCACCCCATCGAGCAGGAGTCCTTCCGGCGGCTCCGCTCCCGGCTCGACACCAGCGGGTTTCCGCCGCTGACACGGGCCGTCGTGGAGCGGGTCATCCATTCCGCCGCCGACCTCGAGTACGCCACCGATCTGGTCTGCGACGAGGACTCCCTCGTTGCCGCGCACGCCGCGCTGCACGCCGGTGCTCCGGTCGTCGCCGATGTCGAGATGGTCGCCGCGGGGATCACCCGGCGCGAGACGGTCTGCCGGCTCAAGGACGCCGGGTCCGGCCCGGGGCTGACCCGTTCCGCCCATGCGATCCGGCTCGCGTACGAGCAGGTGGGGCCCGGTGCGATCTGGGTGATCGGCTGCGCTCCCACCGCGCTCGAGGAGCTCCTCGTCCTGGACGCCGCGCCCGCACTCGTGATCGGCCTGCCCGTCGGGTTCGTCGGCGCGGCCGAGTCCAAGGCCGCGCTGCGTGCGAGCGGGCTGCCGGCCGTCAGCAATGTTTCGGAGAAGGGCGGTTCGGCGGTCGCCGCTGCCGCACTCAACGCCCTGCTGTACCACCCCCACATCAAGGAGACCGCGTGACCACCCCGCCCGCACTGCTGATCGCCGGCCACGGCACCCGTGACGAAGCGGGGGCCGAGGCCTTCCGCGACTTCGTACGGGAGCTGGGGCGCCGCCACCCCGAACTCCCCGTCGCGGGTGGCTTCATCGAGCTGTCCCCGCCCCCTCTCGGCGAAGCCGTCACCGAGCTGGTGGAGCAGGGTGTGAAACGCTTCGCCGCCGTGCCGCTGATGCTGGTCTCCGCAGGGCACGCCAAGGGCGACATCCCGGCGGCGCTGACCCGCGAGAAGGAGCGGCACCCCGGGATCTCGTACACCTACGGCCGCCCCCTCGGCCCGCACCCGTCGCTGCTCAAGGTGCTGGAGCGGCGGCTCGACGAGGCGCTCGGCACCACGTCCCGTACGCCCGAGGACCGCGCCGATGTGACCGTGCTCCTGGTGGGCCGCGGCTCGACCGACCCGGACGCCAACGCCGAGGTGCTCAAGGCGGCCCGGCTGCTGTGGGAGGGGCGGGGTTACGCGGGTGTGGAGACGGCGTTCGTGTCGCTCGCGGCTCCCGACGTGCCCAGCGGGCTCGACCGGTGCGTGAAGCTGGGCGCCCGCCGGATCGTCGTCCTGCCGTACTTCCTGTTCACCGGCATCCTGCCGGACCGCGTGCGCCGGCAGACGCAGGGATGGGCGGAGGCGCACCCCGAGGTGGACGTCCTCTCGGCCGATGTGATCGGCCCCACCGAGGAGTTGCTGGACCTGGTCATGGAACGGTACCGGGAGGCCGTCGCCGGCGACATCCGGATGAACTGCGACACCTGCGTGTACCGGATCGCGCTGCCCGGCTTCGAGGACAAGGTGGGGCTGCCTCAGCAGCCGCACTTCCACCCGGACGACGACGGGCACCACCACGGCCACGGGCACGGCCCTCACCACCACGGCAGCCATGCACACGCACACTGACCCACACGATCTGCGGCACCACGGTGATGCGGAGGTACGGGACGGGGCCGCGGGCCTGACCGATCTCGCGGTCAACGTCCGTACGGGCACTCCCCCGCCCTGGCTGCGCGAGCGCATCGCCCGCTCGCTGGCCGCCCTCGCCGCCTACCCGGACGGGCGGGCGGCGCGGGCGGCAGTCGCTGAGCGGCACGGGGTGCCGGTGGAGAGGGTGCTGCTGACGGCGGGGGCGGCGGAGGCGTTCGTCCTGCTCGCCCGCGCCCTGACGGTGCGTCACCCTCTGGTGGTGCACCCGCAGTTCACGGAGCCGGAGGCGGCCCTGCGGGACGCGGGACACAAGGTGGCGCGATTGCTGCTGCGGGAGCCGGACGGTTTCCGGCTCGATCCCGCGGCGGTCCCCGGCGCCGCGGATCTGGTGGTGGTCGGCAATCCGACCAACCCCACGTCCGTACTGCATCCGGCCGCCGACATCGCCGCACTGGCCCGTCCCGGGCGGCTGCTGGTGGTGGACGAGGCCTTCATGGACGCGGTGCCCGGCGAGCCGGAGGCGCTGGCGGGGCGGACCGACGTTCCGGGCCTGGTGGTACTGCGGAGCCTCACCAAGACCTGGGGTCTTGCGGGGCTGCGGATCGGCTATGTGCTCGCGGAGCCGGAGACGATCGCGGCGCTGGAGCGGGCCCAGGCACTGTGGCCGGTCTCGACGCCCGCGCTGGCCGCCGCCGAGGCGTGCATGGAGCCTGCCGCGCTCAAGGAGGCCGCGCAGGCCGCGCACCGGATCGCGGCGGACCGGGCCCATCTGCTGGCGGGGCTGGCGGAGTTCGAGGAGGTACGGGTGGTGGAGGCGGCCGAGGCCCCCTTCGTACTCGTCCACGTCCGGCGCGGCGCCGAGGTGCGCGAACGCCTGCGGGGTCTGGGCTTCGCGGCCCGGCGCGGCGATACGTTCCCGGGGCTCGGGCCGGGCTGGCTGCGTCTTGCCGTACGCGACCGGGCGACGACCAATCGTTTTCTGCAGGCGCTCGACCAGGCGCTGACCATGGTCGGCGACTGACACCCGGGCCCCTCCGGGCAGAAGTGGGGCCCGGGCGCTGCACGTCAGCTCCGGGCACGGGCGCGGGCCAGCACCATCGCGGCGCCGCCGAAGGCCAGCAGGACGACCGCGCCGCCGGCGATGTAGCGCGTCGTGGAGCTGCCGCCGGTCTTGGCGAGGTTCTCCTTGGCGGGCTCGGAGCCGGACTGCGCCTCGACACCGGGGCCGGCGGGGCTCTCCGCGGCGGGCGTCTCCTGCTCGACGGGGGCCTTGGGCGTCTCGGGAGATTCGCACGTCGCCTCGGCCAGGGTCACGGTACCGGCCACCTCGGCCACATTGAGCTCGAGCGGGTTCACCGAGACCTTGAGCTCGAGTGCGGTGGCGGCGGCCGTACGGGACGTGGTGCGCGTCTTCGACAGGTCGAGCGTCACCTCACCGACTCCCGGCGCCTCGACCCTGGTGGTGCCACCTGTGGTGAGCGTGACCTTCTTGCCGAGGACCCGCACCCGCCCGAGCAGATTCGACTCGGCCACCGGCTGCTTGCCCGCCTCGCAGACGGCCTTCGAGGTGACCTTCTCGACCTCGATCAGCGAGAGCAGTGGCAGTCCCGGCACATGCACCCTGGCGCGGGCGAGCCGGGCGAAGCCCTCGGCCCTGTGCCGGTCGGCGGTGGCCTTGGCGGTGGCCACGTCCGCCCGCAGCACCTGGAAGGGCCTGCCCCGGTCGACCCCGTCCAACTGCACTGCCAGCACGGTCTTCTCGGCGCTCGCGGGGGCCTGCACCTCGTTGAGCGTGGCTTTGAGGGGGACGTCGACGGTCTTGTCGACCAGGGACACATCGAGACCGGTACGCAGGACCGCCGCACTCGCCCGCCCGTCGCCACCGCCCCCGGTGGCGTGCGCCGGGGCGGCGAGGGCAACGACGGCCAGGGGGCATGCGAACAGCGCGGCGGCGGTCGTCGCGGCGGCGCAGCGATGTGCGCGGGTGCGTGCGGGCATGCGGAAGGTGTTGCTGTTCAAGGTGGTGGAACCCCCACGGGAGACACGGCGTCGCCGGCCGCCCCACGGGGACTCGTGGGCGGCGGCGACGGGAACACCGGAATCTTTACGCACTGAGAGTGAACCCACAGACACCTGACGTGAGTTCACTCCAACGTGGGGTTTCCGCGCTCATTTTCGATTCTTGAGGTACGGACGTTCCCCTGAACCGCCCCTGTCGCGGCGTACGGGCAGCGCGCCGGCCCACCTCGCGGGCTCGCGCGTGAAGTGCTTCAACGAGCGGCAGAACCCTCGCGTCACGCCGGGTCAACAGCTCAACACGCCTGTAGGTCAACACATCCAGTCAACACGTCAGGTCAACACGTCAGGTCAGCGGGTCCGGTCAGCGGGTCCGGAGGTCAGCAGGCCGACACAGCAGCGCGGCGCCGGGCCGGGCCGGCCGGCCGCGCCGCGCCGGTCAGCCGAGCACGCGGCCGTTCAGGATTACCCGCCGAGGCGCCGCCAGCGCCCTGACATCCGCCCGTGGATCGTCGTCGTAGACCACCAGATCCGCCGGTGCACCCTCCTCGAGCGCCGGACGCCCCAGCCACTCCCTCGCCCCCCAGGTCGTCGCCGACAGGGCCTGGACCGGCGGGATACCGGCCTTGACCAGCTCCGCCACCTCGGCCGCCACCAGTCCGTGGGCCAGCGAGCCGCCCGCGTCCGTGCCGACGAAGACCTTGATGCCGGCGTCGTACGCCGCACGCACGGTGTCGTAACGGCGCTCGTACAGCCGGCGCATATGGGCCGACCAGTCGGGGAACCTGGCCTCGCCGCCCGCCGCGAGGTCGGGGAACGTGGCGATGTTGACCAGCGTCGGGACGATAGCGACACCTCGCTCCGCGAAGAGCGGGATCGTGTCCTCGGTGAGCCCGGTGGCGTGCTCGATGCAGTCGATGCCCGCCTCGACCAGGTCACGCAGCGCGGCCTCGGCGAAGCAGTGCGCGGTCACCCGCGCGCCCAGCCGGTGCGCCTCGGCGATCGCCGCCTCCACTGCGCCGCGCGGCCAGCAGGCGGTCAGATCCCCCGCGTCACGGTCGATCCAGTCTCCGACGAGCTTGACCCAGCCGTCGCCGCGCCGCGCCTCCTGCGCGACGTAGGCGACCAGGTCCTCCGGCTCGATCTCGTGCGCGAAGTTACGGATGTAACGCCGGGTACGCGCGATATGACGGCCCGCCCTGATGATCTTCGGCAGATCCGCGCGGTCGTCTGTCCAGCGGGTATCGGCCGGCGATCCGGCGTCCCGGATGAGCAGTGTGCCCGCGTCCCGGTCGGTGAGCGCCTGCTTCTCGCTGGTCGCCTCGTCGACCGCGCCATGGTGGTCGAGCCCGACATGGCAGTGCGCGTCGACCAGGCCGGGCAGCGCCCAGCCGGTGACGCCGACCGCTTCGGCGCGCGGCCGGTCGTAGGTGATCCTGCCGTCCACCACCCACAGCTCGTCCCTCGCTTCCTCGGGACCGAGGAGCACCCGCCCCCTGATGTGCAGCACCGTGTGATCGCTCATGTCCAGCACTGTACGAGGCCCTGGGTACCCTCGGCCGGGCAGGCCGGACACCGGCAGAGACACGAAGAGAGAGCATCACTGTGACGCACCCCCTCCTCGACCTGGCCCCGCTGACCGCCGCGCACTTCGCGGCCGTCGAGCGCCGCGTGGCCGCGCTTCTCGACACCGAGCAGGACGTGGTGATCATGCAGGGCGAGGCGCTGCTTCCCCTTGAGGGCTGCATCCGCGGCGGCGCCCGGCCCGGCTCGACCGCACTGAACGTGATCACCGGCCCGTACGGGCAGACCTTCGGCAACTGGCTGCGCGACTGCGGGGCGAACGTCGTCGACCTCGAGGTCCCCTTCCACACCGCGGTGAGGGCGGCCCAGGTGGAACAGGCGCTGGCCGCGCACCCGGAGATCGACTTCGTCTCCCTGGTGCACGCCGAGGCGGCGACCGGGAACACCAATCCGGTCGCGGAGATCGGCAAGGTGGTCCGGGCGCACGGCGCGCTGTTCATGCTGGACGCGGTGGCGTCGGTGGGCGCCGAGCCGTTGCTGCCGGACGTCTGGGGCGTGGACCTGTGCGTCATCGGCGCGCAGAAGGCGATGGGCGGCCCGGCCGGGGTGTCCGCGGTGTCGGTCAGCGAGCGCGCCTGGGAGCGGTTCGCCGCCAACCCGGCCGCGCCCCGGCGTTCGTACCTCTCCCTCCTCGACTGGAAGGAGCGCTGGATCGACGGCGACCGCAAGGCGCTGCTGCACGCCCCCGCCCAGTTGGAGATGCTGGCCCTGGAGGCGTGCATGGAGCGCATCGAGGCGGAGGGTCTCGACACGTTGATGTCCCGCCACGCCTCGGCCGCGGCGGCCACGCGGGCGGGCGCGTCGGCGCTCGGCGGCGGCCTTGAGCCGTACGTCGACGAGGCGCGGGACGCGGCCCCGGTGGCCACAACGCTGCGTACCCCGGCCGGAGTCGACGCCTCCGAGCTGGTCGCGAAGGCGCTCGAGGCCGATCCGTCGCTGCCGCTGATCGCGGGCGGCGGGGCACTGGCCAAGGAGATGATCCGGGTCAATCACTACGGCGTGGACGCCACGCGGGGCACGGTCCAGTCCTCGCTCGCCGCGCTGGGCGCGGCACTCGCCGAGACGGGCGCGGCAGGGGCAGCGAGCGCGGCGGGCGCCTCGGTGGTGGATCTGGAGGCGGCCCGGCGGGCGGTCACCGAGGCCTGGCGCTGACAGCACCGCATCAAGCAGAATTCCCCCGGAACATAAATCGACGTTAAATCAAAGAATGCGGGAAGCTGCTTTTTATGGGCAGCTTCCCATATTCTTCTGCCCCCGTTCCCCGATCCTAAACACCAAGATTCCAACAAGATGGATCGACGTAATTCGGGCAGATCTCGAGGTGGTTACGGACCTGTGACCTACTCCACAGAGCTTCCGATATGCCCTTTAAATCCGGCACAAACCCACCCAAACAGCGCGCGAATCGGCCTGGCGCCCGCGCCCGCGCGATAACACAACGAGTCGCGTCACCCAACCCCTTCCCTCGATGCATTTTTTGAATTTGCTCGGTAAATTTCCTCGGCATGACCGCCGCACAGAAAGACCTTGTACGAGCCGCCCCCAGCGAATTCCTGGAGATAGACACCCCACGAGTGGAGGACGGAGCCGCGATCTGGCGCATCGCCCGCGACTCCAAGGTCCTGGACCTGAACTCCTCGTACAGCTATCTGCTGTGGTGTCGCGACTTCGCCGCCACCTCCGTGGTGGCGCGCGGTGCCGAGGGAGAGCCGATCGCCTTCGTCACCGGCTACATCCGTCCTGAGCGTCCGGAGGCACTGGTCGTCTGGCAGGTCGCCGTCGACCAGGAGCACCGCGGCCGGGGCCTGGCCGGCGTCCTGCTGGACGCCCTGACCGCCAAGGTCGCCGGCAGCCGTGGGGTCCGCGAGATCGAGACGACCATCACCCCGGACAACACCGCATCCGATCGCCTCTTCACCTCGTACGCGCAGCGCCACGGAGCACAGCTGGAGCGCGAAGTCCTCTTCGACGCAGGGCTGTTCCCCGAGGAAGCGCACCAGCCGGAAGTGCTGTACCGCATCAGCCCCCTCTCCGTCTGACCCCCCACACCCCCTGGAGACTGCTATGACCATCACCCCGCCCGCCCTGAGTGTCTTCGAGACCCTGGAGTCGGAGGTCCGCAGCTACTGCCGCAACTGGCCGGCCGTCTTCGACCGCGCCCAGGGCAGCTACCTCCACGACGAGGACGGACACACCTACCTCGACTTCTTCGTCGGCGCCGCGTCGCTCAACTACGGGCACAACAACCCGGTGCTGAAACGCGCACTGATCGACTACATCGAACGTGACGGCATCACCCAGGGCATGGACATGGCCACCACGGCCAAGCGTGCCTTCCTGGAGTCGTTCGAGAATGTGATCCTGCGGCCGCGCGACCTGCCGTACAAGGTCATGTTCCCCGGCCCGACCGGCGCCAACGCGATCGAGTCGGCGCTCAAGCTCGCCCGCAAGGTGAAGGGGCGCGAGTCCATCGTCTCGTTCACCAACGGCTTCCACGGCATGTCGCTCGGCGCGCTCGCCGTCACCGGCAACGCCTTCAAGCGGGCCGGCTCCGGCGTCCCGCTGGCGCACGCCACCTCGATGCCGTTCGACAACTACTTCGACGGCCAGGTACCCGACTTCCTGATGTTCGAGCGGATGCTCGAGGACCAGGGCTCCGGGCTGGACAAGCCCGCCGCCGTCATCGTCGAGACGGTGCAGGGCGAGGGCGGCATCAATGTTGCCCGCGCCGAGTGGCTGCGTGCGCTCCAGGACCTGTGCCACCGCCACGACATGCTGCTGATCGTCGACGACATCCAGATGGGCTGCGGGCGCACCGGCGGCTTCTTCTCCTTCGAGGAGGCCGGGATCACCCCGGACATCGTCCTGCTGTCGAAGTCCATCAGCGGCTACGGACTGCCCATGGCGCTCTGCCTGTTCAAGCCGGAGCTGGACATCTGGCAGCCGGGCGAGCACAACGGCACCTTCCGGGGCAACAACCCGGCCTTCGTCACCGCCACCGCCGCGCTCAACACCTACTGGGCCGACGGCCAGATGGAGAAGCAGACGCTTGCGCGCGGCGAGCAGATCGAGCGGGCGATGCTGGCCATCGTCGACGAGCTGGACGGGGCCGGCGTGAGCTTCCGGGGCCGCGGCCTGGTGTGGGGCATGGAGTTCGAGGACAAGGCGCGCGCCACGGCGATCTGCCACCGCGCCTTCGAACTGGGGCTGCTGCTGGAGACCTCCGGCCCGGAGAGCGAGGTGGTGAAGCTGCTTCCGGCGCTCACCGTCACCCCCGAGGAGCTGGACGAGGGCCTGCGCATTCTGGCCCGGTCCGTCCGCGAGACCGCCTGACGACCCGCACGCAACACACAGAACACGCAACACAGAAGGGCCCATCCACCGTGATCGTCCGATCGTTCAGTGACATCGAGAACACCGAGCGCCATGTGAAGGCCTCGTCCGGCACCTGGGAGAGCAAGCGCATCGTGCTCGCCAAGGAGAAGGTCGGCTTCTCGCTCCACGAGACCGTGCTCTACGCGGGTACGGAGACGTCGATGTGGTACGCGAACCACATCGAGGCCGTGCTCTGTGTGGAGGGTGAGGCCGAGCTCACCAACGACGAGACCGGCGAGACGCACTGGATCGAGCCCGGCACGATGTATCTGCTGGACGGCCATGAGCGCCACACCATGCGCCCCAAGACCGACTTCCGCTGTGTCTGCGTCTTCAACCCGCCCGTGACCGGACGGGAGGACCACGATGAGAACGGCGTCTACCCGCTGTTGACCGAGGAGGGCTGACCATGACCACCGCCGCTGTACGCACCGACCTCTACCCGACCCGTGGTGTGGGCGAAGTGACCACCCCGCGCCAGGACCCGGTCGTCTGGTCGGCACCGGGTGCGCCCGGGCCGATCGTCCCGTCCGACCTGACGGGCTTCGAGCGGGACGGCTTCCTCACCGTCGACCAGCTCATCGCACCGGAGGAAGTCGCCCTCTACCGCGGGGAGTTGGAGCGACTGATCACCGATCCCGAGGTACGGGCCGACGAACGCTCGATCATTGAGCCGAAGTCCCAGGACGTACGGTCGGTCTTCGAGGTGCACAGGCTCAGCGAGATCTTCGCCGGTCTGGTGCGCGACGAACGGGTGGTGGGCAGAGCCCGGCAGATCCTCGGTTCGGACGTGTACGTCCACCAGTCCCGCGTCAATGTGAAGCCGGGCTTCGGCGCCTCCGGCTTCTACTGGCACTCGGACTTCGAGACCTGGCACGCGGAGGACGGCCTGCCGAACATGCGCACCGTCTCGGTCTCGATCGCGCTGACCGAGAACCTGGACACCAACGGCGGCCTGATGATCATGCCCGGGTCGCACAAGACGTTCCTGGGCTGCGCGGGCGAGACACCGAGCGACAACTACAAGAAGTCGCTGCAGATGCAGGACGCCGGCATCCCGTCGGACGAGGCGCTGACGCGGTACGCCGACCGGCACGGCATCCGGCTCTTCACCGGGCAGGCCGGTTCGGCGACGTGGTTCGACTGCAACTGTATGCACGGCTCCGGGGACAACATCACCCCGTACGCGCGCAGCAATGTCTTCATCGTCTTCAACAGCGTGGAGAACGCGGCGGTGCAGCCTTTCGCGGCGCCGGTGCCGCGCCCGGAGTTCATCGGGGCGCGGGACTTCACTCCCGTGCGGTGACGGCACGGAAAGGGGGGCGGGGGCAGCCCGTGGTACACGGGCTGCCCCCGCCCCCCTTTCCGTCCTGGTCAGCCGGACAGGACGTCGAGGCACCGGTCCACATCGGCGGCGGAGTTGTAGAGGTGGAACGCGGCCCGCAGATGGCCTGCCCGTTCCGACACGACGACGCCCGCGCGGGCCAGCTCCGGGACACGGTGACCGAGCCCCGGCACGGCGACGATCGCGGACTCACCCGGCACCGGGTCGTGGCCCAGCCCGGCCACACCGTCCCTGAAGCGCCGGGCGAGCGCGGTGTCGTGGGCATGCACCGCGTCGATGCCGGTCTCCTCCAGCAGCGCCAGTGACTGCTGCGCCCCGTGGTACGAGAGGAACGCCGGAGGTTCGTCGAAACGGCGGGCGGAACGGGCGAGTTCCTCCACCGGCCCGTAGGTGGTCCCCCACAGCACCTCGGAGGCGAAGGTCCCGGCGTGGGCCGGCGGCACGGACACCTGGGCGTCCTCCGTCAGCGTGAGGAAGGAGACGCCGCGCGGGCAGAGCAGAAACTTGAAGCCACCGGTGACCGTGAAGTCCCAGGCGCCCGCGTCCAGCGGCAGCCAGCCGGCCGACTGACTGGCGTCGACGAGCGTACGGGCGCCGTGCGCGGCCGCCGCGGCGCGTACCGCCGGCAGATCGGCGATCCGCCCGTCGGCGGACTGCACGGAGGAGAAGGCCACCAGCGCGGTACCCGGGCGCACCGCTCCGGCGAGCCCCTCCAGCGGCACATAGCGCAGTTCGAGGTCGCCGCGCACGGTGAAGGGGGTGATGACCGATGCGTACTCGCCCTCCGGGAAGAGGACCTCCGCGCCGGGCGGCAGCGAGGCCGCGATCAGCCCGACATGCACCGAGACCGAACCGCCGACGGCCACCCGCTCCTCGTCCACGCCGACGAGGCGCGCGAAGGACTGCCGGGTGGCGGTCACGGCCGAGAAGTCACCCGCGCCGCCGGGCCGGCCCGCGGCGAGCTCCTCGGCAAGCGCCGTCACGGCCCCGACCGTCCGGCGCGGCAGCAGCCCGCAGGCGGCGGTGTTCAGATACGTCTTGTCCGGCGCGAACTCGGCGCCGCCCATGGTCTCCATGGGATCACCCTGCGGCCCCCTCAATCGCTGGTCAATCGCGAATCGTTCAGGGGAACCGTTCGGCAACACCCAAGGGCCGGCCCGGCCGGCCGGTCAGCTCTGCGGAACCTCGCACGAGCCGTCGGTGTCGCAGGCCGCGGCGTCCGTGCCGATCGGGGTGATCGCCCGGCCCTGCCATGCCTGCTCCAGCGCCTTGGTGAACAGCTCGGCCGGCTGTCCGCCCGAGACCCCGTAGCGGCGGTCGAGGACGAAGAACGGCACCCCGGTCGCCCCCAGCTCGGCGGCCTCGCGCTCGTCGGCCCGTACGTCGTCGGCGTACGCGTCCTCGTCGGCGAGGACCGCCCGGGCCTCGTCGGCCTCCAGACCGGCCTCGACCGCGAGGTCGACGAGGATCTCGGCGTCGAAGACGGACCGCTCCTCGGCGAAGTTCGCCCGGTAGGCGAGGTCCAGCAGCGCGTCCTGACGGCCGCGGGCCCTGGCCAGGTGCAGCAGCCGGTGAATGTCGAAGGTGCTGCCGTGATCACGCCCCTCGGTGCGGTAGCCGAGCCCCTCGGAGCGCGCGTTGGAGGCGACGTGCTCCTCCATGGACCGGGCTTCCTCGCGGGTACGTCCGTACTTCAGCGCCAGCATGTCGATCACCGGGGCGATGTCGCCCCTGGCCCTGTTCGGGTCGAGTTCGAAGGAGCGGTGCACCACCTCGACCTCGGCGCGGTGGGCGAACGCCGCGAGTCCCTTCTCGAAGCGTGCCTTCCCGATGTAGCACCAGGGACAGGCGATGTCGCTCCAGATCTCGACGCGCATGCTCATTCTCTCCAGGGTCGTACGGTGCCGGGGTACGGAGGTGTCCGCCGCTGCGATGTCAACGCGCTCCCGCCCCGGCTCATTCCGCCGCCGGCCGCACTGTGAGGCGCACCACCGGATCGTTCCCGGTGCGGCTTCGGACGGCATGCCCTGCTGCCGCTGCCGTCCGGCCGCCAAATTCCCTGACAGGACTGCGCGTTGAGGGATCGGCAACCACTCCGTCGGGACATGGATCAGAGGGTAGCCTCGCCACAACGGGCCCAATCCCCTGTGCCCTTGCCGGAGAAGCGGAGTGCGCGCTGTGGTCAGTGACAATCGGTCCGAAACGACCTCGATCCCCTACGACGTGCCCACCTCGGCACGCGCCTACGGCTGGATGCTGGGGGGTAAGGACAACTACGACGTCGACCGGAACTTCCTGCTCTCCACGCTGCCGGACTTCCCCGAGTGTGTGGACATCGCCCGGCAGAACCGTCAGTTCCTCTTCCGGGCCGTGCGCTATCTGGCGCAGGAGGCCGGCATCCGGCAGTTCATCGACATGGGCTGCGGGCTGCCGACCGACGACAATGTGCACCAGGTGGCCCAGAGGTTCGTGCCCGATGCCAGTGTGGTCTACGTCGACATCGACCCGATCGTTCTGGCGCACGGCCGGGCGCTGCTCGCCGACGACGCCACCACCGCGGTGATCACCGGCGACATGCGGGACCAGAAGGCGATTCTCGACCATCCCGACGTGGACCGTCTGATCGACTTCAGCCAGCCGGTGGCGGTGCTGTTCCTGTCGGTGGTGCACCACCTCAGCGACGCCGACGACCCCCGCCGGGTTCTTCGGACGATCTTCGACCAGGCGGCACCGGGCAGCTATCTGGGCCTGTCGCAGGTCGTCTGCGACGACCCGGCCTGGGGTGCGGAGATGACCGCGCACATCTCCGGGAGCGGCGTTCCGTGGCAGACCCGCACGCCGGCCGAGCTCGACGCCTTCCTGGACGGGCTGGAGCCGGTCGAGCCGGGACTGGTGAACCTGGTCGACTGGCGCCCCGACCCCGAGCAGCCTGCGCTGGCTCCGGTGCACGAGGCCCTGGCGCCCTACCTCGGCGCAACCGTGCTCAACAAGCGCATCTACGAGTACGGCGGGGTGCTCCGCAAGTCGTAGACCTGGCCGGCGTGCGCAGGTCAGCTCATGGTGGCGATCCGGCTGAAGGACGCACGGTACGCGCTGGGGGGCAGCCCGACGCGGCGCTGGATGTGCCGGCGCAGCGAGTCCGCCGTACCGAGGCCTCCGGCCCGCGCCACCTGGTCCATCGGCAAAGTGGTGGTCTCGAGCAGCTCGCGGGCGCGCTCGATGCGCTGGTGCAGCAGCCATTGCAGGGGGCTGCGGCCGGTCGTGGTGGTGAATGTGCTCTCCGGCAAGCTGGCGAACCGCTACGGGCCCCGGCTGCCCATGCTCCTGGGCCAGTTGGTCGCGGCCGCGGGTCTGCTGCTTCTGCTTCCGGTCAACGCGGACACTCCTCCGCTGTGGCTCGCACTGCTGCTGATTCCACTGGCCGTAGGGGTTGGCACCGCCCTGCCGCCCCTCACCGCGGCCATGCTGGAGGCGGTTCCGGCGGAGCGGGCGGGACTCGCGGCGGGCGTGCTCAACGCCGCCCGTCAGACGGCGAGCGGGCTGGGTGTGGCGGTGTTCGGCGCGCTGGTGGCCGACGGCTTCGCAGCCGGTATGCGCACAAGTCTGCTGATCAGCGCAGGGCTGCTGACGGCCACGGCACTGGCGACGCTGCTCCGGCTGCCGCGCCGGCAGTGACTGCCCACGGCACCTTCCACCCGGGGGGTTGGTCAGCTGCCGTCGCGCAGCCCTTCGGGCCAGCTCGGGCGGTACTCGATCCCGTCGAACGTCACCACGCACCCCTCGCCCACCGGCGACTGCCCCATGAAGCCGACGAGTGCGGCCCCGGCCTCCTCCTCGGTCCCCAGCGCGAAGATCCGTACGAAGGTCCACCGCTCGCCGTCCGTCGAGGCGTGGAAGGCGAAGGTCTTGCCGGTGCGGCTGATCCGCAGCCATGCGGTGTCGCCGTCGACCACGAAGGAATTGGCATCGTCGGAGTGACCTCGGGTGACGACCGTGCAGATGGTGGGCTTGTCCGGGGAGAGCTCCAGGCAGAGCTTGGCCCACTCCCGCTCACCGACGTGCAGATAGAGCAGCCCGGCGTCGAAGGCCGCGCCGAAGCCGACGGTGACCCGCGAGATGAGCTGGAAATCGCCCTCCGGCGCGCCGAGCAGGCGCGGCGCGTCGGAGGCGGGTTCCAGTGCCTCGCCCGCGGGTGGGACGAATCGGTCCTGCCGGGCTCCCGCCCAGCCGGTCAGTGTCCCCTTCTCGTACGTCCAGTGGGCCTCGGGGCCGTACGGACGCAGCGGGAAGGGCAGTTCGGGCAGGTTGATCGGGTCGGTCACGTACTCAGCTTCCCGGAGTTTCCCGGCGGCCGTCCACCCGGCGCGGCAGTCCGAGCGGGTTGTCGTCGCGCAGTTCCGGCGGGAGGAGCTCCGCGGGAGTGGTCTGGTACGTGACCGGGCGCAGCCAGCGCTCGATCGCCGTGGCGCCGACCGAGGTGGAGGTGGAGGTGGTCGCCGGGTAGGGGCCGCCGTGGTGCTGGGCGGGGGCGACCGCGACGCCGGTCGGCCAGCCGCCGACCAGGACGCGGCCCGCGAGCGGGGTGAGTTCGGCGAGCAGTTCGGCGCCCCGCCCCTCGCCCGAGGCCTCACCCGAGGAGAGATGGAGGGTGGCGGTGAGATTGCCGGGGAGCCGGCCGAGGACCGCGGTGATCTCGGCGTCGGATGCGTAGCGCGCGATGACCGTGACGGGGCCGAAGCACTCCTCGAGCAGCAGGTCGTGCGGTCCTTCGGCGGCCAGCAGCCGTGCCGGTACGGACAGGAAGCCGGCGCTCACGGTGTGCTCGCCGCCCGCGCCAGGGGTGATCGGGGCGTCCACTCCCGGCAGTTCGGCCCGCTTCCGTACGCCCTCGACGAACGCGCCGCGCATCCGGTGGTCGAGCATCACTCCCGGCTCGGTCTCGCTGACGGCGGCCGTCAGGGACTTCAGCAGCCGGTCCCCGGCGTCACCCACGGGAGCGAGGACAAAACCGGGCTTGGTGCAGAACTGTCCTTCTCCCAGGGTCATCGAGCCCGCAAGCCCGGCGCCGAGCTGCTCGGCGCGCTCCCCTGCGGCGGCCTCGGTGACGACGACGGGGTTGAGGGAGCCGAGTTCGCCATGGAAGGGGATGGGGGCGGGCCGGGCGGCCGCGGCGTCGAAGAGCGCGCGCCCGCCGCGTACCGAACCGGTGAAGCCGGCCGCGGCGACCAGCGGGTGCCCGACCAGCTCGACGCCCGCATCGAAGCCGTGGACCAGGGTGATGACGTCCTCGGGCAGGCCGACGCGGTGGGCTGCGCGGCGCAGTACGGACACGCACAGCTCGGAGGTGGCCGGGTGGTCGGGGTGCGCCTTGACGACGACCGGGCAGCCGGCCGCGAGGGCGCTGGCGGTGTCGCCGCCGGGTACGGAGAAGGCGAGCGGGAAGTTGCCGGCGGCGTAGACGGCGACGACACCCAGGGGGATCTTGTAGCGGCGCAGATCGGGCCACGGCGGGGTGCGGGTGCCGTCCTCGTGGTCGATGTGGATGTCGAGGTAGGCACCCTCGTCGACGACATCGGCGAAGGCACGCAACTGGGCGGTGGTGCGCGCGAGTTCACCGGTGAGACGGGTGGGGCCGAGCGCGGTCTCGGCGTCGGCGGCTTCGATGACGTGCTCGCCCGCCTCGTCGAGCAGATCGGCGGCGGTACGCAGCAGGCTCGCGCGTACACTCCGGTCGGCGAGTGCGGGGCGGGCGGCGTGCGCGGCACGGACGGCCCGGTCGGTCTCCTCGGCTGTGGACTCGACCGCAACCTGCTCACGCGGGTTCCCCGTACGGGGGTCGACGCTCCAGACTGGTGCTGCTGCCACCGTGGCTTCCTTCCCGGTCTTCTGCCACCCCTCAGGAGTTGTTCGGTATTCTGAACAGAGTTCCCGATGGTGAATATGTGGGGACTCTATTTCCGGGCGTTCTGCGCGGTCAAGAAGGGGCGAAGAGCAATGTCGGCTGCCGATTCCGGTGGGGCACAGGTCAAGTCCGCAGTACGGACGGTGGAATTGCTCGAGTATTTCGCCGGGCGACCCGGTATGCACTCACTCGCCGCGGTCCAGGAGGCCGTCGGCTATCCCAAGTCCAGCCTGTACATGCTGCTGCGCACCCTGGTCGAGCTCGGCTGGGTGGAGACGGACGCGACGGGCACGCGGTACGGCATCGGCGTACGCGCCCTGCTGGTGGGCACCTCCTACATCGACGGCGACGAGGTCGTCGCGGCCGCCCGCCCCACCCTGGACCGGCTCTCCGACGACACCACCGAGACCATCCACCTCGCCCGGCTCGACGGCACCAACGTCGTCTATCTCGCCACCCGCCAGTCGCAGCACTATCTGCGCCCCTTCACCCGCGTCGGCCGGCGGCTGCCCGCCCACTCCACCTCGTTGGGCAAGGCGCTGCTCGCCACCCACAGCGACGAGCAGGTGCGCAAGATGCTGCCGGAGACGCTGGCGCCGCTCACCGAGCACACCATCACCGACCGCGAGAAGCTCATCGAGGAGTTGCGTCTCGTCCGCGAGCAGGGCTACGCCGTGGACCGCGAGGAGAACACCCTGGGACTGCGCTGCTTCGGCATCGCGATCCCGTACCGCACCCCGGCCCGCGACGCGATCAGCTGCTCGGTGCCGGTGGCCAGACTCACCCCCGCCCATGAACAGATGATCAAGGACGCGCTCTTCGATGCCCGCGACCGGCTGACGCTCGCGACCCGGCGGCTCTGAGGGGCCCGTCGCCTGTCGGACGACGAGGAACGACGAAGAACGACTCGCGCCTCCGCCGCACGGCGGAGGCGGATCGTCGCGGCGCAGGAGGCGCCGGAGACTCCGCGCCGGAATCGTAGGTGTCATGACACGGACACCGTTCGTCTCCGCTTCCCCGAACTCCGCTCCCCCGGCCGTCGACCGAGTGAGCCCCGGACGGGCCCGCAGGGTGCTGCGCGCCCTCGCCATCGCCTCCTGCGTCCCCTATCTCGCGCTCAAGACCGCCTGGATCGCCGGCAGCCGGATCGGCATCCCCGACGGCAGCGTCCTCCTCGAGCACCGCAGTCTGATGATCGTCGCCAACAGCATCACGGTGCTGATGGACATGGCCGTCGTCGTACTGGCCCTGCTGCTCACCCAGCCCTGGGGACGGCGCGTCAAGGGCCGGCTGCTCGGTCTGCCGATCTGGGTGGCGACCGGGCTGCTGTCCCCGATCATGGTGGGCTTCCCGCTCCAGCTGGCCGCCTCGGCGTTCGGGGGCACCACGGCACCGGAGAGCAGGGCCGAGCCGTTCCTCGACGACTGGGTCTTCGGCGCCGTCTACGGCGGCTTCATCCTCCAGGGCCTCACGCTCGGCGCCCTCTTCCTGCTGTACGCCAAGGGCCGCTGGAGCCACCTGTGGCAGGGCCGGGTCTGGGAGCTGCCCAACGCCGCGACCGGGCCCTTCATGCGGATCACCGCCGCGCTCGGTTCGCTGATCGTGGTGTTCCCCACCGTCATGCACCTCCTGTGGGCCCTCGGATCGACCGCGGGACTCTCCCCCGCCCGGATCGACCAGCGCACCACGGACCTCTACCTGCTCGAAGGCGTCCGCTGCCTCTTCGCCCTCGCCGCCGTTGCGGGCGTACTGCTGCTCGCGTTCCGCCGCGCCCCCTCACTGCCGGTGAAGACACCGCTGGCACTGGCCTGGGTGGGGTCGGCCGCGCTGGGCGCGTGGGGCGGCTGGCTGCTGATCGCGACGCTGATGCCCGAGACCGATGAGGTCGAGCAGACATCGGGGCTGATGGTGCTGACCTACTCTGTGGAGATGATCTCCGGCCTCCTCCTCATCAGCGCTGTCGGCTCTCTGCTGCGGCGGCGCGGCGCGTGAAGGCGCTGCTCGGGGCGGGCGGCCGGGCGCTGTTCGGGGCGCGGGCCAGGCTGCGCTGGCTCCATCTGATCCTGGGCGGCGCGCTGTTGATGCCGTACTGGCTCGTGGGGACGGTGGCCGTCGGCCCACTCGGCGGCGCGCAGGGCATGTTCAGCTCAGTGGCGCTTCAGTTCGGCGCATACGGCATCGCGCTCCCGATAGCCGCGGCCACCGCACTGTTCCCCCTGGTCAGGCCGCTGTCGGTGGCCGCGGCCCGGGCGCTGTGCGGGGTGCCGGCGGAGCGGTTCGCGGACGGGGCCGCGCGCTCGCGGGCCGCGCGGCTGCGGACATCGGCCTGGTACACACTCCACCTGGGGCTCGGCGCCCTGGTCAGCGGAGCCTCCCTCGCCCTTCCGCCGTTCGCGGTGACGCTGATCATGCTGCCCTTCTTCGACGGGCTGCGGGACATGATGATGCTCCCCGAAGCCCTCGACCGGCCCTGGGCAACGGCCCTTTTCCCACTCGCCGGGACGGCCATGCTGCTGGCACTCGCGGGGTGCGCCGCCGCGGCCGGTGCGCTGCTGGCCCGCCAGGCACCGGTACTGCTGGGGCCCACGCCCTCGGACCGGCTGGCCGCGGCCGAGCGGCGGGCCACGGAGCTGGCCGAGCGCAACCGCCTGGCCCGTGAGCTGCACGATTCGGTGGGCCATGCGCTGAGCGCCGTCACTCTTCAGGCGGGCGCGGCCCGCAAGGTCCTGGACAGCGATGTGGAGTTCGTACGGGAGGCGCTGGCCGCGATCGAGGAGACCACCCGGCGTACGGTGGGCGAACTCGACTCCGTACTGGGCCTGTTGCGTCAGGACGACCACGGCGCGTCGGCGGTCACCACCGGGCCGGCCCTGGACACCCTGGACGGTCTGCTGTCCCGCAGCGGTGTGCAGGTGTCGCTCACCGCCGACGGCGACCTGACGGCCGTCCCCGCGGCCGTCTCGCGCGAGGCGTACCGCATCGTCCAGGAGGGGCTGAGCAACGCCCTGCGCCACGCCGGGGCGTCCCCGGTGACCCTGTGGATCGCCCTTCGCGGCGAGGAGCTGGAGATCACGATGGAGAACCCGCTGCCCGACAGGGCCCCGGTGGTCCGCCCCGGGGGCGGCCGCGGAGTGCGCGGCATGAGCGAGCGGGCCGCGCTGCTCGGCGGGCAGGCGCAGGCAGGACCGCAGGCAGGACCGCAGACCGGCCTCGGCGCAGAACCGCAGACCGGTCTCGGCGCAGAACCGCGGAGTGCGGTGTGGCGGCTGTCCGCGCGGCTCCCCCTGGCGGGCCGCCGATGAGCGCGATCCGGGTCGTCCTCGCCGACGACGAGCGGATGGTCCGTACGGCGCTGCGCGTCATCCTCGATGCCGAGCCCGACCTCGAGGTCGTCGGCGAGGCGGCGACCGGCGCCGAGGCGGTGTCGGTGGTGCGCGGGCTGCGCCCCGATGTGGTCCTGATGGATGTGCGCATGCCGGAGATCGACGGGATCCGGGCCACGGAGCAGATCCTGGGGACCATGGGCGAGCCCCCGCGGATCGTGGTGGTGACGACGTTCGAGAACGACTCCTATGTGTACGACGCGCTGCGCGCCGGAGCGGCGGGCTTTCTGCTCAAGCGCGCGGCGGCGGAGGATCTTGTCCAGGCCGTGCGGCTGGTGGCGCGCAGTGACTCGCTGCTCTTCCCGTCCGCGGTCCGTTCGCTGGCCGCCGAGTACGGCCGTCGGCAGCCGGAGCCTCTCCCGCCGTGGGCGGCCCGGCTGACCGAGCGCGAGGCGGAGGTGCTGCGGCTGATGGCGACAGGCCTGACGAACGCGGAGATCGCCGGGCGGATGGGCGTGGGACCTGCGACGACGAAGACCCATGTGGCGTCGGTTCTCGCCAAGACGGGCGCCCGGGACCGTACACAGGCGGTGATCGCGGCGTACGAGTCGGGGTTCGTCTCGCCGCGCTGAGACGCCGGGGCGGCCGAGGCGCGGCAGATGAAGAATCCCTGAGAAAGCCGGGCGGAGGGAACGGCACCCTCCCCCTCGTACGTCCCTTCTGTGGGATGAACAAGACGATCAGGCACGCTTCGGTCTTCAGTCTGCTGCTGGTGCTCGCCCTGCTGGTGCGGGTGACCTGGGTCCAGGCGTACGAAGGCAGAGCTCTCGCGGACGACGAACACAACCGGCGGAAGGTCATCGCGCAGTATGCGCAGCCGCTCGGCGACATCGTCGTGGCCGGGTCACCGGTCACGGGATCGAAGAGGACGCAGGGCGGTGACCTCTCGTACAAACGCACCTACACCGACGGCTCGCTGTACTCGGCCGTCACCGGCTACAGCTCGCAGGCCTACGGAGCCACCCAGATCGAGGGCATTTACAGCAAGGTCCTCGACGGGACGGACGACCGGCTGAAGAACCCGGTCGACGCGCTCACCGGGAAGCAGCAGGTGCCGGGCGAGGTGCTCACCACCATCGACCCAGAGGTGCAGAAGGCCGGCTACCGGGCGCTCGGCGACACCAAGGGTGCCGCCGTGGCCATGGACCCGAAGACCGGGAAGATCCTGGGGATGGTCAGCACCCCCTCGTACGACCCGTCGAAGATCAGCGGGACGACGGACGGCGACACCTGGCGGAAGCTGCTGGCGGACCAGGAAAAGCCCCTGGTCAACCGGGCGCTGCGGCAGCCGCTGCCGCCCGGCTCGACCTTCAAGCTGGTGGTCGCGGCGGCGGCGCTGGAGGATGGTCTGTACGGGTCGGCGGACGAGGGGACCGAGAGCCCGAATCCGTACACCCTGCCCGGCACGAGCAGGGTCCTCGAGAACGAGAACACCTCCGCCCCCTGCGAGAACGCGACCATCCGCACGGCGCTGCAGTACTCCTGCAACAACGTCTTCGCGAAGATGGCCGCCGATCTGGGGCAGGACAAGGTGAAGGCGATGGCGGAGAAGTTCGGCTTCAACGACGAGGAGCAGGACGTACCGGTGCGGGCCTCGGAGAGCCTGTATCCGTCCGGCATGGACAACGCGCAGACGGCGCTGACGGGCATCGGCCAGTTCGATGTGACCGCGACCCCGATGCAGATGGCGATGGTCTCGGCTGCGATCGCCAACGACGGTGTCATGGAGTCGCCGCACATGGTCTCCAAGGTCGTGGACTCGGACAGCAACACCCTTGAGTCCTACGAGGACGAGGAGTCGCAGCGGATCGTCTCCTCCTCGACCGCCGAGCAGCTGCGGAGCGCCATGGTGACCGTCGTGAACGAGGGCACCGGGTCCAACGCCAGGATCGACGGGGCCGAGGTGGGCGGCAAGACGGGCACCGCCCAGCACGGCGAGAACAACAGCAAGACGCCGTACGCCTGGTTCACCTCGTACGCCAAGGACTCGTCCACCGGCAAGGAGGTGGCGGTGGCCGTGATCGTCGAGGACTCGGGCGCCGCGCGTTCGGAGGTCAGCGGCAACGGACTTGCCGCGCCGATCGCTCAGAAGATGATGGCGGCGGCCCTCGGGTGAGGGGCCTGCTCACCGGGTGACGACCGGCTCATCCGGTGACGGGCCTGCTCATGTAGAGCGCCGTCTCTCCCTCAGAGGCAGTTCCGGTATAGAGCGTCGTGTCGAGCCCGCAGAGCCGGAATCCCATCCGCCGCCACGCCCGAACCGCCGGCACATTGACGCTCGAGGTCTCCAGCCAGGCGGTACGGGCGCCTTGCCGGTGCCCGTACGCCAGCAGCCGCCGCAGCAGTGCGCCGCCGACGCCGCGGCCGCGGTGCTCCGGCGCGATGGCGACCTGCCGTACGACGAGCCGCTGGTTCCAGGTCTCGACATCGGCGGCGGCGTACCCGCACACGCGCCCTTCGGTGTCGACGGCGACGAGCTCGCAGGCGGCGTCGGGCTCGTCCTCCTCGGCCGGGAACACCTTCACCAGCGGCGGATCGACGGCCACCATACGCAGCCCGAACCCGACGTCTCCGGCGGAGACTTCGTACACGTACTCCGTGGTGAAGGAGTCGTCGAGAGCGGCGATGGCCTCCCGGTCCTCGGGGCGGACATCACGGATGCCGGAATCATGGCTCATTCGCGGAGACTACGTTCTCGGCGGCGCCGCCTGCTACTTGATTCCGACGCCGTCCCGCAGCAGGGCCCGGCCCCGCTCGATGAGCACCGCGAGCGCCTTGACGTGGACGGGGAGGGGTTCGCTCAGCGGCGGCCGCACCTCGCCGACGTCGAGTCCTTCGAGCCGTACTCCCGCCTTGACGAGCGAGACGGCGTATCCGCGGCCGAGGTTGCGCAGTTCGACGAACGGCACGAAGAAGCCGTCCAGCAGCCGGTTGACGGTCTTGTCGTCTCCGGTGACCAGCGCGCGGTGGAAGGCGAGGGCGATGTCGGGGGCGAAGGCGAAGACGGCGGAGGAGTAGAGGGTGATGCCGATGCCGCGGTAGGCGAGGCCGGTGAGTTCGGCGGTGGGCAGCCCGTTGAAGCAGAGGAAGTCCCGGCCGGGAAGGCCGCGGCGGACGGCGCTGACGATGCGCTGCATCAGTGCGAGGTCGCCATGGCCGTCCTTGAGGCCGATGATGCCGTCGACCTGGGCGAGTTCCACGACGGTCTCGGGGGTGAAGACCGCGTTGTCGCGCTGGTAGACGATGACGTCGAGGGGGGTCGCGGCGGCGAGCGCGGCGTAGTGGCGCAGCAGCCCGGCCTGGTCGGCGACGACGAGGTAGGGCGGCATGGCGAGCAGCCCGTCCGCCCCCGCCGCTTCGGCGATCCTGGCGTACTGGACGGCGAGCGCGGTGCCGTAGCCCGCGCCGGCGACGACGGGTACCTCGCCCCCCGTTTCCGCCACCGCCGCGGCAATGCAGTCGCCGAACTCCTCGGGGGTCAGGGCATGGAACTCACCCGTGCCGCAGCACGCGAAGACCGCGGCCGCGCCGGAGTCGATGCCCTGTCGCACATGGGTGCGAAAGGTGCCGAGGTCGAGGTCGCCGTCCGGTCCGTACGCGGTGACGGGGAAGAACAGCGGTCCTTGGACCCGGGCGAGCCGGGCGGCGAGCGGGACTGTGGTCACGGGCGCTCCCTGGAGGTGCACCGAGCCTCGGCTCGTGCACAATTCTGATCGACGTCCACATTTCTGAACAATGTCACGCTAGGACAGCCAAGCGGCGCGGGTCAAGGCGAAAACTCGCAACTCAGACCCGAAGTCGCCCCCTCCGCGCGACACTTGACGACGATCGGACCATTCATCGGTTGTCCATAGATGTGAATACTGTTCACGAATCTGAGCATTCCAAGGAGTCCCACCCATGCCCGCTCCCCGCACTGTCCTGCTCACAGGCGCCGCCGGCGGCATCGGCACGCTGATGCGGGGGCTGCTGCCCGCGTACGGCTACGCACTCCGCCTCTTCGACGCCACCCCCATCGAAGGCGTGCCGGAGGCGGTCACCGCCGACCTCGCCGACAAGGAGGCGCTGCGCGAGGCGGTACGGGGCGTCGACGCGGTCATCCATCTGGCGGGCATCTCGCTCGAAGCCCCCTTCGAGAAGATCCTGCGCGCGAACATCGAGGGGACGTACAACCTCTACGAGGCGGCCCGCAAAGAGGGCGTCGGACGCATCGTCTTCGCCTCGAGCAACCACACGGCCGGGTTCACCCCTCGCCCGCGCGGGCAGGCGCCCCTCGATCCCGGCGCGCTGATCCCCATCGACACCCCGCGCCGCCCCGACACCCTCTACGGCCTGTCCAAGTGCTTCGGCGAGGACCTGGCCCAGCTCTACTGGGACCTGCACGGCCTCGAGACCGTCTCCGTCCGCATCGGCTCCTGCTTCATGGAGCCGACGTCCGTACGGATGCTGTCTCTCTGGATGAGCCCCGGCGACGGCGCACGCCTGTTCCACGCCGCTCTCACCGCCGAGGACGTCGGCCACACCGTCGTCTACGGCTCCTCGGCCAACACGCGCCTGTGGTGGGACCTGTCGACCGCCCGCGCCCTCGGCTACGAGCCGCAGGACGACTCGGAGCAGTACGCCGACAAGCTCGTCGCGGAGCAGGGCGAACTCGACCCGGACGACCCGGACCACGCGCATCTGGGCGGCCACTTCTGCACCAACCCGCCCCAGTGGCCCTACTGATCGTCCGGACGCCCGGACGCGCCCTCCGAGCGGCCTCGGCGCCGGAGAATTCGCGTGCCGCCCGGGGCCCGCACCGGTCAGGATGTCCGCCATGGCCAGACCATCCGGATTCAGTTACGCCCAGCACGGCGACGGCAGCGTCGTCATCACCCACCGCGGCCGCGCGGCCGGCGCCCTGCGCGGCGCCCGCGCGGAGAAGTTCCTGGCCGAGGTGGAGTCCGGCGACGCCCAGCTGGTCATGGCCCGCTGGACCGGCTCCTACACATTCGGAAATGAGCGGACGGCCCGGAATCACCCGCGCAACAGATGAGAACAGTAAGGGAACGGTAAAGCGGTTTCGCTCGTTACCTCTGGCATGACAGCTATGACCCCCGGCTCGAACATCCCTCTCTCCGTCGCCCGCGTGGCGGTGGACGTCGCCGCCCCGGTGCGGCTCGACGTATCGGGCCTGCTGCTCACCGCCGACGGCAAGGTGCGCTCCGACGACGACTTCATCTTCTACAACCAGCCGGCGGGCCCCGGTGTCAGCTACCGCTCCGGCGGTGGCAGTGCCCCCGACGCGATCGTGGTCGACACCTCCGCCGTTCCGCCCGGCATCGAGAAGATCGTCGTCACTGCGAGCCCGGACACCGCGGGACAGACCTTCCAGGGCATCGAGCCCACCGCCACCATCCGCAACGCCGACGACGGCAGCGCGCTCGCGACCTTCCGCCCGCCTCAGCTCGGCTCCGAGACCGCCCTCGTCGTCGTGGAGATCTACCTCCGCAACGGCGCCTGGAAGGCCCGTGCGGTCGGTCAGGGGTACGCGAACGGGCTGGCGGGCATCGCGACCGACTTCGGCGTCTCCGTGGACGAGGAGCCCGCCGCAGCCCCCGCTCCGGCCGTCACCCCCGCCCCCGTGGCAGCGCCCCCCGCAGCGCCCGCCGCACCGCCGTCCGACCCTCGGGTCGCCGCATCCGCTCCGCCCGCCCCCTCCGCGCCTCCGGCCGCTGCCGCCCCCGGCACCGGGAAGATCAACCTGGACAAGGGCCGGGTCAGCCTCCAGAAGAACCAGACCGTCTCCCTGGTCAAGGGCGGCCGCCCGCTGCTGTCCCAGGTCAAGATGGGCCTCGGCTGGGAGCCCGCCTTCCGCGGCAAGGACATCGACCTCGACGCCTCCGTGATCGCGTACGGCCCCAACCGCAACCACCTGGACAGCTGCTACTTCGGCAAGCTCTCGATCCTCAACGGCGCGATCAAGCACTCCGGTGACAACCTCACGGGTGAGGGCGCGGGCGACGACGAGGTGATCGTCGTGGATCTGGGCCGGCTCCCCGCGGATGCGACGGGTCTGGTCTTCACCGTCAATTCGTTCTCGGGACAGAAGTTCACCGAGGTCGCCAAGGCCTACTGCCGCCTGATCGACGCAGCGACGGGCGAGGAACTGGTCCGCTTCGATCTGACCGGCGCGGAGCCGCAGACCGGCGTGATGATGGCCAAGCTGGTCAAGCAGTTCTCGGGCGAATGGGACATGACAGCCATGGGTGACTTCGTGAAGTCCCGCACGGTACGCGGCATGGTGAAGCCCGCCGCAAAGGCACTGTGACACCCACGCCGCCGGGACCGCCATCAGAAGGGTGATGGCGGGCCCGGGGGCCAGGTCCTCAGAGTTTAGCCAGCTTGGAGTATGGGCTCAGGATTCTTCCCTGCCGCCCGGAGAAGTCGACGAGCACGGCGGCATTGTCGCCCTCGACTGCGATGACTCTTCCGAGTCCGAACTGGTCGTGCGAGACCCGGTCGCCCACTTCGTACTGCTCGATGGGTGGAGCAGCCGCGGCCGGTTTGTTGAAGGGACTGGAGGGCAGGTGGCGCCGGGATCCGGCTGACTTTGTCATTACCTGGAGTATGCGCCCTCGGGCCCCCGCCACGCCACGTCAGAACAGCGCGCTATAGGCATTGAGCGCGGGCTGGCCGCCGAGATGAGCGTAGAGCACGGTGGCTCCGGACCCGATCTCACCCCGTTTCACCAGGTCGATCAGACCTGCCATCGACTTCCCCTCGTACACCGGATCCGTCACCATCCCCTCCGTACGGGCCGCCAGCCGCATTGCTTCCAGCGTCGTGGCGTCCGGAATGCCATATGTCCCGGCGTGATACCGCTCGTCCAGTTCGATCTCGTCGTCCCGCAGGTCGCGCTCCACCCCGATGAGCGAGGCAGTATTCCGGGCAATACGGGTGATCTGGTCCCGGGTGCGGTCGGGCGCGGCGGAGGCGTCGATGCCGATCACGCGCCGTCGGCGGCCGCCCGCCTCCTCGAGAGCCGCGAACCCGGCGACCATCCCGGCCTGTGTACTGCCAGTCACCGAGCACACCACGACGGTGTCGAAGAAGACCCCGGCCGCCTGCTCCTGCTCGGCCACCTCGAAGGCCCAGTTGGCGAAGCCGAGCCCGCCGAGGGGATGGGCGGAGGCGCCGGCCGGGATCGCATACGGCCGCCCGCCGCTGTCCTCCACCTCGCGCAGCGCCAGCTCCCAGCTCTCCTTGACACCGATTCCGAAACCCGCACGCACCAGCCGGACGTCCGCGCCCGCCAGGCGGCTGATCAGGATGTTGCCGACCTTGTCGTACACGGCGTCCGGCCAGTCGACCCACGTCTCCTGCACCAGCACACAGGCGAGCCCGGCGCGGGCCGCGACCGCCGCGACCTGGCGGGTGTGGTTCGACTGCACCCCGCCGATCGACACCAGGGTGTCGCACTCCCTGGCGAGGGCGTCGGCGACGAGATACTCCAGCTTCCGTGTCTTGTTGCCGCCGTAGGCGATCCCCGAATTGCAGTCCTCCCGCTTGGCCCAGAGCTCCGCGCCGCCGAGACGGCGGGTCAGCCGGTCGAGCCGGTGCACCGGTGACGGTCCGAACAACAGGGGGTACCGCTCGTACGACGTGATCGACACGCTGAACTCCTTTGGTCAGAGGACGTTCGGTTCGAGTAGTTCGGGTGGTTCATCCGGTACGTTCCTTTCGCCCGGATCATCGGCGAGCTCTTCGAGAGCCCTCCAGATCCGCGCGGTGACACCCGCCGCCCCGTCCGCGTCGCCCTCGGCGCAGGCGTCGATGAGCCGCTCATGCAGCCCGGCTGAACGCAGCGCGCGCTCCGCGGCGAACTGCTGCCACTCAAGACGGCGGATCAGCGGAGTGTGGCGGGCGATCGTCGCCGCGACGGCACGGTTGCCACAGGCCCGTACGAGCACGTCGCGCAGCTCGTCGCCGGCCCGCAGCGCCTCGCCGACGACTCCGGCGCGGGTGGCGCTCTCGAAGCGGCGGTTCGCCTCGCGCATCACGGCGACGTCCTCGGCCGTGAGCCGCGGCACGGCAGCGCGCACGGCCAGCTCGTGCATGGCGCGCACGACGACGGCAGCCTCGCGCACGGCCCGCGGTTCGAGCCGCGTCACCCGCGTATAGCTCTGCGGCTTGGACTCGACGAGCCCCTCCTCGGCGAGCCGCGCGAGCGCCTCGCGCACCGGGGCGCGCGACAGCCCGAGCCGCTCGGCGAGGTCGGCATCACGTACGGCGTCCCCCGGTGGGAGCTCGCCGCGCACAATGGCGTCACGGATGGCCGCGTACGCCGTGTCGCGCAGCAGGGTGCGCCGAACCGGCCGCAGCGCTTCCATGAACTGAAATGTTAGATGTCAACTCACGTTCACACAACGGCCGTTCACGGATCAGCAGCTGTTCCCCCGCGGCTGTTGATCCTCCCTCGGCTGTCCATCCCGCGGCCCGTCATCCGCCCGCGGCGGTACTCACGTCCACGGCCAGTCGGCGTCCCGGCCGCGCTCGATCAGGGGCACCATCCGGAACGCCGCGTCGCTCAGGCCCCCGAAGGTGTGCCTGCCCGGCGTGCCCGACGGCGCGTGACCTGCCCGGTAGCCCGCCAGATTCCACGTGTAGACGGGGATGTGCGCCGGGACCTGCTCGGTCGGGTCGCCGTGGTAGCTGTACTGCGCCTGCTCGTCGGTGACGATCAGGACCCGGTCGTGGCCCCGGTAGTGCGCGCGTACGGCCCCGGTGGTGTCGGTGCCGCCGAGGTTGCCGAAGCGGCTCAGGACCTTGAGCACCGACTCCCCCTTGGCGTACGTCATCCGGGAGTGGGTCGTGCCGAACTGCACCAGGTCGGCGTCGGCCGCGCGCATCGCCACGGCCGTGCCGAAGATGGCGGCGGCGTCGGCGCGGTTGAGCTCCGAGCGGTCGGACAGCCGCGCCCACATGGAGCCCGAGCGGTCGACCAGGATCAGCGTCCGGCCGGGCAGGGAGGGCACATTGGCCAGCGAGTGGCCGAGCGCCTGCTCCAGCGGATACGACCAGCGCAGCGACGGCGCGTGCTGGTAGGCGGCGAGGTAGCGGAAGGGGAACTGCCGCGACTTCGCGACCACTTCGGGGTCGGCGATCTCCGCCGCGACCTGCGCGGCGACCTTGTCGGACACCCCGGCCTCGTCGAAGTTCCGCAGATTGCGTACCAGGGCCATCGCGCCCATGGACGGGATGACGGCCTCCCAGGCCGCCGCGTCCATCGGGCCCTGCAGCCAGCCCGCGAGTGCCTCCCATGTCATCCCCGCCTCGGCGAGGCGCGTCGCGCCGTCGGGCGCGGTGATCACCGCGCGCCGCTCGGCGACGGGCACCGCCATCAGCGCCCGGTGGGCGGTGAGGGTGCGGTTCGAGACGGGCGGCTCGGCCGTGTCCGGGTTGTGCCGGCGGTCGAGGGCGTACTGGAACAGCGGGCCCTGCCACGCCTTCTCGGGGTCGGGCGAGGCGTGCACGAGATTGAGGATGTCGCCGAAGCGGTAGCCCTTGGACGCGGTGTCGTACTTCAGCAGCGACTTTCCGTTGTAGAGGCGGGCCACGGCGTCCGCGATTCCACGCTTGAGGGGCTTGGGCACATTGCGGCCGTACTGCGAGGTCCAGTAGCCGAGCATTTCGCCGGGCTCGTCGGCACGGCGGAGTACGGAGTCGATGACCTGACGGTTCGTCGGGCCCTCGGTCACGGAGGCGTCGAGGCGTGCCTTGACGTACTCGGCGGCACCGACGATCGAGGCGGTGCGCATATTTCCCTCACCGCGCAGCCACGCGAGCAGGCCGGCAGTCCACTCGGGGTCCTCGACGGCGAGATTGCGTACGAGTGCGGCGAAGCGGTTGTCACGGTCGCTGCCGTTCTCGTAAAAGGTCTGCTGCGAAACGAAGTTGGCGACGGCCAGCAGAAAGAGCTCGGAGCGCGCGTCGCGCTCGGCGCCGGTACCGCCCTGGTGCGTACGCACGGTGCGGCCGGTCGACCGCACGGGCGAGGTGGCTCCGGCCTTGGCCGTACGGGTGTTGAAGCGTGCCATGTGAATTCCCCCGAATTCCCTGGGGGAAGGCTCAGCAAAGGGGTACCCGAGATCAGGATTCGGCGACGGACTTGCCGGGCGTGATTCCTGATTTCACCACCAGCCATGGCTGGGCGGGATTCGAACCCGCAGCCTCCCGGTCCGAGAAGTAACCGTTGCCTGCGCACCGGGCACCCCGAAAGCTGAGCCTCCCGAGATCAAATCCGGCTGCGGCATGTTTCATGAAAGGAAGTAGCCGCGGCCTTCGCACCGGGAGGTGCATAAAGTTGTGGTGCGTCCAGAGATCGAAGCCGGCGGAACCGACAAGGTGCTCTGCCATCTGAGCTACACCGGCCCGAAGCCGGTGACGGGACTCGAACCCGCGGCCGCCCCATTAACAGTGGAAGTAGGTCCTGCCTTCGCACCTGGACAGGCATCACTCTAGGAGGACGGCCTCCGGGTACGCCAAGGGTTTTACAGGGACGCAACCAGACTGCCCCACTCGGGATATCAGTGGCGGTGGGACTGGCGCTTCCAGGGGCCCGTGATCGCGAGCATGATGCCCGGGGTCTGGATGTTGGCGTAGAGCATGCGGCCGTCGGGCGAGAAGACGACGCCGGTGAACTCGCTGCCGTTGAGGTCGTTGCGGGCGATCGGGTACGTGCGCCCGCGCTCGGTCGCGCCGAAGAGGTGCTGGATGCCCTCGCCGTCCTCGGCGATGACCAGGCCGCCGTACGGCGAGACGGTGATGTTGTCCGGACCGTCGTACGCGCCGTCCTTGTCCGGGTCGGCGTTGACGCCGAGGAGTACCTTCAGCGTGAGCGTGCGGCGGCGGGGGTCGTAGAACCACACCTGGCCGTCGTGCGGCTTGCCGGGGCTCTCGTCACGGGCGTACGAGGAGACGACGTACGCGCCCCCGTCGGCCCACCACATGCCCTCGAGTTTGCGGGCCCGGGTGATGTCCTTCTCCCCGAACTGCTCGCGTACGTCGATGTTCGTGGCGTCGCGGTCCGGGACGTCCACCCAGTCCACGCCGTAGACCGTGCCGATCCTGGTGGCGCGCGAGAGGTCGTCGACGAACCGGCCGCCCGAGTCGTAGCACCTGGTCGCCTGCAGGACGCCCGCGTCGTCCGCGAGCCGGCGCAGCTGTCCGCGGCCGTGCTTGAAGCCGTGCGGCGGGACCCAGCGGAAGAGCAGGCCGTTGGGCCCGGAGGCGTCCTCGGTCAGATAGGCGTGGCCACGCCTGGGGTCGATGACGACGGCCTCGTGGTCGTAGCGCCCCAGCGCCTTGATGGGCTTGGGGTCGCGGTTGGCGCGGCGGTCGTACGGGTCGACCTCGAAGACATAGCCGTGGTCCTTGGTCATGCCGTTCTCGCCGGCCCGGTCGGAGTTCTCCTCGCAGGTCAGCCAGGTGCCCCAAGAGGTGCGTCCGCCCGCGCAGTTGGTGGAGGTGCCGGCTATGCCCACCCACTGGGCGCTGCGGCCGTCGCGGTGGGTCTCGACGACGGTGCAGCCCCCGGCCGCGGCGGGGTCGTAGACGAGGTTCTCGGTGAGCGGCACAGGGTACTTCCACCCGCCGCGGGCGCCCTTGAGCTCGTGGTTGACGACGAGGAGGGTGACACCGCGCGGACCCTCGAAGGTGGCGGTGCCGTCGTGGTTGGAGGGGGTGAACTCACCTGACTCCAGCTTGGTGATGCCGCTGTGGGTGATGACCCGGTAGCTGAATCCCGCCGGCAGGGCGAGGACGCCCTCGGGGTCGGGGAGCAGCGGTCCGTAGCCGGGCCCCTTGGGGGCATGCCCGTCGTTCCCGGCGATCTCGACGGTGTCTTCCGCGGCGAGGGCGCCGGGCGCGGTGGCGAGCGCGCCGACGACGCCGGTGAGGGCGACTCCCGCGCCGGTGAACGCGGTCTGTCTGGTGAATTCCCTGCGGGTGAGCGGCATCGGGATCTCCTGAGGGGCCTGAGGGGACGCATCCGGCTGGGCTGATGTCGGCGCCACCCTTCCGCCCGCGTATAAACGGCACTTGAACACCGCCCGACATCGAGAGGCCCTGCTGTCATGAATCTTCCCGCCACCGGCCGCCGCGTCCTTGTGAGTGGAGCCTCCCGCGGCCTCGGCCGTGCCGTCGCCCAGGCCTTCGCCACGAACGGTGACCGCGTCGCCGTCCACTACGGCTCGCGCGAGGACGAGGCGCGGGCGACGCTGGACTCACTCGCCGGTACGGGCCATGTGCTGGTGGGCGGCGATCTGTCGGACGCCGCGGGGGCGGCGTCGATCGCCGGGCGGGCGGCGGACGGGCTCGGCGGCATCGATGTGCTCGTCAACAACGCCGCCGTCAACCTTCCCCATCCGCTGGCCACGACGGAGTACAAGCAGTGGGCGGCGCTCTGGCAGCAGCATGTGTCCGTCAATCTCCTCGCCACGGCGAATCTCTGCCATCTCGCGGCCCGCCGCATGATCGACGCGGGTACGGGAGGCAGGATCGTCAACATCGGTTCACGCGGGGCGTTCCGGGGGGAGCCGGATCATCCGGCGTACGGGGCGACGAAGGCGGCGGTGCATGCGCTCGGCCAGTCGCTCGCGGTCTCCCTCGCCCCGTACGGCATCGGGGTCGCGTCCGTCGCTCCCGGATTCTTCGACACGGAGCGGGTGGCGCACCGGCTGAGTGGTACGGAGGGCGAGGCGATCCGCGCGCAGAGCCCGTTCGGGCGGGTGGCGTCGGCGGAGGAGATCGCGGCGGCGGTGCTGTGGCTGGCGTCGCCGTCGGCCGAGTGGGCCTCGGGCGCGGTGCTGGACCTCAACGGGGCCTCGCATCTGCGCACGTGAGGCCGGCGGACCGGCAATCCGGAAACCGGCGGACCGGGCCCGGCACGGCACGGGCCACCGGCTCTGCTCAGGACCCGGCCACGAAGCCGACGGCGGGCGGGGCACGGGATGCCCCGCCGCCCCGTCCGCGCCGCGCTGCCTGCGCGCAGGCAGCGCCAGGTGCCACGCCCATCCCCGCCAACGGCCCTGGAACCCCGGCACCACCGCGCAGCGGCAGGCGGCAGGCACGCGGGGAGCGAATGCCCGCCACCCGGCCGCGCCGCGAGGCCGGTGCAGACCGGCTCCGGGCGCGGCGAGGGCCGGGGGCGAGGGGCCGGGCGCGGCGAGGGCCGGGGGCGAGGGGCTTGTCCCCGGTTCCGGGAGCGGCGGGCAGGGGGAGGCTCGGGCTCCGCCCAGGAGGCGCAGGCCTCCCGCCCTGAGGGCTCAGCTCCCGCCCAGGAGGCGCGGACTCCTGCTCAGAAAGCTCGGACTCCCGCCCAGGAGGCTCGGGCTCCGCTCAGGAAGCGCGGGCTCCCGCCCTGAGGGCTCGGGCCCCCGCCCAGGAAGCGCGGGCTCCCGCCCTGAGGGCTCGGGCTCCGCTCAGCCACCCGTCCGCGACCGCGCCTTGAAGGCCGCCTTGCGCGCGTCCTTCGCCATCCTCTTGTCCGGGTGCAGCCGCCCCATCGCCTCCAGCACCTCCGCGGTCGCCGGGTGCTCCACCCGCCAGGCCGCCTCGAAGAAGCCGCTGTGCTGGCCGACCAGTCCTTCCACCAGGCCCTGGAGTTCCTCCGGTTCGCCCTCCACGTCGAGTTGCGCCGCAATCGTGTCGATGGCCAGCCAGAAGATCATCGACTCCGGCGGCGCCGGCACGTCCGACGCGCCCCGCTCCGCGAGCCAGACCCGTGCCAGGCCCCCCAGCTCCGCGTCGTCGAGGACCGCACGGACCGCGGGTTCGGCCTGCGGGCCCACCAGCGTCAATGCCTGCTGGCAGTGGAGGCGGCGCAGCGGGGCGCCCTTGTCCGTGCCCCGGGCCGCGGCGAGCAGATCGCGGGCCGCGTCGGCCGGGGAGCGCCGCGCGAGCCACTGTTCGGTCTCGGCCCGGGCGGACAGCTCGGGGTAGTTCGCCAGCCCGTCCAGGAGCGTGTCCGCCCCCTTGTCCGCCAGGTCCCCGACCGCCGGCGCGTCGATACCGGCCTCCAGCATCCGGGCCCTGATGCCGTACAGACCGAGCGGGGTGAGCTTGACCAGCCCGTACCGCGAGACGTCCTCCTCGTCGACCGGGGGCGCGGGCTCCTCGTCCGCCACCTCCGCCATCAGCGCCTCGTCCACCGGCCGGTATTCGACAAGCCCGATCGGCTCGAGCAGACGGAACTGGTCGTCCAGCCGCATCATCGCCTGCGACACCTGCTCCAGCACGTCGTCGGTCGGCTCGCCCATGTCGTCGGGCACGATCATCGACGCGGCCAGTGCGGGCAGCGGCACCGGCTCGTCGCCCGCGCCACCCCCGGCGACGGTCAGCAGATACAGATTCCCGAGGACCCCGTCGAGGAACTCGGCCTCCCCCTCCGGGTCCCAGTCCAGCGCCGCGAAGTCGATCTCGCCGTCGTCGCCGATGGCATCGGCCAGGTCGTCCAGGAGCGGAGCGGTGGCGTCGGCGTGGACCGCTTCCAGAGCGTCCAGCCAGATGGCGAGGATGTCCTGGGGTCCGCCGGAGGTGATCAGCGCGAGGTTCTCCCCCGCGGTGACCGTGCCGAACTCGGCGTCGTCGTCCTGCGGGTCCCGGACCTCCACGAGACCGGCGTCGACCGCGGTGCGCCATGCCTCGCTCGCATACGCCGGGCCGTCGCCGTACCGGTCGCCGTCACCGTCGCCGTCACCTCCAACAGCGTCGTCGGCTCCGCCGAAGCCCAGCTCTTCGGCGGCCGCAGCCAGCTGCTCGTCGACGAGTTCGCCACCGACGCCGACGCGCGTCTGCGGCCCCGCCCAGCGGGCGAGCCGGACGGCCCTGGTCAGCAGCGGCGTGGCAAGCGCGTCCCGCGCCAGCTCCGCGTCCGAGTGCAGCCGCACCGGCGGCAGGGTGGGGCGGTCTTCGGACATCTGCTGGTTCTCCTCGGGGCGTACGGAGTGCGGGCGGCCCGGTGGGCGGAGCCCAGCGTAGACGTTTTTCACCGGTTTTCGCCGCGCCCGGGCACTACACGGGCGGGGATAGGCCCCCACCGCCCCCAAGGACAGCCAGTTCACCCGCCCGTTGGATCCCGTACACCCGTCGACCCTTGACAACTCCCCTGCTGAACCAAGAGATTGACGCGCGTAGAACTTAGAATCACCCCTCACACCTCACCCTCGGAGTTCGTGATGCCTTCCTCCGTCGTACCGAGAACCGCCGCCCTCTCGGCCGTGGTCACCGCCGCACTGGCCGCAGGCCTGCTCGCCGGCTCCTCCGCCGCCTCCGCCGACGACGCCGCCGCCGGGATACGGATCCATGACATCCAGGGCTCCACCCGGATATCGCCGCTCGCCGGACAGCAGGTCGCCGATGTCGCGGGCATCGTCACGGGCGTACGGACGTTCGGCTCCAAGGGCTTCTGGTTCCAGGACCCGCAGGCCGACAAGGACGCCGCCACCAGCGAGGGCATCTTCGTCTTCACCAGCTCCAACCCGACCGTCGCCGTGGGCGACGCGGTCACGGTCTCCGGCCTCGTCGGCGAGTACATCCCCGGCGGCATCTCCTCCGGCAACCAGTCGGTCACCCAGATCTCCAAGCCGACGGTGACCGTGGTCTCCTCGGGCAACGCACTGCCCGCGCCCGTCACCGTCTCGGCGAAGTCGGTCCCCTCGGCGTACGCCCCGTCCGGTGACGCGGCGGCGGGCAACAGCATCAACGCGCTGACCCTCAAGCCCCGTACGTACGCCCTGGACTACTACGAGTCGCTGGAGGGCAGCAACGTACGCATCGGCTCCTCCCGCGTCGTCGGCGCCACCGACCCGTACTCCGAGCTGTGGGTGACGGTCAAGCCGCACGAGAACGACAGCAGGCGCGGCGGCACGGTCTACGGTGCGTACACCTCCCAGAACACCGGCCGGCTGCAGGTGCAGCAGCTCGCCCCGGTCGCTCAGCAGCCCTTCCCCAAGGCGAACGTCGGCGACTATCTGACCGGAACGACCGAAGGCCCGCTGGACTTCAACCAGTTCGGCGGCTACACGCTCGTCGCCCGCACCCTGGGCACGGTCGCCGACCGGGGCCTGGAGCCCGAGAAGACCCGCGCGCCGCGGCGCGGGGAACTGGCCGTCGCCACGTACAACGTGGAGAATCTCGACCCGTCCGACCCGCAGGAGAAGTTCGACGCGCTCGCGGGGGCCGTCGTCGCCAACCTCTCTTCGCCCGACATCCTCGCCCTGGAGGAGATCCAGGACAACAACGGCGCGAAGAACGACGGCACGGTCGCCGCCGACCAGACGCTGAAGAAGTTCACGGACGCAATCGTGGCGGCGGGCGGCCCGGCGTACGAGTGGCGGACCATCGACCCCGAGAACAACAAGGACGGCGGGGAGCCCGGCGGCAACATCCGCCAGGTCTTCCTCTTCAACCCGGAGCGGGTCTCCTTCACGGACCGCGCGGGCGGCAGCGCGACGGCGGGCACGACTGTCGTGCAGGAAGGGCGCAAGGCCGCCCTGACCTTCTCCCCCGGCCGGATCGACCCGGCGAACACCGCCTGGGACAACAGCCGCAAGCCGCTGGCCGGCGAGTTCACCTTCCGCGGCCGCACGGTCTTTGTGATCGCCAACCACTTCGGCTCCAAGGGCGGCGACGAGAACCTGACCTCGCACCACCAGCCGCCGAACCGTTCCTCCGAGGTCAAGCGCCTGCTGCAGGCGCAGGCGGTCAACACCTTCGTCAAGGACATCCTGAAGGCCGAGCGCCGTGCCGACGTCCTGGTCCTCGGCGACATCAACGACTTCGAGTTCTCGGCGACGACGAAGGCACTGACGGACGGCGGCGCGCTCTACCCGGCGATCAAGTCCCTCCCCCGCTCGGAGCGTTACTCGTACGTCTTCCAGGGCAACAGCCAGGTGCTCGACCAGATCCTGACCAGCCCTTCGGTCGGCAACTTCACGTACGACAGCGTGCACATCAACGCGGAGTTCGCGGACCAGAACAGCGACCACGACCCGCAGGTGCTGCGTTTCCGCCCGTAACACCCTCCGGAACACCGTCCGGCCGCGCGCCCGGTTCACACTCCCGGGTTGCGCGCCCGGCTCACGCGCCCGCGCTGAGGCTCAGCGCGGGCGCGTACCGGTTCACGCCCCCTCCGGTCACGCCGGGGAAGCTCTGCACCCTGGCCCACTGCGGCGTGGGGGATCCGATGCCGTTACCGGGCGCGGACAGCGCCTCGATGTGCGCCTCGGCGCTCGCCCACTCTGCGTAGTTGAGCACCCGCCTCCCGTCGAGGCTGATGTGGAAGTGCCCGGAGATCCCACCGGGGTGGGGGTGCGGATCGGTCCCCAACGCCTCGAAGACGCCGTCCACCCAGGCACGCTGTCGCGCGGCGTCCGGCCCGTCGAACTCCACGTCCACGATCACGACGGAGCCGGGGATCCGCCGGTCCTCGTTGCCGGCGCTGCTGCCGCTGCGGTAGAGCTCGTACGAATGGATCCCGAGCCGCTCGATACCGGGCACGGCGGCATCGATCTCCGCGCTCCTGTCGTCCCGGAACGTACGGAAGAACTCCTGGTAGGCGTCCTCGCCGGTCCACTGCGAGTAGTGCAGAAGGGTCCTGCCGTCCTCGCCGATGTGGACGGTGTACGAGACAAGCCCGACGTCGGGCCACTCCCGGCTCTGCCAGGCCTGGGAAATGGCCTCGACGGCGCCGCGCTGTCGCTCGGGCGTACCCACGTCCCAGGTGGACACCTTGACGACACCGACGCCGGAACGGGTGAGGTCGGGCCGGGAGTCGGGCTGCACGATCACGGTCATGGCGATACCTCCTCGCTGGGCGCTCCCCTGCGATGCGCCGCTGATGACCATGGTGAAACGTCAAGTGCGATTGAGGTCAACGGTCACCGAGCCGCAGTCTGACGCCACACCACCGCACCGGACCACCACCGCACAGGACCACCACCGCACAGGACCACCACCGCACAGGACCACCACCGCACCGGCGCACGGCCTCACGGCTGCTCAGCCGCCCGCACCCACGTCGTTGTTCGGGGCTCCATCACCCACCGGCGGCAGATCACCGCGCTCGACCGGCGCGGCAGGAGCCGTCTTCTCCGGCAGGATCTCGTCCAGCTCCCGGTCGTCCGCCGGGTGCGTGGCCTTCGCCGCGCTGCGCAGGGTGTCCCGGTCCAGCGCCCGGTCGGCGCCGATCCGTACGACATGGCCGTCCTCGGACCAGGCGTACTCGTGCACGTTCCCCGCCGTCCGGTACCAGGACGTGCCGTCGCGCTCGCACGTCACGGGCTGCCCCTCCGCCTGGTACACGGGCCGTTCCGCGCAGTTGGCCTCGGTCAGCGTGCCACGGTCGACCTCCAGACGTATCTGTCCGCCGCTCCGGGAGACGTACACGCTCGAGAAACCGTCGCCGCCGGACACTCCGACGGACTGCTTGGCGAGGTCGTAGCCGGCCACCTCGGTGACGTAGATGTGCTCCATCGCCGACTGCATGTAGTCCGCCCGCGCCTCCAGTTCGGCCCGGTCCGGCGCAGGCCCCGAGGATGCGGCGCCCCTGGAGGGGCCTGACGAGGAGGAGCCGGACGAGGAGGAGCCGGAGGTGGCTGATTCCGTGCCGCAGCCGGCCAGGACAAGGGGAAGCAGCAGGACCAGTGGGACGTGACGCACGGCTCGGATCATGTGTTCATCCTGCCATCCGGGGTCAGCTCGCGAGCCGAACTGCCCAGGCGGTGACGTCCAGTTCGGCCGCAGTCCCCATGTCCAGCGTGAACGGCAGGATCTGCTGCTCCCTGCCCGCGGCCGGTGCGACCACCAGATACTCCCCGGGCTTCGCGGCGTCGAACGAGGTCACCCGGTTCGTCCAGTGCAGAACCGACAGCACGCTCTGCCCCGGCGCCAGCGTCACCGGCTTCGGGCGCTGGTCCCGGCCCGCGTCGGTGAACGCGTTCCCGTGTGTGATCTTCAGTTTCAGCGGCTTGCGGTCCTTGTCCAGCGCGCCGACCTGCGGATAGCCGTTGACCTGGTAGGGCCGCTTGCCGCAGTTCGTCAGCGTGATGGTCACGGCGCGATGTCCCATCGCCGCGTTCACGACATCGTTCGTCACGACCACGCCCGAGGCGGGGCACGCGGCCGGGACGGGCGACGCCGTCGGTGACGGCTGTGCGCCCGGGTGGCTGCCGGGGGATGCGGTCAGCGGGTCCGGCTTCACGCCGAGCTCGCGGGGTGCGACAGGCTCCGCCGCCGCCTCCTCGACCGTCGTGCTCCCGCACCCGCTCAGCACACCGGCCACCACGCCGGCCATCACAGCCACTGCCGTCCGTCGTCCCAGGGATCTCGCAACAGAGGCCCTCCGCCGTCCACGAGAAAGCACCTCGCCGGTGCCCGACGTCGAACCGGTCACCGGGGCTACGCGCTGTTCGGTCATGTTCAGGTCCCTCCCCTGTTCTGCCCTGACGCACCCCCAGCCGATCATGCCAGGTACCGGCCGCGGCGACTCGCCTATGCCGGGTCCACTACATCTCGTAGGAGTTCTTCACGAACCCTGAAGAAGATCTAAGTGGACCTTCACGGTTTGTCTGCCCGAAACTGCGGAGTATGAGTACATCCCACCCGCTAAGCGCACCGAGCCCCTTCGGTCGTGCACTCTGCGCGATGATCACGCCCTTCACCGCCGACGGCGAGCTGGACTCCGAGGCGGCACAGAAGCTCGCCGCGCACCTGGTCGGGGAGGGCTGTGACGGGCTGGTGCTCAACGGCACCACCGGCGAGTCCCCCACCACCAGCGACGCCGAGAAGACCGCGCTGGTACGGGCCGTGCGCGAGGCGGTCGGCGAGCGGGCGAGCATCGTCGCGGGCGTGGGCAGCGCGGACACCCGGCATACGGTCGAGCTGGCGCGGGCGGCCGAAGAGGCGGGCGCGGACGGGGTGTTGGTGGTGACGCCGTACTACAGCCGTCCCCCGCAGGCAGCCGTCGAGGCGCACTTCCGACGTGTCGCGGACGCGGTCGGCATCCCGCTGATGCTGTACGACATCCCCGGCCGCACCGGCACCCGCATCGAGCCGGAGACGATGCTGCGGCTGGCCGAACACCCGGGCATCGTGGCCGTCAAGGACTGTGCGTACGACCTGCTCGGCGCGACCAAGGTGATCGCACGCACCTCAGTGGCGTACTACTCGGGCTCCGAGGAGATGAATCTGCCGCTGTACGCGGTGGGCGGCGCGGGCTTCGTCAGCACGGTCGCGAACGTCGCGCCCCGGCAGCTGCGGGCGGTACTCGACGCGTACGACGCGGGCAGGGTCGCCGAGGCCGCCCGTCTCAACCAACTCACCGCCCCGCTGATCGAGTTGATGATGGCGTCGGGGCTGCCCGGCACGGTGACGGTGAAGGCGCTGCTGGGCGGGCCGGTCCGGGAACCGCTGCAGCCCGCCGGCAGCGAGGCGACCGACGGGCTGCGTGCTGCGTACGAGGAGCTGACTCAGTCGTAGACGTACGTGGCCCCGAAGAGCGCGGCGTGCTCCAGGACATCCTCGAGCGGGTCGTCGATCTGTCCGGTGGAAATGAGCGTCACACGGGGGGCGTTGTGGGAGTCGGTGTGTGACTCGTCGGCCTGCGCGACCCCGGCCGAAGCCATCGCCACTGCCGCCGTGAGTGCGCCGAGCACAGCCAGTCCGCTCGTCTTCATATGGGGTTCCTCGCCTTGCCTGTTCGCCGGACCATACGTCGATCTGCCTGCCTATCCGCCCGTCCGGCGGAAAGGTCACGGCAGATCACGCAAGATCATCCGATCAGTTGTGGCTGTGGAGCACTTCGTTGAGGCCGCCCCAGACCGCGTTGTTCGGGCGGGCCTCGACGGCGCCGGTGACCGAGTTGCGGCGGAAGAGGATGTTGCTCGCGCCGGAGAGCTCACGGGCCTTGACGATCTGCCCGTCGGGCATGGTGACCCGGGTGCCGGCGGTGACGTACAGCCCGGCCTCGACGACGCACTCGTCACCGAGCGCGATGCCGACGCCCGCCTCGGCGCCGATCAGGCAGCGCTCGCCGATGACGATGCGGACGTTGCCGCCGCCGGAGAGGGTACCCATGGTGGAGGCGCCGCCACCGATGTCGGAGCCGTCGCCGACGACGACGCCCGCGGAGATCCGGCCCTCGACCATGGAGGTGCCGAGTGTGCCGGCGTTGAAGTTGACGAAGCCCTCGTGCATGACGGTGGTGCCCTCGGCGAGGTGCGCGCCGAGGCGGACGCGGTCGGCGTCGGCGATGCGTACGCCCTTGGGGGCGACGTAGTCCGTCATCCGCGGGAACTTGTCGATGCTCGTCACGGCCAGGTGCAGGCCCTCGGCGCGGGCATTGAGCCGCACGGTCTCGACCTGGTCCACGGCCACCGGGCCGAGGCTCGTCCAGGCGACATTGGCGAGGAGCCCGAAGACACCGTCCAGGTTCTGGCCGTGCGGCTGGACCAGGCGGTGGGAGAGCAGGTGGAGCCGCAGGTACGCGTCGTGGGCGTCCAGCGGCTTGTCGTCGAGGGAGGCGATGACCGTACGGACCGCGACGACCTCGACCCCGCGGCGCGGGTCGGGCCCGACGGCCTTGGCGGCGCCGGCCCCGAGGAGCTCGGCGGCCCGCTCGGCGGTCAGCCGCTCGGTACCGGCGGGGCCGGGCTCGACGGAGAGCTCGGGGGCGGGGAACCAGGTGTCGAGGACGGTGCCGTCGGCAGTGAGCGTGGCGAGTCCGGCGGCGACGGCGCCGGTGGTGCGAGTAGCAGTCGTGTCGGTCATGACACGAAACCTAACCGCCCGGGCGCCACCTGAGCCAACCGGTCTCAACGTCCGGTCCCGTCCGAAGCTCCGCTCAGCACTCACCACTCAGCACTCACCGCTCAGCCGATAACGCGCGCCAGCATCTCCCGCGCGTACTCCGCCTCGTACACCCCGTCCGTCAGCAGCACCTGCAAGCAGATCCCGTCCATCAGCGCCACCAGAGCCCTCGCCGTGGCGGGATCCGTCCGGCGGTCCAGGATCTCGGCGAGGTCGCACCACTCCGTGGCGACCGGCCGCAGCGCGGGCCGGCGCAGGGCCGCCAGATAGAGCTCGTACTCCAGCTCCACCCCCGTACGGTCCCCGGAGATCCACTCCCCCATCAGCCGGGCGAGCTCCTCGGCGAGATCGGCGTCCGGGTCGGCGAGCGCACCGCTGGCCCGCACCATCGCCGCGAAGCCTTCGTTGGCCTGCCGCAGCGCCGCGACCATCAGCTCGTCGAGGGTCTTGAAGTGGTACGTCGTCGAGCCGAGCGGCACATCCGCCTCGGCGGCGACGGAGCGGTGGCTCAGCCCTGCGATGCCCTTGGCCCCGACCACCCGGATCGCCGCGTCGATGATGCGCTGGCGGCGCTCGGGGTCGTACCGTCGTGCCATCAGTGAGCCCCTCCGAGGTTGAGCAGTACGACCCCGGCAATGACCAGCACGAGGCCCGCCAGCTTGGCCGCGCCCACCGATTCGCCCAGGAAGAGCATCCCGATCGCGGCGATGGCGGCGGTGCCCACGCCCGCCCAGATCGCGTAGGCCGTGCCCACGCTCATCGTCTTCAGAGTCTGCGCGAGCAGGGTGAAGGCGACCAGATAGCCGACAGCCGTCCCGAGCGAGGGCCACAGCTTACTGAAGCCGTCGCTGTACTTCATGGCCGTCGTCCCGGCCACTTCTGCCGCGATCGCCGCGGCCAGCAGAAAGTAGGGCATGTGTACGACGGTACACATCGTTGCGTACAACCGTACGCAACACACGCTGAACATCTTGGCGCACACAAGGGACGGGGGCGCGCTGACCCACCCGCCGCCCCTCCCGCTACGGTGTCCCGTCCGATCAGGCACAAGACACGCGGGAGACACACCAGTGGCATACGGAAACGCGCCCCAGGCAGGCCCTCCAGGCTGGGGCGGCTGGATGCCCCCACCGCCGCCCAAGCCCGGAGTGATACCCCTGGCGCCGCTCGGCCTCGGCGACGTGCTGGGCGGGGCCTTCGCCACCGTCGGCCGGTGCTGGAAGCAGCTGTTCGGGATAGCCCTGACCGTCTACGGCGCGGGGGTGCTCGTGATCGGGGCGGCGCTGGCCCTCGCGTACGCCGCCATGGGGGACCATGTTTCCGGGGTCTTCGACGTTCCCTCCGACCAGGAACCGTCCTGGGACGACGCCCGCCCGCTGCTCATCGCGTTCCTGTGTGTCTGGGTGCTCAGCCTGGTGGTGCTGACGCTGGCCAACGCGATGCTCCAAGCCTGCTGCCCGGCGATCCTCCAGGACGCCGTCATCGGCCGCCGCGTCACGTTCGGCACGGTCTGGCGCCGCGCGTGGAGCCGGGTCCCCGCGGTGCTCGGGACCGTCTTTCTCACCTCGCTGATCGGTCTCGTACCGGCGGCTCTGGCCATGGCCTTCTTCGTGCTGCTGGTCCTCGCCCTGGTCACCCAGGACGGTTCCCTCGCGGCCTGGGCACTGCTCCCGCTGCTGGGCGCTGTGGCGTCCTGTCCGGCGGCCGTCTGGCTCTGGGTGAAGTTCCTGTTCGCCCCGGCCGCGGCCGTCCTCGAGCGGCAGGGCCCGATCGCGGCGATGCGGCGCTCCTCCCAGCTGGTGCGAGGCGACTGGTGGCGGATCTTCGGCATCTCGCTGCTGGCCGCGATCATCGCGGCGGGGGTGGGCTATGTCGTCCAGCTGCCGTTGAACTTCCTCGGAGCGCTGCCCGGGACGGTCGGCACATCGGAACTGGGGCCCGAGCTCACCGCCGGACAGGCCATGGTCGCCATGGTCGGCATGCTGATCGCGCTCTTCGTGGGGCAGATGATCGGCCAGATCTTCAGCGCCACATTCCCGCAGCTGGTCAACAGCCTGCTCTACGTCGACCAGCGCATCCGCAAGGAGAACCTGGCCCCGGCCCTCGCCGAGGCCGCTGCCGTACCGCCCACGGCACCCACCGCCGCCGCGGCGCCCACCGGCTGATCCCGCTACTCGATCAGCGACTTCTTCGGCCGCAGCACACAGAACTCATTGCCCTCGGGGTCGGCGAGCACCACCCAGGTCGCCTCCGGCGCCTGCCCGACGTCGGCCCGCCGGGCCCCGAGCGCGATGATCCTCTCGACCTCGGCGGCCTGGTCGTCGGGGGTGAGGTCGATGTGCAGCCGGTTCTTGACACTCTTCCGCTCCCCTACGGGAACGAAGCACATTCCCGGCATGGCGAACTCGTCGGCGCCGATGACGATCTCGTCCTCGGCCTCGAAGAGCACCCTCCAGTCCAGGACCCGGGTCCAGAAGCGGGCGAGCGCCGGGAGATCGTGGGCGTCCACAACGATGTGGTACAGCGAAACGGCCATGCCCGCCAGTGTGCCTGGCGGGCATGGCCGTTTCGTGGATCCCCGGCAAAAGATCTACCGAGACCCGCGGAGTCCGGCAACGATCTGCGGAGACCGCGGAGTCCGGCGGGGACCAGCAACCCGCGGGGACCAGGGTCCGGCGGGAACAGGGAAACCGGCGGGAACTAGACGTTGAAGCCGAGCGCGCGCAGCTGCTCGCGTCCGTCGTCCGTGATCTTGTCCGGGCCCCACGGTGGCATCCAGACCCAGTTGATCTTCAGCTCACTGACGAGGCCCTCCGTCGCCGACTTCGCCTGGTCCTCGATGACGTCGGTCAGCGGGCAGGCCGCGGACGTCAGCGTCATGTCCAGCGTCGCGACATTGGAGTCGTCGATGTGGACGCCGTAGATGAGGCCGAGGTTGACCACGTCGATTCCCAGCTCGGGGTCGACGACGTCGTACAGCGCCTCGCGGACCTCCTCCTCGGAGGCCGGCTTGGTCGTCACCATCTCGTTCTCACTCATGCGGTCTTCCCTTCGGACAGCGCCTGGGCCGTCGCGTCCTTCCACGCCATCCAACTCAGCAGAGCACACTTCACGCGCGCCGGGTACTTCGAGACACCGGCGAACGCGACCGCGTCCTCCAACACCTCTTCCATCGCGTCGTCCGGCTCGATCTGGCCCTTGGACTGCATCAGTTCCAGGAAGGCGGCCTGGATCTTCTGCGCCTCGGCGAGCTCCTTGCCGACCAGCAGCTCGTTCAGCACGGACGCGCTGGCCTGGCTGATGGAGCAGCCCTGGCCCTCGTACGAAATGTCGGCGATCCGCGACCCGTCGTACTTCACACGGAGCGTGATCTCGTCGCCGCACGTCGGATTGACGTGGTGCACCTCGGCATCCCCGTCGCGCAGACCGCGCCCGTGGGGGTGCTTGTAGTGGTCCAGGATGACGTCCTGGTACATCGAATCCAGCTTCACGTCCCAGCCCCTAGCCGAAGAAGTTCCGTACGTGCTCCAGCCCGTCGATCAGAGCGTCGACCTCTGCCGGCGTGGAGTACAGATAGAACGACGCTCGCGTGGTCGCAGGAATTCCGTACCGCAGGCAGACCGGCCGCGCGCAGTGGTGGCCGACCCGGACCGCGATGCCCTGCTCGTCGAGGACCTGACCCACGTCGTGCGGGTGGATGTCACCGAGCGTGAAGGAGATCGCGGCGCCGCGGTCCTCGGCCGTGGTCGGGCCGATGATCCGCAGGTCCGGGACCTCGAGCAGCCGCTTCACCGCGTACTCGGTGAGGACGTGCTCATGCTGGGCGATCTTGTCCATGCCGATCGCGGAGAGGTAGTCCACGGCCGCACCGAGGCCGACGGCCTGGGCGATCGGGGGCGTACCGGCCTCGAACTTGTGCGGAGCCGGGGCGTACGTCGACGAGTGCATCGACACGGTCTCGATCATCTCGCCGCCGCCGAGGAACGGCGGGAGGTCCTCAAGGAGCTCCTGCCGGCCCCACAGCACGCCGATGCCGGTCGGGCCGCACATCTTGTGGCCGGTGAAGGCCACGAAGTCGGCCTGCAGCGCCTGCACGTCCATCACCATGTGCGGGGCGGCCTGCGAGGCGTCTATGAGCACCAGCGCGCCGACCTGCTGCGCGCGCCGGACGATCGCCTCGACGGGGTTGATGGTGCCCATGATGTTGGAGACCAGCACAAAGGAGACGATCTTCGTCTTCTCGGTGATGACCTCTTCGATGTTGGACAGGTCGAGGCGGCCGTCGTCGGTGAGGCCGAACCACTTCAGCTTCGCGCCGGTGCGCTGCGAGAGCAGCTGCCACGGGACGATGTTGGAGTGGTGCTCCATCTCCGTGATGACGATCTCGGTTTCGCGGTCCACGCGGTAGGGCTCATCGGCCCAGCCGAGCATGTTGGCCACGAGGTTGAGCGACTCGGAGGCGTTCTTGGTGAAGATCACCTCGTCGCGGCTCGGCGCGTTGATGAAGGCGGCGACCTTGTCGCGGGCGCCCTCGTACAGCGCCGTGGCCTCCTCGGCGAGCACATGGACACCGCGGTGGACGTTGGCATTGTGCTGTTCGTAGTACTCGCTCAGCACATCGAGCACCTGGCGCGGCGTCTGGGACGTCGCCGCGTTGTCCAGGTACACGAGCTTCTTGCCGTCGTGGATCACGCGGTCCAGGATCGGGAAGTCCTTGCGGATCGCCTCGGTGTCGAGGAGGCCGGGGAGCCCCTGTCGGGCCACTGTCACGCGGATACGCCACCCTTCGTGTATGCCTCGTAGCCCTCGGCCTCGAGCTTGTCGGCGAGCTCGGCGCCGCCGGACTCGGCGATCCGGCCGTTCGCGAAGACGTGAACGAAGTCGGGCTTGATGTAGCGCAGGATGCGCGTGTAGTGCGTGATCAGGAGGGTGCCGACCTCGCCGGTCTCCCGGACGCGGTTGACGCCGTCGGAGACCTGCCGCAGCGCGTCGACGTCCAGGCCGGAGTCGGTCTCGTCGAGGATCGCGATCTTCGGCTTGAGCAGCTCGAGCTGGAGGATCTCGTGGCGCTTCTTCTCACCGCCGGAGAAGCCCTCGTTGACGTTGCGCTCGGCGAAGGCCGGGTCCATCTGGAGCTGCTCCATGGCGGACTTGACCTCCTTCACCCAGGTACGCAGCTTGGGGGCTTCGCCGCGGATCGCGGTGGCGGAGGTGCGCAGGAAGTTGGAGACCGAGACGCCGGGGACCTCGACCGGGTACTGCATGGCCAGGAACATGCCGGCGCGGGCGCGCTCGTCGACGGACATCTCCAGGACGTCCTCGCCGTCCAGGGTCACGGTGCCACTGGTAATCGTGTACTTGGGGTGGCCCGCGATGGAGTACGCGAGGGTCGACTTGCCGGAGCCGTTGGGGCCCATGATGGCGTGGGTCTCGCCCTGCTTCACGGTCAGGTCGACGCCCTTGAGGATCTCCCGGGGGCCGTTCTCGGCCTCGACGGAGACGTGCAGGTCGCGGATTTCAAGCGTTGCCATGGGTGACTCAGGACTCCTGGGTGACGGAGACGAGCACATCGTCCCCTTCGATCTGTACGGGGTATACGGGGACGGGGCGCGTCGCGGGAAGGCCGGACGGCTTGCCGGTGCGGAGGTCGAAGGTGGAACCATGAAGCCAGCACTCGATGGAGCAGTCCTCCACCTCGCCCTCCGACAGCGAGACATTCGCGTGCGAGCAGATGTCGTTGATCGCGAACACCTCACCCTCGGTACGCACGAGAGACACCGGCGTGCCGTCGAGTTCCACCCGCTTGGGGGTGTCCTCCTCGAGCTCGCTCAGCGCACAGGCTTTGACGAAGGCCATCAGACAGACGCCTCCAGCTCCGCGTCGATCTTGGCGAGCAGGCGCTCCTCGACGTCGGGAAGCCCGATCTGCTGGACCAGCTCGGCGAAGAAGCCGCGGACCACCAGACGGCGGGCCTCCTCGGCCGGGATGCCGCGGGACTGCAGATAGAAGAGCTGCTCGTCGTCGAAGCGACCGGTGGCCGAGGCGTGACCGGCACCGACGATCTCGCCGGTCTCGATCTCCAGGTTCGGTACGGAGTCGACGCGCGCGCCGTCCGTGAGGACGAGGTTGCGGTTCAGCTCGTACGTGTCCGTGCCCTCGGCCTTGGCCTCGATCAGGACGTCGCCGATCCACACCGCGTGCGCGTCCTGGCCCTGGAGGGCGCCCTTGTATGCGGCGTTGGACTTGCAGTGCGGAGCGTTGTGGTCGACCAGGAGGCGGTGCTCCTGGTGCTGGCCCGCGTCGGTGAAGTACAGGCCGAGGAGCTCGGCCTCGCCGCCGGTGCCCGCGTAGGAGACCCGCGGGTGCAGGCGTACGAGATCGCCGCCGAAGGTGACCACGACCGACTTGAAGGTTGCGTCCCGGCCGACCAGCGCATTGTGCTGGGAGACATGAACGGCCCGGTCGTCCCAGTCCTGGACGGAGACGACGGTGAGCTTCGCGCCGTCGCCCAGCAGGTAGTCGACGTTGGAGGCGAGCACCGCGTCACCGGTGTGGTCGATGACCACGACGGCCTCGGCAAAGGCGCCGAGCTCGATGACCAGATGGGCGAAGGCGGTGCCGCCCTCGCCGTGCACGGCGATCCGGACCGGCTCGGTGAGCACCGTCTCCTTGGGGACGGTGACGACCGAGGCCTTCTCGAAGGAGGAGTACGCCTGGGCGGCGACACGGTCCGCGGGGGTGCCGGCCCGGCCGAGCCGCGCGTCGTCACGGCCGACGGTCTCGACGACGACGCCCTCGGGGGCGTCGATCGCGACCTTGACGGCGCTGCCGGTCGCGACGGCGGTGCCGTCGTGCAGACCGGCCAGCCGCTCCAGCGGAGTGAAGCGCCACTCCTCCTCGCGGCCGTGCGGGACCGGGAAGTCCGCCACGTCGAAGGACGGGGGCGCACTCATACGGGTGGCGACGGTCGACTCGGCGGCCACCGCGATCGAACCGGCAGTGGTGGATCCCGCCGGAATGTTCTGAGCCTCAGCCATGGCTGTCGTCTTGCTCTCTTCCTACGTCAGACAGAAAAACAGTCGCTGCTCGGGACGGCGGGCCTCAGCCCACCGAGCCCTCCATCTGCAGCTCGATCAGCCGGTTGAGCTCCAGCGCGTACTCCATGGGCAGTTCCTTGGCGATCGGCTCGACGAAGCCGCGCACGATCATCGCCATCGCCTCGAACTCCGTCATACCGCGGCTCATCAGGTAGAAGAGCTGGTCGTCGGAGACCTTGGAGACGGTCGCCTCGTGGCCCATGGACACGTCGTCCTCACGGACGTCGACGTACGGGTAGGTGTCGGACCGCGAGATCGTGTCGACCAGCAGCGCGTCACAGAGCACATTGGACTTCGCGCCCGGCGCACCCTCACCGATCTCGATCAGACCGCGGTAGGACGTACGGCCACCGCCTCGCGCCACCGACTTGGAGACGATGTTCGAGGAGGTGTTCGGTGCCATGTGGACCATCTTGGCGCCGGCGTCCTGGTGCTGGCCCTCGCCCGCGAAGGCGATGGACAGGGTCTCGCCCTTGGCGTGCTCGCCCATCAGGTAGACGGCCGGGTACTTCATCGTCACCTTGGAGCCGATGTTGCCGTCGACCCACTCCATGGTCGCGCCCTCGTACGCCACGGCGCGCTTGGTGACCAGGTTGTAGACGTTGTTCGACCAGTTCTGGATCGTCGTGTAGCGGCAGCGGCCGCCCTTCTTGACGATGATCTCGACGACGGCGCTGTGCAGCGAGTCCGAGGAGTAGATCGGGGCGGTGCAGCCCTCGACGTAGTGGACGTAGGCGTCCTCGTCCACGATGATCAGCGTCCGCTCGAACTGGCCCATGTTCTCCGTGTTGATACGGAAGTAGGCCTGCAGCGGGATGTCGACGTGGACACCCTTGGGAACGTAGATGAACGATCCGCCGGACCATACGGCGGAGTTCAGCGACGCGAACTTGTTGTCGCCGACGGGGATGACGGTGCCGAAGTACTCCTGGAAGAGCTCCGGGTGCTCCTTCAGCGCGGTGTCCGTGTCGAGGAAGATGACGCCCTGCTCCTCCAGGTCCTCACGGATCTGGTGGTAGACGACCTCCGACTCGTACTGCGCGGCGACACCGGCAACGAGACGCTGCTTCTCCGCCTCCGGGATGCCGAGCCTGTCGTACGTGTTCTTGATGTCCTCGGGCAGATCCTCCCAGGACTCCGCCTGCTTCTCGGTGGACCGCACGAAATACTTGATGTTGTCGAAGTCGATACCCGACAGGTCGGAGCCCCAGCTCGGCATCGGCTTCTTGCCGAACAGCCGCAGACCCTTGAGCCGCAGCTTCAGCATCCATTCCGGCTCGTTCTTCTTCGACGAGATGTCGCGGACGACATCCTCGGAGAGGCCGCGCTTTGCAGTGGCGCCGGCCGCGTCGGAGTCGGCCCAGCCGAATTCGTACGTACCCAGGCCCTCGAGTTCGGGGTGGGCAGTCTCCGTGGGGAGAGTCATGCGGGGTTCCTCCCGGCCGTGCTGGCAGATGCTGATGGTGTGGTGGTCTGTGGCGCGCTGTTCGGGATGAACGTTGTGCAGACGCCGTCGCCGTGGGCAATGGTGGCCAGACGCTGCACATGCGTTCCCAGAAGACGGGAGAAAACCTCTGTCTCCGCCTCGCACAGCTGGGGATACTGCTCGGCGACATGGGCGACCGGGCAGTGATGCTGGCAGAGCTGCTCGCCAACCGGTGCGTTACGCGCCGTAGCAGCGTACCCGTCGGCACTCAGGGCCTTCGCAAGGGCTTCGGTGCGCTTTTCGGGGGCCGCGGCCTCGATCGCCGTGCGGTACGCCTCCGCCTGGGTCTCCATCCGGTCGCGGGCGAAGGCGGCGACGGCCGCCTCTCCCGCTGCTCCTTCACCCGCGGTCCGCTCGATCCAGCGGAGCGCGTCCACGGCCAGCGTGTCGTACGCCTGGTCGAAGGCATCCCGGCCGCAGTCGGTCAGGGCGAACACCTTGGCCGGCCGCCCGCGCGTGCGTGCGCCGTACACCCGCTGCTCACGGGCCTCTACGACGTTCTCGGCGACGAGCGTGTCGAGGTGGCGGCGGACAGCTGCCTGGGTCAGGCCGAGGCGGCCCGCGAGATCGGCGACGGTGGACGGGCCGTGATCCAGGACGGAGCGCGCGACCTTGTTGCGCGTCGAGCGCTCTCCGGTCGCGAGTTCCTCCTGCGGAGCCTCGCCAACGTTTTTCACAACGCCATTGTTGCGTAATTCCTCTGGCGCTGACAACCGCCGTCCAAGGCGTGAGCCGGTGCGCTTCATCACTAAGGGTTACCTAAGAACAGAGCCCGTCCGGCTGTTGCCGGACGGGCTCTGACCAGGGAATTACCAGGAAATCAGCCCACCAGATCCGGCCGTTCGGTGACCCTGATCGAATTCACCAGGGTCTTGCCGGAATTCGCCACGAACCGCAGGTTGAGCTGCCCGTCGGTGACCTGGACGGTGAAGGCCCGGTCTTGGGCCGTTCGGATGCCCGCCTCCAGCGCCAGGTCGAGATTGGGCACGAACTGTGTCCCCTCGGCCATCACGTCGAAGACCCGCTCGGACGGATCCTTGGAGCTGAGTTCCGCGAAGCCCAGCTCCACGCGGTAGGTGCCGGCCGGCAGGCCGTCGAAGCGGTACTCGTACATGCCCTGGCGGGCGGTCCTGTAGAGCGTCGGGTCGGCCGCGCCCGTGATCGTCCGTGTGGTGGAGAGATCGGTGGCGCTGCCCAGATATCCGTACGAGCCCGCGGCGTGTCTGCGGTCCGGGCCCCAGGTGTCGCCGAGTGCGTCCACCGAGGATTTCGTCGTCCCGGAGTCGATCGCCGTCCGGTACGCGGGCACGACCACGGTCACCGGAATGTCGATCACCGGCTTGCGGCCGCTCTCGGACTTCACCTGCAGGGTCCCGCTGAGCACCGTGCCCGGGGCGGCCCCGGCGGTGTCCAGGCTCAGCGCGACCTTCTGCTGCGCACCGGCCGCCAGCTGTCCGGCGCCGGGCGCCGTCTTGATCCAGCTCTTGCCGTCCTTCTCGGTGACCGTGAAGGGGGTGGCGGAGCCGGTGTTGGCGAGGGTGAGCGTGCGGGTGCGCTGCTGCGTGGCCGGTACGACGACGGTCAGCGCAGCGCTGTCGGCGGCGACCCGGCCGGTCCTGAGCGCGGCGTCGGACACCACGATCTCGCCCGGTTTCGGGGTCTGCCGCGCGCTCGCCCCGCTGTAGGCGGGGGCGGAGACGGCGAGGTCGTACACGGCGTCGGCCGGCACCTGGAGGAGATAGCCGCCGTCGGCGCCGGCGGTGTCGCTGCCCGCGGCCGTACCGCCGCTGGAGACCGCGAGGGCCGCACCGGAGACCGGCTTGCCGTCGTTGGCGTCCGTGGCCGTGCCGGCCAGGACCGCGCTCCTGGTCGTACGGAAGCCGATGCTCAGCCCGTCGCGGACGGTGCCCTCGTTGAAGGAGTAGAGCAGGGCGTCGGTGCCGGTGGCGTTCTCGGCGCCGATGGTCGCGCCGGAGCCGTTCTCGAAGCCGGTCCCCGAGATGTCCTGGTAGTGGAAGGACGCGGAGCCGTCCTCGCCGAGGACCGCCGCGAAGGTGACCCGCTCGCCGGTGGTTGCCGCGATCAGCGCGTTGCGCCATTCGACGACGATCTTCCGGTGCGGGGCGGTGCCGGTCGCGGACCAGTACACACCCGCGTCGGCGTCGACCGTGAGGTTGTCCCAGAACGGGTAGAGGGAGCCGTTCGGGGTGAAAGTGGTGGGCAGGGTGCTGTTGGTGCTGGAGGTGGAGGCGGTCCCGAAGGAGAGCACCCCGTCGATCGACGCGGTGGCCGCCCGGTAGGTACGGCCGTAGAACGCCACCGGGAACGGCAGGTCGAAGGAGGCCGTGCCGAAGGTGGTGCTGGTGTACGCCAGCTTGGTGGCCCCGGCCGGGAGCTCCGCGTCGACGAGCGAGCAGGCCGTGCCGAAGGTGTCGGTGCGGTCGGGGAGGCGGATGTCCTTGGTGGTGCTGCCGGTGACCTCGAGGCGGACGCTGGTCGCCGAGGCGCAGCGGTGGGCGGGCGTGACGGCGAGGTCGTACGTGCCGACGGGGAGCCGCAGCGTGTAGCTGCCGTCGGTGCCGGACGTGCCGCTGACCGGGGTGCCCTGGGCGGTGACGACGGCGCTCGCCTCGGCTCCGGCGTGGCTGGTGACCTTGCCGCTGACGTCGGCGGATGCGGCCTCGGCCAGTGCGAAGTCCTTCACCGCGCTGCCGTTCTCGACGACGGTGACGGCGCCCTGAGCGGTGACGTAGCCGAACTTGGCGACACTGACCGTGTAGTCGCCGACCATCAGCTTGGGCAGCGCGTAGCCGCCGTCGGCGCCGGTGGTGACGGTCGTCTTCATCGGACCCTCGAAGCGCAGGGTGGCGTCGGCGAGCGGTCCCGCGGTGGTGGTGACCTTGCCGCTGACCGCGCCGAGCGCGCCGCGTGGGGAGGCGGTGACGGCGGCGTACGCGTCGAGGCGGCCCTCGCCGAAGACGTTGTTGTCGGCCGCGGTGCCGCCGCAGGTGGTGCTGTCGACGTCGACGGCGGTGGAGTCCAGGAGCTTTTCGGTCTCGGTGACATTGCCGCGGATCGCGGGCGCGGCCGACCACATCAGCGCCACGGTGGCCGCGGTGTGGGGTGAGGCCATGGAGGTACCGGAGATCGCGTGGTAGCCGCCGCCCGCCCACGAGGAGCGGACGTTGACGCCGGGGCCGGCGAGATTGGGCTTGATGCCGCCGCTCTCGCCGGTGCCGCGCGAGGAGAAGGACGCGATGGCGTTGTTGATGTCGAAGGCGCCGGTGGAGTACGAGTTGGTGTACGCGCCCGGGGATCCCGAGGTGTTGCAGCTCGGGCCGCTGTTGCCGTTGGAGAAGGCGGGGAAGATGCCCGCGTCCCGCCACGACTGCACGGTGGCCTTGTACCAGGTGTCGATGACGCCGCTGCCCCAGGAGTTGTTCACCACGTCGGGTGCGAGGTCGGGGCGCGGGTTGGCGCCGGAGGCGTCGGTGGGGGCGACGACCCACTGGCCGGAGCGGAGCAGCGAGTCACGGCTGCAGGAGCTGGTCTCGCAGCCCTTGGCGGCGATCCACCTGGCGTCGGGCGCGACGCCGACCTGATTGCCCGCGCCGTCGTCGCCGACCATGGTGCCCATGGTGTGGGTGCCGTGGCCGTTGTTGTCGCAGGGGGCGGTGCCGGTGCAGACCTTGGCCGGGTCGAACCAGTTGTAGGCGTGGTCGTAGCTGCCGTCGGACTTCAGCCCGCGGTATTTCGCCTTGACCGCCGGGTGGTCGTGCTGCACTCCGGAGTCGATGTTGGCGACGACGACTCCCTCGCCGCGTACACCCAGTTCGGACCAGACCTTGGGGGCGCCGATCCGGTCGATGTTCCACTCGACGGCATCCAGGCGCGGTTCGTTCCTCCCCGGCAGCGGGTCGGGGATGGTGATCGGGTCGTCGGCCTCGAGGGCGGCGACGTCGGCGCGCGCCGCGATCTTCTCGGCGAGCGCCTTGCCGGCGGTGACCTTGAGGGTGTTGGTGATCCAGAACGCCTCGTAGCGGGCGCCGGCGCTGTCCAGCAGGGCCCTCAGCGGGGCCTGGGACTTCTTCGCGTACGCGGTCTTCGTCTCGTACAGCGTGCGTGCCTTGGCGGTCTTGCCCTTGGCCTTGCGGGCGGCGGAGGTGTCGGCCTCATGCGTCAGGGCGACCCAGAAGGTCGCCCTGCCCTTGGTCGCGAGCCGCTCGATCAGCAAGCCCTCGGTCTTGTCCAGATAGGCGGAGGGGCGGGGTTCCACGGGTTCCTGCGCCTGGGCGGGAAAGGCGCCGAGGGCCAGCGGCAGGGCCACTGCGGCAGCCGTCAGTGCGGCGAGGATTCCCCGCCGTCCCTGAATGCGTCCAGCCACGAACTCTCCTTTGTGAGTGGGTTCGTACCGACGCTCAGTACCGCTGCTGTCCCGTGCGTGCGGGGGACGGGGTGGGGGGCGCAGTGGCGGCGTGAGCCACCCACGATCGTGAACGAGTTGACAGGTTCATGTGAAGAACGCCTCCGGTGTCAGTTCCGGCCATTCCTGCCACGGGCGCCACTGGCATCCCGTGGGCCCATGAGAATCAGCCACCAGCAGCCCGTCGGCGGAGCGGCGGCCCAGCACGGTGGAGGGCAGGTCCGCCGGAGAAGCCGACCGCGTGCGGGCGCGTTGTTTCCGGACACCGGCCTGCGCTCCCGGGGTGTGCACCGGCGCGCCGGAGGCGAGGGGCCGCGGCCCCCGGCCACTCCCGGGAGAGCGGCCACCTGCGCTCATCCCCCGACTCCACGGCCGCCGCATGGCGGAATCCGTACGTGTTGATCCCCTCCCGCCGGACCCGGGCACCCGCACCTCGGGCCCCGCGCCTCGGGGGCCCCGGCCCCCCGCCTAGACTTCCCGGCATGCGAAGCGAGTCCGTCGTCCAGATCCGGGGCCTGGTCAAGCGGTACGGATCCAAGACGGCCGTGGACGGCCTCGACCTCGAGGTCACCCAGGGCTCCGTGACCGCCGTTCTCGGCCCCAACGGGGCCGGGAAGACCACCACGATCGAGACCTGTGAGGGGTATCTCAGGGCCGACGCGGGCACGGTGCGCGTCCTGGGCCTCGACCCGGTCACCGACGCCGCGAAGCTCCGGCCCCGGATCGGCGTGATGCTCCAGTCCGGCGGTGTCTACTCGGGCGCCCGCGCCGACGAGATGCTCCGCCACACGGCCACGCTGCACGCCCACCCGCTGGACGTCGACGCACTGATGGAGCGCCTGGGCCTGGGCAGCTGCGGACGTACGGCCTACCGGCGGCTCTCGGGCGGTCAGCAGCAGCGGCTCGCACTGGCGATGGCCGTCGTCGGCCGCCCCGAACTGGTCTTCCTGGACGAGCCGACCGCCGGACTCGACCCGCAGGCGCGCCGCTCCACCTGGGAGCTCGTACGCGAACTCCGGGCGGACGGCGTCTCCACCGTCCTGACCACCCACTTCATGGACGAGGCCGAGGAACTCGCCGACGATCTCGCGATCATCGACGCGGGCCGGGTCATCGCATCGGGCAGCCCCGAGGAGTTGTGCCGGGGCGGCGCGGAGAACACGCTGCGCTTCACCGGCCGACCGGGGCTCGACGTCGGTTCGCTGCTCAAGGCGCTGCCGGACGGCTCGGCAGCGGCGGAGCTCACTCCGGGCGCGTACCGGATCACCGGCCGGATCGACCCGCAACTGCTGGCGACGGTCACTTCCTGGTGCGCCCAGCACGGCGTGATGCCGGACGGGATCTCGGTGGAGCGCCACACCCTCGAAGACGTATTTCTGGAGCTGACCGGCAGGGAGCTGCGCTCATGATGCGGGACGACACCGGTCTCGACCGGGGGTCCGGGGGTTGTCCCCCGGGAAGACACAGCCTGGAGCTGACCGGCAGGGAGCTGCGCTCATGATGCGGGACGACACCGGTCTCGACCGGGGGCCCGGCCCGCGGCGAAGCCGCTACGGGGCACAGCGGCCCCCGGGAGGACACGGCCTGGAGCTGACCGGCAAGGAGCTGCGCTCATGAGCGTCGGCACGTACACGCCGAAGCCCGGCGCCGCACCGCTGCACCGCATGATCGCGGCGCAGGCCGCCTTCGAGACGAAGATGCTGCTGCGCAACGGCGAGCAGCTGCTGCTCACCGTCATCATCCCGTCGCTGCTGCTGGTGCTGTTCTCCACGGTCGATGTCGTCGACACGGGTGACGGCAAGGCCGTCGACTTCCTGGCCCCGGGGGTCCTCGCTCTCGCCGTGATGTCCACCGCCTTCACCGGCCAGGCCATCGCGACCGGCTTCGAGCGGCGGTACGGAGTCCTCAAGCGGCTCGGCGCCTCGCCGATCCCCCGCTGGGCCCTGATGACCGCGAAGACGCTCTCCGTCCTGGTCACCGAAGTCCTCCAGATCGCGCTGCTGACCGTCATCGCCTTCGCGCTCGGCTGGTCCCCGCACGGCAGCCCTGTCTCCGTACTCCTGCTGCTCGTCCTCGGCACCGCCGCCTTTTCCGGCCTTGGTCTGCTGATGGCCGGCACGCTGTCGGCCGAGGCGACCCTGGCCGCCGCCAACCTGGTCTTTCTGCTGCTCCTGGTGGGCGGCGGGGTGATCGTGCCGCTGGACAGGTTCCCGGACGGCGCCCAGTCGGTGCTCGCTCTGCTGCCGATCTCGGCGCTCTCCGACGGGCTGCGCGATGTGCTCCAGCACGGCGCGGGAGTGCCCTGGGGCGATCTCGGAATCCTTGCCGTGTGGGCGGTGCTGGGACTCGGCGCGGCCGCCCGGCTCTTCCGCTGGGAGTGACCCACGCGCCAGGATGAGCCTGCCAAGATCCGTACGGTGGGAGGCCTGGATGGAGCGGACTGCCGCACTGCGTCTGGACGCGGAGTGGGCGAAGGTCAGGTCCGGCAGAGCCGGAGCCTCCCCCCGGGCACGCGAGCGGATGCTGAAGGACCTGATTGCCGCACTCGCACCGCACGCCGTGGACGATCTCACGCTCACCGCAAAGCTGAGCCTGCGGTACGGCGATCTGGCGCGGCACCACTTCGACACCGGCCGGCGCGCGGACGCGCTGTCCGCCGTCGACGAGGCGATCCGCCGTTGTGAGGAGTCGGCCAGGCATGACGAGGAGCACGCCCGCCTGTACGCCGGGGCGCTGATCAACCGGGCCGTCTATCTGGCCGAGCCGCTCAGCGACGAGCTGGGCCTGCCCCGCTATGCCTTTCACCCCGACGGCGACCAGCCGTCGCCCGACGTCCGGGAGGACGGTCTTGCCGCCCTGGCGGGCACCCGTCGGGCGATCGAGGTCTGGAAGGGCATGGACCAGTCGGATCCGCGCAACCGGGAGGGTCTCGCTCAGGCCCATGTCTTCCTGGGCGACCGGCTGGAGGAGCTGGGGCATCCGGTGGAGGCGGCGGCCTGGGCCGTACGGGCGGAGCGGGAGTTCCGCGCCCTGTGGTCCGCGCCCGATCCGCACGCAGCGGCGCATGGCGCAACCCTGGAGCATCTCGGCGACCAGCTGGAGCGCCGACTGCGGCGCTGCCCCTTCGACAGCGGGCTGACGCATCTGCGGGAGCGGGATCTGCTTCCGGCGCGGCTGCTGCCGCTCGCGGTCGTGGCGGCGCGGATCGAGGGTGTGGAGCCGGAGCCGATCGCCGCGAGGCTGCGCCTCGATGTCGCGGAGGTCCGCCGGATCCTGCGGGCGCACTCCTGGCGGGCGGTGTGGCGCTTCGACATCCGGGAGGCCGACGGGGACTGGACCCCGATGGGGTACCCGTGGCGTGGCATGGACGCGGTGGCGGACCGCAGCGCGGAGGCGGTCGCGGCCGAGCTGACGGACGCGTTCCTGCACTCGCCCGACCGGCCGCCGCCGTCGGTGCACTGGCGGATCGCCGTCTGGTGGGAGGAGGAGGACCATCTCGACGGCTCGCGCTTCCGGCGGACGCACGCGCCGCCGCAACCGGCACCGCGGGAGCACCGGACACCTTCGTGACCGTGCCTTCCGGTTCGTGACCGTGCCTCCCGGGGCACCCCGGACCCCCCTCGTGAAAACGCGCACAAACGCCCGCCTACGATAGAGCGCGTGCCCAAGCTGACCCGAGCCGACGTCGCTCAAGCCATGCGAAACCCGCTCGCCTTCATTGCCCAGCGCTGGACTCCGACTCCGCGGATCCTCCGGCGCGCCGCGCTCGCCGCCGTCGTGATGACCGTCGTCATCATCGTCACCGGCGGCGCGGTCCGGCTGACCAGCTCCGGCCTCGGCTGCGACACCTGGCCGAAGTGCACGGACGACAGCCTCTTCGCGACGCCCGCTCAGGGCATCAACGGGGCGATCGAGTTCGGCAACCGGATGCTGACGTACGTCCTGTCGGCCGCGGTCGGCTGGGCGATCATCTCGGCCCGGTCCACCAAGCCGTGGCGGCGCAATCTCACCCGGCTCGGCTGGAGTCAGTTCTGGATCGTGATGGGCAACGCCGTCGTCGGCGGCATCACGGTCTGGGCGGGCCTCAACCCGTGGACGGTGGCCGGGCACTTCCTGCTCGCCAACGCCCTGCTCACGGTCAGCGTGATCACCTGGCAGCGCGTCCGTGAGGGCGACGGCGCTCCCCGCCCGCGCGTCCCGCGCCCGGTGCGCAAGCTGTCCTGGGCGATCGTCGCCACCTCGGCGGTACTGATCGTGCTGGGCACCTCGGTGACCGGTTCGGGCAAGCACGCGGGCGACAGCAGTGACGTACCGCGCATGCCGTGGGACTGGGCGGACGCGGCGCATGTCCACGCGGTCGCCGCCTGGGTCGTCTGTGCACTGGCTGTCGCGATGTGGCTGGTGCTGCGGGTCGTGGACGCCCCCGACGACACCCGGGCGCGCGCCCGCGACCTGCTGATCGTGCTGCTCGCCCAGGGCGCCGTCGGCTACGTCCAGTACTTCACGCAGGTGCCCGAGGTCCTGGTCGGCGTCCATATGCTCGGCTCCGCCCTGATGTGGATCGCGGTGGTGCGGCTCGCGCTGAGCCTGCGCGAGCGTCCGGAGTCGAATGCCGGGATCCCGGCCCAGAGCGACCCGGCGCTAGCGCATGCCTGACAGTCCGTAGACGCGGCGGGCATTGCCCGCCGCGATCATGGTGGCGACGCGTTCCGCGTCCGTCCGCGCCCAGGCGCCGTCGCGCACCCAGCCGCCGAGCACCCGCGCCAGCGCCTCCTTGAAGATCCGGGCCCCCACCACATGCAGTTCGGGCAGCCCGTGCGCGCCGCTGGAGAAGAGCAGCTTCCCGAACGGCGCGAGCTCCAGGATTTCCGCGAGCACTGCGGCGGCCCGCGCCCCGGTGTGCACGAGCGCGGGCCCCAGATCGGCGTACACATGCGGGAAGATGCTCGCCAGATGCGCGGCGTGCCGGTGATACGGATAGCCGTGCAGCAGCACCAGATCGATGCTGTGACCCGCGGTGGCCGCGGCGAAGCCGGTGAGCAACATCGGGTCCTCGACGCCGACGTGGAGCTGCAGCGGCAGCCCCGAGGCGACGGCGATCCACAGCAGATGCCGCAGCAGTACGGGATCGGTGAGCTTGCCACCGACCTGCCGCCCGGCCAGCCAGCGGCCTGCGGCTCCGCGCACCTCGCCGGGGCCCGGCGGCTCGGGGGCGAGGGCGAGCCCGTGGCCGACGGCGGCGACGGAGGTGAAGGCGACAGCGGATCCGGCGGCCCCGTGCACGGCCTCGGCGAGGTTCGCGAGGAAGCTCTCGACGGTCCCCGAGGTGTCGGCGACCTGCTCGGCGAGGAGTTCGAGACGTACGATCTCGCGCGCCTCGGCGGCTCCCGCCGCGGCGATCTCGGGCGGTCCGGTGAGATCTCCCGGCAGCCCGGTGTCCACCAGATAGGTGGAGATCCCGCTCCCTCGCAGCAGCCGTCTGCCCGCCTCCAGCACCCCGAGCTCGCGGCGGCGGGCGAGGTAGCGGGCGGGCGGGCAGTGCGGCTCCAGGCCGAGCAGTGGCGGGCACCAGCGCCGTACCGCGAAGCCGGTCTGGGTGTCGAAGAAGGTGGTGCCCGCCGCGGGTGGCCCGGTGGTCCTGCCCAGATGCGCCTCGAAGGTGCCGAGGCCGAGTTCCGTACGCAGCACTCCGTGGCAGTACTGGTCCACGAGGGTCGGGGTGTCGATCATCCGGGCTCCCAGTCGTGAACCGTGCGTGCTTCCACAGTCCTAACGGGTGAGCCCCGTGCGAGGTGTTGCTCAGCCGTTGGACGGGCCGCCGACCTGGATGCCCGCCATCCGCGTCCACTCGTACGGACCGGTGCGGACCTTCGCCGCGAACTCGCCGTCGAACGACTCGTGGAGGGTGATCCCAGCCTTCTCGGCGGCCTGCTCGGCGATCGCGTGGGTGGGTGCGACGAGGTCGCCCCAGCCGCCGTCCTCGCCGACGAGCACGATGCGGGTGCCGATCTGGCCTATGTAGGCGAGCTGCCCCTCGGCGCCGCCGTGCGCCTTGGAGAAGGCGCCGATCTGCTTGGCGAGCTTGGCCGCCTTGCGCTCTGCCTGCTTGGTGTCTGCCATGGGCAGGATGCTACTCGCGGGTAGGGCGCTCTGGCGACGTCGGGGTCACGTGGTGTGGGCCACTGGGGCACCCGCCCCGGACCGTCCCTCCTACGCCCAGCGGGCGTGGGTGCCCCAGCCCTAGCTCGCCGACGCCGCCGGAGGGCCGGAATCCGCTACCGCAGGAAGGGGTCCACCGCGACTGCCACGAAGAGCAGCGACACATAGGTGATCGACCAGTGGAAGAGCCGCATCTCCTTGAGCTTGGCGCCCGTCGCACCGCCCTTGGCCCGGTTCTGCAGGGAGTGCGCCTCCCAGAGCCACCAACCGCCCGTCGCCAGCGCCACCGCGGTGTAGAACCAGCCGGTGTAGCCGAGCGGTGTCAGCAGCAGCGAGACCGCGACCATCACCCAGCTGTAGAGGACGATCTGGCGGGCCACCACCCTGTTGGAGGCGACGACGGGGAGCATCGGCACGCCCACGCGCGCGTAGTCCTCCTTCACCTTCATCGACAGCGGCCAGTAGTGCGGCGGCGTCCAGAAGAAGATGACCAGGAAGAGGATGACCGCCGCCCACGACATCGAGTTGGTGGCGGCGGACCAGCCGATCAGGACCGGCATACAGCCGGCGATGCCGCCCCAGACGATGTTCTGCGACGTACGGCGCTTCAGCAGCATCGTGTACACGATGACGTAGAAGAGCAGCGCCCCGAGTGACAGCGCCGCGGACAGCCAGTTGACGAGCAGGCCGAACCAGAGCGTGGAGACCACGGCGAGGATGAGACCGAAGACCAGGCCCTCCCGTGGCGACACCATTCCGGTGACCAGGGGGCGCTGCGACGTACGGTCCATCAGGGCGTCGATGTCGCGGTCGATGTACATGTTCAGCGCATTGGCTCCACCGGCGGAGAGGTACCCGCCGATGCACGTCGTGAGCACGAGCCAGAGGTCGGGAACACCTTGCGCGGCCAGGAACATCACCGGAACGGTGGTGATCAGCAGCAGCTCGATGATCCGCGGCTTGGTCAGCGCCACGAATGCCTTGACGCGGGCCCCGAACGGCCGATGGCCCCCCGGGCTGGGAGTCAAGACGACCCCTGCGGGTCGGGACTCGACGGCCGTCACGCACACCCCTGACAGAGAAAATCCCAGCAAGCTCCCGGAGTGAAGGCCCGGTAAAGACTTGCGCGTACCACGCCACTCTAGACGTTGCCCAGACGCCGTTCTTCGCGGGGGTGGGCTCGTGTTGAGCAGTGGCGGCAGGGCGTGCGTATACACCGCCGACAGGCGAAGACCACGCGGTGGCGGCACCCTGGCAGTAGCTGATCAACCGCTCGAAAGGATGCGCGTTGTCGCGGGGGTAGGCTCGACAACGCCCGGTGCGCCCACAGTCACCGGGATTCGACATGTGGAGAGGAGCCCTGACTCAGGGTGAGCACCAAGCCGACCACCACAGACTTCGAGTGGACCGAGTTGGACCAGCGGGCAGTCGATACCGTCCGCGTCCTGGCCATGGATTCCGTACAGAAGGTCGGCAACGGCCATCCGGGTACGGCAATGAGCCTGGCCCCTGCCGCGTATGTGCTGTTCCAGAAGCTGATGCGGCACGACCCCGCCGATCCGGACTGGACCGGTCGCGACCGGTTCGTCCTTTCTGCGGGCCACTCGTCGCTGACCCTCTACATCCAGCTCTACCTGGCCGGGTACGGCCTGGAGCTCGACGACCTGAAGGCGTTCAGGACCTGGGGTTCGAAAACCCCGGGCCACCCGGAGTACGGGCACACGTCGGGCGTCGAGACGACGACCGGGCCGCTCGGCCAGGGTGTCGCCAACGCCGTGGGCATGGCCATGGCCTCCCGCTACGAGCGCGGCTTGTTCGACCCGGACGCCGCTCCGGGCACCTCGCCGTTCGACCACACCATCTGGGCCATCGCCGGTGACGGCTGCCTCCAGGAGGGCATCTCCGCGGAGGCGTCCTCGCTGGCCGGGCACCAGAAGCTGGGCAACCTGGTGCTGCTGTGGGACGACAACCACATCTCCATCGAGGGCGACACGGAGACGGCCGTCTCCGAGGACACACTCAAGCGGTACGAGGCGTACGGCTGGCACGTCCAGCGCGTCGAGCAGCTGCCCAGTGGCGACCTCGACCCGGCCGGCCTGTACCAGGCCCTGAAGGCGGCGCAGGCCGAGACGGAGCGCCCCTCCTTCATCGCGGCCCGCTCGATCATCGCCTGGCCCGCCCCGCACGCGCAGAACACCGAGGCCGCGCACGGCTCGGCGCTCGGCGACGAGGAGGTCGCGGCCACCAAGCGTGTTCTGGGCTTCGACCCGGAGAAGAGCTTCGAGGTCTCCGACGAGGTCCTCGGGCACACCCGTGAGGCGCTCGACCGCGGCCGCGAGGCCAAGGGCGAGTGGGAGAAGACGTTCGCCGCATGGCGCACCGCCGACCCGGAGCGCGCCGCGGAGTTCGACCGGATCCGCTCGGGCGAGCTGCCCGCGGGCTGGGAGGAGAAGCTCCCGGAGTTCGAGACCGGCAAGGGCGTTGCCACCCGCGCCGCTTCCGGCAAGATCCTGCAGGCGCTGGGCGCGGTCATTCCCGAGCTGTGGGGCGGCTCCGCCGACCTGGCGGGCTCGAACAACACGACGATCGACAAGACGTCGTCGTTCCTGCCCGAGGGCAACCCGCTGCCGGGCGCGGACAAGTACGGGCGCACGATCCACTTCGGTATCCGCGAGCACGCCATGGCCGCGACCATGAACGGCATCGCGCTGCACGGCAACACCCGTATCTACGGCGGCACCTTCCTGGTGTTCTCCGACTACATGCGCAACGCCGTGCGGCTTTCGGCGCTGATGCACCTGCCGGTGACGTACGTGTGGACGCACGACTCGATCGGTCTCGGCGAGGACGGCCCGACCCACCAGCCGGTGGAGCACCTGGCCTCGCTGCGTGCGATCCCGGGCCTGAACATCGTCCGGCCGGCCGACGCGAACGAGACCGCCATCGCCTGGCGCGAGATCCTCAAGCGCTACACCAAGGAGTTCGGCAAGGGTGCCCCGCACGGCCTGGCGCTGACCCGCCAGGGTGTGCCGACGTACGAGGCCAACGAGGATGCGGCCAAGGGTGGTTACGTCCTGTTCGACGCCGAGGGGCCCGAAGGGCAGACCGCGGCGCCGCAGGTCGTCCTCATCGGCACCGGCTCCGAGGTCCAGCTGGCCGTGGGGGCGCGCGAGCAGCTCCAGGCCGCGGGCGTCCCGACCCGGGTGGTCTCGATGCCGTCGGTGGAATGGTTCGAGGAGCAGGACCAGGCGTACAGGGACAGCGTGCTGCCGCCGTCCGTCAAGGCGCGCGTGGCTGTCGAGGCCGGTATCGGTCTGACCTGGCACCGCTTCGTCGGCGACGCCGGACGCATCGTTTCGCTGGAGCACTTCGGCGCTTCGGCCGACGGCAAGGTCCTCTTCGGCGAGTTCGGCTTCACTGCCGAGAACGTGGCCGCCGCCGCCCGGGACTCGCTTGAATCCGTTAGTGAGCTGGAAGCCGGGCGCTGACGCCGGTATACGACTAGTAGGAGATGCAATTCTCATGACAGACGCACTCAAGCGCCTCTCCGACGAAGGCGTCGCGATCTGGCTGGACGACCTGTCCCGCAAGCGGATCACGTCCGGCAACCTCGCCGAACTGATCGACCAGCAGCACGTCGTGGGCGTCACCACCAACCCCTCGATCTTCCAGAAGGCCATCAGCAGCGGTGACGGTTACGAGCAGCAGCTCGCCGACCTCGCCGTGCGCAAGGTGACCGTCGAGGAAGCCGTACGCATGATCACGACGGCGGACGTCCGTGACGCCGCCGACATCCTGCGGCCGGTCTTCGACGCCACCGGCGGCCAGGACGGCCGGGTCTCCATCGAGGTCGACCCGCGGCTGGCCCACAAGACGGCGGCCACGGTCGCCGAGGCCAAGCAGCTCGCCTGGCTGGTGGACCGCCCCAACACGCTCATCAAGATCCCGGCGACGAAGGCCGGCCTGCCGGCGATCACCGAGGTCATCGGCAAGGGCATCAGCGTCAATGTCACGCTGATCTTCTCGCTGGAGCGCTACCGCGAGGTCATGGACGCCTACCTGGCCGGCCTGGAGAAGGCGAAGGCCGCCGGCCTGGACCTCTCCAAGATCCAGTCCGTGGCGTCCTTCTTCGTGTCCCGTGTGGACACCGAGATCGACAAGCGGCTCGACGCCCTGGGCACCCCGGAGGCCAAGGAGGCCCGCGGCAAGGCGGCCCTGGCCAACGCCCGCCTCGCGTACGAGGCGTACGAAGAGGTCTTCAGCAGCGACCGCTGGGCCGCGCTCGACAAGGCGCAGGCCAACAAGCAGCGCCCGCTGTGGGCCTCGACCGGCGTCAAGGACCCGGCGTACAAGGACACGCTGTACGTCGACGACCTGGTCGCCCCGGGCACGGTGAACACCATGCCGGAAGCCACCCTCGATGCCACCGCCGACCACGGCCGGATCACCGGCGACACGGTGCGCGGCACGTACGAGCAGGCCCGCGCCGACCTCGACGCCATCGAGAAGCTCGGGATCTCCTACGACGATGTCGTGCAGCTGCTCGAGGACGAAGGCGTCGAGAAGTTCGCGACGTCCTGGAACGACCTGCTCAACTCGACCGAGGCCGAGCTCAAGCGCCTCGCTCCTTCGAAGGGCTGACCAACTTGTCCGGTCTTAGCGGAGCCAACCCGCTTCGTGACCCCGCAGACCGACGGCTCCCGCGTATCGCGGGGCCGTCGGGCCTGGTCATCTTCGGCGTCACGGGCGATTTGTCACGTAAGAAGCTGATGCCAGCTGTCTATGACCTGGCCAACCGCGGACTACTGCCGCCGGGCTTCTCACTCATCGGCTTCGCCCGCCGCGAGTGGCAGGACGAGGACTTCGCGCAGGAGGTCCACGACGCCGTCAAGGCCCACGCCCGTACGCCGTTCCGCGAGGAGGTCTGGCAGCAGCTCATCCAGGGGATGCGCTTCGTCCCGGGCACCTTCGACGACGACGACGCCTTCGAGCAGCTGAAGTCGACCATCGAGGACCTCGACAAGAAGCAGGGCACCGGCGGCAACTTCGCCTTCTATCTCTCCGTGCCGCCGAAGTTCTTCCCCAAGGTCGTCCAGCAGCTCAAGAAGCACGGGCTCGCCGACCAGAAGGAGGGCTCCTGGCGCCGCGCGGTCATCGAGAAGCCGTTCGGCCACGACCTGGTCTCCGCCAAGGAGCTCAACCAGGTGGTGCACGAGGTCTTCCCGTCCAACGAGGTCTTCCGGATCGACCACTACCTCGGCAAGGAGACCGTCCAGAACATTCTGGCGCTGCGCTTCGCCAACACCCTCTTCGAGCCGATCTGGAACCGGTCGTACGTCGACCACGTCCAGATCACCATGGCCGAGGACATCGGCATCGGCGGCCGCGCCGGCTACTACGACGGTATCGGCGCCGCCCGTGACGTCATCCAGAACCACCTGCTCCAGCTGCTCGCGCTGACCGCGATGGAGGAGCCCGCCTCCTTCGACGCGGACGCGCTCGCGGCCGAGAAGACAAAGGTGCTGGGCGCGGTGAAGCTGCCCAAGGACCTGTCCAGGAGCACGGTGCGCGGACAGTACGCGACCGGCTGGCAGGGCGGCGAGAAGGCCGTCGGCTATCTCCAGGAAGACGGCATCGACCCCAAGTCGAAGACCGACACCTATGCCGCGATCAAGCTGGAGATCGACAACCGCCGCTGGGCGGGTGTCCCCTTCTATCTCCGTACGGGCAAGCGGCTCGGCCGCCGCGTCACGGAGATCGCGGTGATCTTCCAGCGCGCCCCGCACTCCCCCTTCGACCACACGGCCACGGAGGAGCTGGGCCAGAACGCCCTGGTCATCCGCGTCCAGCCGGACGAGGGCGTGACCATGCGGTTCGGCTCGAAGGTGCCCGGCACCTCGATGGAGGTGCGGGACGTCTCGATGGACTTCGCCTACGGCGAGTCCTTCACCGAGTCCAGCCCCGAGGCGTACGAGCGCCTCATCCTCGATGTCCTGCTCGGCGACTCCAACCTCTTCCCGCGTGTGGAGGAGGTCGAGCTCTCCTGGAAGATCCTCGACCCGATCGAGAAGTTCTGGGACAAGCACGGCAAGCCGCCGCAGTACCAGGCCGGCACCTGGGGTCCGGCCGAGGCGGACGAAATGCTCGCACGAGACGGACGGAGCTGGCGTCGGCCATGAAGATCGACCTTACGGACACCACGGCCAGCAAGATCAACAAGGCGTTGGTGCAGGGACGCCGCGCCGTCGGCACGCCGGCCGTCGGCATGGTCCTCACCCTTGTCATCGTCACCGACGAGGAGAACGCCTACGACGCGCTGAAGGCGGCCAACGAGGCGTCCCGCGAGCACCCCTCGCGAAAGCTCGTCGTCATCAAGCGGGTCTCGCGTTCGCCGCGCGACCGGGCGAAGCCACGCCTGGACGCCGAGGTGCGGGTGGGCGCTGACGCGGGCACCGGCGAAACGGTCGTCCTGCGGCTGTACGGCGAGGTCATCAACCACGCCCAGTCGGTGGTGCTGCCGCTCCTGCTGCCCGACGCGCCGGTGGTCGCCTGGTGGCCGGTGAACGCGCCGAGCGACCCGACGAACGACCCGCTCGGCTCGCTGGCCCAGCGACGGGTGACGGACACGTACGCCGCCGAGCAGCCCGTGCACGAGCTGGCGGCGCGCTCGGAGGCCTACACCCCCGGCGACACCGACCTGTCCTGGACCCGCATCACTCCCTGGCGCTCGATGCTCGCGGCCGCTCTGGACCAGGTGACCTGCGAGGTCACCTCGGTGGAGGTGGAGGGCGAGGAGTTCAACCCGAGCTGCGAGCTGCTCGCGATGTGGCTGGCCGACCGGCTGAACGTGCCGGTGAAGCGGTCGCTGTCCTCCGGTCCCGGCCTGACGGCCGTACGGATGGAGACCAGCTCCGGTCCGATCGTGCTGGACCGGGCGGACGGCTCGCTGGCGACGCTGTCCATCCAGGGGCAGCCCGACCGGGCGGTCGCGCTCAAGCGGCGTGAGACGGCCGAGCTGATCGCGGAGGAGCTGCGGCGGCTGGACCCGGACGACACCTATGCGTCGGCGCTGCGGTTCGGCGTGGACCGGCTGGGTGACGGTGCGGGGAAGGACACGTCCGAGGAGTCGGGGTCCACGTCCGGGTCCCCGTCGGGCTCTCGGTCGGGCTCCGCGTCCGACGCCAAGTCCGCCGCCGCGAAGAAGGCCGCCCCGGCCAAGAAGGCGGCGGCCAAGTGAGTGCTCCGCAACTCGTCGTCCACCGCGACAAGGAGCTGATGGCACAGGCCGCGGCGGCCCGGCTGATCACGAGGATCGTGGACGCCCAGTCCTCGCGCGGCTCCGCCTCGGTGGTCCTGACGGGCGGCCGCAACGGCAACGCCCTGCTGGCCGCCCTCGGGACGTCACCGGCCCGGGACGCGATCGACTGGACGCGTCTCGACCTGTGGTGGGGCGACGAGCGGTTCCTGCCGGAGGGCGACCCGGAACGCAATGTCACGCAGGCCCGCGAGGCCCTGCTGGACAGCGTGCCGGTGGATCCCGCCCGGGTGCACGCGATGCCGGCGTCGGACGGTGAGTACGGCAAGGACGCGGACGCGGCGGCTGCCGCGTACGCCGCCGAGCTCGCCGCCTCGGCGGGCCACGAGAACCACGGCCCGGTGCCGACGTTCGACGTCCTGATGCTGGGCGTCGGCCCCGACACGCATGTCGCCTCGCTCTTCCCGGAGCTCCCGGCAGTCCGCGAGAAGGACCGCACCGTGGTCGGCGTCCACGGCGCGCCGAAGCCGCCGCCGACCCGTATCTCGCTCACGCTCCCGGCGATCCGGGCGGCACGCGAGGTGTGGCTGCTGGCGGCGGGCGAGGACAAGGCGAAGGCGGCGAAGATCGCGCTCTCCGGCGCGGGGGAGATCCAGGCTCCGGCGGCGGGAGCGTACGGCCGCAGCCGGACGCTGTGGCTGCTGGACGCGGCGGCGGCGTCACAGCTGCCGCGTGAGCTCTATCCGCCGGCGTCGGCCTGACCCGACAGTTGTGCGCCGCGGCCCGGTCGCCCAGTGGGGCGGACCGGGCCGCGGCGTCTGCGGGCGTGCCCGAGTGGCCCGATGCGGTCATACGGGGATCGTCGCGCCGTCCCCGACGAGATCGCCTCCCGACGTGCCGTCGCCCCGGACGAGGAACGGCTCCAGCACGCCCGGTACCGCCTCCGCCGCGAACGTCAGGCCCTCCCCCTCCGCCGCGTCGTACACGTCGTACGCCCCCGCACCCGCGGCCGTCGTCGCCCTCAGCGTGATCAGGCCCGAGCGGCGCTGGAAGCAGGACTGCTTCACCGTCCAGCCGATCACCCCGCCCCGCTGCAGCGCGACCGTCGCCCGGCGGACCGTGCCCGAGCGGGCGACCAGATAGGCGCCGCTGATGCCGTGGCCCAGGCTGCGGTACGCGTCGAGTGCGAGGATCACCCCGACCGGCAGGCCCACGGCCGCACAGGCCGCCGCGATGTACAGCAGGACGGGCGTGAACAGGGCACCCAGGACCGCCGGCACGGCCACCAGGAGCAGCACGGCCGTCACCGCCCACCGCAGTCGGCGGGTACGCGCGGCCGGTGGATGGGCGGTCAGACGGGCCGTGCTCGTCGGGGCCGCGGGCTCACGCAGGACCTGCGCGGCCACCTCCTCCGCGACCGCCCGCGGGGCAGGTGGCAGCAGCACCTTCAGGTCGGCCTGCCGGCCCCCCTCCTCCTCGGTGAGCCCCGTGGCCACCGCGTCCACCCGGGCCGCGCCGAACAGCCGTACGCCCAGCGGCTCGACCATCTCGACTCCGCGCAGGCGCCGTTCCTCTATGGAGATCGAGCGCGTGGTGAACAGGCCCCGCCGCACCCGCAGCGTCCCGCCGGGCTCTCGCTCCAGTCGGTAGTTCCACCACATCTCGATCCAGAGGCCGAGCGCACCGACGACGCCCGCGACCCCTGCCGCGACGACCAGCACCACGATCATCAGGACGACCGGGGTGTCCTGGAAGCGGTCTCCCACCCATTCGATGACCCGGCCCTGCGCGCCGAACCACTCACTGACCTGCATCACGGCCCCGGCCGCCGCGCCGCCCAGCAGCGGGGCGACGAAGGAGACCGGCGCGTACCGGATCCAGGACGGGTCCAGCGCGGCGAGCACGCCCTCCTGGTGCGTCCCGCCGGGAGCGGTCGCGGCCCGGGCCAGCAGCTCCGTACGCAGCCGCTCGCCCTCCGCCTTGGTCACGGCGTCGAGCTCCAGCGTGGACGCCCCGCCGCCGGTGTGCTCGCCCGTGCCGATCCGCACCTTCACCAGGCCGAGGACCCGCAGCAGCGGGCTGGCCGTCAGATCGACACTGCGAATGCGCTCACGGGCCAGCGAACGGCGCCGGACCAGCAGCAGTCCGGTGTGGAGTTCGGCGCGTTCGGGACCTATGCGGTAGCGGGTCCTGCTCCAGCGCACATAGTCCCCGCCCGCGATCGCCGCGACCACCGGGACGGCCCCGGCCAGCACCCAGCCGAGCGCCTGCCACAGCGGCATGCCGCCCGCGAGCCCGATGGCGGTGGGCAGCCCGGCGCCCGCCGCCACTCCCGCCATGACGACGGCGGTGACGAGTACGGTGCGCCTGTCGAGCCGCCGCCACTCCGCCGCCTCCGCCGCTACCTCCACCTCCACCCCGGACACTGACGCGCCCGGAGAGACGGACTCCGACTCGGCCGAGCTCATGTCGCGTCCCCGGGCGTGGCCTGCGTGATCCGGGTCAGCCGCTCGGCGAGCTCCGCGGCAAGCTCGTGATCGAGCCCCTCGATCTTGATCGCGCCCTTGGAGGAGGCCGTGGTGACAACGACCGTGGCCAGCCGGAATCCCTGCTCCAGCGGCCCGCGCATCGTGTCCACCGTCTGGATCCGGGACATGGGCGCGATCCGCCACTCCTGCCAGAACGCACCCGAGCGGACGTAGACCGCTTCGTCCGTGACCTCCCAGCGGTGCACCGTGAACCACCACATCGGGAGGAGGAGGGTGCAGGCGAGGCCCAGCACCGCCAGCACCGCCGCGGGCACCAGCAACCACAGCCGCGCCGGCTCGATGAGCAGGCCCAGTACGGCGAGCACGGCCACCGGAACCGCGGCCGTCAGCAGCAACTGCACCCGCCACCAGCCGAGCACCCGCTTGTTCAGCGTGTTGTTCGGCGGCCTCAGCCTTGCCCCCTCCTCCGCCATCGGCTCAGCGACCCCGCAGCGTCCGGTACCTGGCGGCGAGTGTGGACGTCGAGCTGTCCAGCTGATCGCCGCCCTCGCCCCGGGTCAGCACCGGCTCGATCTTCTTCGCGAGGACCTTGCCGAGCTCGACGCCCCACTGGTCGAAGGAGTCGATGTTCCAGATGGCGCCCTGGACGAACACCTTGTGCTCGTACAGCGCGATCAACTGGCCCAGCACCGACGGCGTGAGCTCCTCCGCCAGGATCGTCGTCGTCGGGTGGTTGCCCCGGAACGTCTTGTGCGCCACGAGCTTCTCGGGCACGCCCTCTGCCCGCACTTCCTCCGGCGTCTTGCCGAAGGCGAGCGCCTGCGTCTGCGCGAAGAAGTTGGCCATCAGCAGATCGTGCTGGGCAACCAGACCGGCCGGCAGGTCCTCGACCGGCTTGGCGAAGCCGACGAAGTCCGCCGGGATGACCTTGGTGCCCTGGTGGATCAACTGGTAGTACGCGTGCTGCCCGTTGGTACCGGGCGTGCCCCAGACCACCGGACCGGTCTGCCAGTCCACCGGGTTGCCGTCGCGGTCCACGGACTTGCCGTTGGATTCCATGTCGAGCTGCTGGAGGTAGGCGGTGAACTTGCTCAGATAGTGGGAGTACGGCAGCACCGCATGCGACTGCGCGTCGAAGAACCCGCCGTACCAGACGCCCAGCAGGCCGAGCAGCAGAGGCGCGTTGGCCTCCGGCGGAGCGGTACGGAAGTGCTCGTCGACCAGATGGAAGCCGGCGAGCATGTCGCGGAAGCGGTCCGGGCCGATCGCGATCATCAGGGAGAGGCCGACGGCGGAGTCGTACGAATACCGCCCGCCGACCCAGTCCCAGAACTCGAACATGTTCGCCGTGTCGATGCCGAAGTCGGCGACCTTCTCGGCGTTCGTCGACAGTGCCACGAAGTGCTTGGCGACGGCGTCCTGGCCGGCCCGCAGCCCGGTGAGCAGCCAGTCGCGGGCGGAGGTGGCGTTGGTGATGGTCTCGATGGTGGTGAAGGTCTTGGAGGCGATGACGAAGAGCGTCTCGGCCGGGTCCAAGTCCCGTACGGCCTCGTGCAGATCGGCCCCGTCGACGTTCGACACGAAACGGAACGTCAGATCGCGCGCGGTGTAGGAGCGCAGTGCCTCGTACGCCATCGCGGGTCCCAGATCGGAGCCGCCGATACCGATGTTCACCACGTTCTTGATGGGCTTGCCGGTGTGGCCGGTCCACTCCCCCGACCTGATGCGGTCGGAGAAGGCGCTCATCTTGTCGAGCACCGCGTGCACCGCCGGCACCACGTTCTCGCCGTCCACCTCGATCACGGCGTCCCGCGGGGCGCGCAGCGCCGTGTGCAGAACAGCGCGGTCCTCGGTGGTGTTGATCTTCTCGCCGCGGAACATCGCGTCCCGCAGCCCGGCAACGTCGGTGGCCGCGGCGAGCTCGCGCAGCAGCGTCAGGGTCTCGTCGGTCACCAGATGCTTGGAGTAGTCGAGGTACAGGTCGCCGACCCGGAGGGTGTACCCGGTGCCGCGCGCCGTATCGGCTGCGAACAGCTCCCGCAGATGCGTGTGTGCCAGCTGCTCACGGTGCTTGCCGAGAGCAGTCCATTCGGGCAACTGATTGAGCCTGGTACGGCCTTCTGCGTTCATCTCGGACATCAGCCCACTTCTTCTCGTACCTGCCTGCATGCCCCGCTGCAGATCCAAACCTAATTGATCAGCCCGGTCGGCGACGCAACGGCAGGGACGAAAGGCGCGGCCGCCAGCAGGATGGCGCAGCCCTCCCGCGGTCTCCCGGCGCAGGGCGCTGCCGGGCGGGGTGCCGATGGCAGTCGATGAAAAAAGTCCGGTCGGTCACCCTCAGGTGTCCGGCCGGACCACAGCGTCTAGATCTCGCCCCGCAGTTTGGCAAGCGCTTCGGCGAGGATCGCCTCGCCGTCCGCGTCGCTGCGCCGCTCGCGTACGTACGCAAGATGCGTCTTGTACGGCTCGGTGCGCGGCGGATCCGGCGGGCTGTCCCGGTCCTGACCGGCGGGGAACCCACAGCGCGGGCAGTCCCACGTGTCCGGGACCTGTGCGTCACTGGCGAAGCTCGGCTGCGTCTCGTGCCCGTTGGAGCACCAGAAGGAGATGCGCAGGCGCGGCGCGGACTCGCCCCGCTCAGCCTCGCCCATCGGCCCCGCTCCGACCCGGCTTCCCCGGATCGCGTTGCCACTTGCCACGGTCGTAACTCCCTGCGTGATGGTGCTGCACAGCGTCTCACAGCGGCTGCGCCGCGAGTGCCCCAGTCTACGTAAGGCCCAACGCTCGTCCAGTGATTGGAGTTACCCCCCACCTCGGAACGGGGAAGGCTGCAGGTCAGCTGTCCAGCTTCATCAGCAGACCCAGTACGACAATGCACGCGAACCACAGCAGACCGATAACTACCGTGATGCGGTCGAGGTTGCGCTCGGCGACGGAAGAGCCACCGACCGAGGACTGCATACCGCCACCGAACATGTCGGAGAGGCCGCCGCCCTTCCCCTTGTGCATCAGCACCAGCAGCATCATCAGCAGGCTGAAGACGATCAGGGCAATCGAGAACCCCATAATCACGGCTGGACCAACTTCCTCGGACTGATACGGACGACGGGGGCCGGGCGGCATGTTCCATCATGCTCACTCGGCCCCCGCAAGGGTACGACGGATCCGCGCTACCGCATACTTACTGGTCGCGGAACCGGACGATCTTGACGAACCCTTCGGCGTCCAGCGCCGCGCCACCCACCAGCGCACCGTCCACATCGGGCTGCGCCATGATCGCGGCGACATTCCCGGACTTCACCGAGCCGCCGTACTGGATGCGGACCTTGTCGGCCAGCTCCTGGGAGTACAGCTCGGCGAGCCGTCCGCGGATCGCGCCGCAGACCTCCTGCGCGTCCTCGGGCGTGGCGACTTCACCGGTGCCGATGGCCCACACCGGCTCGTACGCGATCACGATGGACTCGGCCTGCTCGGCCGGGATGTCCTTGAGTCCGCCGTCGAGCTGCGCCAGCGTGTACTCGACCTGATTGCCGGCCTTGCGGACGTCCAGGCCCTCGCCGATGCAGAGGATCGGGGTCAGGCCGTGCCGGTAGGCCGCCTTCACCTTGGCGTTGCAGAGCTCGTCCGTCTCGGCGTGGTACTGCCGGCGCTCGGAGTGGCCCACGGTGACGTAGGTGCACTTCAGCTTGGACAGCATCGGGCCCGAGATCTCACCGGTGTACGCACCGGAGTCGTGCGCCGAGAGGTCCTGGGCGCCGTACTTGATCTTGAGCTTGTCACCGTCGACCAGGGTCTGCACGGACCGCAGGTCGGTGAAGGGCGGCAGAACGGCGACCTCGACGGCGTCGTAGTCCTTGTCCGCCAGGGCGAAGGAGAGCTTCTGGACGTGCGCGATGGCCTCGAGGTGGTTGAGGTTCATCTTCCAGTTGCCCGCCATGAGCGGGAAACGGCCCTTGGCAATATCAGTCATCAGGGGGTCAGTCCTCCAGTGCGGCGAGGCCGGGGAGCGTCTTGCCCTCGAGGTACTCGAGGCTGGCGCCACCGCCGGTGGAAATGTGGCCGAATGCGTTCTCGTCGAAGCCCAGCGTGCGAACGGCCGCGGCCGAATCGCCGCCGCCGACGACGGTGAAGCCGTGGCTGCCGAGCAGCGCCTGGGCGACGGCCTTGGTTCCCCCGGCGTAGTCGGGGTGCTCGAAGACGCCGACGGGGCCGTTCCAGAAGACGGTCTCGGCGTCGATGATCTTCGACGCGAACAGCTCTCGCGTCTTCGGGCCGATGTCCAGGCCCTCCTTGTCGGCGGGGATCTTGTCCGCGTCGACCGTGATGAAGTCGGCCGGGGCCTTGGTCTTGAGGTCCGGGAACTCGCCCGAGGCCAGGACGTCGACCGGCAGCACGAGCTCGACGCCGTTCTTCTCGGCGCGCTGCATGTACTCCCGGACGGTCGGGATCTGGTCCTCCTGCAGCAGCGAGATACCGACCTCGTGGCCCTGGGCCTTGAGGAAGGTGTACGCCATGCCGCCGCCGATCAGGATGCGGTCGGCCTTGCCGAGCAGCTGGTCGATGACGGCCAGCTTGTCGGAGACCTTGGCGCCGCCGAGGACGACCACGTACGGCCGGTTGACGGCGTCGGTGAGCTTCTTCAGGACGGCGACCTCGGTGGCGATGAGGTATCCGGCGGCGTGCGGCAGCCGGGCGGGGAGGTCGTAGACCGAGGCGTGCTTGCGGTGTACGGCTCCGAAGCCGTCGCCGACGTAAAGATCGGCGAGCTGCGCGAGCTGGTCGGCGAACGCGCCGCGCTCGGCGTCGTCCTTGGACGTCTCGCCGGCGTTGAAGCGCAGGTTCTCGATGACGGCGACCTGGCCGTCGGCGAGGCCCGCGACGACGGAGGTGGCGGACTCGCCGACGGTGTCGGTCGCGAACGCGACATCGGCGCCGAGGAGTTCACCGAGCCGCGCGGCGGCCGGGGCGAGCGAGAACACCGGGTCCGGAGCGCCCTTGGGGCGGCCCAGGTGGGAGGCGACGATGACGCGCGCACCCGCCTCGGCGAGCTTGGCGACCGTCGGCACAACAGCTCGGATACGGCCGTCGTCGGTGATGGTCGTGCCGTCGAGCGGCACGTTGAGGTCGGCGCGGACGAATACCCGCTTGCCCGCGACCCCTTCGGCGAGAAGTTCGTCGATCGTCTTCATATGTGCAGGACTCCTAGAGAGCGGCTCCACGACGCGCGGGGAGCACAGCAACCATTGATTGAGTAGCCCCTGCGGCGAGCTGTCACGTCCGCGCGCGCGGGCGGCGGCTCAGCCGCAAAGGGTGACGTGCGTCAGGGCTCGAACCGCGCCGCATTGCGCTGCCCGAGCCCTGTCGTTCACATCGTGCTGCTCTCGTTGCTGATCAGAGCCGGCCGCCGACGAAGACCGTGAGGTCCACAAGGCGGTTGGAGTAGCCCCACTCGTTGTCGTACCAGCCGATGACCTTGACGTTCTTGCCCTGGACCATGGTCAGGGAGGAGTCGAAGGTGCAGGAGGCGGGCCAGTTGACGATGTCCGAGGAGACGATCGCGTCCTCGGTGTAGTCCAGGATGCCCTTGAGCTGACCCTCGGCCGCCTTCTGGAACGCGGTGTTGACCTCGTCCTTGGTGACCTCGCGCTCGAGCTCGATGACCAGGTCGGTCACGGAGCCGGTGGGGACCGGGACGCGCATCGCGATGCCGTCGAGCTTGCCCGCCAGCTCCGGGATCACCAGCGCGGTGGCCTTGGCGGCACCGGTGGTGGTCGGGATGATGTTCTCGGCGGCGGCGCGGGCGCGGCGCAGGTCCGAGTGCGGGAAGTCCAGGATGCGCTGGTCGTTGGTGTACGCGTGGACCGTGGTCATCATGCCCTTGACGATGCCGAAGTTCTCGAGGAGAACCTTGGCCATCGGCGCCACACAGTTGGTGGTGCAGGAGGCGTTGGAGATGACGTGGTGGTTGGCCGCGTCGTACTTGTCCTGGTTGACGCCCATCACGATGGTGATGTCCTCGTCCTTGGCCGGAGCCGAGATGAGGACCTTCTTGGCGCCGCCGGCGATGTGCTTCGCGGCGTCGGCCTTCTTGGTGAAGATGCCGGTCGACTCGATGACGATGTCGACGCCCAGCTCGCCCCACGGAATGTCGGCGGGGTTGCGCTCGGAGAGCACCTTGATGGTGTGGCCGTCGACCGTGATCGTGTCGGCGGTGTGGGTCACCTCGGCCTTGAGGCGGCCCAGGATGGTGTCGTACTTCAGCAAGTGGGCCGTGGTCGCAGTGTCACCCAGGTCGTTGACAGCCACGATCTCGATGTCTGCACCCTGCTCCAGCAGCGCGCGGAAGTAGTTACGACCGATGCGGCCAAAGCCGTTGATGCCTACGCGGATCGTCACGAACCGATCTCCTCGTTGGTGCGCCGGTTATCAGACGCCGGCGAGTTGTATGGGATGTCCCCGACCGCCTACGACCCTACCCCCCTGAGAGCCCCGGAGTGACATCGAGAGGGTCCCTGCGTGGCACCCCGTACCCCTACCGTCCAGTAGGGGTACGGGCCGCCGTGATCCGGGCCGCGGCGGTGCCGCTCCGACTACACGGAGTCAGCGGCGAAGGGCGCTCAGCGCCTTCCCGATCAGCTGCTTGCGGTCGGCCGCGCCGGGCACGTGCTCCAGGCCGAAGCCGAGCAGCACGGTGTCACGCGTGGTGATCGCGCCCGCCGACGGGAAGAGATCCTGGCTGCGCGTCCAGTTTCCGCGCGGCGCCGGGCTGCCGTCCGGCGGACCTGCCGCCGTCCAGGACCCCAGTGAGGTCTCGAAGCCCTCGGCTCCCTGCCCGCCGCCGGCCACCAGTCTGGTGTCGTCGAGGAAGAGGCCGCGGCCCCCGTCGCCGGAGTCGGTGATGTACGAGACGGAGACCTCGATCTGCCTGCCCGCGTACGCGCTCAGATCGAAGGAGGCGGCCCGCCAGCCGTCGGAGGCTCCGGTGAAGGAGTTCCAGGCTCCGCTCGTGCCGCTCGCGGTGCAGTCGGCCGACCCGACGGTGAGGTAGTGCCGCAGGAACGGGTGCTGGTTGACGTAGAAGCCCTCGTCGCACTGGGTCGGGACGGTGGTGGTGGTCCCACCGTTGGCGTCCGGCAGCGTCGTCCAGTCGTCCCGGCCCACTGTGTGGACCTCGACGACCGCGTGGTCGTAGCCGGGCTCGGTGCTGAAGCTGAGCCGCAGGTTCAGGGCCGGTCTGTCGGCGGCGCTCGCGCCGGTCAGATCGAGCGGACGGGACAGGCGCATGTAGGAGGCGTTGCGGTGTGCGGCGGCCGCGTACCACTCGCCCTCGTAGGGCGAGAACGGCATCGTGGCGCCCGGGTAGTCGCCCGCGGCCGCGCCGCGGAACTGCGGGAACTCGCCGGGCGGCAGCACGTCCGAGGTGATGGTGTACGCGCCCGCGGCGTCCAGCGGGTTGCCGGGCGCGCCGGCCAGCTCCACCGAGCTGCCCGCGAGCCGTCCCGTACCGAGGAAGCCGGTGGCCCCGGCCAGTGAGGCGCGGCCCGAGGCACCGAGGTAGTACTGGGCGAAGTCGTCGCTCACCGCCCCGCCGAGGTTTGCGTTGCCGCCGGCGCGCTCGCCGGCGGTGAGGAGCTTCCCGCCCTCGTTGATGTACTCGCGTACGGCCTGGGTGGTGGACCAGGAGGGCGCAGCGGCCCCGGTGTACCAGACCGCGTTCCTGAAGTGGCTGAGCACGCCGAGCCGGTGCGGGGTCCCCTGCGTGGCGATGTCCCAGACGGCGCTGCGCTGCTTGCTGTCGGCGAGTGCCCTGGTGTACGCGGCGGTGTGCCGGGCCGGGGCGGTGCCGCCCTCTTCGGCGATCACCAGCGTGTCGGCGCGCGGCCGTTCGGCGACGGTGTACGTGAAGTGCTCGCTGGAGGTGCCTTTCCCGTCCTTCGTACGACCGGTGAACCACACCTCGACCGTGTCTCCGACGTCGCCGTCCTGCACCTCGGCCCGGTACTCGTCGAAGCGGATGTTGTCCTCGCCGCCGTAGGTCTCGCCGCCCTTCCAGGGTATGAGCGCCTGGTCGTGCGTACGGCCGCCGTTGACGCGGTACTTGAGCTCCTTGTCGCGCACGGACTTACGGGCGACGACGGACACTTCCTGGTCACCGCCGCGGGCGTAGGAGGTGGTGAACGGGTCGGGGGTGAAGTCCGCCGCCTTCAGACCGAGCGAGGAGGACGGCTGGTCGGGGTGGGCGGCGGTCTCGGCGACGGAGAGCGCGAACGGGATGTTCTTGGCGAACTCCTGCTGGATGAGCTTCTCGTCGTCGGGGAAGGTGAAGACGGAGGCGCAGTCGGCCGCGTTCCAGGGGTCGTCGGGGTCGATCCGGGAGACGGTGGCGCAGGTCGACATCTCCGGGGTGTACATCATCATCCCGTTGACGTTGGCCGCGTGTCCGTCGGCCTCGCCGTTGGTGGTGTAGAGCTCGGAGGAGACCTGGGGGCGGTAGCCGGGGATCGCGGATTTCTCGGGCGTTCCGGCGAGCGACTTGTACAGGACGTCGTCCGGCGTCGGGGTGGCGACCTGCCAGCCGACTCCGTACAGGATCAGCTGGGCCGCGGAGTGGTAGTTGATGCCGTACTCGAAGCCGATGCGCTTTTGGAACGCATCGATGGCCTTGGTCTCGGGCTCGGAGGCCGGGCCGGTGCCGCGGAAGGTCTCACTGAAGGGGTCGGGGGACGAACCCTCGTTGTCGTAGCCCCACTTGTAGGTGAAGTTGCGGTTGAGGTCGACGCCGTCGCCGGGGGCGGTCCGGCCGTCGCCGTCGTTGTCGCGCAGGTTCTTGCGCCACTGCCGCTCGGCGGTGCCGGTGAATGTGTAGTCGTAGCCGTCGGGGTTGGCGGAGAGCACGAACCACAGCTCGGTGGAGTCCACGATCCTGGTGATGCGCGGGTCCTTGCCGTACTGGGTGAGGTAATGGTGCATCAGCCGCCGGGTCATCTCGGGGGTGATCCACTCACGGGCGTGCTGGTTGGACATGTACAGCGTGGAGGGCTTTGAGCCGTCCATGGATTTCCTGGCGCCCTTGCTGAGCTTGAGGGCGAGGATGTCCTGGCCCTTGACGGTCCTGCCGATGCTGACGACCTTGGTGAGGCCGGGGTGGGCCCGGGCGGTGGCGAGGATCTCGCGCTGCAGCCCGCCCTCGCCGCTGTACGGGCGGAAGACGCCGTCGCCCGCGGCCGCGACGCGCTTCTCCGCGGTGTCCGAGAGAGTGTGCTCGGCGAGGCCGACGCCCTGCTCGCGCAGTTCGCCCGCCTGCCGCTCGGTGAGGTGGAGCTCGATGGTGGCGATGCCCCTGTCGGGCACCTGCTCGCTCAGCTCATGGCCGTCGGCACCGGCCGCGAGGACCAGCGGTACCTGGGCCTTGGTGACTTTCGCGTGCCATACGGAGAGTTCGTCGCCGTCGCCCCCGGGTTCGGCCTGGGCGGTCGGTGCGGCTGCCAGTCCGGCGATCAGGAGTGAAGCCGCGGCGAGGATCGATCTCGCTCTGCGTCTCATGTGCCCCCCTTGCTGTCGTGTGCCACGAAGTGGTCAGAGGCCAGGCTCATGACACTTCATGATCATGTCAACGGCGCGCTCTCGGCCGGACATGACGCCGCTGCCGGTGCCCGGGTGGGCACCGGCAGCGGTGGGCTCGACGGGGAAGGCGGAAACTCAGCCGACGAGGCTGTCGTCCATCTCCTCGGTGAGGTTGGATTCCGTACCGGGGATGCCGAGGTCCTGGGCCCTCTTGTCGGCCATCGCCAGCAGCCTGCGGATACGGCCCGCGACCGCGTCCTTCGTCAGCGGCGGGTCGGCGAGCGCGCCCAGCTCCTCCAGGGAGGCCTGCTTGTGCTCCATCCGCAGCCGTCCGGCGGCGGCGAGATGCTCGGGCACCTCCTCGGCGAGGATCTCCAGCGCACGCTGCACCCGGGCGCCGGCGGCGACCGCGGCGCGGGCGGAGCGGCGGAGGTTGGCGTCGTCGAAGTTGGCGAGGCGGTTGGCGGTGGCGCGCACCTCGCGCCGCATCCGCCGCTCCTCCCAGGCCAGTACCGACTCGTGCGCACCGAGCCGGGTCAGCAGCGCGCCGATCGCGTCCCCGTCGCGTACGACCACGCGGTCCACACCGCGTACCTCACGCGCCTTGGCGGCGATGGAGAGCCGGCGGGCCGCGCCGACCAGGGCGAGGGCCGCCTCCGGGCCAGGGCAGGTGACCTCCAGGGAGGAGGAGCGGCCCGGCTCGGTGAGCGAGCCGTGCGCCAGGAACGCGCCGCGCCAGGCGGCCTCCGCGTCACACGTGGCGCCGGAGACGACCTGCGGGGGCAGCCCCCGGATCGGGCGGCCACGGCCGTCGACCAGACCCGTCTGGCGGGCCAGCTGGTCACCGCCCGCAACCACCCGAACGACGTAACGGGAGCCGCGGCGCAGCCCCCCGGGCGCCATCACCATGAGCTCCGAGCTGTGCCCGAAGATCTCGAGAATGTCCCGCTTCAGCCGGCGCGCCGCGATCCCGGTGTCCAGCTCCGCCTCGATCACAATGCGGCCGCTGACCAGGTGCAGCCCGCCCGCGAACCGAAGAATCGCCGAGACCTCTGCCTTTCTGCAGCAGGTCCGGGTGACGGGAAGCCGGGAAATTTCGTCCTTCACCGCTGCCGTCATCGCCATGGGCCGATCCTTCCATGCATCCGAAAAATACGGTCGTACGCGGCGGCCAACAGCTCCGGGTCGTGCTTCGGAACGCCATCGGGCGAGGCCACAGGGGCCAGCTCGACCGCGGCGCCGAACCGCTTGGCGGCATCGGAGAGGGACTCGCGGTCGGGCACAGCGGCCTCGTCGGCCAGCACCACGTCCAGGGCGAGTTTAGGCGCGTGTCGTCCCAAAACCTCCAAATGACGCTGCGGTGAGAAGCCTTCTGTTTCGCCGGGCTGCGGGGCGAGGTTGAGCGAGAGGATCCTGCGGGCCTTTGTCTCGATCAGCGCGTCCAGCAGCTCCGGCACCAGCAGATGCGGAATCACCGAGGAGAACCAGGAGCCCGGGCCCAGCACCACCCAGTCGGCGTCCAGGACGGCGGCGACGGCCTCGGGAACGGCGGGCGGGTCGTGCGGGACCAGGTGCACGGACTGCACCTCACCAGGGGTGAGCGCGACCGTCGCCTGGCCCCGCACCGTGGATATCTCGTCCGGGCGCGTCGCGTCATGGCCCCGTACGAGTGCCTGCAGCTCCAGCGGCACGGCGGACATCGGCAGCACCCGGCCGTGCGCGCCGAGCAGCTTGCCGACCAGGTCCAGGGCCTGGACATGGTCGCCGAGCTGCTCCCACAGCGCCACGATCAGCAGATTGCCGACCGCGTGTTCATGCAGCTCACCCCGGGACTGGAAGCGGTGCTGGATGACGCGGGACCAGGTCTGGCCCCAGTCGTCGTCGCCGCACAGCGCCGCCAGGGCCTTGCGGAGATCGCCGGGCGGCAGCACGCCGAGCTCCTCACGGAGCCGGCCGCTGGAGCCGCCGTCGTCGGCGACGGTGACGACCGCCGTCAGGTCACCAGTGATACGGCGCAGTGCAGTGAGCGACGCGGACAGGCCCATGCCGCCGCCGAGTGCGACGACCTTGGGGTGAGCACCGCGTTTACGTCCCGACAGCGGGGGCGTGGACCTGCGCAGCCGCCGCAGACGGAGGTTGCGTCCGGTCACTCGCGCCCCATGTCACGGTGGACGACGACGGTCTCGATTCCCTCGGTGCCGAGACGGGCGGCCAGCTTCTCGGACATGGCGACGGAGCGGTGCTTGCCACCCGTACAGCCCACGGCGATGGTGACGTACCGCTTGCCCTCGCGGCGGTAGCCGGCGGCGATCAGCTCGAGCAGCTCGGTGTACTGGTCCAGGAACTCCTTGGCGCCCGGCTGGTTGAAGACATAACCCGACACCTCTTCGTTGAGGCCGGTGAACGGGCGCAGCTCCGGGACCCAGTGCGGGTTGGGCAGGAAGCGGCAGTCCACCACCAGGTCGGCGTCGACCGGCAGGCCGTACTTGTAGCCGAAGGACATCACCGTGGCACGCAGCTCCGGCTCCTCGTCGCCCGCGAACTGGGCGTCCATCTTGGCGCGCAGTTCGTGGACGTTGAGGCTGGAGGTGTCGATCACCAGGTCGGCGTCGCCGCGCAGCTCGCGCAGCAGATCGCGCTCGGCGGCGATGCCGTCGACGATCCGGCCGTCGCCCTGGAGGGGGTGCGGCCGGCGGACCGACTCGAAGCGGCGCACCAGTGCGTCGTCGGAGGATTCCAGGAACACGATCCGCCGGGTGACCTGCTTGGATTCGAGGTCGGCCAGGGACTCGCGGAGGTTGTCGAAGAACCGCCTGCCCCGTACGTCGACGACGACGGCGATCCTGGCGACATTGCCCTGCGAGCGGGCGCCGAGCTCCACCATCGTGGGGATCAGCGCGGGCGGCAGGTTGTCTACGACGAACCAGCCGAGGTCCTCCAGACACTTCGCCGCCGTGCTGCGCCCGGCTCCGGACATGCCGGAGATGATCACCAGCTCGGGGATGGCTGCCTCTGTGGCTTCGGCGGGCTCGGTTCCATTGCCCGTACTCACGTCTGCTGCTCCGTCTCCATCGTGCTCAGTCATGTCGTGCTGCCCCCGTCGTTCTCTTCAATGATCTCTCCTGTTGCCGTATTCACGGCAGGCGCGGCCGGAGCCGCCTGGGCGAGGGCCACGACAACGGACTCCGCCGTCTTGCGGCCCATGCCGGGAACCTCGCAGATCTGCTCGATTGTCGCCTGCTTCAGCCGCTTCACCGATCCGAAATGCTTGATCAGAGCCTGTTTACGCGTTTCACCCAGGCCGGGTACGGCGTCCAGCGGGCTGGTCCTGATGCGCTTGGTCCGCTTGGAGCGCTGGTAACGGATGGCGAAGTCGTGAGCCGTGTCACGGACGCGCTGCAGGAGATACAGCCCCTCGCTGGAGCGGGGCAGGACCACCGGGTCGTCGTCCTGCGGAAGCCAGACCTCCTCGAGGCGCTTGGCCAGACCGCAGACGGCGACATCGTCGATGCCGAGCTCGTCGAGAGCGCGCTGGGCGGCGGCCACCTGGGGCTGTCCACCGTCGACGACGACCAGCTGGGGAGGGTACGCGAAACGCTTGGGCTTCCCGTCGTCCTCGGGGACGTCGTCCCCGATCCACTCGCCCGTCTTGTCCTTCTCCGCGAGATAGCGCCTGAAGCGGCGGCTGATCACCTCGTGCATGGACCGGACGTCGTCCTGCCCCTCGCCGTGCCAGATTTGCGTGTCTCCGACCCGGCCTCTGATCTGGAAGCGGCGGTACTCGCTCTTGCGGGGCAGTCCGTCCTCGAAGACCACCATGGACGCCACCACGTCCTCGCCCTGGAGATGCGAGATGTCGAAGCACTCGATCCGCAGCGGCGCCGAGTCCAGGCCGAGGGCCTCGGCGATCTCCTCCAGCGCGCGCGAGCGGGTGGTGAGATCACTGGCCCGCTTGGTCTTGTGCAGGCCGAGCGCCTGCAGCGCATTGCGCTGGACCGTTTCCATCAGGGCTTTCTTGTCGCCGCGCTGCGGGATGCGCAGCGAGACATTCGCCCCGCGTCGGCCGCTCAGCCACTGGGTGACGGCGTCGGTGTCCTCGGGGAGGGCCGGGACGAGGACCTCCTTGGGGACGGCGTCGCCGCGCTCCTCGCCGTACAACTGCTGCAGCGCGTGCTCGACGAGGCCGGCGGTGTCGACGGCCTCGACCTTGTCGGTGACCCAGCCGCGCTGACCCCGGACGCGTCCGCCGCGGACATGGAAGATCTGCACGGCGGCCTCGAGCTCGTCCTCGGCGACGGCGATCAGATCGGCGTCGGTGGCGTCGGCCAGCACGACGGCGTTCTTCTCCAGGGCCCGCTTGAGGGCCTCTATGTCGTCGCGCAGGCGGGCCGCCTTCTCGTACTCCATCTCGTCGGCGGCCGCCATCATCTGCTTCTCCAGGCGCCGGATGTAGGTGCCGGTGCGGCCGGCCATGAAGTCGCAGAACTCCTCGGCCAGTTCACGGTGCTCCTCGGGGGTCACCCGGCCCACGCAGGGCGCGGAGCACTTGCCGATGTAGCCGAGCAGACAGGGTCGCCCCTTCTGGGCGTGGTTCTTGAACACCCCGGAGGAGCAGGTGCGTACGGGAAAGACACGGAGCATCAGGTCGACGGTCTCGCGGATCGCCCAGGCATGGCCGTACGGACCGAAGTAGCGCACGCCCTTCTTCTTGGCGCCACGCATCACCTGGACCCGCGGGAACTCCTCATTGAGGGTGACCGCGAGATACGGATAGCTCTTGTCGTCGCGGTACTTGACGTTGAACCGGGGGTCGTACTCCTTGATCCAGGAGTACTCCAGCTGCAGCGCCTCGACCTCGGTGGAGACGACGGTCCACTCGACGGAGGCCGCCGTGGTGACCATGGTGCGGGTGCGCGGGTGGAGATTCGCCACGTCCTGGAAGTAGTTGGCGAGGCGCTGGCGCAGGCTTTTTGCCTTCCCGACGTAGATCACCCGGCGGTGCTCGTCGCGGAATTTGTAGACCCCCGGCGAGTCGGGGATCTGTCCCGGCTTGGGGCGGTAGCTGGAGGGGTCTGCCATGCCGTCCACCCTACTGGCGGGCGGTGACAGTGCGGTCATGAACGGGCGCCCGGCACTGTGGGGAGGTGCCGGGCGCCCGGGTACTCAAACGCGGCGGCTCAGGCGCGGCGCCGTCACACCGCACAGGGCAAGTGCCGCGACGGCGCCCGCCGCGGTGGCTGCCGAGGCGACGGTGACCGCGCTGTCTTCGCTGCCCGCCTCGACTTCACTGCCTTCTCGGCCTTCGCTGTCTTCGCTGTTTTTGTTGCCCATCGCGTTCCTCCCGAGAGGGGTGGGGATGGAGGAGCGGGTCCGGACGCTTCGGATGAGCATCAGGGCTTGTCGGAGGCAGGTCAACACGCTTCAATGCGGGGTAACACGGCGCTGTGAACGGTGTGGCCGGGATGTGAACACATCCGTCCCGCCCCACCTGGAGCGCCGTCGCCGCCCACCCACAGCGGCTCACCACCGTCGTGAACATTCACTGAACCCCCGAATCCCCTCATCTCCCCGAAGTCCCGAAGTCCCGAAGCTCCGAAGTCCACAGAACGCGTGAAGTCGCTGGAGGAAATCCATGGGGCACACCGAGGCCGATCTGGCGCAGGTGCTGCACAGCGGCCCGTTCCATCTGGCGCTGCGCGCGGCTCTCGCGGTGCGCGGCCTGCCGCTCCAGCGCGTCCAGCACCATCTCGCCCACCGCGGGATCAAGGTCGGGGTGACCAGTCTCAGTTACTGGCAGCAGGGTGCGCGCCGCCCGCAGCGCCCCGAGTCGCTGCGCGCCGTACGCGCCCTGGAGGAGATGCTCGAGCTGCCGGGGAACTCGCTGATCCGGCTGCTCGGCGTCGGCGAGGGGAGCGCGCGCGGCGATGTCGAGCGCCCCGCCACCCGCTCGTACCGCTCGCTGGTGGAGTCCTCCGGCGTAGTGGAGCAGCTGCTCCGCGACCTGGAGTCGCCGACGGACGGCGGGCTGCACACGGTGGGGCACCAGGAGCGCGTACGGATCGGGGCGGGGCGCGAGATGCTGGGGCGCGACTCGCAGCATGTGGTGCGCGCCCACCGCGACGGCATCGACCGCTATCTGGCCATCCACCACGGAGACCCGGGCTGCGACCCGGCGCGGGTGGAGGTGAGCGCGCTGGAAAACTGCCGCACGGGGCGTGTGCGATGGCACCGGGAGACCGGAGTGCTCGTCGCGGAGCTGCTGTTCGACTCCCGGCTGCGCGCGGGCGAGACGTACCTCTTCGGCTACGGCTTCGAGGACGGGACCGGCGGGCCGAGCGGTGAGTACGTGCGGGGCTTCAGCTTCGCGGGCGGGCAGTACGTCCTGCAGGTGCGCTTCGACGAGGGGGCGTTGCCGGTACGGTGCCGCCGGTTCGCGCAGGCGACGACGGGGGCGCCGCGGGGCGCCCGGACGGATCTCACGCTCAGCGGCCGGCATCGTACGGTCCATCTGCTGGAGCAGGGAGTACGGCCGGGGATACTCGGGATCGACTGGGACTGGGACTGATCAGGCTGCCGACTGCCGGCTGCACGTGACACCCCGGGTGCCCCCGGTGCCCCTGCTGTCTGTTGTGCCTCGAGCCTTCGGCCTCCGGGCCGGTACACCTCCGGGCCGGTACACCTCGGGGCCGGTACGCCTCCGGGCCGGTACGCCTCCGGGCCGGTACACCTCGGGTCTGTTACGCCTCGGGGCCGGCGACGAGGTTGCCGCCCTCCGCCCTGACCGGAACCTCGGGGAGCGGCACGGTCGCCGGGCCTTGCAGCGCCTTGCCGGTCATGACATCGAAGCGGCTGCCGTGGCAGGGGCAGTTGCCCTCGGTGCCCTCGACCTTGTCGAGTACACAGCCCGCGTGCGTGCACTGCGCGCTGAAGGCCTTGTACTGCCCCTTCGCCGGGCAGCTGACGACAAGGCGCTGCTCGCGGAAGAGCTTGGCGCCGCCGACCGGGACGGCCTCCGCCGCGCCGAGATCGACCGGTGCGGTCGGGGTCGGCGTCTCGGCGTGGCCGAGCTTCGACTCGGTGGAGCAGGCCGCGACTCCCAGCCCGGCGGCCCCGGCGAGGGCGGCGCCTTTCAGCACGGTGCGGCGGGCGGCGGGCTGGCCGGACATGGTGTCTCCACTGATCAGGGCATCGGGCGGACGGGGCGTCGGTGACAGACCCGACGATACCGGCGGAGATCGGTGGCCCGGCGGGCGGGCCGTCGGTCGCCGCCGGAGGCCGGGTGATGCCGTCACCAGGGGCCGTGGGGGATGCCTTCGCGGGTACGGATGCCGCCTCCGGGGCCAGGGTGACCGTGGTCCGGGCGTCGCGCCGGGGGTACGGGTGTCGCCTCGGGGGGCTATGGGCTACGTTCTGGGCCGTGATCGTCGTCGCCGGAGAATCCTTGATCGACCTGGTCCCGCAGGGGGACGGCGAGCCGCTGCCGATGTTGCTGCCGCGCCTCGGCGGCGGCCCGTACAACACAGCCGTTGCCCTGGGGCGGCTCGGCGCGCGGGTCACCTTCTGCTCGCGTGTCTCGACGGACGGCTTCGGCGAGGCCCTGCTGGCCGGACTGCGTACGGCAGGGGTCTCGGCCTCCCTGGTGCAGCGCGGGCCCGAACCGACGACGCTGGCGGTCGCGGCCGTCGGCGCGGACGGCTCCGCCGGCTACGGCTTCTACGCTCAGGGCAGCGCGGACCGGCTCTTCGAGCTCCCGCCGGAGCTGCCCGATTCGGTGCAGGCGCTGGCGCTCGGAACCTGCTCGCTGATGCTGGAGCCGGGGGCCAGTGCGTACGAGGCGCTGCTGCGGCGGGAGTCGGGGCGCGGGGTCTTCACCCTGCTCGATCCGAACATCAGGGCCGGTCTGATCCCGGACCCGGACGCCTACCGGGCGCGGTTCGCGAGCTGGCTGCCGTACGTCTCGCTGCTGAAGCTCTCCGAGGAGGACGCGCAGTGGCTCGGCGGTGTGCCCCAAGGGCCCGCTGCCGTGGTGCTGACGCGGGGGGCGGACGGTCTGGCTGTACGGACTCGGGGCGGGCTGGAGGTCTCGGTACCGGCCACGCCGGTGGCCGTCGCCGACACGATCGGCGCGGGCGACACCGTGAACGCGGCGCTGCTGCACAGCCTCGCGGCCCGGGACGCCCTGTCGGCGGACGCACTGGCCGCACTCGGGGCGCAGGGGTGGGGCGAGGTGCTGCGCTTCGCGTCACGGGCGGCTGCGGTGACCTGCTCGCGCACGGGTGCGGAGCCGCCGTATGCGTCGGAACTGGCGGAGCCCGACCGCTAGGGCGTGCGGGAGAAGGAGCGCCGTCCGCGCCCGCAGGGCGGGCCCTGCGGCGTCCGGTGCGTGCCATCGCGCAGCGGAGGACCGCTCTCGTACGGGACGTACTCGGGCGAAGCCGACACCATCGCGTGGGGGCACTTCCCAGCGGTGGCCGGGGATGTGCATGCCAGAGGCCGCGGGGCGGCCGGACTTCTCAAGAACGCCCCAGGGGCGCTGAACACCCGTGCGCGCCGCGGGAGTTCCCACGGTGCGCACGGGTGTTCAGGGGTGTCCGGGTCAGGCCTTGCGGGACCGGGTGGTCCGTGCCGTGGCCGTCTTCTTCACCGGGGCCGCCTTCGCGGCGACCGCATTCCTGGCCACGGCGTTCTTCGCCACAGCCTTCTTCGTCGCCTTCCGCGCCGGGGGCACCGTCGCGTCGCTGATCCGGTCCGCGTCCAGGATGTCCCGCAGGAACTTGCCGGTGTGACTGGTCGGGACCGCCGCCACCTGCTCCGGACTGCCTTCGGCGATGACCAGGCCGCCGCCGTTGCCGCCCTCGGGGCCCATGTCGACGACCCAGTCGGCCGTCTTGACGACATCCAGGTTGTGCTCGATGACGATCACCGTGTTGCCCTTGTCGACCAGACCGGACAGCACATTGATCAGCTTGCTGATGTCCTCGAAGTGCAGACCGGTCGTCGGCTCGTCCAGGACATAGACCGTACGTCCGGTGGAACGCTTCTGGAGCTCCGAAGCCAGCTTCACACGCTGGGCCTCACCGCCCGAGAGGGTCGGCGCGGACTGGCCCAGCCGCACATAGCCGAGGCCCACCTCATGGAGGGTCTTCAGATGGCGGGCGATCGTCGGGACGGCACCGAAGAAGTCCAGCGCCTCCTCGATGGGCATGTCCAGCACCTCGGCGATGGACTTCCCCTTGTAGTGAACCTCCAGGGTCTCCCGGTTGTAGCGCGCCCCGTGGCAGACCTCGCACGGGACGTACACGTCCGGCAGGAAGTTCATCTCGATCTTGATGGTGCCGTCACCGGAGCAGTTCTCGCAGCGGCCGCCCTTGACGTTGAAGGAGAACCGGCCGGGGAGGTAGCCCCGGACCTTGGCCTCCATCGTCTCCGCGAAGAGCCTGCGGACGTGGTCGAAGACACCGGTGTACGTCGCCGGGTTGGAACGGGGCGTACGGCCGATGGGCGACTGATCGACGTGCACCACCTTGTCGACGAGGTCGTCGCCGTCCACCCGGGTGTGGCGTCCCGGCACCGACTTGGCGCCGTTGAGCTCGCGCGCCAGGTGGGTGTAGAGGATGTCGTTGACCAGCGTCGACTTGCCCGATCCCGAGACACCGGTGACCGCCGTCAGCACGCCGAGCGGGAAGGAGACGTCGATGTCGCGCAGGTTGTTCTCCCGGGCGCCGTGGACGGTGAGCTGCCGTCCCGGATCCACGGGCCTGCGGATGTCCGGCGTCGGGATGGACCTCTTCCCGGCGAGGTACTGACCGGTGATCGACGCCTTGTTGGCCAGTAGCTCCTTCAGCGAACCGGAGTGCACGACCTCGCCGCCGTGCTCACCCGCGCCCGGGCCGATGTCGACGACCCAGTCGGCCACCTTGATGGTGTCCTCGTCGTGCTCGACGACGATGAGGGTGTTGCCCATGTCGCGCAGCCGGACGAGCGTCTCGATGAGCCGGTGGTTGTCGCGCTGATGCAGACCGATGGACGGCTCGTCCAGGACGTACAGCACACCGACCAGTCCGGAGCCGATCTGGGTGGCGAGCCGGATGCGCTGTGCCTCGCCGCCGGAGAGCGTGCCGGCCGCGCGGTTCAGCGAGAGGTAGTCGAGGCCGACGTCGACCAGGAACTTCAGCCGTTCGTTGACCTCCTTGAGCACCCGCTCGGCGATCTTCTTGTCGCGGGTGTTGAGCTTGAGCCGGCCGAGGAAGTCCGCGCACTCGCTGATCGACATCGCGGCGACGTCGGCGATCGACTTCTCCATCACCGTGACCGCCAGGACGATCGGCTTCAGCCGGGTGCCCTCACACGTCGGGCAGTGCACCTCGCGCATATAGCCCTCGAAGCGCTCCCTGCTGGAGTCGCTCTCGGCCTCGCTGTGCCGCCGCTTGACGAACTGCACGGCTCCTTCGAATGCGGGCGTGGTGTACGCACGCTCCCGCCCGTATCTGTTCCGGTAGCGGACCTCGACCTGGGTCTTGTGCCCGTGCAGCAGCGCCTTCTTGGCACGTTGCGGCAGCCCGGCCCAGGGCATGTCGGTGCTGAAGCCCAGCGCCTGGGCGAGCCCGCCGATGAGCCGGCCGAAGTACTCCTTGGTGTGGCCGTGCGACCAGGGATGGATCGCACCCTCGTCGAGGGACTTCTCCTCGTCCGGGACGATCAGCTCCGGGTCGACCTCCATACGCGTGCCGATACCGGTGCAGTCGGGGCAGGCGCCGAAGGGCGAGTTGAAGGAGAAGGAGCGGGGCTCGAGCTCCTCGAAGGAGAGGTCGTCGTACGCGCAGTAGAGATGCTCGGAGTACATCCGCTCGCGCTCGGGGTCGTCCTCGGCGAGGTCGACGAAGTCGAGCACGACCATACCGCCGGCGAGGCCGAGCGCGGTCTCGATCGAGTCGGTCAGCCGGCGCTTGGCACCGTCCTTGACGGTGAGGCGGTCGATGACCACCTCGATGGTGTGCTTCTCCTGCTTCTTCAGCTTGGGCGGGTCGGAGAGCTGGATGGTCTGTCCGTCGACCCGCGCCCGGCTGTAGCCCTTGGTCTGCAGATCGGCGAAGAGATCGACGAACTCACCCTTGCGCTCGCGCACGAGGGGCGAGAGCACCTGGAAGCGGCTGCCCTCGGGCAGTTCGAGCACCTTGTCGACGATGGCCTGCGGCGACTGGCGCGTGATGGGCCGGCCGCACTCGGGGCAGTGCGGCTTGCCGATACGGGCAAAGAGCAGCCGGAGGTAGTCGTAGACCTCGGTGATGGTGCCGACCGTCGAGCGCGGGTTGCGCGAGGTCGACTTCTGGTCGATGGAGACGGCCGGGGAGAGACCCTCGATGAAGTCGACGTCCGGCTTGTCCATCTGGCCGAGGAACTGCCGGGCGTAGGAGGAGAGCGACTCGACGTACCGGCGCTGCCCCTCGGCGAAGATCGTGTCGAACGCGAGGGACGACTTGCCCGACCCCGAGAGCCCGGTGAACACGATGAGGGAGTCACGCGGGAGGTCGAGCGAGACGTTCTTGAGGTTGTGCTCGCGAGCGCCACGAACGATGAGACGGTCGGCCACGCCGGTCCGCACCTTTCTTGAGAGAAGCGGGGGGCACAGCCCCCGCCCAGACTATGGGGGCCGCCGGATCGTTTGGATTCCAAGCTTGGTATGGCTCCTGCCAACCAAGGATGCCTGATGTCTCCACCGAGCGTATAGCACGTGCATTCGAATTACGGTCATGCTCTGCCACCTTCACCCGATCAGGTGGCGGGACTATCGTCGGCGCCATGATCGATCCCCTGCGCGACCTGGCCTCTGTACGTGAAGCAACCGACCGGCTCCTCACCGCAGCCGCCGCTCTGGACAACGCCACCACGACCGGACCGTCACGGCTGCCGGGCTGGAGCCGCGGCCATGTACTGGCCCATCTCGCCCGAAACGCCGACGCGCTCGTCAATGTCCTCGAGGGCCGCCCGATGTACGTCAGCGGCGAGGCGCGCGATGCCGACATCGAACGCGATGCGCCCCGCCCCCTCGCCGCCCAGCTCGCCGACGTACGCGACACGGCCGCCCGCTTCCAGGCCGTCGGTGCCGGGCCCGCCGACTGGAACCGCACTGTCGAGCTGCGCAACGGCGTGACCGACGCCGCGGCCCGCATCCCCTTCCGCCGCCTCATCGAGGTCGAGCTGCACCATGTCGATCTGGACATCGGCTACGAGCTCGAGGACCTGCCCGGAGAGTTCACCGCACGGGAGATCGACTTCCTCGCGCAGCGCTTCACCGGCCGCGCGGACGTCCCCCCGACCCGGATCCTCGCAACCGGACAGGACGGTGCCGCCGGAGCAGTCGGCGGGGAGTGGCGCACCGGCGGTCAGGACGGCATTCCGGTGACCGTCTCCGGCCCCGTCCCCGCGCTGCTCGGCTGGCTCGCCGGCCGCCGGGACGGGAAGGATCTGGACACGGCAGGAGCCCTGCTTCCCACGCTGCCCCCGCTATAGGCTGGCTCCATGACGTACAGCGGAGTGGTGAAGGTCGGCGGCCCGGCGGATGTGCACGAGCTCACAGACCTGATGATCTCCAAGGTCGCGGTCGGCCCGATGAACAACAACTCCTATCTGCTGCGCTGCCGGGCCACCGGCGAGCAGCTGCTGATCGACGCGGCCGACGAACCCGAGACCCTGCTCCGGATGATCGGTGACGACTCCATCGCGTCCGTCGTCACCACCCACCGCCACGGCGACCACTGGCAGGCACTGGCCGAGGTCGTCCGGTCGACCGGCGCCCGCACCTACGCCGGGCGGTACGACGCCGAGGGCATCCCCGTCCCGACCGATGTACCGGTCGAGGACGGGGACACGATCCGCGTCGGCCGCGTCGAGCTGACCGCCCGCCATCTGGTGGGACACACCCCGGGCTCGATCGCCCTCGTCTACGACGACCCGCACGGCCACCCGCATGTCTTCACCGGCGACTGCCTCTTCCCCGGCGGCCCGGGACGGACCACCGGCCCGGCGGACTTCACCTCCCTGATGGACGGGCTCGAGGCCAAGCTCTTCGGCTCGCTGGCGGACGAGACCTGGATCTACCCGGGCCACGGAAACGACTCCACCCTCGGCGCGGAGCGCCCGCACCTCGCCGAGTGGCGCGAGCGCGGCTGGTGATCAGAGCCGCTTGACCACGCCCTTGAACTCCACCGCTTGAACTCCACCGCTTGACCCCCACGGCTTGAACTCCACGGGGCGATTCCACCGTCCGGGCCCCGGCCGAAGAACCCTCGAACAGGCTGCGGACGCGTCGCTACGATCGCCGCATGCCGACTCCCACGTACCCGCCCAAACCTCGTCCCGGTGACCGGATCGCGGTGATCTCACCCTCCGGCGGTCTTCCGGAGCTGCTTCCGCTCCCGTACGAACTGGGACTCCAGCGGCTGGAGAAGGAGTTCGGGCTGGTGCCGGTCGAGTACCCGGCGACGCGCTCGATGGGTGCGACTGCGCAGGAGCGGGCCGACGACATTCATGCCGCATTCGGGGATCCGTCCGTGAAGGCCGTGATCGCGAGCATCGGCGGCGACGACCAGATCACCGTACTGCCGCTGCTGGACCGCGAGTTGATCCGCGCCAACCCGAAGCCCTTCTTCGGGTACAGCGACAACACCAACCTTCTGGCCTTCCTGTGGAATCTGGGCATCGTCGGCTATCACGGCGGGAGTGTGATGTGCGAGCTGGGCCGGCCCGGGGTGATGGATCCGCTGACCGCCGAGTCACTGCGCGCCGCCCTGTTCTCCTCGGGGCCCTATGAGCTGCGTCCCGCCGAACGGTTCCGGGTCGTGGACCGCGACTGGGCGGACCCGGCGACCTTCGAGCGGGAGCCCGAGACGCAACCGGCCGGAGGCTGGGACTGGCACGGGCCGGAGCGGGTCGTGGAGGGCCGCAGCTGGGGCGGAAACCTGGAGATCCTCTCCTGGTTGCTGATGGCGAACCGCGAGATCCAGGACGACCTGTCCGTGTACGACGGCGGGGTGCTGGTGCTGGAGACCTCCGAGGAACTGCCGCGCGCCGAAGAGGCGTTCCGGATCCTGCGGAACATGGGCGAGCGCGGCCTGCTGCGGCGTTTTCCCGCGCTGCTGATGGGGCGCCCCAAGACCTGGTCCCTGTCACAGCCCAACAGCCCTGAGGAGCAGGCACGTTACGCACAGGAGCAGCGCGCGGCGGTAATGCGGGCTCTGGAGGCGTACGCCCCGGGCACGATGGCCGTCTTCGACGTCGATCTCGGGCACACCGATCCTCAGCTGGTCATCCCCTACGGGGGTGTGGTGCGGGTGGACGGGACTGCGCGGCGCATCACCGTCACGTACTGAGAGAGGCTCCGGCGCGGTGGCAGGGGCGGCGCGAACGGTCCGGCTGCGGATGCTTCCGTGCGCCCCCGTAAACCCGGGTCCACGCAGGTAGTTTGGCCGTCATGCGCGAAGATCAACCTCCGTCCATGACCCGGATCGCGGCCGCCTCGCTCGCCGGTACAGCCATCGAGTTCTACGACTTCTTCGTCTACGGGACCGCCGCCGCGCTGGTCCTGGGGCCGCTCTTCTTTCCGACCTTCTCGCCGCTGGCGGGGACGCTCGCCGCCTTCGGCACCTTCGGGGTCGGCTTTCTGTCGCGGCCCATCGGGTCGGTGATCTTCGGGCACATCGGCGACCGGTACGGACGCCGTCCTGTACTCTTCGCCTCCCTGCTGCTGACCGGGGCGGCGACGGTCGCCGTCGGGTTCGTGCCGGCGTACGCGTCGATCGGGGTGGCCGCGCCCGTCCTCCTGCTCGTGCTGCGCTTTCTCCAGGGGCTGGGGCTCGGCGGCGAGTGGGGCGGGGCCGTCCTGCTGACAGCCGAGCATGCTCCGGAGCGGCGGCGCGGACTGTGGGCGAGCTTTCCCCAGATCGGGCCCTCGGTCGGCTTTCTGCTGGCCAACGGGGTGATGGTGGTGCTGTCGGCGGTGCTGACCGATGCGCAGTTCCGGTCGTGGGGCTGGCGGGTGCCGTTCTGGGCGGCGGGGGTGCTGGCGCTGGCCGGGCTGCTGCTGCGTACGTCCCTGTCGGAGACCCCGCAGTTCAAGAAGCTCGCCGAGACGGGACTACGGGCGAGGGTGCCGCTGATCGACGTGGTGCGCGGGCAGTGGCGGCTGGTGTTGCTGACAGCGGGCGCGCTCGCGATCGGCTACGCCGTGTTCTACGCGGTCACCACCTGGTCGCTCGCCTACGCCACCGAACAGCTCGGGGTGGACCGCACGACGATGCTCGCCTGCATCATGGCGGCGGTCGCCGTCCAGGGCGCGGCGACGCCCTTCACGGCGATGCTCGGCGACCGGTACGGGCGCCGGCCCATGTGTCTGCTGGGCTGCGCGGCGGCCGCGCTGTGGATGTTCCCGATGGTGGCCCTGCTGCAGACCGCGGAGCCGCTGCTGATGTTCGCCGGCTTCCTGGGCGCGCTGCTGGCCTTCATCACGATGTTCTCGGTGGTTGCCGCATATCTGCCGGAACTGTACGAGCCGAGGGTGCGCTGCACGGGAGCGGCCGTCGGCTACAACCTGGGCGGGGTGGTCGGCGGTGCGCTGACGCCGATCGTGGCCACGACGGTGGCCCGGGGCGACGGGCCGCCGTGGGGCGTGGCGGTCTATCTGACCGCCATCGCGCTGCTGAGTCTCGGGTGCTTCGCGCTGCTGCCGGAGACCCTGCCCGCGGCGGCACGGACCGGTACGGCTGAGCCGCCGGAGGCGGTACCTGCCTGACGGACGCCGGGCAACCTGACGGACGCCGGGCAAACGGTGCCCCTGTCCGACGGGCGGGGTGCGGACTGGCGGGGGTGGCGGGGTGGCGGACTGAGGGCACGGGGCAGCAGCGACGGCCTGCTGCTCCACGCCCCGTGGCCGATGGACACTCCCCCGCACAAGCAAGTACCGGCCGGAGTGCTGAGCAACTCCGGCCGGTACTGGACATCCCTGGGCCGCTCGCCCGCCGTCAGGCCTCGACGCTGTCCTTCTCGGAATCGGACGAGTCGGACGACTCGCGCGACTCGTTCGCCTTGTCCGAGGCGGCCGCGTCCGCCTCGGCTGCTTCCCGCGTGGCCTGCCTCTTGGAGGCGATCAGGCTGGTGATCGTCGTGACGATCAGCACGCCGCAGATGACCGCCAGCGAGAACGGGATGGAGATCTCGGGGACATGCACCCCGCTCTCGTGCAGAGCGTGCAGCACCAGCTTGACGCCGATGAAGCCGAGGATCACCGACAGGCCGTAGCTGAGGTGGACCAGCTTCCTGAGCAGTCCGCCGATGAGGAAGTACAGCTGCCGCAGACCCATGAGCGCGAAGGCGTTGGCGGTGAAGACGATGTACGGGTCCTGGGTCAGGCCGAAGATCGCCGGGATGGAGTCCAGCGCAAAGAGCACATCAGTGGTGCCGATCGCGAGCATGACCACCATCAGCGGGGTCAGGATGCGCTTGCCGTTGCTGCGGATGAAGAGCTTCGTGCCGTGGTACCTGTCGGCGACGCCGAAGCGGTTCTCGATGGACTTGAGGAGCCGGTTCTCCTCGAACTCCTCGTCCTCGTCGTCGGAGCGCGCCTCCTGGATGAGCTTCCAGGCGGTGTAGATGAGGAACGCACCGAAGATGTAGAAGACCCAGGCGAAGCTGGCGATGATCGCGGCGCCGGCTGCGATGAAGATGGCGCGCAGCACGAGGGCGATCAGCACACCGACGAGCAGCACCCGCTGCTGGAGGTGGGAAGGCACCGAGAACTTCGCCATGATCAGGACGAAGACGAAGAGATTGTCGACGCTGAGCGACTTCTCGGTGATGAAGCCGGCGAAGAACTCGCCCGATGCCTGGCTGGTGCCGAATATCAGCAGGCCGAGGCCGAAGAGCGCGGCCAGGACGATCCAGACGACCGTCCAGATTCCGGCTTCCTTGATCGACACGTCATGGGGCTTGCGCCCGATGAAGAAGTCGACAGCAATCAGGGCACTCAGACCAAGAATGGTCAGCACCCACAGGGTCCATGAAACGTCCACTGCGCCTCCGGCGTCGTACGGCTACTGATCAGCGTCGTCGCTGCCGGAGGTCTCCTCCACCCGGGACGGCGTGTACCGCACCACGGGCCGACGCCCCGGGACCGATGTCGGTCCGTATTGACGGGCACGCCGCGAGTCGGGAGTACTCCCCTCCGCGCAAAGAAGAGTACAGGAAAGACCAAAGGAAGGTAAAGGCGTTGGTAAAGCGGACTCCAAGTGCGCAGGTCAGCGGCGCCAGTCCCGCCGGGCGGCGGCCACTTGGTCCAGCACCTGCCGCAGCACCCCGCTCCCCGGTGGCACCGGCAGCGGCTCGTACGTCCAGGCATGCCGGACCCAGGGGTCTGCCAGATGGTCGTCGGGGACCGGGGTGATGCGCAACAGGGAGCGCCAGAGCGGGTCGAGCACCGGTCCGTACGCGCTCGCGTCCTCGCGGTCCGCGACCATCAGCAGATGGACACCGACCGCCGGACCCTCGTCGGCGAGATAGCGCAGCTGAGTGACGGCGCGGTCGTCGAAGCCGTGCGGGAAGTCATTGACGATCAGCAGCTGTTCCGCGGTGTCCAGATCGGGCGGGAGCGAGTCCGCCGCGCCACCGCGCATCGCCATGGTCACCAGGTCCACGCGTTGGGTGAGCTTGGCGAGAACGGCACTGACGCCCTGGGCGCCGGCCGCCGGCGGACCGGCGAGGACCCCGGAGTCGACCAGCGGCGCAAGCGAGGCGGCCGCCGTGCCCGCCGGGTCGATGACATGGACCGAGAACTCGCCCGGCGGATAGACCGCGAGCAGCCGGGCGGCGTGCGTGACCGCGGAGTCCAGGGCGAGTTTGCGCAGCTGCGCCTCGTCCAGCAGCAGAGCAGCCTCCGAGCCGGAACGTCCGCTGTCCACCCACAGCCCCCGCTCCAGCGGCAGCCGCACCAGGAACGGGATGCGCAGATCCGGGCTCTCGGGGAGATGAAGGTCACCGAGGCGCAGCGCCATCGGGATCTCCATCGGAACGCGGTACGCGTGCCAGGCGGGGTTGTCCCAGCGGGCGAAGGCGGGCGGCAGAGCGGGCTCGACGACCTCGGACTCGGCGGTGAGCTGTGCGAGGTCCCGGTCGAGGACCTGGCGGGCCTGCTCGGTGAGCTGCTCGCATTTGGCGCGGGCCGCCTCGCGTGCGGCGTCGCCCGTCCCGCCGATGCGGCTGCGCGGATCGGAGAGGACCTTGTCGATCTCCTGGTCCATCCGGGACTCGGCAAAGTCGACAGCGCTGCGGTACGCGGCGGTGGTACGGGCCAGATCCTCGAACATGCCCCAGATCTGGTTGTAGAGGCGCTCCTCCATGGACCAGCCGGTGGCGTCGCCCGCGACCGGCCCGGCCGGCTGCCCGGGCTGGGCGGGCTGAGCGGCAGGGGGCGGCGGCGGGGGCGCGACGGACTGCCGCCGCGGATGGGCGTAGTTGATGGGTCCGCCGGATCCCGGCGCGGGGTGCGCCGCGTCGGGCGTGGGCGTCTGACCGGAGGCAGCGGGCTGCGCCCCGGCGACCGAGAGGCCGTCGGAAACCGTGGTGTCCGGTCCGGGCGCCGGGTTCTGCGGCATCGGCGGCATCGGCGGCCTGGCGAACACGCCGTCGGCACTGCTCGTACGCAACTGCGCCGGTTCGGCACGGGGCGCGCGCTCGGCTGCCGTCTCCTGAATGGCGGCGGCCGTTTCGCGGGCCTTCGCCAGCCCCTGGTCACCCAGCAGCTCCACGAGTCCGCCGGCGTACCCCTGGCCGACGGCGCGCACCTTCCAGGCGCCTTGGCGGCGGTACACCTCGACCGCGACGAGCGCCGTCTCGGCGTCCAGGCCGGTGATGGTGAAGCTGGCCAGCTCGTCGCCGTCCTGGACGGCGACCGCCACGAAGGGGGCCTCGGTGGCGCCGAAGTGGGCCGGGCCGCCGGTGTTTTCGGGGAGCGCGAGCAACGCGTTCACCTGATGCACCTCATCGGGCACGGCGTCCAGGTCGAGGGCGAACCGAGGCGCTTCGGTGGCGCGCGGGGACACCTCGATCCCGGTCAGCACGGGGGCGCCCGGGTGCGCGATCCACTCCTCGCGTACCGTCCCCTGCTCGTCGGCGCAGGTGGCGCAGGCCACGACCGGATGGCCGGCCGACACCCGTATCTCCAGGCGGGTGTGGGGCAATGGATGGTTCTGCCCCCGGACCAGCTCGGCCGTCATCGCCTCTGTCCCCTCGGTGCTGTGCGGTGCTCTGTGGTGGTCGTGCCCGCTGAGCTGATGACCGGACTCCGCTGCGGTCCTACGCAGCGGCCGCCCTCGGCGGTCGTTCTCGGCGGTCGTTCTCGGCGCGCGTGTTGGGCTGTCGTGCTGGGTGGTGACAAGCGGTGCAGCTCCCGGCGGCCTGGTGCCTCCGGGAGCTGCGTGTTCTTCCGCCCGACCCGTGCCTACAGGTGCGGCAGGATGGACGGCATCAGGTCCTGGAACGTACGGCCGTTGGCCGGGTTGCCGAGGGCCGTCATCTGCCAGCCGGCGCCTGCGCGGTGCACCTTCGCCATGATCTGCGCGGTGTACTGGCCGCCGCCGTCGAGCGTGTAGCGGGCGAGCTCCTGGCCGTTGGTCTCATCGACGATGCGGCAGAAGGCGTTCTGCACCTCCTGGAACGTCTGGCCGGTGAAGGAGTTCACCGTGAAGACGATCTGGTCGATGTGAACCGGCACGCGCTGCAGGTCGACGAGGATCGCCTCGTCGTCGCCGCCCGAGCCCGCTCCGCCGACCAGGTTGTCACCGGTGTGCTTGACCGAGCCGTCGTCGCTGACGAGGTGGCGGAAGAAGACCACGTCCACCGGCTGCTTGTCCGCGAAAAGCACCGCCGACGCATCCAGGTCGACCTCCCGGGTGCGCGAGCCGAACAGACCGCGGCGCGGCGCTGCCTGCCAGCCGAGCCCCATCCTCACCGCGGTGAGAGTGCCCCCGTCGCTCTTCTGCAGGCTGATGGCCTGACCCTTGGTCATGTTGACCGTCACGCGCTGTCCCCTTCTCCCGAATCGCTGCCGCCCATGTGTGCGGTTGTCCAGCACCCTACGCAGTCACTCGAACGACGCGTCACAGTTGGCTCGTTTTTGTGTCGGTCTTGAAACACACCTGGTGTGAAGGGCTCAGGCGAGGCCCGCCTCCTTCATCTGCCGCAGCTCCTTCTTCAACTCGCTCACCTCGTCGCGCAGCCGTGCCGCCACCTCGAACTGCAGATCGGCGGCCGCGGCCCGCATCCGCTCGGTCATCTCCTCGATGATCCCTGCCAGTTCGGCCGCCGGACGGTCGGTGAGCACCTCGCCCTTCTTGCCGGACCTGCCGGCCTTGCCGCCGAGCGCCGGGGCGGGAGCCTTCGCCCCCTTGCCCGGCTTGTCCGCCTTCGCCTGCCGGTATCCGGTCCCGAGCAGCTCCTCGGTGTCGACCTCCTCACGCGCGATGGTCGCAACGATGTCGTTGATCTTCTTACGGAGGGGCTGCGGGTCGATGCCGCGTTCCGTGTTGTACGCGATCTGCTTCTCCCGGCGGCGGTTGGTCTCCTCGATGGCCTTCTCCATCGCCGCGGTGATCTTGTCCGCGTACATATGGACCTGGCCGGAGACATTGCGCGCCGCGCGGCCGATGGTCTGGATCAGCGAGGTACCGGAGCGCAGGAAGCCCTCCTTGTCGGCGTCGAGAATCGCCACCAGCGACACCTCGGGGAGGTCGAGGCCCTCGCGCAGCAGGTTGATGCCGACCAGGACGTCGTACTCACCAGCACGCAGCTCGCGCAGCAGCTCGATCCGGCGCAGGGTGTCGACGTCACTGTGCAAGTAACGGACCTGAATGCCCAGTTCGAGGAAGTAGTCGGTGAGGTCCTCGGCCATCTTCTTGGTGAGCGTGGTGACCAGGACACGCTCGTTCTTCTCCGTGCGTTCGCGGATCTCGTGCACCAGGTCGTCGATCTGGCCCTCGGTGGGCTTGACGACGACCTCCGGGTCGACCAGGCCGGTGGGGCGGATGATCTGCTCCACGAAACCGTCGCCGCGGGAGAGTTCGTACTTACCGGGGGTGGCCGACAGATAGACGGTCTGGCCGATGCGCCCCTGGAACTCCTCCCATTTCAGCGGACGGTTGTCGAGGGCGGACGGCAGCCGGAAACCGTGGTCGACCAGAGTCCGCTTGCGGGACGCGTCACCCTCGTACATCGCGCCGATCTGCGGCACGGTGACATGCGACTCGTCGATGACGAGGAGGAAGTCCTCGGGGAAGTAGTCGATGAGGGTGTTCGGGGCGGAGCCGGGGCCGCGGTCGTCGAAGTGCATGGAGTAGTTCTCGATGCCCGAGCAGGAGCCGATCTGGCGCATCATCTCGATGTCGTACGTGGTGCGCATGCGCAGCCGCTGGGACTCCAGCAGCTTGCCCTGCTTGTCCAGCTCGGCGAGGCGCCCCTCCAGCTCCACCTCGATACCGTTGATCGCCTTCTCCATGCGCTCCGGTCCCGCCACGTAGTGACTCGCGGGGAAGACGTAGAGCGACTGGTCCTCGCTGATGATCTCGCCGGTCAGCGGGTGGAGGGTGGACAGGGCCTCGATCTCGTCACCGAACATCTCGATGCGGACGGCGAGCTCCTCGTATACCGGGAAGATCTCGATGGTGTCGCCACGGACCCGGAAGGTGCCGCGCGCGAACGCCACGTCGTTGCGCGTGTACTGGATGTCGACGAATCGACGCAGCAGTTGGTCGCGATCGATCTCGTCGCCGACCTTGAGCTGCACCATCCGGTCGACGTACTCCTGCGGGGTGCCGAGGCCGTAGATGCACGAGACGGAGGCGACCACGATCACATCGCGCCGGGTGAGCAGGGAATTCGTCGCGGAGTGGCGCAGCCGCTCGACCTCCTCGTTGATCGAGGAGTCCTTCTCGATGTACGTGTCCGACTGCGGGACGTACGCCTCGGGCTGGTAGTAGTCGTAGTACGAGACGAAGTACTCGACGGCATTGTTGGGCAGGAGCTCGCGGAACTCGTTCGCCAGCTGGGCGGCCAGGGTTTTGTTCGGCGCCATGACCAGGGTGGGACGCTGAAGCTTCTCGATCATCCAGGCGGTCGTCGCCGACTTGCCGGTGCCGGTCGCACCGAGCAGGACGACATCCTTCTCGCCTGCGCGGATACGCCGCTCCAGGTCGGCGATGGCCGTCGGCTGGTCGCCATTGGGCTGGTAGGGACTGACGACCTCGAAAGGCGCCACCGTGCGTTCGATCTTGGAAACGGGCCGCATGCAACAACCGTACGACCCACCACTGACAGCCGGGTGGTGATCCGCAGGAGATCACCGGCTTCACCAGTCGCGCGACCGTGGAAAGTCGCCGGCCCGGGGCTCCCGGCGCAGGGTTTCACGATGCGCGGCCCGGTCGGCTCCCCAGCTCGCAGGCTTGCCGTACCGGTCGCCGGCGGGCTCACCGTACCGGCGCTCGCCGTGCGACGGCTGCGAGCGCTGCGCGGGCACCCCGGCGCGCCTGTCCCGCCCCTCGCCCGGCCGCTGCCAGGCCGGCTCGCCCATCACCAGCAGCGGGTCGAACATCACCACCACCCCGGCGAGGAGCAGAAAGACCACCGGGCCGACCAGCATGGGCACGAGGAGCGTGGCGGGCGAGTCGCCGGCTGCAGCGGAGCGGCCCCCGGCGCCGTGCAGATGAACGCTGACCGCGGCCATCCCCACGTAGTGCATCCCGCTCACCGCGATGCCCATCACCAGACTGGCGCCCAGGCTCGCCATGAAGCCGTGGACCGACACAGCCGCCCAGAGCGCGGAGGTGGCGGCCACGACGGCGATCACTACGGAGAGCGCGACCGTCAGCGTGTCGTACTCGAGGCGTCCCTGCAGTCGCATTCCGGCCATGCCGAGGTAGTGCATGGAGGCCACGCCGAGACCGGTGATCATGCCGCCGGTGACCAGGGCCATGGGGGTCGCACCGCGGTATCCGACGATGAAGATCCCTATGCCGGCCATGACGACGGCAATGGCGAGGCCGGCGAATGTCGTCGGTACGTCGTACGCGATCGGTGCCTCCGCGACGGTGAAGCCCATCATCGCGATGAAGTGCATGGACCAGATGCCCGAGCCGATCGCGGTGGCGCCGAGTGCGAGCCAGCCCGGCTTGACGGAAGACCGGTTACGGAGGGACCTGGTGGTACAGCGCAGGCCCAGGGCCCCGCCGAGGCACGCCATGAAGTACGCCGCCACGGGTGTGGCGAGGCCGTAGCTGAATCCGTCCACAGTGCCCTGCATACCCGTATGCCCTTCGCTCCTTGTGATCCCGCGATCCCTGACGGAACGTCTGGTTGGGGGCGAGGGTATGGCCCCCGCAACGCTAAGCAAACAAGTGAACGGAGATTTATCGACACGGAAGTTGTCACGTGATGTGTTCTGGTCGGTTCCGTTCACATAGTGGCCATACTTCGCCTGTCCCTCGTTGGCCGCCGAGTGCCACCGTCGGCCCGACCGTCCGTGGTCCGACGACGTGAGGAGTCCATGTGTACGCACGCCCCGCCGCAGCAACGGCCGCCGCCGTCCTGGGAGCCACCGCACTGCTCCTGCCGGGGTCCGCTTCCGGGACCCAGGAGAGCCCGGGCAAGGCCGGTGAGCCACTCGTGATCGCCCATCGCGGCGCCTCGGCCTACGCGCCGGAGAACACCTTCGCCGCAATCGACCTCGCCGACGACATGGGCTTCGCCTGGGTCGAGAACGATGTGCAGCGCACCAAGGACGGCGAGCTGGTCGTCGTCCACGACGATTCGCTGGCCCGGACCACCGACGTGGAGCAGCGCTTCCCCGGCCGGGCGCCCTGGAAGATCAAGGACTTCACGGCCGCGGAGATCGCCACGCTGGACGCCGGCAGCTGGTTCGGGGCCCAGTGGGCGGGCGCGCGGGTGCCGACGCTGAAGCAGTATCTGAACCGGGTCGAGAACAACAGTCAGAAACTGCTGCTGGAGATCAAGAAGCCCGAAACCTACCCGGGCATCGAGAAGGACACGCTGCGGGTACTGCGGGAGACGGGCTGGCTCGACCGCCACCACGTCACGCACAAGCTGGTGATCCAGAGCTTCAGTGCGGACAGCGTGAGAGCGGTGCACGAACAGCGGCCGGACATCACGACCGGCTTCCTCGGTATGCCGGCGGTCGCCGACCTGCCGTGGTACGCGGGGTTCACCGACCAGATCAATCCGACACACACCTCCGTGACGGCGGACTATGTGGCCGCCGTGCACGCGCTGAAGGGCGCGCACGGCAAGCGTCTGCAGGTCAGCACGTGGACGGTGAACGACGCCGCGGCCGCCATGCGGGTGGACGGCTTCGGCGTCGACGGGATCATCACCAACAACCCGGACGTCGTACGGGACGCGGTGGACTGATCTGCACTGATCTGCATCGATCTGAAACGATCTGAAACGATCTGCACTGATCTTCAGTGGCGGGGCGGGGGCTGACGCCTCGAACCGGGCGTTGTCGGCGCTGTCAGCGTTGTGGGCGCTGTCAGCGTTGTCAGCGTTGTCAGTGGGGGGTCGTACCGTGGTCGGCATGAAGAGCTTCGAGTGGACCGTGATGGGCTCGGACATCGGACCGCTGCTGCTCGCCGCGACCGACGAGGGCCTGGTGAGCGTGGTCTTCCATGCCGACGCGGCGGTGCGGGACAGGGCGCTCGGGCGGCTGGCGGGACGGCTCGGTACCGAGCCGGCGGAGGACGCGGGGGGACGGCTGGCCGAGCCGATACGCCAGCTGGAGGCGTATTTCGCGGGCGGGCTGCGGGAGTTCGAACTGCCGCTGGACTGGACGCTGTCCGGAGGCTTCAACCGGGAGGTGCTGCGAGAGCTGGCGGACGGCGTGCCGTACGGAACGGTCGTCGGGTACGGCGACCTGGCGGCCCGGGTCGGTCAGCCGGGCGCGGCGCAGGCGGTGGGCGCGGCGATGGGTTCCAATCCACTGCCGGTGGTGGTGCCGTGCCACCGGGTGGTGGAGACGGACGGCGGGCTGGGCGGGTTCGGAGGCGGGCTGGAGACGAAGCGGAAGCTGCTGGCACTGGAGGGGGTCCTGCCGGAGCCGTTGTTCTGAGTCAGGCAAGAGGTACGCCGAGTGCCGGGCAGCGGGGCCGGCCGGGAATCGGGCCGCCCATCTCCGGGCGGACGGCCGGCTCGGGCACGGTTTCCTACGTGCGTACTGGCTGGCACACTGCGTCAGTGACCAACAGCCCTGACGGACCTGACATACCTGGCGTGCCCGGCGCGGTGGCTCGCGCTCCCGAGCGCGCCGGCCATGCCGGGCAGCGGGACGCGCCTGCCGCCGGCGGTAGAACGGCGTGCGTGCGATGACCGCGACCGACGACAAGGCCGCGGCTCGCGTCACCGTGTCGGAGAGCGACCTGCCCGCGCTGCGGCGGCGCATCAACGCCGTGCTCATCGCCAGCCAGATCCTCGGCGGGCTCGGCGTCGCGACCGGTATCGCGCTGGCCGCCGTGCTGGCGCAGGAGGTGAGCGGCACCGAGGCACTGTCCGGGCTCGCCCCGACCGCCACCGTGGCCGGGACCGCACTGCTCTCCATGCCGCTGGCAGCGCTGATGACGGCCCGCGGGCGGCGGCCCGGACTCGTACTCGCCTATCTCATCGGGGCGTTGGGCGCGGGCGTGGTCGTGCTGGCCGCCGTCATCTCGAACTTCCCGCTCATGCTCCTGGGCATGGCCGGGTTCGGTGCAGGTTCCTCGGCGAATCTGCAGGCACGCTTCGCGGCCGCCGATCTCGCGGAGCCCGAGCGGCGTGGCCGGGCCATCTCCACCGTTGTCTGGGCGACCACGATCGGCGCCGTGCTCGGCCCGAACATCGCGGCGCCCGCGGGCCGCAGCGTCGCCGGACTCGGCATACCCGCGGCCGCGGGCCCGTTCCTCTGGGCCGCCGGCGTCTTCCTCGTCTCCGCGGCAATGGTCCTCGTCCTGCTGCGCCCCGATCCACTGCTGACCGCCCGGGCCCTCTCCCCGGAGGACCGCTCCCCCGAAGGGCGCTCGCTGCGCGCCGGGGTGCGGGCCGTACGGGAGTCTCCGATGGCCCGGCTGGCTCTGGTCACCGTCGCCGTCTCGCACACCGCAATGGTGTCGATCATGTCGATGACCCCGGTCGCACTCAGCCACCACGGCGCGGACATCCAGCTCATCGGCCTGGTGATCAGCGGCCATATCGCGGGCATGTACGCGTTCTCGCCGCTGATGGGCTGGCTGGCGGACCGTATCGGCCGGCTCGCGGTGATCGGGCTGGCGGCCGGACTGCTCTCCGTGGCCGCGCTGCTGGCCGGCACAGCCGGAGCGAGCCACGGACAGACCGCCGCCGGTCTCTTCGTGCTCGGTCTGGGCTGGTCGGCGGGCCTGGTGGCCGGTTCCACCCTGCTCACCGACTCCGTACCGCAGCCTGCCCGGGCCGCTGTGCAGGGCCTGTCGGATCTGACCATGAACACGGCGGCCGGGATCGGCGGCGCGGCCGCCGGGCTGATCGTCGCGCAGGCGAGCTACGGCTGGCTGAACCTGGTCGGCGCCTGTCTGCTGCTCCCGATGGCCGCGCTCGCCGTACGGAGGGCCCTCGGCTGACGAGGCCCGGGGACGAGGCGCAGGGCACCCGTAGGAGGACCGCTCGGCCCGCGCACGGACAGGAGAAAAGACGGCACGGGAAGCCGCCGCCGACCTGCCGATGACATGGCGCGCTGGGGCGGACAAGGGAGTTGACGCCCCACGATGCACACGGTTTCCTGCTGCGATGACTGATCTTCGCATCGAGCAGGCGGACGGCGATGCCATGCTCCAGGACTGGCAGTACGTCCATAACGTGATCATCCCCACCGACACCTTGTCACTCGACGAGGTGCGAGAGCGTGTCCAGCGCTACCGGTTGGAGGTTGCCTACCTCGGCGACGTTCTTGTGGGCTGCTCGACGGTGCGTCCGCCCACGAGCGACGCATCGGTGGCGACCGTGATAGCCCGAGTGCTCCCCGCTCACCGCGGGCAGGGGTTCGGTGAAGAGCTCTACGCACGAGGGCTGGCACATGCGCGAAAGCTCGGCGCTGACGTGATCGAGACGGTTGTCCTGGCATCCAACGTGGACGGGCTGCGCTTCGCGCAAGCGCACGGATTTGTCGAAGTCGAGAAGTACCTGCTGCCGGGTGACAGCGTGCCCTGGTTCACGTTGAGGCTCCCCTGAGCCGATGTGACCGGCCTGGGCGTGCTCGGCTCGTGCTCTGGTGCCCGCTCTTCACCGGCTCGGTGTGGGCGCACACCAGGTCGCATTCGGCGGCCAGTTCGCCGCACCGTCACGTAAGTGCGCATCCCTCTGTGGGCACTTGTCGCACTTCAGAGCGTGTATCCGTCTGCCCCCTGGGAGCGACCGGCTCCTGACACCCCGGAGACGGCCGGGAGCGCCGGGACTGCCAGGACCAGCGGGGCCGCCGGGTCGCGCCTGACGTTTGGGTAACCTCCCGCTGTGTCAGAGATGGTGACATGCCATCACATGAGCTCGTGCTGTCCGAGGAAGTATGGGAGGCGCTCCCCACACGCCGCCCCGTAGTCGCCCTGGAGTCGACGATCATCGCGCACGGACTGCCGCGTCCGCGCAATCTGGCCGTCGCCGAGGAACTGGAGGAGCTCGTACGGGCCGGGGGCGCCGTACCCGCCACCGTCGCCGTACTGGACGGCCGGGCCCATATCGGCCTGGAAAAGAGCCAGTTGGAGCGGATCGCGGGAGACAACGGCGTACGCAAGCTCGGCCATCGGGATCTCGCGCCCGCCCTGGCCACGGGAGCGAGCGGGGCGACGACGGTGTCGGCAACGGCGTTCCTGGCGGCGCGGGCCGGGATCCGGGTCTTCGCGACCGGCGGGCTCGGCGGCGTACACCGCGAATGGTGCGAGACGCAGGACGAGTCGGCGGATCTGCGGCTGCTGGCACAGACCCGGATCACGGTGGTGTGCGCGGGCGTGAAGTCGATCCTGGACGTCCCGGCGACGCTGCAACGGCTGGAGACGCTCGGCGTGGGCATCCTCGGGTACGACACGGACCACTTCCCCGGCTTCTATCTGGCCTCCTCGGGCCAGCCCGTCGACTGGACGGTGCGCACGCCCGAGGAGGTGGCCGCCGTGATGGCGGCTCGGAACTCGCTGGGCGGTCCGGAGTCGGCGCTGATCGTCGCCAATCCCGTGCCGGAGTCGGAGCAGCTGGACCCGGCGCTGCACGACCGGGTGCTGGGCGAGGCGCTGGACGAATGCCGGGAGCGGGGCATCAGCGGCCAGGCCGTGACACCCTTCCTCCTCGACTGTCTGATGCGGCAGACCGAGGGAGCTTCGCTGGAGGCCAACCTGGCGGCGGTGCGGGGCAACGTACGGCTGGCGGCCCGGATCGCGGCGGCGCTGTGAGGGCAGGGGCGGCCCTGCTGGTCGTCGGCGACATCGTCACGGACGTCGTGGCCCGGCACCGCGCCCCGCTCGCCCGGGGGACGGACACGGCGGCCAGGATCCGCATCCTGCCGGGCGGGGCCGGGGCCAACGTGGCCTGCTGGGCGGCCCGCTGGGGCTGCGGGGACGTACGTATGGTGGGGCGTGTCGGCGCCGATGACACAGCCTGGCACGCGGAGCAGCTGCGGCTCGCGGGTGTACGGCCCCGTCTCGTCCCCGATCCCGAGGTGGCGACCGCCACCGTCATCGCGCTCGTCGACACGACCGCCGAGCGGACCTTCCTCACGGACAGTGGCGCGGTACTGCGCCTCTCCCCCGCCGACTGGTCGCCGTCGCTGCTGGACGGCGTCGGTCATCTGCACCTCTCCGGCTATCTCCTCTTCTCCGAGACCAGCCGCCGAACGGCCCTGCTCGCGATGGAGTCGGCGAGGGCACAGGCCGTCCCGGTGAGCGTGGACCCGGCATCGGCGGGCTTCATCACCGGACTCGGCGTGGACCGTGTACTGACGGCGCTCGGCGGCGCGGACGTCCTCTTCCCCAATGCCGACGAGGCGCGTCTCCTGACCGGCCTGCCCGATCCGGCCGAAGCCGCCGCCGTGCTGAGTCGGCATGTCCCGCTCACCGTCGTCACCCTGGGAGCCGAGGGAGCCCTGGTCGCGGAGTCCGGTGCCGTCACGGCCCGCGTCCCGCCCGTGCGGGCCGAGGCGGTGGACTCCACAGGCGCGGGCGACGCCTTCACCGGCGCGTTCCTCGCCGCCCGGCTGTCCGGGGCCGATGCCCCGGAGGCCGCGGCGCAGGGCTGCCTGGCGGGGGCGGAGGCGGTGACGGTCGTCGGCGGCCGGCCGCAGTCCGAGAAAGCACCCTGACCCATGACCTGGCGCCCCGGCCCCATCTGCCGTGTCAGCCGAGGCCGCGCCACGCGGGATGGCGCGGATCGTCGGCCCGTACGAGAACGTCCGCGGCCTCCGCCGGCCCCACCTCGTCCTCGTACCGCTGGAACGCGGGCAACGTCCAGCGCTCGCTCTGCTCCGTACGCCGCCGCAGCGCCCCGGGCGACAGCCGCAAATGCACCGTCAGGTCGAACGGGAACCAGTGCCCGAGGAGGAACGGTCCGTGCAGCAACAGAACGCCGCCGGACGGGAGTTCGACGTACCGGCTGCGGGTCGCCCGGTCGGTCTCCGGATCCCACAGATCGGGCAGGACGCGTCCCGTGCCGCCCGCCTCCAGCGGCCCGAAGACCTCCCGCCACAGCGCGCCGGTGTCGAACCAGCCGCTGTAGTACGTATCGGGGTCCTCGCGCCCGTATTCGTACCGCAGCGAGGCGGGCCGCAGAAAACCGCCCGTCCCGGCCACGAGCACGCTGCGCCCGCGCAGCCGCAGAGCTTCGGCGATCCACTCGGCGAGCTCCCCGGTCCGGGCGGCGGGGGCGCCGTCGACGCCGACACGCAGCCAGGGACTGCCGTCCTCGGCCTTGGTCTCCATCGCCCGGTCGGTGACGGCTTCGGTCAGCCGCTCCCAGGTGATCGCTTCGAGTCGCACGCACCCATCATCGCCTCGCCGGGGTCCGGCGCGGCGCGTCGAGATCGGATCCGTCGGAGCTCGGGAAGTGGGAGGGGACCCCGAAACGGCGGGCGAGCCCGTGTTCTGCCGCGCTCGCTTCGTACGCCTCCTTGGGGTAGTTGCGCAACGAGGCGAGGAAAACCTCCTCCCGCGGGTCCGCAATGATCGCGAACAGCACGACCATCCAGCCCTGGGTGTCGCCGTCCCCGACGGCCTCGAAGGCGACGGGCGGCCGGGGCAGCTCCGCGGCCTGCGTGGCCAGGGTGCCCACGTCCTGCGGTGGCGGCGGGACCAGCCGATCGGCGAGCTGCTCAGCGCGTCGGCAGAACACCATCCGGCAGTCGATGAGGCTCGGCATCGGCTCGGCCCCGGCCGCCCGGAAGGACTCCCGGACGGTCGGCATGACCTGGATCATCCTGCGCCGCCACCACCAGATCGTCGATGCGCTCCCGCGCTGCCGCGGGCCGCCGCGTCCACAGGTCTGGGTCTGTTCGCTCCACTCGCTCCGTCGCTCCACAGGGGATTGCCCCTGAGGGGATTGACCCTGCCATTGACGGCAGGGTTCGAGCATCCCCCTATGGAAAGCAGCGCAGCAAACAGCAGAACCGTCGTCGTCACCGGGGCGGGCACCGGCATCGGCCGCGCCACCGCCCGGATGTTCGCCGAGCAGGGCGCGCACGTGATCGCGGTGGGCCGCAGGCCCGGGCCCCTCGCCGAGACCGCCGAGGGCCGCCCCGCCATCCGCCCGCTCGTCGCCGACATCACGGCGGAGGACGCGCCCGAACTCGTCGTACGGACGGCCGTCGAGGCGTACGGACGGCTCGATGTCCTCGTCAACAACGCCGCCATCGTCCACGGCGGCCCGCTCGGCACCCTCACCCGCGAGACGATCCAGCCGCAGCTCGCCACCAATCTCATCGCCCCCGTCCTGCTCACCCAGGCCGCGCTGCCCGCCCTGGAGGCTTCCGGCAGTGGCGTGATCGTGAATGTGACGACATCAGTGGGGCAGCGCGCCTGGCCGGGCAATTCGCTGTACGCGGCGACGAAGAGCGCCCTCGAACTCCTCACCCGCTCCTGGGCCGTGGACCTCGCGCCACGCTCCGTTCGGGTGGTGGCAGTCGCGCCGGGCGCCGTCGACACTCCGATCGGGGACCACCAGGGCCTCACACCCGAGCGCCAGGCGGCGGTACGGGCCTGGCAGCTGGCGCACACCCCGCTGGCCAGGGTGGGCCGCCCGGAGGAGGTGGCCTGGGCGATCGGTCAACTCGCCTCACCCCAGGCCTCGTTCATCACCGGCACAGTCCTCGCGGTCGACGGCGGGGCAGTGGTCGCCTGATCCACGACGCCCCCGGCCCGCCCGCCCCGGCCCGCCCCGGCCCTGTCCGTGTCAGGATGGCGCCGGAGGTGGGGCGCGGATGCGCATCGGGGAACTGGCACAGGTCACAGGCGCGACAGCACGTGCACTGCGGCACTACGAGCAGGTGGGGCTGATCAGCTCGGACCGCGCTCACAACGGCTACCGGATCTACGACGACGGCACGGCCGTCCGGGTCCGCAACATCCGTCATCTCCTGGCGGCCGGACTGACCCTGGAGGACGTGAACGCGTTCCGCGCCTGCCTGGACGGCGACATGGTGACCGCACCGCCGTCGGAGGCGGGCATCAGGATCGCGCGGGAACGGCTCGCGGTCCTTGATGCACGGATCGCGGCGCAGACCGAGGCCAGGGACCGGCTGGCTACGACTCTGGGCAGCTTGAGCGGGAGCACGAGCGGGAGCGGCACCGGGCGCGGGAGCTTGAGAGTGAGCCGGTGAGCCTGTCCGACACCGAGTCCCCCACGGCGGCCCCTGCCCGGCCGCGCCGCAGCGGCATCCGGGTCGCTGTGCTGTCCCTGCTCGCGGTGTCGGCCGGCCTCGGGCTGTTCTGGCTCGCCCTGGTCCTGACGACTCAGGAGCCCCGCTCCCGTACCTCCGACGTGGACGCCGCGGAGACCTTCGCCCATGTCTCGGTCGACCAGCACCCCGACGAGATCCGCTTCTACGTCGCCGCCGAGGCGAAGGTGGCACGGTCCGCGTCGGGCGCTGTTGTCTCCTCACGGCTGCGCTACGACATCAAGGTCGTACGGGACAGCAGCGTCGCCGACTTCATCCGTACGTACGACATCGGCCGCCGCGGCAAGGCCGTGGCTTCCCGCACGGGCGCCGTGTACACGGAAGAGATCGACGGCCGGGTGCGTACGGTGCGGGTGGAGTACAGGGCCCCGAAACACCAGCCCGACCAGGAGCCGGAGCCGTACACCGGCTCCGACCCGCTCAAGGATCCGCGTCTGGGCACCTCGGCCGCGACCGTCGTGGTCACCGCTGAGGACTGAGCCCTCCCACCGTGTCGGCTACTTGTCTTCGCAGGCCGGGGCAGGCGCGTCGACAGACAGCGGACTGCCCTGCGGCAGCAGATACGTCACATACAGCACCACAGGCTCGCTGCCCACGCTGCGCCCGTTGTGCCGGTGGCGCGGGCCGGCGGGTTCGACGAAGGACGTACCGGCGGCGTTCACCTCGACCGAGCAGTCGTCCAGCGTCCGGCTCAGCGTCCCGGACTTGACGACGGCGAGGACCTGACCGGGGTGGTGGTGCCAGCCGGTGGAGCCGCCCGGCTGGATGGTGACTGTCCGTACGACCACATCGGTACGGCCCTTGGCCTTCAGCTTCAGCGTGCCTTCGGACACGCCCTGCGCGAGCACGGTGCCCGAGACACCGGTGCCGGGCGTGGCGTTGGCGGCCGAGGGTACGGTCGCAAGCGCCGCCAGGCACCCCACCAGCACCATCGTCGTACGCGTACGCCCCTGCCTCTGCGTCCCGCCCCGTATGAGCCCACCGAACCGGCCGAACCTCATGGAACCCCTCATGGAACCCCCTCCAATTCCTCGGCGTAGCGACGGCGTTCCCTCACGAACACCTGTCCGCACCTTCGCCAAAACCGCCTTAACGTACCTGATGTGCCCCGGACTTCATCCCCGGCCTCCCGTACTCTGACGATCTCGACGCCGTGATCAGCCGAATCACGCATCAGGCCTGTCAGCCCCACCGGCCGTACCAGCCCCACCAGCCGCTTCCCGAGTGGATACCCGCCAGTGACCCAGTGCTCCACCTGCTCCGTCCCCGTCCACACGCAGTTCGCGTCCCCGGACCTGATCGAACAGATCGTGTACGGCGGCCTGGATCCTGCCGCCGACCCGGCGTGGGAGTCCTCGGGCGCCGCGACGCCGGAGGAGTACGGGCGGTGGTGCGGCCATCTGTGCGGCATGACCTGCCTGCGCATGGCACTCGGGCCCGCCTCACCCACACTCTTCTCGCTGCGCGACGGAGCGCTGAAGTACGGCGCGTACACGCAGGACGCCGAGGGTGTCATCCGCGGGCTGATCTACGCTCCGCTCGCGTCGTACGCGCAGGAGGTGCACGCTCTCCCCACCACCGTCCACCGCGAACTCTCGCCACAGGACATCCTCGCCCTCCTCGACGAGGGCAGGACGGTGATGGCCTCGGTCCACTACGAGATCCGCAACCCGGACCGTCCCGCTCCGGGCAGAGGCGGTCATCTGGTCCTGCTGACGGGGCGTACGGAGGACCGGGTCCACTTCCACAATCCGTCCGGTACGACGGCGGAAACCCGGGCGGCCGACCTTCCGTTGGCCGGCTTCGCCCGGTTCTTCGCGGGACGGGGAGTCTCCTTCGGCCCCCGGACGCACCCCGGAACGGCCGCGGGAACGGGCGCGGACACGGCCGCTGAAACGGGAGCGGGCCCGGGGGCGTAGCCGGCCCCCGAGCCCTGTGATGCCGCCCATCTTGCACGCCGGCACGCTTGAGAACCCGGGTCAGTCGTTATGTCGCCGCGTCCTGCCTTTGGACCACCGCGGATCGAGCTCCGCGGGCCGGACTTGAACCGGCATTTCGACATACCAGGGCCCGAGCCCGTTCGATCCGGCGATCGGCGGCGAATGCTGAATCTGGAGCAATAGTCTGAGATTGATCACGGCGCCTCAGTGGGAACCGTCGATTCACGACAAACTTCAGTTTCAGCTTTGCGCTCCTCGCGCACCCCGGCCGCACACAGGCGGCCGGGGAGTCCATGACGCTACCCGAACAGGTAGCCGAACACTGCGTCCCCCACCCGCTGGTCCGTGACCTCCGCGCCGTTCGCCTCCTCGCGGGCGAACTTCACCGCCTGCTGAAGCTTCTCCACCCGCTCCAGCAGCTCGTTCACGCGCCGGGCCGGCAGCGCCCCGGAGAACTTCACGGTCGTCCAGTACCCGACCGGAATGTCCTCGTAGTACACCTCGACCTGCGCCGGGTGCTTCTCTGTCGCCTCGGCCTTCACATGGTTGCGGGGGACCTTCTTCGTACGGAGGGTGCGTACCGACTCCGCCTTCCACGCATCGGTCGACGGGTCCTGCGTCCACGCCTCGGAGGCGTCGAGCACCGGCAGCTTGCGCACAAAGGTGTTGATGTCCGTCAACTGTTTCTCGAGGAAGAGGAGATACGCGACGGGCACCTCGCTCACCAGCACGCGCCCGTCCACCGTCACATCGGCACGCGCGGCGCAGTTGGCCCAGTCCTTGGTGGCGGTCACATCGAACAGCCTGGTCAGTGTCTTCGACGTCTCACGCAGCACGTCCTCGGCCTTGACCTGGACCCGCGTGGACTCGGGCGGCAGCTGCTCGCCCTCCTCGTCCTTGGGCTGGTACGTACGCGAGATACCGGCGAGCAACGCAGGCTTCTGCAGACCGTGATGGACTGCCGTCAGGTCCTGGTGCGCCTTGGACTTGACGCCCTTCTCGACTGCGATGATCTGATTGAGTTTCGCCACGTCGATCAAGCTAACAACACCGGCCGACGCTATCGAACGATTATTCAGATCCCCGAGCCTGCACTGACACTGAGGATGCGGACGGGCCGTCCCGCGAGATACGCGACGATGTCCTCGACGGCCTGCTGGAAGTAGCCCTCGTAATTGCGCCGCGTGACATAGCCGAGGTGCGGCAGCCCGAGGAAGTTCGGTGCGGAGCGCAGCGGATCGCGGGCGGGAAGCGGCTCGGTTTCGTACACGTCGGCGCCGGCTCCGGCGATCCATCCGCCGTGCAGGGCCCGTACGAGCGCGGCCTGGTCGACGATCGCGGCTCGCGAGGTGTTGACGAGATAGGCCGTACGCCGCATCCGCTTGAGCTCGCTTCCACCGATCAGCCCGCGCGTGCGGTCGCTGAGCTGCAGATGTACGGAGACGAAGTCGCCGGCCTCCAGCAGCTCCCCGAGGGAGCGGGCACGTACGACCCCGATCTCGGCGGCCCGCTCGTCGGTGAGGTTCTGGCTCCACGCCATGACGTCCATGCCGAAGGCCTGGCCGACGCGTGCCACCTTCGCGCCGATCCTGCCGAGACCGAGGAGCGCGAGCCGCCGTCCGTGCAGGTCGGCGCCGACGGTGGACTGCCAGGGGCCGTTGTGGTGGAGGGCCGAGCTCTCCTGCACCACATGGCGCGCCAGACCGAGAATGAGTGCCCAGGTCAGCTCGGCGGGCGGCTCGGAGTTGCTGGCAGTGCCGCACACGGTGACGCCGTGGCGGGCGGCGGCCTCAAGGTCGATGGAGGCGTTGCGCATACCCGAGGTGATCAGCAGCCGGAGCCGGGGCAGACGGGCGAAGAGCGACGCGGGGAAGGGGGTGCGCTCACGCATTGCGACGAGGATCTCGCAGTCGCCGACCGCTTCGGCCACCGCTTCCTCCGAGGTGAAGTGGTCGCACACCGACCGTACTTCGACACCGGCACCGACGCCGGAACCCGCATCCGCACCCGCACCCGCACCCGCACCCGCATCAACACCGGCACCGGCACCGGCACCGGCACCGGCGTGGGCTCCGGGACTGCCCGCGACTGCGGACCAGTCCGCCATGGACAGCGCCACGTTCTGGTAGTCGTCGAGTACGGCACAGCGCAGCGTCATGGGAGCGGAGCGTACCCGGTGGGTACGCTCCGGACATGGAGCTGGTGGTGATCGAACCACTGAAGCGACGGCACTGCGCGGAGTGCCGTCAAGGGCCCCTTCCACGGCACCTTCTGGAGTTCAACGCGCCTGTCTGTCTGGATTGCGCGGACCTTGCCCATCTCGTGTATCTGCCCCGGGGCAGCGCCGCTCTGACACGGCGTGCCCGCGAGGCGAGTTCACTGTGGGCGGTCGTGATCCGCTTCAACCGCCGCCGCAAGCGGTACGAACGCCAGGGCCTTCTGGTCGAGGAGGCGGCACTGGCGCGGGCGGAATCGGCGTGCCTGGCGGACGCCGATGCCCGGGCCCGTCGACGTGAGCGGGACGCGGTGCGGCGTACCTCCGAGGACGTCCGCTTCACCGCTGCCCTCGCCGCCGCGATCCTGCGACTGTTTCCCGGCTGTCCGCCCGCCCGCGCCCAGGACATCGCTGTGCACGCGTCGGTGCGCGGCAGCGGCCGGGTGGGCCGCACCGCGGCAGGCCGCTCCCTGGAAGAGGGAGCGGTGACGGCCGCCGTGCGGGCTTCCGTACGACATCTCGACACCCAGTACGACGCCCTGCTGATGGCCGGGGTCGCCCGCCACGAGGCACGGGCCGGAGTGGCGGCCGTGATCGACGGCGTACTGGCGTGCTGGCGTTCGCAGACCGAGCGCTCCGGCTACGAGGTGGGCCGGGAGCGGCGGTAGAGCAGGACGCCACCCAGCAGCAGGGCAGCGCCCGCGGGCACGGCGTAGGCGACCGGGCCGGCACCCGTGTGGGCGAGGGCGGTCGGCGCCACGTTTCGCGGGGTCGGTGCGTACGGCTTCACCTCCTTCGGGGGGGTCACCTTCGGCGGGGTCACGGCCTTCGGCGGAGTCACCTTCGGCGGCGTGACGGCCTTCGGCGGGCTGACGGGCGGCTTGTCACAGTTGTCGGACGAGGAGTTACCGAAGGCCGGGTTGAGGGTGCCGACCACATTCACGGAGTTCCCCGTGACAGTGGCCGGAAGGACGACGGGCCGTTGCACGCCGTTGCCGGCGAGAACACCGGACGAATCCCTGCTGCCACCTTCGACGGTGCCCCCGCCGGGTGTGCGGTGCGTGCCTGATGCCTGGTGCCCGCCCGACTTGTCGTGCCCGCCCGAATGCCTGTGCCCGCTGTGCGAGGGTTTGGCACAGGAGTTGCCGGCGGCCGGATTGAGCAGCCCGACGGCTTTGACGGTGTCACCGCATGCTTCGACCGGGTCTTTCACCGGAACCTGCGCCGTGTTGCCCGACAGCTCTCCGGGAGAATCGGCCGCACCGCCGTCCGTGTGAGAGTCGGCGTGCGCGTATCCCGCCATGGCGAGCGCGCCCCCCGTGAGCATCACGGTGGCCAGACCCTTTCGGTGAATCTGCCTCATGAGTTTCCTGCCTTCAGGAGAAGTTCGCGGCTACTTGCCCGCATCTGAGATAACGTCCGACAGACCGTCCGAGTTATGCGAAATGGGCCTTTCACTCCATCGAGTGTGTGGCCGTTCGAACCAGCCGTCGCAGTCCTGGATGCGGTGCCCTTGGCGGCGGCTCGAAGGCGGCACCCGGACCGGCGTGATGTCCGGCCCGTTCGAGAACCTCGATAGTCGTACGCCCACAGCGGGCGAGGCTGTTGTCCGTCTGCGTCTTGTTCTCGGCGGCGTGCAGATGTACGAGCAGCCCGTGCTCGCGCGCGAGTTCGGCGGTGGCTGCCAGGTCGGCGTCGTCGACGGTGTACGGGACGGGGGAGCGAGCGAGGTGGCGATCCGCCCGCCGGCGTCCCGCAGCCGCAGCGCGACCCGTTGCGTCCGGGATGTGCTCGTGGGGATGGTATCCGGCCGAACTCCTCGTCCCGGCGTACTGCTGCACGGTCCGCTTGCCACAGTGACAACGCAGCCGGCATCCGCCGCGCGGCCCCCGGACGAAGGGATCCCCCCACCGTGCCGACCCTGAAGCAGCGCACTCTGCTCGCCGTTGCCGGAGCCACCGTCGCCGTACTGGCCGTGGGTGCGCCCGCCGCCACCGCCGCGCTCGACAGCGAACAGCCGAAGGCGGCCGAGGCCCCGTCCGAGGCGTTCATCGAGACGCGGCTGTTCTTCGGTACGGAACGGCCGGACGGCGGGCCCGATGTGAGCGACCGGCAGTTCATGCGCTTCATCGACCGCAAGGTCACGCCGAGCTTTCCCTCCGGGCTGACCGTCCAGGAAGGCCGCGGCCAGTGGCGGGACTCCAACGGGACCATCGAGAAGGAGCGTTCGTACGAACTGATCCTGCTGTATCCGGCAACGGAGGCACACGTACGCGATCCGCAGATCGAGCGGATCCGCGAGGCGTATGCGAAGGCGTACGCGCAGGATTCCGTCGCGCGGCTGGACGAGCCGACGCTCGCCGACTTCTGACCGCAGGCCGCCGTGTCCCGCCTCGCGCTCAGTAGCGCACGGGAAGACTGATCAGCCCTCGGGCGCGCGTCGACGGCCGCCACCGCAGCTCGTCGTACGGGACATCGAGCGCCAGGTGCGGAAGGCGCTCCAGCAGCGCGACGAGGGCGATCTCGGTCTCGAGGCGGGCGAGCGGTGCGCCCAGGCAGTAGTGGATGCCGTGGCCGAGTGCGAGGTGACCCGCCGTGTCACGTCCGAGGTCGAGCCGGTCGGGATCGGCGAAACGGTGGGGGTCACGGTCGGCGGCGGCGAGGGAGAGCAGCACGGTCTCCCCGGCCGGCACTCTCACGCCGCCGATCGACAGATCCTCGACAGGGAAGCGACGGATGGCCAGGAGCACGGGCCCGTCGTACCGCGCGAGCTCCTCGACCGCCGCCCCGATCCTGCCCGGCTCGGCGCGGAGCGCGGCCAGTTGCCCGGGGTGGCGGAGCAGGGCGAGAGTGGCATTGCCGATGAGCTGGACGGTGTTCTCGTATCCGGCGAAGAGAATCAGGAAGGCGAGCGACATCAACTCGTCCTCGCTGAGCCGCTCGTCGTCGCCCCCGTCCCGTACGGAGATCAGCGCGGAGAGCAGATCGTCGCCCGGTTCGGCCCGCTTGTGGGCGAGCAGCCGGGCGAAGAAGGCGAGCATGCTGCCGATCGCTTCCTTCGCCCGTCCCGGCTGCGCGGGATCGGGGGCGACGAGCGCGTCCGTCCAGGCCCGGAAGTCGGGCCGGTCCTGCGGGGGCACGCCCAGCAGTTCGCAGATGACGGCGATCGGCAGCGGCGCGGCGTACGAGGCGACCAGATCGGTCCGTCCGTGCGGTTCGACGGCGTCAAGCAGTTCGCCGGCCGTACGCCGGATCGGCTCCCGCAGCTGCTCGATCCGCCCCGCGGTGAATGCCTGCGTCACCAGGCGCCGGATACGGGTGTGATCCGGCGGGTCCATGTTGAGCAGATTCGCGTCCAGGGCGGGCGGCAGCGCGAATCCCCGGTAACTGCCGGGCAGGGCCCTGCCCTTGTCCAGCGAGAGGCGCGGGTCGGCGAGTGCCTGGCGTACGTCGTCGTAGCGCGTGACGATCCAGGCGGGGAGCCCGTCGGGCCCCGCGATCCGGTGCACGGGCCCGGTCTCACGAAGCCGCGCGTACACGGCGTACGGATCGGCCATCAGCTCGGTCGTCGGATCTATGAGTGCCACGGCCCCACCCTAGACGCGCCGCATTCCGGAGCTGACGTCGACGGCCCCGCCCCGGGCGGATGCGGCGCACAGGGACGGGGCGACGCTACGGGGCGGGGGAGCTGCGGGGCACCGCAGCTGCGACGCTGCGGAACTCAGCCGCCCTGACCGCCGATATGAATGTTCCCGACCGTGCCGGTCTGGATCACCGGGCCGTGCTGCATGCCGCCGCTGATCGTGTTGTGTACCTCCACGGCCTGCTGGACGGGGAGCGTCGGCGCCAGTTCCTCGAGCAGAGCGCGCAGTTCGGCGGCGGCCTGCGGGTCCGCCTGGAGCGTGCGGCGCATGCGGGAGCGCCACTCCGCCTGGATGTCGGCGGCGGTCTCCTCGTCCGCGGACCGCTGGGCGTCGACCAGGTCCGCACGGGCGGCGTCCAGGTCCGCGCCGACGGCTTCGGGGTCCGCCGCGCCGCGGGAGAAGAAGGCCACGACCTGGCCCCTCGCAGAGGTCCAGGTGTCCGTGACTATCTGCTGGACGAGCGCGGCCGCTCCCGTTGTCGCCAGTGCCACCAACTCGGCTTCCATGAAGCCCCCTTCGGCGGGTGCGGGTGTGTACGGAAAGCCTAGTCGGTCATCTGCCCAGCAGTGCGGTGAGCGCGCCCACCGGGTCGGCGTCCGGAGTGCCCCGCGGCCACCAGTCCTCGCGGTCCGGATCCGATTCATAGCCGTACCAGAGACCGTCGCGGCCGAAGCGGAGTTGGAGGGAGCGGGTGGAGAGATGGTTGCGCCAGGGGCGGAAGTGGGGGAAGTCGGCGGCGATCAGGGCCGGGCGAGCCCGGTCGAAGGGACCGGCCGGCGGGTCCCAGGGCTCTTCCAGCACGGCAAGGGCCTCGAGGCCGCCCTGGCGCCATGCGGCCACCGCGCGGGCGAGGTCGGTAGGGGTGTGGTCCGTGGCGGCGGCCAGGTCGCGGTAGAGGGCGCGGGTGGAGGCGGTCAGGCCGGAGCCGGGGTGGGCGGCGGCCAGGCGGACCGCGTCCTGCCATGCCGTCAGCTCTGCGATGGGGTCGGTGCCGGTGACCAGGAGGGTGTGGGCGCGGGTGGCCGCCTCGGTGGCGAGGAGGTCCAGGGCGAGCGAAGCGAGATGGGGGTACCCCCGGCCGGAGGCTGGGGGAGGGTACGGGGCGCCGGACAGATGGGGGTAGGCAGGGGGGCGGCCCGTGTGTGTGGGCACCGGGAACGGTGGCGGGAGAGCTGGGAGCGTGCGCGGGGCGAGGGCCTCGTGCGCCGGGACCGTGGGCACGGGGGTGGCGGTCGCGGCGCCGGCGCGCTCGGCCGCCGACCGGGTCGCGTTGCGGTGGGAGAGGTCGGCGAGGATTTCGCGTTCGCCGCGGCCGCGCATCAGGAACAGTACGAACGGGTCCTCGTCCAGGAGCCTGGCCGTCTGGTAGCAGAGCGCGGCCGCATGCTTGCAGGGGTAACCGTCGTCCGGGCAGGAGCAGTCGGGGATCAGGTCGCCCGCAGCGGGCAGAAGGTCCGCCACGGCCGCCAGCGCGTGCGGCACGTCCTTGTCCAGCAGGGCCGCGATGTGGTCGGGGCGGGCCGCCGCAGCGGCCAGGAAGTCGTCCCAGTCGTCGTCGCCGAGGGTACGAAGGCGGATCTCCGTGCGGTACGGGCGCGGCCTGCTTCCATGGACGTACGCCATGACCCGGCCGGGTGTCACCGTGATCGCGTCGACATGGCCGCGGCCCGCATACGCGCGGCCCCGGGTGAGGCGCGCCCGGTCGAGGGCGGTGTCCTCCAGCGCCTCCACCCAGGCATTGCCCCACCAGCTGGACGCGAACTCCTCGCCCGTGGGGCCCGTGAGGGGGTCCAGGGCGGGGAACGTACGGCGGCGGTCGTCGTGCCGGGAGTCGACGTGGCGGGAAGGGGTGCGCGGGGTCATGAAGGCCTCCGCAGGGAGACGAGGTCGGCCAGCTCACGGTCGGTCAGTTCGGTCAGGGCCGCCTCTCCGGAGCCCAGGACCGCTTCCGCCAGCGCCCGCTTGGACGCGAGCATTTCGGCGATACGGTCCTCGACCGTGCCCTCCGCGATCAGCCGGTGGACCTGGACCGGCTGGGTCTGGCCGATGCGGTACGCCCGGTCCGTCGCCTGTTCTTCGACCGCCGGGTTCCACCAGCGGTCGAAGTGGACGACATGGCCCGCCCTGGTCAGGTTCAGTCCGGTGCCGGCCGCCTTGAGGGAGAGGATGAAGACCGGAGTCTCGCCGGACTGGAAGCGGTCCACCATCCGCTCGCGCTCCGCCACCGGCGTTCCCCCGTGCAGGAGTTGGGACGGGACCGCCCGGGACGCGAGGTGTGCCGACAGCAGCCGGGCCATGGAGACGTACTGGGTGAAGATCAGGACCGAGCCGTCCTCGGAGAGGATCGTCTCCAGCAGCTCGTCGAGGAGGGCCAGCTTGCCGGAGCGGCCGGCCAGCCGGGCCGTGTCTTCCTTGAGGTACTGGGCAGGGTGGTTGCAGATCTGCTTGAGGGCGGTCAGCAGCTTCATCACCAGGCCGCGGCGTGCGATGCCCTCCGCCCCCTCGATCGCCGCCATCGTCTCCCGCACGACCGCTTCGTAGAGCGACGCCTGCTCGCGGGTGAGCGCGACGGGATGGTCGGATTCCGTCTTCGGCGGCAGCTCGGGCACGATGCCCGGATCGGACTTCTTGCGGCGCAGGAGGAACGGGCGGACCAGCCGGGACAGCCGCTCGACCGCATCGTCGTCCTCCCCGTTCTCCACCAGGCGCGCATGCCGGGAGCGGAAGGCCTTCAACGGCCCGAGCAAGCCGGGGGTCGTCCAGTCCAGCAGCGCCCACAGCTCGGAGAGGTTGTTCTCGACGGGAGTGCCGGTCAGTGCGACGCGGGCGGGTGTCGGGATGGTGCGCAGGGCCTTGGCCGTCGCGGAGAAGGGGTTCTTGACGTGCTGCGCCTCGTCGGCGACGACCATGCCCCAGGTGTGCGCGGCCAGTCGGTCCGCGCTCGTACGCATCGTCCCGTATGTGGTCAGGACGAAGCCGCCGTCGAGCTCGGGCAGGGTCCGGTCGGCGCCGTGGAAGCGGCGCACCGGCACTCCGGGCGCGAAGCGGGTGATCTCCCGCTGCCAGTTACCGAGCAGGGAGGCAGGGCAGACGACCAGGGTCGGGGCCGTACGCGCACGGTGGAGGTGGAGAGCGATCACGGTGACCGTCTTGCCGAGGCCCATGTCGTCCGCGAGGCAGCCGCCGAGTCCGAGCGAGGTCATCAGATCCAGCCAGGCAAGCCCCCGCAGCTGGTAGTCGCGCAGCGTGGCGGTCAGGCCCGCCGGGGGAGCGACGGGAGCGGAGACCGCGGTGAGCCGGTCGCGCAGCGTGGCAAGCGCGCCCGTCGGCACCGCCTCCACCGTCTCGCCGTCCACCGAAGCGGTGCCGGTCAGCGCCACCGCCAGCGCGTCGACCGGTTCCAGCAGCCCCAGTTCCCGCTTGCGCGCCTTCCGTACGAGAGCGGGGTCGAGGACCACCCACTGGTCCCGCAGCCGCACGATCGGCCGGTGCGACTCGGCGAGCGCGTCCATCTCCCGCTCGGTCAGCGGGTCCCCGTCCAGCGCCAACTGCCAGTTGAATTTAAGGAGTTCCTCGCTGTCGAAGAACGGGGTGCCGTCCGTCGCCGAGCCGGGCGCGGACCGTACGACCGCACCGGCCGTGAGCGTACGCGCGAGCTCTTTGGGCCAGTGCACGGCCACCCCGGCCGCGTCCAGCCGCGCGGCTCCCGGCCCCAGCAGTTCGTACAGCTCGTCCTCGGTGAGCGGCAGCACATCGGGCACGTCCTGTTCCAGCAGCCGGGCGAGCGGCGGCCAGACGCGGGCGGCGCGGCGCAGCGCCAGCACCGCGTCGATACGGGCGCGCGGGCCGAACTGCTCGTCGCCGTCGCCCGCCCACAGCCGGGCGGCGTCGAGAACGAGCGTCGGATCGGCGAGGCTGTGCACCTGGACGAGGGCCGCGCCGGCATTGCGCGCCGCGCCGTCCTCCTCCGCGATGTCGAAGAGCTCGAACGCGGACAGGTCGAGCCGCAGCGAGACTCGCACCCCGGCGTCCATGCCGGCCGCGGCCTCCGCCGCCCACTCCCTCGCTCCGGGCAGATGCTGGGCGGCAAGAGCGGCGAACGGCGCCCCCGCGGCGTACGCGGCGGCGGGCGTACGCGGCAGAGTGTCGGCCACCGCGTCGAAGAACGACCGCACCAGCGCCTCGGGATCGGGCAGCTGCAGCGCACCCGGCGCGGCGACCGGGACGGCATGCGCCTCCGAGGGCATGGCGGCGGCGATCGCCCGCAGCTGGGCGATGTCGTCCGCGTCGAGCGGGCCCGCCCGCCAGGCGTCATGATCGGTCGCGGTCAGGCCGGGCAGCAGCCTGCCCCGCGCCACCAGATGGAGGGCGTGCAGCGCGGCCGCGCCCCAGCATGCCGCGGCGGGGTGCGCCGCCGCGTGCAGACGGGCCCGGGTCAGCAGCGGTACGGCCTCGGCGACCGGCAGCAGCATGGCGGGGACCGTACGGCTGCGGACGTCCGCCCCCTGGCGCTGTACGACGGTGAGCTCGCCGCCCGCGTCCGCGAGCCGGTCGCCGTCCGGGTCCCAGAAGGCGACCCGCCCCTCGCGCGGCAGCGCGGCGGGAACGAAGACCGCGGCACAGGTGTGCAGCATCTGCCGCAGGTGCGGCATGTCCGAGGTCAAGGTCACCGGGGTCTCCTCCCTTCCGCCGGTCCCGTACCGGCGCACCGGCATACCGCCGGCGCACCGAAGTACTGGATCTACGACCTTACGGGTGGGGTCTGACAATGGACTCCGACAGCCGTTCCCGACGCCCTGGAGCACGTCCTCGGCCCAGGTTGTCCGCCGGCCGGGGCCCGGCCGGCGCGAGGGGGGACGCGGTCGCGTACTCGATGCCGAAGCAGGCCGCCACCCCCGGGCCGGTGAGAGGGCCGCGGACCGCGCCGTGGCGGGTCGGTGGACACCGGTTCCCTCTGCGTCACGTGGCATCACGGCATCACGTGGCAGACACTTTCGACCGGGGACGGCAGGCACCGCCTTCGGTAGCGCCCGATATCTCCTGCCCCCTGCCGGACCCGCACTCCGAATGTCCGCAGGCGCCCTACGCGGCGGGGGGCACCGCGGGCGGCAACGGCGGCACAGCCTGCGGCGACGGCGGTACGGCCTGCGGCGACGACGGCTGCACCGGCGATTCTGCTTTCGACTCCGCCGGGGACTCCACAGCCGGCGGCGACCCGGAATCCGCCTGCGGCTGCGCCGGCTGCTGGGCGCGTTCCAGGAAGCGCAGCAGCTCCACCGGGAACGGCAGCACCAGCGTGGAGTTCTTCTCCGCCGCCACGGCCACGACGGTCTGGAGCAGCCGGAGCTGGAGCGCCGCGGGTTGTTCCGCCATCACGCCGGCCGCTTGGGCCAGCTTCTTCGAGGCCTGAAGCTCTGCATCGGCGTTGATGACCCGGGCCCGCCGCTCACGGTCGGCCTCGGCCTGCCGCGCCATCGAGCGCTTCATGGCCTCGGGCAGCGACACGTCCTTGATCTCCACCCGGTCGATCTGCACACCCCACCCGATCGACGGGCTGTCGATCATCAACTCCAGCCCCTGGTTGAGCTTTTCCCGATTGGACAGCAGATCGTCGAGATCACTCTTGCCGATGATCGACCTCAGCGACGTCTGCGCCATCTGCGAGACCGCGAACCGATAGTCCTCCACCTGCACCACAGCATCGGCGGGGACCACGACCTTGAAGTAGATGACCGCGTCCACCCTGACCGTGACGTTGTCCCGGGTGATGCCGTCCTGCGCAGGCACCGGCATCGTCACGATCTGCATATTGACCTTGTGCAGCCTGTCGACGACCGGAACGATCATGGTGAAGCCGGGCTGGCGGATCTCCTCACGCAGCCGTCCCAGCCGGAAGACCACACCCCGCTCGTACTGCTTGACCACCCTGGCACCCGCCAGTACGTACACCGCACAGCCGGACGCGACCGCTATTCCCGCCGTCACCAGCTCCTCGACCATCAGGGCACCCCCTACTGTCCGAGCTACTGTCCGAGCCAGATACTCCTTACCACGGTATGCCCGGTATGCCCCGTCGGTCGAGCCCCCGACCGAGCGCACGAACTCAGACACCGGTTTCGCCCGGTCGACCGTCCCCCGCACGCCGCCGCGATCCCTGGCCGGTCGCTGCGGAACGGAGGAAGGCCGCACCCTGATGGCGGTTTCCAGGGTGCGGCCTTTTCCTTAGCCGAGTACGGGCGGGGGGCTGCTGTTTGCTAGAAGCGCTTGCGCACGAGGGCGATCAGCTCGGCCGTGTGATTGCGCCGTACCCAGGCGATCCCGCCGAAGGCGACGAAGAGAATGACGGGCGTGATCGCGTACTGGCCGTCGAACACGGTGATCTGAGTGATGAAGGCACCGGTCATCAGGCCCATGAAGGCAAGCGCCGAAAGGCCCGAGAGGAGAGGGATCACCAGCGCGATCGCGCCGGCCAGCTCCAGGCCGCCTGTGAGGTACATGAACCAGTCGCCGAACCCGATCTTGTCGAAGGACTCCGCCGCCGAGGAGTGGCCGACGAGCTTCGGGCCGGCGCTCGGGATCGCCATGAACACCGCGAGCACGATCTGGAGCGTACGCACCGCGAGGTGCGAGCGGCGGCTCAGCTTCGTGTCGAAACCGTTCGTGTCGGGAGCGGTCGCGGCGATGGGGGCGATGGGGGCGGTGGTGGCGATGGGGGCGGTCGATGCGGACATCGGGCTCTCCTCGGGTCAGCGTTCCGTGGGGCTTTCAAAGAGGTAGACGGGGAGGCTGCCCGGGACTCATCGCTCCCCCGCGCACCGATTCGCACAGCCCCCGATCTCAACCCCCTAGATCTCGAACCAGCCGTGCCCGCCGTACCAGTGGCGGCCCGCCCGCAGATGGTCGCCGATGGCGCGCTCCAGGGTGGTGCGGCGCGGCAGCCCTTCCGCCGGCAGCTCCGGATCGCCGAACACGAACCCGACCGGACCTCCGTCGCGGACCTGCCTCTCCTCGTACGCGGTCCGGAAGCGGTTCTGGAAGCGGACGATGTTCGAGTCCTTCGGCAGATACGCGGCGACCTGCGGATCGAGCAGCCAGGAGTGGCACGTGGCCACCCGGTACCTCTCCTCCGGGAAGTGCCGCGCGAAGAACTCCCGGGCCCGCGCGAGGGACCGCTCGCACGCCGCGGGTGCGAGCGACCCGAGGAAATCCGGGATGTGCAGATTCAGGCACGGGTCCTCGGGCCCGAGCGGCAGCCCGGCCGCCCGCACGGCTTCCCCCATCCGGCTGCCGAGCCGGGCACGCTCGAACTGCAGCCGCCCCAACTGATAGATCTCGCCCCGGAAGTGCAGCCCGATCCAGCCCGGGATCAACAGCCCGCCCGTCCCCCTCCGCCGCCGGTGAACGGCCATATTGCGCCCGAGGTCGGCGAGCGTACGCCGCGACACGTCGTCCGGTACGGAACGCTCCCGGTGGTACGCCCGCACATACGGGAGTGCCGCCACGAACACATACACCGGGAAGTAGCGGCCGACCGCCCCGGATTCCCCGGACATCCAGGACAGTTTTCCTGCCCTGTCGACCTGCCCCATGTTCCGGACGAGCGCCCGTACGTCCGCGTCCAGCTGTCGGCGCAGCCCCGGGTCCGAGGTCATCCGGTACCGCAGCGCGAGGAGTTCATTGATGTCCTCGTGCGGTACGGCCAGATCCAGCAGTATCTCGCCCAGGTCGTCCGCTTCCGGCAGCTCCACCACCACGCGTGTCACCCAAGGACTCCTCTCCGTCTCCGGAATCACCGTGCCCCTCCCCAGCAGAAATGACACGGCGCGGGTGCATCCTGGAGGAGGAGACGTGATTGCCATGCGCACTGGGAGTGAGCCGATCACCGCACGCAGTCCCCTGCGGCTGCGGTTCTGGCTGAGCGTATGGGGCCTGATCTGGGCCGCCGCGGGCACGGCGGCCTTCGCACTCGCCGCCCGCCCGGGCTGGGCGGCCGTGTGCGGGGCCCTGCTCCTGATCGTCACGGTCGACCTGGCCATGGTTCTGCACCACATCCACCAGGGCCCGCACTACCAGCCGGGCCGCGACATCCCGCCGTACGAACCGGATCACGGCGGAACCGGGCGCGGTCAGTAGATGTGGACGTTGGCCCCGCACAGCCCGAGGCCGGCCTCCGCAGCCTGTCGCCAGCAGCGCAGCGGGCCGTCCAGGACAGGCTCCTCGTCCTTGAGACAGTCGAGCCAGACCTGCTCCTGGGCCGCGGCCCGCTCCTGCGGGGTGAAGGTGAGGGCCTCCTCCACCGCCGGCAGAGTGCGCCTCACCTCCTCCGAGGTGAGCAGGAAGTCTCCGCACCACCCCGGCAGGAGGGCGGCCCGACGGGGACCTATCGCATGGAACAGCGCGCTGAGGGCGTAGTCCTTGCTGAAGACGGCGAAGTACGGCGGCACGCCCTCGTCGTGCGCCTCCCATATGTCGGAGAGGTGGAAGTCGCAGTCGTCACAGCAGTGCAGTTCATTCAACGGGATCGCCGAGGTCAGCCGCAGAAAGGCGCGGACGTCCTCGCTCCGCGCACTCCCGTACGGCAACTCGCCCCAACTCCGGTGGTTGGGCAGCGGGTCGGCGCACCATGCCTGCCAGGCACACTGTGTCTCCGGCAACTCCCGCTGCCGCTCGATCAGCGGCCGGACCCGAGGCGCCAGGCCCGCGATGACATCGTCGTCGTGCGCCGTGATAGCCCACGCGGAGGTGATCCCCATGGCAGTGTCCTTTCCCCGTCTCCACCGTGGATCCACGACGTTACGGGGTGGGTCCGACAACGGGGCGAACAGCCTTTGTCAGGCCTCCGAGTCGAACCTCGCGGCCTTCACATACTCGGGCTTGGGGTCCAGTGCCGCGGCCAGCCGGAAGTGACGCTTCGCCTGTTCCGGACGGCCGGCCCGCTCATAGGTGCGGGCAAGTGCGAAGTGGGCAAAGGCGTTGTCCGGCTCGCGTTCCAGGACCAGCTCGAACTCGAGCTCGGCCGGGCGCAGTTGGGCCGCGGCGAAGAAGGCGCGGGCACGCAGCAGGCGGGCCGCCGTGTTTTCCGGGTGTGCCGCTATCACCGAGTCCAGCAGCTTCACGGCGCCGCGCGGATCCCTCGCGGCCAGCAACTGCTCGGCCGCGCGGTAGTCGATGACGTGGGTCTCCGGGTTCCTCTTGGGCACGCTCGCATCCTTCCCCTCGCTGCACGGTTCCAACACCGGCTCCGGGAGCGCTATTCCGGCCGGCGGTTCGTCCGAAAGATCAGTCGGCCCCGGAGTGGATCTCCGCGCATGCCCTACGGAGGTCCAGGGGGTGTCGCCTGGATCAGGTGGATCAGTGAGCGGAGTGTGGCGAGGGGGGGCACCTCCCGTGCCCGCAGGGCTACGGAGGGGAAGCGCGCAGGGGAGGATGGGCCCCGCCGAAGGCAGGGGGAGAGCCCACGTGGAGCGTCGGCGACTGACGAATACGCCGCGAGGTGCCGTGCAGGACACGCGAGCCCTGCACGATCCGGAAGACACCTCTAGGAGGGGCCGGACTCCGCGGCCGCCCGCTGCGTCAGCTCCGCCCAGACCTTGCGGACCTGGGGCTCCAGATGCTCCAGCAGCCCGTCGTTGTCGATGACCAGATCGGCGATGGCCCGCCGCTGCTCACGTGTGGCTTGCGCACCCATGCGCGCCCGCGCTTCGGACTCGGCCATTCCGCGCAGCCGTACCAGCCGGTCCAGCTGGGTCTCGGGCGACGCGTCCACCACGACCACCAGGTCGTACAGCCCGGCCAGGCTGTTCTCGGTGAGCAGTGGCACGTCATGGATCACGACCGAGTCCGGCCCGGCTGCGCCTTCCAGCTCCATGGAGCGCGCTCCGACCAGCGGATGAACGATCTTGTTGAGCACTGCCAGGCGGTCGGGATCGGCGAAGACGATCGAGCCGAGCTTCGGCCGGTCCAGGGTGCCGTCGGCGGCCAGGATCTCGGGGCCGAAGGCGTCGACAACGGCGGCGAGCCCCGGCGTTCCGGGCTCGACGACCTCGCGAGCGATCTTGTCGGCATCGATCAGGACCGCGCCGTACGACACGAACAGACGGGACACTTCGCTCTTGCCGGCTCCGATTCCGCCGGTCAGGCCCACCTTCAGCATGACCCGCAGCCTACGCGAGCGCCCTGGGGATGTGTCTTTCGGATCCCTGCCGGGCCCGGGTGCCCTGGGGCGTCTGGGAGAAGTTCCGCCGCCCGCCCTGCGGGCGGACGGCGCTTCTTCCACAACACGCCCTAGTTGTCACCCTCCCGCTCCGCGAGGAAGCGTTCGAATTCGCGGCCGATCTCGTCGGCGGACGGCAGGTCCACCGGCTCCGCGACCAGACTTCCCCTGGTCTCGGCGCCCGCCATCGCGTCGTACTGGTGCTCGAGCCCCTGCACCAGCGTCACCAACTCCTCGTCGCCCTCGCCGATCTGCCGCTCGATCTCGGTCTGGGTGCGATGCGCCTCGGTCCGCAGCGAGTGTGCGACGGCCGGCAGGACCAGGCCCGTGGCCGCCGTGATCGCCTCGAGTGCGGTCAGGGCGGCGTCCGGGTAGGAGGAGCGGGCGACGTAGTGCGGCACGTGCGCGGCGACGCCGAGGACGTCGTGGCCCGACTCCATCAGGCGGTACTCGACGAGCGACTCGGCGCTGCCCGGCACCTGCGCCTCGTCGAAGGGGCTGCGGTGGCCCGGCATGAGGTCCGTGCGGTTGCCGTGCGGGGTGAGGCCGACGGGACGAGTGTGCGGGACGCCCATCGGAATGCCGTGGAAGTTGACCGCGAGCCGCACTCCGAGCCGCTCGATGATCTGCCGCACCGCTACGGCGAAACGCTCCCACTCCACATCCGGCTCGGGTCCCGACAGCAGCAGGAACGGCGCACCCGTGGCGTCCTGCACCAGCCGGACGTCGAGCGTCGGGGTCTCGTAGCCGCTCCAGCGGTCACGGCGGAAGGTCAGCAGCGGGCGGCGGGCCCGGTAGTCCACGAGTCTGTCGTGGTCGAAGCGGGCCACCACTTGGTGGGGAAGCGTCTCGAGCAGGTTGTCGACGATCTGCTCACCGGTCTCACCTGCGTCGATGTATCCGTCGAAGTGGTACAGCATGACCAGGCCGGCCGATTCCTGCGCGAGCGCCATGTCGACGACCGCGAGGCCCTTCGGCTCCCATTCGTACAAACCCTGCGGATCAAGCACGATTACCGCTCCTCCTCGTGTTCGTAGAGAAGAACGCCTGGTGGCACACAGGCATTCCCGCCGACGCTCGGTGAACAGCTCGGACGGGACGCCCACTTCAGCGGCGGCGGCCCAGCTCACCCCTCTTGGTCCACACCTTCGGCATGCCCACTCCCCTCCTCCCCTGCTGACGGCGAGGCAGCGCAACGGCACGCCCTACGCAAGTAAGGCCCGCTCCCCAGAGGGAGCGGGCCTTACTTTCAGCTAGTTACCAGCTGGGGCAGAGCGTCAGCTCTGGCCGCCGGCCAGCTTCTCGCGCAGGGCAGCCAGGGCCTCGTCCGACGCCAGGGCGCCGGAGTTGTCGTCCGACTCCGAGGAGTACGAACCACCCGAGACACCCGCACCGGTGCTGCCACCGGCGGCCGGGGCGGCAACGCCCTCGGCAGCAGCGGCCTCGTCGGCCTCGCGGGACTTGATGACCTGAGCCTGGTGCTGCTCGAAGCGCTGCTGCGCCTCGGCGTACTGGCCCTCCCACGCCTCGCGCTGGGTCTCGAAGCCCTCGAGCCAGTCGTTGGTCTCGGGGTCGAAGCCCTCGGGGTAGATGTAGTTCCCCTGGTCGTCGTACGACGCGGCCATGCCGTACAGCGTCGGGTCGAACTCGACCGAGGCCGGGTCGGCACCGAAGGACTCGTTGGCCTGCTTCAGCGAGAGGCTGATGCGACGACGCTCGAGGTCGATGTCGATGACCTTGACGAAGATCTCGTCGTTGACCTGGACGACCTGCTCCGGGATCTCCACGTGGCGCTCGGCCAGCTCGGAGATGTGGACCAGGCCCTCGATGCCCTCGTCGACGCGCACGAACGCACCGAACGGAACGAGCTTGGTGACCTTACCGGGAACAACCTGCCCGATCTGGTGCGTGCGGGCGAACTGCTGCCACGGGTCTTCCTGCGTCGCCTTGAGCGACAGGGAGACACGCTCGCGGTCCATGTCGACGTCGAGGACCTCGACGGTGACTTCCTGGCCGACCTCGACAACCTCGGAGGGGTGGTCGATGTGCTTCCAGGAGAGCTCGGAGACGTGGACGAGACCGTCGACGCCACCCAGGTCCACGAAGGCACCGAAGTTGACGATCGAGGAGACGACGCCGGAGCGGACCTGACCCTTCTGCAGGGTGGTGAGGAACGTCTGGCGAACCTCGGACTGGGTCTGCTCGAGCCAGGCGCGGCGGGACAGGACCACGTTGTTGCGGTTCTTGTCCAGCTCGATGATCTTCGCCTCGAGCTCCTTGCCCACGTAGGGCTGGAGGTCGCGGACACGGCGCATCTCGACGAGAGATGCCGGCAGGAAGCCACGGAGGCCGATGTCGAGGATGAGACCACCCTTGACCACCTCGATGACGGTGCCGGTGACGATGCCGTCCTCTTCCTTGATCTTCTCGATGGTGCCCCAGGCACGCTCGTACTGAGCGCGCTTCTTCGAGAGGATCAGGCGGCCTTCCTTGTCCTCCTTCTGGAGGACCAGGGCCTCGATCTCGTCGCCGACCTTGACGACCTCGTTCGGGTCGACGTCGTGCTTGATCGAGAGCTCGCGGCTCGGGATGACACCTTCGGTCTTGTAACCGATGTCGAGCAGGACCTCGTCCCGGTCGACCTTCACGATGACGCCGTCGACGATGTCGCCGTCGTTGAAGTACTTGATCGTCTCGTCGATCGCGGCGAGGAAGGCTTCCTCGTTACCGATGTCGTTGACCGCTACCTGCGGAGTGGTGGCGGTGGTCTCGGTGCTGCTCGTCATGTGGGAAAGGGCTCCGGTACGGACAGTGAGTCGTAGGTACTGCTACGCCGAGAACCCGTATCGCAGCTGCAGAAGACCGGACAGCCTAGGAAGCACCTGCCCAGTGTGGACCCGGGGGCGCCTCGTGAACCGAGGGGACATACATACAGATGCGAGCGCGACCTGCTCTGTCTGAGGCGCGCAGGCCCGCAGCGCAACTTGTAGCATACGGGGGCAGCCGGACAGGGTCAATGCGCGAAGGCGCACACCCGGGGCGGAACGCTCCATACCCGGCACAACTAATGTTTGCCGAGGCCAGGATGGCCGCCTCCGGCCGCCATCGGCGCGCTGAACGCAAACTACAACGACGGTGACGATGAGCCAAGATTTCGAACCGGAAGCCACTCGCCGTGACGCCGGCGATCCGGAGAGCAGCCGGGCAAGCCGCGGCTGGTGGGACCGGAACGCCGACGAGTACCAGACCGATCATGGCCAGTTCCTCGGCGACGACCGTTTCGTATGGGGGCCGGAGGGCCTCGACGAGGCGGAGGCCGGACTGCTGGGGCCGGCCGGATCTCTGAAGGGGCTCGACGTCCTGGAGATCGGCGCGGGCGCGGCGCAGTGCGCGCGCTGGCTGGCCGCACAGGGTGCGCGCCCGGTGGCCCTGGACCTCTCCCACCGGCAGCTGCAGCACGCGCTGCGGATCGGCGACGGTGCCGGCCGCGTACCGCTGGTGGAGGCGGACGCGGGGGCGCTGCCGTTCCTCGACGGCTCCTTCGATCTCGCGTGCTCGGCGTACGGGGCGGTGCCCTTCGTCGCGGACCCGGTGAAGGTGTTCCGGGAGGTACGGCGGGTGCTGCGGCCCGGTGGGCGGTGGGTCTTCTCCGTCACGCACCCGATTCGCTGGGCGTTCCCCGACGAGCCGGGGCCCGAGGGGCTCTCGGTGGCCGCCTCGTACTTCGACCGCACTCCTTACGTCGAGCAGGACGAGCGGGGGCAGGCGGTCTACGTCGAACACCACAGGACGCTCGGCGACCGCGTACGGGACGTGGTGGCGGGGGGCTTCCGGCTGGTGGACCTGGTCGAGCCGGAGTGGCCGGCCTGGAACAGCCAGGAGTGGGGAGGCTGGTCCCCGCTGCGCGGCGGTCTGATCCCGGGCACGGCGATCTTCGTCTGCGAACGGGACTGAGCGCCGGAAGCACCGGGGCCCGGGGCACGCATCACACACGTTCCGCCGTCGCGGCCGTCGTCGGCGATGGTCGTCCGGGCAGCGTCTCTTGGGAGACTGGGGCGGTGATCCGCGAAGATGTCCTCGGCAGCCTGCCCGTTCATACGGCCGTGCCCGCGCTGACGCGTGCGCTCGACACGCACGGGTGCGCGGTGCTGTGCGCGCCGCCCGGGACCGGCAAGACCACCCTCGTACCGCTGGTCCTCGCGGGCCTGGTGGGCGGCGGGCCCGCACGGCGCGTGGTGGTGGCCGAGCCCCGGCGGATCGCGGCGCGGGCCGCGGCCCGTCGGATGGCGTGGCTGCTCGGCGAGAAGGCCGGGGGCAGGGTCGGCTTCACCGTACGCGGGGAACGCGTGGTCGGGCGCGGGACGGTGGTGGAGGTGGTGACCACCGGTGTGCTGCTTCAGCGGCTGCAGCGCGACCAGGAACTGTCCGGGGTCGATGTGGTGATTCTCGACGAGTGCCACGAGCGGCATCTGGACGCGGACACGGTGGCCGCCTTTCTGCTGGATGTACGGGCCGCGCTGCGGCCGGAGCTGCGGCTGGTGGCGGCCTCGGCGACCACCGACGCGCAGGGCTGGGCACGGCTTCTCGGAGATGCGCCGGTGGTGGAGGCGGCGGGCGTCGCGCATCCCGTGGAGGTGGTGTGGGCCCCGCCCGCGAGGCCGGTGCGGCCGCCGCACGGGATGCGGGTCGACCCGGCGCTGCTGACGCATGTGGCCTCGGTGGTGCGCCGGGCGCTGGCCGAGCGCGCGGGTGACGTGCTGTGTTTCCTGCCCGGGGTCGGCGAGATCGGCCGGGTGGCGGGCCAGTTGGGGGACGTGGGCACGGAAGTCCTCCAGGTCCACGGACGGGCGCCGGCGGCGGTGCAGGACGCGGTACTGGCGGGCTCCTCGGGAGTACGGCGGGTGGTGCTGGCCACGTCGGTCGCGGAGTCGAGCCTGACGGTGCCGGGCGTGCGGGTCGTCGTGGACGCGGGCCTCGCACGCGAGCCGCGCACCGATCACGCGCGCGGCCTGAGCGCGCTGACCACGGTGCGGGCCTCGCAGGCGGCGGCGCGCCAGCGGGCCGGGCGGGCGGGCCGTGAGGCGCCCGGCGCGGTGTACCGCTGCTGGGCCGAGGCGGAGGACAGCCGGCTGCCGCGGTTCCCCTCCCCCGAGATCAAGGTCGCGGACCTGGCGGCGTTCGCACTTCAGGCGGCGTGCTGGGGCGACCCGGCCGCCTCGGGCCTGGCACTCCTCGATGCGCCCCCGGCGGGCGCGCTGGCCGCGGCACGCTCGGTGCTGACGGCGATCGGCGCGGTGGACGCGACAGGCCGGGCCACCGAACGGGGCGTACGGATGTCAAGGCTGGGCCTGCACCCCCGGCTGGCGCGGGCGCTGCTCGACGGCGCGCGGGAGGTGGGTGCGCGCCGGGCGGCCGAGGTGGTGGCCCTGCTCAGCGAGGAGCCGCCGCGGGAGTACGGCGACGACCTTGCCGCTGCCTGGCGCACGGCCCGGCGGGGCGGTGACGGGTATGCGGCGCGCTGGAGGACGGAGGCGGGCCGCCTGGAGTCGCAGCTGTCCGCTGCTCCCCGTCCCCCTTCCCGGTCGCAGCTGTCCGCTGCTCCCCGTCCCGCTTCCCGTCACCGGGACTCCGCCCCGGCACCCGCGCCTCGAACGCCGGCGAGGCCGGAGTTTCCCCGGGCCTCCGGACAGGAGCGCGCCGGCGACGACACCGTCGCCGGGCTCGTCACCGCTCTCGCGTTTCCCGAGCGGGTGGCAAGGGCCCGTGGCGAAGGGGCCTTCCTCATGGCCTCGGGGACCGGGGCCGAACTGACCGGTGGGTCGGGGCTCCGGAGTGCGCAGTGGCTCGCCGTCGCCGTGGCCGACCGGCCCGCGCAGGCGGCCTCCGCGCGGGTGCGGCTCGCCGCCGTCGTCGACGAGGAGACCGCGCGCGCCGCCGCCGCGCATCTGCTCGTCGCCGGCGAGGAGGTCCACTGGGAGGACGGCGATGTCGTCGCCCGCCGCGTGGAGCGGCTGGGGGCCGTCGAGCTCTCCGTACGTGTGCTGAAGGACCCGGACGCCGCTCTCGTACGGGACGCCCTGCTGGAGGGGCTCCGGCGCGAGGGGCTCGGACTGCTGCGCTGGACCCGTGAGGCGGAGGGGCTGCGTGAGCGGCTCGCGTTCCTGCACCGGGCGGTGGGCGCGCCCTGGCCCGACGTGTCGGACGCCGCACTGCTGGACCGTACCGAACAGTGGCTGGAGCCGGAGCTGTCCAGGGCCCGGCGGCGGTCCGACCTCGGGCGTATACAGGCCGGTCAGGCCCTGCAACGTCTGTTGCCCTGGGCGACGGGCGACGCGGCCCGGCTGGACCAGCTGGCGCCGGAGCGGATCGAGGTGCCGAGCGGATCGCGGGTCCGGGTGGAGTACGGCGGCGAGCAGCCCGTACTGGCGGTGAAGCTCCAGGAGTTGTTCGGTCTGCGCGAGACGCCCACGGTCTCGGGGGTGCCGGTGCTGGTGCATCTGCTCTCGCCCGCCGGGCGGCCCGCCGCGGTCACGGCCGACCTTGCGTCCTTCTGGAAGGACGGGTACCGGTCCGTACGGGCGGAGTTGCGCGGCCGGTACCCCAGGCACCCCTGGCCGGAGGACCCTTCGACGGCCGAGCCCACCCGCCGCACGAACACCCGCCGCTGAGCCACGCCCGCCGGAGCGTCAGGCTTCCAGCAGCCTCCAGAAGTCGGTGGCCTCGGGGAAGGGTTCGTCCTTGGGGTAGCGGCCGATCCACACCACCGCCTGCTCGAAGACGCTGAACGAGACGAAGTCGGAGCACTGGCCGACGATCAGGGCGTTGTCGCCGCACCGCCAGGCGGTGTAGTTCCACGGCGGGCAGCCCTCGTCGTCGTCCCGGATCCGCGCCGACACCTCCGGTTCGCCGCATTGCGCGGTGAAGAGCTCCGCGGCCGTGCGCCAGGTGGTGTCGAAGGCCGCCCGTCCCGCATCCTGGTCGAAGACCCAGCGGTCGTCCTCCGCGTAGAAGCGCCTGATCCAGGTGAGGTTGGTCTTGTACCCGTCCCGTTCATCGCGGACGTCGTGCTCGTCCTGCTCGTAGAGGTACGCGAACGACAGCAGGCAGGACACCTCGTCCTGACCCGGCGTGCCGAAGCACTCCGGGTGGACGGGGTGCCCGCCCGGCGTCATGTAGGCGTTCATCATCGAGCCGTCCGCCATCCAGCCGAAAGACTCGGCCGCGGCGGCGGTGACGGAACCGTCGGTCCAGGTCAGCCTCGCCAGTTCGGCCAGTTGGCCGGCGAGCGGGGCATCGAGCGGTCGCAGGAGAAGTGCCATGCCACCACCGTAGGGTCAGGCACTGACAGTCTCCGCCTCGCGACCGTAGGGTCACGCACTGACGGTCTCCGCCTCGCGCTCCGCGGCCGGCGCCCTGGGACGGCGGCCGCGTGCCTCCAGGACCAGGGCCAGAGCCAGCAGCCCGCCTCCGAGGGCCAGGAAACCCCACGGCAGGTAGGACGTCATCAACAGCACCAGCTGCCGCTGGGACGTGACCAGTTCGACGGTCGAGTCGACGTAGTCCGGCCGCATCTTCACATGCCCCGCGAACGCGGTGACCTTGTCCCGGCCGCCCAGCAGCGTGCCGCCGCGCAGCTCCTCCTTGTGGATCTCCTCGCCGTTGACCGGCGCGCCGGTGACGGGGTCGACCCAGAACATCCGCTTGGTCGTGTACCAGCGCGTGGTGCCGGTCTGCTTCTCCAGCGTGGTGGCGTCGACGCCGGGGATGGGCATCTTCTTCGGGTAGGGCACCTTGGTCCACGGGATGGTCTGCTCGAAGTAGTAGACCTCGAGCCCACGGAAGTTCTGTGTCCCCTTGTAGTGGATGGGCGCGGACGTACGGGCCTGGGCGTCGAAGTACTCGTACGCCCGCTTCTCGGTGAGGAACGGCCACTTGAACTCGATGCCCTCACGCCGGACCGGGTCGCCGTCGACCATCTCCCCGGTCGCGTGCACCGGCGCCTGGCTGTGGGCGTCGAAGATGTAGCGCTCGGGGATCTGGGAGACCATCTTGCCGTCGGGGCCCTGGACGTAGGAGAGCGAGTCCCAGACGACGACGTCGCGGCCGGCACTGCGCTCGATCTTCTCGGACTCCTCCACATTGCCCTTGAGGGTCTGCACGATGGTGACCTTCTCGACCTCCTTCGCCTGCAGGGTGCCGTAGTCGAGGAGGGTCGCGGGCTTCGCCTCCAGCACCATCTCCTGGTACTGGCCGGGCGGGATCTTCGCGAGCCGCGGAAAGGCGTACCAGCGCAGCAGCGGTGACAGCGCGGTGAAGAAGACGGCGAGGGCAAGGAGTACGAGGCTCGCTCTACGGCGCATGCTCCGGCCCTCCTACTTCTTGGGGCCGGGGACGGTGGTCAGCAGCGGCTCGGGCGAGGTCTCGCCAGGAGGTGCGCCGATCGCCGTGATGGTGAGGACGAGTGCGAGGGCAGTGGCCAGCCCGATGGCGGCGGCGACGAGGGCGCGCATGCTCGGCCTCCCGGGAAGCTCGGATCCGATCGGGATCTGATACGGCGTCAGGGCTGGGGCACCGTAGCAATGGAGCCGCGAGATGAGAACAGGTGGAGATGAGAACACGTTGCACCGCCGGCACATGGCGCCGCCCCTCTGCCCGGTTGCGGCAGAGGGGCGGTGCGGGAGTAAGGAGAGCCGTGCGCCGGTCAGGCTGCTCTACCTTCTTGATCGGGTTGGTCCTCCCATTCGTAGGGTGAGGACACCCAGGGGTGTCGGGTGTGGCTATCAGGCTGCTGCCGACGGTGGCTTCCCTCGCTTCGCCGCCCGGCGCCCCACGACGACTCGGCCGCCGATTAGGAAGTGCGAACAAGTCGCTGAGTAGAGCAATGCCGGCGAGGTCGTCCGTGGTACGAACCGTACGAATACGCATGGCAGGAGCGCGATGAGCCGGATATGGGTGGGCATCGACAGCGGCAAGGGCCATCATCACGGCCTTGCGATGGACGCCGACAGCAAGACATTGCTCTCGCGGCGGGTCGCCAACGACGAGCCCGAGCTGCTGAAGCTGATCGGTGACGTCCTCGACCTGGCCGACGGCCGTCAGGTCACCTGGGCCATCGACATGACCGGGGGCGAGCCCGCGCTGCTGCTGGCCCTGCTGGTCAGCCACGGCCAGGAGGTCCTCTACATCCCCGGCCGCCTGGTCAACCGGGCCTCCGACGGCTACCGCGGTGAGGGCAAGACCGATGCCCGCGACGCCTACGTGATCGCCGACCAGGCCAGGATGCGCCGCGACCTGCGGCCCATCCGCCCCGGCGACGAAGCCGCCATCGAGCTCAAGCTGCTGACTGGACGCCGTGCCGACCTTGTCGAGGACCGCACCCGCGTGGTCAACCGCCTTCGCGGCACCCTGATGAGCATGTTCCCGGCCCTGGAACGGGCCCTGGACGTGACCAACGCCGGACCGCTCAAGCTGCTGACGGGCTACCAGACCCCGGCCGCGATCCGCCGCACCGGCACCTCGCGGCTGACCAAGTGGCTGGCCAACCGCAAGGTCCGTAACGCGAGGGCCCTGGCCGAGGCGGCGGTCGGGGCCGCCGAGCGCCAGCACACCTCGATCCCAGGGGAGAAGACCATCGCCAGGCTGGTCCACACCCTGGCCGAGGAGGTGATGACCCTCAACGAGCAGATCTCCGAGATGGACAAGCTCATCGAGGGCCGGTTTCGCGAGCACGAACTCGCCGACATAGTCCAAAGTGTTCCGGGCATCGGCACCGTGCTCGGTGCGGAGTTCCTCGCCGCCATCGGCGGCAGCCTCGACGAGTTCGACTCCCCGGACGCCCTGGCGGCCTTCGCCGGTGTCGCTCCCGCGCCGCGTGACTCGGGCAAGGTCAGCGGCAATCTCCACCGGCCCATGGCATACCACCGGCGATTGCAGCGGGTGTTCTACACCTCCGCGCTGGTCAGCATCCGATGCGATCCCAACTCCCGGAAGTTCTACGACCGCAAACGCGCCGAGGGGAAGAAACACGTCCAGGCCGTGCTCGCCCTCGCCCGCCGACGCGTCAACGTCCTATGGGCCCTGATCCGCGACCGACGGTGCTACCAGGTCGCACCCCCAGTGACACCGGCTGCTTGACAACAACATTAGGAAGCGGGGGCGGCGACCTTGAGCTCGATGGTGACGGTGGCGCCGCCCTCGGTGGTGAGGCGGAGCAGGAAGGTGCCCTCCGCGTCGTCCGCGAAGATCTTCGGGAGCTTCAGGACTCCGTCGGCGTCGGTCTTCAACCCGGTGAGCGTGCGGACCGGCTTGCCCTCGGCATCCTTGAAGTACGGACCCTTGTCGTTCGTGTCCGGCTTCTCGGGCGAGGTGATCATGGTCGCGGTGACTGCCACGCCGGGGGCGACGGCGTCCTTGTAGGTGGCCTTCACCTCGACGTCGTCCGCGAACTCGGCGCCCGGGGCGGCGGTGAGGGCCTTGTCGCCGGTCCTCGCGACCGCGTCGGCCGCACGGGCGGTGACGGTGGCGGCGAAGTCGACGGGGAGCAGCTTGCGGCTCGTCACCGTGGCCCGGACCGTGAAGCGGCCGGTCTTCTCGCCCGCCTGCAGGGCAGGCGCCTCGACTGTGCCGTCGGCACCGGTGGCCAGGATGACGCTCGTCTTCCCGCCGGTGAAGCGGGCATCCGTGTCGCCGACGATCTCGAACCGTACGAGCTGCTTCGGGACGGACTTGCCTGCGGCGTTCTTCACCCGGACCGTGGCCCGCTCCGTGAACGGGCGGCCGGCCATGGCCGCCAGTTCCCCGGTCCCCGCGTCCTCGATGCGGGTGACGGGAGACGGGGCCGGCGTCGGTACAGGTGTGGGCTTCGTCGGGGGCGGCGTTCCGCCAGGGCCGTCACCGGGCTCGGACGGGCCGGGGGTCGGCTTCGAGCCGGGGCTGCCGGAGCCGCCGGGCGTGGGTTCCGGCTTCGGCTTCGGCTTCGGCGTGGGCGTGGGAATGGGCGTCGGCGTGGGCGTGGGGCGCGAGCTGTCGGGTCCGTTGCCGACCGGCAGCACGCCGGAGCCGTCCGGGACCTCGTGGGTGCCGCGCTTGTAGTAGTCGAACCAGGACAGAACCGTACGCAGATACTCCTGCGAGTGGTTGTAGCCGAGGATGGCGCGGTCGAGGTCGCCCTTGACCGCCAGGTCCCGGCCGTCGGCGCAGAGATAGAGGCCGGCGGCGAGCGCGGCGTCGTGGATGTTGTTGGGGTCCTTGCGTCCGTCCTCGTTGGCGTCCTGGCCCCACCGGGCCCAGGTCGACGGGATGAACTGCATCGGGCCGACCGCACGGTCGTGCGTCGAGTCGCCGTCGTAGGCACCCTTGTCGGTGTCCGAGATGTTCGCGAAGCCGACACCGTTGAGGACGGGTCCCAGGATCGGCGAGAGCGTGGTGCCGTTGGCGTCGACGCGGCCGCCGCGCGCCTGCCCGGACTCCACCTTGCCGATCGCCGCGAGCAGTTGCCACGGCACATGGCAGCCGGGGTCGGTACCCGCGATCGACTGCTGGGCCTGCTTGTACGCCGCGAGGACGGTAGCTGGAATGCCCGCTTCCGTCGTCCCGGTCGCGGGGAGGTCTATGGACGCGCCCGGTTTGTCGGGCGTGTGCAGCGGCGGAAGGTCCGTGTAGTACGGGGAGTTGCCGGTGACCGGAGTGCCGGGCGGTGGAGTTGCATCGGCCGCTTCCCGGCTGTCGCCCGAGGTGGCGGGCAGAACACCGGGAGCCTGTGAGGCGGAGAGTGCCGCCACGGCGGCCGCGGCCACCGTGGCCGTGGTCGCTCCCCTGCGCAGTCGGCGGCCGAATTGCGCTGCCATATGTCCGTGCCCTCCCCGTCGGCGACTGTTCGCGCTCCCCAGCGCGGACTCACGTGACCCTACGGCAACTCGGGGCGCCGGGACACCGGTTCTTGACCGGTTTTCACCAGTTCGCCACGTCCCGGATGCCCGGCTTCCGTGCTTCGAACATCGCGCATACTGGGCGTCATTGATGAATTCCGGTTACAGGGAGCACGTCCATGCCGTTCACGCTGAGTCATGCCGCGGCAGTGCTGCCCGGCCTCCGGAGGGACGGTTCCGCGCGCGGTCCGCTGCTCGCCTCCGCACTCGTGATGGGCTCCTTCGCGCCCGATATGACGTACTTCGCGGCCAGCGTGATTCCCGGTGCCATGGAGTTCGGAGATGTCACCCACGCCGTTCCGGGCCTTCTCACCGTCGATGTGGCGATCACGGCGGCGCTGGTGGCGGTGTGGCTGGTGGTACGCGAGCCACTGGTCGCCCTGTTGCCGCGCCGCCGGCAGGGCCGCGTCCTCGGGGCCGTACGGGGGCAGGCGCCGGAAGGAACCCTGGGCCGGTGGCTCGCCCTTCGCTTCTACGTCTCGGCGGTCCTCGGCGCGAGTACCCATATCGTGTGGGATGCCTTCACCCATCACGACCGGTGGGGCACCAGGATGCTGCCGGTGCTCAGTGAGACCGCGGCGGGTCTGCCGGTGTACTCGTATGCGCAGTACGGCAGTTCGGCACTCGCCCTCGCGGCTCTGGTGTGGTTCGTGGTCTCCGCGCTGCGGCGGCATCCGGCGGTCGCGGCGCCCGTGTCCGTACCGGTGCTCGACCGGCGCGGGCGCTGGCTCGCCGGGGCCCTGCTGGGGGCGTGCATGCTGATCGGCGTGGCCCATCGGTGTGCGCGCTGGTACGCGTACACCGGGCGGGTGGACTCGCCCCTCGACATCATCCCGACCGCGTGCTTCGGTGCGGGAGCGGGGCTCGCGGCCGGACTGGTGCTGTACGGGGCGGGGATGCGACTGCGGGGACGTACTCGCACTACTCGTACGCCCCCGCAGCAACCGCTCGAACGCCCCCGTGAGACGTCCCGCTGACCTGTGACGGCAACCCGCGTCCGGTGACCCGCGGTCGGCTGTTCCGCGACAGGTGACCTGCGTTCGGTGACCTGCGCGAGTCAGCCGCGCCAGTGAGCCGCCTCGGTGAGCTGAATCGGTGAGCTGAATCAGTGAGCCGCGGACTCCCAGTCCGCCCCCACGCCCACCGAGACGTCCAGCGGCGCGCGCAGGGACACGGCCGACGACATCTCGCGGCGGACCAGCTCCTCCACCTGCTTGCGCTCTCCCGGGGACAGCTCCAGAACGATTTCGTCGTGCACCTGGAGGAGCAGCCGGGAGGACAGCTTCGCTTCCCGCAGCGCCCGCTCGACGTTCAGCATGGCGACCTTGACGATGTCCGCCGCGGTGCCCTGGATGGGGGCGTTGAGCGCCATCCGCTCGGCCGCCTCGCGGCGCTGACGGTTGTCGCTGTTCAGGTCGGGCAGATAGCGGCGGCGACCCAGCATCGTCTGGGTGTAGCCGGTGGCCCGCGCCTCCACGACGACGCGCTGCAGATAGTCGCGTACGCCGCCGAACCGCTCGAAGTAGGTGTCCATCAGGCCGCGCGCCTCGGCGGGCTCGATGTTCAGCTGCTGGGAGAGGCCGAACGCCGAGAGGCCGTAGGCCAGTCCGTACGACATCGCCTTGATCTTGCGGCGCATCTCGGCGTCGACGGCGGACTTGTCCACGCTGAACACCTGGGAGGCGACGGTGGTGTGCAGATCCTCGCCTGAGGCGAACGCCTCCAGCAGGCCCTCGTCCTCCGACAGATGGGCCATCACGCGCAGTTCGATCTGACTGTAGTCGGCGGTCATCAGTGACTCGAAGCCCTCGCCGACGACGAAGCCACGGCGGATCGCCCGGCCCTCGTCGGTGCGCACCGGTACGTTCTGCAGGTTCGGGTCGGTGGAGGAGAGCCGGCCGGTCGCCGCCACGATCTGGCTGAAGCTGGTGTGGATACGGCCGTCCGACGCGATCGTCTTGACCAGGCCCTCGACGGTGACCCGCAGCTTCGCCTGCTCACGGTGGCGCAGCATGAGGACCGGCAGTTCGTGCTCGGTCTGCGCGGCCAGCCAGGCCAGCGCGTCCGCGTCGGTGGTGTAACCGGTCTTGGTCTTCTTCGTCTTGGGGAGGTTCAGCTCGCCGAAGAGGACTTCCTGGAGCTGCTTGGGCGAGCCGAGGTTGAACTCGTGGCCGACCGAGGCGTGCGCCTCCTTCACGGCCTGCTGAACGGCGCCCGCGAACTGCTGCTCCATGGCCTCCAGATGGGGGCGGTCGGCTGCGATGCCGTTCCGCTCCATGCGGGCGAGCAGCTCGGAGGTGGGCAGTTCGACGTCGTGCAGCAGATCGACGGCGCCGACCTCCTTCAGCCGCTCGGTGAAGGCTTCACCGAGGTCGAGGACCGCGCGGGCCTGGGCCATCAGGGCGTCGGCCTCGGCCTGCTCGTCCGCGCCGAAGGCGAGCTGGCCATCGGCCGCGGCCGGGGCGAGCTCACGGCCCAGATACTCCACGGAGAGCGCATCCAGCGCAAAGGAGCGGCGCCCCGGCTTGACCAGGTAGGCGGCGAGCGCGGTGTCCATGGTGACGCCTGCGACGCTCCAGCCGTGCTCGGGGAAGACCCGCATCGCGGCCTTGGCGTTGTGCATGATCTTCGGCCGGCCGGCGTCGGCGATCCAGGCGGCGAAGGCCTGCTCGTCGGCCTCGTTCAGCTGGGTGGTGTCGAACCAGGCCGCCGGTCCGGCGGCGGCTGCGAGCGCGACCTCGGTGACGCTGCCGGTGCCGAGCGCCCAGGTGTCGACGGTGGCCACACCGAGCGGCTGCGCGCCGTGCTGCTCCAGCCAGGGTGCGAGCTCGCCGGTGGACACGACCGCGCCGTCCAGCTCCACGCCGGGGGCGGGCGCCGGGGCCTCGTCCTCCACGGCGCCGGGGTCGACGGCGAGGAGCCGCTCACGCAGGCTCGGGTTACGGATCTCCAGGACCTCCAGGAACCCCTTCAGCGCGGTCCTGTCGTACGGTGCGCGCTCCAGGTCCGCGACTGCCTTGGGCAGCTCCACGTCCCGCACCAGCTCGGTGAGGTGGCGGTTGAGCTTGACGGACTCCAGGTGGTCGCGGAGGGCCTGCCCGACCTTGCCCTTGACCTCGTCGGCGCGCTCCACCAGCTCCGCGAACGAACCGAACTGGGTGATCCACTTCGTGGCGGTCTTCTCACCGACACCGGGGATGCCCGGCAGGTTGTCCGACGGATCGCCGCGCAGGGCGGCGAAGTCGGGGTACTGCTGGGGGGTCAGCCCGTACTTCTCCTCGACCTTCGCCGGGGTGAAGCGGGTCAGCTCGGAGACGCCCTTGGTGGGGTAGAGCACGGTGGTGTGCTCGCTGACCAGCTGGAAGGAGTCCCGGTCACCAGTGACGATCAGCACATCGAAGCCGGCGGCCTCGGCCTGGGTGGCGAGGGTCGCGATGACGTCGTCCGCCTCGAAACCGTCCACCGCGAACCGCACGGCGTTCATGGTGTCCAGCAGCTCGCCGATCAGCTCGACCTGACCCTTGAACTCGTCCGGGGTCTTGGAGCGGTTCGCCTTGTACTCGGGGAAGTCCTGCGAGCGCCACGTCTTGCGGGAGACGTCGAAGGCCACCGCGAAATGCGTGGGCGACTCGTCGCGCAGCGTGTTCGCCAGCATCGACGCGAAGCCGTAGATGGCGTTGGTCGGCTGACCGGACGCGGTCGTGAAATTCTCCGCGGGCAGCGCGAAGAACGCCCGGTACGCCAGGGAATGCCCGTCCATGAGGAGCAGGCGCGGTCGGTTGTCTGCGGTCTTCTTCGATGCCGTCTCAGCCACGTCCACGATCCTGCCACGTACCACTGACAATCCCGACCGTGGCAGGATCGGAGTGGTACCCGCAGACGCAGGCTCGAGGGAGAGCGCGATGGCCAGCAAACCGCCCACAGGCGATCCGGTCCAGGACGCCCCGCAGGTCGCGGCCCCGCAGCACGCCGCCGCCGGCCTCTCGGCCATCGGACACACACTGCGTATCGCCCAGCAGCAGATGGGTGTCCGGCGCACCGCGCAGACACTGCTCAAGGTCAACCAGAAGGACGGCTTCGACTGTCCCGGCTGCGCCTGGCCGGAGGGCGACAAACGACACACGGCGGAGTTCTGCGAGAACGGCGCGAAGGCCGTCGCCGAAGAGGCGACACTGCGCCGGGTCACGCCCGAATTCTTTGCCGCGCATCCCGTCGCGGACCTGGCCTCGCGCAGCGGGTACTGGCTGGGGCAGCAGGGCCGTCTCACCCAGCCGGTGTACCTGCCCGAGGGTGCCGACCGGTACGAGGCGGTGACCTGGGAGCGTGCCTTCGCGATCATCGCGGCGGAGCTGACCGCGCTGAGCTCGCCCGACGAGGCGCTCTTCTACACCTCGGGGCGCACCAGCAACGAAGCGGCGTTCCTGCTCCAGCTCTTCGCCCGCGAGTTCGGCACCAACAACCTGCCCGACTGCTCCAACATGTGCCACGAGTCGTCCGGCTCGGCACTCACCGAGACCCTCGGCGTCGGCAAGGGCAGCGTCTCGCTGGAAGATCTCCACCAGGCGGACCTGATCATCGTCGCCGGGCAGAACCCGGGCACGAACCATCCCCGGATGCTCTCCGCCCTGGAGGACGCCAAGAAGGCCGGCGCGAAGATCATCTCGGTGAATCCGCTGCCCGAGGCCGGCCTCGAGCGGTTCAAGAACCCGCAGTCCCCGCGCGGCATGCTCAAGGGCACCGCACTCAACGACCTCTTCCTGCAGATCCGCATCGGCGGCGACCAGGCCCTGTTCCGGCTGCTGAACAAGCTGATCCTGGCCGAGGCCGACAACGCCTCCGGCGCGGGCTCCGGGGCCGTCGACGAGACGTTCGTACGGGAACACACCCATGGGTTCGAGGAGTTCGCGGCCGCCGCCCGCGATGCGGACTGGGACGAGACGCTGGCGGCGACCGGACTCGATCGCGCCGAGATCGAGCGGGCTCTGAAGATGATCCTCGCCTCGAAGCGCACGATCGTGTGCTGGGCGATGGGCCTGACCCAGCACAAACACGCCGTGCCGACCATCCGTGAAGTGGTCAACTTCCTTCTGCTGCGCGGCAACATCGGCCGTCCCGGCGCCGGCGTCTGCCCCGTGCGCGGCCACTCCAACGTCCAGGGCGACCGCACCATGGGCATCTTCGAGCGCCCCTCCGAGGCCTTCCTTGACGCCCTGGAGAAGGAGTTCGGCTTTGCGCCGCCCCGCCACCACGGCTTCGACGTCGTACGGTCCATCCGGGCACTGCGCGACGGGGAGGCGAAGGTCTTCTTCGCCATGGGCGGCAATTTCGTGAGCGCCACCCCCGACACCGAGGTCACCGAGGCCGCGATGCGCCGGGCTCGCCTGACCGTCCATGTGTCGACGAAACTGAACCGCTCGCACGCCGTCACCGGCACACACGCGCTGATCCTGCCCACCCTCGGCCGCACCGACAAGGACGTACAGGCGGGCGGCAGGCAAGTCGTGACGGTCGAGGACTCGATGGGGCTGGTGCACGCCTCGCGCGGCAATCTCACCCCGGCAAGCCCTCATCTGCTGTCCGAGCCGGCCATCGTGGCTCGGCTGGCGCGCGCAGTGCTCGGCCCCGGATCGGCGACACCCTGGGAGGAGTTCGAGAAGGACTACGCGACGATCCGCGACCGCATCGCGCGCGTGGTGCCCGGCTTCGAGGACTTCAACACCAAGATCGCCCGCCCCGGCGGATTCACACTCCCCCACGCCCCGCGCGACGAGCGCCGCTTCCCCACCGCCACCGGCAAGGCCAACTTCACCGCCGCGCCCGTGGAGTATCCCCGGGTCCCCGCGGGCCGGCTGCTGCTGCAGACACTGCGCTCGCACGATCAGTACAACACCACGATCTACGGACTCGACGACCGCTACCGCGGCATCAAGGGCGGCCGCCGGATCGTCATGGTGCACCCCGAGGATGCCCGGGAGCTGGGCCTGGCGGACGGCTCGTACACCGATCTGGTCAGCGAGTGGAAGGACGGCGTGGAGCGGCGTGCCCCCGGTTTCCGGGTGGTGCACTACCCCACCGCCCGTGGCTGTGCCGCCGCGTACTACCCGGAGACCAATGTGCTGGTGCCGCTGGACTCCACCGCCGACACCAGCAACACTCCCGCGAGCAAGTCCGTGGTGATCCGCTTCGAGCGCGGGGAATGAGACCACCCGTCTAAGCGTTCGCTCAGGCATCTGATAAGACGGTGTGCACAGCACACAACGAACGCCGACGATCGGAGCCGGGCCCCATGGGCGAGCAGACCACCGTGAAGTTCCCGCCAGAGGTCATCGAGGAGTACGCCGCACTCGGGGTCGACCTGCCCGCGCTCTTCTCCGCCGGGCATCTGGGCAATCGCATGGGCGTGCAGATCGTCGAGGCCTCGGCGGAGCGCGTCGTCGCCACGATGCCCGTCGAGGGCAACACCCAGCCGTACGGGCTGCTGCACGGCGGCGCATCCGCCGTGCTGGCCGAGACCCTCGGCTCCATCGGCGCGATGCTGCACGGCGGGATCACCAAGATCGCCGTTGGTGTGGACCTCAACTGCACCCACCACCGCGGCGTCCGCTCCGGGCTGGTGACCGGCGTGGCGACCCCGGTGCACCGTGGCCGCTCCACCGCCACGTACGAGATCGTCATCACCGACGAGCAGGACAAGCGGGTCTGCACGGCCCGGCTGACATGCATGCTGCGCGATGCGCCCGGCGCACCCGGCGCGCCCGCCTGATCCTTCGCACGGCAACACCGACACCCGAAATGCGTCCGCATTTCGGGTGTTTTGCTGTTCATCGGCGAGAAAGCTGTGGAATGACCGTGCCATTCGGGATGAGCCGGACAGCCCTCCCGCGATTCGCACCTGCGTCCGAGTGAAAGCATTGACAGGCGTCACCACCGGTGTGCACGATCATCCGGACCGGGGGGAATCAGGGAAGGCTGATTGCATCTGTGAAGTGGATTCTTGGCGGAGTAATCATCGGGGGAATCGGGGTCTTCCTGATCGTGCGCCGCCTGCGCGGACGATTCGTCGTCGTGACGGTCGAAGGTACAAGCATGGCGCCGACGCTCGCCCCCGGTGATCAAGTCGTGGTGGTGCGCAGGAAAATCGATGCGGTCCGCTCCGGCGACGTGATCGTGCTGCGGCCACCGAAAACCTCGGAGCGCTACGAGTCGGTGAACGACAAGGCCTGGAACATCAAGCGTGCAGCGGCCCTTCCCGGAGATCCCGTGCCCGACGGAATACCCGGCGGAGAAGGCATCGCGCAGGTACCACCCAGGTCCCTCGTCGTATTCGGCGACAATTCCGACAGTGTTGATTCCAGGCAGCGCGGATTCTTTCCCGCGGATCAGATCCTGGGCGTAGCGATTCGCATGCTCGGCGGTCGCACATTGTGAATGACACCGGGGGAAGGCATTCAGAAACGATGGGCATCGAGTTTCGGTCCCTCGGGCCGATGGAGATTTCGACCGGGGCCGGGTCGATTCATGTCGCCGCGGGCAAGCAACGCACCATCCTGGCCATGCTGCTTACCCACGCGGGGCATGTCGTACCGGTGCACCAGCTCGTGGAGGAGGTATGGGGGGACACCCCGCCGCATTCGGCGGTGCCCAATCTCCGTACGTACGTGATGCAGCTACGGCGGCTGCTGCGGCCGCTCGACGATCCCTCCGGCGCCCGCCTGGTCACCTCCCGTTCCGGCTACGCGCTGAGGCTGGCCGAGGGCGAGTTCGACATCCCGCACTTCGAGGCACTCGCCGCCCGAGGGCGTAACGCCGCGGCCCGCCAGGAACTCACCGAAGCGGCGGATGCATTCGGCCGGGCCCTCGCGCTGTGGCGCGGAAGTCCCATGGAGGACATCGCCCTCGGACCGACCCTTCGCGGACTCACCGCAAGCCTTACCGAACAGTATCTGAGCACGGTCGAGAATTACGCGGACGTCGAGCTCTCGCTGGGCAAGGGAGCGGCTCTGGTCGAGCAATTAAGACCGCTGGCCCGAAGATACCCGCTGCGTGAACGCATTCACAGCCGACTGATGATCGCCCTGTACCGAAGCGGTGATACGGCCGCCGCCCTCGCAGCCTTCGGCCAAGCCCGTAAGGCGCTGCGCGACGAACTGGGAGTGGACCCCGGCCCCGAGCTCTCCCACACACATCAGGCCGTCCTGCGAAGAGCCCCCCACTTATTGCCTCCCAGCCTTCCCGGAGAGATGAACATGCTCTCTTCACGGACTTTTTCGGATCCGCCCCGCCAGCTCCCCCGGGAATCGACGGTCTTCGTCGGACGGGAGCGCGAAATTACACGTGCACACTCTGCCCTGCGCTCGATCGGGCGCAATACGACAGGTGCACCCGTGATCGTTTTCCACGGTTCCAGCGGGCTGGGGAAGTCCGCTCTGGCTCTGCGCACCGCCCATTCCGTCGCCGACCGGTACCCCGACGGCCAGCTCTATGTGGATCTTCAGGGATACCGGCCGCGGCTGGAGCCGCTACTGCCGGTCGATGTCCTCGGCAGCTTCCTGCGCGCCCTGGGAATGCCGCGCGACAGTGTTCCCACGACGCCGGCCGAGGCCGCAGCGGGCTACCAGTCCGTGCTGGCGGGCCGCCGCATCCTGATCGTCGCCGACAACGTCTCCCACCGCAGTCAGGTGATGCCGCTGCTGCCCGCGAGCAGCGACTGCGCCGTACTCATCACCAGCAGGAGCATCCTGCCCACGCTGGACGCGGTACGGATCGCGGCGCGCGCGCTGGACGCCACCAACTCCGTACGTGTCCTGGCCCTGTTGACCGGTCAGTCGCGGGTGGTCGCGGAACCCCTCGGGGCCACGGAGATCGCCCGCTGGTGCGAGGGCAATCCACTGGCGCTCAGCATCGTCGGCGCCCGCTTCGCCGGCCGGCCCGACTGGTCGCTCACCGGATTCGCCCAGCGGCTGCGCGATCCGGCACGGCGGCTGGACGAACTACAGATAGCGGACCTCTCCATGCGGTCCTGCTACGCGGTGAGTTACGCCGATCTGTCACGCGGCGACGATCCGGCACGGCACGCGGCCGCGGATGCGTTCCCCCGGCTGAGCTCCCTCGAATCGCCCTTTCCCGTGGCACGCGTCACCGAACTGCTCGGCTCCGGGCCGTTGTCGACCGAGCGAGCCCTGGACGAGCTGGTGGCCGTCGGCCTGCTGGAGCCGGTCGCCCAGGGCCTGTACCGCATGCGCGATCTGGTACGTCTCTACGCCGCCGAGCTCGCGGCAGCGGAGGTGCCGCCACCGCGCGGCGCCTCCGCGGACCTGGTTCTCACCCGGCCGGCGAGCTGACCGGCTCGGCATCCTGTGGCTCGGTCTCCCGACGCTCGACGCCCTGCTCAACTCCCTGCCCGATGCCCCGATCGACGGCCCGATCGGTGACCTGCTCGACGGCCCGCTCGACGGCCTGCTCAATGCCCGGGCAGGCCTCCTCGTGGGCGTCATGGGGGGCATCGGAGGTGGTGCGGTAGCCCTCGGCCTGGATGGCGAAGAGCCGCGCGTACTCCCCGCCGCTCGCCAGGAGTTCGCCGTGCGCGCCGCGCTCGACGATCCGGCCGCCGTCGAGGACGACGATCACATCGGCCTCGCGGACGGCGCCGAGCCGGTGCGAGACGAGCAGGCTGGTGCGGCCGGTGCGGTGTTCGCGCAGCCGGCGGTGGATCTCGTGCTCGGCCTGGGCGTCGAGGCCCGCGCTCGGCTCGTCGAGAATCAGCAGGTCCCGCTTGTCACGCAACAGCGTGCGGGCCAGGGCCAGGCGCTGCCACTGTCCGCCGGAGAGCACCACGCCCGTCTGCGGATCGTCGTCGTCCGTCTGATCGGTGAAGATCCGGCTGAGCAAGGTGTCATAGCCGCGGGGGAGATCCTCGACAGTGGTGTCGATGTCCGCCATCCGCGCGGCTTTACGCAGCCTCGGCCGGTCGGAGAGCGCATCCAGCTCGCCCACCCCGATGTTCTCCGCGGCTGTCAGGTCGTAACACATGTAGTCCTGGAACAGCACGCCCATCCGGCGGCGCAGCTCCGCGGGCGGTACGTCACGGATGTCGACGCCGTCCCAGAGGATCGCTCCGCGCGTGGGGTCGTAGAACCGGCACAGCAGCTTGATCAGCGTGCTCTTGCCCGCGCCGTTGAGCCCTACCAGCGCCACGGAACTGCCGTGGGGAATAGTGAGGTTGAGGCCCCGCAGGACCCATGGATGGCTCTCGTCGTAGCGGAACCAGACGTCCCGCAGCTCGATCGCGCCGCGCAGCGCGGGCAGCTCGGCGGGCGTCGCCGCCGCCCCGGAGACCGAAGCCGCCCCGGAAATGGCAGCGGAAGCGGCAGCAGCAGTGGAGGCGGAGACCGAGACCGAGACGGAGGGGAGATCGTCGGGGAGTGAGACCACCTTGTCGTGATAGCCGAAGACGAGCAGCGCCTGATGGGCGAGCGCAACGTTGTCCACCAGGCTCGTCAGCGCGCCCTGCGTACCGGCCACGGCGGCGACGAACGCCGTCACATCGCCGACGCTCAGCTCTCCCGCCGCGGCCGCGCGCACCGCCCAGACCAGCCCTGCCCCCGCGACCACCGTGGACAGCAGAGCGAGCAGCGACTGCGTGCGCGTCTCCTGCACGTCCAGCCGCCGCTCCCCCGTCTGCTGGGTCGCGAGTTCGCCGAGCATGCGCTGCCTGAGGAAGTCGCCGAGGCCGAACAGCCGGGTCTCCTTCGCCCCGCGCACATCGGTGATCAGCACCGAGTAGAAGATCTGCCGTCGGGTCGCCGGGGAGATACCGGCCATCATGCTCACCCGCCGCCGCGACAACGACAGCCGGGCGAACAGGGCGGGCAGCGCGGCCACCGTCACCAGTCCGGCCATGACGGGGCTGAGCACCGACAGCGTTCCCAGCAGGCTCACCAGGGTGATCACATTGCGCGCGGTGTCGAAAAGGCCGGTGGTGACCGGCCCCATCGCGCCGCCCGACGCCTGCATGGCCATGCTGAGGTCATTGCGGAAGTCAGGGTTCTCGAACCGTGAAAGCCCCTGGAACCCGTTGATCGTGGTGTAGAGCCGGTCCTGCATCAGGCGGTCCAGCCGACGGGCGAGTTCGTTCTGGAGGAAGTTGCCCAGATGCGGCAGCACACCGGCCGCGAGCCCCAGGGCGGCGAGACCGAACGCCCAGCGCAGTACTCCGTCCGGCTGCCCGGCGGCGAGATCGTCGACGATGAACTTCGTGAACCACGCGGTACCGGTGGGCACCAGCCCGGAGACCACGGTGATCACGAGATACACCCCGGCCAGGAGCGGCCCTGCCCGCCAGCACAGCAGCCACGCCGTGCCGATGTGGCGGAGCCGCAGCCGCGGCCGCCCCTTGTCGGGACCGTATTTTTCCGGACCGACGCCGTCCGGCCCGTACTTTTCGTGGCCGACGCTGTCCGGCCCGTACTTTTCGTGGCCGACGCTGTCCGGCCCGTGCCCGTCCGGACCGTCGCCGGGCGCGGACTGCGGCGCGGTCACGCCGTCGGCGCGGGCTCGGCCAGTGCACGCGCGCCGGGCGCGGCGGACATGGCCGGCTCCGGCAGCTCGGCCGGGTTGTTCACGGCGTGCACGACCACACCCTCAGCGTCCACCTGGACAAAGGTCGGGAACGCCTCGATCTCCATGGCGTCCACCAGCCGCTGCGCCTGCCCACCGCGCACGACGGATGCCACGCCCGCCACATGGCCGACGAGCTGATCCACCTTGATCCCGTCGCCGGAGATCACGGCCACCGCGTCGCGCCCACGGGCCCGGACGGCGAACACCGGCGCGTGGTCGTGGCAGGTCTCGCACTGGGCGTCGAAGAACGCCACCAGACGCGAGCCGTCCCGCGCATCGTCCGTGCCCCCCGTATCCCCCGGATCCCCGCCGCCCACGCCGGGAAGGTCGGGCACCTTCCGGCCGACGAGCACCATCGGGTCGTACGGGGTGAAGTGCTGCTGCCCGCCCAGCCCCGCGATCTGGGTGGTGTGCTCCCGCAGCCTGCGCAGCACCGCGAACGTAAGCAGCAGGTCGAACAGACACAGCGCACCGACGAGAACTACTGCCGCAATCAGAATCGTCATCGGAAGTCCTTACTCATGGCTCATGGCAGGCGGGGTGGCGAACAGGGCCATCAGATCGTCGAGACGCACGACGAGCAGCACACCGATCGCGGCTGTCGTCAGCGCGACGGCGGTGCCGCCGACGTGCTCGGGCCACCAGGCCCCGGCCCCCTCGGTGAGCGACAGCCCAAGACCGGCGGCACCGGCGAGCGCCAGGATCAGGTTGCGTACGACATGGACGGGCCCCAGCGGCGCGGCCGAGGCGCCGAAGCACCGGCAGGGGGCGCGGCGTCCACGGCGCAGGGCCAGCGCGATTCCCGTGGTGAAGACGAGGAGCAGCACGGCAGCGAGCGCGAATCCGGCGGGCGCGGTGGGCGGCACCGCGAGCAGCGCGAGCACGGCGAGCTCGGTGACGGCGACCGCGGCTGCGGCGGCCGTCGAAAGCCTCCGCGACAGCAGCCTCAGGTCGGCAATCGACTTCGCGAACTCCTCGAATGCTGCCCGGCCGCGGAACTTCCCCACGACCGCGACCAGGAAAACGCCGATCAAGAGGATCCGGCACGCGAAAACGAGATAGGTCATGCACCCAGTCCTTGAAGATCCGTAAAGATCCACGCCGTCGAATGTCCGCTGTACGCGGGTGTACTCGGGTGTACTCGTCTGTAGGCGCTTTATGCGTCTGTACGCGTCATGGGTGAGCAGCGACCGTTCAGGGAGTCACTGCTCACCCACGTTCGCTGGTGATCAGCTGAAGCAGTTGACGACCCGCTCGATGTTGCAAGGGGTGCAGCCGCTTGTGCCCCCTACCACGTGGCAGGTACGGAAGCGGGCTCGCCGCTCACTGATGCAGTAGCAGCGCTCCGTCCAGCTGGTGTCGGCCGAAGCCGTTGCCTTGGGCACCAACCGCTCAAGGAGCCGGTCGCCGAGCTTTCCCATGGAACCCATCATGTTTGACTCCCGTTTTGCTGAAATTGCCGGCACCGCCGAAAACCCACCGGCACTGCCGGAACGGCTGGAACCGCCGCGAAGCCCGCACGCTACCCACGACCCATAGACCGGGCCGTACATCTGATCTACAACCGTCATTGAGTTACCGATCGTGACGAACTGGCGTTCCCTCACGAGCACTCCGCCGCGCCCCTCCGCCCGGTTCACCGCAGCCGCGGTTCTCACCCCCGTCGTGGCACTCGGCCGCTCGCCTCCCCCTCCCTCTCCCGGGCGCGCCATCCCCACATCCGCTTGCGCCGAGGACGAACCGGTGCGTGTGCGTACGGAACTCATCACCCACTGGGTCAAGACGCTGATCACCAAAGGTCCCGGCGTCGACCCCGTCGGGGAGCGGAAGGGGATGTCCATCGGCCAACACGCCGTCCACGAGGAGGTCGTTGCCGCGGCCCGGGCCGAGCGGAAGCGCCAAGGCACCGTCACAGAACTGCGTTTGACGGAGCGCCAGGCACGTCAACGGTGCACCGCCGGGCGCGGCGTCGAGCGCCGCGCCGGGCGCGGCGGGCCGCACTGCACGGCCCGGTCCGGAATTACTCTCCGTAACGAATGGGCGGTACGGAAACAGGCGTGGAACACCCCTCACACCCGGCCGTCACCTGCCGCGAGGTCCCGCATACAGAGACTTTTCCGCCACCTGCGGCCACAGCAGCATGATCCCCTCAAGCCCCTTACCGGAACTGCACGTTCTCGCTATGTGGTCACTTTTGCCGCGCGAACAAAGGGCCTATCTGTCCGTACTGCTCCCCCCTGCTCTCCTCCGCGGCATAACAAGACAGTCACATCCTGACCTTCCCCCATCCCCGACTCCCTCACCTGCGCTTAGAGTCACGGCCAGTCACCGCGCCGCCGGGCGCGTCTGCAGCACGGACCTGTACCAACCCAGTACGGCCCGGCGAGACACACGGCGCCTCACCAGAGGAAGCCGCGCCAGGGAGAGGATTCATCGTGCGACACCGTTCCTTGCTCATACTCACCTCCGTCCTCACGACGGGGGCGCTCACGCTCACCGCATGCGGGTCGCGCGACGACGACAACAAGAACAGCGACGGCGGGAACACCACCGTCGTCATCGGCGTGGACGCGCCGCTCACCGGTGCGAACTCCGCCATCGGTCTCGGCATCCAGTACGGCGTCCAGATCGCCGTCGACGATGCCAATGAGAAGAAGCTCGTCCCGGGCGTCACCTTCAAGGTCAAGGCCTTCGACGACAAGGCGCTGCCCGCCTCCGGCCAGCAGAACGCCAGCAAGCTCGTCGCCGACAAGGACGTGCTCGGCGCCGTCGGCCCGCTGAACTCCGGCGTCGCCGTCTCGATGCAGCAGGTCTTCGCCACCGCCAACATGGTCCAGATCTCCCCCGCGAACACGGCTCCCGAGCTGACGCAGGGCAAGGACTGGGCGAAGGGCAAGGACGCGAAGAAGCGCTCCTACAAGACCTACTTCCGCACCGCCACCACGGATGCCCTTCAGGGCGGCTTCGCGGCCGAGTACGCCGCGAAGACCCTGAAGAAGAAGAAGGTCTACCTCGTCGACGACAAGCAGACCTACGGCGCCGGCCTGGCCCGCCTGTTCAAGGAGAACTTCACCAAGGCGGGCGGCAAGGTCGCCGGCGAGGACCACGTCAACACCGGCGACAAGGACTTCGGGACCCTGGTCACGAAGATCAAGGACTCGGGCGCCGACCTGCTCTACTACGGCGGTCAGTACGACGAGTCGCAGATCCTCACCAAGCAGCTGAAGGAAGCGGGCGTCAAGATCCCGCTGTTCGGTGGCGACGGTATGTTCACCGACACCTACATCAAGACCGCCGGTGCGGCCTCGGACGGCGACCTCGTCACCTCGGTCGGCGTCCCGGTCGACAGCCTGCCGGCCGCCAAGGACTTCATCACGAAGTACAAGGCGAAGAAGTACCCGGGTGACTACGCCGCCTACGGCGGTTACTCCTACGACGCCGCCACGGCCATCATCAAGGCCGTCAGCACCGTCGTGAAGGACGGAAAGGTTCCGTCCGACGCCCGCGCCAAGATCGTCGAGGAAGTCCAGAAGACGAACTTCGAGGGCATCGCCGGCCCGGTCTCCTTCGACGAGTTCGGTGACACGAACAACAAGCAGCTGACCGTCTACCAGGTCAAGGGCGGCAAGTGGGCGGCCGTCAAGAGCGGCACGTACAACGCCGGCTGATCCACCCACCGCACAGCACAGCACAACAAAAGGGCCGCGCGGCCACGACCACACGTCACCGCGCGGCCCGATTTCTACCCTCTGCTCACTCTCCCCACCCACATGGAGGCCATGCGGTGAACACCCTGCCGCAACAGCTGGCCAACGGGCTGATTCTCGGCTCGATGTACGGGCTGATCGCCATCGGATACACGATGGTGTACGGCATCGTCCAGCTCATCAACTTCGCCCATGGCGAGATCTTCATGACCGGCGCCTTCGGCGGACTCACGGTCTTCCTCCTTATGCCCAGCGGCACGTCCATGTGGGTGCTTCTCCCACTGATGCTGCTCGGCGGCGCCATCGTCGCCGTACTCATCGCAGTGGGAGCTGAACGTTTCGCGTATCGACCACTACGAGGCGCACCAAGGCTCGCACCACTGATCACCGCGATCGGACTCTCGCTCGCGCTGCAGCAGGCGATCTTCAACTGGTACCCCGAGGCGAAGAACGACCGGGTCTTCCCGCAGATACCCGGCGGCCCCTTCGACATCGGCTCCATCAAGATTCAGACCGGTGACGTCTTCCTGCTGATCGCCGCCCCGCTGTGCATGGCTGTCCTGGCCTTCTTCATCCGCACCTCCCGCACCGGCCGCGCCATGCAGGCCACGGCGCAGGACCCGGACACCGCACAGCTCATGGGTATCGACACCAACCGGATCATCGTGATCGCGTTCGCGATCGGCGGTTTCTTCGCCGCCGTCGCCGGTATCGCGTGGGGCCTGAAGTACGGCTCCGTCAAGTTCGACATGGGCTTCATCACCGGCCTCAAGGCGTTCACCGCAGCCGTGCTCGGCGGCATCGGAAACATCTACGGAGCCATGCTCGGCGGCGTCGTCCTCGGCCTCTCCGAGGTCCTCGCCAGCGCCTACATCTCCGAGATCCCCGGCATGCAGCAGCTCGGCGGCGGCAGCTGGGCCCCGGTCTGGGCCTTCGTCCTCCTCATCCTCGTTCTGCTGTTCCGACCACAAGGTCTACTCGGCGAACGCGTCGCGGACAGGGCGTGATGACCATGGCAACCACCACCATCGACACCACTGCCAAGGACACCACCGCCCCCGCACGCGGCCCCATCGCCCTGCCGCAGGGCGCAGCCCGTGCCCTCATCGTCGGCGGCTCCGTCCTCACCATCGCCAGCACGTTCCTGGCGTGGACCTGGACCTCCGCCTTCCCCGGTGATCTGACGGTCTACGGCTACCCGGCCGGCCTGCAGATGCTCACCATCGTCGCCGCGGCCGTCAGCCTGCTCTTCGGGCTGAACCTGTGGAACGTACGCGGACTGGGTTGGGTCAACCCCGCCCGCGCCACCGCTCCGGTCTTCCTCGGCGCCCTGTCGGCGTTCGCGGTCGTCTGGTTCACGATGATCGCCATCGCGGTCGACCTCGGCGGTCTCGCCAACCTCGAGCCCGGCGGCTATGTCGCCGCGGTCGCCTCCCTGCTGCCGGTCATCGGCGCACTGGCGCTCCCCCACCCCGGGGACTCGTGGAAGGCGTACTTCAAGAAGCCCGACGGCATACCGGCCCCCGCCGGCACGCTCGCCCCCTGGGCCCAGCGGCTGATCATCACCGTGGTCACGGCCATCGGGCTCGTCGCCTTCACCTACGGACTCGGTGTCGACGACGAGGAGAGCGAGACCTTCATCGGCTTCCTGCTCCTGGTGGTCCTGACCTGCTGGGCGCTGTTCAGCGCGGGGCTCATCGAGCGCTTCTCCCATCTCAACGCCCTGCACCGGGGCTTCGCCACCTCGATGATCTTCATCGCCGCGGCGATCTTCCCCTTCACCCAGAGCGATGACGCCACCGCCAACCTCGGCGTCAGCATCCTCATCTTCGGAACGGTCGCCCTCGGTCTCAACATCGTCGTCGGCCTCACCGGTCTCCTCGACCTCGGTTACGTCGCCTTCCTCGGTGTGGGCGCCTATGCCGCTGCCCTGGTCTCCGGCTCCGAGTTCTCCCGGTTCTCCGGCGTCCAGTTCCCCTTCTGGGCGGCCGCGCTGACCGGTATGGCGGCATCGCTGGTCTTCGGCGTACTGATCGGCGCCCCGACCCTGCGACTGCGCGGCGACTACCTCGCCATCGTGACGCTCGGCTTCGGTGAGATCTTCCGTATCGCCATCAACAACCTGGACGGCACCTCGGGACCGGACATCACCAACGGCCCCGACGGCATCGCCCAGATCCCCGACCTGGAGATCTTCGGCTTCAACTTCGGGGCCGCGCACCAAGTCGCGGGCTTCACGCTCGGCCGGTTCGCGAACTACTTCTTCCTGATGCTGCTGATCACGGCGCTCGTGGTGCTGGTCTTCACCCGCGCCGCCAACTCCCGTATCGGCCGCTCCTGGATCGCGATCCGCGAGGACGAGACCGCCGCCACCGCCATGGGCATCAACGGCTTCCGCGTCAAGCTGATCGCCTTCGCGCTCGGCGCCTCGCTGGCCGGCCTCGCGGGCACGGTCAGCGCCCACGTCACCTATAGCGTGGTGCCCAACCCGTACATGTTCGCCGGAGCCGCTCCGCCCAACTCCGCCTTCCTCCTGGCTGCCGTCGTCCTCGGCGGCATGGGCACCGTCAGCGGCCCGATCCTCGGCGCCACGCTGCTCTATCTGCTCCCGGAGAAGCTCGGCTTCCTCAAGGAGTACGAGCTCTTCGCCTTCGGTGTCGCGCTCGTCCTGCTGATGCGCTTCCGTCCCGAGGGCGTCATCGCCAACCGGCGCCGGCAGCTGGAATTCCATGAGACCGGGCAGCTCGACGTACCGGAACAAGGCCTGACGGAGAACACCGTCGGCGTCACCAAGTCAGGGGCGTGACCACCATGACCACGGCCACGGCCACCACCGTCCTGCAGGCGTCCGGCGTCACCATGCGCTTCGGCGGCCTCACCGCCGTACGCTCCGTCGACCTCACCGTCAACAGCGGAGAGATCGTCGGCCTCATCGGGCCGAACGGCGCCGGCAAGACCACCTTCTTCAACTGCCTCACCGGCCTGTACGTCCCCACCGAGGGCAAGGTCAGCTACAAGGGCACCGTCCTGCCGCCCAGGCCCCACCTGGTCACCAAGGCAGGCATCGCCCGTACCTTCCAGAACATCAGGCTCTTCGCCAACATGACCGTCCTGGAGAACGTCCTCGTCGGACGCCACACCAGGACCAAGGAAGGTCTCTGGTCGGCGCTGCTGCGCGGCCCCGGCTTCAAGAAGGCCGAAGCCGCTTCGCGCGAACGCGCCATGGAGCTCCTGGAGTTCATCGGCCTGGAGCACAAGGCCGACCATCTCGCGCGCAACCTCCCCTACGGCGAACAGCGCAAGCTGGAGATCGCCCGGGCGATGGCGAGCGACCCCGGCCTGCTGCTCCTGGACGAGCCGACGGCCGGTATGAACCCTCAGGAGACACGGGCGACCGAGGAACTCGTCTTCGCCATCCGCGACAAGGGCATCGCCGTTCTCGTCATCGAGCACGACATGCGCTTCATCTTCAACCTCTGCGACCGCGTGGCCTGTCTGGTCCAGGGCGAGAAGCTCGTCGAGGGCACGGCCGACGTCGTCCAGGGTGACGAGCGCGTGGTCGCCGCCTACCTCGGAACGCCGTTCGAGGGCGCGCCGGGCGCGGAGGAGGTCGCCGAGGTGGAGGCCGCCGAGGCGGAAGCGGCTGCCGAGGCGAACGCCGCTGCCGAAACCGCCGAGGCAACCGCAGCCGAAGCGGCGGAAGCCGCGGATGCCCCGGATGCCCCCGAGGCTGCCGAGGCTGCCGAGGCGGAGAGCACCACAGACTCCACCAGCACCACCGACTCCACCAGCAAGACCGGCAGGACCAGCACCACCGGTTCGGAAGGGGACGCGTCATGACCGCCCTCCTCGAGGTCGAGGACCTCAAGGTCGCCTACGGCAAGATCGAGGCCGTCAAGGGCATCTCCTTCAGCGTCGAGGCCGGCCAGGTCGTCACCCTCATCGGCACCAACGGTGCGGGCAAGACCACCACCCTGCGGACGCTGTCCGGGCTCCTCAAGCCGTCCGGCGGCAGGATCACCTTCGACGGCAAACCGCTGAGCGGAATCCCGGCCCACAAGATCGTGTCACTGGGTCTGGCCCACTCCCCCGAAGGCCGGCACATCTTCCCGCGCCTCACGATCGCCGAGAACCTCCAGCTCGGAGCGTTCCTGCGGACGGACAAGGCGGGTATCGAGAAGGACATCCAGCGCGCCTACGACCTCTTCCCCATTCTGGGAGAGCGCCGTAAGCAGGCCGCGGGCACCCTCTCGGGCGGCGAGCAGCAGATGCTGGCGATGGGACGCGCGCTCATGTCCCAGCCCAAGCTCCTGATGCTCGACGAGCCGTCGATGGGCCTCTCCCCGATCATGATGCAGAAGATCCTGGAGACCATCGTCGAGCTCAAGTCGCAGGGCACCACCATTCTGCTCGTCGAGCAGAACGCCCAGGCGGCCCTCTCCCTCGCGGACGAGGCGCACGTCATGGAGGTCGGCACCATCAAGCTCTCGGGCCCCGGCCACGAGCTGCTCCACGACGAGTCCGTCCGCAAGACGTACCTCGGCGAGGACTGAGCCGCACACACGAGGAGGCCCGCATCCCGGTCACGGGGTGCGGGCCTTCTTCGTACGCGTACGAGAGCGGTCCGGGCTACTCGCCCTTCGCGTTCTTCTTCTCCTCGGCGTCCTCGATGACCGCCTCCGCGACCTGCTGCATCGACAGCCGCCGGTCCATCGAGGTCTTCTGGATCCAGCGGAACGCGGCCGGCTCGGTGAGCCCGTACTGCGTCTGCAGAATGCTCTTCGCCCGGTCGACCAGCTTGCGCGTCTCCAGTCGCTGCGAGAGGTCCGCGACCTCCTGCTCCAGCGCCTTGAGCTCGGTGAAGCGGGACACGGCCATCTCGATGGCCGGCACCACGTCGCTCTTGCTGAACGGCTTCACCAGGTACGCCATGGCTCCGGCGTCCCGGGCCCGCTCGACCAGGTCGCGCTGCGAGAACGCGGTGAGCATCAGGACGGGCGCGATGGACTCCTCGGCGATCTTCTCGGCCGCGGAGATTCCGTCGAGGACGGGCATCTTCACATCGAGGATGACCAGATCGGGGCGGTGCTCACGGGCGAGCTCGACGGCCCGCTGGCCGTCACCTGCCTCGCCGACTACCGCGTATCCCTCTTCCTCGAGCATCTCTTTGAGGTCGAGCCGGATGAGGGCCTCGTCCTCGGCGATGACGACGCGGGTCGTCAGCGGCGGGACGTGCGACTTGTCGTCATCGGCGACGGGCTGGGGCGACTCGGGGGCGGTCACGGTGCTCCTCATTCCAAGGCAGGGTGCTCCCCATGAGCCTACCCAGCTCCTGTATGGTTGGGACACGAAGGGTCTTCTTCATCCTTCGTTTCCAAGGGCGCCCCGGTAGCCCAGCGGTAGAGGCAATGGTCTCAAACACCATCCAGCGTGGGTTCGAATCCCACCCGGGGTACTTTCCCTCACTTTCCAAGGTCACGACTGAGGCCCCTCTTCAGAGGGGCCTCACTGCGTTACCGGGTGGTTTCTTCCTCACCGATGTGGTGAACCCGGACGAGGTTGGTCGAGCCGGCAACCCCGGGCGGGGAGCCGGCCGTGATGACCACGATGTCGCCCTTCTTGCAGCGGCCGATCTTCAGCAGTTCCTCGTCGACCTGCGCGACCATGGCATCGGTCGAACCGACCTGCGGGCCGAGGAAGGTCTCCACGCCCCAGGTGAGGTTGAGCTGGGAGCGGGTGGCCGCGTCCGGGGTGAAGGCCAGCAGCGGGATCGGCGAGCGGTAGCGGGACAGCCGCTTGACGGTGTCGCCGGACTGGGTGAAGGCGACGAGGAACTTGGCGCCGAGGAAATCGCCCATCTCCGCCGCCGCCCGCGCCACCGCGCCGCCCTGCGTGCGGGGCTTGTTGCGCTCGGTCAGCGGCGGCAGGCCCTTGGCCAGGACATCCTCCTCGGCCGCCTCGACGATGCGGCTCATCGTCCGCACCGTCTCGACGGGGTACTTGCCGACACTCGTCTCGCCGGAGAGCATCACGGCGTCGGTGCCGTCCATGACGGCGTTGGCGACGTCGGAGGCCTCGGCGCGTGTGGGACGGGAGTTGTCGATCATCGAGTCGAGCATCTGCGTGGCGACGATGACCGGCTTGGCGTTGCGCTTGGCGAGTTTGATCGCCCGCTTCTGGACGATCGGCACCTGCTCGAGGGGCATTTCGACGCCCAGGTCGCCGCGGGCGACCATGATCCCGTCGAAGGCGGCCACGATGTCGTCGATGTTCTCGACGGCCTGGGGCTTTTCGACCTTGGCGATGACGGGGAGGCGGCGGCCCTCCTCCTTCATGATGTGCAGGACGTCCTCGATGTCGCGTCCGCTGCGTACGAAGGAGAGCGCGATGATGTCGGCGCCGGTACGCAGGGCCCAGCGGAGGTCTTCGATGTCCTTCTCGGAGAGGGCGGGGACGGACACGGCCACGCCGGGCAGGTTCAGCCCCTTGTGGTCGGAGACCATGCCGCCTTCGACGACCGTGGTGTGCACGCGGGGGCCGTCGACCGCGGTGACTTCGAGGGCGACCTTGCCGTCGTCGACCAGAATGCGCTCGCCGGTGGTCACATCGGAGGCAAGGCCCCGGTAAGTGGTCCCGCAGGTATGACGGTCGCCTTCGGTCTCTTCGACCGTGATGGTGAATTCATCACCGCGTTCAAGCAGTACGGGGCCTTCGCGAAAGCGTCCGAGGCGAATCTTCGGACCTTGAAGGTCGGCGAGGATGCCGACACTGCGGCCGGTCTCGTCGGAAGCCTTGCGTACACGGTGGTAGCGCTCCTCGTGCTCGGCATAGGTGCCGTGGCTGAGGTTGAAGCGGGCGATGTCCATTCCGGCTTCGACCAGTGCCTTGATCTGGTCGTATGTGTCGGTGGCGGGCCCCAGGGTACAGACGATCTTTGCTCGGCGCATGCTTCGAGCCTACGGCTTACCGGCCGGTAGAGAATTGGCTGCGCATGACGACTCAACAACCTTTACATGAAAGGTTATTGACAAGTGTTGAATTGTGCGCGGGGGTGCTCCGATGAGCATATGGAACGCCCCCGCGCACGGGGCCGGCGCAATTCCGTGCGGATCATGACAGGTATCCGCGCAGCGCCCGGGCGCGCGAGGGGTGCCGCAGCTTGGACATGGTCTTGGCCTCTATCTGACGGATGCGCTCACGGGTGACTCCGTAGACCTTGCCGATCTCGTCCAGGGTGCGGGGCTCGTCGCCGTCGAGCCCGTACCGCAGGGAGATGACACCGGCCTCGCGCTCGGTGAACTCGGCGAGGACGGCGCGCAGATGGCCCCGCAGGAGCTCCGCGCCGACGAGGTCCTCGGGGGCGGGAGTGGTGGTGTCCTCGATGAGGTCACCCAGTTCGGCGTCGCCGACGGCATCACCGAGGGGGGTGTGGAGGGAGACGGGAGCCCGGTCGTACCCCTGGATGCGGGTGACTCTCTCCTCGGCGACGTCGAGGGCGGTGGCGAGTTCGGCGGTGGTGGGGTTGCGGCCGAGGAGGGTGATCAGCTCGCGCCGGACGCGGGCGAGCCGGTTGATCTCCTCGACCATGTGGACGGGAACGCGGATGGTGCGGGCCTGGTCCGCCAGCGCGCGGCCGACGGCCTGCTTGATCCACCAGGTGGCGTACGTGGAGAGCTTGAAGCCCTTGGCGGGGTCGAACTTCTCGATGGCGCGCAGCAGTCCGAGGTTGCCTTCCTGGATGAGGTCGAGGAAGAGCATGCCGCGGCCGGTGTAGCGCTTGGCGATGGAGACGACGAGCCGGAGGTTGGCCTCCAGCATGTGGTTCTTGGCGCGCCGGCCGTCCAGCGAGGTGCGCTCGAGGCCGGGGGTGGGGATGCCGGTGGCGGCGATCTCCTCCTCCGCGCGCACTCCGGCCTGGACCCGCTCACCGAGCCGGACCTCCTGCTCGGCGGTGAGCAGCGGGATGCGGCCGATCTGCTTGAGGTAGTCGCGGGTCTGGTCGGTGGCGGGGGCGGTGAGTGCTGCGGGCAAGTCGGTGCCTCTCGTCGCGACTGATTAGGTTGGGCATAAATTTAGGTTGAGCCCACGACTTATGTCAAGCATAATTTTAGGACCGGCCTATGAGAAGGTGGATCCCATGAGCGCACAACCCCTGCGGGAGCAGAAGAAGAAGCAGACCCGGCAGGCGATCTCGGACGCGGCGACAGGGCTGTTCATCGAGCGCGGCTTCGACCGGGTGACGATCGCGGACGTCGCGGCGGCCGCTGGCGTGGCGAAGATGACGGTCACCAACTACTTCCCGCGCAAGGAAGATCTCGTACTGGATCTGAGCGAGGCGTTCGTCTCCGGTCCCGCCCGGGTGGTGGCCGCACGGCCGGCCGGGGTCTCGCCACTGGAAGCGCTGCGGGACGACTATCTGGCTGCGGTGCGGAAGCAGGACCCGGTGATCGGCTTCTCCGGGGAGCCGTTCGCGCGGATGATCGTGGACAGCCCGGTGCTGCTGGCACGGCTGCGGGAGTTCCACGAGCAACGGGAGGCCGCGCTGGCCGAGCAGCTGGGCGCGGAGGCGGGCGCGCGGGCCGGCACGGGCGGAGCATGGGGGGATCCACAGGCCCCAAAGGACGCAGAGGACCCGGAGGGCATCACATGCCGGGCGGTGGCGGCCCAGTTGGGAGCCGCGCTGCGCGTGCTCTTCGGGTGTCTGCTGGAGCGGACGCTCACCGGCGGGAGCAATGCGGAGATCGCCGCGCCCCATGAGGCCGAGGCGCGGCGGGTCTTCGAGCTGCTGGAGCCCTCGCTCGCAAGGTGCTGTCCGGTCGATCGGGCCTGATCGGTGCGCGGCGCCCGGCGAGGGGGGCACCGTGCCGGACCCGCGAGCCCGGCAGGACCGGCCGGAAAGGAACCCGCCAGGCCCCCGACAGGAGAACCGGACAGGGCCTACAGCTGCGGCGGGGTCATCGTAAAGCGGGCGTTGACCTGGGCGTAGACCGTCTGGCGCTGGGGCTCCAGATCGAGGGCCGGGGCCATCTCGGCGGCTTCGGCGCCGTACGCGGCCATGCGCATGCCGCCCAGCGCCGGAGGCCCGTCGTACGCAACGGCGTTCTCCGCGCCCAGATCGGCCAGTTCGACCAGGGCCGCCAGCTGTGCGCCCAGCGCCTCTGCGTATTCGCGGGCGCGCTGGACGGCTTCCTTCACCGCCTGGCGGCGGGCCTCGCCGTGGGCCGGGGAATCGGGACGCAGCGCCCACCAGGGGCCGTCGACGCGGGTCAGCTCCAGGTCCGCGAGGCGGGTGGTGAGTTCGCCGAGGGCGGTGAAGTCCCCGAGCTCGGCGGTGATGTGGACCCGGCCGTGGTACGCACGGATGCGTTCGCCGCGGCCGTGCCGGGTGAGCTCGGGACTGATGGAGAACGCCCCTGTCTCCAGCTTCTCCACGGAGTCGCCGTAGGACTTGATCAGGTCCAGGACGGCTGAGTTGCGGCGGGTGAGGTCCTCCAGCGCGCTGCGCCGGTCCGTGCCGCGCGCGCTGACCGCGACGCCGATCCTGGCGATCTCCGGGTCGAACTCCAGGCGCGCCTCCCCGCGTACGGCGACCCGGGGTGTCTCCGGAGTGCCGTACGGCGCGGGGGTGGCGGATGCGTCGGTGGTCACGGAAAGCTCCCTCGTACGTCCTTGGGCAGTCGTCCCGGACACTCTCGCATCCGCGCAGGACAACCGGCAGACACCAGATCGAAACCCGCGAGGGGTGTTGCCGGATGATGCTCCTGCGCCAGAATCTACGCGCGTTGTGCACCGAAACGAGGGAGACGAAATGCCGCTGAACCGTAGGACGTTCCTGGAGCGGTCGGCCGCCGCCGGGGCCGGTGTGGCCATCGCCGGAGCCGCCGCAGCGCCCGCCACGGCACAGGAGCGCGGCCACGGCCAGGGACGCCCGCCGAAGCGGTACTCCTTCACCGTCATGGGGACCACCGATCTGCACGGCAATGTCTTCAACTGGGACTACTTCACGGACAGGGAGTTCGACGACAAGGCCCACAACGACGTGGGCCTCGCGAAGATCTCGACGCTCGTGGAGAAGATCCGCAAGGACAAGGGCCGGCGCAACACGCTGCTCATCGACGCCGGCGACACCATCCAGGGCACCCAGTTGTCGTACTACTACGCCAAGGTCGACCCGATCACGGCGAAGCGCGGCCCCGTGCACCCCATGGCCCAGGCCATGAACGCCATCGGCTACGACGCGGCGGCGCTCGGCAACCACGAGTTCAACTACGGCATACCGGTCCTGCGGAAGTTCGAGGAGCAGTGCGACTTCCCGCTGCTCGGCGCCAATGCCCTGGACGCCAAGACGCTCCGTCCGGCCTTCGCGCCGTACAGCGTCCACCGGCTGCGCACGCCCTGCGGCCGCGATGTGAAGGTCGCCGTCCTCGGTCTGACCAACCCCGGCATCGCCATCTGGGACAAGGCCAATGTGCAGGGCAAGATGGTCTTCCCGGGGCTGGAGGAGCAGGCCGCGAAGTGGGTGCCGAAGCTGCGCTCCATGGGTGCGGACGTGGTCATCGTCTCCGCGCACTCGGGCTCCAGCGGCACCTCTTCGTACGGCGACCAGCTCCCGTACATCGAGAACGCCGCGGGTCTCGTCGCCGAGCAGGTGCCCGGCATCGACGCGATCCTCGTCGGGCACGCGCACACCGAGATCGCCGAGTACTTCGTCACCAACAAGGAGACCGGCAAGCAGGTCGTGCTCTCCGAGCCGCTGAAGTGGGGCCAGCGGCTCACCCTCTTCGACTTCGACCTGGTGTGGAGCAAGGGCCGCTGGACGGTCGAGAAGGCCGGGGCGCAGGTCCTCAACTCCAACACGGTCGCCGAGGACCAGAAGATCACCCGGCTGCTCGGCGACGAGCACAAGAAGGTCGTCGCGTACGTCAACCAGGTCATCGGCACCTCCACCGCCGCCATGTCCACGGCCGCGGCGCCGTGGCAGGACGAGCCGATCATCGATCTGATCAACCATGTCCAGGCCGAGACGGTGAAGGCGGCGCTGGCCGGCGGTCAGTACGCGGCGCTGCCCGTGCTCTCGCAGGCCTCCTGCTTCTCGCGCACCGCGGCGATCCCCTCCGGCCGGGTGACCATCAAGGACGCGGCCGGGCTCTACCCGTTCGAGAACACCCTGGAGGCGCGTCTGGTGACCGGCGCGCAGCTCGCGGCGTATCTGGAGTTCTCGGCGAAGTACTACGTGCAGACTCCGGCCGGCGGGCCCGTCGACACGTCGAAGCTGACCAACGCCGACAACATCCCGGACTACAACTACGACGCGATCTCGGGTCTGACGTACGAGATCGACATCGCCAGGCCGGCCGGTTCACGGATCGTGAAGCTGTCCTTCGACGGCAAGCCGGTCGACCCGGCCGCGCAGTTCGTGCTGGCCGTCAACAACTACCGGGCGAGCGGCGGCGGGAACTTCCCGCACATCGCCGCGGCCCAGCAGCTGTGGGCGAACTCGGAGGAGATCCGGAACACGATCATCGGCTGGGTGCAGAAGAAGGGCACCGTCGATCCGGCGGAGTTCGCGTCCGTGGGCTGGAAGCTGACCCGGGACGGCACGCCCGTCTTCTAGCCCCTGGCGTGCGAGGCGTTCAGATTCCCTGTGCCAGGGGCGTGAGCTCCGGTGCCTGTCCGGGGATTCTGGGCGCCTCGCGCCGTTCCAGTCCGAAGCTGGTGAAGGCGGTGCGCTGCGGCAGCGGGTAGGGCTCCTTGCCGGTGAGGGAGTTGAGGATGCTGGCGCTTCGCCAGGCGGCGAGACCGAGGTCGGGCGCGCCGACGCCGTGCGTGTGCCGTTCGGCGTTCTGTACGTATACCGAGCCGGTCACCGAGCGGTCGAGGACGAGCCGGAACCGGTCGTCGATACGCGGGCGTCCGGACGCGTCCCTCAGCACATACGGTTCGAGGCCGGCCAGCACCCGGTCGAGCGGCCGCTCCCGGTAGCCGGTCGCCAGGACCACGGCGTTGGTGGTGAGGCGGGAGCGGGTGGCCTGCTGGATGTGCTCGAGGTGCAGCTCCACCATGGTGGTGGCGACCCGGCCCGCGGTACGCACGCAGACTCCGGGGGTCAGGACGGCGTCGGGCCAGCCGCCGTGCAGCGTGCGGCGGTAGAGCTCGTCGTGGATCGCGGCGATGGTGTCCGCGTCGATGCCCTTGTGGAGCTGCCACTGGCGCGGGACCAGCGCGTCACGCGTCGGCTCGGGCAGGGCGTGGAAGTAACGGGTGTAGTCGGGGGTGAAGTGCTCCAGGCCGAGCTTGGAGTACTCCATCGGCGCGAACGCCTCCGTACGCGCCATCCAGTGGATCTTCTCGGCGCCCGCCGGGCGGGCCCGCAGCAGGTCGAGGAAGACCTCGGCGCCCGACTGTCCCGAGCCGATGACCGTGATGTGCTCGGCGGCCAGCAGCCGGTCGCGGTTCGCCAGATAGTCCGCGGAGTGGAAGACGGGGGCAGCGGGTGCGTCGACGAGCGGCCGCAGCGGCTCGGGGACGTACGGCTCGGTGCCCACCCCGAGCGCGATGTGCCGTGTGTATGTGCGGCCCAGCGCCTCCGCCTCGCCCTCCGCGTCGAGCTGGGTGAAGTCGACCTCGAAGAGGGACCGTTCGGTGTTCCAGCGGACGGCGTCGATCTGGTGGCCGAAGTAGAGGCCGGAGAGGTTGTCGCTGACCCAGCGGCAGTAGGCGTCGTATTCGGCGCGCTGGATGTGGAACCGCTCGGCGAAGTAGAAGGGGAAGAGCCGGTCCCGGTAGCGCAGGTAGTTGAGGAACGTCCAGGGGCTGGCCGGGTCGGCCAGCGTCACCAGGTCCGCCAGGAACGGGACTTGGAGCGTGGAGCCCTCGATCAGCAGGCCGGGGTGCCAGTTGAAGGCGGGCCGCTGCTCGTAGAAGGCGGTGGCGAGACCACCGTGGATCCCGTCGGCGAGCGCGGCGAGGGAGAGATTGAACGGGCCGATGCCGACGCCCACGAGGTCATGAGGCTGGTCGAGTTCGGTTGCGGGCATGCCGGTCATCGGGGGTGCCGCCTTCCACGAGTACGAGTTCGATCAGGACTTCTTGAATCAGAGCTGTCAGATCGCCGGGGGTGGCATGGGGATTGAGGAGGGTGGCCTTGAGCCAGAGCCTTCCGTCGGCGCGGGCCCGGCCGATGACCGCTCGGCCCCCGGTGAGCAGGGTGCGGCGGATGGCGGCGGTCTGCTCGTCGGTGGCCCCGGTGGGGCGGAACAGGACGGTGGAGATCGGGGGCCGCTCGTACAGCTCCAGGCCGGGGGTCTTCTCCACCAGGTCGGCGAGCTGACGGGCAGCGGCGCAGGTGCGGTCGACGAGCGCGCCGAGCCCGGTGCGGCCGAGCGCTCTGAGGGTGACGGCGACCTTGAGGATGTCGGGGCGGCGGGTCGTCCGCAGGGAGCGGCCCAGCAGGTCGGGCAGGCCGGCTTCGGTGTCGTCGTCGGCGTTGAGGTAGTCGGCGGTGTGGCCGAGGGCGGCGAGGCCGGCCCGGTCCGGTACGGCGAGCAGCCCGGCGGCGACCGGCTGCCAGCCGAGTTTGTGCAGATCGAGGGTGACGGAGTGGGCGCGCTCCAGGCCCGCCAGCCTGGCGCGGTGTTCCTGACTGAAGAGCAGCGGTCCGCCGTACGCGGCATCGATGTGCAGCTCGGCCCGGTGGCGCTCGCACAGGTCGGCGATCTCGGCGAGCGGATCGATCCGCCCGGTGTCGGTGGTGCCCGCGGTGGCGGCGACGAGCAGCGGCCCGTGCAGATCGGTGAGGGCCTGGTCGAGGGCGGCGAGGTCGAGCCCGTCGGAGGGCCCCGGGACGAGCACCGGCTCGGGCAGCCCCAGCAGCCAGGCGGCGCGTTGTACGGAGTGGTGGGTACCGGCCCCGCAGATCACCTGGACCGCGCCGTGCCGTTCGCGGGCGAGCAGCAGGCCGAGCTGGTTGGACTCCGTGCCGCCGGTGGTGACCAGGGCGTCGGGGTCCTTCGCGTGCGGATAGACCTCGGCGGCGAGCGCACGGGTGAGAACGGCCTCCAGCTCGGACGCGGCAGGGGCCTGGTCCCAGGAGTCCATGGAGGGGTTGAGCGCGGACGCGGCCAGATCGGCGGCGACGGCGAGGGCGAGCGGCGGGGTGTGCAGATGGGCGGCGCACAGCGGATCGGCGGGGTCGGCGGCGCCGCGCGCGACGGCGGTCACGAGGGTGCGCAGGGCTTCCTCGGCGCCGGTGCCGTGTTCGGGCAGCACGGGCTCGGCGGCCTCGCGCACCCACGCGGTGACGGCGTCGGGCCCGCCCGCCGGGAGCGGGCCGCCGCGGGCTGTCGCGCCGTCGCGGAGCGCGTCGAGCACGACGGCGAGCAGCGGCCGCAGCCCATCGGGGCCTGCGATGCCTCCGGCGAGGGGCGGGCCGGGCGGGAGCGTGCTCATGCGGGTCCTTCGGGGAGCGCTGGGGTGACACACCAGGGTGTACGGGGGATCTGGCGGTGTGCCCACAGAGCTCAACGATCTGAACCCGAAAGTGGTATTGCCGTGAGGTGCGGAGGAGTTGGTTCCGGGAGCCCTGCTATGAGGGTCCGGGGGCAGAGATCCGGATGGATGCCACTGCGCGGGCCTGTTCCCGCCGGCCGCTCCTTCCCGGACCGGGGCATCTCCCGAGGCCCCGGCCCGCGTTCGCCGCACGGGCTGACGTTTCAGCCCGTCAGCCCGTGCGGCGATCGAGGAGCGGCACCCGGGGGCGGAGCCCCGGGATGTCGGCTAACCGGCGCGTACCGCCAGTGCCCGGCGCAGGTCGTCGAGTTGGTCGACGAGCTTGCGGCGCAGTGCCGGCAGCATGTCCGCGTCGCGCAGACACTCCTCGCCCAGGCTCAGGGCCTCGGCGTCCACCGCGTGCAGCGGGAAGCCGTAGCGGCCCGCGGCCTCCGCGATGGCGGGGCCGCGGCGGGCGGCGAGCGCTACCGAGGCCGGATAGTAGCGGGGCACGTACTCCCGGACCAGGTCGGCCTGTTCCGGCTGCCAGAAGCCCTGGGCCGTGGCGGTGAAGAGGTAGTTGGAGAGGCCGTCGGAGGTGAAGAGCTGCTCCCACGCGGCCGCCTTCGCCTCGGGTGTGGGCAGGGCTGCGCGGCAGCGGGCCGCGCCCTCCTGGCCGGTGGCGCTGGGGTCGCGGTTCAGTTCCGCCGCGATCACCGGGTCCTCGATCGCGCCGAGGACGGCGAGGCGGGTGAGGATGCGCCAGCGCAGCTCGGGGTCGAGCTCCGGACCGCCGGGGACGCTGCCGTCGGCGAGCCACTCCTGGAGACTCTCGGGCTGGGCGGCGGAGTCGATGAAGTGGCGTACGGCGGTGAGGCGCAGGCCGGAACCGTTGCCGTCCTCCGTGCGGCGCATCAGGTCGCGGCAGAGGCCCCTGATCGTGGCGAGGGCCGCGGGACGCTGGTCGGCCGGGAGGTAGCAGTCGGCGATCTGGCCGGCGGCGAAGGCGAGGACGCCCTGGACGACGGCGAGGTCCTGCTCGCGCGGGAGGTGGGCGCGGGCGGCGTCCAGGTAGGCGGTGGGGGCCAGTTCGCCGTCGCGGACCATGTCGCGGGCGGCGTTCCAGATGACGGCACGCGTCAGCGGGTCCGGGACACCAGAGAGGGCACGTACCGCCGTCGCCCAGGAGACCGCGTCCAGGCGGACCTTGGCGTAGCTGACGTCGCCGTCGTTGAGGACGACGAGAGCGGGGCGACGGCCGGGGCGGCTGCCGTTCTGGCTGCTGTTCCGGCTCTGCGGGACGTCCAGTTCGAGGCGGTCGCGCAGCACGAGCCGGTCCGCGTCGACCGGGTCGACGTCGTAGGCGCCGACCGCGATCCGGTGCGGGCGGCTGCCGTCGCGCGCGATGTCCAGCGACCAGGTGCCGTTGGACTCGGCGACGGACGGGGTGAGCGTGTCGACACCGGAGGTACGCAGCCATGCCTCCGCCCACGCATGCACATCGCGGTCCGTGGCGTGCGCGAGGGAGTCGATGAAGTCGGCGAGGGTGGCATTGCCGAACCTGTGCCGGGCGAAGTGGGTGTTGATGCCGGCGAGGAAGTCCTTCTCCCCCAGCCAGGTGACCAGCTGACGCAGGGCCGAGGCGCCCTTGGCGTACGAGATTCCGTCGAAGTTGAGCATTGCGGACGCGGTGTCCGGGACGGCGGCCGGGTCGGGAGCGACGGGGTGGGTGGAGGGCCGCTGGTCGGCGTCGTAGCCCCATGACTTGCGCGCGATGGCGAAGTCCACCCAGGTGTCGGTGAAGCGGGTGGCCTCGGTGAGCGTCTGGTAGCCCATGTACTCGGCGAAGGACTCGTTCAGCCAGATGTCGTCCCACCACCTGAGCGTGACGAGGTCACCGAACCACATGTGGGCCATCTCGTGGGCGATGACCATGGCGCGGGTCTGGCGCTGGGTGTCGGTGACGGCGGAGCGGTAGATGAACTCGTCGCGGAAGGTGACCAGGCCCGGGTTCTCCATCGCCCCGGCGTTGAACTCGGGCACGAAGGCCTGGTCGTACGAGTCGAAGGGGTACGGCTCCTCGAACTTCTCGTGGTACCGGTCGTAGCACTGGCGCGTGATCTCGAGGATCTCGTCGGCGTCGGCGTCGAGGTACGGCGCGAGCGAGCGGCGGCAGTGGATTCCGAAGGGCAGACCGGCGTGCTCGGTGCGTACGGAGTGCCAGGGGCCGGCGGCGACCGCCACGAAGTAGGTGGCGAGCGGCGGCGTTGCCGCGCAGGTCCAGCGGCCGTCACCGGTGTGGGTGGCGATGCCGTTGCCGAGGACGCTCCAGCCCTCGGGGGCGGTGACGGACAGCTCGAAAACGGCCTTGAGGTCGGGCTGGTCGAAGGCGGCGAAGACGCGCTGGACGTCATCCATGAAGAGCTGGGTGTAGACGTACGTCTCGCCGTCGGTGGGGTCGGTGAAGCGGTGCATGCCCTCGCCGGTGCGGGAGTAGCGCATGTCCGCCTCGATGCGCAGCTCGTGCTCCCCGGCGCTGAGGCCGGTGAGCGCGAGCCGGTTCTCGACGAGCGACTCGGGGTCCAGGGGCTGCCCGTCGAGGGTGATGAAGCGCAGCGCGGCGGGCTTGAGCTCGACGAAGGTGTCCCCGGCCGTCCGCGCGGTGAACCGGATGACGGTGCGGGAGTCGAAGGTCTCCACGCCGGTGGTGAGATCGAGGTCGATCGTGTACCGGTGGACATCGAGGAGCTGGGCTCGGGTCTGCGCTTCGTCGCGCGTCAGTACGGGCATGGGAGCCATGCTGCCTGATGGGTCGCGTCCGGTACACGGGGTTGGCAGTTCGCTGTCAGCGCACCGGTCGGCGGCGCGTGATGTCGGCCACTGCGGTGTTCGCGAGGAGTACGGCGGTGAGGACGACCGCGATGGCGGTGCGCCCCGGTGCGTACAGCGCGCGGGCCGCGCCGCCGCACGACGGCCTTGACGGGCAGAACGCCCGCGAGTGGTAGCCGGACGCGCGCACTTGGGGAGGTGAGCAGGCCCACAAAGCGGCGGCCGGTGGCGTCACTGTGCGGCGACGCCCGGTGGCCGGTGGCGTCACGGTGCCGAAGAGCAGGCGGACACCGGCGCTGTCACGGGGCGAAGCCCCACCGGCACAGGCTGCCGATCGCGGTCACCTCGAGGAGGAACGCCTGGATCTCGTGGGCGGCGAACCGCGGCCGCCCCGCCCCTGCACCGGCGACGCCCCGGCCCCCGCACCGGCACCCGCACCGGCACCGGCACCGGCACCGGCACCGGCGACGCTCCCGTCCTGGCCCCGCGAGGCGGGCTCCTCAGGTGTCGTGCGGGGCCGACGGCTTGGCCGCGATGGTCTCGTGGTGGCGGATGACCTCGGCGATGATGAAGTTCAGCAGCTTCTCGGCGAAGGCCGGGTCCAGTTTGGCGCTCTCCGCCAGCTGCCGCAGCCGCTCGATCTGGCGCGCCTCCCGGGCCGCGTCGGCCGGCGGCAGATGGTGCTCCGCCTTGAGGTGGCCGACCTGCTGGGTGCACTTGAAGCGTTCGGCGAGCATATGGACGACAGCCGCGTCGATGTTGTCGATGCTCTCCCGCAGCCGGTTCAGTTCGGCGCGTACGGACTCGTCGATGTCCCTCGTGGTCATGGTCAGCGAGCTTACGTCGGTGACGTGACGATCGTCGGCGGGTGTTCAGGGTCTGGGATCCGGGTGCTCCAGCCGCCGGGAACGGCGCGGCCCTGCTGCTCCCGGAAGCGGATGGGCGCGATGCCGACGCGGCGGGTGAACAGCCGGGAGAAGTACGCCGGGTCCTCGTAGCCGACGCGGCGGGCGACGGCGGCGACGGGCAGCTCGGTGGCCGCGAGCAGCTCCTTGGCCCGGCCGAGGCGGATGCCGAGGAGGTAGTCCTTGGGGCTGCAGCCCGCGCCGCGTCGTACGGCGGTGCGCAGCTCGGCGGGGGTCATGCCGTGCCGGGCGGCGTGCTCGGCAACGGAGAGCGGTTGGAAGGCATCGCGGGCGAGCGCGGCGAGGACCGGGTCGCCCTCGGCATTGGTGTCGGCGCGGGCGCGGCGCAGGGCGACGAGGAGCTCATGGACGGCGGCGCCCGTCTCGACCTCCAGGAGCGGGTTACCACGGCGGGCGGCGCGGACGATCCTGCCCACGGCGGCGCGGGCCCCGGCGGCGTCGGAGAGCGGGACGACGGGCCGGTCGGGCTCTATGTAGCCCAGTTCCGTGTAGGTGACGGTGGCGGGCCCGGAGAAGTCGACGAAGCTCTCGTCCCAGCCGGCGGCCGGATCGGGGCCGTAGTGGTGCGGGACACCGGGGGTGAGCCAGATCAGGGCGGGCGCGGTGACGGTCGTGCGCCGTCCGTCGGTGCCGCGGAACCAGCCGCGGCCGGCGCTGATCACCACGGCGACATGGTGGTCGAGGGTGCGGGGGCCGACGGTGGGCAGGGCTCCGTGCTGGAGGCCGACGCCTAGGCAGACGAGACCGAGGCGGTGATGGACCGGGCTCGGTGTGAAATAGCGCATCCAGGTGTGGTACATCCGCCTCTGTCCTTCCCGTGGGGGCGCCGGAGGCCGGGATTGGGTCCTTGCGTCCAAACAGCGCCGATCTTTGTCCATGGACCGGCTCACCGCCAGGGGGCGATCGTTGGTCGCGGTACGTGACCAAGTGAGGGGCGGAACGTGGCTGAGTTCACGGTCGGTGATACGGACTTTCTGGTGGACGGGCGGCCGGTGCGGCTGCTGTCGGGGGCGCTGCACTACTTCCGGGTGCACGAGGCACAGTGGGACCACCGGCTGGCGATGCTGCGGGCCATGGGGCTGAACTGCGTCGAGACGTACGTCCCGTGGAACCTGCACGAGCCCGAGCCCGGCCGGTACGCCGACGCGGAGGCGCTGGGGCGGTTCCTGGACGCCGCGCACGCTGCGGGGCTGTGCGCGATCGTGCGCCCGGGGCCGTACATCTGCGCCGAGTGGGAGAACGGCGGGCTGCCGCACTGGCTGACCGGCCGCCTCGGACGGCGCGCGCGCACGGACGACGCCGAGTACCTGGGGCATGTGGAGCGGTGGTTCACGCGGCTGCTGCCGCAGGTCGTGGAGCGCCAGATCGGACTCGGCGGGCCGGTGATCATGGTTCAGGTCGAGAACGAGTACGGCAGTTACGGCTCCGACCAGGGCTATCTGCGCCACCTCGTGGAACTGCTGCAGAGCTGCGGAGTGACGGTCCCGCTGTTCACCTCCGACGGGCCCGAGGACCATATGCTGACCGGCGGTTCGGTGCCGGGCGTGCTCGCGACGGCGAACTTCGGGTCCGGCGCGCGGGAGGCGTTCGAGACGCTGCGCCGCCATCGGCCCACCGGGCCGCTGATGTCCATGGAGTTCTGGTGCGGCTGGTTCGACCACTGGGGCGGGGACCATGTCGTACGCGATCCGGCGGACGCCGCGGCAGCGCTGCGCGAGATCCTGGAGTGCGGCGCCTCGGTCAACATCTACATGGCGCACGGCGGCACGAACTTCGCCGGCTGGGCGGGAGCCAACCGGGGTGGCGGCGCACTGCACATGGCCGAGCTCCAGCCGGACGTCACGTCGTACGACTACGACGCGCCGGTCGACGAGTCCGGGCGGCCGACGGAGAAGTTCTGGCTGTTCCGGGAGGTGCTCGCGCAGTACGGGGAGGGGCCGCTGCCGGAGCCGCCGCCCGCCCCCGCCCGGCTCGGCACCCCGGTGCGGGCGGAGCTCGCCGAGTGGGCGCCGCTGGGGGACGTACTGGAGGTGCTCGGCGGGCCGGAGACGGAGACTCCCGTGCCGCCGTCCTTCGAAGAGCTGGACGTGGACCGCGGTCTCGTCCGCTACCGGGTCGACGTCCCGGGACCGCGGCAGCCGTATCCGCTGAGCCTCCCGGGTCTGCGGGACCGGGCCGTTGTGTACGTCGACGGGGTACGGGCCGGTGTGCTGAACGGCGAGAACACGGTGCTGGAGGAGCCGGTGGCGGGGCCCGCGGCAGTGGAACTGTGGGTGGAGTCGCTGGGGCGCGTCAACTACGGGCCGCGCACTGGCGAGTCCAAGGGGATCACCGGCGGCGTACTGCACGAGCGGCAGTATCTGCACGGCGTACGGGCGCGGGGGCTGCGGCTGGATGCGTTCGAGGAGGCGGGCGCGGTCGCCAAGGTGCCCTTCCGCGCGGCCGGGGAGTGGGCACCGGGCCTGTACCGGGGCGCCTTCGAGGTGAGCTCTCCGGGCGACGCGTCGCTGGAACTGCCGGGCTGGGGGCGCGGCTTCGTCTGGGTGAACGGCTTCAATCTCGGCCGCTACTGGTCGGTGGGCCCGCAGCGCGCGCTGTACGTCCCCGGGCCGGTGCTGCGCGCGGGCACGAACGAGGTGTGGGTGCTGGAGCTGGAGAGCGCGGGAGCGCCTGAGGGCGATGGCGTTGGCGTTGGCGTTGGCGAGAGGGTTGTTCGCCTCTCCTGAGCCGTACCGCCGCGCAGCCGCCCCGCCGTTCACCCGCCCTGCCGTCCTGCGGGTCCTGCCGTACAACAGAGGGGCAGATGCCGGACCGACGCGTCCGGCACCTGCCCCTCCCTCTCACGTGCTAGAGCTTTGCCGCTTCCGACTTGATGGTGGCGGCGAAGGTGGACACCTCGCTGTAGACACCCGGGTAGTTGGGCCGTGCGCAGCCCTGGCCCCAGCTGACGATGCCGACCTGGATCCATGCGCCGCCGTTGTCCTTGCGGAACATCGGGCCGCCGGAGTCACCCTGGCAGGTGTCGACGCCGCCCTGCGGGAACCCGGCGCAGATCTCCTCGCCGGCCACGAGCTCGGGGTACGACTGCTTGCAGCTGGCGTCCGAGACGAACGGCACCGTGGCCTTGCGGAGGTAGCGCTGCTGGGCGCCGCCCTCGCGGGTTCCGCCCCAGCCGGCCACGGTGAAGGTGCCGCTGTTGTACGCCGTCGTGTCGGCGATCTTCAGGGTGGGCAGGTTGATCGGCTTGGCGAGCTTGATCAGCGCCCAGTCCTTGCCCGTGCCGTTGTAGCCGGGAGCCTGGAGGACCTTGGTCGACCTGACCTTGATGGCGTTGGAGCTCTGCAGGTCGACGACGCCCGCGGTCGCGGTGATGCTGGTGTTGTTTCCGGAGCCGTTCACACAGTGAGCGGCGGTCAGGACGATGTCCTTGGCGTAGAGCGAGCCGCCACAGCCCATGGAGAGCCGGACCATGAAGGGGAACTCTCCCTGAGCGGCCGGAGTTCCGCCGACGACGGGCGGCGGAGCGGCGGCAGCAGAGCTGGGCGAGAGGCTGATCGCGGCGAGAGCGACGGCGCCGGCCGCGGCGCATCTCTTGAGCACGCGCAGAAGTTGCTTCAACGGACTGCCTTTCGTGGGGGGTTGAAAGGTACGCGGATGGCGAACCCGCGCAGCACGGTCCAGTGCTGACATGGGCCCGACAAAGCGTGATCCGGATTATGGAGAGTGGATCAGCCGCCCCACAAGGAGCAGTTTTCGGCCATGGTCATCAGCGGGGATTCGCCCCCTGCCCCCGTACAGTTGAGTCCGGCCGACCGTCGCGCACAGGGGGTACGGAACGTGGTGAACGGCAGCGAGGTGGTACGCGGCTTCCCGCATCTCGACACCGTGCGGGCGGCGATCACCGCGCTCTACCGGCGGCTGTCCCCCGAGGGCGTGCACTCCTACGCCCCCAGCGTCCTGCCGGCCGATGTGGCCTTCGCCGACCAGGACGATCTGCACCTCGGCGCACAGCGCGTCGCCCGCGCCCTCGTCCAGCATCTGCGGCTGCCCGACGCGCGGATGATCGTGAGCTTCCGCGAAATGCGCCATGCCGCAAGCGTCGAACTCACCGCGGGTCCCGAGTACTTCATCGAGCTCAACGACCGCTTCCGTACACACCGCCGGGACATCGGCGCTGCCCTCGCGCACGAGATCATGCATGTGCTGCTGCACAGACTGGACCTCTCGTTCCCCGGCACCCGGGACAACGAGATCCTCACCGACACCGCGACCACCTACCTCGGCGCGGGCTGGCTGCTGCTCGACGCGTTCCGCGAGGACAGCGTCTCCAGCCAGAAACTGGGCTACCTCACGCCCGAGGAGTTCGGGTATGTACTGGCCAAACGGGCGATCGCCCTCGACGAGGATCCCTCGCCGTGGTTCACCAGCCCGCAGGGATACACGGCGTACACCAAGGGCCGTGCCCAGGCGCTGCGCGACGCCCAGCAGCCCCCGCTGACCACCGCGGGCTGGACGGGCCGGCACCGCTACGCCAAGGACCGACGCCACGCCAGGGAGCATCCGGACCCTGCCCCGCCGGACGACTCCGTCGCGTACGCCTTCGAAAGCGACCCCGACGGGATGCGCGTCTCCTTCCCGTGCCCCACCTGCCTCCAGCGCATCCGCGTTCCCGTGCGGGGGCGGGTGCGCGCCCGCTGCGGGCTGTGCCGGACCATCCTCGAATGCGACACCTGACCGGACGACCGTAGGGTCGAAGCATGACGAAAGAGCCGACAGCAGGCGTGGCCGACCTGTTCGAGGCGGTGCACGCCGGCGAGGACGACGTCGTCGTGGGGCTGCTCAGGGCCGGGATACCCGTCGATGCGACCGACGAGGACGGGCAGACGCCGCTCTATCTGGCGGCGGTGAGCGACGAGGTGGGCATCGTGCGGCTGCTGCTGGCCGCGGGCGCCGCGCCCGAGCGGGCCGGCGGCCCCGACGCCGGGGACCTTCCGCTGTGCGGGGCCGCGGTCGGCGGGCACACCGAGGTGGTCCGGGCGCTGCTCGCCGCGGGCGCCCGGCCCGATCTGCCGGAGGCGTACGGCTTCACGGCCATGGCCTGGGCGGTGGGCCAGGGGCACGCCGCAACGGTCGAGGCGCTGCTGGAGTACGGCGCCGACCCCGATCTGCCGGGCCCGAACGGTGAGCCGCCGCTGGTGTCGGCCGCCCGCCGCGGCTCCCCGTCGACGGTGCGGGCACTGCTGCGGCACGGCGCCGCGTCGAAGGACGCGGCACTGGCGGAGGCCCGGCAATGGCTCGTACGGGATGTGGAGCGGGAGCTGCGGGAGGGGCTGCTGCGGGCGTACGGGGAAAGCGAGGGGTACGAGGCCGACTCGCGGCGGGTCGAGGAGGACGGCGGGGTCACCGTCGTCGTCGAACTGCTGCGGGACGGCGAGCCCATGGCGGGCAATGAGCAGCAGACCGGCCACGGTGCGATCGCCACGCTGCTGGAGGGCGAGCTGGGGATCCAGACGCCGTACGCGGACCTGGCCGAACGCGCCCTGCGCTGCGGGGACCCGGACCAGGACGACTGGATCGAGTCGGTGACGGCGCTGTGGCGGCGCGGCGACGAGGAGACCTTCCAGGCTGCGGCGGCCTGGTGCGCGAGCGACGACCCGCTGCGGCAGGCATTCGCGGCGGACGTACTGGCGCAACTGGGCTTCACGAGCACGGTGACGGCGGACGGACACCCCGGGCCCCGGCGGCCGTTCGCCGCGCGGGCGTTGCCCTTGCTGCGCGAGTTGTCCCGTGAGGCGCAGGAGCCGGAATTGATCCAGGCGGTTGTCCTCGGGCTCGGCCACCACGGGGATCCGGCCGCGCTGCCCGAGATCCTGCGGCATGCCGGGCATCCGGATGCGGAGGTGCGTCACCGGGTGGCGCTGGCGCTGGGCGGGCTCGTGCCGAACGACCATGCGGACGGCATCGAGACGCTGATCGCGATGAGCCGGGACGCGGACGCCCATGTCAGGGACTGGGCGACCATGGCGCTGGCGGGCGTGGAAGCCGATACGCACCGGATCCGCGAGGCGCTCGCGGCACGGCTCAACGACCCGGACGCGGACACCGCGGCCGAGGCGGCCAGGGGGCTGGCGATGCGTCAGGATCCCCGTGCCGCTCAGGCGTTGACGCGCCTGCTGGCGGACGAGGACCCGGACGGCTACGCCCGCGACACCGCCGCGGATGCCGTGCGGCACATACAGGACGAGCGGCTCAGGCGCCGCCTGGAAGGAACGTCGCCGCGCTGCCGCTGACGGATCCCGGCGCACCCGCGCCTGCGGCTCTGCCCGTGGCGGCAGTGGAGGCGGCGCGGGCTCGGTCGGCCCGGTTCCGTACGCCTGCCCGCGCCTGCGGCTCTGTCCGTGGCGGCAGTGGAGGCGGCGCGGGCTCGGTCGGCCCGGTTCCGTACGCCTGCCCGCGCCCGGCCTGCCGGTTCGGCCCGGTTCCGTACACCTGCCGCGCCCGGCCTGCCGGTTCGGCCCGGCCTCACCGGAGCCGCAGCGCACCCGGCGCCCGCTCCTCCATGATCCGCACCAGCCAGTCGAAGACGGTCGCACCCTGCCCCGCCTCCGCCCGGTCCAGCTCCTCCTGGACCGCGGCCCTGTTCTGCGGATGGACTCGGCCCAGCCGCAGCCGAAGCTGTCGTACGGTCTCGTCCCGCCCCAGCGCCCGGCGGGAGAGTTCGTGGTCGCGCCACTCGATGACGAAGTCGCCGTCGTCCGGCGTCCCGAAGCCGCCGCCGAGGCAGTCCGCGAAGGCGTCGAGGTTGCGGCCGAAGTATCCGCCCGGCCCGTTCACGGCTTCGCCGATCACCTGCCAGAAGCTCTCCAGGCCGGCGACCTCCGCCCCGTCGATCACATAGGTCCTGGTCACGGGGCGGAGGTTACCGGGGAAGGAGGTTTCCTGGCTCAGCAGCCGTGGTCGACGAGGTCGAACGACTCGTAGTGGTCGGCGGTGTAGTAGTCCTCCTCCTGTGCCTCGTCGCCGGTGACGAGGCGGCGGGCGCCCCGGTGGGACGAGCCCGGCGTCTTGACGGTGTACTCGTGGTAGTAGCCGGTCGACTGCGACGGCAGGATGCCCTCGCGGTTCTGGAAGACGGTGCCGTCCTGGGGATACGGGAACGGCCCGTCCGACTCGATCAGGCCGAGGGTGTCGTGCGCCTGCGAGGGGAGGTCGGAGTAGCAGATCTCACCGACGGCGGCGGAGGTGAACTCCGGTGCGGCCGCGGCCTGTCCGCCGATGAGCAGGGTCGAGACAAGGGCGGCGACGCCGCCGAGCGTGGCGATTCGTGGGGGGATTCGCATACGCACCATTGATGCGCGTAGACCTTGACGCGTCAATGACAACTTGGCCGAATTTCCCGGAAGTTAACGCTACTCGGCCCCATCGGCACGGGAACTTCACCCGTTGTCCGCGCGGCTACCGCAGGCCGTACACGGGCTGCGGCGGCTCGGCCTCCGCGAGCAGTTCCAGCGCTGCCGCACCCGCCTCGGCCGGAGTCCGGCGCGCACCCTTGTCGGCGGTGGGGCCCGGCCGCCAGCCTTCCATGACAGTGATGCGGCCTGCCTCCACCTCGAAGACCCGGCCGCTCACGCCCGTACTGGCGTCGGAGCCGAGCCAGACGACGAGCGGTGAGACATCCTCGGGCAGGGCGGAAAGACCCGCGAAGAACTCCTCCGTCATACGGGTACGGGCCGCCGGCGCGATGGCGTTGACCTGCACGCCGTACCGGCCCATCTCGGCCGACGCGACCAGGGTCAGGCCGATGATTCCGGCCTTGGCGGCCGCATAGTTGCCCTGGCCGACGCTGCCCAGCAACCCTGCCCCGGATGTCGTGTTGACCACCCGGGCCGCCACCGGCCGCCCCGCCCCGGCCTCGGAACGCCAGTGCGCGGCGGCATGCTTGAGCGGCAGGAAATGGCCCTTCAGATGCACCCGCATCACGGCGTCCCAGTCGTCCTCGCCGAGGTTGACGAGCATCCGGTCACGCAGAAAACCCGCGTTGTTGACCAGGGTGTCGAGCCGGCCGTACGTCTCCAGTGCGGCGGCGACGAGAGACGTGGCACCCTCCGTCGTCGCGATGTCGCCGCCGTGCGCCAGCGCTTCGCCGCCCGCCGCCCGGATCTCGTCGACGACCTGCTGGGCCGGGCCGGTGGAGCAACCCGCCCCGTCCAGGCCCACGCCCAGGTCGTTGACGACGACCTTCGCGCCCTCGGCGGCGAAGGCGAGCGCATGGGCCCGCCCGAGACCGCGCCCGGCACCCGTCACGATCACCACACGCCCCTCGCAGATTCGGGTCATCTCACGTCTCCTTGTTGACAGTTGCGGCATCGAGGAAGGCGGGGCGCTCCCCGCCCCCGTGCACGAGCAGCGAGGCCCCGCTCACATAGGCCGCCCGCTCCGAGGCGAGGAAGACGGCCGCGTCACCGATCTCCGAGGGCTCCGCCAGCCGCCCCAGGGGCACGGTGCGACCGACCGCCGCGATCCCCTCCTCATCCCCGTAGTGCAGCCGGGACAGCTCGGTGCGGACCATGCCGAGGACGAGTGTGTTCACCCGTACCTCGGGCGCCCACTCCACAGCCATGGAGCGGGCCAGATTCTCCAGTCCGGCCTTCGCCGCCCCGTACGCCGCCGACCCCGGCGACGGGCGGCCGCCACTGACGCTGCCGATCATCACGATCGACCCACGGGCCGCCTTGAGAAGCTCGTACGCCGCGAGTGACGCGGTCAGCGGCGCGGTGAGATTGAGCTCGATCACCCGGGCGTGGCGGGCGGCGTCGCCTGCACCGAGCAGCCGGTACGGTGTCCCGCCCGCATTGTTGACCAGGGTGTCCAGTCGGCCGTACCGCACCGCGACCTTGTCGAAGAACTCCCCCACCGCAGCCGGATCGCGCACGTCGAGCGGTACGAACTCGGCCCCGGCAACGGGGGCTTCGGGCGCTCTGCGGGCACAGACCACCACCTCGGCGCCCGCCCGCAGGAACGCCCGCGCGATGCCCGCGCCCACGCCCCGCGTGCCGCCGGTGACGACGGCAACCCTCCCGTCCAGCTCCATCGGCTGCTACCTTCCTCACCTAACAAATGTTTGGTGGAAAGGTAGCTGATCCGCTCATGGGTGTCTCCACCGCAAGCCCTGAGAAGGGCATCTCCCTCGTCACGGTCGACTTCCCACCCGTCAACGCCCTTCCCGTACAGGGCTGGTACGACCTCGCCGACGCGCTGCGCGCGGCCGGACGCGACCCGCAGATCCGCTGTGTCGTGCTGGCCGCCGCGGGACGGGGCTTCAACGCGGGTGTCGACATCAAGGAGATGCAGCGCGACACCGGACACACCGCCCTGATCGGCGCGAACCGCGGCTGCTCCGAGGCGTTCGCCGCGGTGTACGAGTGCGAGGTGCCCGTCGTCGCCGCGGTGAACGGCTTCTGCCTGGGCGGCGGCATCGGCCTCGTCGGCAACGCGGACGCGATCGTCGCCTCCGACGACGCCACCTTCGGACTGCCCGAGCTGGACCGGGGCGCCCTCGGCGCGGCCACCCATCTCGCCCGCCTTGTCCCCCAGCATCTGATGCGCGCGCTGTACTACACCTCGCGCACCGCCACCGCGCAGGAGCTGCACGCCCACGGCTCGGTCTGGAAGGTCGTCCCGCGCGACGAACTGGCGGCGGCCGCACTGGAGCTGGCGCGGGAGATCGCGCGGAAGGACAGCTGCCTCATCCGGCTGGCCAAGGCCGCCATCAACGGCATCGACCCCGTCGACGTACGCCGCAGTTACCGCTTCGAGCAGGGCTTCACCTTCGAGGCCAACCTCAGCGGGGTCGCCGACCGCGTCCGCGACACCTTCGGGAAGGAAGAGCAGTCGTGACCGACAAGACCATGACGCCCGACGAGGTGGTCGCCCGGCTGAGCAGCGGGATGACGCTCGGGATCGGCGGCTGGGGCTCCCGCCGCAAACCGATGGCCCTGGTGCGAGCACTGCTCCGGTCCGGCATCACCGATCTCACCGTCGTCTCGTACGGCGGCCCCGACGTCGGCCTCCTCGCCGCCGCCGGCCGGATCCGCAAGCTCGTCACGGCCTTCGTCACCCTCGACTCGATCCCCCTCGAACCGCACTTCCGTGCCGCCCGCCAGTGCGGCGACCTCGCACTCACCGAGATCGACGAGGCAATGTTCATGTGGGGCCTGCACGCGGCCGCCAACCGGCTGCCGTTCCTCCCCGTGCGCGCCGGCCTCGGCTCCGACGTCATGCGTGTCAACCCCGGGCTCCGTACGGTCACCTCACCGTACGAGGACGGCGAGGAGTTCGTCGCGATGCCCGCCCTGCGGATGGACGCGGCGCTGGTCCACCTCAACCGCGCGGACAGGCTCGGAAACGGCCAGTACCTCGGCCCCGACCCGTACTTCGACGACCTGTTCTGCGAGGCCGCCGACACCGCGTACATCTCCTGCGAGCAACTGGTGGAGACTGCCGAGCTCACCAAGGACGCGGCGCCGCAGACCCTGCTCGTCAGCCGGCACGCGGTGACCGGAGTGGTCGAGGCACCCAACGGCGCGCACTTCACCTCGTGCGCCCCCGACTACGACCGCGACGAGACATTCCAGCGCCACTACGCGACCACCCCCTGGCCGGAGTTCGCCGAACGCTTCCTGTCCGGCGACGAACACGCCTACCGGTCCGCCGTCGCGGCATGGCACAAGGAGCAGCAGTGAGCACCGTGACCGTGTCCCGTGCCGAGTACTGCGTCGTCGCCTGTGCCGAGGCCTGGCGCGACGCGGGCGAGATCCTCGCCAGCCCTATGGGCGCCATCCCGTCCATCGGCGCCCGGCTCGCCAAACGCACCTTCTCCCCCGATCTGCTGCTCACGGACGGCGAAGCGCTGCTTGTCGGCCCCGACGGGTCGGCGGAGGGCTGGCTGCCCTACCGCCGCCATCTCGCCATGGTGACCGGCGGCAGGCGCCACGTGATGATGGGCGCGAGCCAGATCGACCGCTTCGGCAACCAGAACATCTCCTGCATCGGCGACTGGGAGCGGCCCGCACGCCAGCTTCTCGGTGTACGCGGCGCACCCGTCAACACCCTCAACAATCCGGTGAGTTACTGGGTGCCGAAACACTCCACGAGGGTCTTCGTCGAACGCGTCGATATGGTGAGCGGCGTCGGATACGACAGCGCGGCCGCCGCCGGTCCGAGCGCGACCCGCTACCACCGCATCCCGCGGGTCGTCTCCGACCTCGGTGTCTTCGACTTCGCGACCCCCGACCGCTCGATGCGGCTCGCGTCCCTGCATCCGGGCGTCACGGTGGAGCGGGTCCGTGAGGCAACCGGGTTCGTCCTCATGACCGGCCAGGACATCCCGTACACCCGCGAGCCCGGCCCCGAGGAGCTGCGTCTCATCCGCGAGGTCATCGACCCGGGCGGGCTGCGCGATCGTGAGGTCAGGGCGTGATGGAGACGGCCCTCACCCGGCTGACCGGCGTACGGCACCCCCTCGTACAGACCGGCATGGGGTGGGTGGCCGGGCCGCGGCTGGTCTCCGCCTCCGCCAACGCGGGCGCGCTCGGCATCCTCGCCTCCGCAACGATGACCACCGAACAGCTGCGGCAGTCCGTCCGCGAGGTGAAGTCCCGTACGGAGGCGCCCTTCGGGGTCAATCTCCGCGCCGACGCGGGCGATGCCCGCGACCGGGTCCGGATCATCATCGACGAAGAAGTGAAGGTCGCCTCCTTCGCCCTGGCGCCCTCCCGTGGACTGATCGCCGAGCTCAAGGACGCGGGCGTGGTCGTCATCCCCTCCATCGGGGCCCGTCGGCATGCGGAGAAGGTCGCGGCCTGGGGCGCGGACGCGGTGATCGTGCAGGGCGGCGAGGGCGGCGGCCACACCGGCGACGTGGCAACGACCGTGCTGCTTCCGCAGGTTGTCGATGCGGTGGACATCCCGGTGATCGCGGCGGGCGGCTTCCACGACGGGCGCGGCCTGGTCGCGGCGCTCGCCTACGGGGCGGCGGGCATCGCCATGGGCACGCGTTTCCTGCTCACCTCGGACTCGACCGTCCCGGACGCGGTGAAGGCCGTGTACCTCGCCGCGACCGTCAAGGACATCACCGTCACCACCGCCGTCGACGGGCTGCCGCACCGGATGCTCCGTACGGAACTCGTCGACTCCCTCGAACGGGCGGGCCGTACGAGGGCGCTGGCACAGGCCGTCCGCCGTGCCGCCGGCTTCAGGAGGATCTCGGGCCTGTCCTGGTCACAGATGATCCGCGACGGACTGGCCATGAAGCACGACAAGGACCTGACCTGGAGCCAGGTCCTGCTCGCGGCCAACACCCCCATGCTGCTGAAGGCATCCATGGTCGAGGGCCGCACCGACCTCGGCGTGATGGCTTCCGGGCAGGTCGCGGGGCTGATCGAGGATCTGCCGAGCTGCGAGGAGCTTGTCGCGCGCGTGATGTCCGAGGCGACGCGGGCACTCGACGCGCTGCCGCGGTTCTCTCCCCCGCCCCGCCCCTTCCCGTAGCCGGGAGGTGCACCCCTCCCCGTACGTCCTCGATCGCCGGACGGGCTGACGTTGTCAGCCCCGCCGGCGATCGAGGCCGCGATCGAGGCGCGGGGTTCGGGGCGGAGCCCCGACAGGGCCGCCGGTCTACGCCGCGGTTCGGCGCCCGCCCTGCGCACCGCGCCCAGGACGCCCGCCCTGCCGGGCCTGGCCGCCGCCCTGGCCGCCGCCCTGGCCACCGCGCCGGCCACGACCGCCGCCGCCACCGCCGCCCTGCGCGCCACGGCCACCGCCCTGTCCCTGGCCCGGGACCTGGGCACGGCGCCGCTGCGGCCGCTGCTGCGGCACGACGGGCTGCGGCACCTCGACGGTGACAGCGACACCGGAGGGCTCACGCGCACCGGTGATGCGGGCCAGCTCTTCGTCGCTGGACTTGACCCTGGCCGTGCGCGGGCTGATGCCCGCGTCCACCATCAGCCGGGTCATCTCGCGCCGCTGCTCGGGGAGCACCAGCGTCACGACACTGCCGGACTCGCCCGCCCTGGCGGTGCGTCCGCCGCGGTGCAGGTAGTCCTTGTGGTCGACGGGCGGATCGACGTTGACGACCAGGTCGAGATCGTCGACATGGATGCCGCGGGCCGCCACATTGGTCGCCACCAGAGCGGTGACCTGCCCGTTCTTGAACTGGTCGAGCGTGCGGTTGCGCTGCGGCTGCGAGCGGCCGCCGTGGAGCGCAGCCGCACGTACGCCGCTGGACAGCAGCCGCTTGGCGAAGCGGTCCGCCGCACGCTTGGTGTCCACGAAGAGGATCACCCGGCCGTCGCGGGCCGCGATGCGGGTGGCCACGGCCTTCTTGTCGGTCTCGTCCGCGACGTGCAGCACATGGTGCTCCATCGTGGTCACCGCGCCTGCGGACGGGTCGACGGAGTGCACGACGGGGTCGGTCAGGAACATCCGTACGAGACGGTCGATGTTCTTGTCCAGGGTCGCGGAGAACAGCATCCGCTGACCGTCCGGCTCGACCTGCTTGAGCAGCGCCGTGACCTGCGGCATAAAGCCCATGTCGGCCATCTGGTCGGCCTCGTCCAGCACGGTGATCGCCACCTGGTCGAGCGCGCAGTCGCCGCGCTCGATCAGGTCCTTGAGGCGGCCGGGCGTGGCCACGACCACCTCGGCGCCGCGCCGCAGCGTGCCCGCCTGCTTGGAGATCGACAGTCCGCCGACGACCGTGGCCAGGCGAAGCTGCACCGAGGTGGCGTACGGCGAGAGGGCGTCGGTGACCTGCTGCGCCAGCTCACGCGTCGGTACGAGGACGAGCGCGAGCGGCGCCCGCGGCTCGGCACGCCGGCCCGCGGTGCGGGCGAGCAGTGCGAGACCGAAGGCGAGCGTCTTGCCCGAGCCGGTGCGCCCGCGGCCGAGGATGTCGCGGCCGGCGAGGGAGTTCGGCAGGGTGGCGCCCTGGATCGGGAAGGGCTCGGTCACGCCCTGGGCCGCGAGGGTCTTCAGCAGGGCGGCCGGCATGTCCAGCTCGTCGAACGCCTCGACGGCAGGCAGCGCGGGAGTAATGGATTCCGGCAGCGTGAATTCCTGCGGGGGCGCCACCTTGCGGGCGGGAGCCTTGCCGGAACCCTTCACAGGGCCCTTGGCGCGGGAATTGACCGGGCGCTGTCGGGTCGGGCGGGCCGGGCGTTCGGAGCGAGTCATGCGGATATTGCCCTCCTGGGCATGTGAGACAGCACAAGCCGAGGCCCGCACCTTGACGGTGCGGGCCCCGGCTGCGAGGTTCGCGTCCAGCAATTAGGCCGGGACGATGTTCTCCGCCTGCGGGCCCTTCTGGCCCTGCGTGACGTCGAAGGAAACCTTCTGGCCCTCCTGGAGCTCACGGAAGCCCTGGGTGGCGATGTTCGAGTAGTGGGCGAAGACGTCGGCGCCGCCGCCGTCCTGCTCAATGAAGCCGAAGCCCTTTTCCGAGTTGAACCACTTCACGGTTCCAGTAGCCATGTCATTCTCCTAAAACAGGGGCAAGCCGGAAATACACACTTCGTGCATTTCCCGTCGCTGCATTGAGCCCCATCCGGAGAATCCGGCAAACAAAATATGCGCCTGAGGAAGCATTCCCGTCAGGCGCACACAGAGTTCATGGGTACCAAAACTGCAACGCCCTCACCGTAGCATGCCCCGGCCCGGAAGGCCCGTGTCGCCCGAGCGAGTGGTCGCAGGTCACAGCCGCTCGATGATCGTGACGTTGGCCTGTCCGCCGCCCTCGCACATTGTCTGCAGACCGAACCGGCCCCCTGTGCGCTCCAGTTCATGGAGCAGCGTCGTCATCAGCTTCACCCCCGTGGCGCCCAGCGGATGACCCAGCGCGATGGCGCCGCCGTTGACGTTGACCCTGTCGGGGTCCGCGCCGGTCTCCTTCAGCCAGGCGAGCACCACGGGCGCGAACGCCTCGTTGATCTCGACCAGGTCGATGTCGGCGATGGTCATGCCCGTCTTCTTCAGCGCGTACGCCGTCGCGGGGATCGGGGCCGACAGCATCCGGATCGGATCCTCGCCCCGCACCGACAGGTGGTGGACACGGGCCCGCGGGGTGAGCCCGTGCTCGGCGACGGCCCGCTCACTCGCGATCAGCATCGCCGCCGCGCCGTCCGAGACCTGGGAGGAGCAGGCAGCGGTGATGGTGCCGCCCTCCAGAACCGGCTTCAGGCCCGCCATCTTCTCCAGGGTGGTGTCGCGGCGCGGGCCCTCGTCCACGCTCACCTCGCCGTACGCCACCAGTTCCCGGTCGAAGCGGCCCTCGTCGATCGCGCGGACCGCCCGACGGTGGGAGGTGAGCGCGAACTCCTCCATGTCGCGCCGCGAGATCCCCCACTTCTCGGCGATCAGCTGCGCGCCGTGGAACTGGTTGACCGGCTGGTCGCCGTACCGGGCGCGCCAGCCCTCGCTGCCTGCGAACGGGCCCTCGGTCAGTCCCAGGGGCTCGGCGGCCTGCCGGGACGCGAAGGCGATCGGGATCTGCGTCATGTTCTGGGTGCCGCCCGCGACCACCAGGTCCTGGGTGCCGGACAGCACGCCCTGCGCCGCGAAGTGCACCGCCTGCTGCGAGGACCCGCACTGCCGGTCGATCGTCACGCCCGGCACCTCCTCGGGCAGCCCGGCGGCCAGCCACGCCGTGCGGGCGATGTCGCCGGCCTGCGGGCCCACGGTGTCCAGGCAGCCGAAGACGACGTCCTCGACGGCGGACGGGTCGACTCCGGAGCGCGCGACCAGGGCCATGAGGACATGCGCGCCCAGGTCGGCCGGATGGACGCCCGCCAGGCCTCCCTTGCGCCTGCCCACCGGGGTGCGTACCGCTTCGACTATGTAGGCCTCGGCCATGACAGCTCCTCGTTCGGTCATCTGCGTACGGCGATTCCGTCCAGCACCATCGACAGGTACTGCCGGGCGATCTCCTCGGGGCTGTGCTGTCCGCCCGGCCGGTACCAGGACGCCGCGACCCACACCGTGTCGCGCACAAAGCGGTACGTGAGCCGGATGTCCAGGTCCGCACGGAAGACCTGGTCGGCGACCCCGCGCTCCAGCGTCCCCAGCCACGCCTTCTCGAACTTCTGCTGCGATTCGGTGAGGTAGTGGAAGCGGGGCTGTGCGGCCAGGTGCCGGGACTCCTTCTGGTAGATCGCGACGGCGGCGCGGTGCCGGTCGATCTCCCGGAAGGACTCGGTGACCAGTGCCTCGATGGTCTCCCTGGGGCCGAGTCCGGCGGCGAGCACGGTGTCGTACCCCTGCCAGAGCTCGTCCAAAAAGGTGGAGAGGATCTCGTCGACCATCGACTCCTTGGAATCGAAGTGGTAGTAGAGGCTGCCCGCGAGCATCCCCGCCCGGTCCGCGATCTTGCGGACGGTGGTGGCGTTGTATCCCTGGGCGGCGAACACCTCGGCGGCGGTGTCGAGGAGCTCCTGGCGCCGCTCGGGCGGGGTGGCGGTCACCTGACTCTTCTTCTTGCCACCGCTCGGCTTCTTGCCACTGCTCGGCTTGGTGCCGCTGGTCGGCTTGGTGCTGTCGGGCCTGCTGTTGTCCGTCTTGCTGTTGTTCGGCACGTGTCCATTCTCGTCCTACGCATGCTGACTGCTGATGGAGACGACCTCACCGGTGAGGTACGAGGAGTAACCGCTGGCCAGGAAGACGATGGTGTTGGCGATCTCCCACGGCTCGGCGTGCCGGCCGAACGCCTCCTTGGCGGTCAGCTCCTGAAGCAGTTCGGCCGAGGTGACCTTCACCAGATGCGGGTGCATGGCCAGGCTGGGGGCGACGGCGTTGACGCGCACGCCGTACTCCGCGGCCTCGATCGCCGCGCACCGGGTGAGCGCCATGACGCCGGCCTTCGCTGCGGCGTAGTGGGCCTGACCGGCCTGGGCGCGCCAGCCGACGACGGAGGAGTTGTTGACGATCACTCCGCCGCGGCCGGCCGCCCGATACGAGCGCAGGGCGGCCCGGGTGCAGCGGAACGTGCCGTTCAGGGTGACGTCGAGGACCTTTCCCCACTGCTCGTCGCTCATGTCGACGAGAGCCGCCGTGCCGCCGAGCCCCGCGTTGTTGACGACGATGTCGAGGCCGCCGTGCTCCCGTTCCGCCTTCTCGAACAGGGCCAGGACCTGTGCCTCGTCGGTGACGTCGCAGGGCAGTGAGGCGACGGCCCCGTCCCCGAACTCCGCGGCGAGCGCCTTCTGCGTCTCCTTCAGACGGCGGGCGTGCGCGTCGCTGATGACGATGTGCGCGCCCTCCTCCAGGAACTTGCGGGCGGTCGCGCCGCCGATTCCGGCTCCTGCCGCGGCGGTGATGACGGCCGTGCGGCCCTTCAGGAGGCCGTGCCCCGGGACGTACTGCGCCTTGTTGTTCCTCACGGCAGCACGTTAACCTACCAAACACTTGTTAGGGAAGGATGAGCATGGACCTGGACCTCTCCGCCGACGAGGAGACCCTCCGCGCCGAGGCGCGGGCCTGGCTCGCCGAGCATGTTCCCGCCGCCCCGCTTCCCTCCCTCGAGACGGAGGAGGGCTTCGCGGCGCACCGCGAGTGGGAGGCCAGGCTGCACGCGGACCGCTGGTCGGTCGTCTCCTGGCCACGCCAGTACGGCGGCCGGGGCGCCGGCATCTTCGGCTGGCTGGTCTTCGAGGAGGAGTACTACGCGGCGGGGGCGCCCGGCCGGGTCTCGCAGAACGGCATCCATCTCCTCGCCCCGACACTCTTCGACCACGCCACCGAGGAGCAGCGCGCCCGGGTGCTGCCCGCGATGGCGAGCGGCGAGGTCATCTGGGCCCAGGCATGGTCCGAGCCCGAGTCCGGTTCCGACCTCGCGTCGCTGAAGTCCCGTGCCGTACGGACGGCCGGCGGCTGGCTGCTGAGCGGGCAGAAGACCTGGTCCTCGCGGGCCCCGTTCGCCGACCGGGCCTTCGGCATCTTCCGTACGGACCCCGATGCACCCAAGGCCCATCAGGGGCTGACGTATCTGATGTTCGATCTGTCGGCCCCGGGGGTGACGGTCCGGCCCATCGGCCGGCTCGACGGGAAGCCCGCCTTCGCCGAGCTCTTCCTGGACCAGGTCTTCGTGCCCGACGAGGACGTGATCGGCGAGCCGGGCCAGGGCTGGCGGATCGCGATGTCCACGACGGGAAACGAGCGGGGGCTGACGCTGCGCTCCCCCGGCCGCTTCCTGGCCGCCGCGGACCGTCTGGTGCGGCAGTGGCGCACGGGCGCCGATCCCTCGGACACGGCACTGCGCGACCGGGTCGCGGACGCGGTCATCGGCGCGCGCGCCTATCAGCTCTTCACCTACGCCAACGCCTCGCGTTTCGCGGCGGGCGCGAGCATCGGCGCCGAGTCCAGCCTGAACAAGGTCTTCTGGTCCGAGTACGACATCGCCCTGCACGAGACGGCGCTCGATCTACTGGGCGCTGAGGGGGAGTTGACGGACGGCGAGTGGGCACAGGGGTACGTCTTCTCCCTCGCCGGACCCCTCTACGCCGGTACGAACGAGATCCAGCGCGACATCGTCGCCGAGCGTCTGCTCGGCCTCCCGAAGGGCCGCCGCTGATGCGTTTCCTGCTCACCGACGAACAGCAGGCCTTCGCACGCTCGCTGGACGCGATGCTGTCGGCGGCGGACACGCCGTCGGCGGCACGGGCGTGGGCTGCCGGCGACCCCGCTCCGGGCCTGGCCCTGTGGTCGCGCCTGGCGGAGGCGGGGGTCTTCGCGCTGGCCGCACCGGAGGCGTACGAGGGCGTGGGCCCGCTCCCGGTGGAACTGGCCGTCGCCTTCGTGGAGCTGGGCCGCCATGCGGTGCCGGGCCCGCTGGTCGAAACGGTCGCGGCGGCGGCGGTGCTGACGCGCCTGGCGGAGCTGGGCGACGCGTCGCCCGCGAAGCGGCTGCTGCCGGGGCTCGCGTCGGGAGAGTCGACGGCAACGCTGGCCATGGCGCGCGGTGGCCCGTACGCACTGGACGCGCACGCCGCGACGGTGACGTTGGTGGTGTCGGCCGCGGAGACGGCGACCGGCAGGGACGCCGGGCGGGACGCGACCGCAGCCGCAGCCGCCGGGCGCGATATGCGTCCCCCGGGCGGCACCCTGCGCATCGCCCCCGGGTACGGCGACGTCCACGTGTCCGCCGATCCCGTGCGGCGGCTGGTCGTGCCCGGCGGCGGAGGCGAGGTGCTGGCCGATGGGCCCCATGTGGGCGTCGCCGCCGCGTACGCCGCTGACGTCGCCGCGTTCGTCACGGCCGCGCAGTCACTCGGCGTCGGGCTCGCCCTGCTCGACCGCACCGTCGCGTACGTCAGGCAGCGCACCCAGTTCGGCACGGCCATCGGCACCTTCCAGGCGGTCAAGCACCGGCTTGCCGACACCCTGATCGGCCTCGAGTTCGCCCGGCCGCTCCTGTACGGCGCCGCCCTGTCTATGGCCCCGGCCGATATCGCCGCAGCCAAGGTGACCGCCGGTGAGGCCGCGTACGCCGCCGCTCGCGCCGCGCTCCAACTGCACGGCGCGGTCGGCTACACCGAGGAGCTCGACCTCTCGCTCTGGCTGCGCAAGGCGCGGCCTCTGCGGGACGCCTGGGGCACCCCCGCCCGGTGCCGGGCCCGCGTGCTTGCCGGGTGACCGCGGAGGTCCACGCAGGTCCGCGCAGGTCCACGCAGGTCCACGCAGGTCCGCGCAGGATCAGCGGCGGCGGAGGGTCCGTACGGCTCCGCCCGGCCGCCAGGTCCGTACGACGAGCTCCTCGCCCTCGACGCACGTCTGCACCACCTCGCCCAGCTCGACCCGGAACAGCTGGAACGGCTCCGGCTGCCCGACCTCCTGTGCGTACCGCCCGATCACCTCGGGATCGGTCACCTCCACCGCACGCCCGCCGATCCGTACGTCCCCGCCGTCCATCGAGTCGTCGGGCCCGGGGTTCGCCTGGACCGCACAGCGCGGATCGCGCTGGAGGTCCTGCGCCTTGCGGGAGTTCGCCATCATGCCGAGCCACATCTCGCCGAAGCGGACGTCCACCTCGAGGCCGCTCACCCGCGGGGACCCGTCCTTGCGCAGGGTGGCCAGGACGTGATGCCTGTACCGCGTGAAGCGCTGGTGGACGGTCTCGGCGAAGACCGGCTCCGCCGCCCGGAAATCTGCCCATGTGGAAGAGGTCATGAGCCCATCCCATCGCCATATCCCGACATCTTCTGTCGGGATTCCGAGCTGATGTTCACGCCTCCCCCGAGGCACACTCGGCCTCCGTGGCCCGCCTCCCGGCCCCCGCTCACCCATTCTGCAGGGTGACGACCGCCGCGTGCCCGTCCGTGTGCAGTGAGCCGGGCGCGGCGTCCAGCAGCGCCGCGTCGTACCGCTCGAGCGTCACTCCCGCCTCCTTGAGCACCGTGGTCCCCTCCAGTGCGACGATCACCACGGTCGCGCCGGAGGGGACGGCGACCAGCAGTCCTCCCCGTACCACCGAAGTCAGGCATGCCGTACGGCTCCTGCGGTGCATCACGTTGAAGTTGACGACAGGCCCGTCGATGAGGCGGCCGTCGGTCTCCACGTCCCCGGGGAAGTCGTAGGGCCGGAACCTCTCGTCCACGACCCGGCGCTCCCCGCCCACCCTGAGCTCCATCCCCGCGCCCTCGACCACGGTCAGAGTCCGGTCCGCGTGCGGGAACGCGGAGAACGGGCCGTCCGCGCCGACATCCGCAAGGCTGATCCGCCAGACGAAGGCGTCCATCGAGGCGCCCTCCGGCGAGGCCGCGATCTCCCGGGTGACCCCGCCGCCGTTCTTCCAGGGCACGGCCCTGCGGTCGGCGGCCCGCAACACCCGCACCGTCATCGCACGATGCCCTGTGCGCGGGCCGCGGCCAGCCAGGAGGGGAACTCGGCGACCAAGCGGTCGTACAGCTCGGCGTCCGCGACCTGCCGCGGGTCGAGTCCGGCATGGAAGAAGCCGGCGTTGTCGACGGCACGCTTGGCGGGGACGGCGAGTTCGTCGAGCTTGTGCAGGAAGTCGAACTGCGAGCTGCGCCGGTTGCCGAAGCCGACGAACTGCCAGAACAGCGGCAGCTTCGCCGCCTTGCACAGATAGCGTTCCGCCGCGTGCTTGCTGATCGGGCCGCCGTCCGTCTGGAAGACGACGAGCGCGGGCGCGGTCGAGCCGCTGTCGATGTAGTGGTCGATGACCGCGTCCATGGCCAGGTGGTAACTGGTCCTGCCCATGTGGCCGAGGCCCGCGACGATCTCGTCGACCCGCCCGCGGTGGTTCTCCAGGGCGATGTCCGTGACGGCGTCGACGTCCGTGGAGAAGAAGACGACGGGCACCCGGCCGTCGTCGTCGAGATGGGCCGACAGACCGAGCACCCGGTCGGCGAGGGCCTGGACGCTGCCGTCCTTGTAGTACTCCTTCATGGAGCCGGAGTAGTCGAGCACCAGATAGACGGCCGCGCGCTCGCCGCTCAGCCGGTGCTTGTCCAAGGAGACGCCGGCGCTCTTGTAGAGACTGACGAGCGCGGGCGCGGTCTCCTCGACCTTGCGGAGGCTGATGGCCGCCATGCAGGGCTCCGTTCGTTCAATATGACAGGAGTGACGGGAGAGTCGAGATTACGTCACCGCCAGGGAGCCCTTCCGGCGCCCGGCCAACACTGCCGTTCCGCTGTCCCCCTCCCGCTGTCCTGCTGTCCCGCGTTCGAGGACGTGCCGCGGGAGACCTCAACACAGCAGTACGGAACAGAACTTGACCTCAACCTTGGTTCAGGTACAACGGTGGGGCACATGACAACGCGACGTCTCTCCCGCCCCGTGCTCACCCTGCTGGTCGTGCTCTTCGGCTATCTCGTCCTCCCCATGGCGATGACCGGCACCGCCCTCGCCCTTCCGGAGATAGGCCGGGACCTCGACGCCTCGGGCACAGCCCTCCAGTGGGTGGTCACCGGGTACATGCTGGCGGCCTCCTCGGTGATGCTCGTCGCGGGCTCGCTCGGCGACCTGCTCGGGCGGCGGAAGGTGTACGCGGCCGGAGCGGCGCTCTACGGGGTGGGCACCCTGACCGCCTCCACGGCCCAGAACATCCTGGTCCTCGACATCGCCCGTACCCTCGCGGGTGTCGGCGGGGCCGGGGTGATGGCGGGCGGTGCGGCAATCCTCGCGACGGTCTTCGACGGGTCGGCGCGTACCCGGGTGTTCGCCTCCGTCGGCACCGTCGCCGGGGTCGGCATCGCGGTCGGGCCCACACTCTCCGGTGCTCTGGTGGGAGCGTTCGGGTGGCGTGCGACCTTCCTGGGCTTCGGAATCGCCGGGGTGGTCATTCTGCTCGCGACGCGTCTGATGCCGGAGTCCCGGGCGGACGCACGGCCCCGGGTGGACCGGCCGGGAGTGGTCACCTTCATCGCCGGTCTCGCGCTGCTGATGTTCGCCGTCACCCAGGGCGCGCAGGCCGGCTGGGGCAGCGTGCAGGTGCTGGGGCCGCTGACGGCCGGGGCCGTACTGCTGGTGGCCTTCTGGGCGGTGGAGCGACGCAGCGACCACCCTGTTCTCGATCTCACGCTGGTGCGCGACCGCCGGTTCATGGGCTGGACGCTGGGCGCGATGTCCACGGCGGGCGGGGCGACCGGCATCCTGGTCTTCCTCCCGACCTATCTTCAGGGCGCGGGCGGACTCTCGGCCGGTGACGCGGGTCTGATCATGCTGATGACGACCGCGCCGGTCTTCGCGTTCCCCTCGGTCGGCGGCTGGCTGGTGGGCCGCGGCCTCCCGGCCCGCCATCTGGTCGCCGGTGCGCTGCTGCTCTCCGCGGCGGGCAACCTCTGGCTGGCCCTGGCGCTCGCTCCGGACGCGGGCCCGGCCCGGCTGGCGACTCCGCTGCTGCTGATCGGTATCGCCAACGGCCTGGTCCTGGGCCAGATCGACGCCCAGGCGATGAGCATCGTCGAACCGGAGCGCGTGGGCATGGCATCGGGCCTCCTCAACACGGCGAGGGGCGGCACGGGCGCACTGGTCCTGGCCGGCTTCGGAGCGGCCCTGATCACCCTGGTGGAGTCCCGGGTGGGCGACCGCGCGTCGGCCGGCGAGGTGACGGCGGGCCGGCACCCCGACCTGGCGGCCGAGTTCACCCAGGCCTGGCAGATCACGGTGGGCACGGTGGCGGTGGTCCTGATGCTGGCGGCGATCCTGGTCCGCCACCTGCTGCGGCCGCGCACCGTCCCCGTCGCGGTGCCGGCCCCCGCCGAGCCCGCCCCGGTGCAGCACGCCGCCGAGCCCGCCCCGGTGCAGCACGCCGACGCGGTCTGAGCGCGACAGCCGGCCGGACCGGCGAAACGAGCGGAAACGCAGTGCGGCGCCTGCCCAGTGTCCGGTCGGGGACAGGGCAGGCGCCGCGTTGCCGGGGCCTCGGGGGTGTACCCCCCGGAAGACCCGGCCCGTACGCCGTTGTACGGGACGTCTGGGGAGAGATCAGACCGTCAGCGCGCGGTCCGTGGGACGGATCGGAGCCGGCAGCTCGCTCGCGCCGGTCAGATAGCGGTCCACACCGCGTGCCGCCGAGCGGCCCTCGGCGATCGCCCACACGATCAGTGACTGGCCGCGGCCCGCGTCACCGGCAACGTACACGCCGTCGACGTTCGTCGCGAACTCCGCGTCCCGCGCCACGTTGCCGCGCTCGTCGAGCTCCAGGCCGAACTGCTGGACCAGGCCGTTCTCCTGGTCCGTGCCGGTGAAGCCCATCGCCAGGGTGACCAGCTGCGCGGGGATCTTCCGCTCGGTGCCGGCCTTCTGCTCCAGCTTGCCGCCCTTGAACTCCACCTCGACGAGGTGCAGGTACTGGACGTTGCCGTCCTCGTCGCCCTCGAAGTGGGTGGTGGAGACGGAGTAGACCCGCTCGCCGCCCTCCTCGTGCGCCGAGGTGACCTTGTAGAGCATCGGGAAGGTCGGCCAGGGCTGACCGGCCGAGCGCTCCTCGCCCGGACGCGGCATGATCTCCAGCTGGGTGACCGAGGCCGCTCCCTGCCGGTGCGCCGTGCCCACGCAGTCCGCGCCCGTGTCGCCGCCGCCGATGACGACGACGTGCTTGCCCTCCGCGGTGATCGGCGGAGCGACGAAGTCGCCCTCGACCACCTTGTTGGCGAGCGGCAGGTACTCCATCGCGAAGTGGATGCCGTTCAGCTCACGCCCGGGGGCGGGCAGGTCGCGCGAGACCGTGGCGCCCGCCGCGATGACCACCGCGTCGTACCGCCTGCGCAGCTTCGCCGCGTCGATGTCGCGGCCGATCTCGACCTCCGTACGGAACTTGGTGCCCTCCGCGCGCATCTGCTCGATACGGCGGTTGATGTGCACCTTCTCCATCTTGAACTCGGGGATGCCGTACCGGAGAAGCCCTCCGATGCGGTCCGCGCGCTCGTAGACGGCGACCGTGTGGCCCGCCCGGGTCAGCTGCTGGGCGGCGGCCAGACCGGCCGGGCCCGAGCCGATGACCGCGACCGTCTTGCCGGAAAGCCGCTCCGGCGGCTGCGGGGTCACGTCGCCGCTGTCCCACGCCTTGTCGATGATCGAGACTTCGACGTTCTTGATGGTGACGGCCGGCTGGTTGATGCCGAGCACGCAGGCGGCCTCGCACGGAGCGGGGCACAGACGGCCCGTGAACTCCGGGAAGTTGTTGGTCGCGTGCAGCCGCTCGCTCGCCGCCGACCAGTCCTCGCGGTAGGCGTAGTCGTTCCACTCGGGGATGAGGTTCCCGAGCGGACAGCCGTTGTGGCAGAACGGGATTCCGCAGTCCATGCAGCGGCCGGCCTGCTTGCTGATGATCGGCAGCAGGGAGCCCGGAACGTAGACCTCGTTCCAGTCCTTCAGCCGCTCGCCCACCGGACGGGTCTCGGCGACCTCGCGTCCGTTGGTGAGAAAGCCCTTGGGGTCAGCCATTGGTCGCCGCCTCCATCATCTTCTCGGTGGTCTCCTGCTCGGAGAGACCGGCGAGCTCAGCGGCGTCCTTGGCGGCGAGCACGGCCTTGTACGTGGTCGGGATGATCTTGCTGAATCGATCCACCGCGGTGGACCACTCGGCCAGCAGCTTCGACGCGACGGTCGAGCCCGTCTCCTCCTGGTGGCGGCGCACGACATCGTGCAGCCACTGCTTGTCGGTGTCCGACAGCGCTTCGACGGCCTCGACGTTGCCGATGTTGACGTTGTCGCGGTCGAGGTCGATGACGTACGCGATGCCACCGGACATGCCGGCCGCGAAGTTGCGACCCGTCTCGCCGAGCACCACCGCGTGACCGCCGGTCATGTACTCGCAGCCGTGGTCGCCCACACCCTCCGAGACAACCGTGGCACCGGAGTTGCGGACGCAGAACCGCTCGCCCGTCCGGCCGCGCAGGAACAGCTCGCCGCCGGTCGCACCGTAGGCGATGGTGTTGCCCGCGATGGTCGAGTACTCGGCGAGGTGATCGGCCCCCCGGTCCGGGCGGACGACGACACGGCCGCCGGAGAGGCCCTTGCCGACGTAGTCATTGGCGTCGCCCTCCAGCCGCAGCGTCACACCGCGCGGCAGGAAAGCGCCGAAGGACTGGCCGGCCGAGCCGGTGAAGGTGATGTCGATGGTGTCCTCGGGCAGGCCCGCACCGCCGAACTTCTTCGTCACCTCGTGGCCGAGCATCGTGCCGACCGTGCGGTTGATGTTGCGGATCGCGATCTGCGCGCGGACCGGCTGGGCCGCCTCGGCGGAGTCGGCGCCCAGCGCATCGGCGGCGAGCTTGATCAGCTCGTTGTCGAGCGCCTTCTCCAGACCGTGGTCCTGCTCGATCAGCGCGTGGCGCACGGCGCCGTCCGGCAGCTCGGGGACGTAGAAGAGGGACTTGAGGTCCAGGCCCTGCGCCTTCCAGTGGTTCACTGCCCGCTCGGTGTCCAGCAGCTCGGCGTGGCCGACGGCCTCTTCGAGCGTACGGAAGCCCAGCTCGGCGAGGAGCTCGCGGACCTCCTCGGCGATGAACTCGAAGAAGTTGACGATGTACTCGGCCTTGCCGGAGAACCGGTCGCGCAGCACCGGGTTCTGCGTGGCGATGCCGACCGGGCAGGTGTCCAGGTGGCAGACGCGCATCATGATGCAGCCGGAGACGACGAGCGGCGCGGTCGCGAAACCGAACTCCTCGGCGCCGAGCAGCGCGGCGATGATCACGTCACGGCCGGTCTTCAGCTGGCCGTCGGTCTGCACGACGATACGGTCGCGCAGGCCGTTGAGCAGCAGCGTCTGCTGGGTCTCGGCGAGACCGAGCTCCCAGGGGCCGCCCGCGTGCTTGAGCGATGTCAGCGGCGAGGCGCCCGTACCGCCGTCGTGGCCGGAGATGAGGACGACGTCCGCGTGGGCCTTGGAGACACCCGCGGCGACGGTCCCGACACCGACCTCGGAGACCAGCTTCACGTGGATACGTGCCGCCGGGTTGGCGTTCTTGAGGTCGTGGATCAGCTGAGCCAGGTCCTCGATGGAGTAGATGTCGTGGTGCGGCGGCGGGGAGATCAGACCGACACCGGGTGTGCTGTGCCGGGTCTTGGCGACCCACGGGTAGACCTTGTGGCCGGGCAGCTGGCCGCCCTCGCCGGGCTTCGCGCCCTGCGCCATCTTGATCTGGATGTCGTCCGCGTTGACCAGGTATTCACTGGTCACACCGAAGCGGCCGGAGGCGACCTGCTTGATGGAGGAGCGGCGCGCCGGGTCGTACAGGCGGTCCGGGTCCTCGCCGCCCTCACCGGTGTTGGACTTGCCGCCCAGCTGGTTCATGGCGATGGCGAGGGTTTCGTGCGCCTCGCGGGAGATGGAGCCGTACGACATCGCGCCGGTGGAGAAGCGCTTGACGATCTCGGCGGCCGACTCGACCTCGTCGAGCGGGATCGAGGCACGGTCGGACTTGAAGCCGAACAGGCCGCGGAGCGTCATCAGGCGCTCGGACTGCTCGTTCACCCGGTCCGTGTACTTCTTGAAGATGTCGTAGCTGCGCGAGCGCGTGGCGTGCTGCAGCCGGAAGACCGTCTCCGGGTCGAAGAGGTGCGGCTCGCCCTCGCGGCGCCACTGGTACTCGCCGCCGATCTCCAGCGCGCGGTGCGCGGAGGGGACACCGGAGGCGGGGTACGCCTTGGCGTGGCGGGCGGCGACCTCGGTGGCGGTGACCTCGAGACCGGCGCCGCCGATCTTCGTGGCCGTGCCGTGGAAGTACTTCTCGACGAAGGCCTCGTCGAGACCGACCGCCTCGAAGACCTGCGCGCCGCGGTAGGAGGCGACCGTCGAGATGCCCATCTTGGACATGACCTTCAGGACGCCCTTGCCGAGGGCGTAGATCAGGTTGCGGATCGCCTGCTCGGGCTCCAGGCCCTCGATGAACGTACCGGCGCGGACCAGGTCCTCGACCGACTCCATCGCCAGGTACGGGTTGACGGCGGCCGCGCCGTAGCCGATGAGGAGCGCGACATGGTGCACCTCGCGCACATCGCCGGCCTCGACCAGCAGGCCCACCTGGGTGCGCTGCTTGGTGCGGATGAGGTGGTGGTGCACGGCGGAGGTGAGCAGCAGCGACGGGATCGGCGCGTGCTCGGCGTCCGAGTGCCGGTCGGAGAGGACGATCAGGCGGGCGCCGTCCTCTATGGCCGCGTCGACCTCGGTGCAGATGGCCTCGATGCGGGCGGCGAGGGCGTCGCCGCCGCCGCCGACCCGGTAGAGACCGGAGAGCGTCGCGGCGGTCATGCCGGGCATGTCGCCGTCGGCGTTGATGTGGATGAGCTTGGCCAGCTCGTCGTTGTCGATCACCGGGAAGGGCAGGGTGACGCTGCGACAGGAGGCCGCGGTCGGCTCGAGGAGGTTGCCCTGCGGGCCCAGCGAGGAGCGCAGGGAGGTGACGAGCTCCTCGCGGATGGCGTCCAGCGGCGGGTTGGTGACCTGCGCGAACAGCTGGGTGAAGTAGTCGAAGAGCAGCCGCGGGCGCTCGGACAGCGCCGCGATCGGGGAGTCCGTGCCCATGGAGCCGAGCGGCTCACCGGCGGTGCGCGCCATCGGCGCGAGGATGACGCGCAGCTCTTCCTCGGTGTAACCGAAGGTCTGCTGGCGGCGGGTGACCGAGGCGTGGGTGTGGACGATGTGCTCGCGCTCGGGGAGGTCCTCGAGCTCGATCTCGCCCGCTTCCAGCCACTCCTGATAGGGGCGCTCGGCGGCGAGCGAGGACTTGATCTCGTCGTCCTCGATGATGCGGTGCTCGGCGGTGTCGACGAGGAACATCTTGCCGGGCTGGAGGCGGCCCTTGCGGACGACCTTGGCGGGGTCGATGTCCAGGACGCCGACCTCGGAGGAGAGAACGACGAGTCCGTCGTCGGTGACCCAGTAGCGGCCGGGGCGCAGGCCGTTGCGGTCGAGAACCGCGCCGACCTGGGTGCCGTCGGTGAAGGTGACACAGGCCGGGCCGTCCCAGGGCTCCATCATCGTGGAGTGGTACTGGTAGAAGGCGCGCCGCCGCGGCTCCATGGAGTCGTGGTTCTCCCACGCCTCGGGGACCATCATGAGGACGGAGTGCGGCAGCGAGCGCCCGCCGAGGTGGAGCAGCTCGAGCACCTCGTCGAAGGACGCGGAGTCGGAGGCGTCGGGGGTGCAGAGCGGGAAGATCCGGTCCAGCTTCTCCGGGCCGAAGAGGTCGCTCACCAGCTGGGACTCGCGGGCCTTCATCCAGTTGCGGTTGCCCTTGACCGTGTTGATCTCGCCGTTGTGCGCGACGAAGCGGTACGGGTGGGCCAGCGGCCAGCTCGGGAAGGTGTTCGTCGAGAACCGCGAGTGGACGAGCGCGACGGCGGTGGCGCAGCGCCGGTCGGAGAGGTCCGGGAAGAAGGGCTCCAGCTGGCCGGTGGTCAGCATGCCCTTGTAGACGATGGTGCGGGCGGAGAGCGAGGGGAAGTAGACACCGGCCTCGCGCTCGGCGCGCTTGCGCAGGACGAACGCCTTGCGGTCAAGAGCGATGCCCGTGCTCGTACCGTCCGAGACGAAGAGCTGGGAGAAGGCCGGCATGGTGGCGCGCGCGCCGTTGCCGAGCAGATCCGGGGTGACCGGGACCTCGCGCCAGCCGAGGACGTTCAGTCCTTCCTCGGCAGCGATCGTCTCAATACGTGAGACAGCATCCGCGCTGTCCTGCGCGGGCAGGAAGGCGATACCGACGGCGTACGAACCGGCCTCGGGCAGCTCGAAGCCGGCGGCCTCACGGAGGAAGGCGTCCGGAACCTGGAGCAGAATGCCGGCGCCGTCGCCGGAGTCGGGCTCGGAGCCGGTGGCGCCGCGGTGCTCGAGGTTCCGCAGTACGGTCAGCGCCTGCTCGACCAGCGCATGGCTGGCCACACCGGTCAGGGTGGCCACAAACCCGACACCGCAGGCGTCGTGTTCGTTACGGGGGTCGTACATCCCCTGGGGGGCGGGGCGACCGTCCATGGGCGACCAGGCGTCGGAACGCATCGGCTCTCCCGTCGTCGTCGTGGCATGTTCACTGCCGAGGGACGACGTTGGCCCTCGCGAAATTTCGTGCAGGTTACATGATGGAATGCTTCTCGAAAAGTGGATAGCGCATTCCAGCATGCGGACACCGCTTCGTGCGGTGGAGGTGGATCACACGGGTCACAGTCGGACAGATCGATATCCGCACGCCCGTCGCAGAGCAGGCTTCATTGCCCGCAGCGCCTTCGGCTCATGCCCCGTGGTTAAGGGTGCGAAACCACGGAGTTACGGCTACTTATGTAGTGCCTTGCATAGTGTCTCACCCCGGGGCCGATCCGCGGAGGGGACGTACGTCACAGGTTCGGGGCCGGGCGGCACCATACGGGCGCACCGGCCCTGGTGAGGGCCGGTGCGAGGACGATTCCGAAGCAGGGCGGGGCGGCTCGGAGGCGGCCCCTCAGGGGCGGCTCGGCCGGGTCGGGAGCGGCTCGGCCCGGATCCGGCTCCGGCTCCGCTTGACCGGAGGCGGCGCGGATCGGCCGGAGGCGGCGCGGATCGGCCGGAGGCGGCGCGGATCGGCCGGAGGCGGCTCACCGAGAGCGGCTCACCGAGAGCGGCTCACCACAGGGCGGCTCCTCAGACCGCGGCACCGAAGAGCGCTCCGAGGCCGTACGTCAGGGCCGCGGCCGCGCCACCCAGGACCAGCTGGCGCAGTCCGCTGTACCAGCAGGAGCGGGCAGTCACCCGGGCGACGAGCGCACCGCAGGCGAAGAGCCCGACGAGCGCCAGCAGCACCGCGGGCCACAGGACGCTCGCGCCGAGCAGATACGGCAGGACGGGCAGCAGGGCACCCAGCGCGAACGAGGCGAAGGAGGAGACCGCGGCGACGGTCGGCGAGGGCAGGTCGTCGGGGTCGATGCCCAGTTCCTCGCGCGCGTGGATCTCCAGCGCCTGCTCCGGGTCCCTGGAGAGCTGCATCGCCACCTCGCGGGCGAGCGCGGGCTCCACACCGCGTGCCACGTACAGCGCCGCGAGCTCCTCCATCTCGTCGACCGGGTGCTTGCGCAACTCCCGCCGCTCGACGTCCAGTTCGGCCTGTACGAGCTCACGCTGCGAGGCGACGGAGGTGTACTCGCCGGCGGCCATGGAGAACGCACCCGCCGCAAGACCGGCCAGGCCCGTGATGACGATGGTCTGCTGCGAGACCGAGCCACCCGCCACACCGGTCATCAGCGCCAGATTGGAGACCAGTCCGTCCATCGCGCCGAACACGGCGGGGCGGAGCCAGCCGCCGTTCACATCGCGGTGGGTGTGGTTGTCGCGATGCGCCGCGTGAAGCGTCGCTTCGGTTTCGATGATGGACACAGCTCTCCCCTTGCTCCAGAAGCGGGCCTGTTGGACCCCGCTCCCCCTCAACACCCTCGAAAGTACGCGCGATGTAAGGGGCCCGCCAGCAAGGCAGGCCGTACTTACCTGGAGTCAGGCGGGTGACAGAAGCGTTTCCCAGACTCGTCGTGCCTCGCAGGGGGGACAGATGCAGGAACAGGCTCGGCTGCTCGCGAAAGGGGCCCGCCCCATGGAGTTGGTTGCATGCAATCCTGCTGATCCGGCCGACTCCACGGGCTCGGCCGCGGCATTTCATGACCGGGCCTGCGGGGCGATGCTCGGTCTCGCCGTGGGCGATGCGATCGGCGCCCCGGCCGAGAACATGCGGCCGTCCGAGATCCGGCGCCGATGGGGCCGTATCGAAGGCTTTGTGAGCGACGACCCGGCCGGCACGGACGACACCGAGTACGCCATCTTCTCCGGGCTGTTGCTGGCCCGGCACGGCTCGGCGCTGACCGTCACCCATGTCGAGCAGGCCTGGCACCACTGGATCGTGGACCTCGACGAAGGTCCGTTCCGGGGGGCGGGGTTCAGCGAACGCGGCACTCTGGAGAATCTGCGGCGCGGGCTGACCGCACCGATCTCGGCCCAGCACCGGCACGCCTGGAGCGACGGCCTGGCGATGCGCGCGGCGCCCTTCGGAGTCTTCGCGGCGGGCCTTCCGGCCGAGGCGGCGCGGCTGGTCGCGATCGACGGAAGCGTCAGCCACGAAGGCGAGGGCATCTACGGCGGCCAGGCGGTGGCGGCCGCCGTCGCCGCGGCGATGGCGGGCTCCGGCCCGGCCGGGATGATCGGCGCGGCGCTGTCCGTGGTCCCGATGGACTCGTGGACCGCCCGCTCCCTGCGCCGCGCGGTCGTCGCGGCCCAGCGGACCCACGCGGACACGCTCGCGATGGAACGGGCGGTGCGCTCGGCGGTCGTCATCGGCGGCTACCCCTGGACGGACCTGGCCCCGGAGGCGGTGGGTCTGGCCTTCGGCGCGTTCGCGGCGGCCCGCGGCGACTTCCGCAGGTCAGTCCTGACGGCGGTCAACATGGGCCGCGACGCGGACACGACCGCGGCGGTCGCGGGAGCGCTGGCGGGGGCGCTGTCCGGCGCGACGGCCATTCCCCCCGAGTGGTCCTCGGTGATCGGTCCGGTCCGCGGCAGCTGCCTCCCGTCGATGCAGGGCTACCACGTCCTGGACATCGCGGAACTCCTCACCCCGGACGACGACCCCGAGGCCCGCTCATGACGCCCGCAGCGGGGGACACGAGCCGGGGAACGGCACCCGGACCGGGAGAGGCCGACCGGGGGGCGGAAACGCCGCTCTGCGCCGGTTGCGGCGGGACCGGACTCCGCGGACCCGCGCCGGCCGCTCCCGGAACCCGGGACGAACCGTCGCCCCCGCCGGAGGGCACCGGCGCGGGTCACCGGCCCGGCCCCGGCACCTCACCGCGCGCGCACGAAGCGCCGGGCACCGGGCGGGGGGCCGGGGCCCTGTCCCCCGTTCCGGGAAGGGGCGGGGTGAGGGAAGAGCACCCCGCCCCGGTCCCCCCGGTCCCCCCGGTCGCTCCCCTCCGCCCCATCGAAGGCCTCCTCCTCGGCCTCGCCGCCGGAGACGCCGCCGGGTGGCCCGCCGCCCGGCACCGCGCCGCCCGGATGCCCGAGTGGACCCGGCGCCTCACCCGCGAACTCGACACCTTCGCCGAGCAGAACGCGACCACCACCCTTCCCGTCCCCATCGCCCTCAACCAGCCCCCCGAACCCCTCCGGCTGGGCCCCTCCGACGATGCCGAGTGGGCAGCCTTCGCCGCCGAGACCGTTCTCATCGCCGCCGGTCACCTCTTCCACGGTCTCGCCCCCGCCCGCCGGATGCGCGCCGCCGTCGACCTCGCCTGGAACTCCCTGGCCAGCGAGGTCGCCGCGGCCGCCGACCGCGCCCCCGAGGTCGAGTCCGCCGTACTCCCCCTCCGCGCCCGGATCTCCGTACGCGCCGGGCTCGGCAATCTCGCCACCGGTCTGCGTCCACCCGCCACCGGCCACGACAACCCGCACTACTTCGACGACGCCGCCTGCGTACGCGCCGCCGTCCTCGCCGTCGTCCACCCCGGCGACCCGGCCGCCGCCGCCGAGTTGGCCGAGTTCGACGCGCGGTACACCCAGGACGGCGACGGCGTGCACGGCGCCCGCGCCATGGCCGCCGCCGTCGCCGCGGCGCTCGGCGGCGCACCCGTCGACGACGCGGTCGACGCCGCCCTCGCCGAACTCCCCGACGCCACCGAGATCGGCCGCAACGCCCACCACGCCGTCAAGCTGGCCCGCGACGCCGACGGCGCTTTCGCCCTCGTACCGCTCCTCGAGCACCAGATCGTCGACCACGTCTACAGCTACGGAATCGCCGCCGCCGAGACCGTCCCGGTCGCGCTCGCCGTGGCCACCGCCGCCCGCGGCCGGGTCGCCGAAGCCGTGCCCGCGGCCGCATGTCTCTCCCGCGTCGCCGACTCCGCCCCCGCGCTCGCCGGTGCGCTGACGGGCGCACTCGGCGGTGGCGAAGCCATCCCGGCGAGCTGGCGCGATGCCTGCCGCACCCTGGCGGGCTGTGCGCTCCCCCGGCTCGCCGGCACGGATCTCGTCGAACTCGCCGGGCTTCTCGCACACACGGAACTGACCGCCCGAGGTGGACAATTCCGACATGACGCTCACACTTGAGGACCGGATCACGGGCAGCCTGGTCGGCGCGGCGGTCGGTGACGCGCTCGGCGGCCCGGTCGAGGGCTACACCCCGGAGCAGATCGTGGAACGGCACGGCGGCCGCGTCCACGGCATCGTCGGCCCGTGGAACGGGGACGAATGGCGCACCGCCCGCCCCCTCGCCCCGTACCACAAGGGTGACGGCCACATCACCGACGACACCCTGATGACCCACGCGCTGATCCGCGTGTACGCAACCGTCCGTGACCATCTCGACGCGTACGCCGTCGCCGACCATCTGGTACCCGACCTGATCTCGAACCCCCGCTGGATCCCTGAGCTGGAGGCGGAGGCGCTCCCCCTTCAGCGGATCTTCCTCGCCGAGAAGTGGATCGTCGCCCGTCTCCACTACGGACACAACGACCCGCGCGAGGCGGGCGTGGGCAATATCGTCAACTGCGGTGCGGCGATGTACATGGCGCCGGTGGGCCTGGTCAACGCGGCGCATCCCACCGCCGCTTACGCCGAGGCCCTCGACATCGCGGGCGCGCACCAGTCCTCGTACGGGCGTGAGGCGGCGGCCGTCTTCGCGGCAGCGGTGGCGGCGGCGTGCGGACCGGGCGCGACACCCACCACAGTGATCGACGCGGCCCTCTCCCTGGCCAAGGACGGTACGCGCGCGGCCATCGAGGCGGTGGCCGACGTCGCGGCCCGCCATGCGGACTTCGAATCGGCCCTCGCCCCTCTCCGTGCCGCGATCGCGCCCTTCGACACCGTCGGCCCGGACTACCGGGCCCCGTCCCTGGCGGCCCGGCGCCCCTCCCGGCTCCACGCCATCGAGGAACTCCCCATCGCCCTTGGCATGCTGGTGGTGGGCGGGGGCGACTACCGCCGTACGGTCCTCGGCTCCGTCAACTACGGCCGGGACTGCGACTCGATCGCGACGATGGCCGGGGCGGTCGCGGGAGCGCTCCACGGCGAGTCCGCGGTCCCGGGTGACTGGGCGAAACGGGTCGCCGAGGCCAGCCGCCTCGACCTGCACGCCCCGGCGGCGGAACTGACCCGGGTCACCCGCGAGGTCTTCACCCGCGACGCGGCACGCCGCCGCGCCCACGAGGCCGCGTTCGCCCGCCTGACGGAGGCGCGATGACGGCCGGCCTCCGGCTCACCTGGGTCCAGCCGGAAGACCTGATCGGCCATGAGCTGCGCCAGGCGCGGGAGGACGGCCGCGACGCCTCCCGGATCCGCGACCGCTGGGTCGACGCGGGCGGCCGGGTGGCCCCGCCCCGCGCGGGCGCTTCCCCGACCGCGGCGTCCCCCGCGCTCCGCGATCTGGCGCACGAGCTGCTGGACGAACTGGCCCTGATTCCCTCCCCGTTGGCCCACGACGAACCGACGGAGCTCGCCGCGATCGTCGCGGCCTGCCCCGCGTGGCCGGCCACGCGCGACCCGTACCCGGGCCGGGCGGACGATGCACCGGCAAGCACCCCGCCCGCCCCCGGTTCGCGCGAAGCACCCAGCTCTGCCCCGGCCGCGGGCACAGGCACGGGCACAGGCACAGAGGAGAGTCATCCCCTGCACGCCGCCTGGCTCGGGCGTGCCGTGGGCTGCCTCCTGGGCAAACCCGTGGAGAAGCTTCCCCTCCACGCCATCCGCGACCTCGCCCGCGCCACCGGCAACTGGCCCCTCCACACCTGGTTCACCGCCAAGGGCCTCCCCGCCGAACTCGCCGCCGCCCACCCCTGGAACCGCCGCAGCGCCGCCACCTCCCTCGCCGAGAACATCGACGGCATGCCCGAGGACGACGACCTCAACTTCCCCCTCGTCAACCTGCTCCTCCTCCAGCGCCACGGAAGGAACTTCACCACCGCCCAGGTCGGCCGACTCTGGCTGGACGAGCTCCCGGCCGGGCGTACCTTCACCGCCGAGCGCGTCGCCTACCGCAATCTCCTCTGCGGCGTCGAACCCCCGCTCACCGCCCACCACCGCAATCCCTTCCGGGAGTGGATCGGTGCCGCCATCCGCGCCGACATCCACGGCTGGACGCACCCGGGCGACCCCGCGGCCGCCGCCCGGCAGGCCTACCGCGATGCCACGCTCACCCACACCGCGAACGGTGTGTACGGCGCGATGTTCGTCGCCGCCGCCCTGGCCACCGCCGCCACCCGTACCGCCGATGTGCACGACGCCCTCTCCGCCGGCCTGTCCGTCGTCCCCCCGCACTCCCGCCTCGCCCGCGCCGTACGCCTCGGCATCGAAACAGCCCGCACGGAACGGGACTTCGCGCAGGTGGCCGACCGGCTCCACGCCGCGTACGGCACCTACCACTGGGTCCACGTCATCCCCAACGCCGCCCTGCTCGCCGCCGCCCTCACCCACGCCGACGGCGACTTCACCGCCTCCATCTGCCGCGCCGTGTCCGGCGGCTGGGACACCGACTCCAACGGCGCGACCGCCGGTTCCCTCGCGGGTCTGATCGCCGGCCATCCCGACGCGCTCCCCGACCGCTGGACCGCACCGCTCAAGAACCGTCTCGCCACCTCCGTCACCGGCTTCGACGGGATCGGCTTCGACACCCTGGCCCACCTCACGCACCAGGAGGCACTCCGCCCATGACCGGCATCGTGGTGCTCGGCAGCACCAATATGGACCTCGTCGCGTATGTCGCCCACGCACCCAAACGCGGAGAGACCGTCACGGGACGTGAGTTCCGCACGATCCCCGGCGGCAAGGGCGCCAACCAGGCCGTCGCCGCCGCCCGGGCCGGCGGCGACGTCGCGATGATCGGCGCGGTCGGCACGGACGAATTCGGCGTACGGCTGCGCCAGACGCTGGTCTCCTCGGGCGTCGACACCGACCTCCTCCGCACCGCGGAGGGCCCCTCGGGCACCGCTCATATCGTCGTCGACGACGAAGGCGGCAACTCCATCGTCGTGATCCCCGGCGCGAACGGCACCGTCACCGCCCTCGCCCCCGGCGAGGAATCCCTCATCGCCACCGCCGACGCACTGCTCCTCCAGCTCGAACTCCCCCTGAGCGCCGTGCTCGACGGTGCCCAGGCCGCCCGCCGCCACGGTGTACGGACCGTCCTCACCCCCGCCCCCGCCCAGCCTCTGCCCCCCGAACTCCTCGCCGCCGCCGATCTGCTCGTCCCCAACGAGCACGAGGCAGCCACCCTCGCCGGCATCGCCGACCCGCACGCGGCGGCCGAGGCGCTGCTGCGTCAGGTCCCCGAGGTCGTGATCACGCTCGGCTCGGCCGGCAGCCTGTACGCGACCCGGGGCGCACCTCCTCTCACCGTCCCCGCCCCCCGGGTCACCGCCGTGGACACCACCGCGGCCGGCGACACCTTCGTGGGCACCCTTGCCGTCGCGCTCGGCGAGGGCAGGCCGATGCAGCAGGCCCTCATCTGGGCCTCGGCGGCCGCCGCCCTGTGCGTCCAGCGCCCGGGTGCCTCCACCTCCATGCCGTACCGCACCGAGATCGACGACGCCTCATGACCGCCGCTCCCCTCCAGGGTCTGCGCGTCCTCGATCTCGCCACCCTCTTCGCCGGCCCCCTCGCCGCCACCATGCTCGGCGACTTCGGCGCCGAGGTCATCAAGGTCGAGCACCCCACCCGCCCCGACCCCTCCCGGGGCCACGGCCCCGACAAGGACGGCGTGGGCCTCTGGTGGAAGATGCTCGGCCGCAACAAGCGCACCGTCACCCTCGACCTGTCCGCCCCCGGCGGCCGCGAGACCCTCTTGCGTCTCGCGGCCACCGCCGACGTGGTCATCGAGAACTTCCGTCCCGGCACCCTGGAGAAGTGGGGCCTCGGCTGGGACGAGCTGAGCGTGGCCAACCCCCGCCTCGTGCTGACCCGCGTCACCGGTTTCGGGCAGTTCGGCCCGTACTCCCACCGCCCCGGCTTCGGCACCCTCGCCGAGGCGATGAGCGGTTTCGCCTCCATCACGGGTGAGCCCGAAGGCCCGCCCACCCTCCCTCCGTTCGGCCTCGCCGACTCGATCGCGGCACTCGCCACCGCCTACGCCGTCATGACCGCGCTCACCGCCCGCACCGCGACCGGCCGCGGCCAGGTCGTCGACATGGCGATCATCGAGCCGATCCTGACCGTGCTCGGCCCGCAGCCTCTCTGGTACGACCAGCTCGGTTACGTACAGCCGCGCACCGGCAACCGCTCCCGCAACAACGCCCCGCGCAACACCTATCTCACGGCCGACGGCTCCTGGCTGGCCGTCTCCACCTCCGCCCAGTCCATCGCCGAACGCGTCATGCATCTGGTCGGCCGCGCCGAGCTGATCGACGAGCCCTGGTTCACCACCGGCAGCGGCCGTGCCGAGCACGCGGACGTACTCGACGAGGCGGTCGGCAGCTGGATCGCCCGCCACACCCGCGTCGATGCCATGGCCGCCTTCGAGAAGGCCGAGGCGGCGATCGCACCGGTCTACGACATCCGCGACGTCATGGAAGACCCCCAGTACCAGGCGCTGGACAGCATCACCGAAGTCCCGGACCCCGAACTCGGCCCCCTCCGTATGCAGAACGTCCTCTTCCGCCTCTCCGAGACCCCCGGCGCCATCCGCTGGGCCGGCCGCCCGCACGGCGCCGACACGGACGCGGTCCTCACCGAACTCGGTCTCTCCCCCGCCGACATCACGGCCCTTCGCACCCAAGGCGCGCTATGACCATTCCCCTCACCTGGCTGTACGCCCCCGGGGACCGCCCCGCGACCGTACGCAAGGCCCTCGCCTCCGGCGCCGACATCGTGATCGTCGACCTGGAGGACGCGGTGTCCCCCGGCCGCAAGGAATACGCCCTGGACGCCACCGTCGAACTCCTCTCCGTCCCCCAGCCCTGTCCGGTCCATGTCCGCATCAACACCCCCCATGACATCGAGGCCCTCGCCGAACTCCCCGGCCTCTGTGCTCTGCGTATCCCCAAGGTCGCATACGCCACTGACATTCAGCAGATCGCGGCCCGGGCCCCGGGTCTCGCCCTCTACCCGATGCTCGAATCCGCGCTCGCCGTCGAGCACGCGTACGCGATCGCCACCGCCCACCCCGCCATCCGGGGCATCGTCCTGGGCGAGGCCGACCTCCGCGCCGAGCTCGGTGTACGCGGCGACACCGGTCTGGACTGGCCGCGCACCCGCACCGTGGTCGCCGCCCGCGCGGCCGGTCTCGCGCCCCCGGTCCAGTCGGTCTTCCCCGACATCTGCGACCTGGACGCCCTGGCGGTCTCGTGCGCCCACGGCCGCGCCCTCGGCTTCCTGGGCCGTGCGGCCATCCACCCTCGCCAACTCCCGGTCATCGAGCGGGCGTTCCTCCCCTCGCCCCGGGAGATCGAAGAAGCGGAGGAGATCGCCAAGGCGGCCGCCACCGACGCGGGCGCCATGGCCCTGCCGGACGGCCGCTTCGTCGACGCCGCGATCGTGGCCGCGGCTCAGCGAACCCTCGCCCTCGCCCGCCGCGAGGAGCCCTGAGCGCCTGAGGACCCTGGGCAGCGTCTGGGGAAAGCGGGAAAACACGAGGCCGCCGGGACCTTTCGGTCCCGGCGGCCTCGTCGCGCAATGCCCGCAGTCAGCCCTGCGGTGAGCTGTTCTTGGCCGACTCCGTGTCCGTCTCTGCCTTCTTGTCCTCGTGCTCCGTGCCCTCCACGGCGTCCTCGGCGTCAGCCTCCGGCTTCGCCGTCTCCACGGCCGCCGGCTCGACGATCTCCTCGCGCCCCGGCCGCACCCTCGACGAGATCACGATGTACACGACCGCCAGCAGGAAGACGATGACCGAGGTCCAGACATTGAGACGCAGACCCAGCACTTCGTGTGCCTCGTCGACCCGCATGTACTCGATCCACGCCCGGCCCACGCAGTACGACGCGACATACAGCGCGAACGCCCGGCCGTGACCCAGCTTGAAGCGCCGGTCGGCCCAGATGACCAGGACCGCGACGCCGATGCACCACAGGGACTCGTACAGGAACGTCGGGTGGTAGAGGCCCGCCTCACGGTTGGTGCCCTCGGTGATCTTGAGGGCCCACGGCAGATCCGTCGGCTTGCCGTACAGCTCCTGGTTGAACCAGTTGCCCCAGCGGCCGATCGCCTGAGCGAAGGCGATGGCGGGCGCGAGGGCGTCCGCCCACGCCGGCAGCGGGATCCCGCGGCGCCGGCAGCCGATCCAGGCGCCGACCGCGCCGAGCGCGATCGCGCCCCAGATACCGAGGCCGCCCTCCCAGATCTTGAAGGCGTCGACCCAGTTCTCACCGTCGCTGAAGTACAGCTGGTAGTCGGTGATCACATGGTAGAGCCGACCGCCGACAAGGCCGAAGGGCACTGCCCAGACGGCGATGTCGGCCACGGTGCCGGCTCTGCCGCCCCGGGCGACCCAGCGCTTGTTGCCGTACCAGACGGCCACAAAGACGCCGATGATGATGCAGAAGGCATAGCCGCGCAGCGGGAGCGGTCCGAGATGGATCACTCCGGTCGACGGGCTGGGAATGTAGGCAAGGTCCATGGCAGGACCGACGCTACCTTGCCGGGTGGGACGTACGGCAACCCACCCGGCAACGTCTGGATAACGAGCAGTGGCTCAGGAGGCCGCCGGAGCCGGGCCGGCGGGTGGACTCTCGGTGCCCGGGTTCTTGCCCTTGTTCGCCTCCGCGACCCACTTCTTGAAGTTGGCGATGGAGATCTGCTCGGAGCCCTTCTGCGGGAAGACGGACTCGCCGTTGAGCTGCACAGTCGGGGTGCCTTTGAAGCCGCCGTTCTGGAATGCGGTGTTCGACTTGTTCACCCAGCCGTCGTGCTTGCCCTCTTCCACGCAGCTGCGGAACGCGGGGGTGTCCAGGCCCTCGACCTTGCCCGCGAGCGCGATCAGCTTGCTGTTCTGGGCGAAGGCATCGTCCGTCTCCGGCGGCTGGTTCTGGTACAGAACATCGTGATACGGGGCAAACTTCCCGGCGTCCTGCGCGCACGCGGCGGCATTCGCCGCGCGCAGCGAGCCGCTGCCGCCCATGTTCCCGTCGATGATCGTGGCGAGGTGGTACTCGACCTTGATCTGTCCCGCCTGCACCAGATCGTGGATCGTCTTCCTGAAGGCGTTCTCGAACTGGGCGCAGGCCGGGCAGCGGAAGTCCTCCCACACCGTGAGCGTGGACGGGGCGTCGCTCGCGCCCACCGGGAGCGCGAGCTGCTCCTTGCCCGCCACACCACTGGGCGCCAGAAGCGGACCGGCGTCCGAGCCGCCGTCGTCCTTCCCGGCGTTGGCGGCGATCAGACCGGCCACGGCAGCCAGCCCCATCACACCCACCACGGCCGCCGACACGATCAGCGCCCGCCAGCGCTTGTCGCGCTGCTTCCCCAGCTCACGTTCCCGCTGGAGCCGCTCGCGCGCGGACTTCATTCGTTCTTGATTCTTCTCGCTCACATCCCACAAACGAACCGGGGAGGCACGCGCATGCCTCCCCGGTCCCATATCCACCCGTATGAGCTACGCGCCCCGGCGCACGCCCTTGGCGAGGTCGGCCGCCAACTCCCGTACCGCCGCCAGGCCCGCGGCGTGGTCCGGTGCGTCGAGCATCCGCTTCACGAACGCGGACCCGACGATCACCCCGTCCGCGAACGCGGCGACCTCCGCGGCCTGTTCGGGGTTGGAGACGCCGAGCCCGACGCAGACCGGCAGCGCGGTCGTCGCACGGGTGCGCCGCACCAGGTCCTGGGCCTGTGCGCCCACCGACTCGCGCGTGCCCGTGACACCCATCAGCGAGGCGGCGTACACAAAGCCGGAACCGGCCGCCGTGATCTTCGCCAGCCGGGCGTCCTGGCTGCTCGGCGCGACGACGAAGACCGTGGCGAGAGCGTGCTTCTCGGCGTGCTCACGCCACACACCGGCCTCCTCGACCGGAAGGTCGGGCAGGATGCAGCCGGCGCCGCCCGCCTCGGCGAGCTCGGCGGTGAAGCGCTCGATGCCGTACCGGTCGATCGGATTCCAGTACGTCATGACGAGGACCGGCTTACCGGTGGCCTCGTGCGCCTCGCGGACCGTACGCATCACATCGGCGATCTTGACTCCGCCGCGCAGTGCGATGTCGTCGGCGGTCTGGATGACCGGGCCGTCGAGGACGGGGTCGCTGTGCGGCAGCCCGACCTCGACCACGTCCGCGCCGCCGTCCAGAGCGGCCTTGACGGCATCGATTCCGCCGTCGACGGTCGGGAAGCCTGCCGGGAGGTACGCGATGAGCGCGGCCCGGTTCTCGTTCCTGGCGTCGGCGAGCGTGTCGCTCAGCAGCTGAATGTTCCCGCTCACTTCGCGTCCCTCCTGATCTCGGCGTCGCCGTTCTCCGCGGAGGCGTCGGCCGCGACCCTCGCGCCGCCCTTCGCGTCGTACAGCCCGAAGTAGCGGGCGGCGGTGTCCATGTCCTTGTCGCCACGGCCCGACAGATTGACGACGATCAGGCCGTCCTTGCCGAGTTCGCGGCCCACTTCCAGCGCTCCGGCCAGCGCGTGCGCGGACTCGATGGCCGGGATGATGCCCTCCGTACGGGAGAGCAGCAGCAGCGACTGCATCGCCTCGTCGTCGGTCACCGCGCGGTACTCCCCGCGCCCGCTGTCCTTGAGATACGAGTGCTCGGGGCCGATGCCCGGGTAGTCGAGTCCGGCGGAGATCGAGTACGGCTCGGTGATCTGGCCCTCCTCGTCCTGGAGGACGTACGACCGCGAACCGTGCAGGATGCCGGGCTCGCCCGCGGTGAGGGTGGCCGCGTGCTCCCCGGACTCGATGCCGTGGCCCGCGGGCTCACAGCCGACGAGCCGTACGGACGCGTCGGGGATGAAGGCGTGGAACAGGCCGATCGCGTTGGATCCGCCGCCGACACAGGCGACGGCCGCGTCGGGCAGACGGCCTGCCCGCTCCAGGATCTGCCTGCGTGCCTCGACCCCGATGACGCGGTGGAAGTCGCGGACCATGGCGGGGAAGGGGTGGGGACCCGCGACCGTTCCGAAGAGGTAGTGGGTGCGGTCCACATTGGCGACCCAGTCACGGAACGCCTCGTTGATGGCGTCCTTCAGCGTCCTGCTGCCGGATGCCACCGGGACGACCTCGGCGCCGAGCATCCGCATCCGGGCCACGTTCAGTGCCTGGCGCTCGGTGTCGATCTCGCCCATGTAGATGGTGCACTCGAGGCCGAACAACGCACAGGCGGTCGCGGTCGCGACGCCGTGCTGTCCCGCGCCGGTCTCGGCGATGACCCGGGTCTTGCCCATCCGCTTGGTGAGCAGCGCCTGACCCAGCACATTGTTGATCTTGTGCGAGCCGGTGTGGTTCAGGTCTTCCCGCTTGAGGAAGACCCGCGCGCCCCCGGCATGCTCGGCGAACCGGGGCACCTCGGTGAGCGCGCTGGGGCGGCCCGTGTAGTTGGCCATCAGGTCGTTGAGCTCGGCGGCGAAGGCGGGGTCGGCCTTGGCCTTGTCGTACTCGACGGCTACTTCGTCGACCGCGGCGACGAGCGCCTCGGGGATGAACTTGCCGCCGAACGCGCCGAAGTAGCCCTCGGCGGTGGGGACTTGACCCTCGGGGTCCGGAATGAAGAAGTCAGAAGACATCCGACGTACTCCTCAGAAGGGGCTTGACGCCCCTGAAGTCTGGTGTGCAAAGGACACGGTATGCGCACGCGCCGCCGCGGTCCGCCACTGCGGTTGCGGTGCTCGGACGACGCCGCCGGCCACCGCCGCGAGCCGGGCCCGGGCGCCGGGCCGGCCCTGACGCCGGGCTCCGCGCTCCCGCCGCGACGGCGGGAAGGCGTGCGGCGGACGGGCGGTGCCGCACCCGCCGGGCGCGCCCGCGCGGCATGGAGCCGCACGGCCGCGGACCGGCGGACCGCACCGGCCGCGGCGCGCGCCCGAAGGCGGGCGAAGCCAGACGGGTGCGGACCGGCGACACCGGACCGCGAGGCGACGGACGAAGCCCGCGGCCGGCGAACGGCAGTGCCGCACCGGCGCAGCCTGCCCGCCCGCGCAACGGCGGACGGAACCCGGCGGAAGCCACCCAGCGGTGCCCACCGACGCAGCGCGTACGCACGACGGGGGCGAAGCCCGGCCACGGCGGACGGAGCCGGACCGTACCGACGCAGCGCGTACGCGCAAACGGCGGGCGAGCCCGGCAACGGCGGCCGACGGCACCGTACCCATCGGGCGCGGCCGCGCAGAGCGCGGACGGAGCCCATGGGGGCGGGAGCTAGCGGTGAGGGCGCGTGGCGCGCCCGCGCCATCGCATGCCGTTGACCTGGCCCGGCTCGGAGCCGATCACATAACGTACCCGGCGGCCGTGGACCCGGCGCGCCGGAGCCCGGCAGCCGCGCGGCCTGCAGCCGCGGGCGAGCCGCGCATAGGGGTCGCGCGCGGCGCTCGCCGCCGAACCCGACCCCGGTACAGCGGTGAGCGCCGCGCCGCGGGAGGAGGCCGTGAAAGTCCTGTACCGCGAGCCCACGGGGCTGTCTGCCGCCGCGCAGACGCGCATGGCCGCGTCCGCCGTCTCCGGGCGCGAAGGCGTCGGGTACGGCGGGGCGACGGTGCGGGCGGCGACGGTCACGGGAGGGTCAGCTCCGCCCGTGCCGCAGGGCAGGGTGGGCGCCGGCGGCCACCAGGTCGGCGACGGCCGACTTCGGGTCGCGCCCGGTGACCAGGGACTCGCCGACGAGCACCGCGTCGGCGCCCGCGTTGGCGTAGGCGATCAGGTCGTGCGGCCCGCGCACACCGGACTCGGCGATCTTGACGATGTGCGCCGGGATCTCGGGGGCGATCCGCTCGAAGGTGGACCGGTCGACCTTGAGCGTCTTCAGATCGCGGGCATTGACGCCGATGATCTTCGCGCCGGCCTCCACGGCTCGCTCGACCTCGTCCTCGTCGTGCACCTCGACCAGCGGGGTGAGCCCGATCGACTCGGCACGCTCGATGAGCGAGACCAGGGCCTCCTGCTCGAGGGCGGCCACGATCAGCAGCACCAGATCGGCGCCGTAGGCCCGGGCCTCCCACAGCTGGTAGGCGGTGACGATGAAGTCCTTGCGCAGCAGGGGAACATCGACCTTGGCGCGTACGGCCTCGAGGTCGGCGAGCGATCCCCCGAAGCGGCGCTGCTCGGTCAGTACGGAGATGACGGCCGCGCCGCCCGCCTCATAGTCGGCGGCGAGCCCGGCCGGGTCGGCGATCGCGGCCAGCGCGCCCTTGGACGGGCTGGAACGCTTGACCTCGCAGATCACATGGACGCCCTCGGCGCGCAGCGCGGCGACGCCGTCCTTGGCCGCAGGAGCCTTCGCGGCCCGCTCCTTGAGCTCGTCGAGGCTGACGCGCGCCTGCCGCTCTGCGAGGTCGGCGCGTACGCCTTCGATGATCTCGTCGAGCACACTCACGCGAGCGGCCCCCTTCCGGGACGGTGGAGATGGATCAGGATCAGCCAATGTCGATGGTATCCGCAGGAGGGCGCAGGACCCGCATCCGGCTGACCGCTGTCCCACTACCTGGGACTTTACGGAGCCAGCGCGGAGCCGAATGGCAGGTTCCGGACCACGCTGAAGATCAGCAGAGCGCCTCCGAGCGACCACCACCAGACGGGTCCTGCAGTAATGCGCAGGGGCATGGCCCGTACGGCGTGAATCAGCCACATCACCCACACCACGGCGAAGACTCCGTAGCCGATGACAGCCACGGCGTTCGCGCCCAGTGCGGTGGCCAGATCGCCGTGGATGAAGGCGTGGGCGCTGCGCAGTCCGCCGCAGCCCGGGCAGTAGATCCCGGTGTAGCGGAGCAGCGGACAGACCGGGTAGTGGCCCGGCTCGTTGGGATCGACCGTGCCCACGTACGCGAAGGCCGCGGCGGCCCCGGCCAGGGTGGCCAGGGGCGTGGCCAGGCGACGCGCGAGCGGGGCGGGGCCGGGCCGGCGTGCGGGTGTGGGTGCGGCGGAGGAAGGCATGGCGTCCACCCGGTGATTCTCCCCGTTCATACGGAAAGGCGCAGCCCGGCAACGCCGGGCCGCGCCTTGCAACGCAAGCCGGACAGCAGGGTCAGGAAGACGCCTGCGCGGCGGCCGGCTGCGCGGTGGCCTGCTGCGCGGCGGCCGGCTGCGCGGTGGCCTGCGCCCGGCCGGCCTGCGCCCTGGCCCGCACCTGGGCCTCGGACTCCCGCGGCATGCCGAGACCGGCGGCCTTCATGGCCGCGCCGACGATGCCGCCGAGCAGGATGATGGCCAACCCGGCCACGAAGCCGAGCGGATTGGCCGCCACCATGAAGACGCCTGCGACGCAGAACCCGATGAAGGCGATGGTGACACCGGTCCAGGCGGCCGGGGTGTGTCCGTGGTTGCTGCCCGCCATGAGTTTGCTCCTCGTTGCTGATGCTGTGGGGTGAGCCTTTGCCCTGTGCTGAGCCGGATGCTCACATGACATTGTCCCGTACGCCGGGGCATGATCCGGTGTGGGGGCGGTCACGCTTCCCGCGTCGGGTCCTCGCCGCGGTCCAGGGCCTTCCAGAGGTCCTCGGGACGGTCCGGGTCGACGGCCGGGGCCTTGCGGGGGCGGGGGCTGCCGTCCCGCTCGTACCGGCCGGACATGGCGGGCCAGCTCTTGCCGAACCACAGCGCGAGCAGCCCGGCGAGCAGGATCAGCAGGCCGCCGACCGCGGCCACATAGGGCCAGGCGGTGTGGGTGAGCGCGTCGATCGCGGCGGCCGTGTCGCCGGTGGTCTTCGCGGCCTTCGCGTCCAGGGCCGCGCTGTCGGAGGCCCCGAGGAAGGCGGCGAGCGCCGCGCCCGCGCCACTCAGGGCGAGCAGGGCGGAGACGAGCAGCCGGCCCGCTCTGCGTACCGCGAAGACGGCGACGAGCGCGGCCAGGCCGACGATGGCGAGCGCCGTCGGGACACCGGTGACATCGCTGCCCTGGGCGTCGAGCGGCACGGCGCCGCCCCCGACGGCGGCCGTGCCCTCGGCCCAGATCTGGCCGGAGGCGAGGAGCACGACGGTCGCGCCGACGGCGCCGAGGAACAGGGCTGCGGCGAGGCTGCGGCGGCTGCTGGTGGCGGAGGCGGCTTCGGCACGGGGCTGGGGTACGGGTACAGCACTCACGTACCCCACTATCCCCTACCGCTCGCCGCGCTGTTGAGGCGGTTCGCGCTGTGTACGGCACGGAGCACCGCGGCCGCCTTGTTGCGGCACTCGGTGTCCTCTCCAACCGGGTCCGAGTCGGCCACGACACCCGCTCCGGCCTGTACGAATGCCGTGCCGTCGCGCAGCAGGGCGGTACGGATGGCGATCGCGGTGTCGGAGTCGCCGGCGAAGTCGAGATAGCCGACACAGCCGCCGTACAGTCCGCGCCGCGAGGGCTCCAGCTCGTCGATGATCTGCATCGCGCGGGGCTTGGGGGCGCCGGAGAGGGTGCCCGCGGGGAAGCAGGCGGTCAGTACGTCGAAGGCGGTACGGCCTCCGGCGACCCGGCCGGTCACGGTCGAGACGATGTGCATGACGTGGGAGTACCGCTCGACCGACATGAAGTCGACGACCTCGACGCTGCCCGGTTCGCAGACCCGGCCCAGGTCGTTGCGGCCGAGGTCGACCAGCATCAGATGCTCGGCGCGCTCCTTGGGGTCGGCCATCAGCTCTTCGGCGAGGGCCTGGTCCTCCTGCGGCGTGGCGCCGCGCGGCCGGGTCCCGGCGATCGGGTGGACCATGGCGTGCCCGTCCTCGACCTTGACCAGCGCCTCGGGGCTGGAGCCGACGACGTCGAAGCCGTCGAAGCGGAAGAGGTACATGTACGGGCTCGGGTTGGTGGCCCGCAGGACCCGGTAGACGTCCAGTGCGCTCGCGCTGCACGGGGTTTCGAACCGCTGGGAGGGCACAACCTGGAAGGCCTCGCCCGCCCTGATCCGCTCCTTGATGTCCTCGACGGCGTCCTGGTACTCCTTGCCGCCCCACAGCGCGGAGAACTCCGGCAGCTCGGAGGGCGGCAACGCGGCGGGCACGGAGGCCAGCGGCCGCGTGAGGTCGGCCTCCATGGCGTCGAGGCGGGCGACGGCGTCCGCGTACGCCTCGTCGATGCCGGTGTCGAGGTCGTTGTGGTTGATGGCGTTGGCGATCAGCAGGACGGTGCCGTCCCAGTGGTCGAGCACCGCGAGGTCCGAGGTGAGCAGCATGGTCAGCTCGGGCAGCTTGAGGTCGTCGCGCTCGCCGGGGCCGATCTTCTCCAGTCGGCGGACGATGTCGTAGCCGAGATAGCCGACCATGCCGCCGGTGAAGGGCGGCATGCCGGAAGCGAGGTCACGCGGGGTGTGCAGCGCCTCGACGGTGGCGCGCAGGGCCTGCAGCGGGTCGCCGTCGACCGGGACGCCGACGGGCGGGGTGCCGAGCCAGTGCACCTGGCCGTCGCGCTCGGTGAGGGTGGCGTCGCTGCGTACGCCGATGAAGGAGTACCGGGACCAGGACCGGCCGTTCTCGGCGGACTCCAGCAGGAAGGTGCCTTCGCGCTCGGCGGCGAGCTTGCGGTAGAGCCCGACCGGAGTGTCGCCGTCCGCGAGGAGCTTGCGGCTGACGGGGATGACACGGCGGTCGGCGGCGAGCTTGCGGAAGGTGTCGAGATCCATGGCTCCCGACCCTACTTGCCCAGGGGCAGCACATCGGCGTCGAAGCAGGTGCGCTCGCCGGTGTGGCAGGCGGCGCCCACCTGGTCGACCTTGACCAGAATCGTGTCGGCGTCACAGTCCAGGGCGACGGACTTCACGTGCTGCACATGGCCGGACGTATCGCCCTTGACCCAGTACTCCTGCCGGCTGCGGGACCAGTAGGTGCAGCGGCCGGTCGTCAGGGTGCGGTGCAGGGCCTCGTCGTCCATCCACCCGAGCATCAGCACCTCACCGGTGTCGTACTGCTGGGCGATGGCCGGAAGCAGGCCGTCGGCGGTGCGCTTGAGGCGCACGGCGACGGCGGGATCGAGGGGGCTGGCGGGGACACTGCTGGTCATACCGCCATTGTGCCGTGCCCGCGGGGGTCCCCGGACGGAGCGTCCACTGGGCGGACCGGGTGCTCCAGTCGTACGCTGGCGTGCATGTCGACCCATGCAAAGCGTGAACGACTTCTGCTCGCCGAGCTGTTGGAAACGGCGGGCCCCGAGGCTCCGACCCTGTGCGGCGGCTGGACGACCAGGGATCTCGCCGCCCATGTGGTGGTGCGTGAGCGGCGTGCGGACGCGGCCGGCGGGATTATGATCGGCGCGCTCAGGACACGTATGGAGCGGGTGCAGGCGGAATTCGCCGCCAAGCCGTACGAGGAGCTGATCCAGCTGATCCGTTCGGGACCGCCGCGGATGTCTCCGTACGGCATCAAGCAGATCGACGAGGCGGCGAACACCGTCGAGTTCTTCGTGCACGCCGAGGACGTGCGGCGGGCGTTGCCCGACTGGACGCCGCGGGACCTGGACCAGGTCTTCGAGAACGCCCTGTGGTCGCGGCTGGAGAAGGTGGCCCGGCTGCTGGGCCGCAAGTCCCCGGTCGGGCTGGTACTGCGCCGCAGGAACGGTCAGACGGCGGTCGCCCGCCGCGGCACCCCGGTGGTGACGGTCTCCGGGGAGCCCGGAGAGCTGACACTGTTCGCGTTCGGGCGGCAGGAGGCGGCGCGGGTGGAGCTGGAGGGCGACAAGGACGCGGTCGCCCGGGTGTACGAGGCCCGGCTCGGCATTTCGATGTAGTCATTCGACGGAGGCAGATGCCGACTGATGCCGGCCGATGCCGACCGACGCCGACCGATGCAGGCGGCGGGTCAGCAGATGCAGGCGTACGGGCGGGTCAGCGCGGCAGCTCGGCGCGGCGCAGCGCCGGGGAGCACAGTCCGTAGACCGCTCCGGCCGCGCAGACCGCCGCGCTGGCGGTGAAGACGGGCACGGTGCCCCAGAGCCCGATGGCCGCACCCGTGAGCGGGAAGCTGAGCGGCGCGAGGCCGAGGCTGACGAGGGTCGAGACGGATGTGACCCGGCCGAGGTAGGCAGGGTCGGTCTCGGTCTGCAGCAGCGCGCTGCACATCGCGCCGCTCACTCCGGTGAGCAGGCCTATCGCCACCGCGATGCCGATCGCCGCGGCGACCTGGGTCATCAGCGCGAGCGCGCCGACAGCGCCGGCGCCGACGATCAGCGCGAGCGCCTGGACGAGTCCGGCGCGCGCCATCCGGCCCCGTACGGCCAGCAGCAGCGAGGCCGCGCCCGAGCCGCAGCCGAATCCGGCGAGGATCAGGCCCATGCCGGACGCGCCCCAGCCGCGCTCGTCCGCGAGCAGCGCCAGTCCGACGTTGAGCGGTCCGACGAAGCCCAGGTCGCCGAGGGCGATGACGACCAGCAGCGGGGCGAGGACCGGGTGGCGGCGGATGTAGCCCAGCCCGTCGGTCAGGTCCCGCCGCGGGGTGGACTTCGGCCGCGCCGCGTCGGTGGGCAGCGGCGTGATCCGTACGGCGAGCAGCAACGGCACGGAGAGCGCGAAGAGGACTCCGGCCGCACCGAAGGCCACCGCCGGTCCGCCGACGGCCACCGCGATGCCGCCGAGGGAGGCGCCGGCCACGGTGGCGAGGCGGGAGGCGAGGCCGCGCAGGCCCTGGATCCTGGCGAGCTGTCCGGGCGGGGCGATCCGGGGCGGGAGGGCGCCGACGGCCGGCATGAAGACCGCGTCGAGGACGCCGAAGACCACGGCCACGACGGCGAGCAGCCACAGCCCCGGGCTGGTGACGAGCAGCAGGGCGGCGACGCCGAGGACGATCAGGGAGCGGGCGGTGTCGCTGACGACGACCACGCGGCGCGGTCCGAGACGGTCGGCGAGAACTCCCCCGCCGAGCATCAGCAGGGCGCGCGGTACGGCGCTCACTGCCATGACGACTGCGGCCTGGGCGGGGCTGCCGCCACGGATGGCTGCCCAGGACAGGGCCAGGTAGTAGATGGTGTCGCCGACTGCCGATGCGGCGTAGGCGGAGAGCCAGCGCAGCACATTGGCGTCGCGGTAGGCGGGCCGCCCGGTGGTGGGGGCCACGGCCTCGGTTTCCACGGCCGGCATACGGGGTCGGTCCTCTCGGGCGCGTCGGGGGGTGTCAGGCGTGGAACGGGAAGCCGTACACATGCAGGGCGACGTTCTCGCGCCCCGCCGTGTCCCCGGCCTCTTCGGCGGCGCAGCCGATCGCGTCGTACTTCTTGATCAGTTCGTGCATCTCGCGGCCGAGCCGGTCGAGCTCCTCGGCGGTGAGCCGCGCCAGATACTCGGAGCTGAACGACGCCCCTCGCCATGCGGGCCCCCAGGCGGACTGTGCGTCGAGGTAGCTGCGGTAGAGCTCGCCGCGCTGTTCGAAGGAGACCCGGGAGACGGCCGCGTGGGTGGCGGCCAGCTCGGGCGCGCCCCGGAAGTCCTCGTCGCGCACGCTCAGCACCTGTGAGGCGACCTGCCACCAGCGCTCGCGCCCGTCCTCGCTCTGCCGCTCGGCCTCCTCGATGAGCCCGTGGTCGGCGAGCTTGCGCAGGTGGTAGCTGACGAGCGAGACGGCCTCGTCGACCTTTTCGGCGAGCTGGGAGGCGGTGGCGGAACGGGCGACGAACAGGGCCCGGTACAGCTTCATGCGCAGGGGGTTCCCGAACGCCTTGAGGGTGTCGAGGTCGGTGATCCTGCGGGACTCCCTGTCGGCCATGCCGCTCACCGTAGACAGAAAGGAAAACTTGCGCAATATAAATTGCGCAAGTTCTGTTGTGCATCTGCGATCGCGGTCGCGGAGGTCGCTGTCAGTGACACCCGGCATGATCGGACGGGAGACAGCAGACCCCACCCGACCCGAGGGATCCGAGGGATCAGCCATGATCAAGATCGCCATGACCGGCGTGTACGTCGACGACGTGCGCAAGGCCCACGCCTTCTACACGGACGTGCTGGGTTTCGAGACCCGCAACAACATCGACTTGGGCCACGACCTCTTCGTCACGGTCGGCGCCGCGGGCGCACAGCAGGACGTGGAGCTGCTGCTGGAGCCGGGCGGCAACCCGATCGCGCAGAACTACACCCGGGCGCTGCGCGAGGCCGGACTGCCCTGCATCGTCTTCTCCGTGGACGACCTCCGGGCGGAGTACGAGCGGCTGACCGGCCTCGGAGTGACCTTCACCGCACCGCCGACAGAACAGGGCCCTGTTCTGTCGGCGGTACTGGACGACACGGTCGGCAATCTGATCCAGCTCGCGCAGCCGATGCAGCCATGAGCCGGCGGGCAAGTGGCTAGCGGACCGGGTGGCCTGCTTCGCGCAGGGTGTCCTTGACCTGGGAGATACGCAGATCGCCGAAGTGGAACACCGACGCCGCCAGGACCGCGTCCGCGCCCGCCGCGATGGCCGGGGGGAAGTCCGCGAGCCTGCCCGCGCCGCCGGAGGCGATGACCGGGACGGTGACGTGCTTGCGCACCGCCGCGATCATCTCGGTGTCGTAGCCGTCCTTGGTGCCGTCGGCGTCCATCGAGTTGAGCAGGATCTCCCCCGCGCCCAGCTCGGCGGCCCGGTGCGCCCATTCGACGGCGTCGATGCCGGTCCCCTTGCGGCCACCGTGGGTGGTGACCTCGAAGGACCCCGATTCCGTACGCCGCGCGTCGACCGACAGCACCAGCACCTGGCGGCCGAAGCGCTCGGCGATCTCGCGGATCAGCTCGGGGCGGGCGATGGCCGCGGTGTTGACGCCGACCTTGTCGGCGCCGGCCCGCAGCAGCTTGTCGACGTCCTCGGGCGTGCGGACGCCGCCGCCGACCGTGAGCGGGATGAAGACCTGCTCGGCAGTGCGGCGCACCACGTCGTAGGTCGTCTCACGGTTGCCGGAGGAAGCCGTGATGTCGAGGAAGGTGAGCTCGTCGGCGCCCTCGGCGTCGTACAGCTTGGCCATCTCGACCGGGTCGCCCGCGTCGCGCAGGTTCTGGAAGTTGACGCCCTTGACGACCCGTCCGCTGTCGACGTCCAGGCAGGGGATCACTCGGACCGCGAGGGTCATTCCGCACCTCCTCGGTACGCCTCGACCTCGACCTCGACGACCAGGCTGGGGTTGACGAAGCCGGAGACGATGAGCATCGACGTGGCCGGGCGGACCTCGTCGAACAGCTCCTTGTGGGCGCGGCGGACCTCGTCCGTGTCCCGCGCATGGGTGAGGTACATCCGCGTACGCACCACATGCTCCCGGCCGAGGCCGAGTTCCTTCAGAGCGTCGAGGGCGACTTCGAAGGCGGCGACCGCCTGGTCGTACGGCCCGCCCGCGGCGATCTGGCCGCCGACGTCCGAGGTGCAGCCGGAGACCAGGACCAGGCCGTTCGGCAGCTGCACGGCCCGGGAGCTGCCGAGGGCGTCCTCCCAGGGGCCGTCCGGTCCGACCCTGCGTACGGAGTCGGTCCAGTCGCTCGCGTCGGTCATTCCGCCACCGCCGCGAGGGCCTCTTCCAGGGTGAACGCCTTCGCGTACAGCGCCTTGCCGACGATCGCGCCCTCGACGCCCTCGGTGACCAAGGAGGCGATCGCGCGCAGATCGTCGAGCGAGGAGACGCCGCCGGAGGCGACGACCGGCTTGTCGGTCGCGGCGCACACATTGCGCAGCAGCTCCAGGTTGGGGCCCTGCAGCGTGCCGTCCTTGGCGATGTCGGTGACGACGTAACGGGCGCAGCCCTCGGAGTCGAGACGGGCGAGCGTCTCGTAGAGGTCGCCGCCGTCCCGGGTCCAGCCGCGGCCGCGCAGCGTCGTCCCGCGGACGTCGAGGCCGACCGCGATCTTGTCGCCGTGCTCGGCGATGACCTTGGCGACCCACTCGGGGGTCTCCAGTGCGGCGGTCCCCAGGTTGACCCGGGTGCAGCCGGTGGCCAGCGCGGCCGCCAGGGAGGCGTCGTCGCGGATGCCGCCCGACAGCTCGACCTTGATGTCCATCGCGTCGGCGACCTCGGCGATCAGCGACCGGTTGTCACCGGTGCCGAAGGCCGCGTCGAGGTCGACCAGATGCAGCCACTCGGCGCCCGCGCGCTGCCAGGTGAGGGCGGCCTCCAGCGGGGAGCCGTACGACGTCTCCGTACCGGACTCGCCATGCACGAGTCGGACGGCCTGGCCGTCACGGACGTCGACTGCGGGAAGGAGTTCAAGCTTCGGCATTACAGCGTCTCGATCCAGTTGGTCAGCAGCTGGGCGCCGGCGTCGCCGGACTTCTCGGGGTGGAACTGGGTCGCCCACAGCACGTTGTTCTCGACGGCGGCGACGAAGCGCTCGCCATGTGTGGCCCAGGTGACCTGGGGCGCGCGGATGGCGGGGTTGGTGACTTCGAGTTCCCACTCGTGCGCGGCGTAGGAGTGCACGAAGTAGAACCGTGCGTCGGCGTCGAGGCCGGCGAAGAGGCGGCTGTCGTCGGGCGCGTCGACCGTGTTCCAGCCCATGTGGGGGACGATCGGGGCCTTCAGCGGCCCGACCGTGCCGGGCCACTCGTCGAGGCCCTCGGTCTCCACGCCGTGCTCGATGCCGCGTGCGAAGAGGATCTGCATGCCGACGCAGATGCCCATGACGGGGCGGCCGCCGGAGAGCCGGCGGTCGACGATCCACTCGCCACGGGCCTTCTTGAGGCCCTCCATGCAGGCGGAGAACGCGCCGACACCGGGCACCAGGAGCCCGTCGGCGTTCATGGCCGTGTCGTAGTCACGGGTGATCTCGACATCCGCGCCGACCCGGGCCAGGGCCCGCTCGGCGGAGCGGACGTTGCCGAATCCGTAGTCGAAGACGACGACCTTCTTGGCTGCGCTCATTCCCAGATCCCCTGAATCCGCAGGACACCGGCGACCAGGCACATCACGGACCCGATACCGAGAAGCACGATCAGGCCCTTGGGCATCTGCTGTTTGGAGAAGGAGTACACACCGCCGGCCAGGAAGAGGCCGACGACGATAAGGATGGTGGAGAGGCCGGTCATGTGGTTACAGCGCGCCCTTCGTGGAGGGGAGGATGCCGGCCGCGCGGGGGTCACGCTCGGACGCGTAACGCAGGGCGCGGGCCAGTGCCTTGAACTGGCACTCCACGATGTGGTGGGCGTTGCGGCCGTACGGGACGTGCACGTGCAGCGCGATCTGCGCCTGCGCCACGAACGACTCCAGGATGTGCCGGGTCATGGTCGTGTCGTACTCACCGATCATCGGCGCCATGTTCTCGGGCTCGGTGTGCACGAGGTACGGACGGCCCGAGAGGTCCACGGTGACCTGCGCGAGCGACTCGTCCAGCGGCACGGTGCAGTTGCCGAAGCGGTAGATGCCGACCTTGTCGCCCAGGGCCTGCTTGAAGGCGGCGCCGAGCGCGAGGGCGGTGTCCTCGATGGTGTGGTGGCTGTCGATGTGCAGATCACCGTCGGTCTTGACGGTCAGGTCGAACAGACCGTGGCGGCCGAGCTGGTCGAGCATGTGGTCGTAGAAGCCGACCCCGGTCGCGACATCGACCTTGCCCGTGCCGTCGAGGTCGATCTCGACGACGACGGATGTCTCCTTGGTGGTGCGTTCGACCCGTCCTACGCGGCTCATGCGCTCTGCTCCTTCTTGACGTCGCGTGTGGCTGTCGCCATGACTTCGTTGACCGCATCCAGGAACGCGTCGTTCTCCGCCGGGGTGCCTGCGGTGACCCGCAGCCAGCCCGGTACGCCGTTGTCACGGACCAGGACGCCCCGGTCGAGGATCTGCTGCCAGACCTCATGGGCATCCGGGAAGCGCCCGAACTGCACGAAGTTGGCATCGGACTCGGTGACTTCGTATCCGATCGCTCGCAGCTCGGTGACCAGGCGGTCCCGCTCGGTCTTCAGCTGCTCGACGTACCCGAGCAGCGTATCCGTGTGCTCCAGCGCGGCGAGGGCGGTGGCCTGGGTGACGGCCGACAGGTGGTACGGCAGGCGCACCAGCTGGACGGCGTCGACGACGGCGGGGTGCGCGGCCAGATAGCCCAGCCGCAGACCGGCCGCGCCGAAGGCCTTGGACATGGTCCGCGAGACCACCAGATTCGGCCGGCCCTCGATCAGCGGCAGCAGCGAGGGGCGGTGGCTGAACTCGACGTACGCCTCGTCGACCACGACCACCGAAGGCCTGGCCGCCTGTGCCGCCTCGTACAGCGCGAGGACCGTCTCGGCCTCGACCGCCGTGCCCGTGGGGTTGTTGGGCGAGGTGATGAAGACGACGTCGGGGCGGTGCTCGGCGATGACGGCGCGGGCGGCCGCCACATCGATGGTGAAGTCCTCGTTGCGCGGCCCGGAGATCCAGCCGGTGCCGGTGCCGCGCGAGATCAGGCCGTGCATGGAGTACGAGGGCTCGAAGCCGATCGCGGTACGGCCCGGTCCGGCGAAGGTCTGCAGCAGCTGCTGGATGACCTCGTTGGAGCCGTTGGCCGCCCAGAGATTGGCGAGGCCGACCTTGTGCCCCGCGGTGCGGGTGAGGTAGCGGGCCAGCTCGGTGCGGAGCTCGACCGCGTCCCGGTCCGGGTAGCGGTTGAGCTCCCGGGCGGCCTCGCGCACGCGCTCGGCGATCCGCTCGACCAGCGGCTCGGGCAGCGGATAGGGGTTCTCGTTGGTGTTCAGGCGTACGGGTACGTCGAGTTGGGGCGCGCCGTACGGGGACTTGCCGCGCAGCTCGTCCCTGATGGGCAGGTCGTCGATGCCGAAGGTCACTTGCCGGGCACCTTCCATCCGAAGCGGGCCTTCATGGCCGCGCCGTGCGCGGGCAGGTCCTCGGCCTCGGCGAGCGTCACCACGTGGTGGGTCACCTCGGCGAGCGCGTCGCGGGTGTAGTCGACGATGTGGATACCGCGCAGGAAGGACTGGACGGACAGTCCGGAGGAGTGGCAGGCACAGCCGCCGGTCGGCAGGACGTGGTTGGAGCCCGCGCAGTAGTCGCCGAGCGAGACGGGCGCCCACGGGCCGACGAAGATCGCGCCGGCGTTGCGGACCCGGGCGGCGACCGCGGCGGCGTCTGCGGTCTGGATCTCCAGGTGCTCGGCGCCGTACGCGTCGACGACCCTGAGGCCCTCGTCGATGCCGTCGACGAGCACGATCGCGGACTGCTTTCCGGACAGGGCCGGGACGATCCGGTCCTCGATGTGCTTGGTCGCGGCGACCTGCGGCTCGAGCTCCTTCTCGACCGCGTCCGCCAGCTCCACCGAGTCGGTGACCAGCACGGCGGCCGCGAGCGGGTCGTGCTCGGCCTGGCTGATCAGGTCGGCGGCGACGTGCACCGGGTCGGCGGTCGAGTCGGCGAGGACCGCGATCTCGGTCGGGCCGGCCTCGGTGTCGATGCCGATCCGGCCGGTGAAGTACCGCTTGGCCGCGGCGACCCAGATGTTTCCGGGGCCGGTGACCATGTTGGCGGGCGCACAGCCGTCGGCTCCCGTCGTTCCGTACGCGAACATCGCAACGGCCTGGGCGCCTCCGGCGGCGTACACCTCGTCGACGCCGAGCAGCGCGCACGCGGCGAGGATCGTGGGGTGCGGAAGCCCGCCGAACTCTGCCTGCGGCGGGGAGGCGAGCGCGACGGATCCGACGCCGGCCTCCTGCGCCGGGACCACGTTCATGATCACGGATGAGGGATAGACGGACCGGCCGCCCGGCGCGTACAGACCGACGCGCTCGACCGGCACCCACTTCTCGGTGACGGTGCCGCCGGGAACGACCTGGGTGGTGTGCTCGCTGCGGCGCTGTGCGCGGTGGACGATCCTGGCGCGCCGGATCGACTCCTCCAGGGCGGCCCTGACCTCGGGGTCGAGCTGATCCAGGGCGTCGACGAGGGCCGCTGCGGGCACCCGAACGCGCTCCAGCTTCACCCCGTCGAATTTCTCCGCGTACTCGATCAGCGCCGCGGTGCCCCGATGATGCACGTCCTCGCAAATGGACCGCACCTTCTCCAGGGCGGCTTCCACGTCGAACTCGGCACGGGGCAGCAGGTCGCGCAGAGCGCCACCCTCGGGGAGGGCGTCGCCGCGCAGATCGATTCGAGAGATCACGGGACCAATTCTCTCAGACCGGAATCGGCCGCCGGTCGCCCGTATCACTGGCTGATACACGCCCACACGCCCCAGAAGTTGACCATGACCACTAGCGTTCAGTCCGTTACTCAGCGGGAAGAACAGCTGTACGAGCCAATGAAGCGGAGGAGCGGCAGTGACCGAGCCGCTGGACGACGGGCCTCCCGACGGGCTGAGCCCGACCGAGCTGCATATGTGGAACGCCTTCAGAAACGGGAGTACGTACGACCTCAGCGACCCCAATCCACTCCTGAACGATCCCTTCTCCCCCCGCCCCTGGGGCCCCGAGCGCAGCGTCCGCGCCGGCATCCTCGCCCGGCTGCTGCTGAGCGGGCCTGCCGCCCGGCCCGGCCGGGTCGCCGCGCTCAAGCTGCGTGGGATCCAGATCACCGGGACGCTCAAGCTCGCGGGCGGCAGCATCTCCCCGTACGTCGAGCTGAACGGCTGCCGCTTCGAGAGCGAACTGCTGATGCCCGAGGCGCACTTCACGACGGTGCGCATGGTCGGCTGCGCGATCCCGCGCATCGAGGCCGCCCGGCTGCGCACCGAGGGCGATCTGCATCTGCCCCGCTGCCGCGTGGAGCACGGCATCCGGCTCACCGACGCACAGATCGGCACGGATCTGCTGATCAACCAGATCCATGTACGGCCGGACCGCCGGGGCCGCGCGATCACCGCGGACGGGATGTCCGTCGCCCAGGACTTACAGGCCGAACTGATCGAGACGTACGGCGAGTTCAGTCTGCGCGGTGCGAAGGTCGGGGTTTCACTGAGCCTGCGCGGCAGCCGGCTGCGCGCGGCGGGCGAGCGGCGGGCACTCAATGCCCCGCAGCTGAGCGTGGAGCGGACGCTCTACATGACGGGCGCGTGGGTGAGCGAGTCCACGGGAAACCAGGGCGCCACTCCCCCGTTCGGCATCGCCGCTGCCGGCACCCCGGCGCGCGGCACGCGGCTGCAGCGCTTCGAGTGCCACGGCGGGGTGCGGCTGGACGACGGGCGGTTCGGCGACGCGGTCGATCTGCAAGGGGCACGGTTCGCGATGAGCCCGCGCGAGGAGCTGTCGCTGCGCAGGATCGCCACCCCGGAGCTGCGGTTCAACGCGGAGCGCCCGGAGGAGGGGCGCGTCGTGCTGAACGGCGCGAAGGTGGTGACGCTGATCGACAGGGCGGCGAGCTGGCCCGGTCCCGGCGGTCTGGCGATGGGCGGTTTCGTCTACGAGAACCTGGTCCCGTACGAGGTGTTCCCGCTCGGCCGAAGGCTGGAGTGGGTGGCCTCGGCGACTCCCGAGTACTCGCCGGAGCCGTACGAACGGCTGGCGACGGTCCTGCGCAACAGCGGCGAGGACTCGGACGCGCGTGAGGTGCTGCTCGCCAAGCAGCGCCGCCGCCGCGAGACACTGCCGCTGGCCGCGAAGCTCTGGGGCTATCTCCAGGACTGGACGGTGGCGTACGGCTACCGCCCCGGCCGGGCGGCGCTGTGGATGGCGGTGCTGTGGGCGGCGGGCGCGGTGGCCTTCGCCACGGTGGACCCGGCGCCGATCAAACCCGACGAGCACCCACGGTGGAATGCCGCGCTGTACGCCCTGGATCTGCTGCTGCCGGTGATCAATCTCGGCCAGGACGGATACTGGCGGATGGAGGGCCGCTGGCAATGGGCCGCGGCCGCGCTCATTCTGCTCGGCTGGATCCTCGCGACGACGGTCGCGGCGGGCGCATCCCGCCTTCTCCGGCGCGGCTGAGTCACTTTCTTTACGCTCTCTTGGCTTTCGCCAGGACAACCATTCTGCCGCTACGAAAGTTTCACAGCGAGGCTCTGGCGCGCCTCCGACCTGCGGTTTTCAATGGTCTGCACAATGTCATTGCTCACCGCCCTGATCCGCACCGCGCGCATGATCCGTCATACGCCGCAACTCTCCGACGGCCTGCCGCCGGACGAGGCGGTGCTGCTCGACGCTCCCGACGGGCGCCTGGGCCCGGCGCTCGTCGCGGCCGCACTGGGCGAGTACGAGCCGGCCGCCAAGGTGCTGGCCACCACCCGCGAAGGGGCCGAGTGGGAGAACCGCGACCGTTACGTCACACGCCTCGCGGCCTTCGCGCACAACCGCGACCAGTGGCTCACCGACTGGCTCGCGGCCGCGCCCCGCGACCCCGACGCGCTGGTCGTCAAGGCGGAGCTGGCGGTGCGCAAGGCGTGGGAGTCGCCCGCGCGCGCCGAGCGGCTGCGCGAGGTCGGGCCGCTGATCGACGCGGCGGCGGAGGGCGATCACAACGATCCGGTGCCGTGGCGGATCGCGCTGGACCACGCGCGCGGCACACACGTCACGCACACGGCGTTCGAGTCGCTGTGGGAGCAGGCCGTACGCCGCTCCTCGCACCACTACGGGTGTCATGTCGCGGCGCTGCAGTATCTGTCCGCCCAGTGGTACGGCTCACACCGCGAGTGCTTCGACTTCGCCGAGGAGGCGGCGGCGGACGCGCTGCCGGGCTCGCTGGTGCAGGCGCTGCCGGTGCGGGCGGCCTTCGCGCAGCTGCTGACCGGGGAGACCACGTCCGTGCAGGACGATCGGATCGACGCGGCGGCCGATCTGGCCATCACGCTCTCGGGAGACTACGCGGCGGGGGATTCCTGGCCGGCCGAGGTGCGCAACCTGCTGACGTACGTCCTGGTGGGGCGGGGGCGCTGGGAGGATGCGCTGGAGCAGTTCCGGCTGATCGGGCCGTATGCGACATCGTTCCCCTGGACGTCCGTGACCGATGATCCGCTGGGGCAGTTCCTCAAGGCGAGGGACGGTGTACGGATCCAGATCGCCTCGGCGACACCGCTGCGCGGCGGGGCCGGAGGCCGGGCGGGGGGACGGGCCGGACGAGGCCGCTTCGGCGGCCATTAGTCTTGACCGTTGTGACCATCGCTCTGCCCCTCTTCCCGCTGAACTCGGTGCTGTTCCCGGGCCTCGTTCTGCCCTTGAACGTCTTCGAGGAGCGGTATCGCGCCATGATGCGCGAGCTGCTGAAGACGGACGAGTCCGAGCCGCGCCGCTTCGCCGTGGTCGCCATCCGCGACGGCCGTGAGGTCGCGCCGACCGCCCCCGGCATGCCGGACCAGACCGCGCTGCCCGAGCGCGGACCGGCGGCGGGCTTCGGCCCGGACCCGATCCAGGCCTTCCACCGGGTGGGGTGCATCGCTGACGCGGCGACGATCCGCGAGCGCGGGGACGGCAGCTTCGAGGTGCTCGCCACGGGGACCTCGCGGGTGAAACTCCTCTCGGTGGACGCGAGCGGTCCCTTTCTGACGGCCGAGCTGGAGGAGATCCCGGAGGAGACCGGGGACAGCGCGGGCGCGCTCGCCGAGGGTGTGCTGCGGGCGTTCCGCAGCTACCAGAAGCGGCTGGCGGGCGCGCGCGAGCGGTCGCTCTCCACGGGCGCCGACCTGCCGGACGAGCCGTCGGTGGTGTCGTACCTGGTCGCCGCGGCGGCGGTGCTGGACACCCCCGCGAAGCAGCGGCTGCTGCAGGCCCCGGACACGGCGACCCGGCTGCGCGAGGAACTGACGCTCCTGCGCGCGGAGACCGCGGTGATCCGCCATCTTCCGTCGCTGCCCGCGGTCGATCTGACCCGGGCGCCGACGAGCCCCAACTGACGGGAATCGCTGCTGTGCCCAAGAAGTCCAGGAAATCCGGGAGTAACGGTGGCACCCCGGCGACGGTCGCCCTGACGGCAGCGGGCACCGCGTTCACCGTCCACGCGTACGACCACGACCCGTCCTCCCCGTCGTACGGCGAGGAGGCGGCCGCGGCCCTCGGCGTCTCCCCCGACCGGGTCTTCAAGACACTGGTCGCGGACGTCGACGGCGAACTGACGGTGGCGGTCGTCCCGGTCGCGGGCCAGCTGGATCTGAAGGCTCTGGCCGCGGCGGTCGGCGGCAAACGGGCAACGATGGCGGACCCGGCCGCGGCGGAACGCACGACGGGTTACGTACGGGGCGGAATCTCGCCGCTGGGCCAGCGCAAGCGCCTGCGCACGGTCCTGGACGCGTCGGCCGGTTCCCACGACACGATCTGCGTCTCGGCCGGCCGCCGCGGCCTGGAGGTCGAACTCTCCCCGCGGGACCTGGCGGCACTCACGTCCGCGGTGCTGGCCCCGATCGGCCGCGCCTAGGGACTCGACGCGCCCGCCGTCCTCGGCTACGACCGTAGGGAACACTCCGCCCGGGAGAGGACGACGATGTCCAAACGCACCCGCAAACGGAAGTGGCGCATCAGAAAGCACAGAGCCAACCACGGCCGCCGACCAGCCTGACGGCCCGCCCCGGGGCCGGCCGGCAGTGCCGGCACCGGGGCGCTCCGGGGAGCGAGAGGCACAGCACCTGGGGCTCGTGCAGCCGCACCCTGGGGCCCGTGCAGCCGCCGCACCGCCCGGGGGCCGGGGGCGGCCCGCCCTCGCTACCGCGGCTGGAGGTGGGATTTGAGGAACATCGGAACGGAAACTGGCGCTGAGCCCGTATCGCCGCTGGTCGGGGGCTGACGGGCCGTCGGCGCCGGGGCGGTCGTGGTGTTGACTGAACTAGATTCCGAATAATCGCAGGTCAAATGCGGTTTCTGCTAGCTTCCGGTCATGCTTGAGACGGGCGGTCCCTCACGGGATCTGATCAGCTTCGCGCTACCCCAGACCGGTGCCTTGGTGGAGGTGGCGAATCCGGCCCAGCCCTATGTGCTGCTGGACGCTGGCGGGGTGGTGGTGGATCCGGTGTCTGCGTTCTTCGCCGAGTTGCAGGCGTGTTCGCGACTGCCGTCGACGATCCGCTCGTACGGAATGGATCTGCTGCGGTGGTGGCGATTCCTGCATGCCGTCGGGGTGGAGTGGCATCGGGCCACCCGGCTGGAGGCGCGGGACTTCGCCCGCTGGATGGCCATCGCGCCGAAGCCTGTGAGGCCGCACTGGCGCGGCCGGGCGGCCGGCGCCACGGCGCGGGCCGGAGTCGGTTCATCGGCTGGGGTGCCGAACACCGTGACGGGGCGGGCGGGGCCGGGGCCGATGTTCGCGGCGACGACGCGGGCGCACTACGAGACCGTGTTGCGGTCGTTCTACGACTTCCACCTGGAAACGGGTACCGGTCCGATCATCAACCCGTTCCCGACCCGCCGGGAGCGTCGTCGGCTGCCCGCGAGTGCTGGCAGGCCGATCCGGTCCGCGCCTGGTGGTCGGTATCAGCCGTCGGTGCCGGTGAGGGTCCCAGGCCGGATCCCGGACGCGCGATTCGACGAGTTGTTCGCGGCGCTGCGTCACCACCGGGACCGAGCGCTGTTGGCGTTCTGGGTCTCCAACGGGGTACGGGCGGAGGAGTTGCTGACGTGCCGGCAGCGGGATGCACTGCCGGGCGAGCAGCTGCTGGGGGTGGTGCGGAAGGGGACGCGGGCATATCAGCAGGTGCCGTCGGCGGCGGACGCATTCGTGTGGTTGCGCCTGTATCAGGAGGAGGCATGGCGGGCGGGGGTACCGCGAGGGCCGGGTCGATGGCTGTGGTGGACGCTGCGCCCGCCGTTTCGGCCACTGACCTACCACGCGGCACGGGCGATGTTCGGGAGAGCCAACCGGTTGCTGGGGTCGAACTGGACGTTGCACGACCTGCGCAGGACGGCGGCGTACCGGATGGCGCGGGATCCGAAGCTGGCGCTGACGGACGTCCAGTGGGTCTTGGGGCACGCGCACCTGAGCACCACCCAGATCTACCTGCCCGCGGGCCGGGAGGAGATCATCGACGCCGTGCGGGCCCACCACGAGCGGGCCGGCCGTGAGGCCCAGGTGGTGGCGGTCCCGGCCGCCGGCTACCGGCCGGACTCACTGGACGAGTTGTTTGGGAGGAACAGGTGAGGTCGAGGGTTCGCGACACCACCGGGGCCGCCGCCGTCAGCCCGTCCGAGCTGCCACCGGCACCACGGGCGTCCGGAGGACTGCTGGAGCAGGCCCGGTCCCGATTCCCGGCCAGGGTGGCCGGGCACCGGTGGCCCATGACGGATACACCGGCCGACGAAGTGCTCGCCGCGCTGGAGCGGCCTCCCTTCCGGGCGGACACGGCGCACACCCGGTGGCACCGGCGGTCAGGGGCCCGCGCGCTGTTGGCCTGGCTGTCGGGCTTCGAAGGGGCGAGCTGGCAGGAGCGATGGGAGGCGTCCCCGGCCGCCGGATGCCCAAAGCTCTGGCGGCGGGAGGCAGAGACGTGGGTGGACACCGCCGCGGTGCGCGGGACCAACATCCAGGCCGGCCTGCGGATGCTGGCCGCCGCCGACGTGATCCGGCTGGCGCTGCCGTGGCAGATGGAACTCAACAGCCCCCACGTGCGCACCGTGGTCGAGGAGTGCCGCGACCCCGAGGGCTTCGCCCGTCTGAGCGAGGTTGTCGGCGACGAACGGTGGGCGTCGACGGGCGGGGGCCGGGCCCGCCGCGCGCTGACCCGGATCGTACTGGCCAAGGGCGGCGGGCTGGCGGACATCACCGTCGGCGACGCGCTCGAATACGACGCCGGCCTCCGCGCGAGCGCTCACGGCATCAGCAGCGGCGGCACCCTCTACTACGCGTGGCTGCGCGAGCTGGGACACCTGCCAGCCGACGCCCCGACCACCTTGCGGTTCCTGGAACAGGTCACCGGCCAGCTCACCTGCGCCCAGCTCGTCGACCGCCACCCCGTCGCCTCCCCGGGGATCAGGGCCCTGCTCATCGACTACCTCTAAGAACGCCGCCCCCGCCTGGACTACTCCACCCTCGACAACCTCGCCCGACACCTGACCAGGAACTTCTGGTCCGACATCGAACGACACCACCCCGGCATCGACACCCTCCGCCTGCCAGCCGAGGCCGTCACCGGCTGGAAGGAACGCCTGCGCACCCGCGTCCAACGACGTCGACGCCCGGACGGCTCCATCGAGGAAACCGTCGTGGAACGCGCCGACCGCACGATGGTCTTCATCTACGTCCGCGCCTTCTACCTGGACATCGCCCGCTGGGCGACCGAGGAACCCGCGCGCTGGGGACCGTGGGTGGCACCCTGCCCAATCAGGGTCGCCGAGACCGCCAACCGCAAGCGCGTCACCCGGACCAAGGCCCGCATGGACCAGCGCACCCGCGAACGCCTACCGGTGCTGGAGGCCTTCGCCCGGGCTGCCGCCGACCACCACCGCCTGCGCGCGGCCCACCTGGAGATCGCCCGCGCCACCCCGCCCGGCGCCCGCTTCACGCTCGACGGCGCCCCCTACATCCGGGGCGCGAACCCGGTCGGCGCTGCCGCACGCGACGAGCAAGGCTGCCTCGTGCACCTCGACCGCGCCGAGCACCGCGCCTTCTGGGCCTGGGCGACGGTCGAGTTCCTGCGCCACACCGGCGCCCGCGTGGAGGAGATGCTGGAGACCACCCACCACGCGATGATCCAGTACCGGCTACCCACCACCGGCGAGATCGTCCCCCTCCTGCAGATCGCCCCCTCCAAGAACGACGTCGAGCGCGTCCTGCTCGTGAGCCCCGAGCTCGCCGACGTCCTGGCCACGATCATCCGCCGCGCCCGCGACCCCAAGACCGGCCTCATCCCCCTGGTCACCCGCTACGACAGCGAAGAACGCCAGCGGGACCCGCCCGCACCCCTGCTCTTCCAGTACAACCGCGGCGGCGAACCCGCCGTCATCCACTCCCAGACCATCCGGGAGATCCTCAAGGAGACCGTCTCCTTCATGCAGCTGACCGACGCCGCCGGCCGCCCGCTGGTATTCACCCCGCAGGACTTCCGACGGATGTTCATCACCGACGCCATCCGCACCGGCCTGCCACCCCACATCGCCCAGGTCATCGCCGGCCACGCCAACATCAACACCACCATGGGCTACAACGCCGTGTACCCCACCGAGACCATCGAAGCCCACCGCGCCTTCATCGCCCGCCGCCGCACCCTGCGCCCAACTCAGGAGTACCGCACCCCGACCGACGCCGAGTGGGAGGACTTCCTCGGCCACTTCGAACGCCGCAAGCTGTCCGTCGGCACCTGCGCCCGCGCCTACGGCACCGCCTGCATCCACGAACACGCCTGCGTCCGCTGCTCACTCCTACGCCCCGATCCCGCTCAGCGCGGCCGGCTGGTGGAGATCCGCGACAACCTGCTCGACCGGATCGCCGAGGCTGAGCGGGAGGGCTGGCTCGGCGAGATCGAGGGGCTCAGGGTCAGCCTCGCCGGCGCCGAATCCAAGATCGGCCAGATCGATGCGGCGGCATCGGGCGGGTCTGTCCTGCTCGGTCTGCCAACGCCGAGAGCGGACCGGCAAGGGTGATCAGGCAACAGGTGGGGAAGAAGCGGCAGCCCCTCACTGGACCAGTTCGGTGTGCGGGTGGCCTCCGCTCGCCGGGCAGGCGTAGAGCTGGAGGTGATTGGCGTCCAGCACCGTGATCTCGGGCGGATTGGACCAACTGTCGTCGGATGCGCAGGGGACCCGGTCCTCGTGCGGGATCCAGCTCGTGCTGTTGCGGTGCCATTCGGACGAGGCGATGGTCAGCAGCGGCGTCATCGCGGTGCCGCAGGCCACACAGAACCGCGGGACGGGGTCGGTGAGTCCCCAGGGGGCCCAGCCGCCGATCTTCCAGCCGGGGGCGTGGGACAGCGCGTGGTCATAGAGCTCCTGCGGGTCGGCGTCGTCGACCACGATGCCCGCCGCCCGCCAGGGCGCGGGGTCCGTGATCTGCTGCTTCAACTCTGCGGGGAGTTCCAGGGAATCGGGGTACTCGGTGACCTGCTCCGGCGCGAGCACGCACGGCTCGGGCACGTAGAGGTCCTCGTCCGCGTCGAACAGCTCGGGTGGTGCGGCCAGCACGTCGGTGACGTCCGCGGCGGTCCGCCAGGACAATTCGATCGGAATGCTTGAGTCCGGCGCGTGCTCCGAAGGGCACCACAGGACCTGCAGCAGGTCGGTCCGCCCGGGCGGTCGCAGCAGGGGTATGTCCCGCGTGTACAGCTGGGCCACGGGCACCAGGGGGTGGAGGCCTTCATGCTCGATGCGGCAGTACCGCCAGGGTTCCTGTGCGGGCCACAGCAGGGGCCCGCCGATCGAGCTGTCGTGCACCGTGGGAGAGCCGGGACGCGGGTGCAACCGCATCGCTGGGCGGGCCAGCGAGGCCAGCGCGGGGAAGACCGCGGCGATGTCGACCGGCCGCGGCGGGGTGGTACGTGTGCCGTTCATGGCGATGATCTTGCCAACACTCTCTGACAGCGGGCCTAACCCAACAGGACGAGCCGTCTTCCTGCGTGCGGCGCACTCCCTGCTGGCGCAAGGCGCAAAGCGGCACAACCGCCTATGCGCAACCGACCCCAGCCGTGTACGCACCAGAGTTCAGAGAAGTGAAGTCTTCCACAGATAACACCCCAATATCTCCGGTAGCTTGATCCGTCACCTGCGGTGACGTTCTCCGGCCGCTACGTGAAGCGGCCCTGCTATCTGCGGCCAGGGGGAAGCAGTGTCCACCGTCGTGCAACTGCCGACCGGGAAGGCGTTGACCGTCCGGGCGGCGGCCGACGTGTTCCTCGACTCGCTCGGCAACCCGAACACGATCCGGAACTACGGGATCGGGGTGGGCAAGACCGCCGAGCGGATCGGCGAGGGCCGGCCGCTGGCGTCGGTCGCGGACGACGAGATCGGCGAGGCCCTCGAACTGCTCTGGGGCAGGGCGGCGGTCAACACCTGGAACTCCCGCCGGGCCGCGGTCCTGTCCTGGCTCGGCCGGTGCCGCGAGCGCGGCTACGAGGGCCCGGCGGTCTCGGCCTGGGCGAAGCGGCTGGCGGTGCCGGACTCCGGGACCTCGGCCCGCTCGAAGATGGCCATCGACCGGCTGATCGCCCGGCGCGAGGTCCACCTGCGGGAGAAGACGCTGTGGAGGATGCTCTACGAGACCTCCGGGCGGGCGGAGGAGATCCTGGGCGTCAACATCGAGGACCTGGACTTCGCCGGGCGCCGCTGCCAGGTGAAGGCGAAGGGCTCCCGGACCAAGGCCCGCCGCCGGAGCCAGGGCCGCGAGGACTTCGTGTTGGAGACGGTCTACTGGGACGCTGGCACCGCCCGGCTCCTTCCGCGCCTGCTGAAGGGCCGTACGCGCGGGCCGATGTTCGTCACCCACCGCCGTCCGGGGCCGGGCAAGGTCGTCAGCCCCCGCGACGTCTGCCCGGACACCGGCTTCGCCCGGCTGTCCTACGGGCAGGCCCGCGCCTTGCTCGACGAGTACACCGCTGTACGGGGGCCGGGCACCGGTTGGGACCTGCACGAGTACCGACATTCCTCCCTGACCCATCTCGGCGAGGCCGGGGCGAGCCTGCTGATGCTGATGGCGAAGTCCCGGCACAAGAAGCCGGAGAACGTCCGCCGCTACTTCAAGCCCTCCCCGGAGGCGATCGCTGAGCTCACCAGCCTGCTGGCCCCCGGTGACAGCAGGCGCTGAGTGCGGGAGCCGTTCTGTCCTGTTTCCTGTCTGCTTCGGTGTCCGTTCGGGCAGGGGATCAGATGTCCAGTGAGAGTGCGTTTTTGGCGTGCGCGACGGATTCCTCCGAGGCGGGTCCGCCGGGGTTCTCGGTGGCAAGGGCCTGGTTGAGGATGACGAAGGGGCGCATCCGCCGCTCATAGCGGGCATACGCGGTGCGGTGGTCGCCGTTGGCCTGGGCTAGGCAGTCGGCCAGCACGTGGGCGCCCACGAGGGCCAGGCTGGTGCCCTGCCCGGAGAGGGGGGAAGGGCAGTAGCCGGCGTCTCCGAGCAGGGTCACCCGGCCCCGCGACCACTGGTCCATACGGATCTGGGCCATGGCGTCGCAGTAGAAGTCGGGTGCCTTCCGGGCGGCCTCGGCAAGGCGGGTCCCTTCCCACCGCATCGACGCGAGCTTGTCCACTACGAGCTGCCGCAGGGCGCCGCCGTCGCGGAGGTCGTGGGCGAGGGGGGCGGACTGGAAGCCGAAGGCGATCCTGAGTTCGGTGTTGTCGCGTACGGGCATGATGCCGAAGCCCGTGTCGCCGTCCCGCAGCCACATCTGCCAGTCGTCCAGGGCGAGAAAGTTGTCCGCGCTGAAAACTGAGAGGTAGCTCCCGAGGTGGTGGGCGAAACGCTCCTCCGGACCGAAGGCCAGGCGCCGTACGGTGGAGTGGAGGCCGTCGGCCCCGACCACGAGGTTGAAGGTGCGGGACGGTCTGTGCGCGAAGTCGACGCGCACACCGGTCTCACCCTCGTCGAGCGCGGTGATGCTGTCGCCGAAGAGGTGCTCGACGCCTGCGCGCGTGTGCTCGTACACCATCCGTACCAGGTCCTCGCGCAGCACCTCGATGTCTTCGCTGTCGAGCCGACCGCTGCTGAAGGTCGCCTCGGTGGAGCGGTCGACCTCGTGGCCGTCGGGGGCGAGGATCGACATGCCGCGCATCCGGGTCCGTACACGGCTTGCCTGCTCCAGCAGGCCCATCCGCTCCACGACTTCGAGCGCGACGCCGCGGATGTCCACGGCCTGGCCGCCGGGGCGTTGGCCTGGAGCACGTTCGACGACGGTGGGCGCGAAGCCGTGGCGGCGCAGCCAGTAGGCGAGGACGGGCCCGGCGATGCCGCCGCCGGAGATGAGTACGGTCTGCATGAGGAGTTCCTCCAGTGCTCTGTACGGTGTACGCGCGACTGAACGTACGTCGTACGCACAGACCCACTCAACTGGCCAAATGCGAGACGTGTACTAGGGCAGATGCCTTCCGTTCGGCGTTGCCGCTGCTACCCTCTGCACTAGTACAGGACAGGAAGGCGGCAGGACGTGACGAAGACCACAGGCACAGCCGGTGATCCGCCCTATCTGCGCATCGTCGCCGTGATCCGGCGGCGCATCGCGGACGGTGAACTCGCCCCAGGGGACCGGGTTGCCTCGACCCGACAGATCGCCGGGGAATGGGGCGTCGCGCTCGCCACCGCCACCAAGGCTCTGACCACCCTGCGTCTGGAGGGACTTGTCGAGGCCCGGCCCCGGATCGGCACGGTCGTCGCCGGAACCGCCCTCGCCGCGCCGGCCCGCAGGCGCACGTCACCCGCCCCGGACCCCGAGCAGGAGCTGAGCCTCGACCGGATCGTCCGTACCGCCATCGAGATCGCTGACGCCGAAGGGCTCTCGGCGCTCTCCATGCGCGGCGTCGCGGCCCGGCTCGGCGTCGCGGCGATGTCGATCTACCGGTACGTCCCGAGCAAGGAAGACCTCGTCCTGCACATGGCCGACGCCGCGTTCGGCGAGGAGTCCTACCGTGCGGATGCCCCCGAGGGTTGGCGTACCCGCGTCGAGCTGGGCGCCCGGACCCTGTGGAGCCTGTACCGGAAGCACCCGTGGCTGGCCCAGCTCGGCTCCCTCACGCGCCCGTTGCTCGTACCCAATCTGATGGTCCACGGCGAGTGGGTGCTGGGCGCCCTCGACGGCCACGGCCTCGACCCCACGACGCTGTTCGACATCCATGTACTGATCTACAGCCATGTCCAGGGCCTGGCGGTGCACCTGGAGATGGAAGCGCACGCCGAAGCCGCCACGGGCCAGTCGGAAGACCAGTGGATGGACAGCCGCGCCCCCGCCCTCCAAGAACTGGTGGAATCCGGCCGCTTCTCGACCTTCACCAAGGTGGTCGGAGCCTTCAAGGACGGCTACGACCTGCGTCTCGACGCGCTCTTCGAATTCGGCCTCAAGGCGCTCCTCGACGGCCTGACTTCCACCGTCGAACGTCAGGAAGCTGTCGCGTAGATACATGAACAGGTTCAGCGAGGACCGGACCCACACGCCCCTTCCCGCTACGGGGCATCCGCCGGCGACGTGGCGGATACGACCAGAGATCACCCCGTTCATGGTCCCGGCGAGAACAAGCGTTTCACTCCTCGTCGGTGGAATCCGGATTGCGCAGGGGCCGTAGGCCGCCAGGCAGGTTCGGGAGCTGGAAGGAGTACCGGCCGAGCATGTTGATGTGATGGCGTACAAACGGCGAGAGGCGGGCCACGTCCTCGTCCCGGACCTCGAACCCGTCCGCGCGGAGCTGGGTGACGGCGGCGTCCACGTAGCGGGTGTTGAACAGCACGAGGGCGTTGAGGACCAAGCCGAGGGCGCCGATCTGGTCCTCCATGCCGTCCTCGTAGCGCTGGTAGAGCTGTCCGGCCTTGCCGTGGAAGATCTTCCGCGAGTGCGTGGCGGCCCTCCTGGAGGTTGGCCTGCACCTTGATCTGCCGCCGGTAGCCGGGCTCGTCCGCCAGGCGCAGGATGTGCAGGGTCTTGGCGATCCGCCCCTAGTGCGCGATCGCGTCCCCGAGCGGGGTCGGCCGCCCGTCACGGGACAGCATCCGGATGACGTCGTAGGCGCGGACGGCTCCGGTATGGATGGAGCCGATGATGATCCGCAGGATGTCCTCCCAATGGCGCTCGATACGAGCGAGGTCGACCCGGCCGCGGGCCGCGTCCTGGAACGCGCCATAGTCGGCGGCGCGGTCGATGCGCCACATCTTCTGGTCGGGCAAGTCGGCCAGCTGCGGCGCGTACGCGATTCCGGCGAGGGTGAGCAGGCCGAACACGATGTCGCTGTCGCTCGCGGTGTCCGTGACGGACATCTCCGGGCGCTTGCCGCCCTCGCGGTCGTAGAGGACGTCCAGCACGTACAGCGAGTCGCGCGGGGTGCCGGCCACTACCTTGCCGCCGAGCCCGGCCGCCTGGTCGTTGATCATGTTGAGCCAGGTCGCCCCTCCCCGGCGGCCGAAGTACTTCGGGTTCGGCCGCGCGTCCACCGACGGCACCGGCACCACGAACCGCATCCCGTCCACCGAGGCGACCAGGCCCCGCCCCACGTCTGCGCGAGCGGGTTCGACGCCTGGGCGCCGATCAGCGCGGCGTTCGCGGCCGGGTAGGTCTCCAGCCGCAGGTAGGTCTGGTCGACGTGGGAGAGCCGGCCGTACTTCAGCGCGTCCAGGCCGCCGATCACCGACTCGACCGGCACCCCGGACCTCCAAACAGTCGATCAATACGACTGCCGAAGGTTCTGGCACCACGGAACCCCAGGTCAAAGCCCTCTGGGCGGCCGACGGGGCTTAGCACCAGTTTCCGTTCCGATGTTCCTCAAGCCCCGAGGCGTGGGGGAGAAGCTCCCCTCACCGGGGCGGCGTGCCGTCTCCCGGCGGCGGGACCTGGTCGGTCGGGTCCGGGGCGGTGGGCTCCGGGTCGGTCGGGCCCGGGCGAGGGGCGGGCTCCGGCGCGGCATAGTGCGCCGGCCACTCCGGCTCAGGGTCCCTCGGGCCGAACAGGGCCGTCAGCGCCAGGTGGACCACCATCGCCGCCACCGGCCAGGCCAGCACCACACCCGTCGCCTTGAGTTCGAGGTACGCGTCGAAGGGAACCCCCGCGCCGACCTCCCTCGCACGCGCCACCACATCGTTCGACGGGCCGAACCACACCCCGATGCCCCACGCCAGCAGCGAGCCGAGCAGGCCGCCCAGTGCCAGCCCTACGACCAGGGCGACGCCCCCGCGCCTGCGGAACCAGAAGACCGCCGCCGCGCTCAGCGCGCCGAAACCGAGCGCCAGCAGCGCGAACGTGCCGTCCGCGCCCACCGCCGACTCGCCCTCCGTGTCCTGCAGGAAGACCGCCTTGCCGTTGGAGATCAGCGGCACCCGCGGCGCCAGCCACAGCCACAGCAGCCCCAGCGCCACACCGAGGAGCGTCACCGCCACCAGCACCACGGCCGAGTCCCGCAGCTCCGTCTTCAGGTCCGGGTCCTGGTCCGCGTCCTTCGCATCCATGGACGCGAAGCCCTGCCCTGTCGGCGGCGACTGCCACGGGTCGTCGTTCGTCGGAGGCCGATGAGGCTGATGAGGCTGGTGAGGCGGCGTCAGAGGTGCGGTCACCCCGCCATCGTGCCAGGCGTACTCGAACCGTGCCTCACCGGACTGCCGCACGCCGGTACGCCCAGGTCGCCACCGTCAGCGAGACCACGCCGACAGCCGCGCAGACCGCAAGATCCAGCGCCACGACCGCCCAGTCAGGATGGGCGTCGAACGTCCGGGCGAGTGCCTCGACGCCGTACGTGGAGGGCAGCAGATCACGCGCGTACCCGACAGGACCGGGCAGCCGGTCGGCCGGCAGCACCCCCAGCAGCAGGGCCGCGGACATGCCCAACTGGCCCAGCAGCGTGGCGAGTTCCTGGCGTGGTGCGAGCAGCCCGAGCGCCGCGCCGAGCCCGGCGAGGGCCGCTCCGGCGAGCGGGACCACCGCGGCGAGCACCCAAAGATGTGTCAGCGGAAGCTGGAACAGGACGCTGCCCACGACGGCAGTGACCACCGTGCCGGGCACCGTGAAGGAGGCGTACGCCCCGGCCGCGCCGAGCACCACCGCCGCCGGCGGCACCGGCAGCGTCGCGTAGTGGTCGAGGCCGCCGCTGGCCCGTAGCTGCCCGAAGTACTGCGCGAGCAGATTGAGCGCGACGAAGGCCACGACGAGGACGCTCGATCCGGCGACGACGGCCCGCGCCTCGTCACCCCCGTCGACGACCCCGCGCATCAGGACCATGATCCCGATGGACTGGAAGGTCGCCACGAAGAGCAGCGGGATCCGGGCGACCCGAGCCCGCGACAGCTGCGCGCGGTACACGGCGCCGAGCGCGGGCAGCAGCCGGGCCCGTGGCGCGAGCTGCGCGGGGGCGGCCTGCACCGCCGTCGCACTCTCCACCCCGACCTGCCCTGCCTGCCCCGCCTGCCCTGTCTCTGCCGCCTGTCCCGCCTGTCCCGCCTGTCCGGTCACTGCCTCCGCGGGCACGGTGCTCACGCCTTGACCAGCCCCTTCGTCGCGTTCCCGCCGAGTGCCAAGTACACGTCCTCCAGGCTGGGCGTGGCCAGTGTGAAGTCGTCGAGCGCCGAGAACGCCGCGCCGCCCGTCACCGCCGCGACCGCCGCCCGCGCCTCGTCCGGCGCGAGCCTGAGCACCCATCGGCGTCCCGACTCCTGCGCGGATCCGCGCAGCGCGGCCACCTCGGGCACGTCCAGCGGTGCCCGCTCACGCCACACCAGCTCGACCCGCACCTCGCCCGCGACGCGTTCCTTCAGCCCGGCCGGGCTGTCGCAGGCGATGACACGCCCGCGTTCCAGTACGGCGACCCGGTCGAGGACGGTCTCGGCCTCGATGACGTTGTGGGTGACGAGCAGCACGGTCGCTCCGTTCTCGGCCCGCCTCCGGTCGACCGCGGCCCACACCGCGCGCCGCGCGACGGGGTCCATGCCGGTGGTCGGCTCGTCCAGTACCAGCACCGGCCGCTCCCCCACCAGCGTCGCCGCGAAGCAGGCCAGCCGCCGCTGCCCGCCGGACAGCTTCTTCATGGGGCGCGTGGCGAGCCCGGTCAGTCCCAGCTCCTCCAGCACGGCGTCCCGCTCGGCCCGTGCCTCGCGTACGGAGAGTCCGCGCAGCCGTCCGGTGGTCTCGGCGGCGAGCGCGACGGTCAGTTCGTCGAGCGCGGTGGACTCCTGCCCGAGGTAGCCGATGAGCCGGGAGGCCCGCTCCGGATGGCGTACGAGATCGTGACCGAGCACCTCGACGCTTCCCGCGTCGGGCCGCATCAGTCCGGTGAGCTGTCGTACGAGGGTCGACTTGCCGGCGCCGTTGGGTCCGAGCAGCCCGAAGATCTCGCCGCGCCGGACCACGAGACTGATCCCGTCGGTGGCACGCACCTCGGGTGTCCCGGGCGTGCCCCGCCTGCCGCGCGCGGCGGGGTACGTCTTGACCAGCTCCCGCACCACGCACACCGTACTCACGAGATACGAGACTACGGGGTCCGACCGCCCCGAATGCCCTCGGGCCCCGCCTGCTCCCCGGCAGGCGCATGCTCGGCGGCCGCCCGTACGTCGATCTCGCGCCAGAATCCGGCCCGGATCGCGTAGCGGTCGTGCTCGTCGATCTGGTCGTCCTTGTGCGCGAGGAGCCCGAAGCGCGCGGCGTACCGCAGCAGTTCGCCGTCGATGCGGTGCGGGATGCGCGGGTACATGGTGGACAGCTTCTGTACATGGCCGGCATCGGGCAGCCGTTCCATCCAGCGGCGCGCGAAGACCTGGCCGACCTCGAAGGGGTCGCCGCCGACCGTGGTGATGTCCTCCTCGCGGTCGGCCCAGCGCTGCTCCGCGCTGGTGAGCTGGGCGAGCGTCGGCAGCGAGGCGGTCTCCGGCGGCTCGCCGAGCGCTCCTGCGCCACCGGGGCGTTCGACCCAGCCCTTGTCGGAGGACCAGCGCAGGGTGGCGGTGGCAGGGTGCAGTGGGGCGGCGTTCTGGCCCGGGGCGCGCAGGCCCGCCAGATCCTTGGGGGTGGGGACCCCCTTCGGGGTGGCGGGCGCGGGGGCCGCCTCGGCACCGTTCTCCGAGGGGGCCGTCCGCGTGCCGTTGCGTACCGCTTCGGCGGCCCGTTCCTGTGACGCGGCGAGCGCGGACTCGGGCAGCGGCGCGGAGAGGATCGCCGCGATTTCGGGGCGGGGCACGGGCGGTGGGGCACAGATACCGGAGAGTTCCTTGGCCCGTACGGCACGGGTGATCCAGGCCCGGTCGAGCACGCGGCGCTCGTCGGCCTCGGCGACCAGGTCCTCGGACTGGTTGTAGTCGCCGTCGGCGGCCTGCACCGCCCAGAGGTGCACGGCGACGCCGTGCTCCTTGGCGGACATCAGTCCGGGCAGCAGATCCCCGTCGCCGGTCACCAGCACCACGTCCGAACAGGCCCGGTTTCTGGCCAGTTCGGTGAGTTCGGCGTGCATGGCCGCATCCACGCCCTTCTGCGCCCAACGCCCGTCGCTCCGCGTCAGCGCACCGAGCCGGACCGTCACCCTCGGCATGACGCGAAGCCGCCGGTGCTCGGGCTGCGGTACGCGGTCGGGGGCACCGTCGAACCAGTAGATGCGCAGCAGCGGGCGTTCGGTATCGGCTTCGGCGAGATCGCGCAGGCCCTGAATGAGGGCGGCGTGGTCGACGGTGATCCGGGAACGCGCCGGTTCTCCGGCGAGAAGGCTCGCGGCGGCGCCCAGCAGATATCCGGCGTCCACCAGGACGACGCAGCGGTCCACGCGTTCCACCCTCTTTCGGGAACTTCGGGATCGGGGAAGGTTCCGGTTCGGGGATTGTTCCGGGTTTCCTTCGAGTCTGCCCGACCACGCGAGGGTTAACGGCCGGAACTCGATCATCGGCGTGGCGGATGCCCCGACGCATGGCGTGACATGGGCATCTTACGCACTGCAATGATCCGAAATGCGGCAGTAGGCTGCATATGTGAGTCTGGTCGCGGCCCTGGCCCCGAGAACTCCACAGGAGGCACACCATGGCCAAGAACAAGAATCGCAAGCAGAGCGGACAGCAGCAGGACCGCTCGCCGGCCGCCGAACGCGGCGGCGAGCAGGCCAAGTCCACCGCCTACGAGTCCCAGGTTCGGCCCCAGTCACAGGCCCAGGGCAGCCCGGCGGACGTTGCGCGCAAGCACCAGCGGCGCTTCGGCCACAACTGATCGCGCCGGCAGACCGCGCAAGGGGCGCGCCCGTGACGACGGGCGCGCCCCTTGCGGCGTCGGGGAGTACGGGTACGGGGTAGGGGAGTCAGCCTGCCAGGCAGGATGCGCCGAGCAGCACCTTCAGATCTCCGAAGAGGGCCGGATCCGGCTGGACGCGGTGCCGGTCGAGCCGGAGCACCGTGGTCTTGCGGGGACCCTGAAGCTTGATCCGTACCTCGGTGTTGCCCTTGTGGTGGCTGAGGATCTCACCGAGCCTGGTGACCATCGGCGGGGTGACCTTCACCGTCGGAATGGTGACGATCACCGGCGCGTTGGTGCCGGCCGAGGAGAGGTCGGGAACCATCAGTTCCATGGCGACCAGCCGCGGGATGTCCTCGCGCTTGTCGAGCCGTCCCTTGACGAACACCACGGTGTCCTCGACCAGTTGGGTCGAGACCAGCTGATACGTCGCGGGGAAGAACATGCACTCGATGGAGCCCGCCAGGTCCTCGACGGTGGCGATCGCCCAGGCGTTGCCCTGCTTGGTCATCTTGCGCTGCAGACCCGAGATGATGCCGCCGATGGTCACGACCGCGCCGTCCGAGTGCTCCCCGCCGGTCAGCTGCGAGATCGCGGCGTCCGTCTTGTCGGACAGCACATGCTCGATACCGAAGAGCGGATGGTCGGAGACGTACAGACCGAGCATCTCGCGCTCCTGCGCGAGCAGATACGACTTGTCCCACTCGATGTCGGAGAACTCGACGTCGAGCCCGAAGCCCGGCTCGCTCGTCTCCTCGTCGCCCATCCCGCCGAAGAGGTCGAACTGGCCCTCGGCCTCCTTGCGCTTGACCGCGACCACGTTGTCGATCATCGGCTCGTGGTGGGCGACCAGGCCCTTGCGGGTGTGGCCCATCTCGTCGAAGGCGCCTGCCTTGATGAGTGATTCGACCGTCCGCTTGTTGCACACGACGGCCTCGACCTTGTCGAGGAAGTCGGGGAAGCTGGCGTACTTCCCCTTGGACTTGCGGCAGCGGATGATCGAGTCGACGACGTTCGTGCCGACGTTGCGGACGGCGGAGAGGCCGAAGAGGATCACGTCGTCGCCCTGGGCGGCGAAGTTGGACTGCGACTCGTTCACATTGGGCGGCAGCACCTTGATGCCCATGCGACGGCACTCGTTCAGATAGACCGCGGACTTGTCCTTGTCGTCCTTGACCGAGGTGAGCAGCGCGGCCATGTACTCGGCCGGGTAGTTGGCCTTGAGATACGCGGTCCAGTACGTGACCAGACCGTACGCGGAGGAGTGCGCCTTGTTGAAGGCGTACCCGGCGAAGGGGACCAGCACGTCCCACAGCGCCTGGATGGCCTGGTCGCTGAAGCCGTTCTTCTTGGCGCCGGCCTGGAACAGGACGAAGTTCTTCGCCAGCTCGTCGGCCTTCTTCTTGCCCATCACGCGGCGGAGGATGTCGGCCTCGCCGAGGGAGTAGCCCGCGATGATCTGGGCGGCCTTCTGCACCTGCTCCTGATAGACGATCAGGCCGTAGGTGAGGCCGAGGACCTCCTTGAGAGGCTCCTCCAGCTCGGGGTGGATCGGCGTGATCTCCTGCTGGCCGTTCTTGCGCAGCGCGTAGTTCGTATGGGAGTTCATGCCCATCGGGCCCGGCCGGTACAGGGCCGAGACGGCGGAAATGTCCTCGAAGTTGTCGGGCTTCATCAGCCGCAGCAGCGAACGCATCGGGCCGCCGTCGAACTGGAACACGCCGAGCGTGTCACCGCGGCAGAGCAGTTCGTACGTCGTGGGGTCGTCCAGCGGGAGGGCGAGCAGGTCGAGCTCGACGCCCTTGTTCGCCTTCACCATCTTGACGGCGTCGTCCATGATGGTCAGGTTCCGCAGCCCCAGGAAGTCCATCTTCAGCAGGCCGAGCGACTCACAGCTCGGGTAGTCCCACTGCGTGATGGTCACGCCGTCGGTGTGCCTGACCCAGACCGGGACGTGGTCGGTGATGGTCTCGCTGGACATGATCACGCCGGCCGCGTGCACACCCATCTGACGGACCAGGCCCTCGACGCCCTTGGCGGTGTCGATGACCTTCTTCACGTCCGGCTCGTTCTCGTACATCCCCCGGATCTCGCCCGCCTCGCTGTAGCGCGGGTGCTTCGGGTCGGTGATGCCGTTGAGATCGATGCCCTTGCCGAGCACATCGGCGGGCATCGCCTTGGTGAGCCGGTCGCCCATGGCGTACGGATAGCCGAGGACCCGGGCGGAGTCCTTGATGGCGTTCTTCGCCTTGATCTTGCCGTACGTACCGATCATGGCGACCTTGTCGGCGCCGTACTTCTCGGTGACGTACCGGATCACCTCACCGCGCCGGCGCTCGTCGAAGTCGATGTCGACATCGGGCATGGAGATGCGCTCGGGGTTGAGGAACCGCTCGAAGATCAGACCGTGCTCGATCGGGTCGAGGTCGGTGATGCCCATGGCGTACGAGACGATCGAGCCGGCCGCGGAGCCTCGGCCCGGGCCCACCGCGATGCCGTTGTTCTTGGCCCACATGATGAAGTCGGCGACCACGAGGAAGTACCCCGGGAAGCCCATGTCGATGATGATGCCCATCTCGTACTCGGCCTGCTGGAGCCGGTCGTCCGGGATGCCGCCGGGGTAGCGCCGGGCCATGCCGCGCATGGTCTCCTCGCGGAACCAGGTCACCTCGGTGTAGCCCTCGGGGACCTCGAACTTCGGCATCAGGTTCCGCTCCTGGAACCAGCCTTCGGTGTCGATCTGCTGGGCGACCAGGAGGGTGTTGGCGCAGCCCTCCTGCCAGGCGTCCGAGGAGTCCACGGCGTACATCTCGTCGGTGGACTTCAGGTAGTAGCCGGTGCCGTCGAAGCGGAAGCGGTCCGGGTCCGAGAGGTTCTTGCCGGTCTGGATGCACAGCAGGGCGTCGTGGGCCGTCGCCTCGTGCGCATAGGTGTAGTGCGAGTCGTTGGTGACGATCGGCGGGATGCCGAGCTTCTTGCCGATCTCCAGCAGACCGTCGCGGACCCGGCGCTCGATCTCGATGCCGTGGTCCATCAGCTCCAGGAAGTACTTGTCCTTGCCGAAGATGTCCTGGTATTCGGAGGCGGCCTTGAGGGCCTCGTCGAACTGGCCGAGGCGCAGCCGGGTCTGGAGCTCGCCGGAGGGGCAGCCGGTGGAGGCGATCAGCCCCTCGGACCACTGGGCGATGGTCTCCTTGTCCATCCGCGGCCACTTCTGCAGCCAGCCCTCGGCGTACGCGTCGGAGGAGAGCCGGAAGATGTTGTGCAGACCGGTCCTGTTGTGCGCCCAGATCGTCTTGTGGGTGTAACCGCCGGAGCCGGAGACGTCGTCCCGCTTCTGGTGCGGCTGGCCCCACTGGATCTTGCGCTTGTTCCGCCGGGACTCCGGCGCCACATACGCCTCGATGCCGATGATCGGCGTCACACCGGCCTTCTTGGCCTGGTGGAAGAAGTCGTACGCGCCGTGGAGGTTGCCATGGTCGGTCATGGCGATGTGCGACATACCCATCTCGTTGCAGGCGTCGAACATGTCCTTGAGCCGCGCGGCACCGTCCAGCAGGGAGTACTGGGTGTGGACGTGAAGGTGCGTAAAAGGCGGCTTGGTCACGGCGGAAGGCCTCCGGAGAACGTTGAGCACTGTGTTTTCCCGGGGAAACCCCGGGTCCCCGGCGCTGCGGACAGTCTGGGGGGACAGCGTGGAAGTCTACGTCTTGGCACCGACAACCGGCGGGCACTCCCGGGTACCTTCGTGCGTTGGAAGGGGACGGAACAGCTGTCCCATTTGCCATGCACATCATGCATGTCCCGCACCAGGAGGCACCCAGCGATGTCGGTACCGCAGCCCAGCGCTGAGCAGCGCGGCGAGCAGATCCTCGCCGTATTCGACACCGCCTTCGGCGAGCTGCTGGCCGCCGACCCCGCGGCCTTCCGGGTCAAGTTCCGGAAGATGGCCGCCTCCGCCTTCGCCTTCTACCGCGGCACGGCGTGCCTGTTCTACAACGACCTGGAGCAGGAGCAGCACGGCGGCCCGTTCCTGGACGACCGCACCGGCCGGGTGTGGATCCACGGCGATCTGCACGCCGAGAACTTCGGCACGTACATGGACGCCAACGGCCGGCTGATCTTCAACGTCAACGACTTCGACGAGGCGTACGTCGGCCCCTTCACCTGGGACCTGAAGCGGCTGTCCGCCTCGCTGGCGCTGATCGGCTACACCAAGGCGCTGAGTGACGAGCAGATCACCGAGCTCGTACGGATCTACGCCGCCGCCTACCGCGAGCGCATCCACGCCCTGGCCACCGGAGCCAAGAACGACGAGGTGCCGCCCTTCACGCTGGACACGGCCGAGGGCCCGCTGCTGGGGGTGCTGCGGGCGGCCCGCTCGCTGACCCGCTTCTCGCTGCTGGAGTCGATGACCGAGATCCGCGACTTCGAGCGCCGCTTCGCGCCCGGCGGGGGCTCCATCGAGCTGGACGCGGCCACCCGCTACAAGGTGCTTGCGGCCTTCGACGGCTATCTGGAGACACTGCCCGAGTCGAGCCTGACCCGGCCCGACTCGTACCGGGTCAAGGACGTGGTGGGGCGCCGCGGCATCGGCATCGGTTCGGCCGGCCTGCCCTCGTACAACATCCTGCTGGAGGGCAACAGTGACGCCCTCGAGAACGACGTCGTGATCTATATGAAGCAGGCGCAGACCCCCGCGGTGTCCCGGCACATCGACGACGCGGCCGTCCGCGCGTACTTCCAGCACGAGGGCCACCGCACGGTGATCTCGCAGCGCGCGCTCCAGGACCACGCCGACCCGTGGCTGGGCTGGACCGAGCTGGACAACACCGGCCAGCTGGTGGCCGAGGTCTCTCCGTACGCGGTGGACCTGGACTGGTCGGACATCGACGACCCGGCGGAGATCGCCGCGGTCGTGGCGGACCTGGGCCGGGCGACGGCCACGATGCATGCGGCGGCGGACGACGAAAGCGGCCACTCGCTGGTGCCGTTCTCCACGGAGCGCGCCATCGACGCGGCGATCGCGGCCGACGAGGAAGGATTCGGCGAGCTGCTGGTGGAGTTCGCGCACAGCTACGGCGCGCGGGCGCGGGCGGACCACCAGACCTTCGTGGACCTGTTCCGCAATGGCCGGATCCCGGGTCTCTAGGGCCGACCGGATCGCCAGGACGTCCCTCCGCGTCGTCTCCGCGTCGTCTCCACGTCGTCTCTCCACGTCGTCTCTCCAGGGGCGTCGCGGATGAGATCGTGCGGTTGAGAGGGTCACGACGAGGCCGTCCGGATCCTTAGCAGCCCCTTACAGGAACACATGGGACACTCCCACGTGATGGACATATCCGGGATGCAGCTCAGGGGGCTGCGGGCGGCGATCTTCACGGCACTGGTCGTGACGCTGTCCGCCGCCTCCCATGTGCTGCTGTCCCGGGTTCCCTTGCCGCTGACCACGCTCGCCCTCGTCGCGGGGACCGTGTTCGGCGTCACGTTCGCACTGTCGGGCCGGGAGCGCGGCTTCTGGCGGATCGCGGGACTGCTCGTCCCCCTCGAACTGGCCGCGGACACCGTCTTCACCACCGGCCAGCATGTCTGTTACGGCCCCGCCGGAGGACCGGTCACCGGTTCGCTGCGCTCGGTCGGCTTCGACGTGCTGTGCGGCGGCGGCAGCACCGGCGTCGGTGTGCCGCTGCCCGGCATGTCTGCTCCCGCCGGCCAGGGCGGCGCGGCCGCCCTGCTGAACTCCCCCGACCCCGCCCTGCCCTGGCTGCTGCTCGCCGCCCATGTGTCGGTCGGGCTGCTCGCCGCGGCCTGGCTGCGGCGCGGTGAGGCAGCACTGGCCGGACTCGTGCGGGCGGTGGGCGCCTTCGCGTTCCGGCCGCTGCTTCTCGCGGTCGCCGCGGTGGGGGCCGCGCACCGGACCGTACGCCGTGCGGCGCTTCCCGCGCTGCGCCGACCCCGTACCTCCCGTACCCGTCTGTTGGTGCACTTCGTCGGACGGAGGGGACCTCCGCGCTCGGCAGCAGTTTTCGCCTGAGCCCGTAGTCCCTTTCCCGTTTCCCGTACCGGAGTGAATGATCATGAGTGCACGCAACAGCCAGGCCAACAAGGCGGCGGCCCGCGAACGACTGCGCGTGGAGCGTGAGCGTCAGGCCAAGAAGGACAAGGTCCGCCGGCAACTCGTCGTCATCGGCTCGACCGTCGCGGTCATCGCGGCGGCGGGCGGCGTCGCCTACGGCGTCATGCAGGCCAACAAGCCGACCCACTGGGAGTCGGTGAGCAGCAAGAAGAACGTCACCGCGCCGAAGAACACCGAGGGCGAGAACGGGACGACCGTCGTCATCGGCAAGCCGGCCGCCAAGAAGACGCTCGAGCTGTACGAGGACTCGCGCTGCCCGGTCTGCGCGACCTTCGAGCAGGCGGCGGGCGAGACGGTCAAGAAGGACATCGACGCCGGCAAGTACAAGATCAAGTACATCGGCGCCACGTTCATCGACGGCGAGAAGTCCATCAACGGCGAGGGGTCGAAGAACGCGCTGAGCGCGCTCGGCGCGGCGCTGAACGTGAGCCCCGAGGCGTTCATGGAGTACAAGGCCGCCCTGTACTCCACGAAGTTCCACCCCGCGGAGACCGACGACAAGTTCTCCAAGGACTCCTATCTCCTCGAGGTCGCCGACTCCGTGGCCGCGCTCAAGAGCAACAGCGAGTTCAAGAAGAACGTCGAGGACGGGACCTTCGACGGCTGGGCGATGAAGATGTCGGACGCGTTCGACGACAGCGGGGTCGGCGCCACGCCGACGCTCAAGATGGACGGCAAGAAGATAGTCGCGGCGGGCAGCAAGAACGCGCCCATGACGGTCGAGCAGTTCAACGCCGCGATCGACAAGGCCCTCAAGGGCTGAGCTTCCCGAGGTCAGAGCGCGGGTTCGATTCCCGTCACCTGCTCCATAGTTGAGGCCCAGGTCAGAGACCTGGGCCTCGCGCGTTGTCTGGACCACTTCGACGCCGCGTGCCATAAGCGTGGCCCCGACCTGCATCGATTCCACATGGCAGCCTCACCTGGCGCATCCAGCACCGCGCCCAAAGGCCGGTGCCCAGTAATCGAGCGCGCGCGGCACAAGCCTGAAGCGCCGCACAGCACCCCGCTGCTCCGGTCCACGCGGCAGCAACCGTCCCGCTCCCGCAGGCGTCTAAAGCGCGGCGGCGATGATCATGTCTGCGCGGACAGCCTGGGGGTGAGCAGTTCCAGGGCCTCCTCCCAGCGAAAGCGGTCCGCCCCGCCGCCGGCCTTGGGCTTGTGGGGTTTGTACGAGCCAGCCAGGACGCCCATCCCGCGCAGCCTCTGCAGGCTCTCGCGGTATGCGGGGTGGGCGGCCTGGGCCGAGTTCAGGTACGGGAGGACGGCGGTAGGGATGCCGAATCCATACGCCTCGCACAGGATGCCCAAGGCAAGGGTGTCGGAGATTCCTGCGGCCCACTTGTTGATCGAGTTGAAGCTGGCCGGGGCCACCGCGATGGCGTCGGCGGGCGGCAGCGGGCGAGGATCGCCGGGTGAGCGCCAGGTCGAGCGGATGGGGTAGCCGGTCTGGGCTTCGACAGCCGCCGCGTCTATGAAGCCCAGGCCCTGCGGGGTGGCGATGACGCCCACGTCCCAATTCGCCTCCTGGGCAGCCGTGATCAGCTTGCCGACGTCGCCGGCGATTCCGGCCGCACAGACGACGACGTACAGGAACGGCTTCTTGGTCTGCTGGTCGGGCTGATCGCTCACGCGGGGACTCCCAGTTGACGGCTGAAGTGATGCAGTTCAGGCAGGGTACGGCGACGATCGCGTGCGGCCATGTCGGCGACCAGCTCCCGGACAGCGGGGCGGCGGATGTCCTGGGACGCGCAGCTCTCAGCGATGCGCAGAGCCTGGTACCCGTCGGCCAGCCGTCCTTGCTGGCTGTAGGCGCGGGCGGTCTCGACCCACAGCGCCGCGCGTCGCTCGGGCACGGGGATGTGGCGGCGCATGAGTGGACGCGCGGCCTCCAGGGCGATGCCGGCGTCGCCGAAGGCGACAGCGGCACTGACCTCGTGCAACGCCACGTTGGTGGGGCTGAAGTTGGCCCAGGCGTCCGGCCGGTCGAGGGCGACGTAGCGCGCGACTTCCTTGGCTTCCGAGAGGAATTCCTGGGTGGCGGACCTGTTGCCGCCGCCGCTGGCGGCGGTGACGCCGCGCAGCAGAAGGAGTCCGAGTGCTGCGAGGTACCGCGGGGAGCGTTGGTCGTATGCGCTGGTGAGCTGGTCGGCGGTGTGCCGGACGAGGGTGATCGCCTGGGCGGTGTGCTTCTCGCGGGCCAGGACGTGCGCGTGGACGCGGACGCTGGAGGCGAGGACCACCGGGTCGTCGGAACGTTCGGCCTCGGCCATGGCGCGGCCGACGGCAAGCCATGCGTTGCCGTGGTCGCCCTGCTTGAGCAGCAGGCTCACCGAGGTCTGGTACGCCGTAGCCAGGAGGCCGGAGAAGTCTGCCGATCCGGGGCTGGAGCCGACGGCCTGCCGGAGGTCGGCGATCAGGCCCGGAAGGGTGCCGACGAGTTCTGCGTAGTCGCAGGTGCAGAACAGCCGGCGCACCGCGGTGACCCGGTCTCGTAGCTCTGCCGGGGCCATGCTCTGGCTGGTGGCGTCGAGGGTGGGTCCCGGGAGGAGTGCCTGGACAAGTGCGTGCTGAGCGGCGGTAGGTGCCGCCGGAACCGCGAGTGCGGCTACACCCGCGGCGAGGAAAGTACGGCGGTGCATGTTCTCGGTCTCGGTGTCGGTGGGACTGGCCTCCGGGGCCGTACTGAGGCCCAGGCTGTGCAACGGAATGTCGAGAACGCGCGCGACCTCGCGCAGCACGCGGGCGTCCTCGGTTCCTCGGCCGCCCTCCAGGCGGCTCACCTTCGACTGGTGATAGCCCAGCACTCGGGCCACCTCCGCCTGTGAGCGCCTCTGTAACACCCGCGCTCGGCGGATCGCCTCGCCCATCCGTCTCGCTTCGCTCTGTGCGTCGGCCATCTGCGCCACGGCTCCTCCTGCCGTCGCCGATCCTGCCTGCTCAACCGAGCGTAATTGAACCGCACTTGGCAGTGATGCAGGACGTGCATAAGCGATGCAGCGGCAGCAAGCAGCCTCGCTGCCGACCACCGCGACCCGGTTTCTTGGAGTGGCCGATCCCGACCAGGAGGTCGCTCATGGAAGCGCACGAACTCAGTATTTCCGTATCCGGAACGCCTCTGGCTGCCGCTGAAACGCGGCGGCAGATCGCGGCTGAGATACGGAGCTGGAACACGGGCTTCGATGCCGACACGCTGCACAGCGCAGAGCTGGTGGCCGGCGAGTTGATCGCCAACGCGGTTCAGCACGCGAGCGACGGTCCCGTGTCCGTGGCTGCACGGCTCAGCGGCACGGCGCTTCGGATCGAGGTCTGCGACTCCAGCAGCAAGCTGCCGAGCCCAAGCCTGCCGGACACGGCCGACGAGAGCGGGCGAGGACTGTTCATCGTCGCAGCCCTCGCCGATCACTGCGGAGTCGAACCGACCCCGTCGGGCAAGCGCTGCTGGGCCGAGATCACAGTCAGCCGCGAGTCGTCGGGCTCCCATGCCCCTGATGCCTGCCCCGCACCCCGAGCGCACCTCCCACTCCAGAGGAGATGACCATGACCAACACCCAATTGGCTGCCCATCCCGCCGAAGTGATCGCTGTCCGGCCCGGTCAGCCGCTTTCGGGTGCCGTGAAGGTCGACGGTTCCAAGAACGCCGCCCTGCCCCTGCTGGCCGCCGCTGCGGCGCTCCACCGACCGGTACGGTTGCAGAACGTTCCGTCGAGCACAGACGTTCAGACCATGATCACCCTGATGCACCAGGCAGGGTGGCGGGTGGACCACGTGGTCGGGGAGGCCGAAAGCGTCGACATCCTGCCTGGTGACACCGCACTGCCCCTTCCCGATCTCAACGGGGCGGCCCGTATCCGCGCCTCGTACTACTTGGTGCCCGCGCTCCTGGGCAGCTATGGACGGGCCCGGCTTCCCTGGCCGGGTGGGTGCCAGATCGGTGAGCGCGGAATGGAGCAGCACTTCCGGGTGTACGGGGCATTCGGCGACCGGGTAGTCGTCGACGACAGCGGATACGCCGTCGAGGCCAGGAAGTCGGCCGCTGGGACGGTGTCGCACGTGCTGCCCTTCCGCTCCCGCGGAGCCACCGTCGCTGCGGTACTGCGTGCCATGATCGCGGGGCAGCCTTTACGGCTCGGCCAGCCGAACCTCTCCGCCGAGGTCATCAGCCTCCTGGAGGCGCTGCGGTCCGCCGACTGGAAGAGCCGGGCCAGCGACCGCCTCCTTGCCCTGTCACCGCCATCCACCGTGACGCACGAGCCGGTGACGTGGACTGTGCCCGGCGACAGGATCGAGGCGGGCACGCTCGCGTGCGCGATGGCCACGACCGGCGGTGCCGGTCGAATCGACGGCGTACGGGCAGAGGACATCGCGCCCCTGGTCGCCGCGCTGCGCTCGCTCGGCATCCACGCCAGCGCCGAGGCTGACAGTCTCACCGTTCAGGCGCAGGACGCACGACTCACGGGCCGCTCTCTGCGCGCCATCGCCTCGCTCTCCCCGGACGGATTGGACGCCGACTTCGAGCCGCCCCTCATGGCCTTGGCCCTCGGGCTGCCCGGCACGCACTTCTTCGCCGACACGATCAACCCGGGCCGCCACGGCAACCTGCTGCCCCACCTCGGCCGGCTCGGAGCCGTCATCGACGAGATCTCCCCGACCCACTGCCGCCTGACGGGCCCGCAGCGACTCACGGGAGCAGGCGTGGAGGCAACCGACATCCGCACAGGCTCGGCCCTGCTGATCGCCGGCCTCACCGCCCGAGGCGTCACCACTCTGGGCGGCCTCAAGCAGCTGCGTCGGGGCCACGCGGACCTGCCCGGCAAACTCCACACGCTGGGCGCGGACATCTGCGAGGTGACGCCATGACCACCCGCGTCCTGAACCGGATCGTCGCCACCACCGACGTCCACTCCGCCTTCGGCAACGCCGCCCCAATGCTGACCTACCTGCATGTCGCGCGACGGGACTCGCTCGTCGTCGACTGTGGCGACTTCTTCGAAGGCAGCGGCTATTACCGGCTCGCCGAGGGCGAGATTGAGCGGGAGATCCTGACCGGGCTATACGACGTGGTCGCACCGGGCAACCATGGCTGGGCCCACCACTTCGAGCCCGCACTGCACCGGCTGACCGTATGTGCAAACGCCGTCGACGCCACCACCGGCCGCCCGCTCTTCCACCCGCTGCACGTCGCCGTCATCGGTGGCCGACGGGTCGGCATCACCGCCGTGATCGGCATTCAGGCGTTCAACGCGATACCCATCGAGCACCGGGCCTCGCACCGCGTCATTGATCCGGTCCTGGCGCTGCGCGAGCTGATGCTGTCGCATCACCACCAGGTCGACGACTGGGTTCTGCTCAGCCACTCGGGCTTCAGCGAGGACCTCGGCCTGGCCGCGGCGTGCCCATTCCTGGGCGTGATCTTCTCTGGACATTGCCACAGCCCGCAGCACGGACCGGTCCACATCGGCGACACCACCGTCCTGAAAGGACAGGAACTCACGGCCGGTTACGCGCTTGCCCGACGCGAGGCCACCGCGTGGGCCTGCCACAGCGCGAACTTCCCCAGCAGCACCTCCACGCCCTTCCCACCCGTGCTCGCCCCCGCACGAGCCAAGATCACGGACGTCGAGCGGAGGTTGTCGGCCCGCCTGGGAAGCATCGCGAAGCGGTACCGCAACCGGCTCCCCACCCGCCGCGAACTTCTGACCGACCTCGCCGTCCGCCTGCGCAGCGGGCTGGACGCCGACGTACTCGTCCTGAACGAGACCGCCCTGCGCCCTACCCCGCTCGGCGACCATCTGACGCTCGGCGATCTCCTCGCCATCGAGCCGTTCGGCAACCAGCTCGTCCATGCCCGCGTGCCCATCGCCGCTCAGGACGCTCCCGAGAGGCTGCTCGCCCACCTCACCGAGCGGGCTGGCCCCCTGGTCAGCGCTCCGGACCCGCTGCCTCCGCGCCTCACCACCGTGCTGACCACCGAATACCTGGCCGACACCTGCCTGCACGGCCGCACCCACCAGGCCGGACTCCGCCTCGGCCAGGCCCTCCAGCACCTCCTAACCGAAGGAGCCGAGCGTTGATCCTCACCGGCCCCGAGATCACCGCAGCCGCACACGACGGCCGACTGTCCATCTCCCCGTTCGACCAGGCCCAGGTGAACCCGAACAGCTACAACGTCCGCCTCGGTCCGACACTCCTGACGTACAACGCGCCCGTCATCGACGCGCACCGCCCCAACCCCACCCGCGAAACCACGATCGACGACACCGGCTTCGTACTTCAGCCCGGCGAGCTCTACCTCGGCCACACCCTCGAAGAAGTCGGCTCCGACACCTTCGTCCCCCTTCTCTTCGGCCGCTCCTCCGTCGGCCGACTCGGCCTCTTCGTCGAGATCACCGCCCCCATCGGCGACATCGGCTTCCACGGCCAGTGGACCCTCATGCCGTCGCCTGTCCGGCCTCTGCGCGTGTACGCGGGCATGAAGATCGGGCAGATCATGTTCTTCGTCTCTGTCGGCCCGGTGGACCTGTACTCCGGCAAGTACCAGGCCGCCACCGGCCCCCAGCCGTCTGCCTACTGGCGTGACGTCGCTCCGCTCCGGGCGGTGGTCTTGTGATCCTCACCGGTCCTGCGATCGCCGCCGCCCGTACCGCCGGCGAGATCACCATCGACCCGTACGATCCGATCCGCCTCTCACCGAACGCCTATGACTGGCGCCTCGGCGACACACTGCGCGTCTGCGACGGCGACCTGGACGCTGCCACACCCACCGCGTTCACCGAGGTCACCGTCCCCGCCATCGGACTGGTCCTGGAGGCGGGCGTGCTCTACCTCGGTGTTACGTACGAGAAGACGGGCTCGGAGACGTACGCCCAATTCCTCAACGGTGACCGCACCATCGGCGGCCTAGGTATCTGGGTCCATGTCTCCGCCCCGCTCGGCCACCAGGGCCACGCCATCCGCTGGACGCTGGAGATCCGCGCCGCCCGGCCCGTACGTGTGTATCCGCGCATGACCTTCGGAAAGTTGGCGTTCATCCAGCCCTTCGGAGCCGCTGCCAGCTACCAGCAGCACGGCCTCAAGTACATGGCCAGCACGGGCATCGAGACGTCACGCCTGTACGAGGAGATCACTGGAGGCCCGTCATGAACAACGTGGTGGCCACAGTCCTCGACCTGCCCTTCGGCAGCCCCGGCGGCAGCGTCGAGCTCTTCCACGACCTTTACACCGGCACCGAGCCCCTCATCCCCGCCCGTGCCTTCATGCTGAGGCCGACAGGTCCGCACCACCGTCCACCCGCCGGGATGGAGCTGCTACCCGGAGCCGGAAAGTGCCTGAACGGCCCGCCCTTTCACCGCTACGTCGCCTCCTTGCGACACGCGCTCACGAGCACTCTGGACCCGTCCCGGATCAGCGTCCTCCACCTCCAACACCTCACCTTCGGCGGCACGCCGGCCCTCCTCCGCGCTCTTCCCCGGCACCCACGCATTGCCCTGGTCCACGGCACCGATCTCCTCTTCGCCGAGATGCACCGCGACCAGCACCAGGTGCTCCGCCAGGCCGCGCGAGCCGCCGACGCCATCGTCGTCCCCACCGGTGCCATGGCCGACCGGCTCCTCCGTCTCGCACCCCACACGAGCCAGCGAAAGATCGAGAAGATCCCCTGGGGCATCCCCGACCACCTGCTCGCCACTCCACCCCCACGTCCCGCTCACCGGCAGAACAGCCACCTCCGCCTGCTCTACGCAGGACGTCTCACCGCCGAGAAGGGCGTCGAGGCCCTGCTCCACGCACTACCGCTTGCCCAAGCCGTCGAGCTGAGCATCGCCGCACCACTCCCCCAGCTCCACACCCTGGCCCCACTGCTCCGCCGCCCAGGCGTCCACGTCCGATACCTCGGCTGGCTCCGTCGCCCACAACTGTGGAAAGCCTTCGCCGACCACGACGCTCTCGTCCTGCCCTCCACCACGCTCGAAGCCATGGGCTTGGTGGCCCTCGAAGCCCAGGCATGCGGCCTGCCGGTCCTCTACCAACCCGTGCCCGGCCTCAACGAAACCCTGGCCACCACGGGCCTCGCCACCGACTTCACCAACCCCGCGGCTCTGGTCCGTGACCTCGACAGGCTCCGCAACACCCCCGGCCTGTACGCCGCCCTCCAAGCGGCGGGCGAGACTAACGCCGTCCGGTACCCCCTCACCGCTACCGCGACGGCACTGACCGACCTCGGCAACCAGCTCACCTGACCCGCCCGTGGCGCAGCCGATAGCTGCCCGGCTGCGTCACTACGCTGACCAGCGGGACACCGCACGCCGCAACGATCGGGAGACCATGACGCTCGACACCGACCGCATCGAAAAGCTCCTCCAGGACGGCGTTCACAACAAGGTCTACCCCGGCGCCGTCTGGGCCATGGGCAACGCTCGTGGAACGGAGGCCAGCGGCGCCGTCGGGCTCCTCAATCCCACTCGGCCCGACGAACCCATGCGGCTCGACACCATCTTCGACGTCGCCAGCTTGACCAAGGTCCTCGCTGTCTGGTCCACCATCGGCACCCTCGTCGAAGACGGCAAACTCCAGCTCGACGCCCCACTGGGCACCCTCTGGACCGAGGTCGCTGGCCATCCCCTGGGCCAGGTCACCGCCCATCACCTGCTCACGCACACAGTCGGCGTCCCTCTGCGCGCCAACCTCAGAGCCCTCTACGGCACCGACCCACAGGACATCCGCGACGGCGTCCTCCACGAAGCCCTTCACCGCCCACCCGGCGAAGCCGTCGAATACACCGACCGCGCGGCCCTCATCCTCGGCTATCTTGCCGAGCACCTGTCCGGCCAGACGTTGCACGTGTTCGCCACCACCCGCGTCTGGCAGCCCCTCGGCATGAGGGAAACTCGCTTCGGCCCATTGCCGACAGAGGCCGCAGCACGTTGTGCGCCCACCGAGCTCGACGAGACCACCGGCGCCCACCTCAAGGGCACCGCCCACGACTTCTCCGCCCGCCTCCTCAACGGCACTTGCGGCATCGCCGGCGCCTTCTCCGTACTCGACGACCTCACGTCGTTCCTCCGCAACATGCTCGGTCACACCGAGTCGGCCGACCGTCCTGGGTTCGGCCCCACCTGGGTCAAGGAGTCCCTCAAGATCCACACCGGCGAGCTCGCCCCTGCACGTGGTCTGTTCTGGCACCCCGCTCCGGGCACCGTCCCGACCGAGCACGACATCTGGGTCCACTACGGCTTCACGGGCACCGGCATGTGGCTCTCGCCCGCGCAAGAGCGCTGGGCGGTGTTGCTCACGAACAAGCTTTACTACACCCGTGACCGAGGGGCCCTGACAGACGTGCGCGACGCCTTCCGCAGGCTCGCCTTCCGTTGAGGACACATCGACTACGGCCTGCCGAACGTCCCGGCGAACGGCGCCATCGACTGGCAACGCCACGGCCCCGTTCCGCTCGGCCACGACGTCTGTCCCGCACTCGACATCGTGGCCTTCAAGGGCGGCGGCAAGGGCTACAGCATCCGGCTCAGCGTCGGACGCTGAGCTTCCAGATGTTGGGCATTGAGAGGCTGATCCTCCCGGCCGAGCCGAGCCGATACCGACAGTGGTGACCTGCCCGCCGGCCGACCGGCAGGGAACGTCACGGTGGACCGCCACAGATGGGCGGGCGAACTTTCTCCGTTCGCTCACCCATTCGGCTTACCGATCAGTAGTCTGATCGGCCGTGACCAGTCGATTTTCCTCAACTCCCAGCCGCCGCACGGTCGTCAAGGCCGCTGCCGCCACCGCTGTCGCCGCGCCCGTTCTCGCGGCCGCCTCCTCCACCGCCTCCGCCGACGGCCAGGGCCCGGCCTTTCTCCATGGCATAGCCTCCGGCGACCCGCTGCCCGACGGCGTACTGCTGTGGACGCGTCTCACCCCCGGCCCCGACGCCGTACCGGGCTCGGGCAAGGGTCCGGACACCGCGGTGAGTTGGGAGGTCGCGGAGGACAAGGGCTTTGCCCGGGTCGTCGCCAGTGGCACCACCACCTCGAAGGCCTCGTCCGACCACACCGTCAAGGTGGACGTAAGAGGCCTGCGCCAGGCGACCGCCTATTACTTCCGCTTCACCGCCGGCACGGCCCTCTCTCCCGTCGGCCGAACCCGCACCACCCCGGCCACCGACGCCACCACCCCCGGTGTCCGCTTCGGAGTGGTCTCCTGCGCCAACTGGGAGTCCGGCTACTTCTCCGCGTACCGGCATCTGGCCGCCCGCGCCGACCTCGACGCGGTCCTCCATCTCGGCGACTACATCTACGAGTACGCGACCGGCGGGTACCCGGAGGAGAAGTACGTCGTACGGCAGCACGAGCCGAAGCACGAGATCCTCACCCTCGCCGACTACCGCACCCGGCATGCCACCTACAAGACGGACACCGACCTGCAGGCGCTGCACGCCGCCCACCCGGTGATCGCGATCTGGGACGACCACGAGTTCGCGAACGACACCTGGTCGGGCGGCGCGGAGAACCACACACCGGGCGCCGAGGGCGAGTGGGCTGCGCGGGCCGCGGCCGCCCGTCAGGCCTACTTCGAGTGGATGCCCGTACGCACCTCCACCGAGGGCACCGTCTACCGCCGGCTGCGCTTCGGCAAGCTCGCCGATCTGCATCTGCTGGACCTGCGGTCCTTCCGCTCGCAGCAGACGACGGTCGGCAACGGCAGCGTGGACGACCCGGAGCGTACGCTCACCGGCCGCGCGCAGCTGGACTGGCTGAAGGCGGGTCTTGCCGGGTCCGACGCCGCGTGGAAGCTGGTCGGCACCTCCGTGATGATCTCGCCGGTCGCCTTCGGCTCCGTACCGGCCCATCTGCTGGGGCCGATCGCGGAGTTGCTCGGGCTGCCCAAGGAGGGCCTCGCGATCAATGTCGACCAGTGGGACGGCTACACCGACGACCGCAAGGAGCTGCTCGGGCATCTGACGCAGCGCGGGATCGAGAACACTGTCTTCCTCACCGGCGACATCCACATGGCCTGGGCGAACGACGTACCGGTCAAGGCGGCGACGTATCCGTTCTCACAGTCCGCCGCGACCGAGTTCGTGGTGACATCGGTGAGCTCCGACAATCTGGACGACCTTCTCCATGTCGCGCCGGGCACGCTCTCGCTGGTCGCCTCCACGGCCGTCAAGGCGGCCAACCGTCATGTGAAGTGGCTGGACATGGACGGGCACGGCTACGGCGTCCTCGATGTCACCGCCGAGCGCTCGCAGATGGACTACTACGTCCTGTCCGACAAGACGAAGCGCGACGCGACGTCCAAGTGGGCCCGCTCCTACCGGACCCGGTCCGGTACCCAGCGTGTCGAGCGGGTCGACCAGCCCGTACGCTGACCCGCATGACCGGGGGCACGGGCGGCGCAGACAGCGCACACAGCAGGATCGTCGACGGACGCTTCGAGCTGCGGGAGCGGCTCGGCAGCGGCGGCATGGGCACGGTGTGGCGCGCCTGGGACACCGTCCTGCACCGTGAGGTGGCACTGAAAGAGGTCCGGTCGCCCGACCCCGCGCTGGCGGCCGCCCGCCCCCAGGCCTCGCGCACACTACGAGAGCGTGTGCTGCGCGAGGCCAGGGCCCTGGCCAGAATCAGCCATCCCCATGTGGTGACGATTCATCACATCGTCGACGAGGGCCCGCATCCATGGATCGTCATGGAGCTGCTCCCGGGCGCCACGCTCCAGGACCGGCTCGCCCAGGGGCCGGTCAGCCCGCAGGAGGCCGCGAAGACGGGCCGGGAGTTGCTCTCCGCGCTGCGCGCCGCGCACGCGGCGGGCATCCAGCACCGGGACGTCAAGCCGGCCAATGTGCTGCTGCGCGCTGACGGCAGTGCGGTGCTCACGGACTTCGGCATCGCTGCCCTGAAGGGTTCGACCTCGCTGACGGCAACCGGCGATCTGATCGGTTCGCCCGAATACATCGCTCCCGAACGGATCCGGGGGCGGGACAACGCCCCGGCCTCCGACCTCTGGTCGCTGGGTCTTCTGTTGTACGTGTGCGTGGAGGGCGTGAGCCCGCTGCGCCGCGGTACGACGCTGGCCACGCTGGCGGCCGTACTGGACGACGAGGTGCCACCGCCGGTGCGCTCCGGTCCGCTCGCACCCGTCCTGAGCGCGCTGCTGGTACGGGACCCGGCGGCGCGGCCCGACGCGGCCGCGCTGGACGCGATGCTGGCGCAGGTCGAATCCGGTACGGCGCCGCAGACGCCGCGCCAGACGCCGTACCAGCCGCCGGTGGCGCGGCCGGAGCGGGCCGGGCGGGCCGGGCGCCGCATATCGGTCGTCGCGGCGGTGATCGCGGTGGCCGTCGCGGTCACCGCGGGCGCGGCCCTGGTGTTCGACCTGCGCGCCCCGGACAACCGGGCGGGCGACAGCACCGGGGACAAGGCGGGTTCCAGCGGCAGCTCCCCCACAGCGACGACGACCCCCACGCCGAAGCCCGGGCAATCGCAGAGCCCGCCGCTCCCGACAGGGAACCCGGAGGCCGGCGTCTGGGTCGCCCAGCTCGCCTCCGTGGGCAAGTCTTCGGGCGCCGCGGCCCGGGACCGCCAGGAGCAGGCCCTGCGCAACCAGGGCCTCAGCAATGTCCAGTACGTCGACAGCAGCGAGTACGCCTCACTCCGCTCCGGCTACTGGAATTTCTACGTCCCCGGCTTCGACGACGGCGCCGCCGCGGTCTCCTGGTGTCGTACCAACGGCCTGAGTACGAAGGACGAGTGCTTCGGCCGCTTTCTGAGCCACCGTGGGTCCGACAGCAAGTACCTCTGCAACCCGGCCCCGGGCGGCGGCACCAGCGGCCGCTGCACCCGCCCCTGAACCATGGCCCTGAAGCAGTCCTAGAGCGTCGCGAGGAAGCCCAGCGCGGTCCGCCAGGTCAGATCGGCCGACGCCTCGTCGTAGTCGGGCAGATCCGGGTCGGTGTACAGGTGTCCGGCGCCCGGGTAGCGGTAGATCTCCACGTCCGCGCCGGTCCGCTGCATCTGGAGGTACCAGGAGTTCAGCCAGTCGTGCGGCTCGAAGGGGTCCGGGTCCGCGACATGCAGCTGTACGGGCAGCTCGTCCACGGTCGCCCCCTCCGCGATGTCGGAGGTGCCGTGCAGAAGCAGCAGGCCGCGCGCCTTCCGGTCACCCAGCGCGAGGTTCTGCGCGATCGAGCCGCCGAGCGAGAACCCGGCGTACACCAGTCCCTCTTCGGAGTACGGCGCGGCGGCCAGGATCGCGCGCCGCAGCAGCTCCTCCTTGCCGATCTTGTCCTTGAGCGCCCTGCCCTCCTCGACGGTCTCGACGGTTTGACCGTCGAAGAGGTCGGGCACGCGAACCTGGTGCCCGGCGGCGCGCAGCCGGTCGGCTGCCGCGTGTACGGCCGGGCGCAGACCGTAAACCGAATGAAAAAGCATGATGTTCATTCGGTCATCCTGCCAGTTGGCTAGTGAGCTTCGGAGACATGGAGAACGAACTGCGCCCGTTGATTGTCGTCGGTGGCTCGGTCGTGCTCACGCTGCTGTGCGGCTGGGCTGTCGACCTGCTGCTCCGCCGCGTGGACGCCCGCCACCCCGAGACCCCCCTGTGGGGGCTGCTGCGGCGCTGCCGGCTGCCCCTTCAGGTTGTGCTGCTCACCGCGCTGCTGAGAGGGACCTACCAAGAGACTCAGTGGCGGCTCATCGAGAAGCACGAGGCCGACATCGGCCAGGTGCTGTCGCTGGTGCTGATCGGCGCCGGGGCCTGGCTGGTGATACGGATCATCTCCGCGGTCGTGGAGTCGTCGTACGCCCGCTACGCGTCCTCGACCCGCGATCCCGCCCGGGTACGGCGGGTGCGTACACAGGTCACGCTGATCATGCGGATCGCCACGGCGATCGTTGTGGTGGTGGCGGTCGCGGCGATGCTGCTGACCTTCCCCGGCATGGAGAAGCTCGGCGCCTCGCTGCTCGCCTCCGCGGGCGTGATCGGCATCGTCGCCGGTGTCGCCGCCCAGTCCACGCTCGGCAATCTCTTCGCCGGCTTCCAGATCGCCTTCGGCGACATGGTGCGCATCGGCGACACGGTGGTGGTGGACGGGGAGTGGGGCGTGGTCGAGGAGGTCACACTCACCTTCCTCGCCGTACGGACGTGGGACGAGCGGCGCATCACGATGCCGGTGTCGTACTTCACCAGCAAGCCGTTCGAGAACTGGTCGCGCGGCGGGGCCCAGATGACCGGGACGGTCTTCTTCCATCTGGACCACTCGGCGCCGGTGGGCCTGATGCGCGAGAAGCTGCACGACGTTCTGCGGGAGTGCGCGGCGTGGGACGGCCGTGACTGGAGCCTGGCGGTCACGGACACGACCCCCAGCACGATGGAGGTGCGGGCGGTGGTCACGGCGAAGGACGCCGACGATGTCTGGACGGCGCGGTGCGCGGTGCGGGAGCGGATGATCGCCTGGCTGTACGAGGAGCATCCGTACGCGCTGCCACGGATCACGATGTCGGCGGTGCCGCTGCCGGAGGGAGGCCGGGCGGACGGTCCGCCTCCTGCGGCGGAGGTCCACACCGTTAACGTCCCTGACGTCCCTGACGTCGCTGACGTCGCTGACGCCGCCCATGCCCACGCCACGGACAACAGCCCTGACGGGCAGCATCCCCGCACGGGCCGCGGCTGAACCTGGACGGCCAGGGCGGGCCGGCGGATCCGGGAGCCCGGGCGGCTGAGGGCGGGGCCCTCGGTCCAGGCCGGGGCACATCGGGTCGACTCGGACCGGCTCGGCTCGGGTCAGACCGGACCGGGGTCCCGGGCCTGCGGCTCTGGATACGCCGGGTCCGGCCGGATCAGAGCCGGATCAGGGCCGGCGCAGGCCAGAAGGTCAGCAGGCCGGCCGGTCCGGCACGGGCATGCAGAGCCGGGTCCGGCCGTGGCCCGGTCGAGTCGGACCGGGCCACGGCCGGGGACCTGCCCCGGGACCTGCCCGGGGACCTGTCGGACGCCCGCCGCGCAGTCACCGCAGTCGGGCACTCTCCCCCGGCCCGGCCCGGCCCGGCCCGGCCCCGCCCTCGCCACCGCGCCCGCCGCGCACCCGCACCCGCACCCGCCCACTCCGTCTCACCGCATGCTGCGCACGTCCAGGTGCCGTAGGACCCGGTCCACCACCTCCGGGTTGGCGCCCGGTTCGCTGCGGGCCGAGAGCACCTCGTGGCGCGCGGCCGACAGCATCTCCCGCTGGATCCGCTGCGTCGTCCTGAGGCGGTCCTGTCGCTTCGCGAACCAGTCACGCCGCTCGTCGTCGATGATGTCCGAGCTGATCCGCGCCCCCATGTCGTACGCCCGGCGCAGCAGCCGCTCGCTGACATCCTCCGGCAGCTCCTCCACCGCCTCGATCTCCCTCAGCCGGTGCCGGGCCGCCTTCGTCGCGCGCAGCGCGAGGCGCCGCTCCAGTTCGCGCTCCACGTCCGCGTCGGCCCGGACGCCGAGCCGCCGCACCATCCACGGCAGGGTCAGCCCCTGGAGGACGAGCGTGGCCATGACGACCGCGAACGCGATGAAGATGATCTCGTCCCGGCCCGGAAAGTCCGCCCCGCTGTCCGTCTTCAACGGAATGGCCAGCGCCAGCGCCACCGAGGCCACACCCCGCATGCCCGCCCACCACATGATGACGGTCTCCCGCCAGGTCACGGGGATTTCCTCGTCGTAGTCCCGTCGGGTGTGCAGTCTCTTGGCGAGCCAGGTCGCGGGCAGCAGCCACATCAGCCGTACGCCCACGACGACCGCGACGATCGCGGCGCCCCACCCCACCATCTGCATCTCGCGCCCGTCGGCCGTGCCGAAGACGTTGTGGAGTTCGAGCCCGATGAGACCGAAGGCGACGCCGGTGACGAGCGTGTCGACGATCTGCCAGAAGGTGTTCCCGGCCAGCCGTCCCATCACGTCGTCGGCGTCGGCGGTGTGCTCGGCAAGGAAGAGCGCGGTGGTGAGGACGGCGAGAACCCCGGACCCCTTCAGCTCTTCCGCCAGCACATAGCTGACGAAGGGCACCATCAGCGAGAGGCCGATCTGCAGCGTCGCGTCACCGAGCAGGCCCATCAGCTTGTTGGAGAGCCAGCCCAGCGCGAGCCCCACGGCCACGGCCACCACGCCGGACAGCACCAGATCCCCTACGGCGGCCGGCCAGGAGAAGGTCCCGCTCACCGCCGCGGCGATCGCCACGTGGTAGAGCACGATCGCCGTGACGTCGTTGAAGAGCCCTTCGCCCTCCAGGATGGAGACCATCCGGCGCGGCAGTCCGAGCGAACCGGCGACGGCGGTCGCGGCGACCGGGTCGGGCGGCGCGACCAGCGCGCCGAGCGCGACCGCCGCAGCGATCGGGAGCCCGGGCACCACGGCGTTGGCGACGGCCGCGACCGCCGCGGTCGTCACAAACACCAGCGCGACCGCGAGCAGCAGGATCGGCCGGATATTGACCGTGAACTGCCGCCATGAGGTGCGCTGCACGGAGGCGTAGAGCAAGGGCGGCAGCAACAGCGGAAGGATGAACTCCGGCGGTACGTCGACGCTCGGCACAAAGGGAAGAAAAGCCAGAACGATCCCGGCGAGGGTCATCAGCACAGGCGCGGGCAGACCGAGACGCTCCCCCAGCGGCACCGTCACCACCGCCCCGAGCAACAGCGCGAACAGCAGCGCCAATTGGTCCACGGTGCGCCCTCCGGGGGCTCGAAACCTCAACGGTCAAGGCTTCCAGCCTGCCACGCAACCCAGCCGAACCATCCCAACACCCTCATCGGCACAGCTCGCTGCTTCACCGGACTGAACAGTCATCGGATGAGTACGGTGCGGGATGCCTTCCGCTTCGGCCGGGGGTGGACCACGGCATGACCGGCGAGATCACCATGCGCGTCGAGCGAGGCCGCTTCCGGCCCCGGCACGAACCCGCCCCGGGCCGCGCGGCCGTCCGACTCCCGTGCCACGCAACGGCCTTGACCGCCCCTCGCGGCTCCCGCCCACTCGCTCTGCAGGTCGCCCCGCCGAGCGGCGAGTGGCCTGCCGGGGCCTGCCGGGGCCTGCCGTTCAGACGGACCGCGGCCCGACGACAGCCCGGCTTGCTCCTGGAGCTCTTGGAGCACCTTGCGTATCTAGAGCATCTTGCGCATCGCTCGGTGCGGCATTCCCGCGTCGGAGAACTCCGCTCCGTACGCTCCGTACCCGAGTCGCTCGTAGAAGCCCAGCGCGTGCGTCTGCGCGTGCAGATCCACCGCCGCCAGGCCGCGCTCCCGGGCGGCCTCCTCGATGCCCCGCACCAGCGCCACACCGACACCGAGCCCCCGCGCCGCCTTGCTCACCGCGAGCCGGCCCAGCGAGCCGACCGTCCGGTCGCCGCCCGTCCGGCCGGCCGCGTCGGGGCCGTACAGCAGTCGGCCCGTGCCCAGCGGCAGCCCGTCCGTCCGGATCGCCAGCACATGCACGGTGTCCGCGCCGGGCTCGTCGTACGCGTCGTACTCGATGTCCTCGGGCACCCGCTGCTCGACGACGAAGACTTCCTTGCGGACCCGGAAGCAGGCCTCACGGTCCGCCTCGTCCCCGGCGACCCTGACCTCGTACGGGCCCGCGCTCACTCGCTCTCGGCCCGGATCGCGTCCAGCGCCTGCTGCAGGTCCTCCGGGTACCCGCTCGCGTACTCGACCCACTGCCCGTCCGAGGGGTGCTCGAAGCCGAGCCGCACCGCGTGCAGCCACTGCCGCGTCAGCCCCAGCCGCTTCGCCATGGTCGGGTCCGCGCCATACGTCAGATCGCCCACGCACGGGTGCCGGTGGGCGGCCATGTGCACCCGGATCTGGTGCGTACGCCCCGTCTCCAGCTTGATGTCCAGCAGTGACGCCGCCCGGAACGCCTCGATCAGGTCGTAGTGGGTGACCGACGGCTTGCCCTCCGCCGTGACCGCCCACTTGTAGTCGTGGTTCGGGTGCCGGCCGATCGGGGCGTCGATGGTGCCGCTCATCGGGTCCGGGTGCCCCTGGACCAGCGCGTGATACCGCTTGTCCACGGTCCGGTCCCGGAACTGCGCCTTCAGCATGGTGTACGCCCGCTCCGACTTGGCGACGACCATCAGTCCGGACGTGCCGACGTCCAGCCGGTGCACGATGCCCTGCCGCTCCGCCGCACCCGACGTCGAGATGCGGTACCCGGCAGCGGCCAGGCCGCCGATCACGGTCGTCCCGGTCCAGCCGGGGCTCGGGTGCGCGGCCACGCCGACCGGCTTGACGATCACCACGATGTCGTCGTCGTCGTGCACGATCTCCATGCCCTCGACGGGCTCGGCCACGATCTGGACCGGCGCGGGCGCCTGGGGCATCTCGACCTCGAGCCAGGCCCCGCCGTGCACACGCTCGGACTTTCCGACGGCAGAGCCGTCGACCTGCACCTTCCCGGCAGCTGCCAGCTCGGCCGCCTTCGTACGGGAAAACCCGAACATCCGGGAGATGGCGGCGTCGACACGCTCGCCCTCAAGGCCATCGGGTACGGGCAGGGTGCGGATCTCGGGAACTGTACTCACCCGTCGAGTATGCCTTGTCAGTCCTTGTGGACAGTCCCGTCGGGGTCCAGGCCCCTGAACGACAGGATCACAATCAGGATCCCGCCGCAGACGATCGCGGAGTCGGCGAGGTTGAAGACGGCGAAGTGCGCGGGCGCGATGAAGTCCACGACCGCGCCCTCGAAGACGCCGGGCGAGCGGAAGATCCGGTCGGTGAGATTGCCGAGCGCACCGCCGAGCAGCAGCCCCAGGGCGATCGCCCAGGGCGTGCTGTAGAGCTTGCGCGCGAGCCGGGCGATCACGATGATCACCGTCGCCGCGATGCAGGTGAAGATCACGGTGAAGGCCTCGCCCATACCGAAGGCCGCGCCGGGGTTCCGTACCGCCACGAACTTCAGCAGATCACCGATGATCTTGATCGGCTCGTGGTGCTCCAGCTTGGCCACCACGATCATCTTGCTGACGAGGTCGAACAAGTACGCCACGACCGCCACGGCGAAGAGCACGGTGATCCTGCGCTTGCCCTTGGGCTGCTCGGCGGGCGCCGCAGCCTCGTCGTCCACATCCGGCGTACCGATGACGCGCTCCGCCTCTGCCACGTGAGTCCCTCAACCTAGGTGCCTGACTGTGCATGAGGGTACGGCACACCCGTACGGAGCCTCAGCCCCGGCGTTCCTGCTTCTGCTTGTCCTCCACGCACAGGGTGGCGCGCGGGAACGCCTGCATACGGGCCTTTCCGATCGGTTTGCCGCAGATCTCGCAGAGCCCGTACGTCCCCGCGTCGAGCCGCTGCAGCGCCCGCTCGGTCTGCTCCAGCATCTCTCTGGCGTTGGCGGCGAGCGACATCTCGTGCTCGCGGGTGATGTTCTTGGTCCCGGTGTCGGCGTCGTCGTCGCCCGCGCCGTCCCCGGAGTCCCGCATCAGTCCGACCAGCGCCACCTCCGAGGAGGTCAGCTCGGCGTTCAGCCGGGTCACCTCACCCTCCAGCTCGGCCCTCGCCGCGGCGACCTCTTCCGGAGTCCATGGGTCCTCACCGGGCCGTACCGCCAGCTCCCCCGGCGGTGTCGCGGCCACTGCACGGGCCGTGGGCACCGCTCTCGCGCTCTTGCCGACAGCCGACGTCCTGCCCGCGGTCTTCTTCGCTCCCACCGTCCTGGCTCCTGTCTGATTCGCGGCCTGGGCCGCCCCCTTGGCCGCGGACGCGGCCTTCTTCGCAGCCTTCTTGGCGGTCGCCTTGGCAGTTGCCTTGGCAGGTGCCGTCTTGACCACGGCCTTCTTGGCCACAGCCTTCTCGACCACGACCTCCTCGACCGCGGCCTTGTCGACTGCGGCCTTATTGGCCGAGGCCTTCTTGACCGCGGCCTTCTTTGCGGATGCCTTCTTCACCGGCGCCGTCCCGGCCGCCGCTGCCCCCGTCCCCTTCACAGCCGTCGCGTTCTTTGCCATCGCGTTCTTCGCCGTCGCCTTCTTCGCAGTCGCGTTCCTCGCGGTCGTCTTCACCGTCGGCGCCTTCTGCTCCGCCGCCTGCTTCGCCACCGCCTTCTTCACCGTGGTCTTCCCGGTCCCTGCCGCGGCCTTCTTCGCGACGGTGCTCTTCCTGCCGCTCGCATCCCTGGCCGCCGCCTCAGCGGCGGTGGAACGTGCGGACGCCGTCTTCTCGGCGGTCTTCTTCGCCACCATGGCCGCGGCCCCTTCACATATTGTGATCTTGCTCGCGAATCGTGCTGGGACGATAAATCGACCCCAGCCCCGCGGCAACGGGGCACGCCGCCGGTTCGGCCCGCCCCGGGCTGCGACACGGCGGGCCTGCATCGGTTGTTCCCAGCTCCCCGCCCGGTAATCCGCCCCCCGGGCGGAGCCGGACTCCGCCGCAGGCTGTGTGGCCATTCGGGTCAACCGCACGGCCATCCGGCATCCACCGCAAAACCTGTCGGCCGCTCCCCGTACGGGCCCGTACACTGGGCGCAGCGAAAGGCTTGGATGGGGACGAGTAGCGTCGTACGCAGCCATGAGCGACCCGGGGACGGTGAGAGCCCGGGGGCGAGCGCGAAGCGAAGCATCACCCCGGAGCCGCCGGAAGAACGCCGCAAGGCCAGTAGAACCGGTGTCGCGACCCAATGAGGGGGCTCGGGGCTGTGTGCCCGGAGCCAAGGAGGGTGGTACCGCGGGAGCCCGTGCTCTCGTCCCTCCGACGGAACAGACACTGTCCGTTGGAGGAGCTCGTCGATGACACCACCGCAGTACCGCCAGGTGCCCGCCCAGGTCGATCTGCCCGCGCTCGAGCACGCCGTGCTCGATTTCTGGCGCGAGAGCAAGGTCTTCGCCAAGAGCCTCGAGCAGTCCGAGGGCCGCCCCGAGTGGGTGTTCTACGAGGGCCCGCCGACCGCCAACGGCATGCCCGGCGCGCACCACATCGAGGCGCGGGTCTTCAAGGACGTCTTCCCGCGCTTCCGCACGATGCGCGGCTACCACGTCGCCCGCAAGGCCGGCTGGGACTGCCACGGTCTGCCGGTCGAGCTGGCTGTCGAGAAGGAACTCGGCTTCGCCGGCAAGAAGGACATCGAGGCGTACGGCATCGCCGAGTTCAACGCCAAGTGCCGTGAGTCGGTGACCCGTCACACGGACGCGTTCGCCGAGCTGACGACCCGCATGGGGTACTGGACCGACCTCGACGACGCGTACCGCACGATGGACCCGTCGTACATCGAGTCCGTCTGGTGGTCGCTGAAGGAGATCTTCAACAAGGGCCTGCTGGTCCAGGACCACCGTGTCGCCCCCTGGTGCCCGCGCTGCGGAACCGGGCTCTCGGACCACGAGCTGGCGCAGGGATACGAGACGGTCGTGGACCCGTCGGTCTTCGTGCGCTTCCCGCTGACGAGCGGCCCGCTGGCCGGCGAAGCGGCCCTCCTCGTGTGGACGACCACTCCCTGGACCCTGGTCTCCAACACCGCCGTCGCCACCCACCCCGACGTCACGTACGTCGTGGCCACCGACGGCAACGAGAAGCTGGTGGTCGCGCAGCCGCTGCTGGAGAAGGCGCTGGGCGAGGGCTGGGAGGCCACCGGCCAGAGCTTCACGGGCCGCGAGATGGAGCGCTGGACGTACGACCGTCCCTTCTCGCTCGTCGAGTTCCCCTCCGAAGCCCACTACGTCGTCAACGCCGAGTACGTCACCACCGAGGACGGTACGGGTCTGGTCCACCAGTCCCCCGCCTTCGGTGAGGACGACCTCAAGGTCTGCCGCGCGTACGGCCTGCCGGTGGTCAACCCGGTCCGCCCCGACGGCACCTTCGAGGAGGATGTGCCGCTGGTCGGCGGCGTCTTCTTCAAGAAGGCCGACGAGGCGCTGACCGCGGACCTCCAGGCTCGTGGTCTGCTCTTCCGGCACACCCCGTACGAGCACAGCTATCCGCACTGCTGGCGCTGCCACACCGCGCTGCTCTACTACGCGCAGCCGTCCTGGTACATCCGCACCACCTCCATCAAGAACCGGCTGCTCGAGGAGAACGAGAACACCAACTGGTTCCCGGACTCGGTCAAGCAGGGCCGGTTCGGCGACTGGCTGAACAACAACATCGACTGGGCGCTGTCGCGGAACCGCTACTGGGGCACCCCGCTGCCGATCTGGCGCTGCGAGGACAACCACCTCACGGTCGTCGGCTCACGCGCCGAGCTGACCGAGCTGACGGGCACGGACCAGTCGGCCCTGGACCCGCACCGCCCGTACATCGACGACGTCACCTTCCCCTGCCCGACCTGCGAGCAGACCGCGACGCGCGTCCCGGAGGTCATCGACGCCTGGTACGACTCGGGTTCGATGCCCTTCGCACAGTGGGGCTATCCGTACCAGAACAAGGAGCTCTTCGAGAAGCGCTACCCCGCGCAGTTCATCTCGGAGGCGATCGACCAGACGCGTGGATGGTTCTACACGCTGATGGCCGTCGGCACGCTGGTCTTCGACAAGTCGTCGTACGAGAACGTGGTCTGCCTGGGCCACATCCTCGCCGAGGACGGCCGCAAGATGTCCAAGCACCTGGGGAACACCCTTCAGCCGATCCCGCTGATGGACCAGCACGGCGCCGACGCGGTCCGCTGGTTCATGGCGGCCGGCGGCTCCCCGTGGGCGGCGCGCCGGGTCGGCCACGGCACGATCCAGGAGGTCGTACGCAAGACGCTGCTGACCTACTGGAACACGGTGGCCTTCCAGGCCCTGTACGCCCGCACGTCCAACTGGGCCCCGTCCGCGGCGGATCCGGCCCCGGCCGACCGCACGGTCCTGGACCGCTGGCTGCTGTCCGAGCTCCATGCCCTGACCGACCAGGTCACCTCGGCCCTGGAGTCGTACGACACCCAGCGCGCCGGAAAGCTCCTGTCGGCCTTCGTCGACGATCTGTCCAACTGGTACGTACGCCGCTCGCGCCGCCGCTTCTGGCAGGGCGACAAGGCGGCGCTGCGCACCCTGCACGACGTCGTCGAGACGGTGACCCGCCTCATGGCCCCGCTCACCCCCTTCATCACGGAGCGGGTCTGGCAGGACCTGGTCGTCCCGGTGACGCCCGACGCCCCGGAGTCGGTGCATCTCGCCACCTGGCCCGAGGCCGACCTCACCGCCATCGACCCCACCCTGTCCTCCCAGATGGCGCTGGTCCGCCGCCTGGTCGAACTGGGCCGCGCCACCCGCGCGGAGTCCGGGGTCAAGACGCGCCAGCCGCTCTCCCGGGCGCTGGTCGCGGCGGCCGGTTTCGAGTCCCTTGGCGAGGAGCTGCGCGCCCAGATCACCGAGGAGCTGAACGTCACCTCCCTCGCCTCGCTCTCCGAGGTCGGTGGCTCGCTCGTCGACACAACGGCGAAGGCGAACTTCCGCGCGCTGGGCAAGCGGTTCGGCAAGGGCGTCCAGGATGTCGCCAAGGCGGTCGGGGCAGCGGACGCCGCGGCACTCTCCCTGGCCCTCCGCGACGGCGAGGCCACGCTGGAGGTCAACGGCGAGACGATCACCCTGACCCCCGACGAGGTGATCATCACCGAAACCCCGCGCGAGGGCTGGTCGGTGGCCTCCGACTCGGGCGCGACGGTCGCCCTGGACCTGGAGATCACCCCGGAGCTGCGCCTGGCGGGACTGGCGCGTGACGCGATCCGTCTGATCCAGGAGGCACGTAAGAACAGCGGCCTGGACGTCGCGGACCGCATCGCGGTGAGCTGGTCCTCGACGGACGAGTCCACGAACGAGGCGCTGACCGCGCACGCGACCCTGATCGCGGACGAGGTCCTGGCCACCACGTTCACGACGGACGCCGCGGACACGACGTTCGGCGACCCGTTCACGGACGAGGGCCTGTCCCTGACGTTCCGCCTCCGCAAGCAGTAGCACACCCCCAAACCGAAGGGCCCGCCCGGCACTGCCGGGCGGGCCCTTCGGTTTGGGGGTGTGGCCGCCGCTCCACCCCGTACCCCTGAATTCCAGCCTGTTCGAAATTTCAGCCCGATCCGGAATCCCGTCCGGAAACCCGTCCGGCGATTGAGGACAACGCCTGCGGGGCGTTCCGGGATCCGGAGGCTTGCCTCCCCTTACGGAGAGCAGCCGGCCGACACCACACCAAAGGGCCGGGCCCGGGACGCGATGTCCCGGGCCCGGCCCTTCAGCCTGCCGACGGCTACACGCAGTACGCGCGACCCGCCGCCGTCAGTTGTCGTCCTCGTCGATCAGGAAGCCGCGCATCGGCGACGGTGCCTGCTGCATCGGCTGCGGAGCCTGCGGCCGCACCGGCGCCATCGGCTGGGTCATCGCCGGCGACATCTGCTGCTGGCCGCCGTACGACGGGGCGCCGCCCATGGACTGGTTGCCACCCATGGGCTGGCCCATGGACTGCCCCATGGACTGACCCATCGACTGGTTGCCGCCCATGGTGTGACCCATCGCACCCGCGCCGGCCGGAGCCATCGACTGGGCCGACGGCAGCGACGGAGCGGACGGGGTACGCGGCGGAGCCAGCGAGTCGTCCGCCTGGGTCTCCAGCTGACGCAGCTGACTCTCCAGGTAGGACTTCAGACGGGTCCGGTACTCGCGCTCGAAGCCTCGCAGGTCCTCGACCTTGCGCTCCAGCGTCGCGCGCGCGGACTCCAGCGAGCCCATCGCTACGCGGTGCTTCTCCTGAGCGTCCCGCTCAAGGGCGTCCGCCTTGGCGCGCGCGTCGCGCTCCAGGCCCTCGGCGCGGCTGCGCGCCTCGCCGACGATCTTGTTGGCCTCGGAACGGGCCTCCGCGATCGCCTGGTCGGCGGTCTGCTGCGCAAGCGAGAGCACACGCGCGGCACTGTCGCCGCCGGGACCCTGACCGGGCTGCGGCATCTGCGGACCGTGACCGCCCATGGGGCCGCCCATAGGACCACCCATGGGACCGCCCTGCATCGGACCCGGGCCCATCGGGCCACCGGGACCCTGCGGACCGCCGTGGCTGGGACCGGCGGGCAGCTGCGGCGCGCCACCGGGCAGCTGGGGCGGACCCATCTGCGGGGGCTGCTGCTGCTGGACCGGCGGACCAGATATGGCGGCGGGCACCGGCGCGCCGGGACCTCGGCCGTCCTGCTGCTCCGGCGGCTTGCGCATGCCCTGCTGCTGCTGGTTCTGCGCGGCCGCACGGGTCGCTGCGGCGAGCTTGGCGCGCAGGTCCTCGTTCTCGCGGAGCAGGCGGGTCAGCTCGGACTCGACCTCGTCGAGGAAGGCATCGACCTCGTCCTCGTCATAGCCTTCTCGGAGGCGGACGGTCGTGAACTGCTTGTTCCGCACGTCCTCGGGGGTCAGCGGCATCTCTTCTTCACCTCTACGTAGTCGTCGGCAGTCGGCAAGACCGTATCGTTCACATCCGGCTCGCAAAGCTGTTCACGATGGAGATCAGGATGTAGACGATGATCATCAGAACGAAGAAGGACAGGTCGAGTGCCACGCCCCCGAGACGCAGCGGCGGAATGAACCGCCGCAGAAGCTTGAGCGGTGGATCGGTGACAGTGTAGGTGGCCTCCAGAACGACCACCATCGCCTTGCCAGGTTGCCATGAGCGGGCGAACTGGAAGACGTAGTCCATGACCAGCCGGAAAATCAGCACGATGAGGAAGCACATCAGCGCGATGTAGACCACCTGTAGCGCTACGCCCATCCCGCGCTTCCCTCTCCCCTGGCTCTCGTGAATCCGGCCTCGCGGCCGGGTTGTTCCCGGTGTCGTGTTCTCAGCTCTGGTTGAAGAATCCGCCCTCTGCGATGCGGGCCTTGTCCTCCGCCGTGACATCGACGTTAGCAGGCGACAACAGGAACACCTTCTGCGTCACTCGTTCAATGCTGCCATGCAGACCGAAGACAAGTCCCGCGGCAAAGTCGACAAGTCGCTTTGCATCGGTGTCGTCCATCTCCGTGAGATTCATGATCACAGGGGTGCCCTCACGGAAGTGTTCCCCGATGGTACGGGCCTCGTTGTAGGTCCGCGGGTGCAGAGTGGTGATGCGGTAGGGCTCCCGCTCGGACACAACCTTGGGCATGATCACCGGTGCGTTCTTCTCCAGGCTCGGACGTTCAGGTGTGATGGATGCCACGGGGGCGATTCGTGCCGGACGTCCGCTTTCAGCGGGAAGCGGAACCGGCTCGCGCTGCGCGGGCGGCTGCACCACCCGCACCGGCTCTTCCCGCTCCACCTGGTGCGGGGGCTGGTGCCGCCGGTGGTCCCGCTCGGGCTCCGGCTCGGGTTCGAAATCGTCATCGGGATCGAAACCCCGGCCGTCGTACCCATCGTCCTCCACGAGGCCGAGGTAGACCGCCATCTTGCGCATCGCGCCGGCCATTCTCTGAGTCCTCCGCTCTGTGGTGGATCGGCATTCGTCACCAAGTGCCCGCGATCCACTCGGTCCGTCCCGCTATGTGCGGGAATGACCATATTTTCTACTGTGGTCCGACTTGCTTCGCGACGTTACCCGAGCCGGGGTCGGTCTCCGAGTACCGCAGTGCCGACGCGTACATGTGTCGCTCCCGCCGCCACTGCCTGTTCGAGGTCCGCACTCATCCCTGCTGAAACCATGTTCGCAGCCGGATGCCCGGCGCGCAGGCTGGATGAAAATTCCATCAGCCGCTCGAACGCCTCCTGTTGCCGTCCCGCGTACGGGCCGGCGAGCGGCGCGACGGTCATCAGTCCGTCGAGCCGCAGCCCTGGCGCCCCGGCCACCGCCGCGGCCAATTCCTCAATACCGTCCGGCGCGATGCCGCCCCGGTCCCCGCGCTCGCCCGACTCCGCGTCGAGCGCGACCTGGATCAGGCACCCGAGTTCACGCTCCGCGCGCACCGCGGCAGCGGACAGTGAGGAAACGAGCTTGAGACGGTCGACGGACTGCACTACACCGGCATAACTCGCCACAGAACGGACCTTGTTGGTCTGCAACTGTCCGACGAAGTGCCAGATGAGGTCCAGATCCGAGCAGGCGGCGGCCTTCGGAGCCGCGTCCTGGTCCCGGTTCTCGGCGACATGACGGACGCCGAGCTCATGGAGCAGCCGGACGTCACTGGCGGGATAGGTCTTGGTGACCACGATCAGGGTCACCTCCTCCTGCTTGCGGCCGGCGGCCGCGCAGGCGGAGGCGATACGTTCCTTCACCGTCGCCAGGTTGCGGGCGAGTTCGGTTCCACGGTCAGACATTGCCGTCCTCCTCCAGCCTTCGGCCGGAAGGTACCCCAAGCCAGACATATCCGGCGAGCCGCCCAGTGATGCGGTCGCGGCGGTACGAGTAGTGGTCGCGTGATTCAAGGGTGCAGACCGGCGAAGCCTGCCGGTCCCGTACCCCGAGCGCTTCGAGCTGGGCATGGACCCCGGCCGTGACATCGACGGCCGGGGTGCCCCAACTGGTCTCGGCCCAGGCCGCCGGTTCGACCGCGGCCACCTCCGCCCGCATCTGCTCGGGAACCTCGTAGCAGCGTCCGCAGACGGCGGGTCCGGTACGGGCGACGATGCGGGCCGGCTGCGCGCCGAGCGACTTCATCACCTCGACGGCGGCGGGCACGATCCCCGCGATCATCCCCGGCCGGCCGGCGTGCGCGGCGGCCACGACGCCCGCGACCGGGTCGGCCAGCAGTACGGGAGTGCAGTCCGCGGTGAGTACGGCGAGGGCGAGTCCGCGCCGCGCGGTGACCACGGCGTCCACCTGCGGGACCGGCCCGTCGGCCCACGGCCCCGTCACCTCGGCCACATCCTTGCCGTGGACCTGGTTCATCCAGACGACCGCGTCCGGGTCGAGCCCCAGTTCCTTCGCGGCAATCGCCCGGTTGGCCAGTACGGCCCCGGCGTCGTCGCCGACCGCTCCGCCGAGGTTGAGCTGCTCGTACGGAACGGCGCTCACCCCGCCCCACCGGTCGGTGAAGGCGAAGTGCGCGCCGCTCTCGTGTATCGCGTCGTGCTGCACGGTCACTTCAAGAAGTCCGGGACATCCAGCTCTTCGGCCTGGCTGTCCTGGTACGGACGGGCCGGCGGGACCTGTGCGGATCCGCCCAGGTCGTTGGCGACCGGAGCGGGTTCGACCGGGGCCGCCGAGGGCTCGTCGCGCGTAGGTACGGTGCCGAGTCCGCCGGACGGACGCGAGGTCTCCGTGGACCGCGACGGGGTGGCCGGCTGCTCCTCGCGCTTGGCGGAGCTGGAGCCGATCACGTTCTCCCGGCGGGTCGGCGGCTGGCCGCCGTCGAAGCCGGCCGCGATGACCGTGACCCGCACCTCGTCGCCCAGGGCGTCGTCGATGACCGCACCGAAGATGATGTTGGCCTCGGGGTGGGCGGCCTCGCTCACCAGCTGGGCGGCCTCGTTGATCTCGAACAGGCCGAGATCCGAACCGCCGGAGATGGAGAGCAGCACACCGCGGGCGCCATCGATCGACGCCTCCAGGAGCGGCGAGGAGATCGCCATCTCGGCGGCGGCCACCGCGCGGTCGTCGCCGCGCGCCGAGCCGATACCCATGAGCGCCGACCCTGCCTCGGACATCACAGACTTGACGTCGGCGAAGTCGAGGTTGATCAGGCCGGGGGTGGTGATGAGGTCGGTGATGCCCTGGACACCCGACAGCAGTACCTGGTCCGCGGACTTGAACGCGTCCAGCACGCTGACCTGACGGTCCGAGATGGACAGCAGGCGGTCGTTCGGGATGACGATGAGGGTGTCGACCTCTTCGCGGAGCTCGGCAATGCCGTCCTCCGCCTGGTTGGCGCGACGGCGGCCCTCGAAGGTGAATGGCCGGGTGACCACACCGATCGTCAGGGCGCCGAGCGAGCGCGCGATGTTGGCGACGACGGGTGCGCCGCCGGTGCCGGTGCCGCCGCCCTCTCCGGCGGTGACGAAGACCATGTCGGCCCCCTTGAGGACCTCCTCGATCTCCTCACGGTGGTCCTCTGCCGCTTTGCGACCGACTGCGGGGTTGGCTCCGGCCCCCAGGCCGCGGGTGAGTTCACGACCGACGTCGAGCTTGACGTCGGCGTCGCTCATCAACAGGGCTTGCGCATCAGTGTTGATCGCGATGAACTCGACGCCCTTGAGACCGACCTCGATCATTCGGTTGATGGCATTGACACCACCGCCGCCGACACCGATGACCTTGATGACTGCGAGGTAGTTCTGCGGTGCTGCCACGTCGAAGGCCTCTCGCCTCGAGTTACGTGTCGTCGCTTCGCGGTTGCCGCGTCGCGACGACGGATGCCGATGGGACGGTCCGAACGCCGACCCAAACCCTAACGTTGAAGTTCAGGGTTACCAGTGTGTCTGCTTCTTGGACTCTCCGAACAGGACACTAAGTCGACAAGTGGCGCACGTTCAACGAACACGCCGAACCTCCCGTTTTTCTTTTCACCCTATGTGATCACCCATAGCGATGACCAACCAGGGTGCTGGCCAGCACAAATGCGCGTCAACTCCCTGACGAGGCAGGCGCGGTGGGTGCGCTCACATCGAAGTGCCGGGCCTTTGGCGCGGCTTTCATCAGTGCGGTGAGTGCGCGCGCCTTCGCCTCTCCGTCCTCACCACTGCCCCAGACCACCGTGCGGTCCCCGCTCAACTCCAAAGAGATGAAGTCGTACGAGCTCACGGTGACGACTCTGGTGTCCGCCGCGACTTTCCCGGGGAGTGCACCCCTGACCCGGACCGCCTCCACAAGGAGCCGTCCCTCGCCGAATCGTCGCAGACTCGGAGACCGCTCCGCGGTCAATTCCAGCAGGGGAACACCCCGGGGTGCCTTGTTCACCGTGGCGAACCGGACGCCCTTCGCGTCCACTTCGATGAACTTTGCGCCCTTTTCGATAAGCAGGACCGGCTTTCGCTCGGTCACTTTCAGACCGATCCCGTCCGGCCATGACCGCTCCACATCCACCGCGTCGATACGGGGCAGCTTATGCCTCAGCCGGGCCTCAATGGCATCCGTATCGACGGAAATCAGCGGCGACCCGATCGGGACGTCCGCCGCCGCGTCCACCTCACCCGGCGTCAGAACCTCGGTCCCGGTGGTTGTCACGCGCTCCACGCGCAGCCATTCGGAGCCGTAGAACACCCAGATTCCGCACACGAGGATCACGATCGCGGCAAGGGCGATCAGCAGGGCGCGACGGCCGGGGAGCCGCCGACGGCGGGCCGGGGAGCCCGGGCGGGACGGGCGGGCCGACCCGCCGGGCCCGGCGGGTCGGCCAGGGGTGCGGGGCCCCCGGTCGGCGGTGGTCGGTCCGGCCACGCTCCCGGTCTCCTTCCGGCTGGGTCCCGGGGCTGCCCCCGGGACGGCACAGCCTCACGCCTGGCGGCGCGCGGCAATCGCCTCGTACACCATGCCGACGAGCAGGTCGTCGGCATCCCTGCGACCGAACTCGGCGGCCGCACGGGACATCTCGTACAGCCGGTGCGGATCGGCGAGCACCGGAAGGACATTGCCCTGGACCCATTCGGGGGTCAGTTCGGCGTCGTCGACCAGCAGTCCGCCGCCGGCCTTCACCACCGGCTGGGCGTTGAGCCGCTGTTCGCCGTTGCCGATCGGCAGCGGTACGTACGCGGCGGGCAGGCCCACGGCGGAGAGTTCGGCGACGGTCATCGCGCCCGCGCGGCAGAGCATCATGTCGGCCGCGGCGTACGCGAGATCCATCCGGTCCACGTACGGTACCGGGATGTAGGGCGGCATACCGGGCATGTTGTCCACGCGCGGCAGTTCGTTCTTCGGACCGACCGCGTGCAGGATCTGGATGCCGGAGCGCTGCAGCACCGGCGCGATCTGCTGGATCACCTCGTTGAGGCGGCGGGCGCCCTGCGAGCCTCCGGAGACCAGCAGCGTCGGCAGATTGGGGTCCAGGCCGAAGGCAGCACGCGCCTCGGGCCGTACCCGCGCACGGTCGAGGGTGGCGATGGTGTGGCGCAGCGGGATGCCGATGTAGCGGGAGTTGCGCAGCTTGCTGTCGGGCGTGGCGACGGCCACCCCGGCGGCGTACCGCGAACCGATCTTGTTGGCCAGGCCGGGGCGGGCATTGGCCTCGTGGACGATGATCGGCACCCCGAGCCGCTTGGCGGCCAGATAGCCGGGCAGCGCGACATAGCCGCCGAAGCCGACGACACAGTCCGCCCTCGTGCGCTCCAGGATCTGCTCGGCGGCCTTGATGGTCCCGCGCAGCCGCCCGGGGACGGTGATCAGCTCAGGGGTGGGCCTGCGCGGCAGTGGAACGGCGGGGATGAGCGCCAACTCGTAGCCCCGCTCGGGCACGAGCCTGGTCTCGAGCCCCTTCTCCGTGCCGAGGGCCGTGATTCCCACGCTCGGGTCCTGCCTGCGCAGGGCGTCCGCGAGGGCGAGCGCGGGCTCGATGTGGCCGGCGGTCCCCCCACCGGCGAGTACGACATGCACCGAAATTCACCGCTCTCCGGACGGACGCTTCTTGACGCGCCGTCTCATCGTCTTCCATCTCACCCCGGGCCTCCGCATGGCCAGGGCCGCTCTCGCGGCGGGATCCTCTCGCGCAAAGGCGATCAGCAGCCCGATAGCGAACATGGTCGGCAGCAGGGCCGATCCTCCGTAGGAGAACAGCGGGAGCGGGACACCGGCGATCGGCAGCAGGCCGAGCACCGCACCGATGTTGACCACGGCCTGGGCCGTGATCCACGTGGTCACACCTCCCGCTGCGTACCTCACGAAGGGGTCCTCCGTGCGTCCGGCCACGCGGATACCCGCATAGCCTAGAGCCGCGAAGAGGGCGAGCACCGACAGCGTCCCTGCAAGGCCCAGTTCCTCACCGGCGATGGCGAAGATGAAATCGGTGTGCGGTTCGGGGAGTTGACCCCATTTTTCCACACTTGCACCGAGGCCGGAACCGAACCATCCGCCGGAGGCAAGAGCATAGATGCCGTGGACGGCCTGCCAGCACTCGCCTTGGGGTCCCAGGTCGATCGCACCGATACAGGAGAGCCGGGACATCCGGTTCTCGTTGGTCTTGATGAGCACAAAGCCGACGAGGCCGGCCACGGCGAGGACGCCCGCGAAGAGCCGGGTGGGGGCGCCGGCCAGCCACAGCAGCCCGAAGAGGATCGCGGTGAGAATAATCGCCGTACCCATGTCGCCGCCGAGCATGATCAGGCCGAGCAGCAGGAAGGCGACGGGGACGAGCGGCACCAGCATGTGCTTCCACTGGGTCAGCAGCCGCCTGTCCTGTTTGCGGGCGAGGAGGTCCGCGCCCCACAGGATCAGTGCCAGTTTGCCGAACTCACTGGGCTGGAGCTGGAACGGGCCGCCCAGGTAGATCCAGTTCTGGTTGCCGTTGACCTCGTGCCCTATCCCCGGGATCTGCACGAGCGTCATCAGAAAGACGGCGCCCACCAGGAGCGGGTAGGACAGGGCCCGGTGGAGCTTGCCGGGCATCCGGGAGGCGAGCAGCAGCAGACCGGTGCCGATGGCCGCGGCGAGGAACTGCTTGCGGAAGAAGTACGACGCCGGGAGCGAGAGCTCCAGCGCCTTGATCATCGACGCGGAGTACACCATCACCAGGCCGAGCACGGTGATGAGGAGGCTGCTGCCGAGGATCAGGTAGTACGCGGTCAGCGGGCGGTCCCAGGCCCGCCGCGCCTGCTCGTACATCCGCCGCACGCCGCCGCCACGGGGCCGGCGCGGCGCGCTGGGCCCGCCGGCGGTGCCGCGCGCGGCGGGTGGCCGGCGTACGGCGTCCCCGGCCCGGTTGCGCAGCGCGATGCCGACCGGGGCACCGCCCCGGATCCCGCGCCTCAATCGGCCGGGCTGGAAGATCCAGCCCGTCCGGTGATCGAGGACGGAGGGTGTGGGGACGGAGCCCCCCGGTGCGGGGGCGGTGTCATCGGCCGGCATGTTCGCTGTCCCCTCCACTCGTGCCTGGCGCGGCTGCCGGGATCCCGGGGCGGCCCCGGGGTCGCCGGCACGGCGCGGGGGTCGGGCCGGTCAGGCGCCCTCGGCGGCGAGTGCGCGGACCGCGTCCGCGAACGCCTCGCCTCGCTTGTTGTAGTTGGCGTACATGTCCATCGAGGCGCAGGCCGGGGCCAGCAGAACCGTGTCTCCCGGCCTGGCGAGTCGGGCTGCTTCGTGGACCGCCGCCGACATCGCCCCAGTGTCGGTCCGGTCGAGGTCGACGACCGGTACCTCGGGGGCGTGTCGCGCGAGGGCTTCCCGGATCAGGGCGCGGTCCGCACCGATCAGTACGGCTCCGCGCAGTCGCTTTGCCGACTTCTCGACGAGTTCGTCGAAGGTCGCACCCTTGGCGAGGCCCCCGGCGATCCACACGATGGGGTCGTAGGCGGCCAGTGAGGCCTCCGTCGCATGTGTGTTGGTGGCCTTGGAGTCGTCGATGTACGCGACGCCCGCCACGTCCAGGACATGCTCGATGCGGTGGGCGTCGGGGCGGAAGTTGCGCAGTCCGTCGCGTACGGCGACGGGCGGTACACCGAAGGCACGGGCCAGCGCGGCCGCCGCGAGGGCGTTGGCGATGTTGTGCGGAGCCGGCGGGTTGACGTCGGCGACCTCGGCGAGCTCCTGGGCCTGCTTGTCCCGGTTGTCCACGAAGGCGCGGTCGACCAGGATTCCCTCGACGATTCCGAGTTGGGAGGGTCCCGGCGTTCCGAGGGTGAAGCCGATCGCCCGGCAGCCCTCCTCCACGTCGGCCCCGCGCACCAGGTCCTCGGTCGCCTTGTCGGCGGCGTTGTAGACGCAGGCGATCTGATTGCCTTCGTAGATATGGCCCTTGTCGGCGACGTACGCCTCCATGGAGCCGTGCCAGTCGAGATGGTCCGGCGCCAGGTTGAGCACGGCCGCGGAGTGGGCGCGCAGTGAGGGCGCCCAGTGCAGCTGGTAGCTGGAGAGTTCGACGGCGAGGACGTCATACGTCTCGTCGCCGAGGACCGCGTCGAGCAGCGAGACCCCGATGTTGCCGACGGCCGCCGTGCGCAGGCCCGCGGCCTCGAGGATCGAGGCGAGCATCCGTACGGTCGTGGTCTTGCCGTTGGTGCCGGTGACCGCGAGCCAGGGCGCCGCTTTCCTGCCGTCCCGCCCGCGCAGCCGCCACGCCAGTTCGACATCGCCCCACACGGGGACGCCCGCCTCGGCGGCGGCCAGGAAGAGCGGCTTGTCCGGCTTCCAGCCGGGCGTGGTGACGATGAGCTCGGTACCGGCGGGCAAGGTGGCCCCGTCGCCGAGGCGCACGGTGATCCCCTGCGCCTCCAGCTCGGCGGCCTGCGTACGGGAACGCTCGTCGTCCCCGTCGTTGACGACCGTGACGACGGCGCCCAGGCCGTGCAGCACCCGGGCCGCCGGGATCCCGGAGACCCCGAGCCCCGCGACGGTGACCTTCTTGCCCTGCCAGGTGCTCACTTGTCGGCTGCCCATCCCGCGTAGAAGAGGCCCAGACCCACGATCACGCACATGCCCTGGATGATCCAGAAGCGGACCACCACAAGGACTTCGGACCACCCCTTGAGTTCGAAGTGGTGCTGGAGGGGCGCCATCCGGAAGACGCGCTTACCGGTCATCTTGAACGAGCCGACCTGGATGACCACCGACATGGTGATCATCACGAAGAGGCCGCCGAGGAGGGCCAGCAGGAGCTCTGTACGGGAGCAGATCGCCAGACCCGCGAGCGCGCCGCCGAGGGCGAGTGAACCGGTGTCACCCATGAAGATCTTGGCGGGTGAGGTGTTCCACCACAGGAAGCCGAAGCAGGCGCCCATCAGCGCGGAGGCGACGACCGCGAGGTCGAGTGGATCGCGTACCTCGAAGCAGGCGTTGGGGTTGGTCAGCGTCACCGCGTTGGCGCAGGACTCCTGGAACTGCCAGAGCCCGATGAAGGTGTACGCGCCGAAGACCATCACCGACGCGCCGGTGGCCAGGCCGTCCAGACCGTCCGTCAGGTTCACGCCGTTCGACATGGCGAGAATCATGAACAGCGCCCAGACGACGAACAGCACCGGGCCGATCGACCAGCCGAAGTCCGTGATGAACGACAGCTTGGTGGAGGCGGGGGTGTTGTCGCGTTTGTCGGCGAACTGCAGCGAGAGCACCGCGAAGGCGATGCCGACGATCAGCTGGCCGGCCATCTTCGCCTTGGCCCGCAGGCCGAGCGAACGCTGCTTGACGATCTTGATGTAGTCGTCCAGGAAGCCGACCAGGCCCATGCCCGCCATCAGGAAGAGCACCAGCACACCCGAGAAGGTCGGGTCCTCACCGGTGATGACCTTGGCGAGCGCGTACGCGACAAGAGTGGCCAGGATGAAGGAGATGCCGCCCATGGTGGGCGTGCCCTGCTTGCTGCCGTGGCTGCGCGGACCGTCGTCCCGGATGAACTGCCCGTATCCCTTGCGGGCCAGGAGCTTGATCAGCAGCGGGGTACCGACCAGGGTCAGGAAGAGCCCGATGGCCCCCGCGAAGAGGATCTGCCTCATCGGCCGGCAACCTGCCCTTCCGAGGACGCTGCCGTGCTCTCGAGCAGCGCCTGGGCGACCCGCTCGAGCCCGACCGACCTGGATGCCTTCACCAGCACGACGTCTCCCGGACGCAGTTCACTGCGCAACAGGTCGACCGCCGCCTGCGCGTCGGACACGTGCACCGACTCCTCACCCCACGAACCCTCGTTATATGCGCCCAGTTGCAACCAGGACGCTTCCCTGCCCCCGACTGCGACGAGCTTGCTGACGTTGAGCCGGACGGCGAGCCGTCCGACAGCGTCGTGCTCGGCGAGCGCTTCGTCGCCGAGCTCGGCCATCTGGCCGAGCACCGCCCACGTCCTTCCCCCCTGTGCCCGTGAGGCGCTGCCCATGGCGGCCAGCGCACGCAGCGCTGCTCTCATGGACTCGGGGTTCGCGTTGTAGGCGTCGTTGACGATCGTCACGCCGTCCGGACGCTCGGTGACCTCCATGCGCCAGCGGGAGAGGGTGCCCGCCTCGGAGAGCGCACGGGCGATCTCGTCGACGGACATGCCCAGCTCATGGGCGACGGCGGCCGCGGCGAGCGCGTTCGACACGTGGTGCTCACCGTACAGCCGCATGGTCACGTCACTGCACCCGGTGGGTGTGTGGAGCGTGAACGCGGGCTGCCCCAGGCCGGTGAGGCGGACATTCTCGGCACGTACGCCGGCGTCCTTGGCCTCTCCGAACAGGACAACCCGGGCCTTGGTACGGGTGGACATGGCGCGTACGAGAGGGTCGTCGGCGTTGAGCACGGCCACACCGCCCGCTTCGGCCGGCGGCAGACACTCCACCATCTCGCCCTTGGCCTCGGCGATCTGCTCACGGCCGCCGAACTCGCCGATGTGGGCGGTGCCGACGTTCAGTACGAGACCGACCTTCGGCGGGACGAGGCCGGTGAGGTAGCGGATGTCGCCGATGTAGCGGGCGCCCATTTCGAGGACGAGGTGCTCGGTGTCGTCGCCGGCGCGCAGCGCGGTCAGCGGCAGTCCGATCTCGTTGTTGAGGTTGCCCGCCGGGTAGACCGTGGGTCCCTTGCGCTCGAGGAGCTGGGCGATCAGGTCCTTGGTGCTCGTCTTGCCGGCCGAACCGGTGAGCGCGACGGTGGTGGTGCCGAGCCGTTCGACGACGGAGCGCGCCAGGGCGCCGAGCGCGGCGGTGACGTCGGGCACGACGATCGCGGGGACACCGACGGGGCGGGCTGCCAGTACCGCTGCCGCTCCCGCGGCCACGGCGCGCTCTGCGTAGTCGTGGCCGTCGACGTGTTCGCCCGCGAAGGCGGCGAAGAGAGAGCCGGGCCGTACGGCGCGGGAGTCGATCACGACGTCACCGGTGACCCGTACGGCGGGATCCGGTATGTCGTACGACTGCCCGCCGACGATTTCGGCGATCTCGGCGAGGGAGAGGGCGATCACTTGGTCATCCCTGACTGTTCTGGATTGCTGCGCGAAGGACCTGACGGTCGTCGAAGGGGCGGACCACTCCGGCGATGTCCTGGCCCTGCTCATGGCCCTTGCCGGCGATCAGCACAGTGTCACCGGGCTGTGCGCGGGCGACCACCGCGGCGATGGCCGCCGCCCGGTCGGCTTCGACCAGGACGTCGCCGCGCTCGTGGATCGGCACCTCGGCGGCGCCCGCGAGCATCGCGGCGAGGATCGCGAGGGGGTCCTCGGAGCGGGGGTTGTCGGAGGTCAGTACGGCAGTGTCGGCGAGGCGTGCGGCAGCGGCGCCCATCGGGCCGCGCTTGCTCTCGTCGCGGTCGCCGCCGCAGCCGAGCACGATGTGCACCTTGCCCTCGGTGACCTTGCGCAGGGAGCGCAGGACCGATTCGACGGCGTCCGTCTTGTGGGCGTAGTCGACGACGGCGAGGTACGGCTGGCCCGCCTCCACGCGCTCCAGGCGGCCAGGTACTCCGGGGACGGCGGCGACGCCGTCGGCCGCGGTCTGCGGGTCGAGGCCGGCCACGGCGAGGGTGACGACGGCGGCCAGGGTGTTGGCGACGTTGAAGGGGCCCGGCAGCGGGGCCTCGGCACGGATCCGCTCGCCGTTCGGGCCGACCGCGGTGAATGTGGAGCCGTGGGAGCCGACTTCGACCTCCTCGGCCCGCCAGTCGGCGTCCGGGTGGCCCTCGGCGGAGAAGGTGGTGACCGGGACGGACGCCTCCTTGACCAGCCTGCGGCCGTACTCGTCGTCGAAGTTGACGACCCCGACCTTGCTGCGCTTCGGGGTGAACAACTGCGCCTTCGCCTGGAAGTAGTCCTCCATGCCGGAGTGGAATTCCATGTGCTCGGGGCTGAGGTTGTTGAAGACCGCGACGTCGAAGACGCAGCCGTCGACCCGGCCGAGCACGAGGGCGTGGCTGGAGACCTCCATGGCGACCGCCTCGACACCGCGCTCACGCATGACGGCGAACAGGGCCTGGAGGTCGGTGGCTTCGGGGGTGGTGCGCTCGGACTTGATGCGCTCGTCGCCGATCCGCATCTCGACCGTGCCGATCAGCCCGGTCGCGCGGCCGGCCGCCCGCAGCCCGCCCTCGATGAGGTACGCCGTGGTGGTCTTGCCGGAGGTGCCGGTGATGCCGATCTGGAGCAGGTCGGCGCCGGGGTGTCCGTAGATCTCCGTGGCGAGCTCGCCCATGCGGCCGCGCGGGTTCTCGGTGACCAGGACCGGCACGCCGGTCGCGGCGGCGCGCTCGGCGCCCGCCGGGTCGGTGAGGATCGCGGCCGCCCCGAGGTCCGCGGCCTGCGCGGCGAAGTCGGCACCGTGGAAGCGCGCACCCGGCAGGGCCGCGTACACGTCACCGGGGCGTACCGCCCGCGAGTCGTGGGTGATGCCCGTGATTTCACCAGCGACCCCGTCGGGACCGGGGGTCTTCGCACCCAGCCGTGCGGCCAGTTCCCCGAGCGAGGTCGGGCGGGGCCGTTCCGGACGGGGCGCACCCGGGTGATTCGCGGGGGCGTCCTTCTGGGTGGTTCGGTACTGATCAGCGTGTGACACGGCGGTGAGCGTACCGGGCGTACCCGGCCCGGGGCTAAATGAGGGGGCCTTGGGCACAGCGCGGTCCGGCAACGGTGGTGGTGGGAGAGGGGAGGGAGAGGGGGCCGCGGCGGCGGGGTTCTCCGGCCGGTTCCCGGAATCGGAGGTGATGGATGTCACTGGTGGTTCCTCCGGGGTCACTCGCCGGATGTGAAGGAGACGGGCAGCCGGGCGGGCTCGCTGCCGGTCGGTGCTACCTGCAGGGTCTTGAGGGAGAACTCCATGACCTTCTGGTAGATCGGGCCGCAGATCTGGCCGCCGAAGTAGCTGCCACTGGTGGGGTTCTGGATGGCGCAGTAGACGGTGATCTCCGGTTTGTCGGCGGGCGCGAAGCCGGCGAAGGAGGCGGTGTAGCCCTTGTAGCGGCCCAGCTCCGGGTCGACGCGGTTGGCCGTGCCGGTCTTGCCCGCGACGCGGTAGCCGGGGATACGGGCCTTGGTGCCCGTGCCCTCCTCGTTGCCGACGACCGACTCCAGCATGGTGGCCAGGGTCTTGGCGGTCTGCTCGCCGACCACCCGGGTCTTCCTGGGGGCGGGGGCCGCGGTGAAGCGCCCGTCGGGGCCCTTGGTGCCGCGGATCAGGGTGGGTTCGATGCGTACGCCGCCGTTGGCGATCGTCGAGTAGACGGAGGCCGCCTGCATGGCGTTGATCGAGAGGCCCTGGCCGAAGGGGATCGTGTACTGCTGCGAGGTGGACCATGCCTGCGGCTTGGCGAGAATGCCGGGAGTCTCGCCCGGATACCCGAGCCCGGTCGGGCTGCCCAGGCCGAATTTCCGCAGGTAGGAGTAGAGCACCCGGTTGGCCTCGCGCTGGGACCTGCCGAGCTGGCCGGTCGCCAGGATGGTGCCGATGTTGCTGGACTTGGCCAGTACGCCGTTGAGCGTGAGGTACCAGGTGGGGTGGTCGATGTCGTCCTTGAAGAGCCGGTCGCCGCGGTGCAGCCGGTTGGGGACGACGACATGGGTGCCGGGCGTGGCGGCCTTCTCCTCGAGCACGGCGGCCATCGACATCACCTTGGCGGTGGAGCCCGGTTCGTACGCGTCCTGAAGCGCGGCGTTCCCCATGGCGGCCGAGTTGGCCGCGGAGAGGTCGTTGGGGTCGAAGCCGGGCGCGTTGGCCATGGCGAGGACCTCGCCGGTGCGGGCGTTCTGCACTATCACGTAGCCGCGATCCGCCCTGGACTTCTCCACCTGGTCGCTGATGGCCCGCTGGGCGGCCCACTGGATGTCCCGGTCGATGGTCAGCTCGATGTCGGACCCGGGGACCGCCGGGACCTCGCGGGAGCCCGCGGTGGGGACGCGCCGGCCGCCGGACTGGGCGTAGGTGATCTGCCCGTCCTGGCCGGCGAGGTCCTTGTCGAGCATGGACTCCACGCCACCGCCTCCCCTGCCGTCGGCGTTGACGTAACCCAGTATCCCGGCGGCGAGATCGCCGTTGGGGTACACGCGTTTGCTGCTCGGCTCCTGGAAGACGCCGGACAGCACATTGGCGCCCGGTCCGCCCTTGCGCTTGTCGGCCCTGGCCTTCTCGGCGAAGACGCTCTTGAGATCCTCGATCTGGTTCCAGACCTGCGGGGTCTGGCGGCGGGCCAGCACGGTGTAGCGCGACTCGGGTGTCCTGAGCTGCTTGGCCAGCACCGCGGCGTCCTTGCCGAGGATCGGGGCGAGCAGCGCGGCCGCCTGTTCCGGCGCGTCGGGGGCCTTGCTCTCCTCCGGCGTGAACATCTTCGGGTCGGCGGTGATGTCGTGCGCGTCGACGCTGGTGGCCAGGGCGATACCGGCCCGGTCGGTGATCTCGCCGCGCTCCGCGGTGAGCTTGTGGCTGAGGTAGCGATTCTTCTCGGCCTTGGCGGCGTATGCGCTCGCATCGACGGCCTGCACCTGGAGCAGCCGGACGACGAACGCCAGCATCACCAGGGTCAGACCGAGGCTGATGAGCCGCAGCCGGGGCCGGGGGCTGCCCAGCCGGATCGGGCGCGCCGTCGCGCGCGGCGCCGGTCGCGGACGACGGGAGGCGGGACGCGCGGACAGCCGCCGGGCGGGTCCTGGCACTCGGCGGCGCGGTGGTTCCTTGGGGGGCACTGCGTCACCTGCCGGGGGTCGTCGGGGTCGGCTTCGCGGGTGTGCGTGAGGGCGCCGGGGCCTTGGGGGGCACGGGCGTGCTGGGCGGCCGGGGCGCGGCCTGCTGCGGCCGCGCGGAAACGGACGGGGGGGCCGGGGAGGCCGGGGCCGACACGGAGGGGGCCGGAGCGGCCGGAGAGGGTACGGAGGGGGCCGGAGCGGAAGGGGCCGAGGGCCGGGCCTGTGCCGACGGTGAGGCAGAGACGGGGGCCGAGGGCGCGTGCGCGGCCGAGGGCGCGTGCGCGGCCGCGGGCGGCCGGGCCACCGGCCGCCGGGCCGCCATCGGGGACGGGTCCCGGGACAGCTGCGTGGTGACCCGTCCCGGGACGCCCCGCACTCTGCCGTCCGGGTCGAGGAAGGCGGGGCTGCCGCCGGGGACCATGCCGAGCTCGCGGGCCCGCCGCTCCAGTGCGCCGGGGGCGGAGTAGCTGTCCACGTCCCGCTGCAGCGCCTGCTCCTCGTCGGTGAGCTCGGTGGTCTGCTTCTTGAGCTCGCTCAGCTTGAACGAGCCCTGGTTGAGAGCGGAGTTCAGCAGCAGCAGCGTGATCAGCCCGCCGCCGAGGAGCAGCACGACCAGCAGGACGAAGGGGGCACGGGCGGCGGTGCTCGGCCCGGACGGCATCAGCCGCGCGAGCCGCGCGGCCCGGCCCTTCAGCTGCTTGGCCGCTGTGCTCACACGTCCTCCCGGATGCGCTGCGCTCCCCTGAACCGCGCGGGCGCCGCGCGGCGGTTCTCGGCGATCTCTTCCTCCGTCGGGAGTTCCGCGCCGCGGGTCAGCAGCTTCAGCCGCGGCTGGTACTGCTCCGGTACGACGGGCAGGCCGGGCGGCGCGGTGTTGGCGGCGCCGGCCGCGAAGACCTGTTTGACCAGCCGGTCCTCGAGCGAGTGGTACGAAAGGACACCGATCCGCCCGCCGACGGCGAGTGCCGCCACCGCGGCCGGGATCGCCCTCTCCAGGACGGTCAGCTCGCCGTTCACCTCGATGCGCAGCGCCTGGAAGGTGCGCTTGGCGGGGTTGCCGCCGGTGCGTTTGGCGGCCTGCGGCAGAGCGTCCCGGATCAGCTCGACGAGCCGGGCGCTGTTGGAGAAGGGCTCCTTCTCCCGCTCCCGCACGACGGCCGAGACGATCCGCTTGGCCTGCTTCTCCTCGCCGTACGCGCGCAGGATCCGCACCAGTTCGCCCGGCGGGTAGGTGTTGAGGACCTCGGCGGCGCTGACGCCGGTCGTCTGGTCCATGCGCATGTCGAGCGGGGCGTCCTGGGCGTACGCGAATCCGCGGTCGGCCTCGTCCAGCTGCATGGAGGAGACACCGAGGTCGAAGAGGATGCCCTGGACGCGCGGGATGCCCAGCCGCTGAAGGACCTCGGGCAGCTCGTCGTAGACGGCGTGCACCAGGGTGGCCCGCTCGCCGAACGGGGCGAGCCGCTCGCCGGACAGCCGCAACGCTTCCTTGTCCCGGTCGAGCGCGACCAGGTGTGCCTCGGGAAACCGTGTGAGCAGTGCCTCGCTGTGCCCGCCGAGACCGAGGGTGCAGTCGACGACCACGGCGCCGGGGCGTTCCAGCGCCGGCGCCAGCAGGTCCAGGCACCGCTGGAGCATCACCGGGACGTGTCGGCTCTGGCTCATGCGCGCCCCTCGCAGGGCTCGTGGCGCCATTCGCCGTGCGCACGGCTTCCGATGATTCGCTCGCTGCGCTCGCTCATGCGCCCTCTCAGGTCCGGCGCGGGCGTATGTACTGCCGGGTCCCCGCCCGCTCAGAAGGGGAGGTGGTCCGCCGGCGCCTTGGAAGTGGCGTCGGCCGACCGGCGAGCGGGAGGAGGCCGAGCCGTACGTACGCCGCACACGCGGGGGGAGTCTGGAAATGTTCAGGATTGTGTCCGTGAACTTCGCGTCATCGGACTTCGCGTCACTTTAGTCCACGGGCCCTTCCGGTCAATCAACCGGCCAGCGCGTCGCACGGGGCGTCCGGGAAGGGGGCGCGGGAGCGGCCACGTCACCCGTACGGGCGACGTCCTGGCACGCGTGTGGGTTACCTCACAACAAGCCTCATTGACGTTCTTTGTCCCCTCTCACAGCAGGCCGGGACTCCCTGTGCCCATTACCGTCATCCTCATGTCGACTTCCGCGCACCACCCCGCCGACGCAACACGTTCCGGCGGCACGGTCACCGATCGTCTCGTCGAGGCGAACCTGCGCTATGCCGCCGGCTTCCGGGATCCGGGCATGGACGCGCGTCCCGTACTGCATGTCGCCGTGGTGGCCTGTATGGACGCCCGGCTCGACCTGCACGACGCGCTCGGCCTGGAGCTGGGCGACTGTCACACCATCCGGAACGCCGGCGGTGTGGTCACGGACGATGTGATCCGGTCGCTGACCATCAGCCAGCGGGCGCTGGGGACCCGAACCGTCATCCTGATCCACCACACCAATTGCGGTCTGGAGAAGATCACCGAGGACTTCCGGCACGAGCTGGAGGACGAGGTCGGGCAGCGGCCCGCCTGGGCGGTCGAGGCGTTCCGGGATGTCGACCAGGACGTACGGCAGTCGATGCAGCGGGTGCGCACCTCGCCGTTCCTGCCGCACACCGACGATGTCCGAGGCTTCGTCTTCGATGTCACCCAGGGTCTGCTGCGGGAGATCGACCCGGTTGTATGAGCGGTCGGACGCCCCATGCATGAGCGGTCGGACGCCCGAGAAAACAAGGCAAAACCTCCATATCCCACCCCTTTATCCACAGGCGAGTGACACGAAGCGGTAACGGCAACAAGAATGCATGTGTGGCACCCTTCCGGAACCTTCCGGAGACGGTGTTCGTGTTTTGGGGTGGGCCGGGCCGTCTGAAGAGCGTCGGCCCGTAGAACGGGCCGAGGAGGGCCGGGTGACGACCTATGACGATCGAGCGAGCCTCACAGATCTGACCACCACAGCGGAGCGTGTCCGCAGGTCGGTGGAGGGTGTGATCGAGGGCAAGCCTGAGGTCGTACGGCTTTCGCTGACCGTGCTACTCGCCGAGGGGCATCTGCTCATCGAAGATGTGCCGGGCGTGGGCAAGACAATGCTGGCCAAGGCACTGGCGCAATCCATCGACTGTTCGGTACGGCGTATCCAGTTCACGCCGGACCTGCTGCCGTCCGACATCACCGGTGTGTCGATCTACGACCAGCAGCGGCGTGACTTCGAGTTCAAGCCGGGCGCGATCTTCGCCCAGATCGTGATCGGCGACGAGATCAACCGCGCTTCGCCCAAGACGCAGTCCGCGCTCCTCGAGTCCATGGAGGAGCGCCAGGTCACCATCGACGGGCACACCTACGAACTGCCCAGCCCCTTCATGGTCGTGGCGACGCAGAACCCGGTGGAGATGGAGGGCACCTACCCGCTGCCCGAGGCGCAGCGCGACCGTTTCATGGCGCGGGTGTCGATCGGCTACCCCAGCGCGGAGGCCGAGCTCCAGATGCTCGATGTGCACGGCGGCATCTCGCCGCTCGACGACCTCCAGCCGGTGGCGCACGCCCACGACATCGTGAAGCTGATCGACGCGGTGCGTACGGTCCATGTCGCCGAGTCCGTACGGCGCTACGCGGTGCAGCTGGTGGCGGCCACCCGCAGCCACCCCGATCTCAGACTCGGCGCCTCACCGCGCGCCACGCTGCATCTGCTGCGGGCCGCGAAGGCCTCGGCAGCGCTCAGCGGTCGTGACTACGCCCTGCCCGACGATGTCCAGGGCCTGGCGGTGCAGGTGCTCGCGCACCGGCTGCTGCCCACCGCGCAGGCGCAGTTGAACCGCCGTACGGCCGAGCAGGTCGTGCTGGAGATCATTCAGCGCACGCCCGTGCCCACGACCGGGAGCTCCGACGGCGGCCACGTCCCGGGCCGGCCGGCGCAGCCGCCGCTCTACGGCCAGCAGCCCGGCGCCCGGCGGTTGTGATGTCCGCCGGGGGCCCCTCCGCCGCGGAAGGCAAGGACGCGAGCGGGGTGCGGGCGGCCCTGGGCGGGCTGACCACACGCGGCCGTTCGTTCCTGGCCGCCGGAGTGGCGGCGGCGGTGTGCGCGTACGTCCTGGGGCAGGGTGACCTGCTCCGGGTCGGGCTGCTCCTCGCCGTACTGCCGCTGGCCTGTGTGGCCGTGCTGTACCGCACCCGCTACCGGGTCGCCGGCAGCCGTCGTCTGTCGCCCTCGCGGGTGCCCGCCGGGTCCGAGGCACGGGTGCATCTGCGTATGGACAACGTCTCGCGGCTGCCCACCGGACTGCTGATGCTCCAGGACCATGTGCCGTACGTGCTGGGGCCGCGGCCCCGGTTCGTCCTGGACCGGGTGGAGGCGGGCGGGCGGCGCGAGGTGTCGTACCGGGTCCGTTCCGATCTGCGCGGGCGCTATCCGCTCGGGCCGCTGCAACTGCGGCTGAGCGACCCCTTCGGGCTGTGCGAACTGACCCGCTCCTTCAGCGCGTACGACACCCTCACCGTCATTCCCCGGACCGAGACGCTGCCGCCGGTGCGGCTCGCGGGCGAGGCATCGGGGTACGGCGACGGGCGGCAGCGCTCGCTGGCCCTGGCCGGCGACGACGACATCATCCCGCGCACCTACCGCTACGGCGACGATCTGCGCCGGGTGCACTGGCGTTCCACCGCGCGGTACGGCGAGCTGATGGTGCGCCGCGAGGAGCAGCCTCAGCGGGCCAGATGCACGGTGCTCCTGGACACCCGGAGCACCGCCTATCGGGGGGCGGGCCCCGACTCCGCCTTCGAGTGGGCGGTCTCGGGCGCGGCCTCGGCGCTGATGCACATGCTGGAACGGGGCTTCGCGGTCCGGCTGTTGACGGACACGGGAAGCTCGGTGCCCGGAGAGGGCGCCGACGGCTTCGCCGGGGCGACCCAGGAGTCCGCGGGCTCCGCGGGTCTGATGATGGACACGCTCGCGGTCGTCGACCATTCCGACGAGGACGGGTTCTCCCGTTCGTACGACGTGCTGCGCGGCGGGAACGAAGGACTGCTGATCGCCTTCTTCGGCGATCTCGACGAGGAGCAGACGGCCCTGGCGGCCAGGATGCGGCAACGCAGCGGCTCGGCCGTCGCCTTCGTCCTGGACAGCGGGACCTGGGGGAACAGCGGCGGTGCGGCCGGGACGGTCGACGACCGGCTGAGACAGCTGCGCGAGGCGGGCTGGACCGCATTGGCCGTGCCGCCCGGGGCGCCGCTCGCCGATCTGTGGCAGCAGGCGGGCCGGCAGCGCATGGAGTCGTCCGGGTCCTCGGGCAGCACTGCGAACGGTTTCTCTGGGGGTTGGTCATGAGCGGTCGTGGAAGGCTGGCACTGTGCGCCTTCGCCGCCACGCTGATGGCGGCGGGCGCAATGCTGCCGCTGGTCGATCCGGCCACCTGGATTCTGCAGGCGGCGTTCCTGCTGGCCGTTCAGAGCGGGGTGGGCGCGCTCGCGCGGCGGGTGCCGCTGGCCCGGCCGCTGACGGTGGCGGTGCAGGCGCTCGTCGCACTGCTGATGCTCACCGTGGTTTTCGCGCGGGGCCGGGCGATCCTCGGAGTACTGCCGGGGCCCGAGGCGTTCCAGCAGTTCGGCCGGTTGCTGAACGCGGGCGGCGAGGACGTCGGGCGGTACGCGATCCCGGCGCCGGCGACCGACGGCATCGAGCTGATGGTGATCGGCGGCGTGCTGGTGATCGGCCTCGCGGTGGACGCGCTCGCGGTGACGTACCGCAGTGCGGCCCCGGCCGGTCTGCCGCTGCTGGCGCTCTACTCGGTGGCCGCCGGACTCTCCGGCGGCGGCGGCGCGAGCTGGCTGTGGTTCCTGCTGGCGGCCACCGGCTATCTGGTGCTTCTGCTGGCCGAGGGCCGGGACCGGCTCTCCCAGTGGGGGCGGGTCTTCGGTGGTGCCGCATCCGCGCAGGGGCGGACCGGGGGCGGGTTCGAACCGCCCGGTGGCAGTGCGCTGGCCCCGGTGCGTACGGGGCGGCGGATCGGCGCGCTTGCGCTGGGCGTCGCGCTCGCCGTCCCGGCGGCGCTGCCCGCGCTGGACGGCGGGCTGCTGGGTGACGCGGGCAGCGGGGACGGCCCGGGGTCCGGCGGGGGCACCATCTCCGCGGTGAACCCGCTGGTCTCGCTGCAGGACAGCCTGAACCAGCCGGACGACCGCGAGGTGATCCGATACCGCACCAACACGACGAGCACCCAGGACATGTATCTGCGGATCGTCGCGCTGGACCAGTTCGACGGCACGGCGTGGAAGTCCTCGGAGCGCAAGGTCAAGGACGTGCCGGACCGGCTTCCCCAGCCGGACGGCCTGAGCAACGCCGTCGGCGTCACCGAGATCAAGACGAACCTCTCGGCCGCCCGCTCCTACAAGCAGAGCTGGCTGCCGATGCCCTATCCGGCGACGAAGGTGGACATCGGCGGGCGTTGGCGCTTCGAGCCCGCCGGACGGACCCTGGTCGGCGACCGCGGTCAGAACACCCGCGGTGCGCAGTACTCCGTCAGCAGCCTGCTCGTGCAGCCGACTCCGCAACAGCTGGCCGCGGCGTCCCCGGCGCCCACCGCGCTGCGGCGCGAGTACACCCGGGTGCCCGAAGTACTGCCGGACGAGGTCGGGGACACCGCGAGGAAGATCACCAAGGGCGCCAGGAACGACTACGAGCGGGGCGTGAAACTGCAGGACTGGTTCTCCGTGGAGGGCGGCTTCACCTACGACACCCAGGTGCAGTCGGGAACGGGCGTCACCGCGATCACCCGCTTCCTGCGGCAGAAGGAGGGCTTCTGCGTCCACTTCTCCTTCTCGATGGCAGCGATGGCCAGGACGCTGGACATTCCGGCTCGGGTCGCGGTGGGCTTCACCCCCGGGTCCCCGCAGTCGGACGGCACCATGTCGGTCGGTCTGCGCGATGCGCACGCATGGCCGGAGCTGTACTTCGAAGGCGTGGGGTGGACACGGTTCGAGCCGACCCCTACCCGGGGCTCCACTCCCGACTACACCCGGGCGCAGACGCCTTCAGGCGGTCCCAGCAGCCCGACGAAGCCTGAGGTCGACGACTCGACGGCGCCGTCCGCCGCGCCGTCCGTCTCGGACAGCTGCCCGGCGCAGGCGCGGCGGCTCGGCGAATGCGGCGCGGTCGCGCCGGCGGCCGTCCAGCCGCCCAAGGACCCGGGGTTCCCGCTGGGGACCGTGCTGCTGGTGGTGCTGGGCGTGGCGGCGGTGGTGCTTGTACCGCTGCTGCCGCTGCTGTGGCGGATCAGTATGCGTGGGCGTCGGCTGGGCTCCCGTGGGCGCACGCCCGCGGACGCCGCGGCCCGGACGCTGGCGGCCTGGGAGGAGATCCGCGACACGGCGTGGGACCACGGCATCCCGCCCGACGACTCGCAGACGCCGCGCAAGGCCGCCGCCCGCATCGTCCGGCTGGGCAAGCTGGAAGGGGAGCCCGCGGACGCGGTGCACCGGGTGGCCGGTGCGGTGGAGCAGGTGCTCTATGCGCCGGAGCCCCGGCCGGGTACGGGTCTCGCGGACGACGCCCAGCAGATCGGGGCCGGGCTGCGGGATGCGGTGGGCCGTAGGACGCGGCTGAGGGCTCTGCTCGCGCCTCGCTCGTCCGTCAGGGTGGTGTGGGCCCTCTCGGCCCGTTGGGCGTCGTTCACGGACCGCTGGGGCGTGCGCCGGTGGCGCCTGGACCGGTGGGCAGGAATCCTGCGCCGCCCGTCCCGCCAGCGAGGCTGACCCGGGGATGATCCGAGGCTGATCCGAGGGCGGACCGTTCGGGCCGGGCGCGATCCCGGCCCGAAGGTCCGCCCTCGGTCCGCTCGCGATCCGCCGAGAGGTCCACCCGGGGCCGGCCGAGATCTGCCCAAGATCCGGCCCGGGCCGTCCGGGGTTCGGCGGAGGTCGGTCCGAGGCCCGTCCGAGGCGCCGGTCCGAGGCGGCTGCGAGACGCACACGAGGCGGGACGCGCGTACATGCGAACGCACGGGTGAGGGGCGACGCTCGAAAGCGTCGCCCCTCACCCGTGCAGCAAGCTCGTGAAGGCGGCGGCCAAGGCGGCAACTGAGAGAAGCCGCGGTGCCGAGCGGTCCGCAGCCTGTTCAGTGGCCCTGTTCGTCGCGGCGGCGCTGCCACCGCTGCTCGATCCGGTCCATCATCGATCTGCGCCGACGGGGGTGCCGGCCGGCGGCCGGAGTGTCCCCAACGGTCTGTTGCTCACCCGGTTTGGGCGCCTTGCGCCATCCGGTGACCGCGAGCACCGCACAGCCGAGCATGACGAGGAACCCCACCACGCTGATCCAGATCTGCTGGGCGACCATTCCGGCCATGAGGAGCGCGATACCCACCAGGAAGCCTGCGACTGCCTGGTAGACCCGTCGCCGGGTGTACGTACGCAGCCCGCTTCCCTCAAGCGCTGTAGCGAACTTGGGATCTTCGGCGTACAGCGCTCGCTCCATTTGCTCGAGCATTCGCTGCTCGTGCTCCGAGAGCGGCACGGAGTCCTCCTAGTCGTCGGTCGCGGGGGGCGACCGGTATGCGGCCCTTTCAGGATAGGCAGGGAATCGCCCCCGTGAAACCCGCCCTCTACGCCAACTTCGCCAGTCCGGGCCGCCATGCCGGCTCGGGGTGCTGAGGCGTAGATTCCCCAACCTCCGATCCGTCATGCCGGATGGTGTCCCCCGATCATACGGGGCCACGGCCACTATCGGGGGGTCTGTGGCGTACTCCATGTGCTGCTGCGCCCCTGATCAGCCCTGCTTCTCGCCCAGTACATGAAGCTGGGTCGCGACGGAGTGGAACGCGGGAAGTTCGGCGGCCGCCGCCTCCAGCTCGAGCAGGGCGTCCACGGCACCGGGCTCGGTGTCCACCAGGACGCCCGGAACCAGGTCGGTGAAGACCCGTACGCCGTGCACGGCGCCGACCTCGACACCGGCCGCGGCGACAAGCTCAGTGAGCTGCTCGGCGGTGAAGCGCCGGGGCACCGGGTCGCCCTCGCCCCAGCGGCCCGCGGGATCGGTGAGCGCATGGCGGGCCTCGTTGAAGTGCCCGGCCAGCGCCCTGGCGAGGACGGCCCCGCCGAGGCCGGCGGCGAGCAGGCTGAGCGCGCCGGAGGGACGGAGGGCGTCCACGGCGTTGCGTACGCCCTCGGCGGGGTCGTCCACGTACTCCAGGACTCCGTGGCACAGCACGGCGTCGTAGCCACCGCGCTCGACGACGTCGAACAGGCCGTGGATGTCGCCCTGGACACCGCGGACCCGGTCGGCCACGCCGGCCTCGGCCGCCCGGCGCTCCAGCGCGAAGAGGGCGTTGGGACTCGGGTCGACCACGGTGACCCGGTGGCCGAGCCGGGCCACGGGCACCGCGAAGTTGCCGGTGCCGCCACCGGTGTCGAGGACGTCCAGGGTGTCCGTCCCGGACGCCTTGACCCGGCGGTCGAGGGCGTCCTTGAGGACCTCCCAGACCACGGCGGTACGGAGAGAGGCGCGGGGGCGCGTCGGGTCCGACACGGCAGTTGACTCCTCGGGCGGTGCCGCCCCGGCTCGCGGGGCGTGAACGGTGAAGACGGTGGAGACGGCACATTCGTTTGACTGCCGAATGCCGAATACGGCCGAACTCAGTGCAGACTCAGCCCACCCTATTGCCTCCGCCGGGCGTCCCCGCCCCCCGTCTCATCCCGCGGCGCCCCCCGTTTCCGGCGTCTCCGGTTGCTTCGTCCTCGGCTGGGGCAGCACGGGCTGGAGGACCAGCATCCGCTCGACCAGGCGCAGGAACATGGCCGCGTCGCGCAACAGGTCGTCGGCGTCGCGGCTGCTCGCCGCGCCCTGGATGCCCGCCTCGGCGCGCGCCCTGCGCCGGGCACCCGAGGCGAACAGGACGCTCCACTCGGACAGCTCGGGCGCGATCTCGGGCAGGACTTCCCAGGCGCTGCGTATGCGCTGACGCCGGCGCTCGCTGGTCTCCGGGCGGCCACGGGCGGCCAGGACGGCTGCCGCGGTGCGCAGTGCGGCCAGATGGGCCGTGGCATACCGCTCGTTGGGCATGTCGAGGGTGGCGGCCTCGTCGAGGCCCGTACGGGCCTGGGCGAGGAGGTCGAGGGCGGCGGGCGGTGCCGAGGCCCGCCGCAGGACGGGGTGGACGTCGTTCGCCGGTCCGGTCAGTGAGGGTGCAGGGCCGGTGGCGCGGCGCCGCTGTGCGGCTGCCGCGGAGGAGCTGGCCATGACGAACCTCCTGTCGTCGTGTGACGGCTCTGTGGCCGTATGTGTCCATCGTGAGGGGCACCACTGACAATCGGCTCCGACCTGCACTTTTGCTTCGATCACGGGTTCGGGGGTAGTTTTTGCACTGACTAGTCAGTGCAAATGGGGGAGGATACGTGGACAGCCCGCACGGGGCTCCCGTCATCACCGAGGACTTCGGACTCAAGGGTCCGCGCGGCTGGGCCTTCCGGGGAGTGGACATCGACGCCCGGCCCGGCTCACTCATCGCCGTCGAGGGCCCGTCGGGTTCGGGCCGTACCTGTCTGCTGCTCGCTCTCACCGGCCGTATGCGTCCCACCGAAGGCCGTGCCGAGATCGGCGGTCTCCAACTGCCGCGCAAGATGGCCGCCGTACGCCGGATCAGCGCGCTCGGCCCGGTGCCGGGCATCAGCGATCTCGACCCGGCCCTGACCGTCGCCGAGCATCTGCGCGAACGCGCCCTGCTGCAGCGCCGCTTCGACAGCTCGCTGCGCACTCTGCTGCGCCCGCGGGCCGAGCACGCCGCCGCGGCACGCGGACGTATCGACGAGGCGCTGGAGGCGGCCGGGCTCGACCTGGCCACGCTGCCCAAGGAGGAGCGCACCGCGGTGCGCGACCTGGAGCGGCTGGAGGAGCTGCGGCTGTCCATCGCCCTCGCTCTGATCGGCCGCCCACGCCTGCTCGCGGTCGACGACATCGACCTCAAGCTCTCCGACACCGAGCGGGCCGAGGTCTGGAAGCTGCTGGGCTCCCTCGCCGAGAGCGGCACGACCGTGTTCGCCGTGTGCAGCCAGGCCCCCGAAGGGACGACCGTCATCCGCACCACCGGTCGCAGCACGGTCGACGCGGCCACGGCCGCAGCCGCTGACGCGGATACAGAAGCGGTCGCGGACACGGGCACTGACGCGGATGCAGAGGCGGAAGCGGAAGCGGAAGCAAAAGTGGAGGCAGCGGCGCTCGGGGACACAGACAGAGACACAGACACAGGCGCCGACGCCGACGCCGACGACACGAACAAGGACACGAACGAGGAGGGGACGGCCGATGCGCTCGCCGATACTGGCCGCGCTTGAGCTGAAGCGGTTCGGCAGGGGGAAACTGCCGTCCGCCGCGCTCGTCGCGATTCTGCTGCTGCCGCTGCTGTACGGCGCGCTGTACCTGTGCTCGTTCTGGGATCCGTACGGCCAGCTCGACCGGATACCCGTCGCGCTCGTCAACAGCGACAAGGGAGCCACCGCCGAGGGCAAGAAGATCACGGCCGGCGACGAGATCACCGAGGGCCTGCTCGACAGCAAGGTCTTCGACTGGCACGAGGTCAGTGCTGCCGAAGCCCGCAAGGGCGTGGAGGACGGCGCGTACTACCTCTCGCTGACCATGCCGAAGGACTTCAGCGAGCGCATCGCGTCCAGTTCCGGAGACTCCCCCGCGACCGGCGCTCTTCAGGTCCGTACGAACGACGCCAACAACTACATCGTCGGGCAGATCTCACGGTCCGTCTTCTCCGAAGTGCGCACCGCCGCCTCGACCGATGCCTCCCGCTCCTTCCTCGACAAGATCTTCATATCCTTCTCCGACATCCATGACGCGACGGAGAAGGCCGCGAAGGGCGCCGACGACCTCAAGGACGGAGTCGGTAAGGCGAAGAAGGGCTCCAAGAGCCTCTCGGACGGGCTGAAGGACGCCAAGGACGGCAGCGGCAAGCTGGCCGGCGGGCTCACCGAGCTCAACAAGGGCGCGGGCGAACTCGAGACCGGCTCCCGCAAGGTCGCCAACGGCACCCAGGTCCTTGCCGACAAGGTCAACGGGATCGCCGCCAACGTCCGTCCGTACCTCAAGGACGACGGCAAGACGATCGGTCGCACGGCCCGCCTGGTCGCCGACTCCTCCGCCGCCGCCCGCCACACCCTCGCCTCCCTGGTGGAGAGGGCCCCCGGCGCGGCGACACGGGCCCACAAGTCCGCCGACGAGCTGAACGACCTGCACAAGACGCGCTGCGAGGACGCCGTTCTGCCCGACCCCGCCGTCTGCTCGGCCCTGGAGCGCGCCAAGGTCACGTCGGCCGATGTCGCCAAGGCCGCCGACGACGTCAATGCCCTGGTGCAGGACAACAACGGCGTTCTGAAGAAGCTGGACGGACATCTCGAGAAGCTGCAGAAGCAGGCGGACGACCTCGCCAAGCGGTCACCGCGCCTGAGCGAGGACCTGGAGTCGTCCGTACGCGACATCAACAGGCTCAACGCCGGCGCCAAGAAGGTCGCCACCGGCGCCGACCAGCTGCACACCGGGCTGACCAGCGCCAAGACCGGCTCCGTCGACCTCGACAGCGGCGTCGGCAAGCTCAAGAAGGGCGCCAAGAGCCTGGACGGCGGCCTCTTCAAACTGGCCGACGGATCGACCGAGCTGGCCGGCGGGCTGAACAACGGCGTGGAGAAGATCCCCGACTACGACAAGAAGGACCGCGACCGCCGCACCGAGGTGATGGCCGACCCCGTGCAGCTGGCCAACCAGTCCCTGCACAAGGCACCCAACTACGGCACCGGCTTCGCCCCGTATTTCATCCCGCTCTCCCTCTGGGTGGGCTCCATGGTGGCGTACATGATCATCCAGCCACTCAACCGGCGTGCGCTCGCCGTCGGCGCCTCCGCCTGGCGCATCGCGTCGGCCGGCTGGCTTCCGGTCGCCGCGATCGGGCTGCTGCAGGTCGCCGCCCTGATGTCGGTACTGCACTGGGGCCTCGGTCTGCAGATGGCGTACGCGGCCGGGACGGTCGCCTTCCTGGCGCTGGTGACCTGCTGCTTCTCCGCGATCATCCAGTGGCTGAACGCCCGCTTCGGAGCCGCGGGCCGGATCCTCGTACTGGCGGTGCTGATGCTCCAGCTGACCTCGGCCGGCGGCACCTACCCCGTACAGACCAGCCCCGCGTTCTTCAACGCGATCCACCCCTTCCTCCCGATGACGTACGTCGTCGATGCACTGCGCACGCTGATCACGGGCGGCGGACTCGGCCCGGTGTGGCAGGCATGCGCGGTGCTGGCCGCCTTCACCGCGGGCGCGCTCGCGCTCACCGCCCTCACCGCGCGGCACAAGCAGGTGTGGACGCTCGACCGGCTCCACCCCGAGCTGACTCTGTGAGAACGGACGGACCTGTGAGAATCGACGCCATGGACGCCATGGACAGCACCAGCACCAGACGCCGGGCGACCCGGGCCAAGCTCTACGAGGCAGCCGTGACGCTCATAGCCGAGCAGGGCTTCTCCGCCACCACGGTGGACGAGATCGCCGAGCGGGCAGGGGTCGCCAAGGGCACGGTCTACTACAACTTCAAGAGCAAGACCGAACTCTTCGAGGAGCTGCTGCGGTACGGCGTCGGGCTGCTCACCCTCTCGCTGCAGAACGCCGCCGACGAGACAGCCGACCGCGGCGGCACCAAGGTCGAGGCACTGGACGCGATGATCAGGGCCGGTCTGGTCTTCATCGAACGCTATCCGGCCTTCACCCAGCTGTACGTCGCCGAGCTGTGGCGAACCAACCGGGCCTGGCAGTCGACTCTCCTCGTCGTCCGGCAGCAGGCGGTGGCCGTGGTCGAGACGGTGCTGCGCGAGGCAGTCGAGAACGGCGAGCTGAGTGAGGAGATCGACGTCGGGCTGACGGCTGCCGCGCTGGTCGGAATGGTGCTGGTCGCGGCGCTGGACTGGCAGGCGTTCCAGCGGGAGCGGTCGCTCGACGATGTGCACGCGGCGCTGTCGCGACTGCTGCACGGCCGGGTGAGCGGCCGCTAGGAGTCGCCGGGGCGTACGAGAACAGAGACGCGCACACAGAAACGCGCCGGCCCTTCGAGGCTCGATCCCCCCGAGCCCCGCCGAACCGGCGCGTTTCCCCCGTTCCCCGTGTCCCCGTTCCCCCCGCGTCCCCCGTTGTTCCCCCGTGGTGCCGGAGAACCCGATCCCCGTTGTTCCCCCGGCGGTCAGTGGGTTCTCCGTTGTGCTCCCCGTTGCGTCGGGGGTGCCGCGCCGTTCCGCCGCCCCGTGTCGTCGGTGCCGGCGCCGCGCCCCTTCCGTGGTCCCCACTCTTCCTTCTGCACAGGTGAGACCCCATCCGCGCGCGTACTCATCTCACCCACTAGGTACGGATACTCAGCTGTCCGTGCTCATGCCCATCCGCACGGGATGCCGTCTGGTTACGATCGCGTCCGTGTCCGTACTCCCCCTCGTCTTCACCAGCGGCTGGGCCAGCGGGATCAACGCCTACGCGGTGGTCCTGCTGCTCGGCGTCTTCGGCGCGACCGGGCTCACCGACGAGGTGCCCGCATCACTGCAGCGCACCGATGTACTGATCGCCGCCGGTGTGCTGTTCCTCTGCGAGGCGGTCGCGGACAAGATCCCGTACGTCGACTCGATATGGGATTCCGTGCACACCGTGATCCGGCCGGTGGCGGGTGCGGTCGTGGGCGCGCTCCTGGCGGGGGAGAGCGGCTCGCTGCCGGAGCTCGCGGCCGGCGCCGTCGGCGGTTCGACCGCGCTGCTGAGCCATCTCGTCAAGGCCGGTACGCGGATGGCGATCAACACCTCCCCCGAACCGTTCAGCAATATCGCCATGAGCACCGCGGAGGACCTGGGCGTCGCCGGGATCATCACTTTCGCGATCTTCCATCCGGTCGCGGCCGCGATCATCGCCGGGGTCCTGCTCGTACTGGGCATCGTGACGGTGACCTTCCTCGCCTCGAGGATCCGGCGCTTTCTGCGGCGCAGGGCGCAGCGCCGTGAGGAGAAGCGGCTGGTGGCCTCGGGGGTTCGCAGGCCACCCGACTGAGCCCGGGGGTGCCGAGGGCCGGGGGTGCCGGGGGCCGGGGGTGCCGGGGGCGTCCCCCGGGAAAGCACCGTGGTGGGGGCGGATAAAGTCCCTGACATGGCACGGATTGCGGTGATCGGCGCCGGGATGGGCGCCATGGCGGCTGCCGCCCGGCTGGCCGTGGCAGGCCACCGGGTGACGGTGTACGAGCGCTCGGCGACGTACGGCGGCGCGGTGGGCCGGTTCGAGCGCGAGGGCTTCGCCTTCGACACCGGGCCGGGGCTGCTGCATCTGCCCGCCGTCTACCGCGACTTGTTCGTCAAGACGGGCAAGGAGCCGCTGGAGCAGTGCGTCGAGCTGGCCCAGGTCGACCCGGCCGTCCGGCATGTCTTCGCCGACGGCACCGAGGTCGCGCTGCCCAACGCCTCGCGCGGAGGCGTGGCTTCCGCGCTGGACGAGGCGCTGGGTGCCGGTGCCGGTGAGCTGTGGAGCGCCTATCTCAACCGCGCGCGGACCGCCTGGGACGCGACGCGCAGACCGCTCCTCGAGGAGCCGCTGCGGGCGGACCGGCAGGCTCTGGGGCGCGATCCGTATCCGGCGGTGCGCAAGAGCGGGCTGCTGCGGCGCCGGCCGCCCACCCTGGCCGAGGTCGCGCACCGCGAGTTGGGCGATCCGCGGCTGGTGGCCCTGCTGGAGAGCAGTGCGCTGGCGTACGGGCTCGATCCCCGCAGCGCGCCCGCCGCGGCGGCCGTACTGCCGTACATGGAGCAGACCTTCGGCAGCTGGTACGTACGCGGCGGGATGCGGGCGCTCGCGCAGGCGGTGTACGAACGCTGCCTGGCCCGCAAGGTCGAGTTCGTCTTCGGCGCCGAGGTGACGGGCGTACAGGAGAAGGACGGGCGCGCGGCGGGGGTGGTACTGGCGGACGACGACACGGGCGCGGAAGCGGACTTCGTCGTCTCGGGTGCCCCTGTCCCGGCCCTCTACAAGGATCACGTACTGGACCGGCAGCACTCCGACGACCGGCCTCACTGGCAGAAGGGCCCCGCGACCGGGCGGTTCGTGCTGTGCCTGGCGCTGCGCGGCGCCCGGCCCGGCGACGCGGTGCACCGCACCGTGGTTCACGCGGCCGACCGGTCCGCAGAACTCGAGGCGGTCCTCGACGGCCGGCTGTGCGACCGGCCGACCGTGACGGTCCTGCGCCCGGACGATCCCACCCTCCATCCCGAAGGGCACGAGTCGGTCACCGTGACCGCCGTCGTCCCGGCCGGGGACCTGTGGTCGGCGGACAGTCTGTGGAGTGAGCCGGGCGTCACCGAGCGCTTCGCGGACCGGGTCCTGGAGGCGGCTGCCGCCGCCGTACCCGGCTTGGGCGAGCGGTTGCTGTGGCGCGAGGCGCGCACCCCGGACGACACCCTGCGGGAGACGGGCCTGCGCCAGGTGCCCGCACCCGCGCTGGCGGGCGCCGGGGGTGACTACCTGTCGGCGGACAACCGGTCGCCGCTGCCGGGGCTGCTCTTCGCCGGTGGCTTCGCTCACCCCGGTGGCGGGCTCGCGCACGCCGGGATGTCGGGTGCCCTGGTCTCCGGGCTGATCGTGGAGGGCGCGGACTTCCGCGGCTCTCAGTGACCCCGGGCGAGTGACCCTGAGCGAGTGACCCCGGACAGGTGCTTCCGGGCAGGTGGCTCCGGGCGCCGGAGTTCCGGCCCCAGGTCCCCAGGGGCCCGGGTCAGTAGCGGTACTGCTGCTCGTTGTACCCGGAGTCGTAGCCGTACGGCGAGGGCTCCTCCTGCGGCGCCGGCGGGACCTGCTGCTCCCCGTCGCGCTGCTGCGGCACCCACACCCCGCCCGGCGGCGTCTCGCTGTACTGCTGCTGTGCGTAGGGGTCGGCGTACTGCTGCTGGCCGCCGTAGCTGTCGTAGGCATCGTAGGAGTACGCGCTGTGCTGCTGGCCGCCCACATAGGGGTCGGAGTAGGCGGCGTACTGCTGCTGCCCGGTCCCGTAGTCGTACTGCCCGGCGTAGCTGTCCTGACCGGCCGGCTGCTGGCCGTAGCCGGAGTAGGTGTCGTAACCGGTGTCGTACGCGGCGTAGTTCTGGCTCTGGTCCTGCTCGGTGGCGGCGGCGTATGCCGTGTCGTTGTATATGCCGTACTGCCCGGTCTCCTCGGGCAGCGGCTGCGGCTCGTAGACGTCATCGTTCTCCGGGGACTCCCGGGACTCCCGGGGCTCCGGGGACTGCGCGGTGCCCGGCTCGTAGGCGAGGTCGGACACCTCCAGCGTGGGCTCGCGCGTCGCGCCCGCGCCCTGGGGGGATCCGGACCTGCGTCGGCGGCTCGCCCCGGGGCTGCCGCCGAGTGCCCAGCCGGTGGAGAAGCCGCGCCGGAAGGAGAGCGTGACGTAGGTCTGGCCGACCGCGAAGGCGATGGCGCCGAGCGCGATCACCAGGACGGAGGGCAGCAGTACGCCGAGGACCACGCCGAGGAAGCCGCCGAAGGCGAGCAGCCGGTAGCGCAGCCGCGCCTTGTACTGCAGCAGCACCTCACCGAGCAGCCACAGCGCGACGACGCCGAACGCGATGTAGAGGACCGTCCAGCCCATGCCCGCCCCTCTCCTGCGGCCGCCGCCCCGGGGCGGGGCGGATACGACCGGTCACGACTGCTCGTGCAGTCCGAGATTCTCGTAGATTTCGAGCGTTGCCGTGGAGTTGTTGAGCGTAATGAAGTGCAGTCCGGGGACACCCTCGGAGAGCAGCCCGGCGCAGAACTCCGTCGCGAACTCGATGCCAATGGAGCGTACAGCGGCCGGATCGTCCTTGACGGAGAGGATCCGTTCTTTCAGCGCGGGCGGGAAGGCGGCGTTGCTGAGCTGCGCGAACCGTTCGAGTTGCTTGACGCTGGTGACCGGCATGATCTCGGGAATGATCGGGGTCTCGCAGCCCGCGGCCTTGACCCGGTCGCGCAGTCGCAGATAGTCCTCGGACTGGAAGAACATCTGTGTGATCGCGTAGTCGGCGCCGGCCTTGCACTTGTCCACGAAGTGCTGGATGTCGGTGTCCCAGTCGTCCGAGCGCGGGTGCATCTCGGGGAAGGCCGCGACGCCGACGCAGAAGTCCCCGGACTCCTTGATCAGCTGGACCAGCTCCGCGGCGTACCGCACGCCCTCGGGGTGTTTGACCCACTCGCCCATCGGGTCGCCGGGCGGGTCGCCACGGACGGCGAGGATGTTGCGGATCCCGGCGTCGGCGTACTGCCCGACCATGTTGCGCAGTTCGGCGACGGAGTGGTTGACCGCGGTGAGGTGTGCGACGGGGGTGAGCGTGGTGTCGGCGGCGATCTGCTGGGTTGCCTTGACGGTGCCGGCGCGCGTCGAACCGCCGGCGCCGTAGGTCACGGAGACGAAGTTGGGGGCCACCGCCTCGACTCTGCGCAGCGCGTTCCAGAGGTTCCGCTCACCCTTTTCGGTCTTGGGTGCCCAGAACTCGAAGGAGTACGAAGTTTTTCCGGTCGCGAGCAGGTCACGCACGGTCCGTGCGCGATCCGTCCTGGTCGAAGCTGTACCGAGGGCCATAACGGCAGGTTATCCACGCCTCGACCGGTCGCCCAACCAGACCGCGGAAATATGCCAGATTTGCCGGGTTACTGTCCACCCCTCGGACAGTTATCGGACAGTTATGCGATGCGCTCCCTGACGCGCTTCGCCAGATCCGCCGTCGCCGCGGCCGGATCGGCGGCCTCGGTGATCGCCCGTACGACGACGATCCTGCGCGCGCCCGCGTCCAGCACCTCGTCAAGGTTGCGCTCGTCGATCCCGCCGATGGCGAACCACGGCCGCTCGGTCGCCAGCGACGCGGCGTACCGCACAAGGCCGAGTCCCGGGGCGTACCGCCCGGGCTTGGTCGGGGTGGGCCAGCAGGGTCCGGTGCAGAAGTAGTCCACGCCCGGCTCTGCGACGGCCGCGTCCACCTCGGACTCGCCGTGCGTGGAGCGGCCGATCACCACGTCGTCGCCGAGGATCGCGCGGGCGGCCCGGACGGGCAGATCGCCCTGCCCCAGATGGAGCACCCCGGAGCCGATGGCGTGCGCCACGTCGGCGCGGTCGTTCACCGCGAGCAGCTTGCCGTGGCGGCGGCAGGCGTCGGCGAAGACCTGGAGATGCTCCAGCTCCTCGCCCGCCTCCATGCCCTTGTCGCGCAGCTGCACGATGTCGACCCCGGAGGCGAGCACGGCGTCGAGGAACCCGGGGAGATCTCCCTGTCGCCTGCGGGCATCCGTGCACAGATAGAGCCGGGCGTCGGACAGCAGCGCACGAGCCGTGGACATGGGTGATTCCCCCCGTGGGATCGGCGGTGTACGGGCAGGAGCAACCGGCCCCTGCCCGTACAGCGCGTGTGGTGGTGTCTTCAGGACGTCAGACGGCGAGCGCCTGGGCCCGGCGCTTCACCTCCGTGCCGCGATTCTCGCTGAGCGCCTGCGCGGGCGTGCCCGGCAGGGTGGGGTCGGGAGTGAAGAGCCACTCGAGCATCTCTTCGTCGGAGAAGCCGTCGTCCTTCAGGAGTGTCAGGGTCCCGGCGAGACCCTTGACCACCTTGTCGCCGTCGATGAAGGCGGCAGGCACCTGAAGCGCCCGGTTCTCACCACGGCGTACGGCGATCAGCTGGCCTTCCTTGACCAGCTGCCGTACGCGTGTCACCTCGACATCGAGCATTTCCGCGATGTCGGGAAGGTGGAGCCAGGCGGGGACGAGAGCATCGATCTTTGCGTCAATCTCGGTCACAGGACAAGCCTGCCATCCCGGACTGACAGTGGGTAGCCAGACCCTAGAGAGCTGCCGCCTTCAGAGGGACGGAAGGATCGGCCGAGCGCTCCGGATCCAGCCGCGCGCCGGCCAGGATGAGTTTGCGCCCTTGCGCCAGATCGCGGGCCCTGCCGACGGCGAGGAGCGCCACCAGCACGCCCTCCCGCAGCCAGAGCACCGTCCAGGCGGCGCTCGCCGGATCGCCCCGCCACACCGTCGTGTCGGCGGCCGCGTGATGCCCCGCGTACTGCACGAAACGGCCGAACTGCTCGGACCAGAAGTACGGCACCGGGTCGTAGATCTGCGCCGGCTCACCGCCGGCACCCCTTCCGATGATGTTGGCGGCGACCGTGCGCGGCCCCTGGAGAGCGTTGTCCCAGTGGTGCACGAGCAGCCGCTCGCCGTAGCGGCCGGACGGGAAGGAGGCGCAGTCCCCGACGGCGTACACATCGGGCAGCGAGGTGCGCAGATACTCGTCCGCGGTGATGGCGCCCTCCGGACCGAGTGCGATGCCGGATCCGGCGAGCCAGGCGGTGGCGGGCCGCGCGCCGATGCCGACGACCACTGCGCCGGCCGGGAGGTGCCGTCCGTCCGCCAGGATCACCTCGCCCGGCTCGACGTCGGCCACGCGCGCGTGGGTGAGCAGCTCGGTGCCGTACTCCGCGTACCAGTCGGTCATCGGGGCGGCGACCTCGGCGGGCAGGGCCGCCGCCAGCGGGCGCTCCGCGGCCTCGACGACGGTGACCGTGCAGCCCGCGGCGCGGGCGGCGGTCGCGAACTCCGCGCCGATCCAGCCCGCGCCGACGACCACGATGTCGTGCTGTTCGGCGAGGACGGGGCGCAGCCGTGCCGCGTCGTCGAGGGTACGCAGCAGATGGACGCCGGGGACGCCCTCGGTACCCGGCAGGGTGATCGGCTCGGCGCCGGTGGCGATGACCAGGACGTCGTAGGGAACCGGCCCGGCGCCGGTGTCCAGTTCGTGCGCGTCGGAGCGTACGCCGGTCACCTCGCAGCCCAGCCGCAGGTCGACCTCGATCGCCTCGAAGTCGACGTCGAAGGCCGAACCCTCCGCCTCCCCCAGCAGGATGGCCTTGGAGAGTGGGGGCCTGTCGTAGGGCTGGTGGGGCTCCGCGCCGATCAGGGTGACCGGGCCGGTGAAGCCCTGCTCGCGCAGGGCCACCGCGGTCTGCACACCGGCCATTCCCGCGCCGGCCACGACGACCCGCCGGTGCCGCCGGTGCTGCTCTGTCTGCTGCTGCCGCTCGTTCACCTGATCATCTTAAGCAGCTGACGAATCGTCAGGAAGGGAGTTGCTCGACGACGCTCGTCCCGCTGCCCTCCTGGGACTCCCATTCCCAGGTCTCCTCGAGGCGCACTCGCCCGTCCTCGAGCTCGACCACGATGGAGACGCAGTGCCCGCAGGACGTCCCGCCGTCCGTCTTCAACTGCACATAACGGAAGTCCAGCCGGTCGCCTTCCCGGGTCCCGACAAGATGGCCGCGGATCACATCACCCCCCTCGTACTCGGCCCAGATCCGGCCTTCCCGCTCGTGGTACGTGAACCGGGTCCGGGTTCCCACCTGGCCCGGAGCCTGGTCGGCGACCGGCGAGAGTACGAGTCCGTCGAGCGACGTCACCACTGGGGCTGCTCCCTTACTGCGCGTTGGGGCCTGGGGTTAGGGTGGCCACCGTAAGACACTCGCGGGAGCCCGGACGCACCGGGCTGAGAGGGAGGCTGGACGGCCTCCGACCGTACGAACCTGATCCGGGTCATGCCGGCGAAGGGAGGGGCTGGACGCCCATGTCGCGTACATCGGATGTCCTCGTTGTCGGGGGCGGAATCATCGGCCTGGTCACGGCCTGGCGGGCGGCGCAGCGTGGACTGCGCGTCGCCGTCGTCGATCCGGAGCCGGGCGGCGGGGCCGCACAGGTCGCGGCCGGCATGCTCGCCGCCGTCACCGAACTCCACTACGGCGAGCAGACGCTGCTCGCTCTCAATCTGGAATCCGCACGGCGCTATCCCGCCTTCGTCGCGGAGCTGGAGGAGGCGAGCGGGCAGTCCGTCGGCCACCGCGCCTGCGGAACGCTCGCCGTCGCGCTCGACGCCGACGACCGCGCGCACCTTCGGGAACTGCACGCCCTGCAGCGCCGGTCCGGACTGCAGTCGGAGTGGCTGTCCGGGCGCGAATGCCGCCGCCTGGAGCCGATGCTCGCCCCCGGTGTACGCGGTGGCCTGCGGGTGGACGGCGACCACCAGGTCGATCCACGGCGGCTGGCCGCGGCCCTGCTGACGGCCTGCGAGCGGGCGGGGGTGATCTTCCACCGCGGCTGGGCGGAGCGGCTCTCGGTGGTACGGGACCGGGCAGCCGGGGCCGTACTGGCGGGGGGACCCTCCCGGGCCGGCGGCTCCGGGGGAGGAACGGAACTCGCCGCGGACCAGGTGGTACTGGCGGCCGGTTCGCTGAGCGGCAGGCTCGGTGGCGTACCGAAGGACGTCCTGCCACCGGTGCGGCCGGTGAAGGGCCAGGTACTGCGCCTCACGGTGCCGCGTCCGTACGCGCCCTTCCTCTCGCGCACCGTCCGGGCCGTGGTGCGCGGCAGCCATGTCTATCTGGTGCCGCGCGAGAACGGCGAGCTGGTCGTGGGCGCGACCAGCGAGGAGCTCGGCTGGGACACCACGGTCACCGCGGGCGGGGTGTACGAGCTGCTGCGCGACGCGCACGAGCTGGTGCCGGGCCTCACCGAGCTGCCGCTCACCGAGACCCGCGCCGGACTGCGCCCCGCCTCCCCCGACAATGCCCCGCTGCTGGGCCCGACCGCCCTGCCCGGCCTGCATCTGGCCACCGGGCACCACCGCAACGGGGTGCTTCTGACTCCCGTCACCGGCGATGTGATGTCCGAGGTGCTGGTCACCGGCGAACTGCCCGACGAGGCCCGCGCGTTCACCCCTCGCCGCTTCTCCCCCGTACCTCAGGAGCAGCCCGCATGAACGTCCTGAACGTCTCCGTCAACGGCGAGGCGCGCGAGCTTGCCGTCGGAACCACCCTGGACGCCCTGGTCGCCGGTCTCAGCGCCGCCCCGTCCGGAGTCGCCGCCGCGCTCAACGAGACGGTCGTCCCGCGCAGCCAGTGGGCCGGCACACATCTGGGCGACGGCGACCGCGTCGAAGTCCTCACCGCAGTGCAGGGAGGCTGATCAGCCGTGGCCGACGACCGTCTCACCATCGGCGACACCGCCTTCAACTCCCGGCTGATCATGGGTACGGGAGGGGCGCCCAGCCTCGACGTACTCGAACGCTCCCTCGTCGCGAGCGGCACCGAGCTCACCACCGTCGCGATGCGCCGCCTCGACCCGACCGTGCAGGGCTCCGTCCTGTCCGTCCTGCAGAAGCTGGGCATCCGTGTCCTGCCCAACACGGCGGGCTGTTTCACCGCGGGAGAGGCCGTGCTGACCGCCCGGCTCGCCCGCGAGGCACTCGGCACCGAGTGGATCAAGCTCGAGGTCGTCGCGGACGAGCGCACGCTGCTGCCCGATCCGGTCGAGCTGCTGGACGCGGCCGAGATCCTGGTCGACGACGGCTTCACGGTCCTGCCGTACACCAACGACGACCCGGTGCTCGCCCGCAAGCTCGAGGATGCGGGCTGCGCGGCGATCATGCCGCTGGGCTCGCCCATCGGGTCCGGCCTGGGCATCCGCAACCCGCACAACTTCCAGCTGATCGTCGAGCACGCGCGCGTGCCGGTCATTCTGGACGCGGGCGCGGGCACGGCCTCGGACGCGGCGCTCGCGATGGAGCTCGGCTGCGCGGCGGTGATGCTGGCCTCGGCGGTCACCCGCGCCCAGGAGCCGGTGCTGATGGCGGAGGCGATGCGGCACGCGGTGGAGGCGGGACGGCTGGCGCGGCGGGCGGGCCGCATTCCGCGTCGCCACTTCGCCGAGGCGTCGTCGCCGACGGAGGGCCGTGCGGTCCTGGACCCCGAGCGCCCGGCGTTCTGACCACTGCGGGGAGCCTCCCTGCAACAGGGGCTCCGCCCCGTACGGCCTTCGGCCGCGCCTCGATCGCCGGACGGGCCGCCATGCAGCCCCACGGGGGTCTGGGTCGCGGGGTCCGGGGCGGAACCCGGTCACGGGAAGGGACGGGCAGGCCAGGGGCAGAGTGGGGTCGAGGTGGGGGAAAACCTCCCCCGCTGTCACAGCTCGGCTTCAGTCCTGCCCCGGACCCGCCCCGGGGCGTCAGGGGTGCCGTGGGTGACTCGTAGAATCGACCATGTGGATACGACCCTCCAGGACCCTCTCGTCGGGCAGGTGCTCGACGGCCGCTACCGCGTCGAGGCGCGCATCGCCGTCGGCGGGATGGCCACGGTCTACCGGGCCGTCGACACCCGCCTCGACCGGGTGCTCGCCCTCAAGGTGATGCACCCCGCCCTCGCCACCGACGCCTCCTTTGTGGAGCGCTTCATCCGCGAGGCCAAATCGGTGGCGCGGCTCGCCCACCCCAATGTGGTGGGGGTCTTCGACCAGGGCGCCGAGGGTGCGTACGTCTATCTGGCGATGGAGTACGTCGCGGGCTGCACGCTGCGCGACGTCCTGCGCGAGCGCGGGGCGCTCCAGCCGCGCGCCGCGCTCGACATCCTGGAGCCCATGCTGGCTGCGCTCGGCGCGGCGCACCGGGCCGGGTTCGTCCACCGGGACATGAAGCCGGAGAACGTGCTGATAGGGGACGACGGCCGGGTCAAGGTCGCCGACTTCGGTCTCGTACGGGCCGTCGGCTCCGTCACCAACACCACCGGTACCGTCCTGGGCACGGTCTCCTATCTCGCGCCGGAGCAGATCGAGTACGGCACGGCCGACACGCGTGCCGATGTGTACGCCTGCGGCGTCGTCCTCTACGAGATGCTGACCGGCTCCAAGCCGCACCACGGCGACACCCCCGCCGCGGTGCTGTTCCAGCATCTCAACGAGGACGTTCCGGCGCCCTCTGCCCTGGTCCCCGGGCTCGCCGTGGAACTCGACGAGCTGGTCGCGAGCGCGACCGCACGCAATCCCGAGGTCCGTCCGCACGACGCGGTGGCGCTGCTGGCTCAGGCACGCGAGGCGCGGGAGTCGCTCGGCGACGAGCAGCTGGACGCGGTGCCGCCGCAGGCTCACACGGACACGGAAAACGGGGCCACGGACGGGACCGGGGGTCAGGCCGAGGGCGACACGGTCCCCGCCTCCGAGGACCGTACGAGCGTGATTCCGCGTGTGCGTCCCGTCGAGGAGCCCGAGGTTCACCACACCGCCCGGCTGGCGATGCCCCCTGCGGAGCCGCCGCAGCAGCACCGGGCGTCCCGGCGCCGTACGGTCCCCGTCCCCAAGCGTGGCGTCCTCGCCCTGCTGGTCTCGCTGTTCCTGGTCCTCGGCGTGGGCGTGGGCGTCTGGTACATCAACTCCGGGCAGTTCACCCGCGTCCCCGCCCTGATCGGCAAGACCGAGCAGGAAGCCAGGCAGGAGCTCAGGAGCGCCGGGCTGGACGTGAACAACGTCCGCCGCGCGTTCAGCGAGACGGCCGAGCGGGGCACGGTCATCAACAGCGACCCGACGACCAACGCGCGCATCCGCGGCAACGACTCGGTGACGATCATCATCTCGCGCGGTCCGAAGATCGTCGAGGTCCCCGTCCTCGAGGGCAAGCCGCTGGCCCAGGCCGAGCGCGAGCTCAAGAGAACCGGTCTCGCGCCGGGAGTGGTCACCAAGGAGTTCAGCGAGGACATCGCGCAGGGCTCGGTGATCAGTACGGACCCGGACGCCGGCACCAAGCGCAGCCCCGACACCGCGGTCGCCCTCGTGGTCAGCAAGGGCGCCCCGATCGACGTTCCGGATGTGACCGGCGACGCGCTGGAGGACGCCACCAGCGAGCTCGAAGAGGCCGGGTTCAAGGTCAAGGTCGCCGCCGGACGGATCAACTCCGCCGAGGAGGCGGGCTCCGTCGCCAAGCAGTCCGCGGCCGAGGGTGCCCAGCTGGCCCGCGGCGACACCGTCACGCTGACGGTGTCCAAGGGCCCGCGCATGATCGACGTCCCCGATGTCGTCGGTGACAACGTCGACGACGCCACCAGCGAACTGGAGTCCGCGGGCTTCGCGGTCGAGGTCGAGAAGAGCTTCCCGTTCCTCGGCGACACCGTGGAGAGCCAGTCCGTCGCGGGCGGCGACCAGGCTCCCGAGGGCAGCACGATCAAGATCAAGACCAAGGGACTGTAGTTCTGATGCGCAACCCCGTCGGCGGCCATGTCCCCGTGGCCGGCGGCCTCGCCACCATAGGGCTGGGCTACGCCCGGGAGCTGGAGGCGGAGACCGTACAGGTCTTCGTCGCCAACCCGCGCGGCTGGGCCACACCCATCGGAAACCCGGCGCAGGACGAGCGGTTCCGTGCCGAGTGCGCCGCCGACGGGATATCGGCGTACGTCCATGCCCCGTATCTGATCAACTTCGGCTCGCACACCGAGGCGACCGCCGAAAAGTCCGTGGAGTCGATGCGCCACTCACTGCGCCGGGCCCGGGAGATCGGGGCGCTCGGCGTGGTGGTGCACACCGGCTCGGCGACCGGCGGCCGCACCCGGGAGGTGGCGCTGGCGCAGGTACGGGAGCGGATGCTGCCCCTGCTCGACGAGCTGACGCACGACGACGACCCGTTCCTGCTGCTGGAGTCGACGGCCGGTCAGGGCTTCTCGCTCTGTTCGAGGACCTGGGACTTCGGCCCGTACTTCGAGGCGCTGGACGCGCACCCCAAGCTGGGCGTCTGCCTGGACACCTGCCACGTCTTCGCGGCGGGTCACGATCTCGCGGGCCCGGACGGGATGGCGCAGACCCTGGATCTGCTGGTGGACACGGTCGGGGAGGGGCGGCTGAAGCTGATCCACGCCAATGACTCCAAAGATGTGTCCGGGGCCCACAAGGACCGTCACGAGAACATTGGCGCGGGCCATATCGGCGAGGAGCCGTTCCGGGAGCTGATGCGTCACCCGGCGACCGAGGGCGTGCCACTGATCATCGAGACGCCCGGCGGCAAGGAGGGGCACGCCGCGGACGTGGCGCGGCTGAAGAAACTGCGCTGAGAGACCTCCGTCGGGAATACCCCAAGGGGGTATACGGTTCTTACTGTCGGCAGGAACCGCTACCCGGGTTTGGGGGCTCTCTCATGCGGCACGACTCTCCCTTCCAGCACACACACCACGAGCAGCACGGGCACGACTCCCACCAGGGGAAGGCCGGACACGCAGGGCATCAGGGGCACGGCGGCACGGTCAGCTGGGCCATGGCCGCCAGGGCCACCCTCCACTGCCTCACCGGCTGCGCCATCGGCGAGGTACTCGGCATGGTGATCGGCACCGCACTCGGCTGGGCCAATCTGCCGACGATGATCCTTGCGATCGCCCTGGCCTTCTTCTTCGGCTACGCGCTCACCCTGCGCGGCGTCCTCAAGGCCGGCGTGGACTTCAGGACCGCCTTCCGGGTCGCGCTCGCCGCCGACACCCTCTCCATCGCCGTGATGGAACTGATCGACAACGGCGTGATCGCGTTCTGGCCCGGCGCCATGGACGCCCATCTGAGCGACCCGATGTTCTGGGGCGTCCTCGCCTTCGCCCTCTTGGCCGCCTTCCTGATCACCACACCCGTGAACAAGTGGATGATCGGCCGCGGCAAGGGCCACGCGGTGGTCCACCAGTACCACCACTGAGGAACCTCAGGAGTCAGAACTCCGGGCCGTCCCCCGGCTCCTCCTGATAGGAGTAGCGCTGCTCCCGCCACGGGTCGCCGAGGTTGTGATAGCCGCGCTCCTCCCAGAAGCCGCGGCGATCGGCGGTCATGTACTCCACGCCCCGGACCCATTTGGGCCCCTTCCAGGCGTACAGATGCGGTACGACCAGCCGCAGCGGGAAGCCGTGCTCGGCGGTGAGCAGCTCACCGTCCTTGTGGGTCGCGAAGATCGTGCGCTCCGAAACGAAGTCGGCGAGCCGCAGATTGGCACTGAATCCGTACTCGGCCCAGACCATGACATGGGTGACGTTCGCCGCCGGCGGCTGGAGATCCACGATCGTACGGGCGGGCACACCGCCCCATTCGGCCCCCAGCATGCTGAACTTTGTCACGCAGTGCAGATCGGCGACGACCGTCGAGAAGGGCAGTGCCGAGAACTCCTCGTGGTTCCAGCAGCGTTTGTCGCCGTCCGCCGTGGCACCGAAGACCCTGAACTCCCAGCGGTCCGGCTTGAATTTGGGTACGGGCCCATAGTGAGTGACCGGCCACCCACGCTGCAGTCGTTGCCCCGGCGGAAGCTCGGACTGCTCTGCTGCGCGGTGTTCCCGGCTCTCCGGCTGCCCCATGCCCTCAATGGTGACAGACCGCGAGGGGTGGTCATGACCAGGTCTGGGCCGATTCGGGCAACTCCTACTAAGCATGCACTTACTGGACGCCCCCCGGTCGCGATGCGAGGATGCGCGCTACCTGCCCCAGTCACACGCGCGGAAGGAGCCTCTGCGATGCAGGGCGACCCCGAGGTCATCGAGTTCCTCAATGAGCAGCTGACTGCCGAATTGACCGCGATCAACCAGTACTTCCTGCACGCGAAGATGCAGGAGAACTTCGGCTGGACGAAGCTGGCCAAGTACACCCGTGCCGAGTCGTTCGACGAGATGAAGCATGCGGAGGTGCTGACCGACCGGATCCTGTTCCTGGACGGTCTGCCCAACTACCAGCGCCTCTTCCATGTGCGCATCGGCCAGACGGTCACCGAGATGTTCCAGGCCGACCGGCAGGTCGAGGTGGAGGCGATCGACCGCCTCAGGCGCGGCATCGAGGTCATGCGCACCAAGGGCGACATCACCTCGGCGAACATCTTCGAGAGCATCCTCGCGGACGAGGAGCACCACATCGACTATCTCGACACCCAGCTGGAGCTGGTCGAGAAGCTCGGCGAGGCGCTCTACATCGCCCAGCTGATCGAGCAGCCGGACAGCTGACGGTCACGGCCGGGGCACTCAATCACAGCCGGGGCGGTCACGGCCGGGGCGGTCACGGCCGGGGCAGGGCTACCAGGCAGGGACCGGAGCCGGGCGGACGGACTGCCCAGCCACGCAGCCCTCGTCGGGTCAGGCAGCCTCGTCCAGAACCTCGACCGCATCGAGCTCATGCCCGCGCTCACCCGCCAGTGCAGGCTTGCCCTGCTCGAGCAGGTCGCGCCGCGGGCAGCTGCCGCGGCCGAGAATCCCCTGGATACGGCGTACGCATGAACCGCAGTCGGTGCCGGCCTTGGACACCGACGCTATCTGGCGGGGAGTACAGGCACCGGCGTCCGCGTGTTCCTTTACCTGCTTTTCCGTGATGCCGAAGCATGAGCAGACATACACGCGGTTCACCTCCCGGGCGGGATTGTTGGGCCAACGCCTTTCCCGATGATCGGTGAGGCTAACCTAACCTTACCCGCAGGGCCGGGCACGTAAAAGCCCCGGAAACGACGGTGGGGCGCGGATCACATCGATCCGCGCCCCACCGTTGTTGATCCGTCACTACTGGTCGCGGTACATCTCCGCGACCAGGAAGGCGAGGTCCAAGGACTGGCTGCGGTTCAGGCGCGGGTCGCAGGCCGTCTCGTAGCGCTGGTGCAGATCGTCGACGAAGATCTCGTCGCCGCCACCCACGCACTCGGTGACATCGTCACCGGTGAGCTCGACGTGGATACCGCCCGGGTGCGTGCCGAGGCCCTTGTGGACCTCGAAGAAGCCCTTGACCTCGTCGAGCACGTCGTCGAAGCGGCGGGTCTTGTGGCCGGAGGCCGCCTCGAAGGTGTTGCCGTGCATCGGGTCGGTCACCCACGCAACGGTCGCTCCGGAGGCGGTGACCTTCTCCACCAGCTCGGGGAGCTTGTCCCGGACCTTGTCGGCGCCCATACGGACGACGAAGGTCAGCCGGCCCGGCTCACGCTCCGGGTCGAGCTTGTCGATGTACTGCAGCGCCTCGTCGACCGTGGTCGTCGGGCCGAGCTTCACACCGATCGGGTTGCGGATCTTCGACGCGAATTCGATGTGCGCGCCGTCCAGCTGGCGGGTGCGCTCGCCGATCCAGACCATGTGGCCGGAGGTGTTGTACAGATCGCCCGTACGGGAGTCCGTGCGGGTCAGCGCGCCCTCGTAGTCGAGCAGCAGGGCCTCGTGGGAGGAGTAGAACTCGACGGTGCGGAACTCAGCCGGGTCGGTGCCCGCGGCCTTCATGAAGTTCAGCGCGTTGTCGATCTCGCGGGCGAGCTGCTCGTAGCGCTGGCCGGAGGGGGACGACTTCACGAAGTCCTGGTTCCAGGCGTGCACCTGGCGCAGGTCGGCGTAGCCGCCGGTGGTGAAGGCGCGCACCAGGTTGAGCGTCGCGGCGGAGGCGTTGTACATCCGCTTGAGGCGCTCGGGGTCCGGGATGCGGGCCTTTTCGGTGAAGTCGAAGCCGTTGACGGAGTCGCCCCGGTAGGTGGGGAGCGTGACGCCGTCGCGGGTCTCGGTCGGCTTGGAGCGCGGCTTGGAGTACTGGCCGGCGATACGGCCGACCTTCACCACGGGCACGGACGCGGCGTAGGTGAGCACCGCGCCCATCTGGAGGAGGGTCTTGAGCTTGTTGCGGATGTGGTCGGCGGAGACCGCGTCGAATGCCTCGGCACAGTCGCCGCCCTGGAGCAGGAACGCCTCGCCCTTGGCGACGGCTCCCAGTCGGGCGCGCAGCTGGTCGCACTCGCCCGCAAAGACGAGCGGCGGATACGACTCGAGGTCCGCGATCACATCGCGCAGAGCCTCGGCATCGGGGTACTCGGGCTGCTGCGCCGCGGGCAGGTCTCGCCAGGTGTTGCCACCGGCAATGGTGGTCTTAGCGTTCACGGTCACCTTGACAACACTACGGGGTCGCTGCGGCCACCCCTTCGCCCGCCCAGTAAATGAGACGCGAAGTCCGCCGTTGCGTGAGGTAGGGTTCGCCGCATGTTCGCGCAGACGTCCCAGAACTGGTGGTGGACCGCACATCCGGCGGCCCACTGACTGATCGCGCGCAACACGAGATCGCGAAGGCCGCCCGAGGGGCGGCCTTCAGTGTTTTCCCAGCGGAAACGGCCGTTCCTCCCACTCGGAAGGAACACCCCGGATGCCACCGATGCCACCGACGCCGCGGACGCCCCAGCCGCCGCGGCTGCCGCTGCACCCCCGGACGCTCATCGGCCGACTGCTCGACGACGACTGCCCGCCCTTCGCCCTGCTCCGCCGGCGCACCCCAGGCCACGACCACGACACCGTCGAGGTCCTGATCGGCGCCGTGCACGAGCTCGAGCGGCTCGCCGACATCCCGGACGGCGACCGCGTCTCGCTCGCCCTGGTCCCGTTCTGCCAGATCAGGGAGCGCGGCTTCGACGTGCGCGACGACGGGACGCCGCTGTCCGTGCTCGTCGCCGACGAGTCGTACGAAATCCCGCTCGCCGATGTCCTGGAGAGCCTGCCCGCGCACGCCGTACGGGTCGAGGGCGGGGCCTTCGACGTCGACGACGACGAGTACGCGGGCATCGTCCGGCGCGTCATCGACGACGAGATCGGCCGGGGCGAGGGCGCGAACTTCGTCATCCGCCGCACCTATACCGGTCACATCCCGGGCTTCGGCCGGGCCGACGCCCTCGCCCTGTTCCGGCGGCTGCTGTCCGGCGAGCGGGGCGCGTACTGGACCTTCGTCGTGCACACCGGGGAGCGCACGCTGGTGGGCGCCAGCCCCGAGGTCCATGTGCGGATGAGCGGCGGCACGGTCGTGATGAACCCGATCAGCGGGACCTATCGCTATCCGCCCGAGGGACCGGCCCCCGAGGCGCTGCTCGCCTTTCTCGACGACCGCAAGGAGCGCGAGGAGCTCTCCATGGTCGTCGACGAGGAACTGAAGATGATGTGCACCGTCGGCGACATGGGCGGTGTCGTCATCGGGCCCCGGCTCAAGGAGATGGCCCATCTCGCGCACACCGAGTACGAGCTGCGGGGCCGCTCGTCCCTCGATGTACGGGAGGTGCTGAAGGAGACCATGTTCGCGGCGACGGTCACCGGCTCACCCGTACAGAACGCCTGCCGGGTCATCGAACGCCACGAGCCCCTCGGGCGGGACGGGGTCGGGCGCGGCTACTACGCGGGCGCGCTGGCGCTGATCGGCAAGGACGCGGGCGGGGCGCAGACCCTCGACTCCCCCATCCTGATCCGTACGGCCGACATCGACGCCGGGGGCGCGCTACGCGTACCGGTCGGGGCGACCCTGGTGCGGCACTCCGACCCGGCGGGCGAGGTCGCCGAGACACACGCCAAGGCGGCCGGCGTACTGGCCGCGCTGGGGGTGCGCCCCGGGCGGCCGCCGGAGCACGACAAGCGCCCGAAGCTCGCCGACGACCCGCGGGTGCAGGCCGCCCTCGACGCCCGTCGCGCCGATCTCGCACCCTTCTGGCTGCGGATGCAGGCGCGCAGCGCACAGCTGACCGGCCACGCCCTGGTGGTCGACGGCGAGGACACGTTCACCGCGATGCTCGCTCATCTGCTGCGCTCCTCGGGCTTGGAGGTGACGGTACGGCGGTACGACGAGCCGGGCCTGCGGGAGAGAGCGCTGGCCCACGAGGGACCGGTGGTGCTGGGGCCGGGGCCCGGTGATCCGGCCGACGCCGACGATCCGAAGATGTGCTTCCTGCGCGCGCTCACCGCCGATCTGCTCCGGGAGCACCGTCACGGGCTGCTGGGCGTCTGTCTCGGCCATGAGCTGATGGCGGCCGAGCTGGGCCTGGAGATCGTCCGGAAGGACGCGCCCCACCAGGGGGCGCAGGAGCGGATCGACTTCTTCGGGCGCAGCGAGACGGTGGGCTTCTACAACAGCTTCACGGCGCGCTGTGACGAGAAGGCGGCCGCCGAGCTGGCCATGCACCGCATCGAACTGAGCCGCGACGAGGTCAGCGGTGATGTGCACGCGCTGCGGGGCCCGGGCTTCGCGGGCCTGCAGTTCCACCCGGAGTCGGTGCTCACGATGGACGGGGCGGCGCTCACCGCGACGCTGCTCGCGGGGGTCCTCGTCGGCTGAACGGAGCTGTTGAGGCGCGGCGGGAACCGGGGCGTTTCCGTCTCGCCTCCCGGAGCAGGGGCGCAAGGTGAGCCATGGGCCGGATATCGCGCATACCGAATACGCCGGCCCATGGGGCAGCGGTCAGGGGGCAGCCGGACAGCCCGTCAGCCCGTCAGCCGAAGAAGACGCCGACCTCCTCGTACAGCTTGGGGTCGACCGTCTTCAGCCTGGCCGTCGCCTCGGCGATCGGTACACGCACGATGTCGGTGCCCTGCAGCGCGACCATCTTGCCGAAGTCCCCGTCCCGCACCGCGTCGATCGCATGCAGCCCGAAGCGGGTGGCCAGCCAGCGGTCGAAGGCACTCGGAGTGCCGCCGCGCTGGACATGGCCGAGCACAGTGGTGCGGGCCTCCTTGCCCGTACGCCTCTCGATCTCCTTGGCCAGCCACTCGCCGACGCCGGAGAGCCGGACATGACCGAAGGAGTCGAGCGTGCCGTCCTTGAGGACCGCCTCGCCGTCCTTGGGCATGGCCCCCTCTGCGACCACGACGATCGGTGCGTAGCTCGCCCTGAAGCGCGAGGTCACCCAGGCGCAGACCTGGTCGACGTCGAAGCGCTGCTCGGGAATGAGGATGACATTGGCACCGCCGGCCAGCCCCGAGTGGAGAGCGATCCAGCCCGCATGACGCCCCATCACCTCCACGACCAGAACACGCATATGCGATTCGGCGGTGGTGTGCAGCCGGTCGATCGCCTCGGTCGCGATGCCCACCGCCGTGTCGAAGCCGAAGGTGTAGTCGGTGGCGGACAGGTCGTTGTCGATGGTCTTGGGCACGCCGACGCAGTTGACGCCGTACTCGTCGTGCATCCGCGCGGCGACGCCGAGGGTGTCCTCGCCGCCGATCGTGATCAGCGCGTCCACCTCGTGCTTGGCGAGGTTCTCCTTGATCCGGTGGATGCCGTTCTCTTCTTTGAAGGGGTTGGTGCGCGAAGAGCCGAGGATGGTGCCGCCGCGGGGCAGGATGCCGCGGACGGCCGAGATGTCGAGTGGAACCGTGTCGCCTTCGAGAGGTCCGCGCCAGCCGTCGCGGTAGCCGACGAAGTCGTACGCGTACTCCTGCACGCCCTTGCGGACGACGCCGCGGATGACCGCATTGAGGCCGGGGCAGTCGCCGCCCCCGGTCAGTACTCCTACGCGCATGGAAATTCCCTTCGCCTGGTGGGCCCTATGACCGCCACGCTAATGGTGATCCAGGTCACTCAGGGATGGGACGAATGGTCAATTTCTACGTGTCATACGGAGGTTGACCCTCGCCATTCACCCGTACGAGTAGGGGGGTGGGGCTTACGCATCGTCGAGGCCGCGCTCGATGGCGTACCGCACGAGCTCCACGCGGTTGTGCAGTTGGAGCTTTCCGAGGGTGTTCTGGACGTGGTTCTGGACGGTGCGGTGAGAGATGACCAGACGCTCGGCGATCTGCTTGTACGAGAGCCCCTTGGCGACCAGCCGCAGCACCTCGGTCTCCCGGTCGGTCAGCTGAGGGGCTTTCGGCCCGTCGCCGCCGGGCGAGGGGGCGGGCTCGGAGGCGAGCCTGCGGTACTCACCGAGGACCAGGCCGGCGAGGCCCGGGGTGAAGACCGGGTCGCCGACGGCGGTGCGCCGCACGGCGTCGGTCAGCTCCTCCGTGCTTGCCGACTTGAGCAGATAGCCGGTCGCACCGGACTTCACCGCCTCCAGGACATCCGCGTGCTCGCCGCTGGCGGACAGGACCAGGACCCGCAGCGCGGGGTCGGAACCGACGAGTTCCTTGCACACCTGGACGCCCGGTATCCCGGGGAGATTGAGATCGAGGACGAGCACATGGGGTGCGACGGCCGTGGCGCGCCGCACGGCCTGCGGTCCGTCGCCCGCCGTCGCCACCACGTCGAAGCCGGCCGCGGCCAGATCGCGGGCGACCGCGTCCCGCCACATCGGATGGTCGTCGACGACCATCACCTTGATCGCCTGTCGCTCCGCCTGCTGATCCGTCTTCGGGGCCGTGTTCGCGTCCGTGTTCGGGACGGTCTTGGAGTCCATCTGCTGGTCCGTCATTTCTCTGTCTTCCCCCGTGGAACTTGCAATTCGACTTCTGTGCCCTGGCCCGGCACCGAGATCAACTCGGCCGTGCCGCCCAGTTCCCGCAGCCGCCCGCGGATCGAGAGGGCGACACCCAGCCGCCCCTCGCCCTCGGCCTGAACGAGCCTGCCCTCCGGGATACCGGGGCCGTCGTCCCGTACCGTCACGATCACCTCGTCCGGCCAGTCCTCGACCAGGATCCAGGCCTGGGCATCCTCCCCCGCATGTCTGCGGACGTTGTCCAGGGCGGCACTGACAGCGGCTGCCAGCTCGGTCGCCGCGGGCGGCTCCAGCAGCACCGGAGCGCCCGGCTCGGAGAGCGTCACCCTCGCCCCGGCGTGCGGGGCGAGCAGCGACCGCAGATCGTACAGCCCGGGCTCGTGGGACGGTTCGTCGTCGACATCGACGGTACGGACCACGGCGCCCAGGGAGGCGTCCTCCGAGGCGCGGGTGGCGGGCACCAGGCCGCTGGAGACCAGGGTGCGCAGCGCGACCTCCTGCTCCCCCGCCATCCGGCCGAGTTCGGCGGCCTCACCGCCCAGTGCCGTACCGCGCCGCTGCACCATCGCCAGCACCTGAAGCACGCTGTCGTGGATGTCGCGGGCCAGCCGCTCCCGTTCCCGGGTCGCCGCCTCGATCTCCAGGGCGCGGGCGAGGGTGCGCTCGGAGGCGCGGGCGACCTCGACGACATAGCCGATGGCAATGGAGGCGACCCAGACCAGCAGGACGTTGTGGAAGGTGTCCCGGCTGGGTTCGCCGCGCTCGACGATATTGGCGACGGCGACGAAGGAGGACGCGAAACCCGCCCAGCGCCAGCCGCCCTTGATGGCGTACGCGAGGACGGATCCCGCGGTCCAGATCGTCGGCAGGGTGGGGCCGTCCTGCGTCTGTGCCTGGGCGTCGGCGAGCGGGGTGAGCAGAATGCCGGTGAGGGCGATGGTGAGATCGGCGACCAGGAAGCCTTTGGTGCAGCGGGCGGCGCCGGTCACCCTGGGGAGCGTGACCAGCGTCCAGACCGTCATCACCGCGAGGAAGCCGACCGCCACCCAGGGGCGCTCGAACTGACCGCGGGTGAAGACGAAGAGAAGCACTGCGTAGACCATGGTCAGTACGCGGTAGGCGGTCAGCGCGCGCCACAGCGGCTGCTCGACCGACATCCGCACGACACGCTCGCGCTTGGCCATTTCCCCCACCCCGGGACGGACGACGCCGCCAGGGGGCGTCTTTCGGATCTTGCCGGGCTCGATCCGGCCTGATCCGAGAGACACCCGCTAGGCGGCCGGTCGCTGCGTCTTGTCTGCCTTGCTCGCCTTGTCGGCCTTGCTCGCCTTGTCGGCCTCCGCCTTCGCGGCTGCCTTCTCGGCCTTCTCCGCGTCCGCGATCTGGCGCTTGGCCGCGGCCGCGTAGATGTCGACGTACTCCTGGCCGGACAGCTTCATGATTTCGTACATGACCTCGTCGGTCACCGAGCGCAGGATGAAGCGGTCGCCCTCCATGCCGTGGTAGCGGCTGAAGTCGAGCGGCTTGCCGATCCTGATCCCCGGGCGCATCAGCTTGGGGACGACCTTGCCGGGCGGCTGGATCTTCTCGGTGTCGATCATCGCGACCGGGATGACGGGAGCGCCGGTGGCGAGCGCCACGCGCGCGAGGCCGCCCGGCTTGCCCCGGTAGAGACGGCCGTCCGGGGAGCGGGTGCCCTCCGGGTAGATACCGAAGAGACCTCCGCCCTCGATGACCTCTATGCCGGCCTTGATCGCCGCCTCACCCGCGCCGCGGGCGCCCGAGCGGTCCACGGGGAGCTGTCCGACACCCTTGAAGAAGGCCGCGGTGAGTTTGCCCTTCACCCCGGGCGAGGTGAAGTACTCCGCCTTGGCGATGAAGGTGACCTTGCGGTCGAGGACCGCGGGGAGGAAGAACGAGTCCGAGAAGGACAGGTGGTTGCTCGCGAGGATCGCCGGCCCCTCGGCGGGAATGTTCTCGAGGCCCTCCACCCAGGGCCTGAAGGCAAGCTTCAGCGAACCTCCGATGGAGAACTTCATTGCGCCGTAGATCAACTCGAATGCCTCCTGTGTGCTGTCGAACAGACCTTAACCCGTGGGGGGCCCGCACTCCCCGCGCTGGGGGCCCTACGGACCTGGTCGGTGTCAGTCCGGTCGCGTACGGTGAAGTACACCCTTCGAGCGTCATGAAAAGAACAGGAGACCCCTGGTGCCGGTCCTTCCTGGAGCCGAGCCGTACCGCCATGAAGGCGGAGAGGTCGGCGTCCTTCTTTGTCACGGATTCACCGGCTCCCCTCAGTCGCTGCGCCCCTGGGCCGAGTATCTGGCGGAGCGCGGGCTGACGGTGTCTCTGCCCCTGCTTCCCGGACACGGCACGCGCTGGCAGGACATGCAGGTCACCGGCTGGCAGGACTGGTACGCCGAGGTGGACCGCGAGCTGCGCGCCCTGCTCGACCGCTGCAGCCAGGTCTTCGTCTTCGGGCTCTCGATGGGCGGGGCGCTCACGCTGCGGCTTGCCGCCAAGCACGGGGATTCGATCAGCGGAATCGTCCTGGTGAACCCGGCGAACAAGGTGCACGGCCTGGCGGCGCACGCCCTGCCGGTCGTCCGCCACTTCGTCCCGACGTCCAAGGGGCTGGTGAGCGACATCGCCAAGGAGGGCTCCGAGGAGGTCGGGTACGAGCGGGTGCCACTGCACGCCGCGCACTCCCTGCGGCAGTTCCTCCGGCTCGTGGACGGCGCCCTGCCGCAGGTCACGCAGCCGATGGTGCTGCTGCACAGCCCGCAGGACCATGTGGTGCCGCCCGCCGACTCGGCCCGGATCCTCAGCCGGGTCTCCTCGACGGATGTTTCCGAGCTCCTGCTGGAACAGAGCTACCACGTGGCGACGTTGGACCTCGATGCGGAGCGGATTTTCGAGGAGAGTTACGCGTTCATCGGCCGGCTCGCTCCGAGTATCGGGAAGAAGGGGAGCACGACCGGTGGCTGAGCAGCATGATGCGGACCGCGAGCCGCAGCCGATCGACGAGGAGGCCGCCTGGGCGGCCATCGTCGCGGGGTACGGCGACGAGCCGGCGGACCCGCCGGGGGCGAAGCCGTTCAAGTCGGTGGAGGATCTCGCCCTGCTCGAGGGCGATCTGAACGAGACCCCGAAGGGCAGGGCCCGGAGGGACAAGACCCCCGAGGCGGAGCCCGAGCCCGAACCGGATTCCGCGGCGGATACGGATGCGGATACGGATGCGGATACGGATGCGGATACGGATGCGAGCAAGCCCGCGCTGGGCAGCTCCATCACCTTCGCGCCCGGGGTCGGCGGCCCGCGGGACTACCAGGTGGCAGAGCCCAAGGACGAGGACCTCGACGAGAGCGACGAGGGCCACTTCGTACCGCCCGAGCCGCCGCCGCTGCCCGAGGCCGACGTCACCGCCAAGTTCGCCTGGCTGGGGGTCATCGGCGGCCCGGTTCTGATGCTGATCGCGGTGCTGCTGCAGTGGGACATGACGTGGTGGCTGACCACGCTGTGCGTGGGCGGCTTCCTGGGCGGCTTTGTCACCCTGGTGGCCAGGATGTCGCACGGCGACGACGACGAGGACGACGACCCGGGCCGCGGCGCGGTCGTCTAGACACGCCGGACCGCCGGACCACGGGCACGGTCGTCCAGGCACGCCGGACCACGGGCACGGTCGTCCAGGCACGCCGGGCCCCGCCGGGAGTCCCGGCGCCGCCGACCCTGCTCAGCCCGCCGGCCCTGCTCAGCCCGCCGGGTCACCGGTGCCGTCGGTACCGGAAGGTGGTCCGCGGCCGCGCGCAGGAGGGTTCCGGCTGATGACGCCCTCGCACCGCCCGGTGCCGGGCGCCGCACGGGCTTCGGCCGGCTGCACCGGACGCCGTCCGCCGGCTCTGGTTCAGCCCGCCGGGACCCGCAGCGCCGCCAGGACCGGAAGGTGGTCCGTGGCCGCGCGCAGGTCCGCCCGGGTGATGCCCGGGAGGTCCAACGGCACGCCGCAGCCCAGCACTTCGACGCCTGCCGTCGCGAAGATCGCGTCGATCCGCTGGTGCGGGTCGTCGGGGGTCGAGGTGTGTTCACCGCCCCACGGCGCGACCGCCCACCCGTCCTGGAGCGCCCCCGCCAGTCTGCGGAAGGTCCGCCCGCTGGGCCGGTCGTTGAGGTCGCCGGCCGCGATCGCGTGCGGCACGTCCATCGCGTCCAGCCTCTCCAGCAGCATCCCGGCCTGCGCGTAACGCTCGTCGGTCTGCAGGCTCAGATGGCAGCTGAGCAGCCCGATCCGGGCGCCCCCGATGCGTACGACCGCCGTGGCGAAGCCACGCCGGTGCAGGCCGGGAGTGAGCGGCAGCAGCACGTCCTCCGTGCGTTCCACGGTGGCGCGGAGCGAGCAGAGCAGCAGCGGCCCCGTCGCGGTGGCGCCCCCGGTCAGCATCACAAGATCGCTCTTGGCAGCGAGCCGGGCCGCGTGTTTGCGCCAGCGGAAGAAGCGCGGCGCCTCCTGGATGAACACCAGATCGGGCGCGCAGGCGCGGATCACCCGGGCCAGCGCGTCCTCGTCGTCGCGCATCGAGCGGATGTTGTAGCTCAGCACCCGGATCACGGCCGAACCGTCCGGCTCGGTACGGGAGTTGGGAAGCTCGGTGATCGACATGCGCATCAACATACGACAGGGCCCGCCACATCCTCGGCGGACGCGGCGGGCCCTGTCGTACGTACGGGTGTCAGCCCTGGCGCGCCAGGTCCGCCGCGCCCACCAGACCGGCCTTGCCGCCCAGTTGGGCCGCCAGCACCTGGGCGTGCGGGCGCCACTGGCCGCCGATCAGCCAGCGGCGGAAGGACTTGCGGATCGGGTCGAGGACCAGCTCGCCCTCGTCCGAGACCCCGCCGCCGACGATGAACGCCGACGGGTCGAAGAGCGAGGCCAGATCGGCCAGGCCAGCGCCCGCCCAGCGGGCCAGCTCGCGGAAGGAGTCGACCGCGACCGGGTCGCCCTGCCGGGCGGCCGCGCTGATGTGCTTGCCCTCGATGCCGCTGACCGTGCCGTCGCCCAGGCCCAGCAGAACCGCGGCGTTCTCCGGGGTGGCGTTGGCGCGCTGCTTCGCGTAACGGACGAGGGCGCGCCCGGAGGCGTACTGCTCCCAGCAGCCCTGGCTGCCGCAGCCGCACTGCAGACCGTCCGGGACCACACGGATGTGGCCGAACTCCGCCGCCACGCCGAAGCGTCCGCGGCGCAGCTTGTTGCCGATGATGATGCCGCCACCGAGCCCGGTGCCGAGGGTGATGCAGATGACGTCTTCGTGACCCTGGCCCGCACCGAAGCGGTACTCGCCCCAGGCTGCCGCGTTGGCGTCGTTCTCGACGACGACCGGAAGACCGATGCGCTGCTCGACCTTGTCCTTCAGCGGCTCGTGGCGCCAGTCGATGTTCGGCGCGAACAGGACAGTGGCGCGCTTGTCGTCGACGTATCCGGCGGCACCGATGCCGACGGCCTCGATGTCGTGTCCCGTGCCGGCTCCGGCGACGGCCGCGCAGATCGCGTCGACGATGCCTTCGGGGGTCGACGGGGTCGGCACCTTGTGCGTCTCGAGAATGGTGCCCTCTTCGTCGACCACGCCCGCCGCGATCTTCGTGCCGCCGATATCGACGCCGATGGTGAGTCCCATGTGTCCCTCAGTTTTCGGTCGAGCCCCGCTACGGCCAACCGTACCCGAGGGCGGGCACGGGCCTGGTCAGTCCAGGTCGATGTGCTCGCTCGCCCCGGGACCCTCGTCACGCGGGTCCGTGGCGTCCTTGGAGTCGGCCGGCCCCTGGGTCCAGCGTCGCTCATGGCCCTCGACTGCGGATCGATAGGCGGCCAGCAGTTCGCCGCCCGCGGCCGCGAGATGGTCGAAGATCTCGGGGTTGCGTTCGATGACCGGCTCGACGGCGGACTTCGCCTGGTACACCAGGTGCTGTACGGCGTTCTGCGCGGCCATGCCCGGCATCGACGACTGGAACGCGGTGACCTTCTCGGCGACCACGTCGAAGAGCCGGCGCAACTCCTCGGCGGCGGAGCCGGGCTCCGCGGCGTACTGGGCGCGGCGGCGGGCCTTCTCCGCGTCCAGGTCCTCGGCGCATGCCTTGGCCCAGGCGTCGGAATCGACGGTGGGACGCTCGGTGGCATCGCTCATGGCGTACTCCTGCGGCAGGACTGAGGGTTTGTACCCTCGACGTTACCCGAACGGGGACTGAGCGTTCAGCGTGCGCGCGGCCACAGGCCGGGATCCGGAGTGAAACGGACGCTCAGCACATCGTCGGTGAGGCCGGCGCCCGCGACGGTGCAGCGGCGCAGCGCGGAGGGCAGGGGAACGATCCTGCGGAACAGGCCGACCGTGATCAGCAGTTCATCCCCGCGGCGCACCAGGGAGAGCTCTTCCTTGACGGCACCGGGCAGGTCGAGGTGCCAGCTGAACGTGGAGTCGTCGGCGGGCTCCTCGACCCGCCAGGGGTCCTCGCGCCGCTCCTCGCGGTCCCAGTGGAGCGCGACGGTCAGCCCGTGGAGCTCGTGGAGCCCGACGAGCTCAGAGGCGTCGTCGTCGAAGCGGTTCTCGACCGGGGCACAGGACGACCCGGCCTGCAGGAGGGTGAGGTCGTCCAGGCCGCGCGGGTCCCTGCCCAGGTGGCGTACCTCGCAGACCGGGGCCGGGCCCACGACGGCCCAGGCGTGGTGCCACTCGTCCAGGCACTTCTGCTGCTGGGCCGCGAGTCCCGCGAGCCAGGTGTCCGCGGAGTCGCGCGGCACGATCCGGTTCGCCACGATCATGTCGACGCCGAGCCCGCGCATGCTGCCGCCCAGTCCGCGCCCGTTTCCGCCCGGTCCGCGCCCGCTGCCGCCCAGCCCGTGCAGCGCCATCCCGGCGCGGGCGGTGCGTACGGCGTCGGCGGCCGCCGGTCCGGGTTCGGCGACCACGGTCAGGTTCGTGTTGCGGGATTCGATCACCGACTGGACTCCGGCCAGTTCGGTGTCCCAGCGTTCGGCGGTCTCGTACAGCCACTGCGCGGGCATCGGTACGCCGGCGAGCTGGGCGAGCATCGGACGCAGCGCGCGGGCGGCCTGCCGTTCGGGCGGCAGCAGGCGGCGCAGATAGCGGCGCAGCTGCTCGGGCAGGGCGAGCAGGGCGATGGTCTCGTACAGCGTCGGCATGTCGACGACGAGTACGTCCCAGTCGCCGCGCGCCGCGACCGTCAGCGCGCGCAGCAGCGCGAACTGCTCGCTGCCGGGGAGCTCGGTCAGCTCCTCGTCCTCCAACGGCCTCGCGCCGAGCAGGTCGAACGCGGCCGAGCTGCGCTCCTGGAGGTTCAGGAACTCGGCGCGGAAGTCGGCGCCCGGCTCGATGCGGGCAGCCCACAGCCCGTCGGTGACCTCGGCCGGTTCACCGAGGTGCGCGGTGACAGGCGTGCCGAGGACGTCGCCGGGGTCGGCGGACAGGAAGAGGGTGCGCCTGCCGTGCAGGGCCGCGGCGAGCGCGGTCGCGGCGGCGGTCGTCGTACGGCCCGCGCCGCCGAGGCCGGTGACGAGGACCTTGCGCATCAGACGGCAGGCCCACTCTCGACGCGCTTCTTCAGACCGGCCAGGGCGCGGTCGATGATGACCTTCTCGGCCTTGCGCTTGATCATTCCGAGCATGGGGATCTTGACGTCGACGGTGAGCTGGTAGGTGACCTCGGTGCGGTCACCCGCGCCGACCGCGGCAAGGGTGTACGAGCCGTCGATGGCGCGCAGCATCTGGGACTTCACGAGCGTCCAGCTGACCTCGTTGTCGCCGTTCCAGGTGTACGCCAGGGTGTGGTCGTCCTTGATCGCGCCGGCGTCCAGCACCAGCCGGACCTGCTCGGCACGGCCCTGGGCGTCGGTGGCGAGCACCTCGGCCTCCTTCACCTCGCCGGTCCACTCCGGGTAGCGGGTGAAGTCGGAGATCACGCCCATGACATCGGCCGGCGCCGCCTCGATCGTGATGCTCGAGCTGGTGTGTTCCGCCATCGCTGCGGCTCCTCACAGTGCGGTACGGACCGGGGGTGTTGTGGTGTGAAGGCTATCGCGACCCGACCGCCCGTCACTCCGGGGCCCGCTGTCACCACTGACCGGGGCCCGCTGTCACCACTGAAGGGACCACGGCCGCCCGGTCGAGGCGAAATGCCCGACGTTCACGCATTCCGTCGCCCCGACGCGCATCCGGGGGGCGAACGGCTGGTGGACATGGCCGAACAGGGCATACCGGGGCCGGGTGCGGCGGATGGCATCCAGCAGGGCGTGACTGCCGCGCTCGAAGCGGCGCGCGACGGTGTCGTACGTCAGTTCGGGAACCTCCGGCGGAATGTGCGAGCAGAGCACATCGACCTCACCGAGGGCTTCGATCTTGGCGGCGAAATCCTCGTCGGAGATCTCGTACGGCGTACGCATCGGGGTACGCAGCCCGCCGCCGACGAAGCCGAAGACGAGGCCGCCGATCTCGACGCGCTCGCCGTCGAGGACGGTGGTTCCCGGACGCGCGTACTCCGGCCACAGTGCCGGTATGTCGACATTGCCGTAGGTGGCGTACGTCGGGGTGGGGAAGGCCGCGAACATCTCGGCGTACTGGCGTCGCACGGCGGACTCGATGACGCTCTCCCGGTCCGCCCCGAGGCCGGCCCAGAGTCGGCGCCCCAGTTCACGGGCCTCGTCGAAGCGGCGGGCGGTGCGCAACTCCACGATCAGATGGGCGTTCTCGACACCGAAGAGATCGGGGAAGATGCCGCGCGAGTGGTCGGCGTAGTCGAGGAAGAGCACAAGGTCACCGAGGCAGATGAGCGCATCGGCGCCGTCGCCCGCCATGGCGAGATCTTTGGCATTCCCGTGCACGTCACTGACCACATTGACTCGCATGCCTCGCATGGCGATCACCCTAGAACGCCCTGTTCCGACTGGGTAGTAGGGGGCCGAACCAGCCGATCTACCGAGTCGTCACGCGCGTGGACTACTCTGCGCAAAGTACAGCCATAAGCGTGTGACGCAGCGAACATCTGGCCGGAACCCCCTATCCGGAACCGAGTACTGGTGGGTAACGTCCGGGCAGTCCAGTCGTGCTCACCCCACTGAGCACCTGCCCGATCTTGGACCGCAGCCGGTGCATCACACAGAGCCGTGGCGCCGGCGCCCGATGAGGAGCAGCAGTCTTGCGCGAGTTCAGCCTTCCGGCCCTGTACGAGGTCCCTTCGGACGGCAACCTGACGGATCTCATCCGCCGCAATGCCGCGCAGCATCCCGATGTCGCGGTCATGAGCCGCAAAGTGGCAGGCGTCTGGACGGACGTCACCGCCACCCAGTTCCTCGCGGAGGTGCGGGCCGCTGCCAAGGGCCTGATCGCCGCGGGTATCCAGCCCGGCGACCGGGTCGGACTGATGTCCCGCACCCGGTACGAATGGGTACAGCTCGACTTCGCGATCTGGAGCGCCGGCGCGGTCACCGTCCCGGTGTACGAGACCAGCTCGGCCGAACAGGTCCAGTGGATCCTGGGAGACTCGGGCGCGGTCGCCGTGATCGTGGAGGGCGACGCGCATGCCGCCGCCGTGGAGTCGGTACGTGACCGGCTGACCGATCTGCGCCATGTCTGGCAGATCGAGAAGGGCGCGGTCGAGGAGCTGACAGCGGCCGGTGCCGACGTCAGCGAGGAGACGGTCGACGAGCGCAGCGCGAGCGTCAAGGCGGACGACCCGGCGACGATCGTCTACACCTCGGGCACCACCGGCCGCCCCAAGGGCTGCGTGCTCACCCACCGCAGCTTCTTCGCGGAGATCGGCAATCTGGTCGAGCGCCTCAAACCCCTGTTCCGTACGGGCGAGAGCTCCGTGCTTCTCTTCCTCCCGGCCGCGCATGTCTTCGGCCGCATGGTCGAGCTCGCGGCCGTGATGGCGCCGATCAAACTCGGCTGCGTACCGGACATCAAGAACCTCACCGATGAGCTGGCCTCCTTCCGGCCGACGTTGATCCTCGGTGTGCCGCGCGTCTTCGAGAAGGTCTACAACTCGGCGCGGGCGAAGGCCCAGGCGGACGGCAAGGGCAAGATCTTCGACAAGGCCGCCGACACGGCGATCGCCTACAGCCGGGCCACCAGCACCGCGCAGGGTGCGCCGCTCGGCCTCACGATCAAGCACAAGGTGTTCGACAGGCTCGTCTACAGCAAGCTGCGGGCGGTGCTGGGCGGACGCGGCGAGTACGCGATCTCCGGCGGTGCGCCGCTGGGCGAGCGGCTCGGGCACTTCTTCCGCGGCATCGGCTTCACGGTGCTGGAGGGCTACGGCCTCACCGAGTCGTGCGCGGCGACCGCCTTCAACCCGTGGAACCGGCAGAAGATCGGCACGGTCGGTCAGCCGCTGCCGGGTTCCGTGGTGCGGATCGCGGACGACGGCGAGGTGCTGCTGCACGGCGAGCATCTCTTCCAGGGCTACTGGAACAACGAGGCGGCAACCGCGGAGGCGCTGACCGACGCCTGGTTCCACACGGGCGACATCGGCACCCTGGACGAGGACGGCTACCTCGCGATCACGGGCCGCAAGAAGGAGATCCTGGTCACCGCGGGCGGCAAGAACGTCGCTCCCGCGGTGATCGAGGACCGCATCCGCGCGCATGCGCTGATCGCGGAGTGCATGGTGGTGGGCGACGGGCGGCCGTTCGTGGGCGCGCTGGTCACCATCGATGAGGAGTTCCTGGGGCGTTGGGCCTCGGAACACGGCAAGCCGGCCGGATCGACGGCGGCCGCGCTGCGCGACGACCCGGATCTGCATGCGGAGATCCAGCAGGCGGTGGACGACGGCAACGCGGCCGTGTCCAAGGCGGAATCGGTGCGGAAGTTCCGCATCCTGAGCTCCCAGTTCACTGAAGAGGCGGGGCACATCACCCCGTCGCTGAAGCTGAAGCGCAACGTGGTGGCGAAGGACTTCGCCGACGAGATCGAAGCGATCTACCGAGGCTGACACGCGGGTGATCAGGGGCTGAGCAGTCCCTGATCACCCCATGGGGTCCTCGGCCAGGATCCGGGCCATGTTCCGTTCGGCGAGCGCTGTGATCGTGACGAACGGATTGACCCCGATGGAGCCGGGGACCAGTGAGCCGTCGATGACGTACAGCCCCGAACAGCCCTTGGCGCGACCGTAGTTGTCGGTGGCCCGGCCCAGCACGCAGCCGCCCAGCGGGTGGTACGTGAAGTCGTCGGCGATGGTCTTGTTGCCGCCGAACAGGTCGTAGCGGTAGATCGTGACGTTGGCCCTGTTGATGCGGTCGAAGAGCGATCTGGCCGCGTTGACGGAGGGCTGGTTCTGCGACCGGCTCCAGTTGAGCTTCGCGGAATCGCTCGCCGCGTCGTACGAGAACGTGCCGCGTTCCGGGTTCTTGGTGATCGCCAGATAGAGGCTGATCCAGTGCTCGAACCCCATCGGCAGCGGCGCTATCTCCGCGAAGACCGGGTGGGTGGGGTTGGCCCAGTCGTCGATGCCCATGGTGGGCATGGTCGCCTGGTTCGCCCCCACGGTGTCCCAGATGTGGTTGGCACGGCCGGTCATCACATTGCCGTTGTGGCCCCAGCCCCTGCCGACCTCGGTGCTGAGTCCGGGCAGCGTGCCCTTCTCCCGGGCCCGCAGCAGGAGTTCGGTGGTGCCGAGGCTGCCGGCGCCGAGGAAGAGCTGCCGGCAGCCGATCTCCCTCGTCTCGACGACCCGGCCCGCGGTGTCCGTACGGTCGACGGTCAGCACATAGCTGCCGTCGGGCTCTCTGCGGACGCCTCTGGCCCGGTGCATGGTCTCGATGGTGACGTTGCCGGTGCCGAGCGCGGCGGCGAGATAGGTCTTGTCGACGCTGCGCTTGCCGTGGTTGTTGCCGTAGATGACCTCCCCGGCGAGCGCGGACCTGGTCGCCTGGCCCGCGGCTTCGCGCTGCATGTAGCCGAAGTCGTAGACGCTGGGTACGAAGACGGTCCTCAGGCCGGCGTTGTGGGCGTGTTTGCGGGAGATCCGCGAGAAGCGGTACCACTCGGTGGACTCGAACCAGGCCGGATCGACGGTGTTGACGCCGAGCATCTGGCGGGCCCGCGGAAAGTACGTGTCGTACATCTCCGTGGCGTCGACCTGGGGAAGGACCTCGGAGAAGTAGCTGCGCAGCGGGGTCACCGCCATCCCGCCGTTGACCAGCGATCCGCCGCCCACGCCCCGGCCGACGAAGACGGACATGTCGGCGTAGCGGACGCGGTCGAGGACGCCGGGGTAGGAGCTGATGTTCTTGTTGACGACATCCAGCCACAGGAAGGTGGCCAGCGGGGCCTCGGTGCGGGTGCGGAACCACATGGAGCGCTGGTCGGGCGCTCCGGTGCTGCAGAAGATCTTTCCGTCCGGGCCCGGGGTCTCCCAGAGCCGGCCCATCTCGAGGACGAGGGTGCGGACGCCCGCCGCACCGAGGCGGAGGGCGGCGACGGCGCCGCCGTAGCCGGAGCCGATCACGACGGCGGGGGCGTAGTCGGTGGCGGAGGGCTCCTCGGCGGCTGCCGAGGAGAGACCGATGCGGGTGAAGCCGAGCGCGGACGCCGCCTGCAGGGCGGCAAGGCCCAGCAGTTGACGACGCGTCAGATGTGGTGTCATGAGCGCATCATGAGCGGAATATCCGATTCCGCCTATATGTCGCGTGGACCCAAATCTGAAAGACCGTCAAGAGTGCGCCTTCGGCCGCGGGACCGCAGGACGTCGGCCACGACCGGTCCGGCGGACGGGAAGCCGCGCCGCGGTGCGGTGCGGGAGCCGCGTCGCCGCGGTGCGGATCAGAAGCCGCGCCGCAGCGGACCGGACGCCGCGCCGCTCACGTCCGGGGTGCCGCCGGCCCGGCGAGTATCACGGGGCACCCATCGCCCGGCGCGTGCCGCCCCCGGCCTACCGCCCGGGCGCCGTCAGAGGAGCGTCCTGAGCTTCTCCGCGAGCAGGTCCCAGCGCCACTTCTCCTCCACCCACGCCCGGCCGCGCTCGCCCATCCGCCGCCGCAGCTCCGGGTCCCGGAGCAGCGCGACGATCCGCTCCGCCGACTCCTCGGCGGAGCCGCCGCGGACGACCCATCCCGTCTCTCCGTCGAGTACGGCGTCGGGGGCACCGCCCGAGTCGCCGGCGACGACCGGCAGACCGGTCGCCGATGCCTCCAGATACACGATTCCGAGGCCCTCGACATCGAGACCGCCCCTCCGGGTGCGGCAGGGCATGGCGAAGACGTCACCCGCGCCGTAGTGGGCGGGAAGCTCCGCCCAGGGCACGGAGCCGGTGAAGTGTACGGAATCGGTGACCCCGGTCTCCCGCGCGAGCTTGCGCAGCTCCTTGTCGTACGGGCCGCCGCCCACGATCAGCAGCACCGCGTCCGGCACCTGCGCCAGGATCGCGGGCATCGCGAGGATCAGCGTGTCCTGACCCTTGCGCGGCACCAGCCGGGACACACACACCACCACGGGCCGGCCGGCGAGACCGAGCCGCTCCCGGACCGCGTCGCCGCCCGAGTCGGGGTGGAAGGTCTTCTCGTCGACACCGGGCGGCAGCTGGACCATACGGCCGGCCGCCTCGGGGGTCAGCGCGGCGGCTATGCGGGAGCGCGTGTACTCACCCAGATAGGTGATCGTGTCCGTGCCTTCGCCGATCCGGCGCAGCAACTGCCGGGACGCGGGCAGCTGCGCCCAGCCCGCCTCATGGCCGTGCGTGGTGGCCACCAGCCGCCGCGCACCCGCCTTGCGCAGGGCGGGAGCCATCAGCCCGAGCGGGGCGGCCGCGCCGAACCACACGGATTCGCAGCCGTGCTCACGCAGGAGCCGGGTCGCCGTCCGGGTGACGCGCGGGGTCGGCAGCAGCATCGTCGTACGGTCCCGTACGACAGTGAACGGCTGCTCGGCGTCGAACGCGGCGGTCGCCTCGATGCCCTCACGGCTCCGCTTCCAGGTGGAGGCGTAGACAACGAGCTCCTCGGGGTCCAGACGCAGCGCCATGTTGTGCAGGAATGCCTGGATACCGCCGGGCCTGGGCGGAAAGTCGTTGGTCACGATCAAGGTCTTGTGCATCGCCGCCGACAGTACCGAACGGCCCCGCCTCACCGCTCGGGCAGAGTCCCGCCCGGCATCATGGGCACCCCCATTCGCGGATGAAACGGACGAGGTGCTCATGGAGGGCGCACGCTCGGGCGGTGGCAGGCTCGCGCTCATCGTCTGGATCGTGACGAGGAGCGTGCTGCTGCTCTGCGTCTTCCATGTGCTCACGGTCCCGGGCCCCGATGTCACCGGCGACGTCTCGGTGATCTACCAGAGCTGGTACGAGGTGCTGAGGACCGGCACCTTTCCGCTGGACGATGCCACCTGGCAGTACCCGCCCGCCGCCGCACTCGCGATCCTCTCCCCCGCCGTGCTGCCCTTCCTCGGTTACGCCTCCGCCTTCTTCGTCCTCTCCCTCCTCTGCGACGCGCTGGTCTTCGGCCTGCTGCGGTACGCGGGCGGGCAGCCCGCCACGTCGAGGCGAGGCATGTGGGTGTGGGCCTGGGGGGTGCCGCTGCTCGGCCCGACCGCCTACGCCCGCTACGACCTGATGGTGACGGCCGTCGCCGTCGCCGCCCTGCTCGCCGGGGCGCGCCGTCCGTGGATCCTGGGCGCGCTGGCCGGCTTCGGCGCGCTGCTGAAGGTGTGGCCGCTGCTGTTGCTCGTCGGCACCCCGCGCGGCCGGGCCACCCGCCGCTCGTGGGCCACCGCCGCGGGCGTGACGGCCGGGCTGATGCTGTTTCTGTCCGCCTCGATGCCGGGGGCACTGGCCTTCCTCACCTTTCAGCGCGACCGGGGGACCGAGGTCGAATCGCTGGGCGCGCTGGTCTTCCATGTGGCACGGCATTTCGGCTGGCGGGGCGGGGTGACGCTCAACTACGGGTCGGTGGAGTTCCTCGGCCCCTACGTCCCCCTCGTCACCACCCTCGCCCTCGGTCTCGCGCTCCTCGCCTTCGGGTGGCTCGCGGCCTGGCGGCTGCGGTCGCGGGTGCTCGGGCCGAGCACCCCGTGCGACGCGGCCCTGACGGCCGTCCTGCTGTTCACCACGACGAGCCGGGTGATCAGCCCCCAGTACATGATCTGGCTGGTCGGCCTGGCCGCTGTCTGCCTGGCCTTCCGCGAGAGCCGGATGACGCTGCCGGCCTGGCTGGTGCTGGCGGCGACGGGGATGACGCTGCTCGAGTTCCCGCTCTGGTTCTCGCATGTGGTGGCGAGCGACGTGCTGGGGCTGCTGCTCCTTGCCGTACGCAACGGACTGCTGGTCGCCGCGACCTTGACCGCGTGCGGCCGGCTGTGGCGGCAGACGGTGACCGAGCCGGGCCGTCGGCAGAGCCTTTCCGCTCGGCCCGACCTCGGCAAGGAACTGCTGGCTCCCTGATCCCGGGGCCGGGAGCCGCGGCGGCGAGGCAGTAGGGGTTGGAGGCGGGTGACCTCTTCCGCCGGGGATGCTGCGGATCGCCCGCGCGACGGGTACGGCCGGAAAGGAGTGACTCAGCCGGGCCATCGCACGGCTGGAGAGCTGACCGGCCACCGAGCCGCTCGCGGGCTGACCGGCCACAGAGCCGCCCGCAGGCTGATCAGCCGCCGAGCCGCTCGCGCAGATAATCCCGCCAGCGCACGGTGAACTCCCCCGGCGTCGTACCCAGCACATCGTTCAGCGCCTTCTCGTCCGCCCCCGCCCGGTGCTGCCCCTCGCCGACCGCCCGGTAGAACGCCGTCAGGCGTTTCTCGCCCCAGCGCGCCGCGATCAGCTCGCAGGCCAGCCAGCCGCCCTCGTACGCGCGCGCCAGGGCGTCGGCGCCGGCGCCGAAGGCGAAGTCGCTGTCGTCGGGCAGCGCCGCGGGTACCTCGCCGCGCCGGATCGCGCGCTGGAGTTCGGGAGCGGCCTGCCCGGTGGGGTGGCCCGTGCCGCGGTACGCCACCCAGTCCGCGAAGCCCTCCGAGAGCCACATGGGGGTGGCAGCGGAGGTGTGCGCACGGGTCGCCACATGGGTGGTCTCATGCGTGAGCACGACGCTCCGGCCGAAGTCGCCGAGCACGCCGTACGCCTCCGGGTTGACGATCACCCGGTCCGCGGGCGACGTTCCGGCCGCCGCCCTCTCACCCGTGGTGACCGCCGCGATCCCCCGGTATCCGGCCGCGGGCGCACCCAGCAGGGAGCCCATGGCCTCCAGCGACCGCGGCACCAGGACGACCACCCGCCCGGCCCAGCTGCCGGGCCAGGCGTCGGACACGGCGGGCACGGCGCGGTCGGCGGTCGCCGCGAGCGCGCGCAGCCTCTCAGCGTCCTGGCCGACCCCGAGGATCAGGCTGCGGCTGCCCCGTACGGCCGTGACCTCGCCCTGCTGCCAGAGCTGCTGGGCGCCACCCTTGGCCGCGCGGTCGGCGGTCACGTACCAGCGGCCGTCGCGCTCGGCGAGTTCCAGGGTGCGGGGGGCGGTCACCGGGGCGGTGTCGTAGCCGTCGATCCGGTAGCGCAGCTCGGCCTCGGCGACGGCCCGCCCACCCTGGCGCCGTACCTTCCCCAGCCGGTACTCCCAGGAGCGCAGCGGCACCTGCGCGAGGTTCTGGAACTCCTTGAGCTGCGCCGCCCGCAGCCGCGTTGCCCCGGGGGCGAGAGCGGCCAGATAGCCGCCGCGGTCATGGCCGAGGACGGCGGCCGCGCGCCCGTCCAGCAGCCGCTGGATGGCGCGTACGGCGGTGTCGGACGTTTCGGGGGCCGTACAGCCGGACGCCGTCAGCAGGACGGCGAGGCCCAGCCCCGCCGTACTCCGTATCGCCTCACGCCGTGTGGGCCCCTGACCTGCCACCTGCCGATCGTACGTAACGACGGTGCGGCCGGACGACAGTGCGGTCAGACGCGGGTGACCGACGAGACCGGCATCATGCCCACCGGGTCGTACCGCACCGACGCACCCGGGTACGGCGCGTGCACCACCTGCCCGTTGCCCATGTACATCCCGATATGGCCGGCATCGTCGCCGTACGTCACCAGGTCACCGGGCTGCGCCTGCGCGAGCGAGACCTGCCGGCCCGCGGACCGCTGCGCCTGCGAGGTGCGCGGCAGCGCGACGCCCGCCTGGGCGTACGACCACTGGGTGAGTCCCGAACAGTCGAAGCCGGAGGGGCCGTTGGCGCCCCACACATAGGGGCGGCCGACGACGCTGCGGGCCGCCATCACCGCGGCGGCGGCCCGCGACGAGGAGGGCGCGAGGCCGGAGAGCGCGGGCAGCGTCTCGCCGCGGCCGGAGCGGGAGGCCCGGTCGAAGGCGTCACGCTCCTCGGCCGGCAGGGAGTTCAGCAGTTGCCGCGCCTGGGTGAGCTTGCCCTCGACGGTGCGCTTGTGGCGGGCGACGGCCACCCTGCTGCGCTCCAGTTCGGCAAGGTCCTCGGTGGCCTCCGCGCGCTGCTGGCCGAGCCCCCGCTGCGCCCGCTGGAGATCCTGCAGAGCGGTCGTCTGCCGCTCGGTGATGCGGTCCAGAGTCGCGGCCCTGTCGAGGTAGGTGTCCGGGTCCCCGGAGAGCAGCAGGGCCAGCGCCGGGTCCATTCCGCCCGAGCGGTACTGGGCGCCCGCCACCGAACCGAGCGCTCCCCGCATCCGGTTGATGCGCTCCTGGCCGCGGGCGACGCTGTCCTGCGCCTGCTCGACCCGCTCGCGCAGCGTCTCCACCCGCTCGCCGGCCTTGTTGAAGTGCTCGGTGGCCTTCTCGGCCTCCTCGTACAGCCGGTCGACCTTGGCCCGGGTGGCCTCGGCGGTGTCCCGCGGGTCGGCGCTCGCGGGTGCGCCGCCGAGGGCCGCCGCGGCTGTTGCCGCGGCGGCGGACAGGACGGTGACCCGGGCACTCTGAGTGAGGCCGGACTGTGAGGGTCGGCGATGGGACGCCACAGGCCGCGCTCCCTTCCGCTGTACGAGGGATGTTGCGCGGCAGACAGTAGCCGGGCGGACACGGAGCGGCCAAAGACCGCACCGGGCACACAAAGTGACGCCCCGCCGGAGACCACAGGTCACCGGCGGGGCACGACGTCATCGGGAGGTGAAGCAATTCGCCCGTTCGGGCGGGTGTGACTGGCGTGTCAACGCGTCGGATCGGCGTGCCGGGTCGGCCCGCCGGACCGGCGCGTCAGATGCGCACGCCGAACATGTACGGCATGTTGTTGATCGACTCGTAGCGGACATTGGCCCCGGGCTTGGGGGCGTGCAGCACCTGGCCGTTGCCCGCGTAGAAGCCGACGTGGTGCATGTCGCCGTAGAAGATGACCAGGTCACCCTGCTGGAGGTCACTCTGCGAGGAGATGCGCGTACCGGCGTTGGCCTGCGCCTGCGAGGTGCGCGGTATGGAGACACCGGCCTGCGCGTACGCCCAGGAGGTCAGCCCGGAGCAGTCGAAGGAGCTGGGGCCGGACGCGCCGTAGACGTACGGCGAGCCGATCTTGCCCTGGGCGGCGGCGAACGCGGCGGAGGCGCGCTGCGAGGCCGGGACCGCGTTGCCGAGGTCCGCACGTGAACTGGCGCGGTTGGCACGGGACTCGTCGGCGGAGAGCGCGGCGCGCTCCTTGGCGGTGAGGGTGTTCAGGAGCTTCTGCGCCTCGGCGAGCTTGCCCTGGACTTCCTTCTTCTTCTCGCCGAGCTCCTTGCGGGTGTCGGCCAGGTCGCCGAGCTTGTCCTGGGCCTCCTGGCGCTGCTGCGCGAGAGTTCGCTGCTTGGCCTGGATCTCCGCGAGCGCGTCGGTCTGCTTGGCGCCCATCTGGTCCAGCGCGGAGGCCTTGTCCAGGTAGCTGTCCGGGTCGGCCGAGAGGAAGAGCTGCAGGGCGGGGTCGATGCCGCCGGAGCGGTACTGGGCGCTCGCCACCGAACCGATGCCGTCGCGCAGGGTGTTGAGCTCGTCCTGACCGCGGGCGACCTTGTCCTGGAGCGCGTCGACCTGCTCCTCGAGCTTGTCCTGCTGCTCCTTGGCCCCGTTGTACTTCTCGGTGGCCTTCTCCGCCTCTTCGTAGAGCTTGTCGACCTTGGCCTTGACGTCGCTCTTGCTCGGCTTCGGGTCGGCCTGGGCCGTCTGAGCGGTCAGGGCCACGGCCGCAGCGGCGGTCGCGGTGAGCACGGTCACGCGGGTGCGGCTCGGCTGCTTGGGACGACGGTGGGACGCCACGAAGGCGAGCTCCTTCTTCCTCGAGCCGCCTACCGGGCTGTGGGGGGGTAATCCCCGGTGTCAGCGCTTTCAGGCCCCCCGGGGAATGGGGCCGAACTGCGCGGACTCGGCGGTTCCTTCGCTGTCGCCCCGGATGGGCGATCAACCGCGCGAAGGTTCGAGGCCTGACCCTAGTGACCTTCTTGTGATCAGTTCAAATCCTCGCAAGAAAAATCTCGGCCACCGAGCGCATTCTTTACCCGCATCACACGCGTAGTAGTGGCCACTTGACACTATGTCCGTCACGAGGAGTGTTAATTCGGGCATTTGGCACTGTAGTTACTAGACGCGCGAAAGCCGCTTCAGCAACAAGACGGACGCGACCGGCCTGGCGCCGGCCTTCGCCACTCCGTCGGCGACTTCGCGGTCGGTGGAGACGACCACCACGGGCCGGCCGGGCGGCTCCGCACGCACCAGCTGACGGATCAGCTCGTCCGCGGTCACACCAGCCTTGGAGAAGAGCACCCGCACCCCGCGGGGCGGCGCCAGCAGCACCGGCGCCGCCAGTTCCGCCCCGTCGAAGACACAGGTGATCTCGGCCCCGGTCTGCGCCGCCAGCATCGAGAGACCGCCCAGCAGCCGCAGCCGCTGCTTCTCCAACGGCATCGTCGGATAGCCGGTCTTGGTGACGTTGTAGCCGTCGACCACCAGATGCGCCTGCGGCAGCGCGAGCAGCTGGTCGAGCAGGGCCGGATCGGTCTCGGAGAGCGCGCGGGCAGCGATGTCCTTGGGCGACATCCGGCCCGGCTGGACCGCGTCGACCGTGTCCGCGGGATGGATACCGGCGGGCGGCAGGGCCAGCTCGCGACGCAGCCCCTGGGCCGCGTCGAGCACCGTGTCCAGCAGCAGCCGCAGCCGCATGTCCTCGACGGAGCGGCCCTCGCGGGCTGCCCGGCGGCCGGCTTCCACGGCCGCCTCCGCCTCGCCGAGCCGCGCCTTGAGCCGCCTGCTCTCGCTCTCGGCCGCCGACACCTGGGCCGCGGCCTCCGACCTGATCGTCTCGATCTCGGCGTGCGTACGGCGCAGGGCGGCCTCGCCGCGCTTCACATCGCTCACGGCGCTGCGCAGCTTCCGGTGAAGCGACTCCGCTTCCTTGCGGGCCGTCTCCAGCTCGCTGCGCAACCGCTCGGTCTCGGTCCGGGTCTGGGTGCGCGCCTCGGCCAGCTCCGCGCGCAGCTGCTCCAGCTCGCGCCGGCTCGCCTCGTCGGCACGCTCGGCGTCCGCGCGCTGAGCCTCCTCACCCGCGGCGGCGACGAGTTTCACCCATCCGGTGGGTCGCAGCACATAGGCGGCAGCGGCCACATCGACGGGGTCCGCGGCGGCGGGCGGCGATCCGGCCTCCAGCGCTCCGGACAGCTCGGGCTGGGCCTGGCTGAGCCGCTCGCCGATGCGCTGGCGGAAGAGGGGATCGCTCTCCAGGGCGGCCGCCATCGCGTTGCCCGCGAACTTGGCGCGCCGGGTGGGGGTGAAACGGGCGTACTGACGCAGCTGCGCCGGAAGTTCGCCGACGGTCAGACCGCCGAAGGCATCCGAGACCAGCGCGACGACCCTGCGCCGTACGCCTTCCGGCAGCGGGCGGTCGAGCGCCTCCGCGGCGCCGTCACCGGCCGCACCGGCCGGCTCAGCGCCGCTTGCAGGCTGCTCCACAATCCGTCACCCCACTACCCGTTCGGGCCGCTCCCTCAGGAACCGGCGCCCGGCCTGTCCACCAGCTCGATCTGGTCCACCGCATTGCACCAACGGCAGCGCACCGACTCGATGGTCTCACTGACCACCTCGCGCTCCTCGACCTTGGGCTCTCCGGCCAGGTCCAGATGGACGTATTCGACGACCTTGGACGAGCGTGTGACATCGAAGCGGGTGAGGTTGCCGCACAGCGTGCAGCGCCAGCGGGTCTCGGCGGTCGGCGAGGGAACCGTCGTCATCGTGCCGTCCTCTTTCGTCGTGCCATGCGGGGACCGCTGTGCGCCGTCGAACTGCGGATGTACTGCCTGCAACCCTACGGCCTTGCGGGTACCGCATGGCGCGGCGAGGCGCTCTGTACCGTTCAGTCCCACTACGCCATGCTCTGTCCATGATCAGGTGGTGGGGTGCGGTCCGGGGCGCGGTCACAGGGCCCGCGGTGACATACGGCGCGATCGCCGTCTGCTGTGCGGTGTTCGTCATCAGCCCGATCTCGGGCCTGAACCCGGTGTACGGGACCACCGACGCACTGCTCGCCGCGCAGAGTGCGTACTTCGAGCGGTGGGGCGTGATCCCCGCCGAACTGATGAACAGCTCCCCGCGCGCACTCCTCACCCCCCTCACCGCTCTCTTCGTCCACGGCAACTGGCTGCACCTGCTGGGCAACATGCTCTTTCTGTACGTCTTCGGGGCGATGGCCGAGGAGCGCATGGGACAGCTGCAGTTCGCCCTCTTCTCTCTGGGCTGCGGCTATCTCGCGCTGCTCGCCTACGCGGCGGCCAACGCCGATTCCGAGCAGACCCTGGTGGGCGCGTCCGGAGCGATCTCGGGCGTGCTCGGCGCCTTCCTCTATCTCTTCCCGAAGGCCCGGGTCACCAGTCTCTTCCCGTTCCTGTTCTTCCTGCCGCTGCGCTTCCCCGCCTGGGCCGTACTGATCTTCTGGTTCGTTCTGCAGTGGCTGGCGGCCCAGGGCGCGGGCAGCGGTCCGGGCGTCGCGTATCTCGCCCATCTCGTGGGGTTCGGGACCGGCTTTCTCTACGCGTGGGGACGATTCCGGCGTACGGCTAGAGTGAAAGCCCAAGCAGCGGCCACCGAGGGAGAAAGCCAACCGTGATCACCGCGATCGTGCTCATCAAGACCAGCGTGGACCGCATCCCCGAGATCGCCGAGTCGATCGCCGCGCTGGACAGTGTCAGCGAGGTCTTCTCCGTCACCGGCACCTACGACCTGATCGCCATGGTCCGGGTGGCCAAGCACGACGACCTGGCGGATGTCATCCCCGGCCGGATCAGCAAGATCCAGGGCGTCGAGGGCACCGACACGCATGTCGCCTTCCGTACGTACTCCCAGCACGACCTCGAGGCGGCGTTCGCGATCGGCCTCGACGCGTAGGGGACGAGGCAGACCCTGCCCGCCCCTCGCCGAGGCTGCGCCCGTACGGCGTGAAACCGCCGGCCCCGGGCGAGGCACGGCACCCCTCGCAGAACCGCGGCGCGACGCCGTCGGCGGCGAGGGGGTTCCGGCCCACCGCGGAACAACAAGCCCGCGCCACCGGCGCGGGCTTGTTCCGTTCCGCGGGCGGAGCCCGGCGTCACACGGCCGGGACGCAGCGGCCGTCCTCCGTGCGGTAGTTCCACTTCGCACCCTCGCGCACCAGTTCCCCCACGGCCCGTACGAAACGCTCCACATGCTCGTCGGGCGTACCGGCGCCGAAGCTGACCCGGATCGCGTTGAGCGACAGAGCGCCCGGCTCGGCCTCCGGCGCACCGCATTCGCCGACCTCCTGCGGGTCGCTGCCCAGCAGGGTCCGCACCAGCGGGTGGGCGCAGAAGAGCCCGTCCCGTACGCCGATGCCGTACTCCGCCGAGAGCGCCGCCGCGAAGTGCGAGCTGTTCCAGCCCTCGACGACGAAGGAGATGACGCCCACGCGCGGTGCTTCGTCACCGAACAGCGAGAGCACCCTGACCTGTTCCACCTCGGCCAGACCGGCACGGACCTTGGCGACCAGCGCCTGCTCGCGGGCGACCAGCGAGTCGAAGCCCGCCTCGGTCAGCGCCTTGCAGGCGGAGGCGATGGAGTACACGCCGATGACGTTCGGCGAACCGGCCTCGTGGCGGGCGGCCGTGGTGTGCCAGTCGACGTCCACACCGCCGTCCGCGCGCCGCGCGACCTTGCGCGAGGCGCCGCCGCCCGCGAGGTAGGGCTCCGCGTCCTGCAGCCAGTCCGCGCGGCCCGCGAGCACCCCGGAGCCGAACGGCGCGTACAGCTTGTGCCCGGAGAAGGCGACCCAGTCGACGTCCAACTCGGCGATGTCCACCGGGTGGTGGGGCGCGAGCTGCGCCGCGTCCAGCACGATCCGCGCGCCGTGGGCGTGCGCGGCGGCCGCGAGCTCCTTCACCGGCCACAGTTCACCGGTCACATTCGACGCACCCGTCACACAGACCAGCGCGGGACCGTACGGATCACGCTCGGCGAGCGCGCGCTCCAGCGTCTGCACTGCCTGAGCCGGCGTCCTGGGAGCGTTCAGATACGTCACCCGGGCATCGCGCCACGGCAGCAGCGAGGCGTGGTGCTCGGTCTCGAAGACGAACACCTCGCAGCCGGCGGGGATCGCGGCCGCCAGCAGATTCAGCGAGTCGGTCGTGGAGCGGGTGAAGACGACCTGGTCGTCGGGGCGGCAGCCGAGGAAGTCCGCGACCGTCGTCCGGCTGTTCTCGAAGAGGTCGGTGGACAGCTGCGAGAGGTAGCCGGCGCCGCGGTGCACGCTGCCGTAGTACGGGGCGTACGCCGCCACGTCGTCCCAGACCCGCTGCAGGGCCGGGGCGCTCGCCGCGTAGTCGAGGGCCGCATAGGTGACTTCACCTCCGGTGACCAGGGGGACGGTGACGTCCCGGCCCAGTACCTCGAGCGGCGCGGCACAGGCGGGGTCCGACTCGGCGGAGACGACAGTGGTGGCGGTGGCGGTGGCGGTGGCGACAGCGTTCGGGCACGCGGACATGGCGGTATCTCCCGGCAGGACAAGGCGGAATGGCTTCGAGAACCCGCACGGGCGGCACAACAGCCGCTCCCGGCACGGGGATTGCCTCACAGGCGCGGCGATCGCCGCACGGAGGGTGTGGAAGAAGGGGCAGAGATGCCCTATCGCATTCGCTTGCTCACGAGACTGCTCCCTTGAGGACCAGGACCCCAGGGCTTGCAGGGGTCCGCGCTTGCCGTAGACCTCGCTGCCTACGGCCTGGTCTTCACCCGGGGCACCCCGCCACGGACGGAGGGTTGCCGGACAGCGAGCCGGGGCCTAAATCGCTGTCACTCATGACCTTGGGAAGCATCCTGCCATACGTCCCGCATCACGCAAGAGCGCAGTCCAGTTCCTGAGACGGAGGAGTGAACCGCGCCCTGCGTCATGCTTCGACGTCCCTTCGCCGTCAGGCGTTGCTGACGGCGACCCACCGCTCCAGCACCGTCCTGGCAGCGCCCGAGTCGATCGACTTGGCCGCTCGGGCGATCCCCGCCGCGAGCTGCTCGTTCAGCGTGCCGTCCGTCGGCTCCAGCGCGACCAGTGCCGCCGCGGAATTGAGCAGTACGGCGTCCCGTACGGGCCCGGTCTCGCCGGCCAGCAACCGACGGGCGACATCGGCGTTGAACGAGGCGTCCGCGCCCCGCAGGGCCTCCACGGGCACCAGGTCGATGCCGATGTCCCGCGGATCGAAGGCCTCCTCGCGCACCGCTCCGTCGCGCACCACCCACACCCGGGACGTCGCCGTCGTCGTCAGCTCGTCCAGGCCGTCGTCGCCGCGGAAGACCAGCGCCGAGGAGCCGCGGTCGGCCAGCACCCCGGCCAGGATCGGTGCCATCCGGGCGTCCGCGACTCCGGTGGCCTGTGCCTTCACCTTCGCGGGGTTGGTGAGGGGGCCGAGGAAGTTGAACGTGGTGCGGATGCCCAGCTCCTTGCGGGCGGCCGCCACATGCCGCAGGGCCGGGTGGAACTTCACGGCGAAGCAGAAGGTGATCCCCGCCTCCTCGGCAACCTGGGCGACCCGCTGCGGGGTGAGCTCCAGATTGACACCCAGCTTCTCCAGTACGTCGGAGGCGCCGCTGGCCGAGGACGCGGCGCGGTTGCCGTGCTTGACGACCCTGGCGCCCGTGCCGGCGACGACGATCGCGGACATCGTGGAGATGTTGACGGTCTTGGCGCCGTCGCCGCCGGTGCCGACGATGTCGACGCTGGGGCCGGGCACCTCGATCAGGTTGGCGTGCGCGTACATGGTCCGTACGAGACCGGAGATCTCCTCGACCGTCTCGCCCTTGGCGCGCAGCGCGACGACGAAGCCCGCGATCTGGGCGTTCGTCGCCTCGCCGCTCAGGATGCGGTCCATGGCCCAGGCGGTGGCGTCCGCGCTCTGGTCGCGGTTCTCCAGGAGGGCGTTCAGTACGACGGGCCAGGAGAGGTCCGCCACGCTGTCGCCGCCAACCGGGGTCACAACGTTCATGGTCCACTCCAGGTCCACAGCCGAATAGGGATGGGTCCACCCTATCCAGCCCCGCAGACGGCGAAGAGCCCCGTCCATCGAATGGACGGGGCTCTTCGCTGTGGCGATCAGTACCGACATGTACCGATCAGTTCAGGCGATCAGTGGTGGCCGTCGCCACTGGTGATCTCCTTGTACTCCTCGGCGGACGGCTTGGGGATCTGGCTTCCCTCGCCGTAGTAGCCCTTGCTCAGCTTGGCCCTCAGCTTCTCGGAACGCTTCACCTTGCGCTCGACGCCGTTCTCGTCGACCGTCCGGCCGATCTCGGCCGGCTCGTACTGCTCGTGCGCCGTGAGCTTGTACAGGTCGCCCTGGCTGAGCGGCTCGTGGATCTCGACGAACTCACCGTGCGGGAGGCGCTTGATGATGCCGGTCTCGCGTCCGTGCAGCACCTTGTCCCTGTCGCGACGCTGCAGACCCAGACAGATCCGCTTGGTGACGATGAAGGCGAGGACCGGTCCGACGAAGTACGTGATCCGGACGAACCAGGTGATCGCGTTGATCGACAGATGGAAGTGCGTCGCGAAGATGTCGTTTCCACCACCGAGCAGCATGATCACGTAGGCCGTGATCCAGGCGACGCCCAGCGCGGTCCGGGTCGGCGCATTGCGCGGCCGGTCCAGGATGTGGTGCTCCCGCTTGTCGCCGGTGACCCAGGACTCGATGAACGGATAGACCGCGATCGCGCCCAGCACCAGACCGAAGACCACCAGCGGGATGAAGACACCCAGCACAAGGGTGTGGCCCCAGAAGTTGATCTCCCAGCCCGGCATCACACGGATCAGACCCTCGGCGAAGCCCATGTACCAGTCGGGCTGGGCGCCGGTGGACACCTGGTCCGGACGGTACGGGCCGAGTGCCCACACCGGGTTGATCGTGAACGTCGCCGCGATGATCGAGATGACACCGAAGACCAGGAAGAAGAAGCCTCCGGCCTTGGCCATGTAGACCGGCAGCAGCGGCATGCCGACGACGTTCTTGTTCGTACGGCCGGGGCCCGCGAACTGCGTGTGCTTGTGGTAGAAGACCAGGATCAGGTGCGCCACCACGAGGCCGAGCATGATGCCCGGCAGCAACAGGATGTGGATCGAGTAGAACCTGGCCACCATATCGTGGCCGGGGAACTCTCCGCCGAACAGGAAGAACGAGATGTACGTTCCGACGATCGGCGTCGCAAGGATCGCGCCCTGGGTGAAGCGCACACCGGTACCGGAGAGCAGGTCGTCAGGGAGCGAGTAACCGGTGAATCCGGTGAACATGCCCAGGACGAACAGCAGGAAGCCGAACATCCAGTTGATCTCACGCGGCTTGCGGAACGCACCCGTGAAGAAGACGCGCATCATGTGCACGAACATGCCGGCGAGGAAGACGATGGCGGCCCAGTGGTGGATCTGCCGGATCAGCAGACCACCGCGGACGTCGAAGCTGATGTCCAGGGTCGACGCGTACGCCTCGGTCATCCGGATGCCCTGCATCGGGACGTACGGGCCGTGGTACTCGATCTCGTTCATGCTCGGGTGGAAGAACAGCGTCAGATACACACCCGTGAGGATGATGATGATGAAGCTGTAGAGGCAGATCTCGCCCAGCATGAAGGACCAGTGGTCCGGGAAGATCTTCCGCATGTTGGCCTTGGCCAGGGAGTAGATCCCCAGCCGGCCGTCCGCCCAGTCGGCGACCCGCTCGCCCGCGGGTGCCTTGCGGTTCTTGTCGTCGGTCGCAGTACTCATCCGCGCTCCCAGAAGGCAGGACCGACGGGCTCTTCGAAGTCGCCGAGCGCCTCGAGGAAGCCTTCGTCATCCACGCCGATCCGCAGCTGCGGAAGAGCGTGACCGGCCGGGCCGAAGATGACGCGGGCGCCGTCGGAGAGGTCGAAGGTGGACTGGTGGCACGGGCAGAGCACGTGGTGGGTCTGCTGCTCGTACAGGCTGATCGGGCAGCCGACATGGGTGCAGATCTTGGAGTAGGCCACGATTCCGTCGTGGGACCACTCGAGCTCCTGCTTGTCCTTGATGTCCTCCGGCTGAATGCGGACGATCATCAGGGCAGCCTTGGCGATCTCGTTGTTGAAGTCGTGGTTGCTCTCCTCCAGGCCATCGGGCATGGCGAAGGTCAGCGAGCCCACGACGACGTCCTCGGGACGCAGCGGCTCATTCGTGTTCATGTTGATGAGCTTCTTGCCCTTGGCCCACAGGGTCTTGCGGAGCTTCTCCTCGGGCAGCGGCCCCAGGTCGCGCAGCAGCACCACACCGGAGAGCGGCACCATGGCCAGCGCGCCGAACATGGTGTTGCGGATCAGCTTGCGACGGCCGATCGCGGACTCCTTGGCGCCGTCCGCGAAGTCCGCCAGGACCTTGGCCTTGACCTCGGGCTCGGCCGAGATCGCGTGGCGGTCGTCAGCGACCTCGACATCGGACATCAGGGTGCGGGCCCAGTGGACCGCACCCGCGCCGATGCAGAAGAGCGCGAGACCGAGGGTCATGCCCAGCGAGAAGTTGAGCGCGCTCACATGGCCCAGCGGCCAGATGTACACGATCTTGTCGACCGGGAAAATCACGAACGAGGCGATGAAGGCGACCGTGGCCAGCATCGACAGCGTGAACATGAAGGCCACGGCGCGCTCGGAGCGCCTCGCGGCCCGCTCGTCGATGTCCTGGATGCGCGGCTTGTGCGCCGGCAGCCCGGGGTCGGCGAACGGCTCGTCCCCCGCGCGCTCGGCGACGGCGGTGCCCTCATGCCCTGCCGCGTCGTGCGCGGCGTCCTGCTCGAGCGGCAGGTTCTCTTCTGGAATCTCTTGGCTACTCATGACTTCTTGGCCTTAGCGGTGTGGGCCGCGACCCAGACGGCAACTGCGATGAGCGAGCCCAGACCGAAGATCCAGCCGAACAGACCCTCGCTGACGGGGCCGAGGCCACCCAGCGCGAAGCCACCGGGGGTCGCGGTCTCGTCGCCGTTCACGGTCTGGACGTACTTGATGATGTCCTGCTTCTGCTTCTCCGGCAGGGTGGTGTCGGGGAAGGAGGGCATGTTCTGCGGGCCGGTCTGCATGGCCTCGTAGAGGTGCTTCGCGCTCACGCCGTCAAGGCTCGGGGCGTACTTGCCGTTGGTCAGCGCACCGCCCTCACCCGTGAAGTTGTGGCACTGGGCGCAGTTGGTACGGAACAGGTCGCCACCCTTGGCGATGTTCGCACCCTCCGGGCTGTACTGCTTCTCGGTCGGCGTGATCGGGCCGGCACCGAGCGATGCGATGTACGCCGCGAGCTGGTCGATCTGACTCTGCGAGTAGATGACCTTCTTCTTCGGGACCTGCGCGCCGGGCTGCTGGGCCGGCATCCGGCCCGTGCCGACCTGGAAGTCGACTGCGGCAGAGCCCACGCCGACCAGGCTCGGGCCGTCAGAGGTGCCCTGGCCGCCGGATCCGTGGCAGCTGGCGCAGCCGACGGTGTAGAGCTTCTTGCCCTCCTGGATGGCGAGAGACTGGGCGGTTTCATCGGCCTGCGCCTTGTCCGCCGGAGCGAACGCGGCGTACAGCCCCCCAGTGGCCGCCAGCGCGAGGAGTAGGACGACGACCGCCGCCAGCGGATGGCGTCGTCGTGCGGAGAGCTTTTTCACGGATTACCCCGGTGTCAGGATCTTCTGCGTCGATGCTTCTGGACTGTGTCTGCTTCAGGCAGCGGGTGCCTGCGCCGTTACTTGATCATGTAGATCGTGGCGAAGAGGCCGATCCAGACGACATCGACGAAGTGCCAGTAGTAGGACACGACGATGGCGGCGGTTGCCTGCTCGTGGGTGAATCTCCTGGCCGCATAGGTCCTCCCGAGGACCAGCAGGAAGGCGATGAGACCGCCCGTCACGTGCAGGCCGTGGAAACCGGTGGTCAGGTAGAACACGGAGCCGTACGGGTTGGACGAGAGCGAGAGGCCCGCGTCCTTGACCAGCTCGGTGTATTCGAATACCTGGCCTCCGATGAAGATCGCACCCATCACGAACGTGATGGTGAACCACGTTCTGAGCTTCTTCACATCGCCCCGCTCCGCGGCGAAGACGCCGAGCTGGCAGGTGAGGGAGGAGAGCACCAGGATCGTGGTGTTCGTCGCCGAGAACGGGAAGTTCAGGTGATCCGCCTGCGACTTCCAGAAGTCGGCACCCGTCACCGATCGCAGGGTGAAGTACATCGCGAAGAGGGCCGCGAAGAACATCAGCTCGGAACTCAACCAGATGATGGTTCCGACGCTGGTGAGGTTCGGTCGATTGACCGACGGGTGCGCGTGCCCGGTTTCTACTGTCGTTGCTGTCGCCACGACCGACATTATGTCGGTCGCTTATCCCGCCCTCACTCCCGGGGGTGCCGTTCGGTGTGTCAGCGGGGTGTGTCCAGCCCGAACGGCCCATCGAAGGGCTGTCCGAACCGCTGTTGACAGGGTGTCGGACGGAGTAGCATCCGCCCATCGGTTCCCGAGCTGAAGCCGCCGTCGTATCGGAGGAACAATGCAGTCGACCGCCACGGTCCTGGTCTACAGCGACGATGCCAACACGCGCGAACAGGTCCGGTTGGCCGCTGGTCGCAGGCCGGCCGCGGACGTACCGCCGGTCGAGTTCCTGGAGTGCGCGACCCTGCCCGCCGTTCTCAAGGCGCTGGACGATGGCGGCATCGACGTCTGCGTACTCGACGGCGAGACCGTCCCCGCCGGCGGCATGGGCGTCTGCCGGCAGATCAAGGACGAAATCTTCGACTGCCCGCCCGTGCTGCTGCTGATGGGCCGCCCGCAGGACGCCTGGCTGGCCACCTGGAGCCGCGCGGAGGCGGCGGTGACCCTGCCGGTCGAGCCGGTGGAGTTCGCGGCCTCCCTGGCCGCCCTGCTGCGCCGCAGGCTCTCTGTTCAGGCGTAGGGTCACCCGGGGCCGTCAGACCTGGGGACGCAGTCGCGCCACGTCGGTGGGGTCGCTGCCTTCCCTGGTGTCGGCCACCAGGGCACTGCCCTTGCGCCACTTTTCCCAGGACAGGTTCCAGTCACCGAAGCCGTTGCCGAAGGTGTCCATCGTGGCGCCCCAGCTGTTGACGACCTCGACGATGTCGCCCTCGCGCACGGTCTGGTAGAACCAGGCGGCGTTGCCGGTGGACATGCCCGTGCAGCCGTGGCTGACGTTGGCGGAGCCCTGTGAGCCGACGGACCACGGCGCGGCGTGGACGTACTCACCGCTCCAGGTGACGCGTGTCGCGTAGTAGACCGGCAGGTCGTACGACTCCGAGCTGCCTGCGGCTATGCCGATGCTGGTGCCGCGCATCCGTACGAAGTACTCCTTGCCGAGCACGACCTTGATTCCGTTCCGGGTGGAGAAGCCGGGCTTGCCGGTGGTCACCGGAATGGTGTTGATCACTTCTCCGTTGCGCTTGACCGTCATGGAGTGCGATCCGGCGTCGGTTATCGCCTCTATCCGGTCCCCGATGGTGAGCTTGAGCGGTTTCGAGGCGCCGCCGTAGAGCTTGTCGGAGACCTTGACGCCCTGGAGGTTGATGTCGGCGCGGACGGTCGTGCCCGTGGGCCAGTACTCCTTGGGGCGGAAGTGCAGGGTCTTGTCGTCCACCCAGTACCAGGCGCCGTCCACCGATGGCACGGACTCGACCCTCAGTGCGCGCTCGACGACGGCCCGCGACTCCTTGGCCTTGACCGGGTGGCTGAGCGTCACGGTGACGGGCTGCCCGACGCCGTACGTGCCCGCCTTGGGGCCGAACTCAGCGGTCAGGTGCCTCTTGGCGGGCGAGGTCTCGAAGGTGAGCGTCTTGGCGCCCGGAGAGCCGTCCTCGTCCTCCGTGGAGACCTTGACGGTGTACTTGACGCCCGCCGACAGGGGAGCGATCGAGCGCCACCGGACGCCGTCGGCGGAGAGTTCGCCCGCCAGATGGTGCCCCGAGTCATCGGTTGCCGTGACGTCGGTGATCCAGCTTTCGGTGCCCTTGGCCGTGACCTCCAAGGGCTTGTCGGGGTCCACCTTGGTGCCCGAGTGCGCGTTGAAGGCGACCTGTTCCGCCGCGTCGTACGGCTGCGCGGCGAGCGGGTGGGTGTCGGGATCGCCACACGCCGTCGAGGCCGCGCCTATGAACGCGGCCAGCAGGGTGCAGCTCACAACGGTGCGATTGCGCGGCGTGTGGTTCATAAGCACACGCTATGAAGATCAGTCAGCAGCGGCGCGCCGAGTGACTGCAAACGGAGGGGCCCGGATCCCCCTCAGGAGTGAGGGAGATCCGGGCCCTTGCGCGTGTCGCTTGACGCGGCGGTGTTACTGGTTCTGGCTCTCACCGCGGTAGTACTCGAAGACCCAGCCGAAGAGACCGATCAGGATCACCGGCAGCGAGAAGTACAGCAGCCACCAGCCGAGGGCGACGCCGAGGAAGGCGAGCGCACCACCGATGGCCAGCGACAGCGGCTGCCAGCTGTGCGGGGCGAAGAACCCCACCTCGCCGGCCTCGTCGGCAACATCGGCTTCCTTGTTGTCCTGGGCCATGGCGTCCACTCGCCGGGCCGTGAAGGCCAGGTAGTAGCCGATCATGATGCTCAGGCCGAAGGCCAGGAAGAGCGCCGTTGTACCGGCCGGCTCCTTCGACCACACGCCGTAGAGGATGGCCACGGCGAGGATGAAGACGCCCAGCCAGAGGAACATCCTGCCTTGGATCTTCACTTGCCGGCCTCCTTGTCACCAGTGATGACGCTCCCACCGTGGCCGGCGTGCTCGAGCTGGTCGAGAGCGGCGATCTCCGGGTGGTGCAGGTCGAACGCCGGGGATTCGGAACGGATCCGCGGCAGGGTGAGGAAGTTGTGCCGCGGCGGCGGGCAGGACGTCGCCCATTCGAGCGAACGGCCGTAGCCCCACGGGTCGTCGACCTCGACCTTCTTGCCGTACTTGGCGGTCTTCCAGACGTTGTAGAAGAACGGCAGGACCGACATACCGAGCAGGAACGAGCTGATCGTGGAGATGGTGTTCAGCGCGGTGAAGCCGTCGGCGGCGAGGTAGTCCGCGTAACGACGCGGCATGCCTTCCGCTCCCAGCCAGTGCTGCACCAGGAACGTGCCGTGGAAGCCGATGAACAGCGTCCAGAAGGTGATCTTGCCGAGCCGCTCGTCCAGCATCTTGCCCGTGAACTTCGGCCACCAGAAATGGAAGCCGGCGAACATCGCGAACACCACGGTGCCGAAGACGACGTAGTGGAAGTGCGCGACGACGAAGTACGAGTCGGAGACGTGGAAGTCCATCGGGGGCGAGGCCAGGATGACGCCGGTCAGACCACCGAAGGTGAAGGTGACCAGGAATCCGATCGTCCAGAGCATCGGTGTCTCGAAGGACAGTGAGCCCTTCCACATCGTGCCGATCCAGTTGAAGAACTTCACACCGGTTGGCACCGCGATGAGGAACGTCATGAACGAGAAGAACGGCAGTAGCACGCCGCCTGTGACGTACATGTGGTGCGCCCACACGGTCACGGACAGACCCGCGATCGCGATCGTCGCGGCCACCAGACCGATGTAGCCGAACATCGGCTTGCGGCTGAAGACCGGGATGACTTCGGAGACGATTCCGAAGAATGGCAGGGCGATGATGTACACCTCTGGATGGCCGAAGAACCAGAAGAGGTGTTGCCACAGCAACGCGCCGCCGTTGGACGCGTCGAAGATGTGGGCACCGAACTTGCGGTCCGCCTCCAGCGCGAAGAGCGCGGCAGCCAGCACCGGGAAGGCGAGCAGCACCAGCACACCGGTGAGCAGCACGTTCCAGGTGAAGATCGGCATCCGGAACATCGTCATGCCGGGCGCGCGCATGCAGATGATCGTGGTGATGAAGTTGACCGAGCCGAGGATCGTGCCGAAGCCGGAGAAGGCCAGACCCATGATCCACATGTCGGCGCCGACGCCCGGCGAGCGGACCGCGTCCGACAGCGGGGAGTAGGCGAACCAGCCGAAGTCGGCCGCACCCTGCGGGGTGAGGAAGCCGGCCACCGCGATGAGCGAGCCGAAGAGGTACAGCCAGTACGCGAACATGTTCAGCCGCGGGAACGCCACGTCGGGCGCGCCGATCTGCAGCGGCATGATCCAGTTCGCGAATCCGGCGAACAGCGGCGTCGCGAACATCAGCAGCATGATCGTGCCGTGCATCGTGAACGCCTGGTTGAACTGCTCGTTCGACATGATCTGCGTACCCGGACGGGCCAGCTCGGCGCGCATGAAGAGCGCCATCAGGCCGCCGATGCAGAAGAACACGAACGACGTGACCAGATAGAGCGTGCCGATCGTCTTGTGGTCAGTGGTGGTCAGCCACTTGATGACGACGTTTCCCGGCTCCTTGCGCCGTACCGGCAGCTCGTTCTCGTACGAGTCGTCAGCTGCTGCGGCGGCACCCTGAGGTTCGTTGAGGATGCTCACAGTTGGTTCTTCTCCGCATTCCTGGCCGGGTCCGTCTGCTCAATGCCCGACGGGATGAAGCCGGTCTGCCCCTTCTCGGCAAGCTCCTTCAGGTGCTGCTGGTAGCGCTCCGGGGAGACCACCTTGACGTTGAAGAGCATCCGGGAATGGTCGACGCCGCAGAGCTCGGCGCACTTGCCCAGGAAGGTGCCCTCCTGGGACGGCGTCACCTCGAAGACGTTGGTGTGACCGGGGATGACGTCCTGCTTGAACAGGAAGGGGATCACCCAGAAGGAGTGGATGACGTCCCGGGAGGTCAGGATGAACCGGACCTTCTCGCCCTTGGGCAGCCACAGGGTCGGGCCCGGGTTGCCGGTCTGCGGGTTCCGCGTGCCGGGGATACCCGCGTCGTAGACGCCCTCCGCACCCGCGGGGAAGTCCTTCTGGTACTTGAGCGGGACCCCGTCGAGCTCCTTGGGGACCTTGGCGCCGGTCTTGGCGTCGCCGTCCAGGTTCTCGACGTAGTTGAAGCCCCAGCTCCACTGATAGCCGACCACGTTGACCGTGTGGACGGGCTTGGAGAGGGCGAGGAGCTTCGACTCATCACGCGCGGTGAAGTAGAAGAGCACCGAAACAATGATGAGAGGGACCACGGTGTACAAGGCCTCGATGGGCATGTTGTACCGGGTCTGCGGAGGTACCTCCACCTTGGTGCGGCTGCGCCGGTGGAAGATGACACTCCACAGGATCAGACCCCACACCAGCGCGCCCGTGATGAGCGCTGCCGCCCACGAGCCCTGCCAGAGGGAGAGGATCCGCGGCGCCTCTTCCGTTACCGGGGTGGGCATACCAAGGCGGGGGAAGTCCTTGTATGTGCAACCGGTTGCGGTCGCCAGGACCAGGCCCGCAGTCAGCACCTGCGGCAGCTTCCGCCGCATCGGGCGCCGCGACGAGCGGTCGGAGCCGTTGGGACTCACGTAGCGCCTTCCCGAGAGTCTCGGCCCGCGCGGCCGGCTGCGGCCGTCTGCTGGTCGGTCGCCGGCCCTGACGCGGGCAGGGGTTTGGATGTTTATGCGGACCAAACCCTACTGGACGCTATTTGGGGCCGCGCGGGGAGGGTGCCCAACGCGCCGCCCGACACCCCGAAGGGGTGGACTGCCCCTGGCGCCGGGGGTGAATCCCAGCCTCCGGCGGGCATCTGACGACCCCTCCAGGGTCGGGGGTTAGCGTGGCTGTGTGCCCTACTTCGACGCCGCATCCTCCGCCCCTCTGCACCCGGTTGCCCGCCAGGCCCTGCAGGCCGCCCTGGACGAGGGCTGGGCCGATCCCGCCAGGCTCTACCGCGAGGGGCGGCGCGCCAGACTGCTGTTGGACGCGGCGCGGGAGGCGGCCGCCGAGTCGGTGGGGTGCCGTCCGGACGAACTCGTCTTCACTCCTTCGGGGACCCGGGCAATTCACTCGGGAATTTCCGGGGTGCTCGCGGGCCGTCGGCGTGTCGGGCGTCACCTGGTCGCCTCCGCGGTCGAACACTCGTCGGTGCTGCACGCGGGGGCTGCCCTGCGGGGTGAGGGCGGCACCATGACGGAGGTCCCGGTGGACCGGTCGGGTGCCGTGTCCGCCGAGGCGTACGCCTCCGCCCTGCGCGAGGACACCGCGCTGGCCTGTCTGCAGTCCGCCAATCACGAGGTGGGTACCGAGCAGCCGGTCACCCAGGTCGCCGAGGCGTGCCGGGCGGCAGGGGTGCCGCTGCTGGTGGACGCGGCGCAGTCGCTGGGCTGGGGGCCGGTGGACGGCGCCTGGTCGCTGCTCGTGGCCAGTGCGCACAAGTGGGGCGGGCCCGCGGGCGTCGGTCTTCTCGCCGTACGCAAGGGGGTCCGTTTCGCCCCTCAAGGGCCTGCCGACGAGCGAGAGTCGGGGCGGGCGGCCGGTTTCGAGAACATCCCGGCGATCGTGGCCGCGGCGGCCTCACTGCGGGCGGTGCGTACGGAGGCGGCGGACGAGGCGGTACGGCTGCGCGCCCTGGTGGACCGCATCCGTACCCGCGTCCCGGAGCTGGTCCCGGATGTGGAGGTGGTGGGCGACCCGGAGCGCCGGCTCCCCCATCTCGTCACCTTCTCCTGTCTCTATGTCGACGGAGAGACTGTGCTGCACGAGCTGGACCGGGCGGGTTTCTCCGTCTCCTCCGGTTCCTCCTGCACGAGCAGCACCCTGACACCGAGCCATGTGCTGCGGGCGATGGGTGTGCTCAGCGAGGGCAATGTGCGGGTGTCGCTGCCGCCGGGAACGGCCGGGGAGGACGTCGACCGCTTCCTGGAGGTGCTGCCGGGGGTGGTCGCGGGCGTCCGGGAGAGGCTGGGCGCGCCCGCCTCCGTCGTCTCCTCCCCCGCCGCGGACTCACTCGTGGTGGACGCCGTCGGCAAGCGGTGCCCCATCCCGGTGATCGAGCTCGCGAAGGTGATCGGGGACGTGCCGGTCGGCGGGACGGTGACGGTCCTCTCGGACGACGAGGCGGCACGGCTGGACATCCCGGCGTGGTGCGAGATGCGGGGCCAGGAGTACGTGGGCGAGGAGCCGGCGGAGCGGGGCGTGGCGTACGTGGTGCGGCGGGTCTCGTAGGGCCCCGGGCCCTGCGGGGGCTTCGTCCCCGGCCCGGGCCCTCAAACCCCGGCCCCCGGATCCCGGCCTCGATCGCCGGACGGGCCGAGAAACAGCCTCGCCGGCGATGGGGGCGCGGGACCGGGGGCGGAGCCCCGGGGGGCTACTTCAGGTACGCCCGGACCTCCGCCGCGGCCTCGTGGCCGTACGCCTTGGTGAAGCGGTCCATGAAGTGGGCGCGGCGCAGGGTGTACTCCTGGGTGCCCAGGGTCTCGATGACGAGGGTCGCCAGCATGCATCCGACCTGGGCCGCGCGCTCCAGGCTCACGTCCCAGGACAGGCCGGAGAGGAAGCCCGCGCGGAACGCGTCGCCGACGCCGGTCGGGTCGACCTTGGCCTCTTCCTCGGCACAGCCGACCTCGATCGGGTCCTCGCCGGCACCCTCGATGCGCACGCCGCGCGAGCCCAGCGTGGTCACGCGGTGGCCGACCTTGCCCAGGATCTCGGCGTCGGTCCAGCCGGTCTTGGACTCGATGAGTCCCTTCTCGTACTCGTTGGAGAACAGGTAGGTGGCACCGTCGAGGAGGGTACGGATGTCGTCGCCGCTCATCCGTGCGATCTGCTGCGAGAAGTCCGCGGCGAACGGGATGGAGCGGGTCTTGCACTCCTCGGTGTGGCGGAGCATCGCCTCGGGGTCGTCCGCGCCGATCAGTACGAGGTCGAGGCCGCCGACCCGGTCGGCCACCTTCTTGAGCTCGATCTGGCGGGCCTCGCTCATCGCACCGGTGTAGAACGAGCCGATCTGGTTGTGGTCGGCGTCCGTCGTGCAGACGAAGCGTGCGGTGTGCAGTACCTCGGAGATGCGTACGGAGCCGGTGTCCACGCCGTGGCGGTCGAGCCAGGCGCGGTACTCGTCGAAGTCGGATCCGGCCGCACCGACCAGGATCGGCCCGGTGCCCAGCTGACCCATGCCGAAGCAGATGTTCGCGCCGACACCGCCCCTGCGCACATCGAGGTTGTCGACCAGGAAGGAGAGCGAGACCGTGTGCAGCTGGTCCGCGACGAGCTGGTCGGCGAAGCGGCCGGGGAAGGTCATGAGGTGGTCGGTGGCGATGGAGCCGGTGACAGCGATTCGCACGGTAGGGACACTCCTGTGGCGGGGTGACGTTGACAGTTCACGCTACCGGGTCGGAGCACTGCCCTTGAAGTGCGGAAACTACCCGATAGTAGGGCTTTTTTCGTGGACGCCCTGGTGCGTACGGTGCGGATATGACGAAGCACTTCGCCCCGGGCGAACCGCGAGAGTCCGACATCAGCCTGGCCCAGCTGCGCGGCGACTGCGCGCGGATGGCACCCCATTGGGTGGTCCCCGCTGCCGACGCACCCCCGCCCGTGTCACCGTCCCTCATCCATGGTGTCGTCGTACCCGCCGCATCCGCGCGGCTGGTGGACTCGATGTCCGAGTACGGCGACTGGAGCGTGTCGGGGAAGTAGCACCGCCCGCCCGCAGAGAGCGGGCGGGACTTTCTCCATACGCCCTTGCGGCGCAACCGAGGCGCGCCTGAGGCGCACGAAGGGAACCGCGCGCTCCCCCGCTCCGTCCCACTCATGCCCCCTGCAAAAGGGGTCACGAGACAAGGAGCGATGCGGTGAGCAGCACCCAGAACACGCAGGAAAGCCCCCGCCGCCGGCGTTCCCCGCTCGCCGTCGCCTCGGTGGCGGCGGCGGTGCTGGTCGCGGGCGGTGGCGGTGCGTACTTCGCGACCGCCGGCTTCGGCGGCAGCGGCAGTGGCGACGCGGACACCGAGAGCGGTGCACCGCGCGGCGACGGCAATCCGCCTCCGCTCGCCCTCGACGGCCGCACGGGGAGCGGTGGCCCCGGCAGCATCGCGCCCGGTGAGCCCGACCCCAATGGCGGTGTCGTCTACCGGGCTGAAGGCAAGCTGCCCGAGGGTCCGGACAAGGCTGCCGTGCACCGTACGAAGGGCGCTGTCACCGAGGCCGAGGTGATCGCGCTGGCGAAGACGCTCGGGATCCCGGGCACTCCGCGGCTGGTCGGCACGGCCTGGAAGATCGGGGCCGACAAGGACGGCACGGGGCCCATGCTCCAGGTCAACAAGCAGGCGCCCGGCACCTGGACGTTCGCCCGGTTCGGGGCAGCGCCGCACGGCGACAACTGCCAGAAGGCAGATGTCTGTCGGTCCGGAGCCGGGGCCGCAGCCGGGCGTGGGGCAGGGGCCGGCACGGCCCGTGGGACGGACACGTCGGACCGGGTCCCCGGGGTGAGCGAGGAAGCCGCGAAGAAGGCCGCGGCCCCCGTGTTGAAGGCTCTGGGCCAGAGCGACGCGAAGCTGGACGCACGCCAGGTGATGGGCGCGGTGCGGGTGGTGAACGCCGAGCCGGTGGTCGGCGGACTGCCCACCTACGGCTGGACGACCGGGATCCAGGTCGGCGCGGACGGTCAGGTGGTCGGCGGCAGCGGGCAGCTGAAGAAGCCCGAGAAGAGCCACGAGTATCCCGTGATCTCCGCCGACGAGGCGCTGAAGCAGCTGAACAAGGCGGGTGAGAGCGCCGGCCCGATCGGGATCGGCGGTTGCGCCACGCCGGTGCCGCTGGAGGGCGAGCAGAAGCCCGACGCGCCGTGCGAGCCGAAGAGCGGCAAGGCCGCCGCGCCGGAGCGGCTGACGATCAACAAGGCTGTCTTCGGGCTGGCCGCACAGTACGTGGGCGGTCAGCAGGCACTCGTACCGTCGTGGTTGTTCGAGGTGGAGCCGAAGCGGGGCGCCCAGCCGTTCACCCTCACGCATCCGGCGGTGGCTCCGAAGTTCCTGAAGGGGTCCACCCCGCCGGCCAAGGACATCACGCCGACCGGGCAGCCCGAGGATCCCGCGGCGCCTTCCGAGCGGCGCGTGACGTCGTACAGCGTGGACGGACGGACGCTGAGCCTGACGTTCTGGGGCGGGGCGTGCAGCGACTACGCGGCGAAGGCGAGCGAGAGCGGCGACCGGGTGAAGGTCGCGATCACCGAGAAGAACCCGGACCCGAAGCGGGTCTGCATCATGATCGCCAAGGAGCTGACGGAGAAGGTGACGCTGGACAAGCCGCTGGGCGACCGCAAGGTCGTGGATGCCGACACGGGTGAGGCCGTGCCGCTGAAGAAGTAGCTCCCTGCGCGCACACGACGAAGGCGGCGGTCCCGGAAAGGGACCGCCGCCTTTCGGTCGGCCGGGTTCAGCCGGTCAGCTGAAGGAGTCGCCGCAGGCGCAGGAGCCGGTGGCGTTCGGGTTGTCGATCGTGAAGCCCTGCTTCTCGATGGTGTCGACGAAGTCGATGGAGGCGCCACCCAGGTACGGGGCGCTCATGCGGTCGGTGATGACCTTGACACCGTCGAAGTCCTTGACAACGTCGCCGTCGAGCGAGCGCTCGTCGAAGAACAGCTGGTAACGCAGGCCGGAGCAGCCGCCGGGCTGAACGGCGACGCGCAGCGCGAGATCCTCGCGGCCTTCCTGGTCCAGCAGGGCCTTGACCTTGGCCGCGGCGGCGTCGGACAGGAGGATGCCGTCGTTCACGGTGGTGGTCTCGTCCGATACGGACATCTGCTTCTCTCCCGGGTTGTACGGAGACTGCTTGCCGACGGTTGCAACCGGCGGGGCCGCGGATTCATTCCGGGCCGAGGACATTTCGTTCCCCTTCATGCTCGCACACCGGACCGGCGGGCGGCACTGGCCTGATAACGGGGGGTGCGTCACATCGACACTATGGCCATCGTCAAAGTGACGTGAAGCGGTTATGATAGATAGCGTCAAATAGACGAGAAGGTCTGTCTGCAGAAAAGAAAGGGTGCGTGTCGTGACCACCGCCCAAGCCCGCCCGGAGCTCGACGTCCAGCCGACGCCACTCGCCCTGCTGCTGCTCGGCCGTGAGGCCGACCCCAGGAGCGAGCGCGGCGTGGAGTGCCCCGGTGACCTGCCCTCCCCGTCCGACCCGGACCTGGTGGAGCGCGCCCGCGCCGCCAAGGAGAAGCTCGGGGACAAGGTGTTCGTCCTCGGCCACCACTACCAGCGTGACGAGGTCATCCAGTTCGCCGACGTGACCGGGGACTCCTTCAAGCTGGCCAAGGACGCGGCGGCACGGCCGGAGGCCGAGTACATCGTCTTCTGCGGCGTGCACTTCATGGCCGAGTCTGCGGACATCCTGACCTCGGACGACCAGAGTGTGGTGCTGCCCGACCTGGCCGCCGGCTGCTCGATGGCCGACATGGCCACGGCGGAGCAGGTCGCCGAGTGCTGGGACGTGCTGACCGAGGCGGGAGTCGCCGAGCAGGTCGTGCCCGTCTCGTACATGAACTCCTCCGCCGACATCAAGGCCTTCACCGGCAAGCACGGCGGCACGATCTGCACCTCGTCGAACGCGAAGCGCGCGCTGGACTGGGCCTTCGAGCAGGGCGAGAAGGTGCTCTTCCTTCCCGACCAGCACCTCGGGCGCAACACCGCGGTGCGGGAGATGGGCCTGTCGCTCGACGACTGCGTGCTCTACAACCCGCACAAGCCGAACGGCGGCCTGACCGTCGAGCAGCTGCGCAACGCGAAGATGATCCTGTGGCGCGGCCACTGCTCGGTGCACGGCCGCTTCTCGCTGGACTCGGTCAACGATGTGCGCGAGCGGATCCCGGGCGTGAACGTGCTGGTGCACCCCGAGTGCAAACACGAGGTCGTGGCGGCCGCGGACTACGTCGGCTCGACGGAGTACATCATCAAGACGCTCGAGGCGGCCCCGGCCGGCTCCAAGTGGGCGATCGGCACCGAGCTCAACCTGGTGCGCCGGGTCGCGAACGCGCACCCCGACAAGGAGGTCGTCTTCCTCGACAAGACGGTCTGCTTCTGCTCGACGATGAACCGCATCGACCTGCCGCACCTGGTGTGGACGCTGGAGTCGCTGGCCGAGGGCAACCTGGTCAACCGGATCCAGGTCGACAAGGAGACCGAGAGCTTCGCGAAGCTGGCGCTGGAGCGGATGCTGGCACTGCCGTAGCCACGGCCGTATCCGTACGCACGTGATCCGTACGCAGGTGATCCGTACGCAGGTGATCCGTACGCAGGTGATCCGTACGCAGGTGATCCGTACGCACGTGATCCGTACGCACGTGATCCGTACGCACGTGATCCGTACGCACGTGATCCGTACGCAGGTAAGGGGCGTCCCGCAGTGCGGGGCGCCCCTTACTGCATCCGCAGTGCGCCCGCCGCTCACCGCCCGCAGTGGCTTTCGCTGTGCCCTTCGCAGGGCGAAAAGGTGCCTCTATGGTTTTCGTCAAGCCGTAGCCGCTGTGGGTGGTTGGTAGAAGGTGCCGTCTCGGAGCATGGCGAAGAGGACGTCGATGCGTCGTCGGGCGAGCGCGATGAGGGCGGCGATGTGGTGCTTCCCCTCCCTGCGTTTGCGGTCGTAGTAGGCGCGTGACTCGGGCTGGGAGAGTGAGGCGAACGCGGCGAGGTAGAAGGCTCTCTTGAGCTGTTTGTTGCCTCGCCGGGAGGGGTGTTCGCCGCGGATGGAGGAGCCGGAGTTCCGGGTCACGGGAGCGAGGCCGGCGTAGGCAGCGAGATGGCCGGCGGTGGCGAAGCCGCTGCCGTCTCCGACGTCGACGAGGATGCGGGCCGCGGTCCTGATCCCGATGCCGGGCATCGAGATCAGGACCTGGGAAAGAGGGTGGGCCTCCAGGAGTTCCTCGATCCTCGCGGCGAGGAGTTTGCGCTGGTCAAGAACGGACTGGAGCGAACTCGCAAGGCTGGGGACGATCAGCGCGGCAGCCTCGGTGCCCGGAACGACGACGGTCTGTTCGTCGAGTGCGGTGAAGACGTCCTCGACCAGCCGCTCCGCCATCCGCGGCGCTTTGGGACGTATCAAGGTCACGAGGCGACGGCGTCCGGCTTTGCGGATCTGGGCGGGTGAGCCGAACTGGTCGAGCAGTCTGAGCACGGCCGGGTGCTGGATGCGCGGGCCCAGGACCCGTTCGAGCGACGGGTGGATCTGGGTGAGGAGGCCGCGGAGCCGGTTGGCGATCCGGGTGGACTCGCCCGCGAGATCGTCGTCGAACCCGGCGATCATCGCGAGTTCGGCGACGGTCTCGTCGGCGGGATCGATGGTCCTCAGGGTGTGGGGCATCGCTCTGGCGGCGTCCGCGATGATGAACGCGTCGCGGGCATCGGTCTTGGCCTCACCGGGGTAAAGATCGGCGATCCGTCGCATTGTGAGACCGGGCAGGTAGGCGACCTGGCAGCCCGTGTCCCGCGCGACCGCCAGCGGCAGGGCCCCGATGGAAGCCGGCTGGTCGACGACCACCAGCACCGTGCCGTGCTTGGCCCGGAGCTTGTCGAACAGCTCCCGCAGTTTCGGCTCACTGTTGGGCAGCGGCTTGTCGAACACCTTCTTCCCCGCCCGGCTCACGGCGGTGGCGTGGTGATCGCCCTTGCCGACGTCCAGGCCCAGATAGACGTCGATGCCAGTCTCGTCCGTCATGCCCTTCGCTCCCGTGCTCGCGTCCTCCCCGGCCTCACCTGCGGCATCAGCGTGCCGGCATCCACGTTACGAAGAGACTGCCCAAGGGGCGCTCGTGCCTCTAATCAGCGGTCTGCCAATGCCTCCGGCACCCGGCGACACCACCTTTTCGATCATGTCGACTGGGGGCGCAAGTCATACCGGGGCCGAAGGCCGGGAGCCTCATTGCGAGGCCACGAAGAAGGTAACGGGGTGCCTCCGGCCTCCATGGCCGGGGGCACCCCTCACACGGTGCGCGTCAGACCTTCGCCGGTTCCGGGTCCGGGGACTCGCTCTCCGCCGGCTCGGCAGCCGGGTCCGACTTCGACGCGCGCTTCGCCGCCTTCTTCTTCGCGCGCCGCTCCTTGCGGAGCTCCACCATCGCGTAGAGCGTCGGGACCAGCAGCAGCGTCAGCAGCGTGGAGGTGATCAGGCCACCGATCACCACCACCGCCAGCGGCTTGGCGATGAACCCGCCCTCGCCCGTGACGCCCAGCGCCATCGGGAGCAGCGCGAAGATCGTCGCCAGGGCCGTCATCAGGATCGGACGCAGCCGGTGGCGGCCGCCCTCGATGACCGCTTCCACCACGCCCAGGCCCTGGGCCCGGTACTGGTTGATCAGGTCGATCAGGACGATCGCGTTGGTGACCACGATGCCGATGAGCATCAGCATGCCGATCATCGCCGGTACGCCCAGCGGGGTGCCCGTCGCGATCAGCAGGCCGATCGCGCCCGTCGCCGCGAACGGGATGGAGACCAGCAGGATCAGCGGCTGGATCAGCGACCGGAATGTCGCGACCAGGAGCATGAAGACGATCGCGATCGCCGCCAGCATCGCCAGCCCCAGCGAGGCGAAGGCGTCGTCCTGGTCCTCCGAGACGCCGCCGATGCCGGCGGTCGCGCCCTCGGGAAGGTCCAGGGACTTGAGCTTGCTCTGGAGCGAGGCGCTGACCGCGCCGGTGTTGTCGCCGGTCGGCTTCGCCGAGATCGTCGCGGCCCGTGAGCCGTCGATCCGGGTCATCGAGACCGGGGCGGGGACCAGCTTGACGTCGGCGATGTCGCCGAGCTCGACCGGGCCCAGGGGCAGCGAACGGAGTTCGGCAATCGTCTTCGCCGGATTGGCCGAGGTGATGACGACATCACGCTCGGAGTCGTCCAGGATCGCCTTGCCCGACGGGGTACCGCGCACCGCCTGGCCGACGGCCAGGCCCAGCGTGGTGTCGTTGAAGCCGGCGTCCGCCGCCTTGGCGTTGGCCTTGACCGAGATACGCGGGATGCTCTGCGCCAGGTCGCTCTGGACGTCGGTGACGTCGTCGAGCCCGGCCACCTCGGCCCGTACCGCCTCGGACGCCTTCTTCAGCGTGTCCGGGTCGGACGCCTTGACCACGACGCTCAGGTCCTGGCTGCCGAAGCCGTCGCCCGCCGCGATCGTCGTGTCGCCGATGCCGTCGAGCTTGCCCAGTTCCTCGTCGATGCGGTCACGGGTCTTCTCGTACGACGAGGCGTCCTTCAGGGTCAGCTGGTACGAGGCCTGGTTGGCGCCCGTCCCGCCGCCGAAGGCCGCCATGAAACCGGAGGAGCCGACGGTGACCTGGTAGTCCTTGATCTCGTCGATACCGTCGAGGACCTTCTCGACCTTCTTCGCGGAGGCGTCGGCCGCATCCAGGCTGGTGCCGGGGGCCAGCTCCTGCTTGATGGACATGACCTCCTGCTCGCCCTGGTCGAAGAAGTTGGTCTTCAGCAGCCCGGCCATGCCGAAGGTGCCGAAGAGCACGACGAGCGCGAGGACGACGCTGGTGATGCGGCGACGGGTCGCGAACCGCAGCACGGGGACGTACATCCGCTGGAGCGCGCTGCGCGCTTCCTTCTCCTCCGCCTTGCGCCGGGCCTCGTCCGGGTCGATGCCCCGTACGGCCTTCGGCGCGCGCAGGAACCAGAACGACAGGACCGGGACGACGGTCAGCGACACCAGCAGCGAGGCCAGCAGAGCCGCGGTGATGGTGAGCGAGAAGGAGCCGAAGAGCTCGCCGACCATGCCGCCCACCAGGCCGATGGGCAGGAACACCGCGACAGTGGTCAGCGTCGAGGACGTGACCGCTCCCGCGACCTCCTTCACCGCGGTGATGATCGCGCTCTGCCGCTCCTCGCCGTAGCCGAGGTGCCGCTTGATGTTCTCCAGGACCACGATCGAGTCGTCGACGACGCGGCCGATCGCGATGGTGAGCGCGCCCAGGGTGAGCATGTTGAGCGACAGGTCGCGGGTCCACAGCACGATCAGCGCGAGGACGACCGAGAGCGGGATGGACACCGCCGTGACCAGGGTGGAGCGGATCGAGGCCAGGAAGACCAGGATCACGATGACCGCGAAGAGCAGGCCGAGCGCGCCCTCGGTGGTCAGTCCGGAGATCGACTTGGAGACGGCCGGGCCCTGGTCGGAGACGACGGCCAGCTCGGCGCCGGAGCCCAGGTCCTTGCGCAGCCCGGGCAGCTTGTCGTGCACCGCGTCGGAGATGGCGACGGCACTGCCGTCGTTGTCCATGGTGGCCATGACGGCGAGGCTCGGCTTGCCGTTCGTACGGGTGATGGAGACCCGCTCGGACTCCTCCTGCTTCACCGTGGCGATGTCGCCGAGGCGTACGGGCTTGCCCTTCTCGGGGGACACCCGCAGGTCCTCGATCTGCTTCAGCGTGGTGAAGCCGCCGCCGACCTGTACGGTCCGGCTCTTGCCGTCCTCGGAGAAGGAGCCGGCCGGCATGGTCGCGCCGCCCGACTTCAGCGCCTCGGCGAGCGAGCCGGTGTTCAGGCCGGCCGCCGCGAGCTTCTTGTCATCGGGGGTGACGGAGACCTGGAGATCCTGGACGCCGTCGATGGAGACCTGACCGACGCCGTCGATGTCCTCCAGGGCCGGGACGACGGTGCGCTCCAGCTGGTCGGCGAGGGCCTGCGGGTCCTTGTCGGAGCTGACGGCGAGGACGACGGTCGGCATGTCGTCCGTCGAACCGGCGACGACCTGCGGGTCGACGTTCTCGGGGAGCTGGGCGCGGGCCCGGTTCACGGCCTGCTGCACATCGGCGACGACCTGCTTGGAGCCGTCTCCGTACTCGAAGCTGGCCATGATCACGGCGTTGCCCTCGCTCGCCGTGGAGGTGATGCCCTTGACGCCGTCGACGGCCTTGATGGTGCTCTCGAGCGGTTCGACGACCTGCTTCTCGACCACGTCCGGGGATGCGCCCTGGTAGGGGGCCAGCACCGAGACCATCGGGAGTTCGATGGAGGGCAGCAGCTGCTGCTTGAGCTGAGGGATGGCGATCGCTCCGAAGGCGATCGCGACGATCGACATCAGACCTATCAGGGCCCGTTGCGACAGGCTGAATCTGGACAGCCAGGACATGGGGTCTCTCTTCTGTGGCTTACGCGGCGGAGGGCGTGGTCAGGTGCCCGCGCTTATACGATCAGCCATGCGGGTGGGGTGATCCGTCGACCGCAGGTCGGTTTCCTTATCCCGCGCATACCGCAGCTGGAGTACGCCGAGGCGTGAGTTCACTCCACCCTTGGACGTACCAGGCCCGATTCGTACGCAATGACAACCAATTGCGCGCGGTCGCGAGCACCGAGTTTCGCCATCGCCCGGTTCACATGGGTCTTGACGGTGAGCGGGCTGACCTCGAGACGCTCCGCGATCTCGTCGTTGGAGTGGCCGCCGCCGACCAGGACGAGGACTTCGCGCTCGCGTACGGTGAGCGCGGCGAGCCGCTCGGAGTACGCCTTCGACTCCCGCTCGTCGTCCGAACCACCGCCCTGCGCAAGGAATTTGGCGATAAGCCCCTTGGTCGCGACCGGGGACAGCAGCGCATCCCCCGCGGCGGCAATACGGATGGCATTGAGCAGTTCGTCCGGTTCCGCACCCTTTCCGAGGAAACCCGAGGCGCCGGCCCTCAGCGACTGCACGACGTACTCGTCCACCTCGAAGGTGGTGAGCATGACGACGCGTACGTTGGCGAGTTCGGGGTCCTGGCTGATCATGCGGGTTGCGGCGAGTCCGTCCGTACCGGGCATCCGGATGTCCATCAGAACGACATCGGCCTTGACGGAACGGGCGAGGGCGACCGCCTCGGCGCCGTCCGCGGCCTCCCCGACGACGTCCATGTCCGGTTCGGAGTCCACCAGCACCCGGAACGCGCTGCGCAGCAGCGCCTGGTCGTCGGCGAGCAGCACCCTGATCGTCATCTGTCCTCCCCCGTGCGGGTCTTGAGGGGCAGTATCGCCTGCACGCGGAAGCCGCCGCCGTAGCGGGGGCCCGCGACGAGGGTGCCGCCCAGTGCGGTGACGCGCTCGCGCATACCGAGCAGACCGTGGCCTCCACCGTCCTGGGGGCCTTCGGTCCCCGCACCGTTGTCCAGCACGGTGACCTCCACGGTCGTGCCCACCCGCACCACGCTCACCTCGGCCTTCGCGTCCGCGCCCGCATGCTTGCGCACATTGGTCAGCGCCTCCTGGATGATCCGGTAGGCGGCGAGGTCGACGGCCGCGGGCAGCCGTATGCCGTCGTCGGCACGGGCCACCTCGACCGGCAGACCGGCCTGGCGGAAGGTGGTGACCAGCCCGTCGAGGACATCGAGTCCCGGGGCCGGTTCGGTGGGGGCCTCCGGGTCGCCGGTCTGGCGGAGCAGACCGACCGTGGCCCGCAGTTCATTGAGCGCGGAGCGGCTGGCCTCCCGCACATGGGCGAGGGCTTCTTTGGCCTGGTCGGGCCGTTTGTCCATGATGTGCGCGGCGACGCCCGCCTGCACGTTGACCAGAGCGATGTGGTGAGCGACCACATCGTGGAGGTCGCGGGCGATGCGCAGCCGCTCCTCGGCGACGCGGCGGCGCGCCTCTTCCTCGCGGGTGCGCTCGGCGCGCTCGGCCCGCTCCTGGATGGCGTCGACGAAGGCGCGACGGCTGCGTACGGCATCCCCCGCCGCCCCCGCCATTCCGGTCCAGGCGAAGATGCCGAGGTTCTCCTGGGTGTACCAGGGGGTCGAGCCGAAGAACATGGCGGTGCCGGTCAGCACCGCCATGGTCAGCAGGCCGACCCGCCAGGTGGTGGGGCGGTCGGTGCGGGAGGCGACCGTATAGAGCGCGATCACCGCGCCCATGGCGACCGGGGCGGCCGGGTCGCCCGCGATGAGCTCGACGACGGAGACCGCGCCGGTGAAGACGAGCACGGCCATCGGGTTGCGGCGGCGGAAGACGAGGGCGCCGGCGACCAGGACCATCAGCACGACGCTGCGCAGCTCGGGGGTACGGCCGCCGAACTCCGGCCCGTGCGGTCCGTTCGGGTCGGCGAAGGAGCCGGTGATCATGCAGGCCAGTACGCCCGCGGCCAGCGCGCCGTCGAAGGCCAGCGGGTGCGCGCGCAGCCAGCGCTGGGAGCGGGCGAACCCGGTGGCGAGTGAGGTCACGTCAAGCAACGTTACGGCGTGTCGCGACGACGGTGTACGCCCGGGAGAAGGGCGGATGAGGGCGGATGCCGGAGCGGGGGCGGAGTGGGCGGAGTGGGCGGAGCAGGAGACGGAACGGAAACAGGAGTGCCCCGCTCCGAATGATCCGGAGCGGGGCACTTCAGCTGTTGGAGTGCGCGTGGATGCGCGCGCGTGCGAGTGGAGTGCGATCGCGGCGCGAGCGGTCAGCCGGGAATGAGACCGTCGTCGCCGAGCATCTCCCGTACGTCCTCGAGAGTCGCGTCCGGAGCCGGAAGGATCAGCTCGGACGGCTCCAGGGAGTCGTCCGGCAGTGGTTCGCCGAGCTCGCGGACCCGTCCCAGGAGGGCATGGAAGGTCCGGCGGAAGCCCGGCCCGTCCCCGCTCTCCATCTCGGCCAGCAGCTCGTTGTCGAGCTTGTTGAGTTCGGCGAAGTGGCTGTCCGCCAGCTCCAGCTGACCCTCCCCCATGATCCGTACGATCATGACGAGTCCCTACTGCTTGTCGAACTTGTGCGGGGTGTTCTGCTGCTGTGCGGCGTCCTGCTGGCCCGCTGCGCCGCCCTCGATCGCCTGCTTGGAGCTCGAGCCGCCCGCGAGCTCGGCCTTCATCCGCTGCAGTTCCAGCTCTACATCAGTACCACCGGAGATGCGGTCCAGCTCGGCGGCGATGTCGTCCTTCGCCATTCCGGACTGGTCGTCCAGGGCGCCGGAGGCGAGCAGCTCGTCGATCGCACCGGCCCGCGCCTGGAGCTGTGCGGTCTTGTCCTCGGCCCGCTGGATCGCCAGGCCGACGTCGCCCATCTCCTCGGAGATGCCGGAGAAGGCCTCACCGATCCGGGTCTGCGCCTGGGCCGCCGTGTAGGTGGCCTTGATCGTCTCCTTCTTCGTACGGAAGGCGTCGACCTTGGCCTGCAGCCGCTGCGCCGCGAGAGTGAGCTTCTCCTCCTCGCCCTGCAGCGTCGTGTGCTGCGTCTCCAGGTCACTGACCTGCTGCTGGAGCGAGGCGCGACGGGACAGCGCCTCGCGCGCCAGGTCCTCGCGGCCCAGTGCCAGCGCCTTGCGGCCCTGGTCCTCCAGCTTGGACGACTGGCCCTGCAGCTGGTTCAGCTGCAGCTCGAGCCGCTTGCGGGAAGTCGCCACATCGGCGACTCCGCGGCGCACCTTCTGAAGCAGCTCCAGCTGCTTCTGGTACGAGTAATCGAGGGTCTCGCGCGGATCCTCGGCCCTGTCAAGGGCCTTGTTTGCCTTCGCGCGGAAGATCATCCCCATACGCTTCATGACACCGCTCATGGGCTTCGCGCGCCCCCTTCTGACGGACTCAGCTTCAGCACTCCAACAGAACCCACAGTACGGGCCCTGCATCCATTACCGCACTGTTCCAGTGCGGATGCGCTCCTCCCCAAGGACGACTGCGTACGGCTCCGATCCGGCGCAAGGAGTAGGTGGCCATCAGGGAAACCACGGGCAACGTCCGCTCTGTCCGGCTTGCGGCCGTCTCCTGTCCCCTGAAGACGCAGGCCGTTGCGGGATCGTTCCCGGCCGGGGTGGGGTCCGTGCGCTCCACCCCGTACCCTTGGGCTTTGTGTTCCGTAGCCGTTCCAAGGAAGAGAAGGCCGCCCCCACCGACAAGGTGACGCCGGACCTCTCCAAGCAGCCCCGCGACCCCGAGGCCCCCAAGGGCCGCCCGACGCCCAAGCGCAGTGAGGCACAGGGCCAGCGACGCCGTGCCTCCAGCGGGCCGGTCGACCGCAAGGAGGCGATGAAGCGCCAGCGGGAGGCCCGCCGTTCGGACCTGGCCAAGCAGCGCGAGGCCCTCGCCAGCGGCGACGAGCGTTACCTGCCGGCCCGTGACAAGGGACCGGTCCGGCGCTTCGTCCGCGACTACGTCGACTCGCGCTTCTGCATCGCCGAGTTCTTCCTGCCGCTCGCCGTGGTGATCCTGGTGCTGAGCATGGTCAGGGTCGGCTCGCTGCAGAACATCGCGCTGCTGCTCTGGCTCGGCGTCATCGTCATGATCGTCATTGACTCGATCGGGCTGGCGATGCGGCTGAAGAAGCAGCTGCGCGAGCGCTTCCCGAACGAGCCGAAGCGCGGTGCCGTCGCCTACGGCCTGATGCGTACTCTCCAGATGCGCCGACTGCGCCTGCCCAAGCCGCAGGTCAAGCGCGGAGAGCGGCCCTGAGCACGGAGGTCTCCGGCCTCGCAGACGCACCGGCCGACTGGCCGGCCGGGCTCGGTGGGCTGCGCAACACCGTCCGCCAGGAGCTTGTCGCCCGTCAGCTCGACGAGCAGATAGCCGCCCGCTACCCCGTGGGGCAGCGGCTGCGGATCCTCGACGTCGGCATGGGCCAGGGCACCCAGGCGCTGCGGCTGGCGCGGGCCGGGCACGCGGTGACCGGCATCGAGGCCGATCACGAGATGCTCACGGCGGCCCGTGAGTCGCTGGCCGGCGAGCCGGCCGGGATCCGCGAGCGGGTCCGGCTGATCGAGGGCGACGGCCGGGACACCGGGGTGCACTTCCTGCCCGGCAGCTTCGACGTGGTGCTCTGCCACGGGGTCCTGATGTACGTCCAGGAGCCGGACGGGCTGCTCGCCGGCCTGGCCAGGATGCTGGCGCCGGGCGGCCTGCTCTCGCTGCTCGTGCGCAACGCGGACGCGCTGGCCATGCGGCCGGGGCTGGCCGGGGACTGGCAGGCTGCGCTGACCGCCTTCGACACCGACACGTACGCCGACCGGCTCGGGCTTCCGGTGCGCGCGGACCGTCTGGAGGCCCTGACGGCGACGCTGGCGGGGATCGCCGCGCCGCTGCACGCCTGGTACGGGGTGCGGGTCTTCACCGACAACGTCGCCCACGACAGCGAACTGCCGGCCGGTGAGCTGGAGCGGCTGCTGGCGGCGGAGGATCGCGCGGGCCGCACGGAGCCGTACCGCGGTGTCGCGACGCTGCTGCACCTGTGTGGCGTACGCGGCTGAATTCACCGTCCCCCGGCTCAGGTATGCCGGGGGCTTTCGCGTCCTCACTGAAGTGACAACTTCAGAAACCGCCGCTGAAACGACCCCCAAGCTCTCCGCCCGTGAGACCTGGCGGGCCCTGTACGTGCACTTCCGCCCGCACCGCTGGGTCGTGGCGCTGGGCGCGTTCTTCACCCTGATCGGCGCCGCGACCGGGCTGGCGCAGCCGCTGGCCGCCAAGACCCTGGTCGACCGGCTCGGCGAGGACGCCTCGATCGCCGGGATCCTGGTGCTGCTCACCGCGCTGGTGGTGCTCGGCACGGCGATCGAGTCGGTCGGCGCGTACGTCCTGGAGCGCACCGCCGAGTCCGTGGTGCTCGCCGCCCGGCGCACCCTGATCGGGCGCCTGCTGCGGCTGAGGCTGCCGGAGGTCGAACGGACCCAGCCGGGCGATCTGATGTCCCGGGTCACCTCGGACACGACGCTGCTGCGCGCGGTCACCACCCAGTCGATCGTCTCCGCCGCGACCGGCGGGCTCGCCTTCCTCGCGACCATCGTGATGATGGGCCTGATGGACGCGGTGCTGCTGGGCGTGACGCTGGGGGTGATCGTGCTGATCGGCGGCGCGGTCGGGCTGGTGATGCCGAAGATCGCGCAGGCGACGCGGCGTGCGCAGGAGGCGGTCGGGGAGATCTCCACCGTGCTGGAACGGGCCTTCGGAGCCTTCCGTACGCTCAAGGCCTCGGGCGCCGAGGAGCGCGAGACGGCGGTCATCGAGAAGGCGGCGCAGGAGGCCTGGCGGCACGGCGTACGGTCCGCGAAGTGGCAGTCGGTGGCCTGGTCCTCGGTGGGGCTCGCCGTACAGGTGTCCTTCCTGGCAGTGCTGGGGATCGGCGGCGCTCGGGTCGCATCCGGCGCGATTTCCATCTCCACGCTCGTCGCCTTCCTGCTCTATCTCTTCTTCCTGATCGACCCGGTGTCACGGCTGGTGGAAGCGGCTTCGCAGTACCAGGTGGGCTCGGCGGCGATCGCGCGGATCGTGGAGGCGGAGCGCCTGGAGACGGAGGAACTGACCGCTCCGGCGGGGGCCGCCGGCACGGGGCCGGCCGACGTGATCTTCAAGGACGTCACCTTCCGCTACCGGGAGGACCTCCCGTACGTGCATCACGGCGTCTCCTTCGAGGTCCCCGGGGCCGGGATGACGGCGTTCGTCGGGCCTTCGGGCGCGGGCAAGACGACGATCTTCGGCCTGATCGAGCGGTTCTACGAGGCGGACGGCGGCCGGATCACCATCGACGGCACGGACATACGCGAGTGGCCGCTGGCCGATCTGCGGGCCGCGATCGGCTATGTCGAGCAGGACGCTCCGGTGCTGGCGGGGACGCTGCGCGAGAACCTGGTCTTCGCCGCGCCGGACGCGAGCGAGGAGCAGATCCGGGAGGTGCTCGTGCGGGCCAGGCTGGACTCGCTCGTTGAGCGGCTGCCGGACGGGCTGGAGACGGTGGTCGGGCACCGCGGCTCCAAGCTCTCGGGCGGCGAGCGGCAGCGGGTGGCGATCGCGCGGGCGCTGCTGCGCCGGCCCCGGCTGCTGCTCCTGGACGAGGCGACCTCGCAGCTCGACGCGGTCAACGAGATGGCACTGCGCGACGTGGTGACGGAGGTGTCGCGCGAGGTGACCGTGCTGGTGGTGGCGCACCGGCTGTCGACGGTGACGCTGGCGGACCGGATCGTGGTGATGGACGCGGGGAAGGTGCGGGCGGTGGGGACGCACAGTGAGCTGGTGGCGGCGGATCCGCTGTACGGGGAGCTGGCGGCCACTCAGTTCCTGGCGTCGGCGCCGGGGTCAGCCTGATCGGCGGATGCCGGCGGCCGGGCCCCGGGGAGTGAGGTGTGGGGTACGAGGTACCCCACACCCCCGGCGAACGCGCCGGCTGCCCGCCGCGGGACGCCGCACCGACCGGGGCTCCGCCCTGGACCCCCGAGGCCGAAGGGTGGGGGCACGAGGTACCCCCACCGCCGGCGAACGGCGGCCGCTTCGCGCCGCCGCATGGTGCGCGGATCTGAGCCCCGTTCGGAGCTGAGCCCCGTTCGGAGCCGAGCCTCAAGGCTTTCCCGCGACCCACCCGTCCCTACGACTCGTTCGCGTGCAGGCTCATCGGGCCGTAGATCTTTGTTCCGTCCTCCGACAGCACCACTTGGTCCGCGCCCCCCTCCGCGAGGTCCTTCCAGACCTCACCGATCCAGGACTCCGCGTCCCCCTGCGTGGTGAACTCCTCCGGCTGCACCGCCGGCTGGACCTCCGTCCCGTCGGACTTTTCGAACCGCCACGTCCACGCCATGTCCGCCTCCCAGGTCCCACCCGCTGATCTGTTTGCTGCCCGCAGCGTAGCCGGGCGCGCACGCCCCGCGGTGACGCGGGAGGATCGTGAGCGTGGAACTCACTCTGCTCGGCACCGGCGCCCCCGCCGGACTCCCCCGCCCCGACTGTCCCTGTGCCGTCTGCGCCACCGCCCGCGGGCCCCTGGCGCGGGCCGCGACCGCGCTGCTCGTGGACGGGGCGCTGCTGCTCGATCTCACTCCCGGAGCCGCCCTCGCCGCCGCGCGGTCCGGGCATTCCCTCGTCGGCGTACGGCAGGTTCTGCTGACGCATCCGCACAACGGGCCCGCCGTGGATCTGCCCGCCGGGCTGCCCGCGGCCGGGCGGGTGCCGGACGGGCGGGAGCTGACCCTGATCAGCGGGCACCGGGTGCGGGCCGTGCCGATGGACAACCCCGGGACGGGGTACGAGGTGATCTCCCCGGAGGGCGAGCGGCTCCTCTATCTGCCCCCCGGCGGATCGCCCGCCGGCCTCGCGGAGGGGCTGGCGGCATACGGCATGGTCGTCGCCGATGTCATCGGGCGCCCCGACGCCGTGGCCCGGCTGCGTGCCGCGGGGGCGATCGGGTCCACGACCGATGTCATCGCCGTGCATATCGACCACGACGTGCCGGGCGGCGACGAGCTGACCCGCCGGCTCGCGGCGGCGGGCGCGCGGACCGTGCCGGACGGGACGACCCTGATCGTCGGTGAGTACCACGCCGTACCGGATGTCCCGCGCCGCACCCTGGTGACCGGCGGCGCCCGCTCGGGCAAGTCGCTGGAGGCCGAGCGGCGGCTGGAGACCTTCGCCGACGTGCTGTACGTCGCGACGAGCGGCCGTCGCGAGGGGGACACCGAGTGGGCGGCCCGGGTCTCGCAGCACCGTGAGCGCCGGCCCAACTCGTGGCGTACCACCGAGACCTGTGATCTCGTGCCGCTGCTGGCCGAGGACGGGCCGCCGATGCTGATCGACTGCCTCTCGCTCTGGCTCACCGACGCGATGGACGAGGTGGGCGCATGGGACGACACGACGTGGGCGGCGGACGGCGAGCGTGCGCTGCGCGAGCGGGTCGCCGAACTGATCGCGGCGGTGCGGCAGACCTCGCGAACGGTCGTCGCGGTGACGAACGAGGTCGGCAGCGGCGTGGTGCCCGCCACCGCCTCGGGCCGGCGCTTCCGTGACGAACTGGGCCGTCTCAACGCCGCCTTCGCCGCGGAGTGCGAGCACGTCCTGCTGGTCGTCGCGGGCCAGGTGCTCCCCCTGCGCGGCTGACCACCCCCTCGACAAGACCGCCAGGACCGCCAGGACCGCTGGGACGCCCGCCCGTGCCCCGGCCCCTCGCGAGGAAAACCACCCGCCGGACAGCAACCACCGAGCCCCCGACCCACGCCCACCACAAGACCGGGTGACTGTACTGTTCGGCGAATGAGCAGGCTGAATCTCGATGACTTCTCCGACCTGATCGAGCGCCCCGACAGCGGCATGCGGCGTGACGCCGAGGAACGCCGCGAGCGGCTGATGGTCCCGCCCGGCGCTCTCGGCCGTCTCGACGAGCTGAGCGAGTGGCTCTCCGCCGCGCAGGCCTCCGTGCCGGTCAAGGCCATCGACCAGCCTCGTGTCGTCCTGTTCGCCGGCGACCACGGCGTCGCCGAACTGGGCGTCTCCGGCCGGGAGTCCGGCACCGCGCACCAGTTGGTGCGTGCCGTTCTGGAGGGCGCCAGCCCCGTTGCCGTGCTTGCCCGCCGTATGGGCGTGCCGGTACGGAGCGTCGACGCCGGACTGGACTGCGACCCGGAGCTGCTGCCCGCCGAGGTCGTACGCCACCGGGTGCGGCGCGGCAGCGGCCGGATCGACGTCGAGGACGCCCTGACGGTGGAGGAGGCCGAACAGGCCGTACGCCTGGGTATGGCGATCGCCGACGAGGAGGCGGACTCCGGCACGGACCTGGTCGTCCTCGGTGATCTGAGCGTCGGCGGCACGACGCCCGCAGCGACCCTGATCGCCGCTCTGTGCGGCACGGACGCCTCGGTGGTGACCGGCCGCGGCGGCGCGAACATCGACGATCTGGCCTGGATGCGCAAGTGCGCGGCGATCCGGGACGCGCTGCGGCGGGCCCGCCCGGTGCTCGGCGACCAGTTGGAGCTGCTGGCGGCGGTCGGTGGCGCGGATCTGGCGGCGATGACCGGCTTCCTGCTGCAGAGCGCCGTACGCCGGATGCCGGTGATCCTGGACGGGGTCGTCTCCGCGGCATGTGCGCTGGTGGCGCAGCGGGCCGCGTTCCGCGCGCCGGACTGGTGGCTCGCCGGTCAGGTCAGCGGCGAGCCGGCCCAGACGAAGGCGCTGGACCGGATGGCGCTCAACCCGCTGCTCGATCACGGCGTCACTGTGGGGGAAGGAACCGGGGCATTGCTCGCACTCCCCCTCGTACAGGCATCGGCCGCCCTCGCGGCCGAACTGCCGGAGCGTACGCAGCCGGTGGGAGCGACACGGACTGACGCGTCGGGAGGCGGCAGCCACTGACCGGGCGGCCGTACCGCCCGCCACCATGACATGCGATGCCCCATATCATCGCTTTTCATGGGAGAGGTCCGTTTGTCCACCGAAGAGGCGAACCCTCGTACGAGCGCGAGTACGAGCCCGAGCCTGAGCCCGAGTACGAGCCGGAGCACGCGCAGGCACACCGTCCGCTCCCGGCGCAGTGCGGCGTTCGCCGTCTGGTACCTGCGGGCCGTGACGTTCCTCAACTTCCTGAGCGCCGTGTGGGTCTCCTTCGGCCAGGACCTGCGCCGGCACAACACCGACACCTACTTCACGCCGTACCTGCTCACCGCGGGCTTCGCCTCGGGTGCCTTCACCCTCTTCCTGGCGATCACCATGCGCCGCCGCAAGCGGGCCGCGTGGATCCTCAACCTCGTACTCAGCGGCCTCCTCCTGCTGCTGTTCGCCTTCGCCATGCTCTTCCCCGAGATCCGGCAGCACGCGCAGAACTGGGTCTCGCTCGCCCTGACCGCCGCCTTCGTGCTCGCGCTGGTCCTCGGCCGGCGGGAGTTCTACGCGACGGGCGACCGCTCCAACCCGAAACTGGCCGCGGCCGTCGCGGCGGGCGGACTGCTGCTCACCTCGCTGCTCGCCGCCCTGCTCGTCACCGTCACCAACACCGCGACCGGGGCGTCCACCTTCCTGGAGCGCTGGCGGTACGGCGTGATGCGGCTGGTGTCCCTCGCCGCCGACGACTCCCGCTTCGCCGACATCAGCACACCGGGCTGGGTCGACGTCACCATCAACGTCCTGTCCACTCTGCTGCTGCTCGCCGTGCTGTACGCGGCCTTCCGCTCCCGCCGGGCCGTCGACGCGCTCACCGAGGACGACGAAACCAGGCTGCGCGCCCTGCTGGAGCGGCACGGCGACCGGGACTCGCTCGGCTATTTCGCGCTGCGCCGCGAGAAGAGCGTCGTCTGGTCGCCGACCGGGAAGGCCGCCGTCGCCTACCGGGTGGTGGGCGGCGTCTCGCTCGCGTCCGGCGACCCGATCGGCGATCCGGAGGCCTGGCCCGGCGCCATCGACCCCTGGCTGGCCCAGGCCCGCGAACACGGCTGGATCCCGGCGGTGATGGGGGCGAGCGAGGAGGCCGGCACCATCTACGCGCGGCACGGCATGGACGCCCTGGAACTGGGCGACGAGGCGATCGTCGACACTGCCGAGTTCTCGCTGGAGGGGCGCGCGATGCGGACCGTGCGCCAGGCCTGCAACCGGGTCGCGCGCGCCGGGTACCAGGTGCGCATCCGCCGCCACGAGGACATTCCGGCCGAGGAGATGGCCACCTTGCTGGAACGCGCCGACGACTGGCGCGACGGGGCCACCGAGCGCGGCTTCTCGATGGCGCTGGGGCGGCTCGGCGATCCGGCGGACGGCCGCTGTGTGATGCTCGAATGCACCGACGGCGAGGGTGCGTTGCGGGCGGTGCTGAGCTTTGTGCCGTGGGGGCCCCAGGGGCTCTCGCTCGATCTGATGCGGCGTGACCGGGATTCCGGGAACGGCCTGATGGAGTTCATGGTCATCGAGCTCCTGCAGCGCGCGAAAGAGATCGGGATCACGCAGGTGTCGTTGAACTTCGCGATGTTCAGATCGGTCTTCGAACGCGGCGCGAAGCTCGGGGCCGGACCCGTGCTGAGGCTGTGGCGCTCGCTCCTCAGCTTCTTCTCCCGCTGGTGGCAGATCGAGTCCCTCTACCGCGCCAACGCAAAGTACCGACCAATCTGGGAGCCACGTTTCATGCTCTTCGAAAAGAGCGCCGACCTGTTGCGGATCGGCCTCGCCGCCGGACGCGCCGAGGGGTTCCTGGAGGCCCCGGGTCTGCCCAAGTGGATGCATCGCCGACACCTGGAGACCAAGCGGTGAACACGGTGCGCGCGTTCGCGCGCCGCGAGTGGGGGCCGCTGTACACGACCCTGCGCACGGCACTCGTCGCCGAGAAGTGGCGGGCGATCCCGCTGACGCTCGTGGCGGTCTGTCTCACCGCTCTCTTCCAGGCCGTACAGAACCAGTCCTGGGGCTACGACCCGGTCCGCGTCATAGGCTTCGTACGGGCCGAGGATCCGCTGTGGCTCGCCCTGGTGCGCACCCCGCTGTCGCTGTTCGTGCCGGCGCTGGACCTGCCGGTGTGGGGCGCGCTGGCACAGGTCCTGCTGGTGTTCGCCATCGCGGAGATCGCGCTGGGCCGGGCGCGGACGCTGGTGATCGCGTACATCTCGACGCTGGCCGGGACGATGTACGCACGGATCGGCATCGCGCTCGGCCCGGACAGCCTCTTCGGTCTGCCCGCTTCCGACGCGCGGATCGTCGACACGGGCCCGTCGGCGGCGGTCGTCGGCCTGGCGGTCTATGTCTGCTGGCGTTACCGGGCCCGGTTCACCGGAGTGCTGGTGATCGTCGCGATGATCGTCGAGATTCTCATCAAGAACAATCTCGCCGGCAAGGAGCATCTGGCGGCGATCACCGCGGTGCTGGTGCTGATCGCGGTCGAGGCGCTGTGGCAGCGGCGGCGCCGGCGTCAGTGTTTCTTGCGGACCGGCAGCCGGTCGGGGGCGCCGCCGATCCACTCCTGAAACCTGCGCCAGGAGCCTGTCCAGCGGCGGTCGTGGTGGTAGGCGCGCAGCGCGACCCTGGCGCGGGTCTTCGGGCGGTTGCGGTAGAAGCGGCCGGCCCACAGGGATCCGGGTTTGGCCAGCCGCAGTGCGCCGACGATCGCCACGAAGGGGAGCAGGGTGCCGATCAGCGCCAGGCGCAGCTTTCCCTTGAGGAGGGTGAGGAGGACGAAGAGGAAGTTGACCGCGAGCGTGGAGATGACCACGCCGCGGTTCTGCCGCTCCTCACCCGTCAGCTCGTTCACCCCCAACGGCGAGAAGCCGCCGAGAGTCAGCATCACCAGGGCCGCCGTGAGGACGACCATCTCCACGCTCTGGCGGCCCTGCTCGGTCCAGTAGACGTCGTCGAGATGGAGGATCAGCGCGAACTCGTCGAGGACGAGGCCCGCGCCGATTCCGAAGAGGATCGCGCAGACCGCCGCGGCGGGGCCGTGCCGGCCGCTGCCGACGGCTCCGAAGCCGCCGATCACGGTCAGGATGACGCCGGGGACCACATGGTGGATGTGCACCCCGCCGGAGGAGACATTGCCGAAGGGCCCCTTCCCCGCCCTGATGAGCCGGGTGATGGAACGGGTGATCAGAAAGGTCAGTACGAAGGAGGACAGCGCAAGCAGCAGCGGGAGTTTCCCCGGCTCGACAAAGTTACGGTTGAACCAGTCACCCATGCCACCCGCTCCTGATTTGCGCGTTTTGTGCAATTTACCGTCCCTCCTGCCCGGCTACCCTTCGCGCGATACTGCCCATGCCCGGGGAGAACCCCGGATCCCCCGGCCGGAAGAGTCCATGGACGGCATACGTTTCGCCTTCGGCACGCTGACCGTGCTCCCCGTGCGCGTCACCCGCTGGGACCGCGGTGCGGCACGCGCCGGAATGCTGTGCGCGCCCCTGGCCGGCCTGGTCGTGGGTCTGTGCGCGGCGGCCCTCGGCGGCGTGCTGATACTCCTGGGCTCGGGACCGCTGCTCGCCGCCGTGGCCACCGCCGCCGTCCCCGCCGTGCTCACCCGCGGCCTCCATCTGGACGGTCTCGCGGACACCGCGGACGGCCTGGGCAGCGCCAAGCCCGCCGAGGACGCGCTGCGGATCATGAAGCAGTCGGACATCGGCCCGTTCGGGGTCATCACGCTGCTGTTCGTCCTGCTCGCGCAGATCGCGGCGCTGTACGAGCTGTACGGCGCGGGCTGGGCGCACGGCGCGACGGCGGCGGTGGTCTCGGCGGTCGCCGCCCGTCTCGCCCTCACCCTCGCCTGCCGCACGGGCATCCCGGCGGCCCGCCCCGAAGGCCTCGGCGCGGCGGTCGCGGGTGTCGTTCCGGTACGCACCGGACTGGCCGTCACCGCACTGGTCACCGGGGTCTGCGCGGCGGCGGGCGCGGCCTTCGGCGCCTACGGCGTGCTGCACCACGCCCTGGCCGTGCTGGTCGCTCTTGCCGCGGCGGAGCTGCTGCTGCGGCACTGCGTACGCCGCTTCGACGGGGTGACCGGCGACGTGTTCGGCGCGCTGGCCGAGACGGCGGCGACGGCGGCTCTGATCGCGCTCGTACTGGGCCCGTAACCGCTCTGCGATCCCCGCGTACCCAGCTCTGCGGTCCCGCGTGCCTGGCTATGCGGTCCCGCGTGCCCAGCTCCGTGGTCCCGCGTGCCCAGCTCCGTGGTCCCGCGTGCCTAGCAGGGCCTGCGCCACACCCCCAGCTCGTACTTCTTCAGCATCGAGCTGAGCTTCAGGCTGCGGGCGCCGGGGCAGAAGTCCCGGGTCGGCAGCTCGTACTCGACGTGGAAGACGGCCTTGCCCGCGCGGATGAACGGGGTCAGCCGGTCGCACTCGTCGTGCTCCGCGCACTGTTCGTTGACCGCGAAGTCGAAGTCGCCCACCAGCTGCGGGATCTGGTCGAGGTCGTTCTTGAGGCCGACGGCCAGACCGCGGTCGTGGGCGAGGCGGGCGATCAGGCGGTTGTAGCGGAGCTGGTCGGCGGCGGTGACAGCGAAGCCGGTGCGGTTGGCGTACGCGTCCATGTTGTCGGGCTCGACCGCGTCGAAGCCCTTGGCCCGGCACATGTCGATGCGCTCCGCCATCAGGGGCTCGAGGATGTCCGTACGGCGGATGTCGAGCCAGCGTTCGCCGTCCCAGCCGTTGCCGCGGCCGAGGACGGACGCGGGGAACTTCCCGGCGTCGGGGCGGAACTCCTCCCAGGCGCCGGTGGAGAGATAGCAGATGACCTTGCGGCCGCGGCGGTGCAGATCGGTGACGGCGGACTTCGGGTGGTCGAAGCCGTCGATGTCGTAGACGGGGACGTCCACGGTCGGGTCGAGCCTGCCGCTCAGCTGCCACTGCCAGGCGAGGCCGGGCTCCGGCTTCCAGCGCTCGGAAGGCTGCTCGGGCTGCTTCCCGTCGGGTGGCGCGCTACAGCCCGCCACCAGCAGGAGCAGCAGCGCGAGCAGCAGGGGCGCGCGTCTCACCGGATCGGCTCCAGAGCATGCGGGAGAGTGCCCCACGGGTGCACCCCGGCGCCCGGGACGACGCACTGGACCGCGGCGGCCACATGGGCGTCGGGCGGGGCCGCGTACACCAGATGGCAGAACCGCTCGCGCGGGTGTGCGGCCGTCCAGAGCGGGACCGCGAGGGATCCGTAGGCGTCCCAGGGGCCCTCGAAGGTGACCAGCAGGTCGGCGAGTTCGGCATAGGCCGGGTCGGGGTGGACGCCGTGGTTGAGGACCAGGGTGCGGGCGCCGGCCGTGCGGGCCGCGACCGCGAGGCGGCGGTAGTGCGGCAGCGCTTCCGGCTCCGCCGACACCTGGTCGAGGAAGGCCCCGTCCGTGCCGTACCAGTCTCGGTGGCACAGCAGTTCCCGTACGACGGCGGCGTGCGGGCGGCGGCCGTAGTCGGTGTCGGCGTAGCCGAGGACGCGGACCCCGGCCGCGCGCAGCCGCCCCGCGACCACCGCGAAGGCGGGGTCCGGGGCGGCGCCGGGGCCGCTGGCGGGGTTGAGCACCACGCCGTAGAGCCGGTCTGCGGCGGCGAGGAGGGCGTCCCAGGCGTCGGGCCGTTCGGTGGGGTGCTCGTAGTACGGGACCAGCAAGGTTTTCACGGAACGCATCCTCATCCGCGGTGGGCCGTGGCACGGCCCAGGAGAACACAGACGAGCCCGGCCAACAGCGCCGCCGCGACGGCCGCGACGCAGAGTCCCACGAGATGCGCGCTGCCCGCGCCGGTCGCCAGGGCGATCGTCTGGGCGAGGGCCGCGGCACAGCACACCGCGGCCGCGCCGGTCACCGCGCCGAACGACTGGAGCAGCAGCCCGGTCCAGAGCACGGCACCGATGAGCAGCAGCGTGGCCAGCCGCATCCCGCCGAGCGCGGGCGCGTCGGGCCACAGCAGCGTCCCGGCGAGAGCGAGGACGAACAGGACCGCGAGGTATCCGGCGAGACACTCGGCGAGGACGGCCGCGGCGCCCCGCCAGAAGGCACGCGAGGTGGTGCTCGCCCGCAGCCCGGCGAGGCTCTCCCCGCGGAAGCGGTGCAGCAGCCACTCGGCGGGCCCCATGCTGAGCGTGAGCGCGACGGCGGAGGGCGCGGAGACGACGGCGCCGGCGCCGCCGGCGAGGACGTCCCCGAGGGCGGTGTACAGCACGAGCGCCCCGGTCCCGAGCCCGAAGAACCCGTACGGCAGGGATGCGGCGATCCGGGGAGCGGCCCGCGCGTCCCGGCCGGGCGGCCGGGCAGGTCGGCGCTCGTCGCGGTCCCGACGGCCCGACGCCCGGTCGGTGCGGCCCGGTCGGGCGGACGCGTCGCGCCCGGGGATCTGGGCCCGGCCTCCGGTTCCGGCCCGGGCTCCGGCGCCGGCTCGGACTTCCGCGCCGGGTCGGCCTCCCGCTCGGCCTCCCGCGCCGGCTCCGGCTCGGGTTCGGCCGAACGGCCGGGAGAGCCCGCGGCCGAGAGCCGTACCGCTTCCGGCATCAAAGGACGCACCGCCCTGGCGGCCGGCGTGACGGGAGCAGATTGCGCCCTGCGCCGCGCCGTTTCCCCACCCCGCCCCTTCCCGTGGCTGGGGGCCACGCCCCCAGGGCGTAGGGGGAGCCACGAGGTCCGGTGCAGAGCCCCGGCCCGGGCGGCAGGAAAATGAGGCCCTCACGCGACTCAGGAGCGCGGTTCGGGGCTGAGTCCCGACGGGAGCCGCCCGCTTCCACAACGCCGGGATGCCCGTCACCAGCGCGCCCACCGCCAGGCACACCGCGGTCGCCAGCGACGCCAGCAGCAGCCCCGTACGCAGCGGCTCCGCCAGGTCGTACGGAAGTGCCAGCAGCGCCCCCGCCGTCATCGGCAACAGGGCACAGAGCAGCGCCCGTTCGCGGTCCAGGACCAGCAGAACGGTCGCCGCCGACAGATAGAGCGCCTGGGCCACCGCGAACCCCGCCGCGGGCCACTGGCCGGCTCCTGACGACAGCGCCGCCGCTGCCGCCGCCACCGCCGAGCCCAGCAGCGCGCCCGCCGGGGCTCCCACCAGCAGGGAGCGGGCCGCCGCCACGCGGTCGCCGAGGCCGAGCCAGGAGTAGGCGCGGTGGGAGAGCGCCTGGTTCCACACCCATCCCGTCAGCGCGCCCGCGAGCAGCGGGGCCAGGCCCGCCCCCTTCAGCAGCGGCGCCCCCAGTACGTACGCCAGGCCCGGCAGGGCGAAGACGAGGCCGCGCAGCAGACAGCCGGGAAGGCCCACGTGCCAGGGGTCCACGGGCGGGCTGGGGGTCCCCCCGCCGGAGGCAGGGGGCGGCTCCGGGAAGCGGCGCGGGATGCGGGCGTACAGGTCCTCGGCGAGCGCGAAGGAGTCCTCGCGGCCGTAGGTGAGCCGGATGTGGTCGTCCGTCATGCCGTCCGACTCGAGGATCGCGGCGATCTCGTCGGGATGGACGGCAGCGGCGATCAACTCCTCCATCCGTTCGGCGAGTTCCTCCAGCGGATCGGCGGCCGGGCCGCCGCGCGGGCGGGGCAGTACCGGAAGGGTGTCGACCTGCTGTCCGGGCCCCTGCCACAGCGGACCGCTCACCACATCGCCCCTTCGGCGGCCCGGTCCTGGGACCAGGGGTCGGGGAGCGCGGCCGGTAGGAAGCCGGTGTCCGCCTGTTCCGGGAAGCCGGCGAGTTCGAGGTAGATGCGGCGGAAGCCGTCCACCGAGCGGCGCAGGGTGAACCGGTCGACGACGCGCTGCCGCGCCTGCCGGCCCAGCTCCGCGCGCCGCTCCTTGTCGCGCAGCAGCCCCAGCGTCGCCTCCGCGAGCACCGCGGGCTCGCGCGGCGGCACCACCAGGCCCGTGTCGCCGACGGCTTCGCGTACTCCGCCCACATCGGTGGAAACGGTGGGGCGGCCGCAGGACATGGCCTCGATCAGCGAGAAGGGAAACCCTTCGCTGATGCTGGAGAGCAGCACCACGCTCCCCGCCGCGTAGGCGCGCGCCACGTCGCTGACCCGGCCCTCCCAGGCGATGCCGTCCACGACGCCCAGTTCCGCGGCGAGTTTCTCCAGCCGCGTCCGGTACGCCTCGCCGCCCGCCGGCACACCGCCGAACAACCGCAGCCGCACCTCGGGCAGTTCGGCGCGGACCATGGCGTACGCCCGGATCAGCGTCTCCAGGTCCTTGATCGGGTCGATCCGTCCCGCCCAGGAGATCGTCGGCACGTCCGGTTCGGCTCCGGCCTGCGGGAAGGCGTGCGGGTCGACGCCGTTGTAGACGGTACGGATACGGTCCGCGGGCGCCCCGCCCCGCTCTTCCCACCGCCGGTTGTACTGGTTGCAGGGCGTGATGAGATCGGCACGCCGGTAGCCGAGGGTGTTGAGCTCCCGGTAGAAGCCGAGCATCAGCGACTTCACGGGTGCGCGCTGTGCCTCGGCGCGGTATCCGAGATAGCGCTCGCGCAGATAGATGCCGTGTTCGGTGAGCAGGAACGGCACTCCGTCGAAGCGCTGTGCGGTCAGTGCGGGCAGCGTGGCGAGGCCGGCGCTGACGGCGTGCGCGATCGAGTCGTCGGGTATCCGTACCGCCAGCGGCCGCAGCGCGTGTTCCAGCAGGTCGGTGGCGGTCAGCGCGTCGTGCACGGTGGGCCGGGACGCGGATATCTCCAGATGCGGCATGGTCCAGATCCACATCAGGGAGCGCAGTACGGACTCCGAGCGCAGCGCCGTCGACAGCCTTCCCTCGCGCGCGATCTCGGCCAGCGCGAACAGCGCGTCGCCGAAGTCGCAGCCGGCCGACGGGTCGAGCACCGACAGCAGGAAGCGTTCGTAGATGTCGATGAAGCGGCGCCGCTCCCGCCCGAAGAGAGGGCGGCGGCCCTGCACCGGGCCCCAGAGCGGGAAGGCCGTGTGCCGGTAGACGTTGGGCGGCAGTTCCCAGGTGACCGGCTCGCGGCCGCTGCCGGTGAGGGCGACGACCTGGAAGTCGACCTCGGGCATTCCGCGTACGAGCTGGTCGCACCAGGTGGACACGCCCCCGTGGACGTGTGGATAGGTGCCTTCGGTGAGCATGGTGACATGACGCCCGCAGCTCAGCATGGTGTCCCCCCTGGACAGCGGTGGCGGTCGACGGCTCTCGGGCCTCCGGGCCCCGGGCCCCCAGGCCCGGGGCCCAGGGGCCCGTGTCCGTCAGGCCGGGAGCTTGAGAGTGATCGCCGACTGGAGCAGCTCGGGCGAGGTCCAGGCGGACCGCGCTCCCGCATAGGCGGTGCCGAACACGGCGGTGGACAGAAGCAGTTGCTTACGGGTGCCTTCGGGGGCGGTGACCGGTGCACTCACGCCCGACGGGGCCTTTACGGTGACGGTGGTGCCGATGCGGTACGCCGTGACCTTTCCGTCCGCCAGTGCCTTGTTCCAGACGGCGCGGCGCTGGAGTTCCGTACCGGCATCGCGCTGGCGCGGGTTGACGAGCGGGGCGCTGTCGGCGAACAGGGCGCGGTAGTCGGCCAGCACCTTGTCGAGCACCGGGTAGAGGATCCGCTCCTCGGCGAGGTTGGACTGGTGGACGTAGTGCGGGCGGGGATCGTTGGCGATGACATGGCTCAGTGCGGTCCGGGCCTCCTGCGGCACGATGTAGGACGCGTACCCGGTGGCGGTGTCCAGCGGCTCGGCGAGGCAGGTGGAGGCGGGGTTGGTCTCGCAGACTCCACTGCCCCCGTCCGCCGCGGCGGAGTAGAGCCAGTTGTACTCGTCGGTCATCTCGGCGGCCGTGCCGACGTTGTAGTACACGTTCATCGGATGGCGCGGCACGGTCTGGGCGGCACCCACCGGACGCTGCTGCGGCTCGCGGGAGTTGTCGCTGGCGACCCACTTCACACCGTTGTCGGCCAGTGCCCCGGCGAGGTTCGGATTGTCCTGCGGCTGCTGCGGCAGGGTCTTGAGCCCGGAGTGCTCACCGGTCACCAGCTCACTGCGGTCGACCGTGATCCCTTTTCCTACGGCCCAGTTGTGGTTGTCGCGGATCTGCGCGGAGATCTCGGCGCGGCTCATCCACAGGGTCTTTCCGGCCGCGTCCTTGGCGCACTGCCAGGGCACGGTGGAGGTGTCCTGGACACAGCCGAGGAAGGGGTGGGTGTAGGTGTGGTTCACCCAGCGGTACTGCGCCCGGTCGGCCACCAGCCGGTCGGCGAGCGGGTCGGTGCCGCCGTGCTCGGTCTTCCACTCCTCTCCGGCGCCGGCGTTGTGGACCATGTCGAGGGTGAATCCGGCGGTGCGCTGCCACTGGGCGGCGTGGGCCGCGTCCTGGGCGCTCATCCGGATCGGGTTGCTCTCCTCGCCGCCGTCCGTGCAGTCGAAGTCGCCGGGCGTGCAGTTGCGCGCGGTGTCCCAGCGGGCGTCGGGGGCGAAGACGTCGTCGATGTGTACGGAGAAGTAGCTGCGGCTCTGCCCGAGGTGGATGCCCTGGGTGAGCCATTCGACGATGCCGCGGGCCAGCACCCGGAACTGCCGCTGGTACTGGTTGTACGCGAAGGTCACGACCAGTTCGCGGCGCCCGTCGTGGGCGTACTCGCCGACCAGGCTGCCGCGCGCGCCGGAGTCGTCCACCGGCGTGTCGAGATAGCTGGTGAATCCTTCCCTCGGCTTGCCCGCGTAGCCGTAGCTCTCGGCGGTCAGGGAGGAGTTGTCCTCGAAGGCGACGGGTCCGTCCAGATAGCCGAAGGGTCCTGTCCGTCCGGCGGCGGTGACCGCACTCTGCGCGCCGTCCAGCACCCCCGCGTAGCCGCCGTTGTCGACGTACTCGAGGCCGACGCCCGGATGGGACCAGGTGTAGGCGTCGACCTGGCGGATACCGAAGGTCGTCTCGTACGCGAAGAGCGCGGCGTTCTCCGCGGCGCCGGCGGTCGAGTCCGCGCCGAAGGGGTCCTCGTCGGGGACCACCACGCCCTGGTACTTGGCGCGCGGCCGGCCGCTCACCGTGTCGCTGAGGAACGCGGCGTTGATCACCGGCCGGCCCGGGTCGTCCAGGTCCACCGTCCGGTACGGCACCCCGGTGTCCTTGAGCTCCGCGACGATCGCGCCGACCGCGCCGCCTCCGTCGTCGATGACCAGCACCGTCAGATCGATGCGCGGCTCCGGAGCCGCGGCCACCGCTGCCGATGCCGGGACGGCCGTCGCCAGCAGGCCGGCCGCCAGGAGTGCCGCGGCGGCTCTGCCCGCCCGTGGTCCGTGTTGATGAAACCCCATGAACTTCCCCCCTCGCGCGGGTCCTCGGCTGCGAAAAATGCGGAGGACCTGTGGAGATGATGCAAAGGAGCCCCGCGCTCCCTTGCCTGAATGAGGCGAGTGTGACTGAGGTCTCGTCGCCCATGAGCCAAACGCGAAGAGACGCCACGGATGAGTGAACTGCCGCCGCCGTGAGCGAAACATGTGACCGCGCGTAGGCTCTTGCTCGGCGTGGGATGCCGATCCATCCCCTTCTACGGCCCTTACGGCCCCTGCGACTCAACGGAAGCGAGATTTCACCACCGTGACTGCTCTCACTCTCAGCACTGCCGGCGCGGCGACGCTGCGCGCCGACGCCCTCGTGGTCGGCGTCGCGAAGGGCGCCAAGGGGCCGGTCGTCGCGCCGGGCGCCGAGGCCGTGGACAAGGCGTTCGACGGAAAGCTCGCCTCCGTCCTGGAGACCCTCGGCGCCACCGGTGCCGAGGGCGAGGTGACCAAGCTCCCCGCGCCGTCCGGCCTCAAGGCTCCCGTCGTCATCGCGGTCGGGCTCGGCCGGGTCCCGGAGGAGGACGAGGCGTACGCCGCCGAGTCGCTGCGCCGCGCCGCGGGCGCCGCCGCCCGTGCGCTGAGCGGTGCGAAGAAGGCCGCGTTCGCCCTGCCGGTCGAGGCGGTCGAGGACGCGGAGGCCATCGCGGAGGGCGCACTGCTGGGTGCGTACGCCTTCACCGCCTACCAGGGCGGCGAGAAGGACGCCAAGGGCGCGCGGAACGGCGCAAGGCAGCCGCTCGCCGAGGTCGCCCTGCTCGGCGCGAAGCCGCGCGACAAGGCGTACAAGGCCGCGGCCGAGCGCGCGATCGCGCTGACCGAGGAGATCAACCGCGCCCGCGACCTGGTCAACACCCCGCCGAACGACCTCTACCCCGAGTCCTTCGCCGCCGTGGCCACCGCCGCCGGCAAGGAGCACGGCATCAAGGTGCAGGTTCTCGACGAGAAGGCGCTGGCCAAGGGCGGCTACGGCGGCATCCTCGGCGTCGGCCAGGGCTCGCAGAACGCGCCCCGCCTGGTGAAGCTCACCTACACGCACCCCAAGGCGGCCAAGACCCTCGCGCTGGTCGGCAAGGGCATCACCTACGACTCGGGCGGCATCTCCCTGAAGCCCGCCGGCCACAACGAGACGATGAAGTGCGACATGAGCGGCGCCGCCGCCGTGTTCGCCGCCGTCGTCGCGGCCGCGCGCCTGAGCCTCGAGGTGAACATCACCGGCTGGCTGGCACTCGCCGAGAACATGCCGTCCGGGTCGGCCACCCGCCCCGGCGACGTACTGCGCATGTACAGCGGCAAGACGGTCGAGGTGCTCAACACCGACGCCGAGGGCCGCCTGGTCCTGGCCGACGCGATCACCAGGGCGTCCGAGGAGAACCCGGACGCGATCATCGATGTGGCGACCCTGACCGGCGCGATGGTGATGGCGCTGGGCAACCGCACCTTCGGCATCATGGCGAACGACGACGCGTTCCGTACCTCCGTCCACGAGATCGCGGAGGAGGTCGGCGAGCAGTCCTGGCCGATGCCGCTCCCGTCCGATCTGCGCAAGGGCATGGACTCCCCGACCGCCGACATGGCCAACATGGGCGAGCGGATGGGCGGCGGCCTGGTGGCCGGTCTGTTCCTGCAGGAATTCGTGGGTGAGGGCATCACCTGGGCGCACCTGGACATCGCGGGCCCGGCCTTCCACGAGGGGGCGCCGTTCGGCTACACCCCCAAGGGCGGTACCGGCTCCGCGGTCCGCACCCTGGTCAAGCTCGCCGAGCGCACCGCCGCCGGCGACCTGGGCTGATCCTGGGTCTGTTACCTGGGCCGGTCATCCGGGCCGGTCCTGGGCCGGTTACCTGGGCCGAGTCACCGCCGTGCCTACGGCCCCGGGCATAAGTCCGGGGCCGTAGGTGTTGTCGGCTTGCTAGTTTCACCTTCGACGAAATCCGTACGTCAGTACGGGCGAGTAACACCCGGAGGCGGTCGATCGGACGCCTCAGACCCCGGCCCCGCGTCCCGCCTCCCGTCAACAAGTGCGAAGATGGGTTCTCGGCAGGACAGGGCCCCCACCACAGGGCCGAAGAAACAGCGGCCGAATACCAGCCGCCGCCCGGTCACAGAGGACCGGCGCCCGGCGCACATGCATGGAGGACGTGACGTGGCGAACGACGCCAGCACCGTTTTCGACCTAGTGATCCTCGGCGGTGGTAGCGGCGGTTACGCTGCGGCGCTGCGCGGAGCTCAGCTTGGTCTGGACGTCGCCCTGATCGAGAAGAACAAGCTCGGCGGCACCTGCCTGCACAACGGCTGTATCCCCACGAAGGCTCTGCTGCATGCCGGCGAGATCGCCGACCAGGCGCGTGAGGCCTCCCAGTTCGGTGTCAAGACCTCTTTCGAGGGCATCGACATGGCGGGCGTCCACAAGTACAAGGACGACGTCATCTCGGGCCTGTACAAGGGTCTGCAGGGTCTGGTCGCCTCCCGCAAGGTGACCTACATCGAGGGTGAGGGCCGGCTGTCCTCCCCCACCTCCGTCGACGTCAACGGTCGCCGTGTGCAGGGCCGCCACGTTCTCCTCGCCACCGGCTCCGTACCGAAGTCGCTGCCGGGCCTGGAGATCGACGGCAACCGCATCATCTCCTCGGACCACGCGCTGGTCCTGGACCGCGTCCCGCAGTCCGCGATCGTGCTGGGCGGCGGCGTCATCGGCGTCGAGTTCGCCTCCGCGTGGAAGTCTTTCGGCTCCGACATCACCGTCATCGAGGGCCTGAAGCACCTCGTCCCGGTCGAGGACGAGAGCAGCTCGAAGCTTCTTGAGCGCGCGTTCCGCAAGCGCGGCATCAAGTTCAACCTGGGAACCTTCTTCGAGAAGGCCGAGTACACCCAGGACGGCGTCCGCGTCACCCTCGCCGACGGCAAGACCTTCGACGCCGAGGTGCTGCTGGTCGCGGTCGGCCGCGGCCCGGTCTCCGCCGGTCTGGGCTACGAGGAGCAGGGCGTCGCGATGGACCGCGGCTATGTCCTGGTCGACGAGTACATGCAGACCAACGTCCCCACCATCTCCGCGGTCGGCGACCTCGTCCCGACCCTCCAGCTCGCGCACGTCGGCTTCGCCGAGGGCATCCTGGTGGCGGAGCGCCTGGCCGGTCTGAAGAGCGTTCCGATCGACTACGACGGTGTGCCGCGGGTGACGTACTGCCACCCCGAGGTCGCCTCCGTCGGCATCACCGAGGCCAAGGCCAAGGAGATCTACGGTGCGGACAAGGTCGTCGCACTGAAGTACAACCTCGCGGGCAACGGCAAGAGCAAGATCCTCAAGACCGCGGGCGAGATCAAGCTCGTCCAGGTCAAGGACGGCGCCGTGGTCGGCGTCCACATGGTCGGTGACCGTATGGGCGAGCAGGTCGGCGAGGCTCAGCTGATCTACAACTGGGAGGCTCTGCCGGCCGAGGTCGCGCAGCTCATCCACGCGCACCCGACGCAGAGCGAGGCGCTCGGCGAGGCCCACCTGGCCCTGGCCGGCAAGCCCCTGCACTCCCACGACTAGCAAGTCCCGGGCGCGACGACCACTTCCGCACATTCGTAAGGAGCAACTGAAACCATGCCGGTTTCCGTAACCCTTCCGGCGCTCGGCGAGAGCGTCACCGAGGGCACTGTCACCCGCTGGCTGAAGGCCGAGGGAGAGCGCGTCGAGGCCGACGAGCCGCTGCTCGAGGTGTCGACCGACAAGGTCGACACCGAGATCCCCGCCCCGGCTTCCGGCATCCTCGCGTCCATCAAGGTCGCCGAGGACGAGACCGTTGAGGTCGGCGCCGAGCTGGCCGTCATCGACGACGGCAGCGGCGCGCCTGCTGCCGCCCCGGCCCCGGCTGCTGCCGAGGCTCCGGCGGCCGAGGCCCCCGAGGCCCCCGCCGCTCCGGCTCCGGCCGCCGAGGCACCCGCCGCACCCGAGGCCCCGGCCGCTCCGGCGCCCGCTGCCGCCCCGGCCGGCGGTGCCACCGGCACCGACGTCGTCCTCCCCGCGCTCGGCGAGAGCGTCACCGAGGGCACCGTCACCCGCTGGCTCAAGGAGGTCGGCGAGTCGGTCGAGGCCGACGAGCCGCTGCTCGAGGTCTCCACGGACAAGGTCGACACCGAGATCCCTGCCCCGGCTTCCGGTGTGCTGCTGGAGATCGTGGTCGCCGAGGACGAGACCGCCGAGGTCGGCGCCAAGCTGGCCGTGATCGGCGCCCCGGGTGCTGCCCCGGCGGCCGCTCCCGCGCCTGCCGCTCCGGCTCCCGCCGCTGCTCCGGCCCCGGCTCCGGCTCCGGCTGCCCCCGTGGCTCCCGCTGCCCCGGCCGCGCCTGCCGCTCCGGCTCCCGCCGCTGCTCCGGCCCCGGCTCCGGCTCCGGTCCAGGCCGCCCCCGCGGCTGCCGCTCCGGCTCCGGCCGCCCCGGCCGCCCCCGCCCCGTCGGCTCCGGCCGCGCCCGCCGCGCCTTCTGGTGACGACGGCGCGTACGTGACCCCGCTGGTCCGCAAGCTCGCCGCCGAGAACGGCGTCGACCTGGGCGCGGTCAAGGGCACCGGCGTCGGTGGCCGTATCCGCAAGCAGGACGTCATCGCCGCCGCGGAGGCCGCCAGGGCCGCCGCCCCGGCTCCGGCCGCTGCCGCCCCGGCGGCTCCGTCGAAGGCCCCGGCCCTCGAGGTGTCCCCGCTGCGCGGTCAGACGGTCAAGATGACCCGCATGCGCAAGGTCATCGGCGACAACATGATGAAGGCGCTGCACTCGCAGGCCCAGCTGACCTCGGTCGTCGAGGTCGACATCACCAAGCTGATGAAGCTGCGCAACCAGGCGAAGGACGCGTTCGCCGCCCGTGAGGGCGTCAAGCTGTCCCCGATGCCGTTCTTCGTCAAGGCCGCGGCCCAGGCGCTGAAGGCCTACCCGGTCGTCAACGCCCGGATCAACGAGGACGAGGGCACGATCACCTACTTCGACACCGAGAACATCGGTATCGCGGTGGACTCCGAGAAGGGTCTGATGACCCCGGTCATCAAGGGAGCGGGCGACCTCAACCTCGCCGGCATCTCGAAGAAGACCGCGGAGCTGGCGGGCAAGGTCCGCAATAACAAGATCACCCCGGACGAGCTGTCCGGTGCGACCTTCACGATCAGCAACACCGGCTCGCGCGGTGCGCTGTTCGACACGGTCATCGTGCCGCCGAACCAGGTCGCGATCCTGGGCATCGGCGCCACCGTCAAGCGTCCGGCGGTCATCGAGACCGCCGAGGGCACCGTCATCGGCGTCCGCGACATGACGTACCTGGCGCTCTCCTACGACCACCGTCTGGTGGACGGCGCCGACGCGGCCCGCTACCTGACGGCCGTCAAGGCGATCCTGGAGGCCGGCGAGTTCGAGGTCGAGCTCGGCCTGTAAGGCACCAGCAAGCACGACGGCGCCCCCGCCTGGAGAAATCCGGGCGGGGGCGCCGTCGTCGGTTCCGGCGGGTGGTGGCGCCGACCGAGGTGATACGGCCGGGCGCCCGCGATCACAGTCGCGACGGCCGTCGCCACCGCGCGTGCGGTCGTCATTCGCCTCGCCAGATGTTGTCGAAGGCCGCCTTCTCGATGGACCGCCGTTGCCGTTCGGCCTCCAGTTCCGTCAACGCGTCATTGACGGCGGCGAGCACGGTCGACACCGCGTCATCGTCCACGCCCGGGAAGTCTCCAGTCCGCTCGTCGCGGATCCGGAGGGCCGCCGCAAGGGCGGCGAGGATGGGATCGTCCGATGCCCAGCGGTTCGTCGCCCGGCGGCGAGCGGGCGAATCGACCAGCACCGTCCGACCGGTCCGGAAGAGCCCCCAGGGGCGGCGGGGTTGCCGAGTGAACTGGCCCTCTCCCTCAAGGACGGTCAGATAGGCCGCGGACAGGCCACGGCCTCTGCGCCACAGCCAGTCGCCGACCGACTCGTACGGCGCTTCCCGGGCAAGCTGCGATACGGCCTCGTCCAACAGGGGATCAGCCATTGCCGGCGCGTGGGCCGGCACGATGCGATCGCCGTCCAGTCCGATGGCTTCGGCACCGAGGAGGTCGATCAACTCGGCCCCCGCGAGCGCCAGCGACATGTTGCCCGGCTCCACAGGGCGAGTGGAGGCCATGTCCGTGGCAACGATCAACAGGTCCCGCGGTGTGGTCATGAACGGCTCCACGTCAGGGGCATCAGTGGCGATGCGTCGCCAAGCTGCCGGCGACGTGACCCGGGCGGCAAGGTCGGCTGCCGCTGTCGGTGGCCGCCGCGATCGCTGCACGGGTTTGCTGCGCGTAGCCGGCGACCATGAATTCCCGCCCGACACCCCCGGCCGGGATCAGGTCACCGATCGGCCGGTGCGCAGGGACAGGGGCCCGCCGACAAGGGTTTTCGTATACGAGTCTACGGAGCGCGGACGGCAGCTGCATCCCACGCCGAGAGCCGCTGAGAGTGGTCGCCCGCCCCGGGGACCCCGTCCAGAAGCTGCGCCACATGTCGGCCTGCGGACGTCTCGTCGCCGCCTCGAACAACCCGCTGTACGCGCCCGAGCAAAGGCCCCGCTCCCCCAACTGCTCCTGCGACAGTCCCGCTTCCTCCCGCAGGCTCCGCAGCTCCGCCCCGTAGAACGACCGCGGTGACGTGCAGGGGCCCAGATCCTTGGCAGCGGGCATGGCCGACTCCCTTCCGGCGCGCAACAGTTGGCGGTGCGATCCGCTCACAGATCGTAGCGGCGCGCGATCACCCCATGTGCATGAACAGTGACAATCGGCCCGCGAAGGGATCATCGAGGTTCCTCTCCGGTAACCTCGGCCTCGGCCATCCCGTGAGGAGCTTTCATGTCCGTCCCCGTCGTCCACTCGCTGCGCGACCAGATCCGCGAGCACATCGTGGAGGGGATTGTGAGTGGCCGCTGGAAGCCGGGTGAGCGCATCGTCGAGCGGCGGATCGCCACCGAGCTCGAGGTCTCCCAGACGCCGGTGCGCGAGGCGCTGCGCGAGCTGGAGAGTCTGCGCCTGATCGAGTCCGCACCCAACAAGGGCGTACGGGTACGCAGTCTCACCGCGGCCGACCTGGAGGAGAGCTACCCGGTGCGGGCCGGCCTCGAGCAGATCGCCGCGGAGCTGGCCGCGGACCGGCTGGCTGAGGACTGCTCGGCGCTGGAGCCGCATGTCTCGGCGCTGTACGAAGCGGACCGGGCGGGCGACTCGGCGGCGCAGGTGCGGCACACGGTGGGCTTCCACCGGGAGCTGGTGCGGGCCGCCTCGAACGGGGTACTGCTGCACACCTGGGAGGGCCTCGGTATCGAGGTGTTCACTGCCCTGTCGATCCGCTGGCTCGGCACGGTGCAGAAGTCGTACGCCGAGGAGCACCAGGACCTGGTGGAGGCGTTCCGCCGCCGCGACCCGGACATCGGCTCCCTGGTCAAGGCCCATGTCCTGGGCTGCGCCCCGCGCGCCTGACCCGCTGACCTGCCCGACACACGCGATGCATGCGATGCATGCGACACAGGCGATGCATGCGATGCACCTGACGGACTCGGCCACCCGACCGCCCCGCCGACCGGCCCCCTGACCTGCGCACCTGATCCGCCTGACCGCACGGCGGGGTTGACGCACGGGTGATACGTGGTGCGCTCGTGCGTGCGGCCGTGCGCCCCGTATGCCCCTGTTTGAGACGGCACCCGGTGCCCCCATTCGCGGCACCGGATGCCAATTTCTTCAGATTGAGAAGTTTTCCCTTCCAGACTTTGATCGATCATCGATCAGAGACTTACAGTCATCGTCGGGTTCACCAACCCGTCGCCCTGTCCTGCCAGACAAGGCCCCCTTTTCTCCACCCCCCTCCTGTCCGGAAGGCGGCGATCATGACCGACCCCGTAGGCAAGCTTCCGAGCGAGCTCGACCAGCTCCCGGACCGTGACGCCGAGGAAACCGCCGAGTGGGCGGCGTCCCTCGATGCCGTCACCGAGCACGCCGGCCCGCACCGCGCCGCGTACCTGATGCGCCGCACCCTCCAGCACGCCGAGACGGCCGGAGTCCCCGTGCCCCGGCTGCTGGAGACGGACTACGTCAACACCATCCCCACCGCCGCCGAGCCCGTCTTCGACGGTGACGAGGCGATGGAGTCGCGCATCACCGCCTGGAACCGCTGGAACGCGGCCGCGATGGTCACCCGTGGCTCCCGCTTCGGCGTCGGCGGCCACATCGCCACCTTCGCCTCCGCCGCCTGGCTCTACGAGACCGGCTTCAACCACTTCTTCCGCGGCAAGGAGGGCGACGGCAGCGGCGACCAGCTCTACATCCAGGGCCACGCGTCCCCCGGCATCTACGCCCGCGCCTTCCTCGACGGACGGCTGAGCGAGCAGCAGCTCGACAGGTTCCGCCAGGAGGCGGGCGGCGACGGTCTGCCGTCCTACCCGCATCCGCGCAGGCTGCCCTGGCTGTGGGAGTTCCCCACCGTCTCCATGGGCCTGGGCCCGCTCTCCGCGATCTACCAGGCGCGCTTCAACCGCTATCTGCACAACCGCTCCATCAAGGACACCTCCGCCTCGCACGTCTGGGCCTTCCTCGGCGACGGCGAGATGGACGAGCCCGAGTCGACCGCCGCCCTCGCCCTCGCGGCGCGCGAGCAGCTCGACAACCTGACCTTCGTCATCAACTGCAATCTGCAGCGCCTCGACGGCCCGGTCCGCGCCAACTTCAAGATCGTGCAGGAGCTGGAGGCACAGTTCCGCGGCGCCGGCTGGAACGTCATCAAGTCCCTCTGGGGCTCCGCCTGGGACGAGCTGTTCGCCCTCGACACCGCGGGCGCGCTGCTGCGCCGCCTGCGCGAGGTGCCGGACGCGCAGTTCCAGACGTACGCGACCCGCGATGCGGCGTACATCCGCGAGCACTTCTTCGGCGCCGAGCCCGCGCTCGTCGAGCTGTCGAAGCTGGTCAGCGATGCCAAGATCGCCGAGCTCTTCTTCACCTCCCGCGGCGGCCACGAGGCCCGCAAGGTGTACGCGGCGTACAAGGCGGCCGTCGAGCACCAGGGCGCGCCGACCGTGATCCTCGCCCAGACGGTGAAGGGCTACACGCTCGGCAAGGGCTTCGAGTCCAAGAACGCCAACCACCAGATGAAGAAGCTGACCATCGACGAGTTCAAGGGCATGCGTGATCTGCTCGAACTCCCGATCCCGGACAGCGCCTTCGCCGACGGCCTGGTGCCCTACGGCCACCCCGGCGCCGACTCCCCCGAGGTCCGCTACCTCCAGGAGCGCCGCGCCGCCCTCGGCGGCCCGGCCCCGGCCCGCCGTGTGCAGGCCATGGCACTGCCCGACCCCGACGAGAGCAACGCACGCGCCTTCAAGGCCCTCGAGAAGGGCTCCGGCAAGCAGGAGATGGCCACCACCATGGCCTTCGTACGCCTGGTGAAGGACCTGATGCGGGACAAGGAGACCGGCAGGCGCTGGGTCCCGATCGTCCCGGACGAGGCCCGCACCTTCGGCATGGAGTCGCTGTTCCCGTCGGCCGGGATCTACTCCCCGCTGGGCCAGACGTACGAGCCGGTCGACCGCGACCAGCTGATGTACTACAAGGAGGCCAAGGACGGCCAGATCCTCAACGAGGGGATCACCGAGGCCGGCGCGATGGCCGACTTCATCGCCGCGTCGACGTCGTACGCGACGCACGGCGAGCCGATGATCCCCTTCTACATCTTCTACTCGATGTTCGGCTGGCAGCGCACGGCCGACCAGATGTGGCAGCTCGCCGACCAGCTCGGCAGGGGCTTCATCGTCGGCGCGACCGCCGGCCGTACGACCCTGACCGGTGAGGGCCTCCAGCACGCGGACGGCCACTCCCATCTGATCGCGTCCACGAACCCGGCGTCGCTCAACTACGACCCGGCCTTCGCATACGAGATCGCCGTCATCGTCAAGGACGGTCTGCGCCGGATGTACGGCCCCGAGGCCGAGAACGTCTTCTACTACCTGACGGTCTACAACGAGCCGAAGCCGCAGCCCGCGATGCCGGAAGGTGTCGAGGAAGGCATCGTGCGCGGTCTCTACCGCTTCAAGGAGGGCGTGCCTGCCGCCGCGGACGCCCCGCGTCTGCAGCTGCTGGCCTCCGGCACGGCGATCCACTGGGCCCTCGAGGCGCAGGAACTGCTGGCAGCCGACTGGGGCGTGACCGCCGACGTATGGTCCGCGACCTCGTGGGGCGAGCTGCGCCGTGACGCGCTGGAGTGCGACGAGGCGCTGCTGCGCGGCGAGCAGCGCACGCCGTACGTCACCCGGGCGCTCGAGGGCGCTCCGGGCCCGGTCCTCGCGGTCAGTGACTGGATGCGTCAGGTCCCGGACCAGATCAGTCAGTGGGTCGAGCAGGACTACTCCTCGCTCGGTACGGACGGCTTCGGTCTCTCCGACACGCGTGACGCGGCCCGCCGCCACTTCGGCGTCGACGCCCAGTCGATCACGGTCGCGGCGCTGGCCCAGCTGGCCCGTCGCGGCGAGGTCCCGGTGTCTGCCGTGAAGGAAGCGCGCGAGCGCTACGGCCTCTGAGGCCGGTCGATGCACGAGTGACGTCGGTCGATGCACGACAGACCCCCGGTGGCCGCGCGGCCACCGGGGGTCTGTCGTGGGTGATCCTTGACCCTGACACCGTGTGAAGCCGTGGAGTAGGAGGCGTCATGTTCACCATCGGAGACTTCGCCAGGCACGGCCGTGTGTCGGCCCGCATGCTGCGTCACTACGACGCGATCGGGCTGCTGCGTCCCGTCCGCACCGACCCGTTCAGCGGCTACCGCTACTACACGGCGGCCCAGCTCGCCCAGCTCAACCGTGTCATCGCCCTGAAGGATCTCGGCTTCACGCTGCAACAGGTGCAGGAGATCCTCGAGGAGAAGGTGAGCACGGAGGAGCTGCGCGGGATGCTCGTCCTGCGACGGGCGGAGCTGGAGGAGGCGATGGCCGCGGCGGCCGCCAGGCTGGCCCAGGTCGAGGCGAGGCTCCGGTCGATCGAGAGCGAGGGGCACATGCCCACCCAGGATGTCATCGTCAAGAGCATTCCCGCGGTTCGAGTGGCCGAACTGACCGCCACCGCGGCCGGTTACGGACCCGAGCACATCGGCCCCGTCATCAGCCCTCTGTACGACGAGCTGTTCCGGCGGCTCGAGGCGGCGGGCGTGGCCCCGACGGGCCCCGGCATCGCCTACTACGAGGATGCGCCCGGGGGCGACGGCGCGATCCTGGTGCACGCGGGGGTGACGGTCTCGGCCGGCCCCCGGCCCGGCCTCGACTTCGAGATCGTCGACCTGCCGGCCGTCGAGCGGGCCGCGACGATCGTGCACCGCGGCCCGATGGACGCGATCATGCCCACGGCCCACGCTCTGGCCCACTGGATCGACGCGGGAGGCCACAGCTCGGCGGGGTACGCCCGGGAGGTCAATCTGGAGTGCCCGGCGGACCGCGAGAAGTGGGTGACCGAGCTTCAGGAGCCCCTGGCCTGAGCCCGGCCGCGCGCCTGCCCTCCGGCATCATGGGGCCATGCGCGCTGCCCGGCTGATCAAGATGGTTCTGCTCCTCCAGGCGCGGCCCTCGATGACCGGGGCCGAGCTGGCCCAGGAACTCGAAGTCTCCGAGCGCACCATCACCCGGGACGCCCTGGCGCTCTCGGAGGCAGGAGTTCCGGTCTACGCGGACCGGGGGCGGGCCGGCGGATACCGCCTCATCGGGGGCTACCGGACCCGGCTGACCGGGCTCGGGCGCAGTGAGGCGGAGGCCCTCTTCCTCTCCGGTCTCCCGGGCGCACTGCGGGAGATGGGCCTCGAGGACGCAGCGTCCGCGGCACGCCTGAAGGTGTCCGCGGCGCTGCTGCCCTCGCTCAAGGACGCGTCCGACTCCGCGGCCCAGCGGTTTCATCTGGATGCACCGGGCTGGTACCAGGAGCCCGAGACGCCCGACCTGTTGCCGGCCATCGCCGAGGCGGTGTGGGACGACCGGCTGCTGCGCGCCCGCTACCGGCGCCGGGACACCGAGGTGGAGCGGGAGTTGGCTCCGTACGGCCTCGTGCTCAAAGCGGGCGTCTGGTACCTGTGCGCCCGCGCCGACGGCGGCACCGGCACGGCCCGGGTCTACCGGATCGACCGCTTCACCGCCGTCTCGCTGTGCGAGGAGCAGTTCGTACGGGACGAGGACTTCGACCTCCCCTCCTTCTGGGAGGAGCGCGCGGCCCAGTTCACGCGCTCCCTTCTCCGTACGGAGGTGGTGGTGCGCCTCTCGGAGGCGGGCGCACGCCGACTCCCGTACGCCGCCGACCGCGCGGCCGCCCGCGCGGCGCTGGACGCGGCCGGCCCGCCGGACGAACGGGGCCGGGTGACGGTCACTCTGCCGGTGGAGTCCCTGGACGTGGCGTACACCCAGCTCTTCGGCCTGGGGCCGGAGTTGGAGATCCTTGAGCCGTCCGGGCTGCGCGAACGTTTCGCCGCGGCCGCCGCGCGCATGCGCGCGCTCTACGACTGAAGCCGGGGCGGCATCGGCACCCGGGCCCGGGCGGCCCGGGCCGCGGGCCCCTGGCCGGTCCTGCGGCACCCTGGCCCGCGGCGCCCTGGCCCGGCACGCGCACTGCATCGCACCGCCACGCGCACCGCACAGGCACGCGCACCGCACTGCATCGCACCGCACCCGCACCCGCACCCGCACCGGGCGTCAGTTCACCAGCACTCGTCCTACCGGTACTCGTCGATCGAGGGCTCCGCCCCCGCCGACTCCTGAGCCATGAAGGTCCAGACGTCCGGCCGGCTGCCGTCCGTGTCCGTGAAGCCGTACTCCTTCGCCAGCTGCCCGCTGTGCAGCGACTGCCCGTTCCAACGCGCCCGCTCCGGGTCGGCGGCGAGTGCCGCGACCGCCCGGCCCGTATAGACCGGCGACTCGGAGAGCGCCCAGTGCTTCTGCTTCGCGATCCCCTCGCGCCAGGTCTCCTCCGTGAGGCCGAAGATGTCGAGCATCTCCTCGGAGCGGATGAAGCCCGGGCTCACCGCCACCGCGGTGCCGCCCACGCTCTTCAGTTCCTCGCCCAGAATGAAGGCCATCCGGATCGGGGCGTTCTTGGCGAGGTCGTAGTAGAAGTTCTCGCGGAACCCCTTGTTCGACTCTGCCGTGCCGTCCGTGACCTCGACGACCAGCCCGCCGGGCTGCCGCACCAGCAGAGGCAGCGCGAGGCTGCTGGTGATGATGTGGCTCTTCGCGCCGAGCTCGAGCATCCGCAGCCCGCGGTCCAGGTCGATGTCCCACATCCTGGTGTTGAAGTCGAGCAGGTGGTTGCCGCCCCAGACGTCGTTGACCAGGACGTCGAGCCGGCCGTGGTCCCTCTCGATCCGCTCGACCAGCGCCCGCACCTGCTCGGGCTCCAGATGGTCCGTCGGCACGGCGATGCCCTCGCCGCCCGCCGCCGTGACCAGCTCCGCCGTCTCCTCGATGGTCTCCGTCGCCCGGCCGACCTCGCTGACCCGGTCGCGGGTGGTCCGTCCCGTCGCATACACGGTCGCGCCCGCGGCGCCCAGCTGTACGGCGATGGCGCGGCCCGCGCCCCGCGTGGCTCCCGCGACCAGTACGACTCTGCCTGCGAGGGGTGTGTCCGTTGTGTCCGTCGTCATACGCCGACCGTCGCACGGATACCCGACATCCTCTGTCCACCATTCGAAAGAGTCAGCATTTCGGCGGCTCCGCGTGCGCCGCCCCCCGCCAACCAGGATGCTTGACCCGTGATGGACGAGACGGAGTTCTGGGAGATCATCGACAGCACCCGCGCGGCCGCCGAGGGCGACCCCGAGGACCACGCCGAGCTGCTGGTCGAGCGGCTGCTGCAGCTCGACCCCGACTCCGTGCTGGATTTCGCCCGGCACTTCGAGTCCCGCTACAACCGCGCGTACACCTGGGATCTGTGGGGGGCGGCCGCCGTGCTGCTCGCCGGCGCCAGCGACGATGCCTTCGACTACTTCCGCTGCTGGCTGATCGGGCAGGGCCGGGAGGTCTTCGAGGGCGCCGTGCACGAACCGGATACGCTCGCCGAGCTTCTGGAGGAGTTCGACGAGGACATCGACGGGGACGGCGAGGAGCTGGGGTACGCGGCGGACGAGGCGTACGAGCAGCTGACCGGCGTGGTGGCGCCGGATCTGGGGATCACGGCGCAGTCGGCCGAGCCGGTGGGCACCCCGTTCGACTTCGACGACGACGCGGCGCTGGCGGAGCGGTTCCCCAGGCTCTGGGAGCGGTTCGGAGACCTCTCGCTCAGCGACTGACGCGGCGTCGGGACACGTACCCGAGCCGGCCGTCGGGGCACGTGTCGGGGCCGGCGTCGAGACACGTGTCGGGAGACACGTACCGGGCCGGCGTCGGCTCAGGTGTCGAGGCTGCGGCCCATCAGCACATCGTCGACGTACCGTCCGTCCAGGTAGAGCTCCCCCGGCAGGACGCCCTCGACGGCGAAGCCCTCCGACTCGTACAGCGAGCGCGCCGGCTGGTTGTGGTCCAGTACCCGCAGCGTCATCCGCACCGCGCCCTGGCGCCGCGCCTCGTCGAACGCCGCCCGCAGCAGGGCCCGCCCGATCCCGCGCCCGCGCGCCCGGTCGGCCACGGCGAAGCCCTGGATCTGCCGCACGTGCCGGTTGCAGGCGAGCGCAGTGGGCAGGGCCAGCCGGATGTACCCGACGAGCGTGCCGTCGGCGTCCTCGGCGACCAGGACTTCCTCGGGCCGGTTCTGCGCGTCGAAGACCGGGGCGTACGGCGGTTCCGGCCTGGGCTGTACGGAGTGCAGCAGCGACCAGGTGTCCCGGTCGAGCGCGCCGAGAGCCGCCTCGTCGGCGGGGCGTGCGGAGCGTATGTGTGACTCGGTCATGGTCGTCACTGTGCCATGCCGCCGCACGGGGCAGGATGGCTCCATGCAGCGATCCCGTATTGCCGTCACCGGCTCCACCGGCCTCATCGGTAAGGCACTTGTGCGCTCGCTCCGCACCGACGGTCATGAGGTGGTGCGGCTGGTGCGCCATCCGGCCCGGGCGGGGGACGAGGTGGAGTGGGACCCGCAGCGGCAGTATGTCGACGTGGCGGGTCTGGTCGGCTGCGACGCCGTCGTGCATCTCGCCGGGGCCGGAATCGGCGACCACCGCTGGACGGACGCGTACCGCAAGGAGATCCGGGACAGCCGGGTGCTGGGTACGGCGGCGATCGCGGACGCCGTCGCCGGCCTGGACGTACCGCCGCGGGTGCTGATCAGCGGGAGCGCGGTCGGCTACTACGGCGACGCCGGGGACAGGGTGCTGGACGAGAACGCGCCGCCCGGGGACGGATTCCTGCCGAAGGTGTGCGTGGAGTGGGAGGAGGCGGCGGCCGCGGCCCAGGAAGCGGGCGTACGGACGGTCTTCGCCCGTACCGGTCTCGTGGTGGCGCGCGAGGGGGGCGCGTGGGGCCGGATGTTCCCGCTGTTCAGGACGGGGCTCGGCGGGCGTCTCGGCAACGGCCGGCAGTACTGGAGCTTCATCTCGCTGCACGACCAGATCGCGGCACTGCGGCACATCATCGACACCCCGTCGCTGTCGGGACCGGTGAATCTGACCGCGCCGGAGCCGGTGACCAACCGTGAGGTCACGGCGGCGATGGGCCGGGTGCTGCACCGGCCCGCGAGGTTCGCGGTCCCCGCGCCCGCGCTGCGTATCGCACTGGGCGGGATGGCGGCGGACATCCTCAGCAGTCAGCGGGCACGGCCGGTCAAACTGCTCGATTCGGGCTTCTCGTTCGCGTTCCCGACCATCGACGAGGCGATCAGGGCAGCACTGCGGTAGCGGGGCCGCGCGGCCCCCATGGGCCCCGACATGCGCCCGGCCACATGCCCGGTCATGTGCCCGGTCGTGTGCCCGGTCGTGTGCGCCCCCGGCGCACCGTTGCTCCGCGGCATGCGCGAGGGGCGGCACGGTCACGTCTCCCTACTCTCGATCGGAACTCGGGCATTCCGGGGGCCTGTTGGGGGCATGAGCCCTCCACCAGCCGCGCCGACCTCGGGGAGGGGCACGTGCTCAGCACCGCTCACTGTGCGGATGTCGTCATCGTCGGGGCCGGAATCGCCGGACTCTCGGCCGCTCATCAACTGACCAGCGCCGGCCTGTCGGTCAGCGTTCTGGAGGCCGCCCCCGAGGTGGGCGGCCGAATGGCCACCGAGCAGATCGACGGTTTCCGGCTCGACCGGATCGGCCAGTTGCTCAATACCTCGTATCCCGAGCTGCACCGTACGGCCGGGCTCGAGGACATCGACCTGCGGTCCTTCTCGCCCGGCGTGCTCGTGCACAGCGGCGGGCGGCTCCAGCGGACCGGCGAAGTGGTCCGGCGGACGGGCGAGACGGGGAGCGCACGGGGCGCATTCACCGTTGCGCGCGCCCTGGCGAGCGCCCCCCGTCCACTCGACCAGGCACGCCTCGGGGCCACGCTCGCGCGCCTCGCGGCCACGCCGGTGGAGCGACTGCTGGCCCGCCCGGAGCGGCCCTTGGCGGGCTCCCTCTGCGGGCGCGGCCTCCCGGCCCGTACGGTCCACGGCTTCCTGCGTCCGCTGCTGTCCTCGCTGCTCTGCGACCCGGCGCTCACCACGTCCAGCCGGTGCGCCGATCTCGCGCTGCGCGGCTTCGCGCGCGGCCGGCTGTGCGTACCGGCGGGCGGCGCGGCGGCGTTGCCGGAGCGACTGGCGGCCGCGCTGCCGCCGGGCACCGTACGCACGGGCGTACACGTCACGGACGCGTCCATCAACCGTGTCACCACCGAGGAGCACGGCGAGCTCGGCTGCCGCTCCGTGGTGGTGGCAACCGGCGCCCGCGCGGCCGCCGAACTGCTGCCGGGCCTGCGGGTGCCGCCGTTCCACCCGGTGACGGTCCTTCACCACACGGCGCCCGAGCCCCCGCTGGCCGACCCGGCGCTCGTGCTGGACGCGGACCGCGGCGGCCCGGTCGCGCACAGCGCGGTGATGAGCAAGGTCGACCCCTCGCGCGCCCCCGGCGGCCGCGTACTGATCTCCTCGACCGTGCTGGGCGTCCCGCCGGACGATCTGGACCGCCGTGTCCGCAAGCACCTGGCCACGCTGTACGGCACCGCCACCGAGGAGTGGGAACTGCTCGCCGTCCACCACGCCCCGGAGGCGGTTCCCGCGATGCCGCCACCGCACGACCTGCGCCGCCCGGTGCGCCTGCTGGCCGGCCTCTACGTGTGCGGTGACCACCGCGACACCAGTACGGTCCAGGGCGCGCTGTTCTCGGGCCGCAGGGCGGCGGACGCGATCCTGCGCGACTTCGGCCTCCAGACGGGGTACGAGACACCTTCGCTCTCGGCGGTGGCCTGACAACCGGTACGCATCAGCCCGTTCCGGCGATTGAAGGCCAGGGCCCCCATCCGCCCGGGCGGTACGCATCAGCCCGTCCGGGCGACTGAGGACCCGGGGGTCCCTTCTACGCCCGGGCGGTACGCATCAGCCCGTCCGGCGATTGAGGACCGGGGGTCCCCCCACGCCCGCCAGGGCGTAGGGGGACGGGGGTCCTGGCAGGCCCGGGTCCGGGCGGGACGGAGGTCCTGACAGAGCCCCGAGGTCGGGACGCGGCGGAGGTCCTGGCAGAGCCCCGGGGTCCTGGGGTGAGGCCCCACGTTCAGCCCAGCGCGGCGACCCGGTCGCGATAGTTCCGTACGGCCACCGCATCCCGGTACGGCTCAAGCCTTCGTTCGAATTCGCGTACGTACTCCACCGCACGCGCCGACCGCATCTCCGACGCCTGCAGCGCCGCCTCCGCCCCCAGCGCGCACGCCTGGTCCAGCTCCCCCAGACCCAGCCGGGCGGTGGCCAGCACCACCCGGCAGAAGAGCCGGCTGCGGGCGAACGCCGGGGAGCGCAGCTGGAGCGAGCGCTCCGCATGCTGCACCGCGGACCGGTACTGCTGCAGATCCCGGTGGCAGTGCCCGAACTCGTCCGCGAGCTGCGCCTCGTCGAAGAAGCGCGCCCAGTGCGGCACGTCGTCCCCCGGCCGCGCCGTCTCCAGCGCCCGCTCGGCCCGTACGAGCGAGGCGGTGCACGCCCGCACCTCGCCCAGCACTCCGTGCCCGCGCGCCTCGACGGAGTGCAGCAGCGCCTGCACCACGGGCGGGGCCGAGGAACCCACCCCCTGCTGGGCCACCCGCGTCAGCTGCACCGCCTCCCGGCCGTGCCCCAGATAGACGGCCTGCCGGCTCATGGTCACCAGCACATAGGAGCCGTACGCCCGGTCCCCGGCCGCCTGGGCGAGCCTCAGCGCCTGCACGAAGTACCGCTGGGCGAGCCCGTGCGCCGCGATGTCGTACGACGTCCAGCCGGCCAGCCGGGTCAGGTCCGCGGCCGCCGCGAAGAGCCGCCGTCCGGTCACCTCCCCGTAGGTGCCGCGGAGCATGGGCTCGGCCTCGTGCTCGAGATAGCGCACCAGGGCCTGCCTGGCGTGCCCGCCGCCGTACGCATGGTCGATGGTGCGGAACAGTTCGCCGACGGAGCGCAGCGCCGCGATGTCGCCGCTGGAGACCCTCTGACCGGGCCCTCGGTCGGTCCCCCGCTGCCGGGGGACGGAAATTCTGCCCCGGACGGGGATGCGGGCGACGGCGGCCCCGTTCTGCGCCGGCTCACCCCGGCTCACCCGCTCGTCGGCCCGTCCGATCAGCCAGTCCCGGCTGGGCACCACCAGTCCGGCCGGGGTGAACGCGATCTTGCGCAGCTCCGCATGGCTGCCGGAGTCCTTGCGCCACAGCCCGCCGACGATGTCCACGGCCTCCTCGGGCGTGGCCGCGAATTCCAGACCGGCGTAGACGGGTGCACAGGCGTCGAGCCCCAGATCCTGCGCGGAGAGCCGGCGCCCCAGCCGCCGGGTGAAGACCTCGGCGATCAGCGCCGGGGTCGTGCCGCGTGGCTGCTGACCCCGCAGCCAGCGGGTCACCGAGGTCTTGTCGTACCGCAGGTCGAGCCCGTGCTCGAGGCCGAGCTGGTCGACTCGGCGGGCCAGGCCTGCGTTGGAGAATCCGGCTTCTGCGATGAGCGCGGCGAGCTGTCGGTTGGGAATGCGCTGTGGGGGTCGTTCCGTCATCAGCTGTGCGGTCTCCTGCCTTCCGGGCCGGGAGCAGCCCTTCATGGAACGGCGCGAATTTAGCGGCCCCGCCTGCGCGGACCGCGGCCTTCGCCCCACATTCATCCGATCGTGTGAGGATTGGGTCGCCGCTGACGGGCACCATCCGCCGGGTACTGCCCAGTACCCTCTCGGCCGCCGATTCGCGTACGGCCGTACGGCCGTACAGTGGCGTGGGTGCGTCAAGTGCAGGATGAAAGTTCTAGGGAGGCACAGACCGTGAGTGAGCTGCGGTTCGTCCAACTGGGCTTCGGCGAGGAAGCCGTCGAGTACCAGGAGGCGTGGCAGAAGCAGCGCGAGGTCCACGCGGCCCGGTTCGCGGACGAGATTCCGGACACCTGCCTGCTGCTGGAGCATCCGCCCGTCTATACGGCAGGACGGCGTACGCAGGACAGCGAACGCCCCCTCGACGGCACGCCTGTCGTCGATGTGGACCGCGGCGGCAAGATCACCTGGCACGGCCCCGGCCAGCTGGTGGGCTACCCGATCGTGAAGCTGCCGCGCCCGGTGGACGTCGTCGCGCATGTGCGCCGTCTCGAGGACGCACTGATCCTCACGGCCGCGGAGTTCGGCCTTCGGACCACCCGGGTCGAGGGACGCAGCGGTGTGTGGGTGCTGGGCGACCCGGTCGAGGAGCGTCCGGCGATCGGCGGGCTCGCGCTCGACTTCGACCCGCGACTGGACGACGAGGAGTTCGACCCGCGGCTCAACGGCCCGGAGTACGCCCCGTCCAACGCGGGCCAGCGCCGCGAGGACCGCAAGCTCGCCGCCATCGGCATCCGTATCGCCAAGGGTGTCTCGATGCACGGCTTCGCTCTCAATGTGAACCCGGACAACACCTGGTTCGACCGGATCGTGCCGTGCGGGATCCGGGACGCGGGCGTGACCTCGCTCTCGTACGAACTGGGCCGCGAGATCACCATCGCCGAGGTGCTCCCCGTCATCGAGAAGCATCTGCGGGAGATCCTGGACAACGCCGACCTGCGGCCACGCGTCGTCGAGGCAGCCGTCTGACGGCTGCCGGACGGCCCTGGGGGGAATGCGCCCCTCTGGCCATGGGTTGGCCAGACGTAAGGCCACGGAAATAGCGGGCGTACCCTGGTGGGCGCCGCAGAATCGAATGCCGCGATAGCAGAAAGGGGCGCCGACGTGTCCGCTGTCGCACCCGACGGACGCAAGATGCTGCGCCTGGAGGTCCGGAACAGCCAGACCCCCATCGAGCGCAAGCCCGAGTGGATCAAGACCCGGGCGAAGATGGGTCCCGAGTACACCCAGATGCAGAAACTCGTGAAGAGCGAGGGTCTGCACACCGTGTGCCAGGAGGCCGGCTGTCCGAACATCTACGAATGCTGGGAGGACCGCGAGGCGACCTTCCTCATCGGCGGTGACCAGTGCACCCGGCGCTGCGACTTCTGCCAGATCGACACGGGCAAGCCGCAGGCCCTGGACCGTGACGAGCCGCGCCGCGTGGGCGAGTCCGTCGTCACGATGGACCTGAACTACGCCACCATCACCGGCGTCGCGCGCGACGACCTGGAGGACGGCGGCGCCTGGCTGTACGCGGAGACCGTGCGCCAGATCCACACGATGACGGCGGAGCGCGAGGCCGGCCGCACCAAGGTCGAGCTCCTGATCCCCGACTTCAACGCGGTGCCCGAGCAGCTGGCCGAGGTCTTCTCCTCGCGCCCCGAGGTGCTTGCGCACAACGTCGAGACGGTGCCGCGGATCTTCAAGCGGATCCGCCCCGGCTTCCGGTACGAGCGCTCGCTCGAGGTCATCACGCGCGCCCGCGAGGCAGGCCTGGTCACCAAGTCGAACCTCATCCTGGGCATGGGCGAGGAGCGGGAAGAGGTCAGCGAGGCGCTGCAGCATCTGTACGACGCAGGTTGCGAGCTCATCACGATCACGCAGTATCTGCGCCCTTCCGTACGCCACCACCCGGTCGAGCGCTGGGTGAAGCCGCACGAGTTCGTGGAGCTGAAGGACGAGGCCGAGGAGATCGGCTTCTCCGGTGTGATGTCGGGTCCCCTGGTCCGTTCCTCGTACCGCGCGGGCCGGCTCTTCCAGCAGGCGATGGAGCGACGGGGCATCTCCGTGGCCACCTCGCAGACTGTGTGAATTCACGCACAAGCAACTACCGCCGAGTAACGGCGCATTGACGCGGTCCGTGCCCTCCCCGCAGGTCGGGGCGGCGTACGGGCCGCGTCAACGTTTTGGCGCAGGGCAGAAAGGTTTCATCAGCGTTTGACCGCTCGGTCATGCCCTGGTAACACCAATCAGTGACGCTAGCTTTACGCACAGCACACATCCGCACTCCCGCGCTCGCTCCGCGTACCGCTGTCCGCACCACCGCGTACCACCCCGCACGCCCCGCACGCCCCGCAGAATCCACGCACCGCCCCGCACCGCGTCCGCTCATCGCCGTAGCTCACCCCGACCCCGAGGGGGACCTCCACCATGCAGGCCGCGCCGGTTCGTCCCGTTAGCGCCACCGCCATCCCGTCCGTCACCGACGCGCTGCGCGCCATGGAGGCGCTGCTCCTGGGCGGCGGACAGCGCACCGCCCGCCGGAACGCGTGGACGGCGGTCCTCGAAGACCGGCGCCGGGCCAAGGACCGGGTCGAGGCGCAGCATGTACTGGAGGCCGTGGCGGGCCGCACCTCCTAGGCCACGTAAACTTCCAGTTATGGCGAGGAAGTCAAACTCAGACAGCACTGACGCTGGTGCGAACCCCGGGCGACTGAAGCAGATCGCCCTGACGTACAAGATGACCCGAAAGGCCGATTCCAAGATCGGTCTTGTCCTCGCGGCTGTGGGAATCGTCACCTTCGGTGTCCTCCTCGCGATCGGCTTCTTGATCGGCCACCCCATTTATCTGGGCATCCTTGGCTTCCTGCTGGCCTTCCTCGCGATGGCGATCGTCTTCGGACGCCGCGCCGAGCGGGCGGCCTTCGGGCAGATGGAGGGGCAGCCGGGCGCAGCGGCCGCCGTGCTGCAGAACGTGGGGCGCGGCTGGAGCACGACCCCGGCAGTGGCGATGAACCGCAGCCAGGACGTGGTGCACCGGGCGGTCGGCAGGGCCGGCATCGTGCTGGTGGCCGAGGGCAACCCGAACCGGCTGAAGACGCTCCTTGCGGCCGAGAAGAAGAAGATGGCGCGCATCGTGGTGGACGTGCCGGTGCACGACATCATCGTGGGCACCGGCGAGGGTCAGGTGCCGCTGAAGAAGGTGCGCACCACGATGCTGAAGCTGCCGCGTGTGCTCACCGGCCCGCAGGTCACGGCGGCCAACGACCGGCTGCGGGCGATGGGTGACCTGATGAGCAATATGCCGCTGCCGAAGGGGCCGATGCCGAAGGGCATGAGGATGCCGCGCGGCGGAAAGATGCGCTGACCGCTACGAGAGGTCCGTACGAGTCTGTACGAGAGGGGCGGCCGGGACCCGATGGTCCCGGCCGCCCCTCTTCTTTGCTTCTTTGCGCTGTTCCGCTCTCGTGGCGCCGTTCTGCGCCGCTCGTCAGATCCGGACCTGTACGGCCCGGGCGAGGCGGTCGTGCAGCCCGCGCCCGTCGCGGTCCCAGATGAGCGCCGGGACGGCGACAGTGAGCAGGAGGCTGCGTACGACGACCCGGAAGATGCCGAGCCGCCGGCCGTCCTCGGAGATGACGCGCAGCCCGAGGAGCCGCTTACCGGGGGTGAACCCGACAGTGCCCACGGTCAGCACGCTCACGGCGAGGAAAATGACGAGCGCCCAGTTCCCGGATGCCTGCCGGTCACCGTTGGCGAGCAGTCCGTATGCGATCAGGAGGCACAGCCCCCAGTCGACGAAGAGGGCGCCGAAGCGCCGTCCGAGCGGGGCGATGGAGCCCGGACCCGCCTCCGGCAGGCCGAGCCGCTCGCCCCGGTAGCCGAAGTCGGCGCCCATGTCCTCGGCCGCCGCGCGGGGGCCGGAGAGCCACGATCCGATTGCTTGCCTGTTGTCCACCCGTACACGGTACTGCGCCCGGTTTCACCCCCCTGCGGGCGGGGCCCTGACGCCCCCCGACTCCCTGCCCGATTAACTTCGGCGAAACAAATGGGTCATGCTGGAGAAATCCCGTCTGCCTATGGTCGGGACGAGCGTGTGCCACCGAACTGGCCACACAACCGAGCTGCAACCCCGCCCCTCCCGGGTCGGGAGTAGGAGGAGTTGGATGTTCCAGAACGCCGACGACGCGAAGAAGTTCATCGCCGACGAGGATGTGAAGTTCGTCGACGTCCGGTTCTGCGACCTGCCTGGTGTGATGCAGCACTTCACCATCCCGGCAGCGGCGTTCGACCCGACCGAGGAGCTCGCCTTCGACGGCTCGTCGATCCGCGGTTTCCAGGCCATCCACGAGTCCGACATGGCGCTCCGCGCGGACCTGTCGACCGCCCGTGTCGACCCCTTCCGCCGCGACAAGACGATCAACATCAACTTCTTCATCCACGACCCGATCACGGGTGAGGCGTACAGCCGCGACCCGCGCAACATCGCGAAGAAGGCCGAGGCGTACCTCGCCTCCACCGGCATCGCCGACACGGCGTACTTCGGCCCCGAGGCCGAGTTCTACGTGTTCGACAACGTCCGCTTCCAGACCTCCGCGAACGAGTCCTTCTACCACATCGACTCCGAGGCGGGCGCCTGGAACACCGGCGCCGTCGAGAACAACCGCGGCTACAAGGTCCGCTACAAGGGCGGCTACTTCCCGGCCCCGCCGGTGGACCACTTCGCCGACCTGCGCGCCGAGATCTCCCTGGAGCTGGACAAGAACGGCCTGCAGGTCGAGCGCCAGCACCACGAGGTCGGCACCGCCGGCCAGGCCGAGATCAACTACAAGTTCAACACGCTGCTCGCCGCGGCCGACGACCTGATGCTCTTCAAGTACATCGTGAAGAACGTCGCCTGGCGCAACGGCAAGACCGCGACCTTCATGCCGAAGCCGATCTTCGGCGACAACGGCTCGGGCATGCACGTCCACCAGTCCCTGTGGCAGGGCGGCGTGCCGCTGTTCTACGACGAGCAGGGCTACGCGGGCCTGTCGGACACCGCCCGCTACTACATCGGCGGCATCCTGAAGCACGCCCCGTCGCTGCTGGCGTTCACGAACCCGACGGTGAACTCGTACCACCGCCTGGTCCCCGGCTTCGAGGCCCCGGTCAACCTGGTCTACTCGCAGCGCAACCGCTCGGCTGCGATGCGTATCCCGATCACGGGCTCGAACCCGAAGGCGAAGCGCGTCGAGTTCCGCGCCCCGGACCCGTCCTCGAACCCGTACCTGGCGTTCTCGGCCCTGCTGCTGGCGGGCCTGGACGGCGTCAAGAACAAGATCGAGCCGGCCGAGCCGATCGACAAGGACCTCTACGAGCTGGCCCCCGACGAGCACGCGGGCGTCCCCCAGGTCCCGACCTCGCTCCCGGCGGTCCTCGATGCGCTTGAGGCGGACAACGAGTACCTGCAGGCCGGCGGTGTCTTCACCTCCGACCTGATCGAGACGTGGGTCGACTACAAGCGGACGAACGAGATCGCGCCGATCCAGCTGCGTCCGCACCCGCACGAGTTCGAGCTGTACTTCGACATCTAAAGATCAGGTCCGGGCGACCTGGGCGGAAATCCTGAAACATGCGTTGACCTGCGAAATCACTGCTCAGCAGTGCTCGCTGTTCCCGCTTGTTTTCCGCCCCCTTGTGCACCGCGTGTGCACCGGCCGGCCGGCCCTCTGACGCAGTGTCAGTAACAGTGAGGCCGCCGCTCCCCGTTGGGGTGGCGGCCTCATTCGTTCCGTGGCATGGCCACCATCCAGCAGAAGGCTTGATCCTGCACGTGACGGCTGGTGCTCTGTTGTCCGCTCACGCATCGTGCACGCAATTCCGGTCGTCTGCACCTTTGAGCTTGTTCCGCTTTGACGGACACCGTTGGTGTGCTGGTCAGGCTGCTCTAGTGCGAACCGCCTACGGGCTGTCGGTTGTGGGCGTTGGCGCTTCCGAAATAGCGCGCGCTACGAACTCGCGGTAGCGGTCCACCTCTGCATTGAACTCAGAGTTGTCCATGTCCAGGGGCTCTGACTTGCCAGGTAGCCCCGCGAGCTCACGCAGAGACGGCTCGAAATCGGGATCCAGGCCCTTGTGGCACGTGCCGCAGAGCGTGACCAAGTTTTCCTCTGCCGTGGGGCCATGCATACGCCACGGGACGAGATGGTGCACGTGGATCTCTAGATCGGTGTGGTCAGTTGCCTTGCGGCCACACACAACACAGCGGTAGCTGTCCCGCTTGAGCACCTGCATCCGGAGCTTTCGAGTAGGCGCACGACGAGTCACAGATTCGTCGGGCAGATGCCCCGTCCCGAAGAAGCCGAACCCGCCAACCTCTATCGCGCCGTCGTGCATGCACTCGCTGGGCCCCACAACTTCGGGCAGGCGTGCGTCAGCCAGCCCCTTCTCGACGAGTGCATTTCCGCCGATCCTTAGGTACATGGCCAAGCTGGTGTCGTCATGCACCGCTACCCAGCCCTGCCCCAGCTCGGTCCATGCACGTGTCATACCTGTCGGATCCATCAAGCTAGCGGCACGTATCTCCCAGCCAGGATGTCGTTCCGACTGCCCCACCCAGTGCGTCTGCGCGCCCCAGAAAGGTCGTCCTCGGCGGTTAGCCCCGAGCGTAAGCGCGTAGTAGTCACCGTCGGGCGCGAAGCGCTTCATCTGCTGAAAGGTCTTCTCCAAACCGGCTTCGCCGGCAGACCGTTCCTCATCCATGAGGTGACTGTCGCACGGGGCACTGACACCCGGGCAGATGCTGCCGTCCCTCCAACGGGCGGCAGAAGACCAGGCAGCCCATCAGCATGGTGTGCACCCGATGTGCACCCATGTCCCATTAAGGGTTGGACTACGCAGGTCAGAGCGTTCCTGTAGCTGTACTTCGACATCTCGGAAGGCCTCAGGTGAGAGCGGCCTTCCCCTCCCCTGGGCCGTCTGTCGGGCCGTCGGCCGTACCCCTGGAGGGGTGCGGCCGACGGCCCTTTCTGTGAGCCACGTCGAGGGAGGATCAGGCCTCGGACCGCCCGGGCGCCAGCAGCTCCCGCAGTTCCCCCACCGCCTCCCGGAGCCGGGCGGCGAACGTACGCATCTGGTCGGCCACCGGCAGCGGCGTGCTCAGATAGATGTTGAACCGCTCGGGCAGCAGCACATAGGCGACGCCGATGCACCTGCTGCTGGTCGAGCCGAAGCCGAAGTACTGGATGTTGGCGGACGGCGCGGAGCTGGTGCTCAGGTAGTCGTCCCGCATCGTCAGCCAGCCCGGCGTCCGGTACAGCGCGGGCTGTTCGGTCACCCCCAGTTCCGCGCCGCGCCGCCGCTGGATCAGCTCCAGCTCCCACAGGTGCTGCTCGGGCACCTGCCCGGCCTGGCACTCCTTCGCGCGCGTCACATGGGCCTCGGCGGCGGCCCGGAACGCGGCCCGCCGGGCGTCCGTGTCCGTCGCCGGGTCGTCCATCGCCGCCACGAACTCCTGCATCTCGGGGGTGACCACGCGCATCGCCTCGGTCCGCCCGTGCCGGTACTGCCGGGTCGCGATCGACTCGTACGTAGCACCGAGATGCCCCTTCGCCCGCTGGTGGGCAAGCTGGTAGGCAACCTGGACGAACGCGTCCGGCGACACCCCCAGGGCCTTGGCCGCGCTGCTGCCGAAGTCCTCGAACGACACGGTGCTGGTCGCGGTGTTCTCGCCGTACGCGGCGAACGCGTCGGCGGCGGAGCGCACCTGGGCCCGCAGGGCGTCGTCCAGTTCGAACACGATCGGCTCCAGCGCCGGCGGGCCCTGGGAGCGGGCCCCGGACTGCCGGGACTGCTCCTCGGCCGGGGTGCTGAGCAGGGCGTCGGTGAAGCTGAGGATGGTCGTCCCGTCCAGCTCGCAGTGCTCGACGTTGATGCCCGCCCGGCCGTCGGCGAAGACGATGAAGGAGACGGCCTTGTCGAACCAGCGGTTGCCGCGGTCGCCGTACAGCAGCTGGTCGCAGGCGTCCTGGGTGCCCGTGGGTGCGAAGTCCTCCAGAGCGACGCAGAACAGTGCGGTCTCGATGTCGTCCAGCGCGTCGGCGTTGCGGGGGTGGCAGGCGAGGAGGGACTCCCGGGCGGCCGCCCACTCCGCGCGCGCCATGGTGGTGAGGTGTCCCACCGAGGTGTCCGGGCGGGCCGGCTCGGCACCGGCCTTCATCACGGCGTGCAGCCCCGCCTCGAGGTCGTCCAGGCTGTGCGGGACGCCGTCCTCGCCGAGCACGTCCAGCCGGAACATGCCGCCCCGGAAGAACACCACGATGTGCCGGGCCTCGGACGGGCCCGGCCACTGCTCGGTGTAGGGGGCGCGGACGGTGTCCTGCTGCGCGCCGGGGATCCGGGTCGCGGAGAACAGGAACTTGTTCTGCACCATCGACTGGGGCGCCCCGCGCTGCACCACCGGAGGAATGAGCCCCTGGTCGAGCTGCCGCTTGTAGTGGAGGGCGCCGGCGATGAGCCCGGCCGCCCGCTCCGTCTGCGCCCGGCCGGATTCCTTGCCCGGGGCCGGGCCCGACTCCTGGCCCGAGTCCTTGAACAGGAAGAAGAAGTTGGCGTTGAGCGCGATGCGGTCCCGGCGGCCCAGGTACCGGTACGGCCAGAAGGTGTCGAGCCAGCTGTGGACACCCTCCGTGGCGTCGTACTCCTCCAGCGCCGCGTGCAGCACCCGGCCGGGGCCGTCGGGCCGCAGGAAGGCGGCCACCTCCGCCTCGGTCGCCGCCCGCTCGTCAGCGGTCAGCAGCGGCGCGCACCAGGCGAGGAACCTCTCGCAGCTCGCCTCGAGGCTGGGCAGCGGCACACGCGGCAGGCCGGCCTCCTGAGCAAAACTGGCGTTGCCTGCTACTTCCTGACTGCTCTTCAATTCTGCTCTCGATTCAGATTGTTGTGCAGATGAGTGGTGCGTCCTGCGGCCGGGAGAGATAGAGCTGTGCGTAGAGCCAGCCTTCCGCCTCCAGGCCCCGCGCATCCACCCCGGCGGCCGACATCCTGTCCAGGACGATCGTCTGCTCCTGTGGGGAGGCGAACCGCCGTTGTCTGAAGACCTCTTCGACGCGGACGGTCCGGTAGCCGAGTCCCGCCAGCGCGTGCTCGACGGGGTCGAAGGGAAACATCCGCAGCACGAAGTGCGCCATCCAGGGCCGGCGGTCGCCCTGCGCCCGGACGACGCGTGTGAGCGTCCGCTCGGTGACATAGCCGAGGCAGCCAGTCGAAATCACCAGGTCCACCCCGGCGAGCTGGGTGCGCTGCCGCGGTGTGGGCTCGTTGTCCTCCAGGTCGGCGTGCACCGCGTCGTCGAGGAAACCGGCCTCGAGGGCGTAGGACAGCGCGCTGCCGGAGGTGTCCAGGCCGGTGAAGCGGATGCCGTGCGCGGGTCGGCGGGACCGGGACAGGTCCCGGTCGCGGGCCAGCAGCGCCGTGCGAACTTCCTGGTCCGGGCGGCCGGGATCTTCTGCTTCAGCGCCGTCTTCCACGCCGCAGTAGCGCGCGTACAGCTCGTCCATGGTCGCGTCGTACTTCAGCAGGGCGGCGTTGATCCCGTACGAGCAGCCGATGTCCAGCACTTTCGGCACCGCGACCTGCTGGGACTCCCGGTACTCCTTGATGAGCTTCGCGAAGTAGGGCTTGGCCTGTTGCGGAACGCAGTAGCCGAGCGGGCGCAGCACGCTGAAATAGGCGCGCGGATCGGGCTGCGTATAGATGTGGTCGAGCGTGACTTTCCCGGTCGCGTCGAAACGCACAGGGCTTACTCCTCCGTGGTTCGCAGAGTGGGAAACGGCCTACGACGACTGCTCGCCCTCGCCGCCCGCTAGTCCAGCAGCCGGTCGCCGCGGACGGCCCGGCCCTCGGCCGCCAGATGTTCGGGCAGTACCCGGCCGAAGAGCTGCCGGGTCCGTGCCACGCTCCCGACGACGCCGGGGCGCTCGCTGTAGGCGAATATCGCGGAGTGGCGCGCCACGTCGCCCCGCACGGAACTCACCCGGTGCAGCGAGTAGCGGCCCTTGAACAGTTGCAGATCACCGGGTTGCAGAGGCAGGCTCCGGATCAACCGTTCGCCCCGGCCTTCCAGTACGTCCCGGACGTCGTCGAATTTCTCGTCCTGCGCGGACCGGATGTTCGGGCAGTACTCGAAGACGCCGCCGGCCTGCGCCTGCCGGGTGAGCATGCTCACCGTGAACTCGTTGGTGTCGAAGTGCCAGGGGTGCTCCATGCCCGGCTCAACGACGTTGAGCACCAGCCCGGAGAGCGGGTCCGCCAGTTCGTACAGCTTCGGCAGTCCGAAGCAGCGGGCGATGAAGCGATGGAACACCTCATGGGAGTAGAGCCTGCTGATGAGAGCGTCCGCGGGGATGCGGTCACGCGCGACGAACGCGTTGCCCCGCTGGAAGGTCTTCCAGCCGGGGTGGTCCTGCGGCAGAGCGGAGTCCACCGCAAGGTTGTAGACGTTGACCGTTTCGGTGTCGAAGTGCGCCCGGGGGGCGATGCCCGAGCACTCCTGACTCAGAACGTCGCGGAGCGAGGGACGGATGAAGTCCGGCAGCACGGTGCAGCCGAGAGCGGACAGTTCGCGCCGGGCACGGGACACCACGGCCTGTCCCTCGGCGCTTTCGAGTTCCGACAGGGGATACCGAGCCGTGTCGACCACCTGGTCGAGCGTTACGGCTTCCAAAGTGCTCATTCGATCCTCTCCACGTACGGGCAGATCGTCCCGGAGCCGTCCGGTGCTCATCTCGGCTCTTCGGTAACTCGACTGAGGAGTAACAGAGTTGAAGCTCCCATAGCGGCCGCCAAGTTGTCTGTGACACGCCACACTGCGGCGGCGCCGCGCACTCGGGCCGTACGACCTGGACACGATCCCGGCAACGGTCCGTGACCGCTCGGCCCGTGCGCGAGGTCGAGGCGTCACCCTCGGACGGCACTCCCACATACCGCGTTGTCGCACCTCAAACGCGTCTGCACTCGATCTGGTGGACTCCATCACCCGTAAGAGCGAGATCGGGTGACTACACAGCGTGAGTTCGGTGATGCTTTCCGTGTGCACGAGACGTCAGTTCTCGAGTACAGCGTTCTCACGAAGGAGTCCCATGAGCATTCGCCGTTCACTTCCGGCCGTCCTCGGCGCCGTAGCACTCGTCCTCGGGCTGTCCACCGCCGCCGCCCCGTCGGCGGCGGCCGACCCCTGCGGGTTCTACGCGACCTCCAGCGACGCGTACTACAACCACTGCACGGGGGACGGCTCGCGCGTCGTCATCGAAGTGGAGGTATGGGGGCCCAACTACGAGCGCTGTGTGGCTCCCGGCATCACCTGGCTGGGATCGGCCGACGACATCGACGGCGCGTGGTACGTCGGGCGCACCTGCTGACCTCCGTATGACCGCGGGCCCGGGCCGCCGCGCCCCGGGCCCGCGTCGTGAGGCAAGAGCCCTTGGTCCGGGTCCGCGCGCATCAGGGCCTCACGCGGGCTCGGTGGCGGAGATCACGCGGGCTCGGTGGCGGAGATGCGGTACCTCATGACCTCCGCGTCCAGGATCGCCGCCTGCTGACCCGCATCCGGGCCCGCACCGCGGAAGGCGGTGAGGTCGGCGTCCGACTCCCAGCGTTCGTAGACGTTGATACGGGTCGGGTCGAGCAGGTCGGGCGAGAGCGCGAAGTCCAGGCAGCCGGGGGCCGAGCGGGCCTGGGTCACGACCTCGTGGCAGTCGGCGAGGTAGGCGTCGCGGGCTTCCGCGGCGACGTGGAGCCTTCCGGACACGATGAGCATGTACGTCTCCCCTGGCGAGTGGTGGCCGCTGCGTCGGCCGCTGCGCGGTGATTGCCGGCGCGATCCTCTCACCGACGGCCACTACGATCGGTCGGCATGGGGATCACTGTGCGGACGTTGACGTACTACCCGGTGAAGGGCTGTGCCGGTACGGCAGTTCAGTCCGCGCGGGTCGGTGGGACGGGGCTCGAACACGACCGCACCTTCATGGTCGTCGACGCCGCGGACGGCAGCTTCCGCAGTCAGCGGAAGCTGCCCGCCATGGCCGCGATCCGGCCGGAGATGGCCGACGGGGGTACGGCGCTGCGGCTGTCGGCGCCCGGGATCGAGAGCGTACGGCTGGATGTCGATCCGGACGGCGAGCTGCGGCCGGTGAGCATGTTCGGCCGGGACATCGGGAACGGCGCGGACCAGGGGGACCTGGCCGCCGAGTGGTTCTCCCAGGTGATGGGCACCACGTCCCGGCTGGTGCGGGTGCCGCGGGGCTTCGACCGGGACGGGTGGGGCGAGACGCCGGGCAAGGTCGGGTTCGCGGACGCGCACGCCGTGCTGGTGGTGTCGCAGGCGTCGCTGGACGGGCTGAACGCGCGGATCGAGGCGGCGGGCGGGGCTCCTGTGCCGATGGACCGCTTCCGGGCCAACATCGTGCTCGACGGCTGCACGGAGCCGCACGCCGAGGACGAGATGCGCCGGCTGGAGATCGGTACTGTCCAACTCGCCTATGCCGTAAGGGCCATGCGGTGCGGCGTCCCGATGGTCGACCAGCTCACCGGTCGCCGTGCCGGTCCCGAGCCGATCCGCACGCTGGCCGCCTACCGGCGGGAGCCGGCGTACGAGAACAAGGTCAGCTTCGGTATGAAGGCGGCGGTCCTGCGGCCCGGGGCGCTGAGCGTCGGCGATACGGCACTGCCGACATGGGCGGACGGCACTGCTGGGGCGGAAGGGTCAAACGGGGCAGGTGCGGCGGGCGAGGTGGCCGGGGCAGGTGCGGCGGGCGGGGCGGCCGCCTGAGCGGTCGCCCCGGGCGCACCCGTCAGCAGCGTGGTGCCGGCTTGCTGTAGGTGGTGTTGCTGGCTGTGGCCACGTAGTAGTCCGAGACATAGCGGCCGTTGTCGAGCCTGTCCCAGATCTTGGTGGTGCCGGTCGTGGAACCGCTCCGCTGGCAGACCACCCAGGCCAGCGATCCGTTGGGGGAGGTCCCCACGGCGGCGTACGAGGTGCCGGGCCCGCTGCGCTGGGTGAGGCCGCCGCTCGCGGTGGTCTGGTAGGGGTACGTGCAGCGCGGCAGCGGGGCACTGTAGCCCGTGGCGGACGGGGTACTGACGTAGTGGTCGGTGACGTAGCTTCCGTCGGTGAGCTTGTTCCAGACGGGGGTGCTGCCGACGGTGGAACCGGGCGCCTGGCACACCACCTTGAGGGAGGACCGGGGGGCCCAGCTCTTGACGACGGGGTAGCTGGTCGAGGGTCCCGTGCGGGCGTTGAGCGGGGTCGAGCTCGTCGCCGTGTAGGTGTACGCCACGGTGGCGACCGGGGTGTCGAGCCGGTTGGTGTCGATGTTGAGGGTGACCCCGCCGTAGGTCTCGTCGTGGCTGCCCTTGAACTGCTTGGCCCGCTGGTGGACGGCCCACTTGGAGTCGGCGATACCGGTCCATCCCTTCAGCGAGTCGACTCCGTCGTAGCGGGCGATCCACAGCGCGTCGGGGCGGGCGTACGCCGTGGAGGTGTACACGTCGGAGAGCTGTTTGGCGCCGAGATTGAGGTTCATGTAGACGCCGGAGACATAGCCGCGCCGGTGCAGCTCCTTCGTCCAGGCGGAGACGTACGAGAGCACAGCGGTCCGGCAGGTGCTGTCGGTCTGGGAGTAGTGCTCGATGTCGTTGTAGAAGGCGCTGCCGGGCTGCATGCCGAGGGCCTTCGCCTTGTCGATGGCGTCGGTGGCCGCCGTGGTGCCCTGGGACCTGGCGGTCGCCGGGACGGAGCTGATCTTGGCGTCGGTGGGCTTGCCGCCGCACGGCGGTTGCAGGCCCTTGTACACGGGCAGCAGACGCCACTTCAGCGCAGACACGGAGGCGACCCAGGACGCGGTCAGTTGTGGCTGGGCACAGGTGCGGTTGACGCCGCCGATGTACACACCGACGGCGCGGTACGGGGACGCGCTCCATGCCTTGATCGCGGTCAGCGGCGGTGCCGTACAGGTGTCGAAGGCGAGTCCGGAGTAGCGGGTGGCGCTCGCTCCGGCCGGATAGGCGACCGCCGTGGCCGGTTCGGCGGCGGCGGGCGGGGCGAAGGTGAGCGCGGTGCCTGCGCCCAGTACGCCGGCGGCCGAGAAGACGAGGAATCTGCGGAGGGGAGGAAGAGGACGACGAGGACGAACGGCGCGGTGCGGGTGTGACATGACTGCTCCCCGGGGCGGCTTGAACCGAGTGAGACCAGAATGCCCCGCTCTGCGCCAACTGCACCCTCTGCCGCTCGGGTTTGTTGCCGGAAACCGTGCAGGCCGTTCAGGCCGTATGCAGGCGTTCAGGGCGGTGCCGGGCAGTGACAGGGCAGCGCAGGGCCCTGCAAGCCCTTCACGGCAGGCGGTTCAGAGCCGTTGAAGACGTGCGCGTCCCGCCGCTGCCACCCGGGGCGGCAGCGGCGGGACGCCTCTGTTCAGCGGCCGTAGCGGATCAGTGCCCGCACCATCCGGCAGGTCGTGTCGGACGGCGGGTGGACCCCGATGCGCTCGGCGGTCGCGCTTATCCTGCGGTTGTCGGCGGTCGCCGGGTGGTAGATCCCCGAGTCGAGCAGGGCGATGGCGAGGCGCATGGCCTTCAGCCGGCGGTTGTGCGAGACATACCACTCGCGTGGCTGTCCGGCCGGGAGCGGCTTCTTCGTCAGCGGCTTGTACTGGGGCTTCTGCTGGGACTTGTGCTGGGGCTTCGTCGTGAGTGTGGCAACGGCCATCGGCAACCTCCTGGCGCGGTGGCGGGACCATCCCGAACTACTGTCCATTCTACTGAGGGGCACTGACAATCGCCGCTGGCCAGGCGGCGTTTGAGGGCGGATCGCGCGATACGGTCAGGACATGGAGATCTGGATCAATCCCGCATGTTCCAAGTGCCGCAGCGCCATCGACCTGCTCGATGCGGAGGGCGCCGCGTACACCGTCCGGCGCTACCTGGAGGACGTACCGACCGAGGAGGAGATCCGGGCCGTGCTCGCGCGGCTCGGGCTGGAGCCGTGGGACATCACACGGACCGGGGAGGCCACGGCCAAGGAGCTGGGGCTCAAGGAGTGGGCGCGGGACGAGGATTCGCGGGGCCGGTGGATCGCGGCGCTCGCGCAGCACCCCAAGCTGATCCAGCGGCCGATCATCACCGCGGACGACGGGACGGCCGTGGTGGGGCGTACGGACGAGGCCGTACGGGACGCCATCGGCCGCACCTGAAACTCGGGAACGGCCCACGTGGCGATACCGGGTCACAGCGGTGCGGCAGGCCCGGTCGGCGCGCAACAGCTACGGCTCGTCGATGGACCTGGCCGCCGCCCGAGCCGCTCCTCGATGGGTACGTCCCGGTGTACGTCCCGATGACGCTGCTGCACCGGACGATCGTGGGGGCGGGATGGACCAGCACCAATGGCAGGCACTGAGCGGTATCGCGAGCAACCCGTCGACGCCGGCTCCGCTGCTGCTGCGGCTGCTCGCCTTCGAGGACCGCGACATCCTGCACGCGGTCGCACGGCGCGCGGACCTGCCGGATGAGGTCGTGGACGCAATCGTCGCGCACCCCACGGCCCATGTGCGCGGGACCTTCGCTCAGAGCGTGCTCGGCGACCCGGTCCAGCGCGCCAGGCTCGCCCACGACCCGACCGGGTCGGTCAGGTTCGCGCTGGCGGCCGGCCCGATGCCCTACGGGAAACCGAAGCCGCTGCCGGACTGGGCGTACGAGCGGCTGCTCGCCGACGAGCGGCCGCAGGTCGTGTACGAGGCGCTGGGATCCGCGACGATCTCGCCCCGCTTCCTGGCAGGCCTGGCGGACCACACCTCCCCCGGCTTCCGGTACTGGGCCTGCCGCCGAACATGGCACCTCCTCCCGGAGGAGACGCGCCGTGCGCTGCTCCGCGACGAGGATCCGGACGTACGCAGGGCAGCCTCGCTGCATGTGTACGAGGAGGACGAACAGCTCACCGGCGAGCTCGTCGAGGCACTCGACGGCGAAGGGGAGCTCGGCGACGTACTGCGGCGCGGGCGGCTCAGCCGCGACGTGGCCGAGCAGGCACTGCGGAAGCGGACCCGGCTGCCCGACCTCGCCGCGAACCCCTCGCTCCCGGCCGACCTCGTGGCGCTCCTCGCCACCGACGAAAACCCGCGCGTACGCCTCGCCGTCTCGGCCCGCCCCGAGCTGACCGAGGAGGAACGGGCGGCGATCGACTACGAGGTCGGTCCCGAGGACCGGCTGGGCACGCTGGACTGGGTGTGGCGGGCCCGCGAGGACCTGGACGTGCTGCGCAGGTGTGTCACCTCCGCGCACCCCTGGCTCCGCCGCAGCGCCGCCGTCAGTCCGCATGTGCCTCCGGATCTGGTCCAACTCCTCGCGTCGGACGAGGACTTCGCCGTACGGCTGCTGCTGTGCGAATACCATCCGGAGCCGCCTCCCGAGCTGCTCCTCGATGTGTACGTCCACGGAGAGCACCGGGCCCGGGAAATGCTGATCGTCCGCCCCGGTTTCCCCAAGGCCGGACTCGCCGCGATCTTCGCGGACCACCCCGAGCCCTGGCGCCGCTCGCGCGCCCTGTACGACCCGGGGGCCAGTGCCGAGCTGGTGGACCGTCTGAGCCGCGAGGAGGTGGCTTCGGTGCGCCGCTCCGCCGCCCGCGATCCGCGGCTTTCCGTCGAGCGGATACGGGAGTTGCTGTCCGATCCCGAGGCCGCGGCGGGAGCGGGAGGCAATCCGTCCCTGCCGGTCGAGGACATGCTCCGGCTGCTCGACGAGGCGGGGGTCCCGGCGTCGGTCGCGTACCCGGCCGGCCCTGCGCAGGCGCGGTAACCGGCCGCCCCGGCCCCGGCCGGCTGCGGGCCCCGGAACTCCGCGCCGACGCGCCGACGCGCCGGCCTGCGCAGGACCAGGGGGAACAGGACTACGGAACAGGGCTACGGGACCGGCCCTTCCGAACTCACCGCTCGTCCGTGCCGGCCACCTTCCCCGTCGCGAGCGCGATCCGGTTCCACGTGTTGATGGTGAAGATAAGGGCGAGCAGCTGCGCCAGCTCCCGCTCCTCGAAGTGGGCCGCCGCCTGCGCGTACACAGCGTCCGGCACTCCCCCGTCCGCCACCAGTGTGACCGCCTCGGTGAGGGCGAGGGCAGCCTGCTCCTTCTCGGTGAAGAAGTGCTTTGCCTCCCGCCAGACGCCCGTCATGTGCAGGCGCTCCTCGCTCTCGCCCGCCTTGCGTGCGTCGCCGGTGTGCATATGCAGGCAGTAGGCGCAGTGGTTGAGCTGCGAGGAGCGGATCTGCACCAGCTCCACGAGCGTCGGGTCCAGGCCCTCGCGGGCCGCGGCGTCCAGGCCGATCACGGCGCGGAAGGCCTTCGGGGCCAGCTTGGCGAAGTTGATGCGGGCGGGAGCCTGGTCGGTCCCTGTCGTCCCGACCGCTGCCGCCTTGACCGCCGCCGTCTTGATCTCTGTCGTCTTGATCTCTGTCGTCGTCATGTGTACGAATCTAGAGGTACAAGCGACCGGTGATGAGGTGCATTTGAGTGGCAGATTCCTGGGTCAATTCTGCGGAGAGCCTGGGGGCCGATCTGCATCTGGAGCTGACGGGTCCGGGCAGCCGGCGCGCCGTTCTGATGCGGGCGTTGCGTGGCGCCGTACGGAGCGGGCAGCTGGCCCCGGGCACGAGGCTGCCGCCCTACCGCTCCCTCGCCGCCGACCTGGGGATCGCCCGCAACACCGTCGCCGACGCGTACGCCGAGCTGGTCGCGGAGGGGTGGCTCACCGCGCGCCAGGGGTCCGGGACCCGGGTTGCCCAGCAGGTCGCGCCGGTCGCGCCCGTACGCAGACAGCGCACCCAACCCCGCGCCTCCCGGCCGACGTACGACCTGGTGCAGGGGCAGCCGGACCCCTCCGCCTTTCCGCGCGGCGCCTGGCTGGCTTCGGCGCGGCGGGCGCTGACCGCCGCGCCGCACGATGCCTTCGGGCCCGGCGATCCGCGAGGGCGCGCTGAGCTGCGGGAGGCGCTGGCCGGGTATCTGGCGCGGGTGCGCGGGGTGCGGACGGTCCCCGGGCGGATCGTGCTCTGCTCGGGGGCCGCGCACGCGCTGCGGCTGATGTCGGCAGTCGCGAGCGGGCGGTCCGGCCGGTGGGCGGTGGAGTCGCACGGGCTGCCGTTCCACCGCGGGCTGCTGGCCGAGGGGGGCGTACGCACCGTTCCGCTGCCGGTCGACGAACACGGCGCTCGCGTCGACGGGTTGGGGGCGGTGGGCGCGGTGCTGCTGACTCCGGCGCACCAGTTCCCGACCGGCGGACCGCTGCATCCGGAACGGCGTACGGCGGTCGTGGACTGGGCGCGGTCGACGGGCGGGCTGGTCCTGGAGGACGACTACGACGGCGAGTTCCGCTACGACCGCCAGCCGGTGGGTGCGGTGCAGAGTCTGGACCCCGACCGAGTGGTGCTGATGGGGTCGGTGAGCAAGAGCCTCTCCCCCACCCTGCGGATCGGCTGGATGGTGCTGCCCGAGCAGCTGGTGGACGACGTGGTGGCCGCGAAGGGCGAGCGCGAGCAGTGGTCGAGTGCCACGGAGCAGCTCACGCTCGCGGACTTCATCACCTCGGGGGCGTACGACCGCCATGTGCGCAAGATGCGCCAGCGCCACCGGCGCCGTCGGGACCAGCTGGTGTCGGCCCTGGCGGAGCGGGCGCCGCAGGTGCGGGTGACCGGGATCGCGGCGGGACTGCACGCCGTGCTCGAACTCCCGCCGGGGACCGAGCGGGCCGTGGTGAAGGCGGCGGCCTGGCAGGGTCTTGCCGTCGAAGGGCTCGACGACTACCGCCATCCGGAATTCCCGGCGGAGGGGCGGGACGGGCTGGTCGTCGGCTACGCGACGCCGCCCGAGCGCAGTTACGCCGGGGCGCTGGACGCCCTGTGCCGGGCCCTGCCGCCCGGGTGAGGACTCGGGGGAGCACCCGGGCGGGAACCCGGGCAAGCGCTCTCAACCTTAAGGAAAGTTAAGGAAGTTACGGGTGAGAGGGGTGAGTAGAACGGAATGGCTACTCGTACGTAACGGCACACGGAACCGACCCAACAGGAGTCCCACGTGTCGCGCAAGAAGACCCTCAGCGGGAAGAAGAAGATCGCTCTGCTCGTCGGCGCCGCCGCGCTCGTCGGTGGTACGGCAGTGGTGATGACCGGTACCAGTCAGGCGTCGGTGGCCTGCGACGGACTGGTCACGGCGCTGCAGAACAACGAGAAGTTCATCGCCGGGCAGCGCGCCAACCCGGATGCCCAGTCCGAGGCACGGATCGCCAACCGGCAGGCCGTCATCGAGGAGATCAAGCGGAAACAGGCCGCCTCCGGGTGCGAGGTCGGCGGGGGCGGAGCCGAGGCGGCTCCGCCCGCCGAACAGGCGCCCGCCGAGCCTCCTGCCGAAGAGCAGCCCCCGGCCGCGGAGCAGCCCCCCGCCGAGCAGCCCCCCGCCGCGGAGCAGCCCCCCGCCGACAACCAGGGCGGCAACGAACAGGGCGGCAACGAGGAAGGCGGCAACCAGGGCGGCGGTCAGGCGGGCGGAGAGGTCGTCTGCGCCGGCTCGACCGTGACCCTCTCCGGCGAGGGCGGCGCTCCGGCCGCCTCCAGCAACCAGTTCCCGGTCGGCACCTCTCTCAAGGTGACCAACCTCGACAACAACAAGTCCACGACCGTCGAGGTCACCTCCGTCTCCGGAAGCTGCGCCCTGCTGAACAACGCGGCCTTCGAGGAGGTCCGTGAGGCCGGTAAGTTCCTCATCCGCAACGCCCGGATCGAGCGCGTCGGCTGACCCCTGAGGGGATCTGGACGGTGCCGTTCTCACCCTCCGGACATGTCGGTCAGCGGAAATGGTCCCCAGCGCTGACCGACATCCCCGTTTCGCACCTACACGGTGGAAAACCTCCCCCTTCCACCGTCCCTGGGAGGAGCGCCCGTTGCGAAACCGGATGTCCGGCGGTGTGTACGGCACCGTCCTGGCCGACGCCCTGCCGGCCGCCCCGCAGAGTGAAGGCGACCGTTACACCCTTACGACGACGCCGCCTGGACTCTGGTGGCGTCGAGCACCGCGGCACTGCGGCACCGCAGTGGCCGCGTTCACCACATGAGCGGCTTCCCCTCCACAGCCTTCCCCTCCACAGCCTTCTCCGCCTCCAGCGCTGCCTCCGCCTCGGCCAGGATCTCGGTGAGCCGCAGCCCGAACCGGATGTCGCAGTCGTGCGCCCGCCCCGTACGCACCGCCTCCAGCAGCGCGTCGAGCGCCGCCCCGAACGAGCCGATCGCATCGCCCCACGACGGCAGTGCCACCGTCCCCTGCTCGCCCACGAACTCGATGCTCGCGCCCGCCGCCTTGGGCGGCGCGGTGAGGCCGAGTGTCGCCGTACTCGATGCCTCGGACGCGTGCCTCAGCACCAGGTGCACGGTGTCCGCCGGGCCGCGCGCCGCGGTCACGGCCGTCACGTCGCCGAGCACCGGGAGCAGCACGGACAGCACATGCGGCCCGACGTCCCACAGCCCGCCCTTCTCGCGCCGCCACGGCGACGCCGCGTACAGGCTGTCCCCACCGGGCGCGTAGAGCGAGCCGAGCCACTGCGCGCGGGCCGTGAACCAGCCGTCCGCCGCCGCCTGCCGGGCGATCCAGGGCGCGGTGTCCGCGGCGAAACGCAGCGTGCAGAAGACCACCGACGCGACCTGGGCGCGCTCCGCCGCCCGGGCCGCCTCCAGCGCCCCGGCCACGGTCGTCGCCACCGGCTTGTCCAGCAGCAGATGGCATCCGGCCGCGGCAGCCCGGGCCGCGAGGGGCGCCTGCACGTCCGGCGGCAGAGCGAAGGCGACCGCGTCACAGGCCGAGAGAAGGGCGTCGATGCCGTCGTCGCCGTAGCCTGAGTACGCCGTCGCGCCGTGGGCGGCGGCGAGCGCGGTGGCCGCCTCGGGCCGCCGGGCCCACACCCCGTGGAACGCAACGCCCGGGTGGGCGGCGAGCGCGGGGGCCTGGGTGCGCTCCGCCCAGGGCCCGGCGCCGAGGAGTCCGATCCGCAACTGCTTCGCGGGCGTCGTCATCGCGGGCTTCGTCATGCGGCCCAGTCTGCCCCGCGGAGAGGAACGCCAGGGTTCCCCCGGGTGGCCATCGCTGAATTCTGTATACGACGCGGACGGTTTCGACGTGCGTGACCCCCGCCGGACCCGTGACGCGCGGATCGCGTCGCTCAGCGGAGACCGGGCCGCACCGGGGGCGCGTGAAACGCAGGAAACTTAGGTAACACCGCGTTCACAGTCGGGCAACGGCCGGGAAATCGCGCATTGCGAAGCTTCGCTCCATACCGCTGCACCCGCAAAGGATGAGGCCCCGTGACCTTCAAGGCTGAGTACATCTGGATCGACGGCACAGAGCCGACCGCCAAGCTTCGCTCGAAGACGAAGATCCTGACGGATGGCGCCGAGCTGCCCATCTGGGGCTTCGACGGGTCCAGCACCAACCAGGCCAAGGGCCACGCGTCCGACCGTGTGCTCAAGCCGGTCTTCACCTGTCCGGACCCGATCCGCGGCGGCGACAACGTCCTGGTGATGTGCGAGGTCCTCAACACGGACATGACGCCGCACGAGTCCAACACGCGTGCCGCGCTCGCCGAGGTCTCCGAGAAGTTCGGCGCGCAGGAGCCGATCTTCGGCATCGAGCAGGAGTACACCTTCTTCAAGGGCTCGCGCCCGCTCGGCTTCCCCGAGGGCGGCTTCCCGGCCGCCCAGGGCGGCTACTACTGCGGCGTCGGCTCGGACGAGATCTTCGGCCGTGACGTCGTCGAGGAACACCTGGAGAACTGCCTCAAGGCGGGTCTGGGCATCTCCGGCATCAACGCCGAGGTCATGCCGGGCCAGTGGGAGTTCCAGGTCGGCCCGCTGGCGCCGCTCGAAGTGGCGGACCAGCTGTGGATCGCCCGCTGGCTGCTGTACCGCACCGCCGAGGACTTCGACGTCTCCGCGACGCTCGACCCGAAGCCGGTGAAGGGCGACTGGAACGGCGCGGGCGCGCACACGAACTTCTCGACGAAGGCGATGCGCGAGGGCTACGACGCGATCATCACCGCCTGCGAGTCGCTGGGCGAGGGCTCCAAGCCGCTCGACCACGTCAAGAACTACGGCGCGGGCATCGACGACCGGCTGACCGGCCTGCACGAGACCGCCCCGTGGAACGAGTACAGCTACGGCGTATCGGACCGTGGCGCCTCGGTGCGTATCCCGTGGCAGGTCGAGCAGGACGGCAAGGGCTACATCGAGGACCGCCGTCCGAACGCCAACGTCGACCCGTACGTGGTGACGCGGCTGATCGTCGACACCTGCTGCGCCGCGCTGGAGAAGGCCGGCCAGGTCTGATCCCGCCGCCGTGAACACGAGAAGGGCGCCCGCCGGTCCGACCGGTAGGCGCCTTTCGGTGTGAAATGACCGTCCCACCCGTATCGTCCGTATCAAGGTGCGGAAGCCCCCTGCTGACGCACGAGGGCATCTGCTTCAATGGAGACATGGCCAGCTACCAGCACATCGCGACAGGTCGCAGCGACCTTGAGCCGTTCTGGCCGTCCCGGCAGCACCATGACTTCGACCGGGTGTGTTGCCGCGCGGTGAACGCGCAGGCCCTCTAAAGCCGCTCACCCCGGTCTTCGGCCAGCGCGCACGACGTACGTCCGTCCTACCGACTCGACGACATCCTCCGCGCGAAAGAGCTGACCTCTCATGGCGAATTCCCGTTCCTTCTCCGCCGTACCTGCCGTCTCCGCTGCGACCGCCACCCTGCCCACCGCGGGCCGTCACCGACTCCGGGCCGTCGACCGCGACGAGGTGGTCGATGTCGCGGACTTCCTTCCGCCGGGGGCCACTTGGCTGCCCGCGCCCCCGCACACTCTGCCCACCCTGCCGGGGCAGCCGCCGATGATCGGCTACCTCGTCCTCGTACCGGCCGATCAGCAGCCGCCGCTCGTCCCCGCTCCCGCTCCCACTCCCGCTCTGCAGGAGGAGCCGGAGCAGGTGGCAGGTCCGGTGCGGATCGACCCGGTGCAGCGCACCGCCCTGGTGGGCGGTCAGACGCTGGATCTGACGTACCTCGAGTTCGAGCTGCTCGCGCATCTGGTGGCGCATCCTCACCGGGTGCACACCCGCGACCAGTTGGTGACCACCGTGTGGGGCTACGGACATGTGGGCGACGGCCGGACCGTCGATGTCCATGTGGCCCGGCTGCGCCGCAAGCTGGGCGCCGAGCACCGCCGTACGATCCAGACCGTACGGCGGGTCGGCTACAAGTACGCGCCCTGAGCGCCCCCGAGCAGCCCTGAGCAGCCGTGACCACTGCTGGGCAGAGCTCAGGGCTGCGCAGTGCTCAGCGGCGCTGGTTCAGCACGTACGGCGCTCCGCCGGCCGATGGCCCGCGGAGCGCCGTCGCGTCTAGGCCCGCGAGGCGCGGGCCCGGGCCACGGCGCCCAACGCCGCGTCGATCACCAGGAACACCAGCAGGCTGATGCCCAGCATCGGGACGAACCAGCCGACCAGCGCCGTGACCGCGGCGAGCGGCAGCAGGGCGGTGATCGGCACCTTGCGCCATGTGCCGCGCGGAATGGGACGGCCCGCGCTCAGCTTCCGGTCCTTCGTGGGCCTGCGCAGCCACCACATCCGGTAGCCCCACAGGGTCAGCAGGATGAGGGAGAGGGCGAGGGCGGCCAGCGCCAGCTGGTTGGCGAGGCCGAGGAAGACGCCGGTGTGGGCGTCGATGCCGAAGCGGGTCAGCTTGGCGAGCAACGGGTAGTCGGCGAAGCGCAGTTCGTCGATGACCTTGCCGTTGGACGGGTCGACGGCGACCGAGTCGAGATGGACGGGGAACTGGGTGTCCCTCTCCTTGATCACATAGCCGCTGCCCTCGGCCGGCAGGGTCACCGCGATCTTCGCGTCGACTCCGGCGGCGCGAGCCGCCTCTACCGCCTTGTCGACGCCGACGTCCGCGCCCTGGTGGGTGCCGCTGCCCGAACCGCCGTGACCTTCGTGCTCACCGCTGCCGGCACCACCGTCGAGGGTCGCGGAGACGGTGGGGGTCGCCCCGCCGAGCTGGTCCTGGACCGCGCCGATGTTCTCACCGGCGTACCGCGACCAGGTCAGACCGGTGGCGGAGAGCAGGACGAGTCCGGTCACGGCCCACAGCCCGATGGAGCCGTGCCAGGTGAGCGTCCTGCGGCGGCCCTTCGCACCGCGCTCGGGGAGGAGCAGGGCGCGCTTGGCGGTGCGCCTGCGGCCGAGCCAGAGCAGCAGGCCGCCCAGCGCGATGACCCAGAGCCAGCTGGCGGCCAGCTCGCTGTAGTTGCGGCCGAGGTCGCCCAGGTGCAGATCGCGGTGGAGCTCGTCCAGCCAGGTGCGCAGCGGGAGGGCGCCGGAGCCGCCGTAGGAGGCCAGCTCGCCGCGTACCTCGGCGGTGTACGGATTGACGAAGACGGCGAGGGACTTGCCCTCTTCGACCTCGGGGGAGGTCATCAGGACGCGGGTGGTGGCGCCGTCCTCGTGCGACGGCCACACGGCGGTCACGGTGCCGTCGGGGTGGGCCTTGCGGGCGGCCTCGACCTGAGCATTCAGGGGGACGGTGCGGTCGCCGACCGGGACCTCGAGCTCATGGCTGTAGAGGACCTTCTCGGCCTGGAAGGAGAGGGCGTAGAGCAGACCGCTGGTGGCGGCGACGAGCAGCAGCGGGGCGATCAGCAGGCCCGCGTAGAAGTGCATACGGAGGGCGAGGGGCCGCAGTGCGCTCCAGGTGGATCTGGAGGTTCTGCCGGTGTTGTCGCTGCCGGTGCCGGATTCGGCGCGCAGCTCTTCCTCTGTCTCGGTGGCAGTGGTGGGGACGTCAATGGCCATGGTGATCCTAGGGAGTTTGCCTCGACATGGGGATTCGGCCCCAGGTCAGACGGCTGCTCCGGGGGCCGTGGCGTGGGGGACGGGCAGCGCGGGCGGGCCGCGACGGACGAGGGAGTGCGCGAGGACGACGCCGTGGAAACGGGCGGCGGGAGAACGGTGGCGTACCGCGGGAAGCGGCGGGGCGTCGGGCAGCCGGCCCGGCGTGAGCAGCAGGAGCAGCAGGCGCAGCTGCCGCAGTGGGAGCCGCAGGGAGGTGAGGGCGACGATGCCGGCGGTGCGCGCGAGACGGAAGAACGCGGCCTCGCCGCGGGCCAGCCAGAGCGCGCAGACTGCGGCGGCGAGGAGGTGGGCGGCGAGCATGCCGGCGTCCGTCTCCAGTGCCGTGGTGGCGAATTCGTACGGCTGGTGCTGGTGCGGCTGCTGGTAGGGGTGGTGCCGGTCCGGCTGCCCGCCGGAGAAGATCAGATGCAGTGCGCCCTGGACGGCGAGCAGCCCGGCGCCGATGGCGGGTGCACCGCGCCGTCTGCCGCCCGCGAACCAGCCGGCGGCCGTGGTCACACCGAAGGCCGCGAACAGTGCCGGGAGCGGGATGTCGCGCGCAGACATGGAGGAATGCCCCACAGCTGCCAAAGTGACACATACCGCCGCAAAGAGTGCGGCCCGAAGGGCACGTATCGGCGACCGGGCATCTGTCATGGTCCGCACATGCTGCCATCCCGCACCCCGGGAGCGGGAGAGGGGTGCCTCCGCCGCTGTTTCTCCTGGCAGCAGAATCCCTGCCCCGGCGGCCGTCCCACCAGGCAGGATCGCCGTCATGAGACTTCTGATTCTCGGGGGAACCGAGTTCGCAGGCCGTGCAGTTGCCGAGTCGGCCCTCGCGCGGGGATGGCAGGTCACGGTCTTCCACCGGGGACGGCACGAAGCCCCGGCCGGCGCCACCACGCTCCTTGGCGACCGCACCGCTCCGGACGGCCTGGCGGCACTCGCCGAGGGAGAGTGGGACGTGGTCGTCGACACCTGGTCGGCCGCGCCGTCGGTGGTACGGGATGCGGCCAGGCTGCTGGCGGGACGGGCCGGTCGCTATGTCTATGTGTCGAGCTGTTCGGTCTACGCCTGGCCCCCGGGCTACGGCTACGACGAAACAGCCCCGGTGGTGGAGGGTTCGGCGGACGCGGGCGAGGTCCCCTATCCGCAGGCCAAGCGGGGCGGGGAGCTGGCCGTCCTCGACGCCTTCGGCGAGGACCGCTCGCTGCTGGTGCGCGCGGGGCTGATCATCGGCCCCTGGGAGAACATCGGCCGGCTGCCGTGGTGGCTGGGCCGTGCGGCGCGCGGCGGCCCCGTCCTGGCGCCGGGGCCGCGGGACACCCCGCTGCAGTACATCGACGTTCGCGACCTGGCCGACTGGATCCTGCACTCGGCGCAGACCGGGCTGAACGGCCCGTACAACCTCGTGAGCGAGCCTGGCCACGCGACGATCGGCGAGCTGCTGGAGTCCTGCGTACGTGTCACCGGCTCGGACGCGGAGCTGCGCTGGACGCCGGCGGAGGCGATCCTGGCGGCGGGCATCGAGCCCTGGTCGGACCTGCCGATCTGGATCCCCCGGGCGGAACAGCGCGATCTCCACAACGCGATCCACGGCAGCTGTGTCACCAAGGCCCTGGCGGCGGGCCTGCGTTGCCGCCCGGTCGAGGAGACGGTGACGGACACCTGGACCTGGCTCCAGTCCATCGGCGGCACCCCGCCCCAACGCCCGGACCGCCCGACGGTGGGCCTGGCCCCGGAGAGGGAGGCGAAGCTCCTGGAAGGGTAGGGGAGGGACGGGAACGGGCGGGGAAGGGGCGGGGAAGGGGCGGGGCGAGGCTTGTTGCTTGCCTCGGCCCCGCCCCTTCCCGTCCCCTGACGGGGGCACGCCCCCCAGACCCTCGGGCGCCGGACGGGCTGCTGTGCGGCCCGTCGGCGTTACCGGCCCGCGCCCACCGGGGACGCGTGGCGGCCCGCAGTCGTCGGCGCCGGGACGTCCGCGTCGCCGTGCTCCAGTTGCGGCAGCCACCGCAGGCCCCTCGGCGTACGCCAGTTCCGCTCGCCGAGCAGCGCCATCACCGACGGCAGCAGCACCATCCGTACGATCGTCGCGTCCAGCAGCACCGCCACCGCGAGGCCCACACCCATCTGCTGCATGTCCTGCATCGACAGCGTCCCGAAGACCGCGAACACCGCGACCATGATCGCGGCCGCGCCCGTCACCGCGCCCGCCGTACGGCGGATGCCCTCGCGGATCGCCGCGCGCGTGTCCGCCCCCCGGTCACGCGCCTCGCGGATCCGCGACACCACGAAGACGTGGTAGTCCATCGACAGGCCGAACAGCACCACCAGCACGAACAGCGGCATCCAGCCCTCGATCGCGCCCACCGCCTCCGTGCCCAGCAGCGAGGCACCCCAGCCGTGCTGGAAGACCGCGACCATCACCCCGTAGGCGGCGGCCACCGAGAGCAGGTTGAGCAGGATCGACGTCACCGCGATGACGTACGACCGGAAGCAGAACAGCATCAGCAGGAACGTCACCGCCGTGATGAACACGAACACCGGCACGATGCCGCGCTTCAGCTGGTCGTTGAAGTCGACCGATCCCGCCAGCTCACCGCCCACATAGACCTGCGCCCCCGTGCCGTCGAACGCCGCCGGCAGCCGCTTCTCGCGCAGGTCCGCCAGCGCGTCCTTGGAGCGGTCGTCGCTGCCGTTGCCCGCCAGCGGCACCTCGATCTGCGCGACGTTCTGCGCCTTGTGAACCGTCACCTTGTCGAACTTCGCGAGCGCGTCCCGCATCGGCTTCGCGTCGATGTCGTCCGCCTTGACCACCACCGGCGCCGGCTCGGGACCACCGGGGAAGGCTTCGGTGATCCGCTTGTACGCCACCGAGAGCGACGCATCGGAGCCGAACTGCTTCTCCATCCCCAGCTGTTCGGTCTTCATGCCCAGCGCGGGCGCCGCCAGCGCCAGCAGCACCGCGACCGCCCCGAACGCGAACAGTTTCGGCATCGCCAGTACGGGCCGCAGCACCGCCCCCGCCACCGCACCGCTCTCGTGCGCGCCCTTCTTGCCGCGCCGGTTCAGGAACGGGATCCGCCCCGCGTCGATCCGGTCCCCCAGCCACGCCAGCAGCGCCGGCAGCACCGTCACCGAGCCGAGCATCGCGATGAAGACCACGATGATCGTGGCGAGCGCGAAGCCCTTGAAGAGCATCAGCCCGGACAGGAACATCCCGGCCATCGCGAGCATCACCGTCACGCCGGAGACCAGGACGGCCCGTCCGCTCGTCGCGGCCGCGATCCGCAGGGCTGTCTCGGCGTCGTGCCCCGCGGCCCGCTCGTCACGCTCGCGCCGCAGATAGAACAGGCAGTAGTCGACACCGACAGCGAGCCCCATCAGGAACATCACGGAGTACGTCGTCTGGAACAGATGCAGCTGGTGGCTGGCGAGCGACAGCAGACCGAAGGCCGCCAGGCACGCGGTCAGCGCGAGACCGACCGGCAGCAGCGCCGCGACCACGGCCCCGAAGGCGACCAGCAGAATGCCCAGCGCCAGCGGTACGGCGGTGAACTCGGCCTTCTTGAAGTCCTCGGAGAGCAGATCCCCGAGCCACTTCTCCGAGCTGGCCTGCCCGAACTGGTGCACCTCGACGCCCGGTCGGGTCCTGCCCGTGTCCTTGACCACGTCCAGCACGGGCTGCACCCGGTCGGCGGCGGTCTTCGAATCGCCCTTGATCTGGAAGCGGATCAGGGCTTCCTTGCCGCTCTTGGAGGCGAGCGGCGGCTCGACCTTGTGGGTCTCGCCCGTCTTCTCGATCGCCACGGCCAGCTCGCGCGCCGCGTCCTTCCAGCCACCCGCCGTCCTGCTGCTGACCATGACGAGTTCGCCGGCAGGCTGGTCCAGGCCCGCATCGTCGAGAATCTTCTCGGCCCGCGCGGAGTCGCCCGTGCCCTGCTCGGACGCGGACATCTCGACCATCCCCGATGCCCCGCCGACGGCCGTGGCCAGGACGACGAAGAGCAGCCAGCCGATGATCGCCGTTTTACGGTGGTGTGCGCTCCACACACCGATACGTGCCGCGAGGTTACGCCTCATGGCGTGTTCGCCCCCAGAGTCCATCGAGTCAAGCGCCGAATGTGTCGAGTACGACGCTAGGAATCCGCGGCCCCGCGCCCCAGCCGTCAAAGCCCCCACCCGTGGAGCCATAAGGCGAGTTCATAGGGGTGTTGCCAGGTACACCCCCACTCGGTGTCGGGGCCCAGTGCCGTCGCCCATGCACTCCCGCCACACTTGTGCCAGACACCGGACAACGAGGGGGACCCCATGATGGCGACGAAGGCACGTGACGCGGTGACGGCCGGCGCACAGGGACTTGCGCTGGCGCTGATGGCGCTGATCGGCTCGATCACGCTCTTCGTCCTGGCGGTGGTCTCCATCGCGCTCATCACCATCGGTGTGGGGGTGTTCACCACTCCGGCGGTACTGACCCTGGTGCGGGCCCATGTGAATCAGCGGCGGCTGCTGGCGGGCACCTGGTCGGCGGTGCGGATTCCCGTCCCGTACCGCCCCTTCCCCCGCGACATGCGCACCGGCTTCACCGGCCAGGTGGAGCGCTGCACACTGATGCTGAAGGACCCGGCGACCTGGCGTGATCTGCAGTGGCTGCTGGTGGACATGACGGCGGGAGCGGTCAGCGCCATCATCGCGCCGGCCCTGGTCCTGGACGGCATCTTCGGTCTGCTGCTCGTCACGGGACTGTGGAAGCCGATCGTCGACGCCGGGGGCACGTACTGGTACGCGTTCGTCCCGGTGACCAGCTGGGGGACGGCGGGGCTCGCCGCGCTGCTCGGCCTCGTCTGGCTCGCCATCGCCCCCAAGGTCAACCCCCTTCTGGTGCGCACCCACTTCAGGCTCGCCCGCGCCGTGCTCGCCCCGGACCGCGAGGTCGAGCTGGAGCAGCGCATCGACCGGCTCACCGAGACCCGCCACGACGCCCTGGACACCTCCGCCGCCGAACTGCGCCGTATCGAGCGCGACCTGCACGACGGCGCACAGGCCCGGCTGGTCGCCATGGGTATGAACCTGGGCACCATCGAGGCGCTCATCGAGAAGGACCCGGCGCAGGCCAAGGCGCTCATCTCCAAGGCCCGCGAGTCCTCCGCCGAGGCGCTGACCGAGCTGCGCGACCTGGTCCGCGGCATCCATCCGCCGGTTCTGGCGGAGCGCGGCCTGGGGGATGCGGTCAAGGCTCTGGCGCTGCGCCTGCCGTTGAAGACCGAGGTCGCCGTGGAACTGTCCGGCCGCCCGGACGCCCCCGTCGAGTCGGCGGCGTACTTCGCGGTCAGCGAGTCCCTCACCAACGCGGTCAAGCACTCGGGTGCGGACCGGATCTGGGTCGATGTGACGTACTCGGACGGGTCGCTGCGCGTCGCGGTCACGGACAACGGGAAGGGCGGGGCGACGACCGGAAGCGGCTCCGGCCTGAGCGGCATCGAACGCCGACTCGGTACATTCGACGGCGTCCTGGCCGTCAGCAGTCCCGCGGGCGGTCCCACCATGGTCACCATGGAGATCCCTTGCGAGTTGTCCTAGCCGAAGACCTGTTCCTGCTGCGCGACGGCCTGGTCCGCATGCTCGAGGCATACGACTTCGAGATCCTGGCGGCCGTCGAGAGCGGGCCCGAACTCACCAAAGCGCTCGCGGAGCTGGAGCCGGACGTCGCCGTCGTCGACGTCCGGCTTCCGCCGTCGCACACCGACGAGGGTCTGCAGTGCGCCCTGGCGGCCCGGCGGGCCAGACCGGGGCTGCCGGTGCTCGTACTCTCGCAGCACGTGGAGCAGTTGTACGCGCGCGAGCTGCTGGCCGACGGGAACGGCGGGGTGGGGTATCTGCTCAAGGACCGGGTCTTCGACGCCGAGCAGTTCGTGGACGCGGTACGGCGGGTGGCGGGCGGCGGTACGGCGATGGATCCGCAGGTGATCTCCCAGCTGCTGTCGCGGCGGGCCCAGGACAAGCCGATGGGCGGTCTGACCCCGCGCGAGCTGGAGGTCATGGAGCTGATGGCGGAGGGCCGTTCCAATGCGGCGATCGCCGCGCAGCTCGTGGTCACTGAGCGGGCGGTGGCCAAGCACACGTCGAACATCTTCGGGAAGCTGGGCCTGCCGGTGTCGGACGACGACAACCGCCGGGTGCTGGCGGTGCTGGCGTACCTCGACCGCGGCTAGCCGAGACGGGGATGCGAGGAGTCGGGCGACGTGGGAAACCGGGGCCGTCCGCCGCGCCACGGGCGGCCTGTCCGGCCCCGACAGGCGGTCCCGGCGGGGGCGGCCTCGGGCCCGGACAGGCCGGCCTCGGGTCGGTCCGGCAGCCTTGGGCCTGGGCAGGCGGCCTCGGGTCGGACAGGCGGCCTCGGGCCCGGACAGCGGTCCCGTCAGGCCTGGAACTCCGTGAGGTCGATCGCGTACACGCCCAGCGCGAAGCCGTACACCGGGTGCGTCGTCTCGCGTTCCAGCTCCATGCCGAGCTTGCGCATCACGTTCTCGGAAGCCTCGTGGCCCACCCGGCAGATGCTGATCACCCGGTCGAGGCCGCGGTCCTCGAGTGCGAACTCCAGTGCGGCATGGGCAGCCTCGGAGGCATAGCCCTGGCCCCAGAACTGCCGGCCCAGCCGCCAGCTGATCTCCACGGCCGGCAGCACCTCCGGCAGGAAGGCGGGCACGGACAGGCCCACGAAGCCGATCAGTTCGCCCGAGGCGAGCAGTTCGACGGCGAAGAGGCCGAAGCCCTCCTCGTCCCACTCCTCCTCCCACTGCTCGATGGCCTCGGCCGTCTGCTCGAGGTCACGGACCGAGCCGTCCCCGATCATCTGCATGACCTCCCGGTCCGCGTTGATCTCGGCCATCGGGACGAGGTCGTCGTCGTGCCAGCGGCGGAGGAGGAGTCGGGGAGTCTGGATCTCGGTCATGGCGCCCATCCTGCCACCCCGGCCGCCGCCCGACTTCGGCGCACTGCGCCGGATTTGCTCATGGAGTTTTCTACGAATTCCCATACGGGCTGAACACCCCATGAGCCACACCCGTATGGAACGACGCGCTTCTCCCTCTGCCGGGACCCACCTAACCCACCCCGGCAACGAAGCAGAGGAGTTCCATGGGACGCACAAGAAAACGCTCGACGCTGGCGAACCGGGCGATAGTTGCCTCGGCCGCATTGATCCTGGGCGGGGGTGGGCTGGTCGCAGTCAATTCGTATGCATCCGCAGGCGAAGGCTGGTCCTGGCCCGGTCAGCAGAACGAGCAGCAGAACCAGACACAGAGTGCTGGACAGGTAATGTCCACCATCGACTGCCCCGAGGCCGCGAACGGCCTTCCGGACGTGCCCGAGCAGGCACGTCCGGAAGTCGACCGGGAACTGGCAACGATGGACAGCCAGATCACCGATGCGTATCAGAAGTTCGCAGACCAGAGGGAGCAGATCGAACAAGATCCCCAACTGGCCCGGAATGCGATTCTCAATCCGCTGAAGGACAAGCGGACGGCGAGCATCGATCGCATTTCCGTGGCCATCGGCCGGTCCGGTCAGCAGCCGCAGGGGCTCGATTCCCTCGCGACCTGCACCATGCGCGCCGACGACAACGTCAACGCCGACGACGGTGGCAATGACAACGGCGACAATCAGCAGGGCGACGGACAGGGAGACGGACAGGACGGCAACGAGCAGGGTGACGGTCAAGGTGACGGCCAGGGTGACGGTCAGAACGATGGCCAGAACGAAGGCCAGGATGGCGGTCAGGGCGACGGTCAGGGCGGTGACCAGGGCAACGGTCAGGGCCAGGCCGGAAACGGCCCCGAAGCCGGCGACTTTGTCGACATTCAGTCCATCCAGCCGAATGTCCAGCAGCCCCAGCAGCAAAACGGCGGCTCCCAGGGCACCTTCACCACCGAGTGCGGGCAGAACGAGAACGGGCTGTTCAACCCGGACAATGTCATCGTCGCCCCCGGTGTGAGCAACGGCGCGCACCATATGCACGATTACGTCGGTAACCAGGCCAATGACGCATTCGCCAGTGACGACGATCTCGCAAACGGTGACACCAGCTGCCAGAACCAGGGCGACAAGTCCACGTACTACTGGCCCGTCCTGCGCCTGCAGAACGGTCAGGCCGAGAACGACGCGAACGCCGACGGCGGCGGCAACGACCAGAACGTCGGAGAGATCCAGACTCCGTCCCAGGTCACGCTGAACTTCGTCGGCAATCCGACGAGCAAGGTCACCGCGATGCCCCGTTTCCTGCGGATCATCACCGGTGACGCCAAGGCATTCACCAACGGTGACGCGAATGCCAACGCCTCCTGGAGCTGCACCGGTTTCGAGGACCGCCAGCTGAAGGACAAGTACCCGATCTGCCCCGAGGGCAGCCAGGTGGTGCGCTCGTTCAAGTTCCAGAGCTGCTGGGACGGCCAGAACACCGACAGTGCGAATCACCGCACCCATGTGGCCTTTGCCGACAACAACGGCAACTGCCAGAACGGTTTCCAGGCGATCCCGCAGCTCGTCCAGCGCATCGTCTATGACGTTCCGCCGGGGCCCGGCTTCGCAGTGGACTCCTTCCCCGAGCAGCTGCACAAGCCGATCACCGACCATGGCGACTTCATCAACGTCTTCGACGAGAACCTGATGAACCAGGTGGTGAACTGCATCAACACAGGACAGAAGTGCACGTGATCCACTGATCCGATCGGGACGGCCCCCCATGCGTGGGGGGCCGTTCCGATGCGGGACGGCCCCCCACCCCAGACCTGCGCGGTCAGCTCCCGTGGTGCCCCGAGTGGCCCTCCTCGCTCCCCCCACTGCTGCCACTGTTCCCCGAGTGGTGCTGCGAGCCGGTCTCCACCTCGCCACCGAGCCGGCCGCGCAGCGCTGTGACCACCTTCGCCTCGCCCACCGCGACCCACTTCCTGCCGACGAGATACGAGCCGCCATAGTCATTGGCCTCGTTTATCCACTCGCGCTGGCCGCGGTCGGTGGCGAACGTGGCCAGCACATACTTGCCGTCGTCCGTCGTGCAGTTGGCCTGCCGCAGCTCATCCGCATCCGTCTGGATGTTCGGTTTGCACTCGACCTTCTTGGCCAGCTGTTCCAGGCTGCCCGTCGCCGTCGCGGGCACCTTGGCGTCGTCGCCACGCCCGTCGCCGTCATCGCCGGACCCGCACGCCGCCACAAGGGCCAGCGCCAGCACCGCCAGTCCTGCCCGGGCGTTCCGCTTCACACTCATGCTCGTCCTTGTACGCATTCGGCCATCGTGCCCTCTCCGCCCCCTTTCGCGCGGGCGAACGGGGGGTAACCTGCGCTCCGCACGCACCTGTTGTCACGTGAGCAACATGGAGGAGCGCTGATGAAAGACCTGTCGAGACGCACATTACTGGGCACCGCGGGCGTGATCGGGGCCGGAGCGGCTCTCGCCGCGCACACTCCCGCAGCCGCCGCCGCACCTCTCGCGGCCCAGCCGGAATCCGCCGCGACACCCGCCCACGCGGCGCTCCGGCGGCTGCTGCCCCGCCACGCGGATCAGTTCCGCTTGCGGGTGCTGACCGGCCCCGAGCGCTTCCGTGTCACCGGCTCCACCGGCCGTATCGAGGTGGCCGGCACCAGCCCCGCCGTACTCCTGACCGGAGTGCACTGGTACCTCAAGTACGTCTGCCGGGCGCACATCTCCTGGTCGGGCACCCAGCTCGACCTGCCCCACCGGCTGCCCGCCCCCCGCCGCGAGCTCGAGCGGTCGGCGACCGTCCCGCACCGGTTCGCGTACAACGACACACACGACGGCTATACCGCCCCCTACGCGGACTGGCCCCGCTGGGAGCACCTCCTGGACGTCCTCGCCCTGCACGGCTGCAACGAGGTGCTGGTCACCCCCGGCCAGGAAGCCGTCTACCACCGGCTCCTCACGGACTTCGGCTACTCCGACACGGAAGCCCGTACCTGGCTGCCCGCCCCCTCCCACCAGCCGTGGTGGCTGCTGCAGAACATGAGCGAGTACGGCGGCCCGCTCTCCCCGGAACTCATCGAACGGCGTGCGGACCTCGGCAGACGGATCGCCGACCGGATGCGCGAGCTCGGTATGCACCCGGTCCTGCCCGGCTACTTCGGGACGGTTCCGGACGGCTTTGCCACCCGCAACCCGGGCGACGCCCGGGTCGTCCCGCAGGGCAGCTGGAACGGCCTGCGCCGCCCCGACTGGCTGGACCCGCGCACCCGGGCCTTCGCCGACGTCGCAGCGGCCTTCTACCGGCACCAGGGAGAACTGTTCGGTGAGGTCGGCCACTTCAAGATGGATCTCCTGCACGAGGGCGGCACCGCCGGGGACGTCCCGGTGCCGGATGCCGCCCGCGCCGTAGAAACGTCCCTGCAGACCGCCCGCCCCGGCGCGACCTGGGTGATCCTCGGCTGGCAGTCCAACCCGCGCCCCGCGCTCCTGGACGCCATCGACACCGACAAGGTGCTGATCGTCGACGGACTGTCCGACCTGGACACGGTCACCGACCGGGAGAAGGAGTGGGGCGGGACTCCGTACGCCTTCGGCACCATCCCCAACTTCGGCGGACGGACGACGATCGGCGCCAACACCGACCGGTGGACCGAGAAGTTCACGGCCTGGCGCGACAGGCCGGGCAGCACGCTGGCCGGCACCGCGTACATGCCGGAGGCCGCCGAGCGCGACCCCGCCGCGCTCGAGCTGTTCAGCGAGCTCGCCTGGCGCGAGGAGAAGATCGACCGGGACGCGTGGTTCCGTGAGTACGCCGGGGTCCGCTACGGCGGCGAGGACGGCTCGGCGCGCACCGCCTTCGCCGCGCTGGCCGCGACCGCGTACAAGCTCACCAGCACCGACGGCCGCCCGTACGACTCCCTCTTCTCCCGCCGCCCGGGCATGACGTCCTCCATCGGCACCGCCTTCGACCCGGCGGGCTTCGACCGGGCCTTTGCCGCACTGCTGGACGTACGCCCGTCGCTGCGCGACAGCGACGCCTACCGCCACGATCTGACCGACCTGGCCCGCCAGGCCCTCGCCAACCGCTCACGCACCCTCCAGCTCCCCCTGCGCGCCGCCCATGAGAACAAGGACGTGGAGACCTACCGCGCCGTGTCCGCGCTCTGGCTGAAGCTGATGCGGCTGAGCGACACGATGGCCGGCTGCCACCGGCTGTTCCTGCTCGGCCCGTGGCTGGAGGACGCCAAACGGCTGGCCACCAGCCCTCCGGAGGCGGTGGAGCTGGAGCGCACCGCCCGGGCGCTCGTCACCACATGGGCGGACCGGGCCGCGGCGGGCCAGCTCAGCAACTACGCCAACCGCGACTGGCAGGGGCTGATGAACGACGTCCATGTGCCGCAGTGGGAGGCGTATCTGGACGAGCAGGCCGCCGCCCTGGCGGAGGGCCGCGCTCCCAGGTCCTTCGACTGGTATCCGGCAGAGGAGGCGTGGACCAAGGACCGGAGCGCCTATCCGGTCCGGCCGACGGGGGACGCCTACCGCACGGCCCGGCGTGTGTACGACACCCTGGCACGCGCGCCCTACCAGGGCTCGGCGACAGCCACCGTGGACCCGCCGGCCTTCACCCCCGGCAGCACCGGGACCGTCACCGCCGCCTTCCGCAACGTCAACGGGCTGCGCTCCACCGGCCGTGTCGACTTCGAGCTGACCGGCCTGGACGCCGAGGCGCAGGGCCCGACGTTCCTCGAGAGCGTGGCGGCCGGAGGCACCGGCACGGTCTCCTGGCGGGTGACGGCTCCTTCCGGCCCTCCCCCGACCGACGGCCGGGGTGACCCCCCTCTCGCTTCGCTCGCCGAGCCGCTGCGCGCCATGCCGTACACGCTGCGGACGCAGTACGGCCCACGGGGCGAGGAGCGGGTGGCCGTCACCCAGAAGAGCTCGTTCTATCTCGCCTCGCCGCTGAACCCGCAGTGGCGCACCTTCACCAGCAACGCGGCCGTCTTCGGACAGGCCGGCGACCGCTTCGCGATCAACGGCGCGGGCAGTGACCTGTGGCGCGGCACCACGCACTTCGGCACTGCCTACCGGGAACGCGCGCTGACGCAGGGCGCGAGCGTGGTGGTGCGCGTGGACTCCCAGGAGAACACCAGCAGTTGGGCACGGTCGGGCATCGTCGTACGCAACAGCCTCGCCACGCCCGGTGACGCCGGGTTCCTCAACCTGGCGACCACGCCCGGCCAGGGCATCGTGCTGTCGTACGACACGAACACCGACGGCACTCTGGACACCTACCGGCGCGTCACCGGCATCAGGGCCCCAGTGCTGCTGCGGCTCACCAGGAACGCCGGGACCTCGTTCACCGGTGCGTGCTCGACGGACGGCGGCACCACCTGGCGCACGGTCGCCACCGTGTCCGTGCCGGGGGCCGCCGCCGCCCAGGACGTGGGGTTCTTCATGAGCGCCACCAACGGCGGCAGCGGAACCCGGGGCACGGTGCACTTCAGCGGGTGGTCGATCACGACGGGATGACCGTCCCGGTCGTCGCACCGGCGCAGCACGCCCGCCGGCCGCGCGTGTCCTCGACCCGGGACAGGAACACCGGACGGAAACCCGGGGCCGGGCACCCCGGCCGCGAACACCGGGCGTGACCCCGGGCCCGGGCACCCCGGACGGGCTGCATCGTGCAGCCCGTCCGGGGTGCTGCCCGGGGTCACGACGGGTGTGGTGGTGGTCGACTACCGTTCCATGTCAAACAGGTGCATCCGAGAGATTTCGACCGTCCGATCCGTCAGGGAGCCGCCCCCGCCATGAACGCGATCCCCGCCATCACCGTCGCCAACCTCCGCGACCTCGGCTCCACGCCCCTGACGGACGGCAGATCCGTACGCCCCGGCCTCCTCTTCCGGTCCGGCCGGCTCGACCAGCTGGACCCCGCCGTCGATCCGGCCGTCGCCGCGCTCGGGATCACCACGATCGTCGACTTCCGCACCGAGGGCGAGCGCCGCACCCGCCCCGACCGCATCCCCGAGGGCGGCCGGCTCCTGCTCGCCGATGTACTCGCCGACCAGGTCGCCTCCGGGCGGCTGCCGGCCGCCGCCCGGCTGAGCCAGGTACTGGCCGATCCTGCCGTCGCCGAACAGGAGTTGGGCGGCGGAAAGGCACAGACCCTCTTCACCGACACCTACCGCTCGTTCGTCACCACCGACTCCGCGCGCGCCGCCTACCGGGCCTTTCTCAACGAGCTCGCCGAACCCGACGTGGGCCCGCTGCTCTTCCACTGCACGGCGGGCAAGGACCGCACCGGCTGGGCCGCGGCGATCGTTCTCACCCTCCTCGGCGCGGCCCCCGAGACGGTCGAGGCCGAGTACCTCGCCGTCAACCCGGCCGTACGGCAGGCCTTCGCGCCGCTGATCGAGGGCTTCACCGCGCAGGGCGGCGACCCCGAGATCGCCCTCGCGATCATCGGTGTCGTGCCCGAGTACCTCGCCGCGGCCCTGGACGAGGTCGACGCCCGCTACGGCTCGATGGAGAAGTACGTACGCGATGGCCTCGGCGTCCCGGCAGCGGCGATCGCGCGGAACCGCGAGCGGCTGACCGTGAAGGGGTGAAGCTCCGGTGGTCGGTGGACGCCCATCACGGCGGCACCAGTTGGTGACCATAAGACGATTCGCTCGTTCTGCTGAACGTGCGCCCACAGGATGTCGTCACCACCGCCGCCCCGCCCGCCCCCTCCCCCGGCCGTGTCGAGGTCGAACAGGCCGAGGCGGCCCTTGTCGAGCACTACCCGCGGCTTGTCCGGATCGCGTATCTCGTGCTGCCCCCGTCCCTCGGCCGCAACCGCCGGGTGCTGACCGCGCACGCCCTCGCACAGCGCTCGCTGCCGCGCGGCCGCACCACCCCCGCCGGCGCCGAGGACACCGCGGTCCCGGCCGCCCGCCGCGCGGCGGGCGCACCCGGCCCCGGGTATGCGTATGTACGGGGACGGGTGCTGCGCCAGGCCCTGGACGCCGGTCTTCCACTCAGGCGCGCCGCCTGGCCCAAGCGCTCCCAGCTGCCGCCGCTGCTGCCCCATGTGTGGGGGCTGCGGGTCTTCCCGCGCTCCGGCGGCGCCGATGAACTCGCCCTGGACCAGCGTCTTTCCGCGCTCTCCGGTCCGGGCAGGGCAGCGTTTGTGCTGCGCGGACTGGAGCGGCTGGCCGACTCCGAGGTGCGCCACGTGCTGACCGCCGCCGGGGTCGAGGACGCGCACGCGGCGCTGGCGGAGGCGGACGGGGTGCTGCCGCAGTACGGGCTGCTGGACTCCGCCGAATTCGACCCGTGCTCGCTGCAGGCGCGTCCCACCGATCTGATACGCCGCCGTCAGCATGTCAAGGCCGGTCTGGTGGCTGCCGCCGCGCTCGCCGTGTGCGGGGCGCTGCTCGGACTGCCGGGCGACGGCTGGGGTCCCGACGGTGCGGCCGCGCCGGTGTACGCGCGCAACCCCGCCGCCGAGGCCGCCCTGGATCCGGCCAAGTTGACGCGGGTCTCCCCCACGGTCTGGCAGCACTCGACCCGTACGGACTTCTCCGTCTGGCCCGCCCGCGGCGCTCTCACCGGAGACCATGCCCTGCTGCGTCGCGCGCTCGCCGTCTGGGCCAGGCCCGGCAGCGCGGTCCAGGTCTCCGCGACCCCCGGCACGCCGCCGGGCCCGCCGATGGGCTCACCGCAACTGCTGTACGCGGGCGAGGTCGACCAGGCGCGCGTGGTGCTCCTGCACGACGGGCTGCGTGTGGTCCGGTACGCCGAACCAAAGGAGGGCACCGGCGGGGTGGCGCTCGACTTCGCGCGTACGGACGCGGCCGACGCGGCCTCGTCGGGTGCGCTCGTGGCCGGCCGCACGGACGGCAACGTCCGCTATCTGACGGCACCCTGGGTGCGGGCCGTCTCCGTGCGCGACCTGCTCGCCCCGCACGGCGGCCCACGCGCCCTCTCGCGCGGCGCGGACGGGGTCACGGCTCCGCTGCCCAGCCCGGCGCAGGCGCGGGACTGCCGCACCTGGGAGGTTCTCGAGCTGCGCGACGGCACGTCCGCCCGGCTGCTGACCGACCTCGGCGAACTGACCCCGGCCCGGCTCACCTCCGGCCCGCCGTCCGCACCGAAGGACGTCACCGCGCGTGCGGCCCGCGCCTCGTGGGCGCGTACGGCCTGTCTGCTGCCCGGGGTGCGCGCGAGCGGTGTGCGCAGCGTCAACTCGTGGCAGTACGCCGCGCAGCCGCTGCCCGAGGCGAACGGCACGGCGGCCTGGCTGTGCACCCGGGCGGAGACCTGGCGGGGCAGAGGGAGCCGGGTCATGGCCCAGTTCCAGGCCCCCGGCCCGCAGGACAACGCCCCCGGCGCGGTCGTGGCCCGGTCGCAGGACACGGCGTCGTGCGGGGTGCGGGATCCGCGAGTGCTCGCGGGCGTGCTGTGGAAGTCGCGGGCGGGCCGGTGGTACGTGCTCGCGGCGGGCAGTGAGCAGTTCGTTTCCCTGACCACGTCGGGCGGGGTGAAGGGCAGCGCGCAGGGCAGTCTGCTGGCGGTCCCGGCGAAGGCGGGTGCGCGGGCGGAGCTGAACGGCCGACTGACGGACGGCAGTCGCGTGGGCGCCCTGCGCTGAGTGCCCGCCCCCTGCTGACCGGGCAGCCGGAGAATCCGGCCGCGCACCCCTGTGGTGGCTGCTACCCGTCAGTACATTGACGCAACGTCTCCTGCGCATCCGGCGCCCATGGCGGAGGAGCGCATTCCGTCGGCTGGTGCCGGACCACCACGCCGTGTGCCGTGTGCATCGCACGGCCGTTAGGGTGTTCGTATGACGACCGGGGTACGACGAAGGATGGGCGTCGAGGAGCGCAGGCAGCAGCTGATCGGTGTGGCGCTGGAGCTGTTCAGCCACCGCTCCCCCGACGACGTGTCGATCGATGAGATCGCCGCGGCAGCCGGTATTTCACGGCCGCTGGTCTACCACTACTTCCCCGGCAAACAGAGCCTGTACGAGGCGGCGCTGCGGCGGGCCGCCGACGAGCTGGCCGGTCGCTTCCAGGAGCCGCACGAAGGGCCGCTCGGGGCGCGCCTGCTGCGGGTGATGGGGCGGTACTTCGACTTCGTGGACGACCATGGGCCCGGGTTCTCCGCGCTGATGCGGGGCGGCCCCGCCGTCGGCTCCTCCACGACCAACGGGATGATCGACGACGTCCGGCAGGCGGCGTACGAGCAGATCCTGGCCCATCTGGGGATCGACAAGCCCTCGGCGCGGCTGGGGCTGATCGTACGGTCGTGGGTGTCGCTCGCGGAGTCCACGGCGCTGCTCTGGCTGGACGGGCGCCGTATACCGCGCGCCGAGCTGGAGTTGCAGCTGGTGCACGACTTCGCGGCGCTGTCGGCGGTGAGCGCGGCGTACGACGAGGAGATGGCGGGCATCCTGCTCCGCATTCTCGTGGACGAGCCGGCCGACGGCCCGTTCGGCGATCTGGTCGGCCGGCTCATGTCGCTGGCGCCCACGCTGGCCAAGGTGCCCGCTCAGCGCTTGCGGTAGGAGGGCTCCAGGTCCCGCACCTCGGCGGAGACGACGGGAGTGACACCGTCGGCCGGCTTGAGGTACTCGGCCAGGAGATCGAGAACGGTCTCCGAGAGCTGCGCCTTGAGCTCGGGGGCGCGACCGGGCAGCAGGGCGATGCCGATGTGGACGACCGCGTCGGAGGGCGTGCCCCCGGCGACGAGCGTCTCGACGACACGGCGGAAACGGGACTTGCAGGCGGCGAGCTGGGTGTCGATCGTCTCGACGATCAACGGGTGCAGGGCGAGCGCGAAGCCCTGGCGGTCGAAGGAGGACTCCAGGCTCTCGGAGTAGTCGACGGTGATCTGGGGCATCGGAGGGCTCCGTTGAGGTGGTCGGTCGGGCGGACGGCCATAATCGCCTCCATGATCCCTGATTCCACGATCCCGGCCCCTGCCGTTCGGCCCGCTGCCGACGATGATGTGGAGAGCCTTGTCGCCCTGTACGACGGGGCAGCCCGCTGGATGCGGCGCAACGGCATCGACCAGTGGAAGCCCGGCGACAAGGACACCGCTCACTTCCGGCTCCGGATCAAGGAGGGCGAGGTCTGGATCGCGGAGACCGGCGGCCGCCCCGTCGGGGCGTACGAGCTGTGGTGGGAGGACCTGCCGGCGTGGGGAATTCAGGCTCCCGTCGCCGGGTATGTGCACCGGCTCATGACCGACCGGGCCACCGCGCCCTGTGGCCTCGGCCGCGTCCTGCTTGCGCATGCCGAGCAGCGGATCGCCGACGCCGGGCGGGAGTTCGTGCGGCTCGACTGTCTGTCGGGCAATTCCCGGCTCCGGGCGTACTACGAGGCCGTCGGCTACCGCGTCGTCGGTGAGGAGCCGGGCAAGGTGGCCAAGGACGGGAGCCTTTACGCAGTGACCTTGCTGGAGAAGCCTGCCGCCGCGGCGGCCGGCGGCGCACCGGCCGTGAGCCCCGTATCGAGCTCGGCCGGTGCGCCGCCGGCGCGCGCGGCGGGGATCACCCCCGCTTGAAGACGGCGACGGTACGCCCCGGGACGGTGAAGCTGCCCGAACTCCCTTCGTAGGAGGACTTCTTGGCAGTGGAGTCCGCGCCCGCGGCCTGGACGGGGTGCAGGGCGTACGACCGCCCCGCCAGCGGTTCGGCGCGCTGGGTCTGCGTCTTGGGTGTCGCGTTGAAGACCACCACCAGATCACCGAGGGCCATGGTGATCACGCCCGGCGTCTCGTCCTTTCCGGAGAGCGGGAAGGAGAGCCGGTCCTGGACCTGGTCCGCGGACGCCAGACCAAAGGCCTTCTCGGTGGTACGGATCGTCAGCAGATCCCGGTAGGCGGCCGAGGCACCATTGATCTGCGGGCAGCCGACCGTGAGCGCCGGTGCCGTCAGCAGCGGCTTGCCGAAGGGCCACTTGGGCTTGTTGTCGGCCGCCGGCGGGAGTCCGCGGCCGAAGCCGTTGCCGTCCCGGCAGTCCCAGTGGATCGCGTTGAACCAGTCGCCGCTGTCGTACGAATTGCGGTCCAGCGACTTGGAGCGCAGCAGGTCCGTCCCCGCCTGGGAGAGCGCGGGCCCCTGCGAGAGCGCCGCGGTCGCCATCGCCAGCACCTGCATCCGCGCCCGGTCGGCCGGTGAGGTGGCCTGCGGGAGCTTGAAGGCGAGGGCGTCGTACAAGGACTCGTTGTCGTGGGCGTCCGCGTAGGCGAGGGCGTCGCCGGGGGCGGCCGCGTAACCGGCGGGAGCACCGTTGTAGTCGACCTCGGAGCCCTTGACGCTGCGGCCGGAGCTGTCGGTGAAGGAGTAGCCGGCGAGATTGCCCGACAGACCCACCTTGATCAGGTCCTGGTAGTGCAGCAGCCGGGCCCTCTGCTGGGCCTCGGTGCCGTTCGCCGCGGAGGAGTTGGGGTCGGTGAACAGGCCGGAGGCGAAGCCCTGCACGCCCGGGTCCTCGTCGAAGGGGCCGCCGCCGCGCACCGCGTCCCGGGCCCGGTCGGAGAAGGTCGGGATCCCCGTACCTGCCATGTTCTTCTGGGTGGCCTGGACGAAGCGGGCGTCGTCGGCGATCTCTCCGAAGTTCCAGCCCTCCCCGTAGAGGATGATCTTCTTCCCGTCCACGCCGTCCTTCGCGACGGTCAGCGCGTCGAGCGCCTTGCGGACGGCCAGGATGTTGGCCTTCGGATGGTGACCCATCAGGTCGAAGCGGAAGCCGTCGACCTTGTACTCCTTTGCCCAGGTGACGACCGAGTCGACGACGAGCTTGCCCATCATGGCGTTCTCGGGCGCGGTGTTCGCGCAGCAGGTGGAGGTGGCGACGGTTCCGTCGGCGAGCAGCCGCTGGTAGTAGCCGGGGACGATCTTGTCCAGGACGGACTTGTCCGCCTGTCCGCTCGCCACGGTGTGGTTGTAGACGACGTCCATGACGGTGCGCAGGCCGGCGGCGTTCAGGCCCTGGACCATGCGACGGAACTCGACCGTGCGCCTGGTGCCCTCGGGGTCGCTCGCGTACGAGCCCTCGGGGACGGTGTAGTGCAGCGGGTCGTAGCCCCAGTTGTACGCGTCCTTCGCGGCGGCCTTGGCGATGCACGCCTGCTGCTCGTCAGAGTCGGGGGCGTACACCTTCAGGTCGCAGGCAGGTGTGGCCTGGCCGGACTTCTTCTCCGGGATGGTGCCGATGTCGAAGGCGGGCAGGAGATGGACGTAGGAGGTGCCGGAGGCGGACAGCGCGCGCAGGTGCTTCATGCCCTGCGAGTCGCGGTCGGTGAACGCCAGGTACTGGCCCGGGTGTTTCGCCGTGCGGTCCGCGACCGAGAAGTCACGGATGTGCAGCTCCTGGATCTGCGCGTTCCGCAGCGGCGTCGCGGCCGGCTTCTTCAGCCCCGCCCAGCCCGCCGGGGCGAGCTTCGGGTCGGCGAGGTCGACGACGAGGCTGCGGGCCGAGTCGGTGGTCAGGGCGGTGGAGTAGGGGTCGGTGACCTTGTTGGTGACGAGTCGCTGGACGCTGGGCGCCCAGACCTTCACCGCGTACCGGTACTGCTTTCCGGCCCAGGACTGCTTGCCGGTGACCGACCAGACGCCGCTCCTGCCGTCCCGCTTCATCGGGACGGTCTTCCCGTCGAGTTCGAGGGCCACGTGCTGTGCGGTGGGGGCCCAGAGGGAGAGGGTGGGGCCGCCCCGGGAGAAGACCGGGAAGACCGGCCCCAGCTTCGCCCCGGTCGCGTCGTACAGGTCGTCGAGGACACCCGGGATCTGCACGCCGGTGGCGGCGAGCAGCGCGCCGTTGGCGGCGCGCTGGGTGGCGATCAGCTGGCCACGCAGGGACTGGCGCACCCGGTCGCGGTCGCGTGCGTCGACGGTGAAGGCCGGATAGTCCTTGAGGTGCGGGTGCGTGGCCTTCTGGGCGTCGGTCAGGGCTGAGGGCGTGAGGCGCAGCCAGCGCCCCTCGTCGCTCAGGGCTCCGCCGACGACGGAGATGCCGCCGTCCGGCGCGTACACCAGCTGCTGGCTGGTCGCGTCGGTCGCCTTCACCTTCCAGACGACGGTGTCCCGGTCGATCCACTGGGCCTCGGCCTTGGCCAGGTCGAGCGAGGGCGCGCCGCCGGTCTGGGGCAGCAGATACTCAGGCTGCCCGGCCAGCAGCCAGACCTCGTTCGTATACGTCGCGAGGTCCAGGGACCGGTCGTTGGGCAGGTCCTTCTCGTCGCCCTTGTGGAGGATGTAACTGAGCGAGGTGGCACCCGCGGCGAGCGGCACCTCGAAGGTCGCTCCGTACGCGTCCTTCTTCACCGGCATCAGCGGCTTGGACCAGTCGGTCGGGTCCTTGGCCCCGGTCCAGGTGTGCAGACCCCAGCCGTCGTAGTTGCCGTCGGGCCGGTGGTAGTGGAGCACGGCCTTGGTCTTGTCCTGCGGCGGGTAGGCGCCGTCGGGCGCGGTGTCCGACTGGCCGTCCTTGCCCTGCGCGATCCAGACCTCGCCGGTGCGGCCCAGATCGACGGTGCGCTGCGGGCCGTCCGCCGTGCCGTTCTTCTCCACCGTGTACGGGAGGGTCGCGGCGTCCTCGGCGAGCTTGACCCAGGCGAAGGCGCCGTACGCGTCACGGCCGGTGAAGGCCGCGGTGCCGTCCCCGGTCTTCAGTTCCACGCCGTCGTAGTCGCCGTCGGGACGCTGGTAGTGGACGACCGCGTAGTCGCGCTCGACCGCCACCGGCTTCTCGGGCGGCGGAGCCTGCCCGGCGGTCGTCGCCGCCCGGTCACTGGCGGTCCGTCCCGCGCTGTCCACCACAACTGCCTTGTAACGCAAGGGCGTTCCCGCCGCCACCTTCGCATCGAGATACTGGGTGACCTTGTACGGGGCGTGGTCGGCAGAGCCGAGAGTGCGCCACTTGCCGTTGCCCGTCTGGGCGGCGAAGACCACGCGGTTGAGCTGTCCTCCGTCGGTGTCCGCCGTGATCTCGACGGTGCCGGTGGCACCCGCGGCCGGGGCCTTGAGGGTGATCGACGGCTTCGCGGCGGGCTTGGCCAGGGGCTTCGCGGCCTGGAGGACCACCGAGGAGAGCGCGGGCACGGTGACCTCGATCCTGCCGTCGGTGGCGTGCACCGCGCCCGAACCGCCGTAGAGCGTACGGAAGTCGGTGGCATCCGCCGGGAGGGTCACGGTCCTGGGCGCGGTGCCGTTGTTGGCGGCGACGACGTACTCGGTACGCGTCCTGGTGTCCGTGCGGGAGAAGGCGTACACGGAGTCCGCCGCGTACCGCTGCCGCTGCACGCCGTCGCGCAGCGCCGGGTGGTCCTTGGTGAGCTTCGACAGCGCGGCGATCGAACGGTAGACAGGGTGCCCGGTGTCGTACGCGTCGGAGGCGTGCGTACGGTCCGTGCCCAGCTGGTCGTCGTCCAGATAGTCGGCGGTCCTGGAGGCGAAGAGGCTCTGGCGGGCGTCCTTGTCGCCGCCCGCGCCGGTGAAGCCCTGCTCGTCGCCGTAGTAGATCACCGGGTTGCCGCGGGACAGGAACATCAGCTCGTTGGCAAGTCGTGCGCGCTTCAGCAGCTCGGCGTCGTCGGCCTTCGGGTTGTCCTGCTTGAGGAAGGTGCCGATGCGGCCCATGTCGTGGTTGCCGAGGAAGCTCACCTGCTCATAGGCGTTGGCCTTGTCGGTGGTGTAGCGGTAGTCGTCGGCGAACACCTTGGCGAGCCTGTCGGCCGGGGCGCCCTGGGAGGCGTAGGCGCGGGCCGCGTCCTGGAGGGGGAAGTCGAGCGTGGAGTCCAGCCGGCCGCGCGTGACATACGGCGAGGTGATCGCCGTGTCCGCCGAGAAGACCTCGCCGAACATGAAGAAGTCGTCGCGGCCGCGCTCGGCCGCGTAGGCGTCCAGGGCGGTCGCCCACTGGGTCCAGAAGTCCATGTCGACGTGCTTGACGGTGTCGATGCGGAAGCCGTCGATGTCGAAGTCGCGGACCCACTTCTCGTAGATCTTCTCCATGCCCGTGACGACCTCGGGGCGCTCGGTCCACAGGTCGTCGAGGCCGGAGAAGTCCCCGTACTCCGAGCTCTCGCCCGCGAAGGTCGAGTCACCGCGGTTGTGGTACATGGTCGGGTCGTTGAGCCAGGCGGGAACCTTCCGGCCGGTGGCCTCGGGGGTGTACGGGAAGGAGTCGGCGTCGACCTTGCCGGCCCCCGCCCGGTCGTCAAAGGGGCGGCCGCTGCTGTCGAGGAAGGGGTAGGCGCCCTTGGGGCGGTAGCCGTACTTCTTCTCCGCGTAGTCGACGGTGTCGGCGGTGTGGTTGGTGATGACGTCGAAGAAGACCTTCATGCCCTTGCCATGGGCCTTGTCGATCAGCTTCTCGAGGTCGGCATTGGTCCCGAAGTGGGGGTCGACCTGGGTGAAGTCGGTGATCCAGTAGCCGTGGTAGGCGGCCGAGGCGTCCTTGCCGGTGCCCTGGACGGGCCGGTTCTTGAAGATCGGGGCGAGCCAGATGGCGGTGGTGCCGAGGCCCTTGATGTAGTCGAGCTTCTGGGTGAGCCCCTTGAGGTCCCCGCCCTGGTAGAAGCCCTTGTCGGTGGGGTCGTAGCCGGTCTCGAGGCGTGAACCGGCAAGGCCGCCGCGGTCGTTGGCGCGGTCGCCGTTGGCGAACCGGTCGGGCAGAACGAAGTAGAACTGCTCCCGGGTCAGATCGTGCCGCGCGGGCTGGCGCGCGAGCGCGCTGTCGGACGGGGGCGGCGGGGGCGACGTCGCCCCGGCGGGCACGCCGGGTATGAGCGCCGCGCAGAGGGCGCCCACGACGACGGCGGCGGCGGCGGCGACGCGTCTGCGGGGCGGGGAGGTACTGGTCACCAGTGGTAACTCCTTCATTGAGTGCGGGGCGCCTGCGGCGCGGTCCCGGTTTCGGTACGGGTCGCCTGCGGCGCGGGTTCTTGTGCTGGTGCGGGTCGCCTGCGGCGCGGGTTCTTGTCTGGTGCGGGTCGCCTGCGGGCACGTGGCCCGTGGTGCGGGGTCCTGTTTGGTGCGGGTCCGTGTGGCTCGGGCCTGTGGTGCGGGGTCCTGCTTTAGTGCGGGTTCCGGGGCCCCTCCGGGCTCGACTCCTCGGGGTCGGCGGCATACAGGGTCCCGTTTTCGTGGGCCGGGCCTTGCCGCCAATCCCCTGCGGGGACGACCCTGCACGGCCCCTCCCCAGCGCAACGCCACACAGGGGCGGGCCCTGCCTGAGTGCGGGTGCGGGTGACTCGGGCCTGTGGTGCGGGGTCCTGCTTTGGTGCGGGTTCCGGGGCCCCTCCGGGCTCGACTCCTCGGGGTCGGCGGCATACAGGGTCTTGTTGAGGTGGGCCAGGTCCTGCCGCCAATCCCCTGCGGGGACGACCCTGCACGGCTCCTCCCCAGCGGGACGGGGCGGGCGTGGCCCCGCCCCGTCCCGTCCTGGCCGAGCCGGACCCGGCAGCCCCCGGGTCAGGGGCGGAACGCGCCCGCCGCGACCGGGCCCCCGCCGCAGGTGCGGGCGTTCGCATGCAGCGCCACGGCCGTGTTGGATCCCAGCGTCGCCGTGAACCGGCCCGAGCCGTCCACCGTGACGCCGTTGCCGCTCTGTACGTCGCAGTACTCTCCCGCGGGCAGCGACGTCTGGAACGTCCTGCTCAGCGAGGACCCCTCATGGTTGATGGCCACGTACGCCTTGGTACCGCGCCCGAAGGCGATCTGGTCGCCCCCGTTGTCCCACCAGTTCACGACGCCCTGACCGCGCGCCGTGTTCCGGAAGGCCACCATCGAGGAGATCTCGCGCCAGGCGTGCTGGCACTTCCACCCGTCGCTGTAGCACGCGTTCACCGTCCCGCCGCCCGGCGGCCCCGCGTCCTTGTCGGACCACTCGTAGCCGGAGTGGACATCCGGGGAGCCGTACGGCCAGGCCAGCATGAAGACGTTGGCGAGCGTGTAGTTCGCCCCGTCCTTGTAGCTGAGGGTGTCGCCGCCGCGCTCGGTGTCGTGGTTGTCCACGAAGACGGCCGACTTGCCGGACTCCATGTATCCCCACCCCTCGCCGTAGTTCTTCAGGTAAGCGAGGTTCTCGTTGTGGAAGACGCGCTTGAGATCGCGGGCGTACCGGAATTCCTGTACGTCGCCGGTGCCCAGGTACTCGCTCGGTGAGACCGCCTCGCCCGCGCCGTGGATCGCCTCCTGCTTCCAGTAGACGTTCGGGTTGCTCAGCCGGCTCTTGATGCTGGCGAGGTCGCCGGCGGGCATGTGCTTGGCGGCGTCGATGCGGAAGCCGTCGACACCGAGCGAGAGAAGATCGTTGAGGTATGCGGCTATGCGACCGCGTACGTACTCCTCGCCGGTGTCGAGATCGGCGAGCCCGACCAGCTCGCAGTTCTGGACGTTGGCCCGGTCGCCGTAGTTGTTGCCGATCTGCGAGCGGCAGTCGTCCATGTCGGCGCCGGAGTAGGTGCCGGGGTAGGTGTACTTCTCGTACGACGAGCCGCCCGTGCCGGTGCCGGACGCGGATGCCATGTGATTTATGACACTGTCGGCGACGACCTTGACGCCCGCGGCGTGGCAGGTGCTCACCATGCCGGCGAACGCGGCACGGTCGCCGAGACGGCCGGCGATCTTGTAGCTGACGGGCTGGTACGAGGTCCACCACTGGTCGCCCCGGACATGCTCCTGCGGCGGCGAAACCTGGACATATCCATAGCCCGCCGGTCCGAGCTGGTCGGTGCACGCCTTGGCCACCGAGTCGAAGCGCCACTCGAAGAGAACGGCGGTGACGTCCTTGCCTCCGGGCGGCGCCGCCCGAGCGGCGCCGGGTGGGGCGATCACTGCGACCGCCGCGCCCGCCACGAGGGCGAGCGCGGCAGCCAGAGGTCTGCTGGCCATGTTTTCTCCTGCACGTGGGGAAGGTGCGGGGGCGGGTGACAGAGCAGCCTCGTAAGACAACGCGCCTTGCCCGAAAGGCTCTTGAAGTGTCCTGAAAAGTTCTTGCGGCTCTTGCAGCAAGCGATTGACGCATACTGCGCAGCAGACCGTAGGAGCCCTGCCCTCCGCGGTCAAGCCCCAGGACACGAGGAGGTCACAACCTGGAAATCTTGCCGTTTTCTTTCTGCAAGGTCTTTCGCAAGGTCTTGCAGGACTGTTAGCTTCACGCCGCAGCAGCCCGGCCCGAGGACAGGTCAGGGCCTGACCTCAACGAGGAGATCAAGATGCGCAAGGGCATATCGGTCGCCGCGGTCGTCGGCGTACTGGCTCTTACCGCCAGCGCGTGCGGGGGCAGCGACGGCGCCACCGACAGCAGCGGCAAGAAGGCCGCGGAGGACCCGAAGAGTGTGACCGGGTCCATCACGTGGTGGGACACCTCCAACGAGGCCGAGGGCCCGACGTACGACAAGCTGGTCAAGGACTTCCAGGCGGAGTACCCGAAGATCAAGGTGACGCGTACGTCGGTCTCCTTCGACCAGGCGGAGCAGAAGTTCAAGACGGCGGCCCAGAACGGCAAGGGCGCGCCGGATGTCATCCGTACCGATGTCGGCTGGTCGGCCGGGTTCGCCAACCTCGGCTACCTCCAGCCGCTGGACAACACCCCTGCGCTCGACAATGTCGAGGACTTCCTCCCCGGTCCGCTCTCCACCGCCAAGTGGAAGAACGAGACGGTCGGCGTCCCCCAGGTCACCGACACCCTGGGTCTCCTCTACAACAAGGAGATCTTCAAGAAGGCCGGCATCGCCAAGCCGCCGGCCACGTGGGACGAGTTCATCGCCACCGCCAAGACGATCAAGGAGAAGACGGGGATCACGGGCACTCAGCTCAACCCCGAGGGCTACTTCTCCCTGCCGTTCCTGTACGGCGAGGGCGGCGACATGCTCGACGTCGAGGGCAAGAAGATCACCGTCAACTCCCCCGAGGCCGTCAAGGCCATGGAGACGGCGCTGAAGCTGTCCAAGTCCGACGTCGCCCTCAAGCCCGCCACCACCGACGGATACGTCGCGGCCCAGACGTCCTTCAAGGACGGCAAGATCGCCATGGTCGTCAACGGCCCCTGGTCGGTCTCCGACGACTACAGCGGCAAGGCCTTCAAGGACAAGAACAACCTGGGCATCGCCAACATCCCGACCGGCTCCTCCGGCAAGGCGGGGGCCCCCATCGGCGGTCACAACTACTCGGTCTACCGCGGCTCCAAGAACAAGGACGCCTCGTACCTCTTCGTGAAGTTCATGTCTTCCGCCAAGAGCCAGGAGTTCACGGCCAAGGAGATCAACACCCTGCCGACCCGGAAGTCCGCCTACACCTCCGCGGTCACCGCGGACCCGGCGAAGAAGGCCTTCCAGGACGCGCTGTCCGTGTCCAGGTCCCGTCCGATGATCCCCGGCGTCGGTGACCTCTTCGTCGCCTACGACCAGCACTACGTGAAGATCCTGCGCGGTGACGTCTCGGCCAAGGAGGGCCTGGACGCGCTGGCCGAGGAGTGGAACACCAAGCTCCTGAAGGACTACAAGATCGGCTGACGCCGGCCCAGTCTCCGGCTCGGCCGGCCGGGGGATCTGTCCCCGCTTCGCGTGGGGCAGACCCCACGCGCCCGGCCGGCCGAGCCGGTCTCCTTCACCTTCACGTTCACGCCGCCGTACGGAGAGAGATGAGCACCCTCGTAGTCAGGACCAGAAGGTCCTTCACCACCCACTGGTACGCCTGGGCCATGGTCCTGCCCGTGGTCGTGGTACTGGCCGTGCTCGTCGGCTATCCGCTCGGCCGCGGCATCTACCTCTCCTTCACCGACGCCAACGAGGCCAACATCGGCCGCACCATCGGTGACTTCGAGGTCCCGGCGACGTACCAGTTCATCGGCCTCGAGAACTACTGGAACATCCTCTCCGGCAAGGAGGGGTCGTTCTATCCGCGGCTCACCTGGACGGTCATCTGGACCGCGAGCTGCGTCTTCCTGCACTACACGGTCGGTCTCGCGCTCGCGATGCTGCTCAACCGGAAGATGCGCGGCCGCTCCCTCTACCGCGTGCTGCTGATCCTGCCCTGGGCGGTTCCGGCCTTCGTCGCCGCCTTCGCCTGGAAGCTGATGTACAACACCGACAACGGTGTGCTGAACGGGCTGCTGGCCAAGGTCGGCATCGGCGCGGTCGACTGGCTGGGCGACCCGACCATCCAGAAGCTCTCGGTCATCGCGGTCAACACCTGGCTCGGTGTGCCGTTCATGATGGTGGCGATCCTCGGCGGACTGCAGTCCATCCCCCGGGAGCTGCACGAGGCGGCCGAGATGGACGGCGCCTCCCCCTGGCAGCGGTTCTGGAACGTGACGATGCCGGGCCTCAAGCCCGTCAGCTCCACCGTCATCCTGCTGGGCACCATCTGGACCTTCAACATGTTCCCGATCATCTACCTCGTGATCGGGCAGGCCGGCGGCACCGAGAGCGAGATCCTGGTGACGTACGCCTACCGCCTCGCCTTCCAGGGCGTACGGGACTACGCGGGCTCCGCCTCGTACGGCATCGTGATCCTCTCCCTGCTCCTGGTCTTCTCCATCGTCTACCGCAAGATGCTCGGCCGCCAGGAGGTCGCCAAGTGAGCACCGTAAGCAAGACGGTACGCACTCCGGTCCGCACGTCGGCACCCACCGCACCGGTCCGCGCATCGGTACGGGCCCGGGAGGAGCGCTCCAGGGGCGCGTCGATCGCCCTGCACGCCGCCCTGGTCCTCGCCTCCCTCATCGCGCTGTTCCCGATTGTCTTCATCGTGCTGGTCTCCGTCCGCGGTGAGAACGGCTGGACGCACCCGCTGGAGATGACCGGCTTCACCTTCGCCAACTACAGCCATGTGCTGGGCGACACCGAGTTCGTGACCTGGTTCATCAACTCCGCGGTCGTCGCCGGCGGCACCATGCTGGTGGGTGTGTTCATCTCGGCGAGCGCCGGCTACGCGGTCTCGCGGATGCGCTTCCCGGGACACAAGTCGCTGATGTGGTCGTTCCTGCTCTGCCAGATGTTCCCGGTCGCGGTGCTGATCGTGCCGCTCTACAACATCCTCGGCAGGCTGGGTCTCCTTGACAGCTACGGCGGCCTGATCATCACCTACTGCTCGGTGTCCGTGCCGTTCTGCGCGTGGATGCTGAAGGGGTACTTCGACACCATCCCGACCGAGATCGACGAGTCCGGGCGGGTCGACGGACTCACCCCGTTCGGCACCTTCTGGCGGCTGATCATCCCGCTCGCCCGGCCCGGTCTGGCCGTCACCGCCTTCTACACCTTCCTCACCGCCTGGGGCGAAGTCGCCTTCGCGTCCTCCTTCATGAGCAGCGAGGGGAAGTACACGCTCGCGGTCGGCCTGCAGACGTTCGTGGGTCCGCACCGTGCCGAGTGGGGCCTGATGACGGCTTCGTCCGTACTGATCATGATTCCGGCCGGCCTGCTCTTCTTCTTCGCGCAGCGGCACCTGGTGGCCGGTCTGACCGCCGGCGGCACGAAGGGCTGACTGACGCCGATCCTCGTATCCGGTCCACGCACGGCGCGTTGACCCAGCAGTAACGACGTCTGACGACCAAAAAGGGAACGTACATGACCCAGGAGCTCGCTCCCACCCTCCGCAACCAGCCTGCCGCACACTCCGCGGGCTGGTGGCGGGACGCCGTCATCTACCAGGTGTACGTCCGCTCCTTCGCCGACAGCGACGGGGACGGCATCGGCGATCTGCGGGGTATCAGAGAGCGGCTGCCCTACCTTGCGGGCCTTGGCGTGGACGCGGTCTGGCTCACCCCCTTCTATGCGTCTCCGCAGGCCGACGGCGGCTACGACGTCGCCGACTACCGTGCCGTGGACCCGCTGTTCGGCGATCTGTCGGACGCCGACGACCTGGTGCGCGAGGCACACCGGCTCGGTCTGCGGGTCATCGTGGACATCGTGCCCAACCACACCTCCGACCGGCATGTGTGGTTCCAGGCGGCGCTGGCCGGCGGCAAGGAACGGGAGCTCTACCACTTCCGTCCCGGCAAGGGCGTGGACGGCGAACTGCCGCCCAACGACTGGGAGTCCGTCTTCGGCGGCCCGGCCTGGACGCGCACCGCGGCCGGCGACTGGTATCTGCACCTGTTCGCGCCCGAGCAGCCGGACCTCAACTGGGACCACCCCGCGGTGCGCGAGGAGTTCGAGTCGATCCTGCGCTTCTGGCTGGACCTGGGCGTCGACGGCTTCCGTATCGATGTCGCGCACGGCATGGTCAAGGCCGAGGGGCTGCCGGACATCGGGCTGAGCGAGCAGGCGAAGCTGATCGGCGCGCAGGTGCTGCCCTTCTTCGACCAGGACGGCGTCCACGAGATCCACCGCTCCTGGCGCCGGCTGCTGGACAGTTACGACGGCGAGCGCATCGGCGTCGCCGAGGCCTGGGCACCCTCCTCCGAGCGGCTGGCCATGTACGTGCGCCCCGACGAGCTGCACCAGGCCTTCAACTTCCAGTTCCTGACGTGCGACTGGGAGGCGGAGGCGATGCGCGCGGTCATCGACGATTCGCTGGCCGCGACGACCTCGGTGGGCGCCCCCACCACCTGGGTGCTCTCCAACCACGACGTCGTACGCCACACCACCCGCTACGGCGGCGGCGAGCGCGGTCTGCGCCGGGCCCGTGCCGCCGCGCTGCTGACACTGGCGCTGCCCGGGTCCACGTACATCTACCAGGGCGAGGAGCTCGGCCTGCCGGAGGTCGAAAACCTGCCGGACGCGGTGCGCCAGGACCCGGCCTTCTTCCGCGGGGACGGCCAGGACGGTATGCGGGACGGCTGCCGCGTGCCGCTGCCGTGGTCCGGCGAGGCGGCTCCGTACGGCTTCGGCCCGGGCTCCAGCTGGCTGCCGCAGCCCGCCTCCTGGAAGGATCTTTCGGTCGAGGCCCAGACCGGCGATCCGCGCTCCACGCTGGAGCTGTACCGCTCGGCGCTCGCACTGCGCCAGGACCTGCCGGGCCTCGGTGACGGGGAGATGGAGTGGCTGGACGGCCCCGCGGGCGTGCTGGTCTTCCGCCGCCCCGGTCTGCTCTGCACGCTCAACACGCTGGCCGTCGAGGCCGAACTGCCCGTCCCCGGGCGACCGGTGCTCGCCACCGCCGCGCTGGAGTTCACCGGCGGTACGGTCCGCATTCCCGGCGAGACCTGCGTCTGGTGGGCAGTCTGAGATGCGCCCGGTACAGTCCAATCCTGTGACCGCACCCGCACGACTGGCAGACATCGCAGCCCAGGCGGGGGTCAGCGAAGCGACGGTGAGCCGGGTTCTCAACGGAAAGCCCGGCGTCGCCGCGACCACCCGCCAGTCCGTACTCGCCGCGCTCGACGTCCTTGGATACGAGCGTCCGGTACGGCTGCGCCAGCGCAGCGCGGGTCTGGTCGGACTGATCACGCCGGAGCTGGAGAACCCGATATTCCCGGCGCTCGCCCAGGTCATCGGGCAGGCGCTGACCCGTCAGGGCTACACCCCCGTGCTCGCCACCCAGACCCCCGGCGGGTCCACGGAGGACGAACTCACCGAAATGCTGGTGGACCGGGGCGTGGCCGGCATCATCTACGTCTCCGGGCTGCACGCGGACACCTCCGCCGATATGGAGCGTTACGAGCAGCTGCGCGCCCAGGGAGTCCCTTTCGTCCTGGTGGACGGATTCTCCCCGAAGGTGCAGGCGCCCTTCATCTCGCCCGACGACCGGGCGGCGATGCGGCTGGCGGTGACGCATCTGGCGTCGCTCGGTCACACACGGATCGGTCTGGCGCTCGGCCCCAAGCGGTTCGTGCCGGTGCTGCGCAAGATCGAGGGCTTCGTCCAGGCGATCCAGGACGAGTTCGGTACGGACCCCGAGGAGATCGCGTCGGAGCTGATCCAGCACTCGCTCTTCAGCCTGGAGGGCGGCCAGGCGGCCGCCACCGCGCTGATGAACGGCGGCTGTACGGCAGTGGTGTGCGCGAGCGACATGATGGCTCTGGGGGCGATACGGGCGGCGCGGCAGCGCGGCCTGGAGGTGCCCGACGACATCTCGGTCGTGGGCTTCGACGACTCCCCGCTGATCGCCTTCACCGATCCTCCGCTGACCACGGTCCGCAAGCCGGTGCCCGCGATGGGCCAGGCGGCGGTCCGTACGCTCCTCGAGGAGATCGGCGGCACTCCCGCCCCGCACAGCGAATTCGTCTTCATGCCGGAACTGGTGGTTCGCGGTTCAACGGCTTCGGGACCCGGATACGGGCCAGGGGCCGGGGTCGTCCCCAAGGACTAGCAGGGGTGCCCCGAACCCGACCGGGGGATGATCAGTTGGGAGACGGCATCTGGCAGACTCTCGTCCCATGGGTGAAACGACCGTGAAGACTGTGGAAGGCCGGACGGCCACTCCGTCACCCATGCCGGACGAGGCCGCCGACGCACCTTCGCGTACCCGGCTGCAGAAACTACGGTCGCCCCGCCACCCGCGGATCTGGTTCGAAATACTGCTCATTGCGGTCAGTTACTGGACATATTCCCTGATCCGCAATGCCGTACCGGAGCAGAAGGCGCAGGCACTGCGCAATGCGGACTGGATCTGGGACGCCGAGAAGTCGATGGGCCTGGCGGTGGAGCAGTCGGTCAACCATGCCGTGAACTCCGTCACATGGCTGATAGTGTCGATGAACTACTACTACGCCACCCTGCACTTCATTGTGACGATCGGCGTGCTGGTGTGGCTCTACCGCTGGCACCCGGGCCGCTATGCGGCTGCCCGTCTTGTCCTGTTCGCCACGACCGGCGTGGCTCTGGTCGGTTACTACCTGTATCCGCTCGCGCCGCCCCGGCTGATGAACGGGCAGGCCTTCATCGACACGGTCCTGGTCCACAAGACCTGGGGGTCGATGGCCTCGGGCAACTTCAAGAACATGTCGAACCAGTACGCCGCGATGCCGTCGATGCACATCGGCTGGTCGCTCTGGTGCGGACTTGTCATCTGCGCGGTCGCCGCCGCGCCCTGGGCGAAGATCCTCGGCATCCTCTACCCGACGGTGACGCTGGTCGTCATCGTGGCCACGGCGAACCACTTCTGGCTGGACGCGGTGGGCGGCATGATCTGCCTGGCGTTCGGCTTCGCGCTCTCGTACGCCTGGTACGGGGCCCTGCCGCACACCCTGCCGAAGCTGGTGGCGGAGCCGGCCGAGCCCCGCCGCGGCACGCTCGCCCGGTTCAGCACCCGGTCCCTCTCCTGACTCCTCGGCCCCGGTAGGTGAGGCGGCCGCCGGTCGTGGCCGGCCGCACCGGCGCCTGTGCCGACTCGTTGGCCGGGGCCCGTACCGCCCGTCCGTTCGGGGCCCCCGTACCGGATCCAGGCCCAGCGCCGTCGGATCGGATCGGCCCGGTGGCCGGGCGCGACGGGGTCCGCGATGTTCCTGCTCTCCGCCCGTTCCTGCTCTCCCGCCGTTCCTGCTCTCCCGCCGTTCCTTCTCTCTCGCCGCGAGTGCCGCGTCCGTGGTGCGGCCCTCCAGCGCTCGCGCCGGTCAGTCCCTGCCCGGGCCCGGCGGCGCGGGGCACCAGCGCCGTGGCCGGGACCTGGAGTACGTCGTAGGGGCGATCGGCCGGCCCGAGCCCAGTGCCGGCACCGCCCCCGCGTCGCGCAGATCGCGGCACCGCCAGGCGCGGACCGCCGCCCGTTCACCGCCGAGCACGGCACGGTCACGCCGGAGGCGAGCAGCTCCGGCGCGTCGCTTTCGAGGTCCCTCAGATGGGCGCGCGCCGGTCGGTCCAGTCCCTACGCGCCGTAGAACAGCTCCTCCACGACCGCCCGCGCCCTGCGCGTGATGCGCCGGTAGTCGTCGAGCATGTCACCGACGCGTCCGGGGCCGTACCCCAAGTACCGTCCCACTGCCCCCAGTTCGCGGCTGTCCGAGGGGAAGGTGTCCCCCGGACGGCCGCGCACCAGCATCACTCCGTTGCGCACCCGGGTCGCCAGCACCCACGCCTCGTCCAGGATCTGGGCGTCCTCCGTGGTGATCAGCTGCGCCGCGTGCGCGGCGGCCAGGGCCTCGCGCGTACGGGTCGTGCGCAGGCCGGGTTCCGCCCAGCCGTGCCGCATCTGGAACAGCTGGACCGTCCACTCGACATCGCTGAGTCCGCCGCGGCCCAGCTTGGTGTGGAGCGTGGGGTCCGCACCCCGAGGCAGCCGCTCGGTCTCCATCCGGGCCTTGAGCCGGCGGATCTCGCGTACGGCGTCGTCGCCCAGGCCCTCGGCCGGATAGCGCAGCGGGTCGACCAGATCGATGAAGCGGCCGGCCAGGTGCGGGTCGCCCGCCATCGGCTCCGCACGCAGCAGCGCCTGGCTCTCCCAGACCAGTGACCAGCGGCGGTAGTACGCCTCGTAGGAGGCGAGGCTGCGGACCATGGGTCCGCTCTTGCCTTCCGGGCGCAGATCCGCGTCGATCAGCAATGGCGGGTCCGTGGTGGGCAGTTGGAGGAGCCTGCGCATCTCCGTGACGACCGTGTTCGCCGCGCGCGCCGCCTCCTGGTCGTCCACGCCCTCGCGCGGCTCATGGACGAAGAGCACATCCGCGTCGGAGCCGTAGCTGAGCTCGCGCCCGCCGAAGCGGCCCATACCGATGACCGCGAACCGGGTCGGCAGGGTGTCTCCCCACTGCTCCCGCACGGCCGCCCTGAGCGCGCCCGTGAGCGTGGCGGCGTTGAGGTCGGTGAGCGCGTTGCCGACCCGGTCCACCAGCGCGCCGGGGTCCGCCTCGGCCGGGCTGTCCTCGGTGCCGTACGAGCCGATGAGGTCCGCGGCGGCGGTACGGAACAGCTCCCGGCGGCGTACTCCACGGGCCGCGGCGACCGCGGCCTCGGCGGTGTCCGCGCGCCCCACGGCGGCGAGCACCTCCTGCTCCAGATGATCCCGGCCGCGCGGCTTCAGGCCCTCCGGGTCGCCGAGGATGGCCACCGCCTCGGGGGCACGCAGCAGCAGGTCGGGGGCGAGCCGGCCGGCCGACAGCACCCGGGCCAGATTCTCGGCGGCAGCGCCCTCGTCCCGCAGCAGCCGCAGATACCAGGGGGTCTTGCCGAGTGCGTCGGAGACCTTGCGGAAGCCGAGCAGGCCCGCGTCCGGGTCGGCGGAGTCCGCGAACCAGCCGAGCAGTACGGGCAGCAGGGTGCGCTGGATCGCGGCCTTGCGGGACACCCCGGAGGCGAGCGCCTCCAGATGCCGGAGCGCGGCGGTGGGGTCCGCGTAGCCCAGCGCCTCCAGCCGCTGGCCGGCCGCCTTGGGGCTGAGCCGGGTCTCGCCGGGGGTGAGCTGGGCAACGGCGTCGAGCAGCGGCCGGTAGAAGAGCTTCTCGTGCAGCCTGCGTACGACCGATGCGTGCCGCTTCCACTCCTTGTTGAGCTCGGCGACCGGGTCCGTACGCAGTCCGAGCGAACGGCCGAGGCGGCGCAGATCGGCCTCCTCCTCCGGCACCAGATGCGTACGCCGCAGCCGGTACAGCTGGATGCGGTGCTCCATGGCGCGCAGGAAGCGGTACGCCTCGTCCAGCTGGGCCGCGTCCGCCCGCCCCACATAGCCGCCGGCCGCGAGCGCCTTGAGAGCCTCCAGGGTGGTGCCGCTGTGCAGGGACGCGTCGCTGCGCCCGTGCACCAGCTGCAGCAGCTGTACGGCGAACTCGACGTCCCGCAGCCCGCCGGGGCCGAGTTTGAGCTCGCGCTCCACCTCGGCGACCGGGATGTTGTCGACAACACGGCGACGCATCTTCTGCACGTCCGGGACGAAGTTCTCCCGCTCGGCGGCCTGCCACACCAGGGGCGAGACGGCCTCGACGTACGCCTCGCCGAGTGCGGGGTCCCCGGCGACCGGCCGGGCCTTGAGGAGGGCCTGGAACTCCCAGGTCTTGGCCCAGCGCTGGTAGTAGGCGAGATGGCTGGACAGGGTCCGCACGAGCGGGCCGTTTCTGCCCTCGGGACGCAGATTGGCGTCGACCGGCCAGATGGTGCCCTCGACCGTCGCATCGGAGCAGATCCGCATCAGATGGGAGGCCAGCCGGGTCGCGGCCTGCAGGGCCTTGGCCTCGTCGGCTCCGCCGGAGCCCGAACCGGAACCGGAACCGGCGGCGCCGATGGCGCCCTCGGACGCCTCACCCACGAAGATCACGTCCACGTCGGAGACGTAGTTCAGTTCATGACCGCCGCACTTGCCCATCGCGATGACCGCGAGGCGGCAGGCCGCCGCGTCCTCGGGCGCGGCGCCACGTGCGATGGCGAGCGCGGCGCGCAGGGTCGCGGTGGCCAGGTCGGCGAGTTCGGCGGCGGTCTGGGCGACATCGATGGTGCCGCACACGTCTCGGGCCGCAATGGACAGCAGACAGCGGCGGTAGGCGACCCGCAGCGAGACGGGGTCGGTGGCCTCGGCGAGACCGCGCTCGAACTCCTCGACGCCCGGGTGCAGATCGACCGCCTCGTAGGTGATGAGCTCCTGCCAGTCGTCCGGATGGCGGGCCAGATGGTCACCGAGCGCCTCGGAGGCGCCGAGCACCCCGAGCAGCCGGTCGCGCAGCGGCTTGGAGCTGATGAGGGTGGCGAGGAGACTCTGGCGCGCGTCCGGGTTCTGCGCCTCCACCAGTCGCACGAGACCGCGCAGCGCGAGGTCGGGGTCGGCGGTGGCGCCGAGCGCGTCGAGGAGTACGGGGTCGCTGCGCGCGGGCGACATGTCGGGGAGGTGGAGGAGCCGTTCGGCGGCGGAAGGATCGGTGAAGCCGTGCCGCAGCAGACGGGTGAAGGTACTGCTCCTGCGCCCCGGCACCGCCGTCATCCGTCGACTCCCGTCCGTGCCCTGTGCTGTGTGCGCAAGGTTCTGATCAAGGTCCGTGCCCGAGCCTAGCCGCAGGTGCCCGTGCGAGACCCCTGTGATCCGCCGCGGTTCCCGGCACCCCTCCAGCTCTGTTCCGGCTCTGTTCCGGCAGGGTGCCGCGGAACGGGCCGTGGATGACGTGACATTCGCCATGTTGTTCGACCTTTGGCGCCAATGAACCGCATGCTCGATATTTCCGTCTTCACGGACGATCGCAGTGATCAACACCGATCAATGCTGGTCAGAACCTTTAACCCCTGAATATCCGAAGGCACTCCAGCATGCTGTCGTCCGGGTCCCGCCGCCCTGCCCTGCTGTCCCGTCGTGGCCTGACGGCGACCCTGATCCTGGCCCCGCTCGTGGGCTTCGCCTACCTGGCCGGTACCGAGAGGGCCAGCTCCGACGCCCAGGAGGCGCCGATCCAGCCGGCCCGCCCCACGGGCGCGTCCGTGATGCAGATCCTGTCCCACCCGGACGACGACCTTTTCTTCATGAACCCGGACACCAGCCACTCGGTCGGCTCCGGTCGCAGCATCACCTCGGTGTACCTCACGGCGGGCGAGTCCGACGGCGTCAACGCCGCGAGCAAGGGCCCGCTGGCTCCCCGGAAGCGGCCCGCCGCGAACCGGGCCCGCTATGCGGAGGCCCGCCAGAACGGCATCCGCGCCGCCTACGCGGAGATGGCCACCGGCTCCCGCACCAGCCCCTGGCAGCGCACCACGATCCCCACCGCCGGCGGCGGCAGCGCCGAGCTGGACACCCTCAGGGCCCGGCCCGAGGTGAATCTGGTGTGGGTGCAACTGCACGAGGCGGGCTCCATAGTCGGCGACCGGCCGGACAGCCTGCACGGCCTGTGGGACGGCCGGGTGGAACGCCTCGGCTCGCAGCTCGCCTCCAGTACGCCGGTCGAAGAGGACTTCACGTACACCAAGGGGCAGGTCGTCGACACGATCGCCGGGCTGCTGGAGCGGTTCGGCCCCACCCACGTCCGGACGCTCGACCCGACGCCGGGCCGCAATGCCAGGACGGGCAAGCCCTCGGACCACCAGGACCACACGTACGGGGCCCGGTTCGCACAGGCCGCGCTCGCGCAGTACGCCCAGTCGCCCGGCCGCCCGAGGTTCAGCGTCCAGAACTACATGGGCTACGTCACCGGCGGACTGCCGCACACCCTCGACCCGGCCGGCGCCGAGGCCAAGCTGCGCACCCTGAAGACGTACGCCTGGCTGGACAACGACAACTACTGCGGCGACAAGGCCGGCTGCGGCGACCGCAAGGTGGCCGCCCGCCCCGCCGGGCACGGCTGGGCACAGTCCATCCGCTACACCCGCGGCGAGTCCACGTCCTGGCTCCAGCCGGACAGGGACGGCGGGCTCTGGGCGTTCTCGGTGCTCGACAACCGGCTCGCCGTCTGGCACCGGGAGGCCGGGGCGAAGGGCGAGTGGAGCGGTCCGACACTGCTGGCCGGCACCGGGATCGACAGCGGGGTCAGCTCGGTGAGGCTGCCCGACGGGCGGATCGCCGTGTTCGCCACCCGTACGACCATCGGCCGCGGCCCCGACGGCTACCGCAGGGACGTCGTCACCGCGGTGCAGCGCACGCCCGACGGCCTGTTCGGGCCGTGGCGCTCGCTGGGCACCCCCGAGCGCGGTGACGCCTCCGCGTCCTCCGACATCAGCGCTCCGGCAGTGGCCGCGGACAGCGCCGGCCGGATGACGGTCTATCTGCGCAACGGCCGCCACTCGCTCAGCGCCATCGCCCAGCGGTCGGACGGCTCCTGGGGCCGGTGGAGGGCGCTGGGCGGCCGTGATCTGCACGGCGACCCGGTCGTCGCGTCGGACGCGACGGGCCGCCGGCAGGTGTTCGCCGGTACGCCGCGATCGGTGCTCACCTGGCACCAGCCGACGCCGGGCGCGCCGCTGAGCGGCCCGGCCGACACGGGGCTGCCGCCGACCACGCTCGCCCTGAGCGCGGGCACGGACGGCGACGGAATACGGCTCTGGTTCCGCAAGCCCGACTCGGGCGCGGTCCGCACGGTCCTGTTCACCGATGGGCACGCCTCCCCCCTCCGGGAGCTGGGCGGCCCGGCCGGCTTCGGCCCGGTCAGCGCCTCGGGCCCGGACAACTCGCTGCTCGCCGCCCGCTCCCGTACCGGCATGCCGGGCACGGCGGTGGTCGCTCCGGGCGCGCCCGGAAGCGCGGGCAGGTCGGCGCAGACGCCCGGGCCGGTCACCTGGCGGGCGGGCGGTTCGCTGTTCGCCGGTGCGCCCGCGGGCGTACGGACCGGGGCGGGCGCCGGGCAGATCTCCGCGTCGAGCACCGGGCTGGCCGCCGTGGGCCTGGACGGCCGCCTGTACTGGGCGCAGCCGGACGGCCGCGGTTCCGTCACCGCCTGGCATCCGGTGGGCTGATCCCGACCGATGAGTACCGGCGCCCGGCGCGGTCAACACATTCGGTGGCCCCGAATGCGAGAGGACCGCGCCATGCCGCAGAACACATCGCAGAACACCCCACAGAACAAACCACAGCACAACCCACAGAACAAACCACAGCTCAAACCGTCGGCCGAGCTCGACGCCCGGTACAGCGATGCGAAGGCCGAAGCAGTCGGCTGGTCCGAGGCGGTCACCCGCCTGGAGGCCGCGAAGGTCTTCTGGCTGTCGACCGTACGACCCGAGGGGCGTCCGCACGTCACCCCGCTGATCGCCGTCTGGCAGGACGGCGGGCTGCACTTCTGCACCGGCGCCGACGAGCGCAAGGCCAAGAACCTCCGCGACAATCAGGAGGTGATCCTCACCACCGGCGCCGACAGCCTGACCGAAGGCTGCGACCTGGTGCTCGAGGGCGAGGCCGTACGAGTGACGGACGGGACGCGGCTGCGCGCCCTCGCCGGCGCGTACGTCGAAAAGTACGGTCCGGAGTGGACCTTCGACGTCCGCGACGGGGTCTTCGTGGGCGACGGCGGCGAGGCACTGGTTTTCCGGGTGGCCCCGCGCACGGCGTTCGGCTTCGCCAAGGATCCGTACGGCCAGACCCGCTGGCAGTTCACCCAGTGAAGGGAACACCATCGATGGAAATGACGCTCGAAGTCGTCTTCCTCCCGGTCACGGACCTGGACCGGGCAAAGAAGTTCTACGAGGAAACGTGCGGCTTCAAGGTCGACACCGACACACAGATCACGGATACGGCCCGCATCATCCAGCTGACCCCGCCCGGCTCCCGCTGCTCGATCGCCTTCGGCAGCGGTCTGCCTCCCGCGCCCGGCCAGAAGGAACCGGAGCCCGGCTCGACCCAGGGCCTCCAGCTGTGCGTGACGGACATCGAAGCGGCCCACGCCGCCCTCACCGCCCGCGGCCTGAACATCAGCAAGGTCCAGCATCTCGGCGCGACAGGGTGGGAGGACGGGCGCGGGGAGACCTGGAACGCGTTCATGTACTTCAACGATCCCGACGGCAACGGCTGGGTGGTCCAGGAGGCACCGGCACCGCTCTCCCAACGCTGAGCACCGAGTTCTCCCGCACGGGAGTTCAGGTGCGCCGAAGCACCAGGGACGTCTGCGGCCGGAAGGAGAAACGCCGGTAGAACGCTGCGTTCTCCGGTTCGGTGGTGAGCGCGACGTAGCACTCGGGCGAGGCATTCCGCTCCAGCCACAGGCTGAGCCGGTCGACCACTTCGGTGCCGATACCCCGGGACTGGTACGCGGGCAGTACGACGACGTCCTGAACATAGAAATAGAGACCGTCACCGATGATCCGCCCCATCCCCACCGCTCGCATTCCGATATCGGCGCAGACGGCATAGCGGGTGGCACCAAGTGCCGCGGCAACGTATGGCTCTTCAGCGGTGTCCCAGCCGACCGCTGCCCTGATTCCGCGGAATTCCTCAACGGTCGGTGTGCGTTCCGCGTACGTCACCGTGTCCACGCGGTACCCCTCGTCCCCCGGGATCTTTTTCCTGCTGGTGGGGCAGCCGGTCGAAAGCCTTGGCCGCCGACTCGGCCTGCCCTAGCATGAACTATGGCAGACGTTCTGGACGGGCGGGGGCCTATGGATCCGCTGTCAATATCCTCGATCTTGAGCGCCCTTGTCAGCGGCGTGGACGCCATCAACGTGCCGATGCCTGCCCAGGGTGGGAAGTGACCGGGGGCGCCTCCGGCGGTACGCCATCGCCTGCCACCAACGCCCTCGCAGGCAACGCGTCGACCGTCATCCAGGCAGGCACCGTCATGGGCGGTGTCCATATGCAGGGGACCGGCGGCTTCGCCCTGCCCCGCCCCCGTCAGGTCCCCATGACCGTATCCCGCTTCGTCAACAGAGCGAGTGAATTACGGGAGTTGAACGAGTTCGCCAAGGATACGGCTCCCGGCTCCGCCGCCTCCCGCATTCTCGTCATCTGCGGATCACCGGGAATCGGCAAGACGGCCCTCGCCATCTGGTGGGCGTGCACGTACAAGGGCGGATTTGCCGACGGCGTGCTCTACGCCGACATGCACGGATACGACTCCGTGAGCCCGGCGAGGGCCGGTGAAGTCCTCGAATCGTTTCTCCGCGCCCTGGGCGTCTCGGCACACGAACTGCCCACCACTCTCGACCATCAGATCGGCCTCTACAGAACGCTCATGGCACATCGGCGCTGCCTGGTACTGATCGACAATGCCGATTCGGCCGAAGCGGTACGCCCCCTGCTCGGAGTGGCCGAGAACCTCACCCTGATCACCAGCAGAAGCAGGCTGTCGGGATTAGTGGTGCGCGAGGGAGCACAGCGCATGACTCTGGACACTCTGAGCCCGAGCGAGGCATTCGCCCTGCTCTCGAGAATCATCGGCGGCGAGCGGGTCCAGCACGAACCCGAGGCGGCAGCGGAAATCGCGAGGCTGTGTGCGTATCTCCCGCTCGCCCTGCGTGTCAGCGCCGAGCGGATCTCCCGGGATCGGCACATGCTGCTGATCCACGCCGTGGAGGAGCTGTCGGCACAGGGGGAGCGGCTGGACGCACTGGCCACCGAGGACGACGAGTCGACCGCCGTACGCGCCGTCTTCTCCTGGTCCTACTTCCGCCTCGCGGAGTCGGAAGCCCGGATCTTCCGCACGCTCGGGCTGATGCCCGGCCGGGACATGGATCTCGACTGCGTGGCAGCCGTGACCGGAAGCAGCCGGCGCGAGGCGCGGCTCGCACTGACCGCGCTCGCCAATCTGCACATGATCGAAGAGGCTGGACGTCATCGCTACTCCTTCCATGACCTCTTGCGCGCCTACGCCGTCGACCAGGCGGGGATCGAGGATCCTGTGGAAATGCGGCAGCAGACCCTGTTCAAGATGATCAACTGGTACACCGCTTCGGCCGCGGCGGCGGACCGGTTCATCTCCCCCGGCTTCACCGCACGGCAGCCCACGGACGACACGGATCAGCCCCGGCGCTCGTTCGTGTCCTTCGACGACGCCCTCGGCTGGTTCGAGACCGAGCGGGCGAACCTCCTCGAAGTGGTCCGCAAGGCCAAGGACGCCGGCCGGTTCACCGCGGCCGCCGACATCGCGATCTTCATGTGGGGGTACTTCAACACCTCCAAGTACTGGGCCGACTGGATCGCCTGCACGGAGATCGGCACCGAGGCGGCCCACGCCGGACAGGACGCCGACGCCGAGGCATGGCTGCTGACCAGTCGCGGGACCGCTCTGCGTAATCTGCGCCGTTTCGAGGAGGCGAAGTCGTGCCACCTGCGCGCCGTCGAGTTGTTCGATCAGGCGGACAGCCCCGTGGGCACCGGGTACGCGCGCCAGAACCTTGCGGTCGTCGCCACCGACGAGCGTGACTTCCCCAGCGCGCTCGAGCAGTTCACCCTGGCCCTGTCCGCCTTCCGGCGTGATGCACAGGGACTGCGGGGCCAGGCCGTCGCCCTCAACTCGATGGCCATCACCCTGCACGACGTGGAGGACTTCGGCGCGGCGATCGAGCACGCCCAGCAGGCGCTCGAGATCTGCCGCCGGCTCAGCGACCTGCAGGGCGAGGCGTTCTCGCTGCACAGCCTGGGGCGGACCACGTGCGCTCTCGGGGCGCTGCCGGAGTCCATCGAGTACTACGAGCAGGCCCTCGCCCTGCGCACCAGGGCCAAGGACCGCCACGGCGAGGCGCTCACCCGCAGCGCGCTCGGCGATGTCCATCGGCAACTGGGCGACGAACCGAGCGCACGAGAGCAATGGCACTGCGCCTTCGAGATCCTGAGCACTCTGGAGGCTCCGGAGGCGCGGGAGGTACAGCACAAGCTCGACAACGGCACAGCCTGATCATTCTCCGGATGCCACGCCGCCACCTCCCTCGCGGGGGTGAGACAGGAGCAGGAAGTGAAACCTGTACTCCGTGCCGAGCAGGTAAGCCACGCCGTCGCGGCGCTTCTCAGGCCGGAGGAGGTGACGGGCGCTCGACTGCCGGCCGACGAGGCGGCCGGGCAGCTCGACCGGTGGCGGAGCCGACTGCCCCCGGCCTCCTTGTCACTGCCCGGCGGCGGGATGGACAACTGCCCCGCAGCCTGCAGCCGGCCCGAAGCCGCGGACACCGGCTTCGAGATCTGGCTGGAGCTGGTCGAAGAGTGCAATCTCGACTGCCTGTTCTGCTACAATCCCTGGCGCGGGAGGTCCACTCCCGCTGATGGTGCGGCCCGCACCCTCCCGCTGCAGCGCACAGTGGAGGTGCTCGGCATCATCTGCGACACGGTGAGCGTCAGCCATCTCACCGTCTCCGGCGGCGAGCCGCTGATGTATCCGGATCTGCCGTCGCTGGTGTCGCGGATCTCCCCCGCCATCCCCTCCATCGGCATCACGACCAACGGGCGCAGCGGCACGCGCACGAGGCTGGAGGCGCTCAAGAGCTCGGGAGTGGGCCGGCTCAGTGTCCCCGTGCACTCCCACAGTCCGCTGACGCACGACCACCTGGCGAACGGCCGCTCCTGGCACGCGGCGGTCCGCTGTCTGGCGCTGGCTCAGGAGACGGGCTACCAGACGACCATGAGTGCCGTGGTGACCGGCACCAACGGGACCCATGTACCCCGGGTGGCGGAGATCGCGCTGCTGCTCGGCATCCCCCGGCTCGTACTCAACTGCTTCCACAGCACCGGGCAGGGGCTTGCGCACGATCGCAGGTTGGCGCTGCCCGCAGGGCGCTTCGGCGACATCGTACGAGACATCAGGGACACCTTCGGCGACCGGCTGGAGATCACGGTGGGCTCTCCGGAGGAACACGCCGCTTCCGACGCGCCGATGGCTCCCGCTCAGGGCGGGGTGAGCCGGGTGAGCCGTCTGGTGCTGTCGCCCCAGGGGGAGATCAAGTTCTGCAACCAGTCGGAGACCGGCCTGCTCAACGTGCTCGAATGCGGGGACTCGAGGCTGCGTGCCCTCCTCGATGAGCTGGCGGCGGGCCAGTACGACAGGGCGCTCGCGTCGATCGACAACTGCACCTGTCGCGCGGCTCCAGTAGTATCGAAGGCCGTTTGAATCGTGAACCGGGTTGCGGTGCGTCGACATGACCTCACTGACGAGGAGTTGGCATTCCCTGGCGGCCAGGTGGCAGGGGGCCGGTCACGCACGAAGGGGGAAGTGTGTCGTTCGAGGCCGAGTGGGCTCAGCTCAAGGTCAACGCCCAGGCTCAGCAGTCCACAAGCATGCAGCTCAATCAGGTACCGGCCGACCCAGGTGGCGGATCGGGCCCTGCAGGCGGCGCGCCGGGAGCGAACGGGACACTTCACGCCAACGCCACATCCATCAACGGAAGTTCGCACCTGCTGATCGAGATCGCGGGATTTCTCCACGAGGGCAGGCCGGACGGCGACTTGTGCACCATGGCCAGGAAACCCAGAGCGCACGCTGATGTCGCCGCACAGGTCGATCGTTTCGCTCGCTTCGCCGATGACCAGTTCCTCGACACGGTTGCCTTCTTCGCGGCCCTTGCCACGAACCTCAAGTCCGCGGGAAACGACGTCGTGACGGTCGATGACGCCAACGCACGGAGGTTCCTGGAAAGCGTTCTTCAGTACGGCGAGTACGTCGCTCCGGAGGCGAAGAAGTGAGCGAGCTGAGCCACCGGAAGGACGTCGAGTTCCTCGAGGACTGCAATCCTGCGCTCGTCGAACGGAACGCGGATGAGTTCAAGCGGATCCGCGACATGCTGGTGGAGGTCGAGCAGCCCGCCAAACGGGCGGAGACGCGTACGGAATGGCACAGCGAGGGAAGTAAGCACTACGAAGCCCGAGTCGGCGAGGCCCACGATCTTCTGGTGAATCTCGCCGAGGGTTACAACAAGGCCAGTAGTGCACTGCGCAGTTACTCCTACGCACTCGTGACCGCCAAACGTCACTACTCCGACGGAAAGACGTCCGAGAGGTCGCTGGCCACCCTGATCGCCACCAAGGGCACCGCGATCACCCGCGAGGCGCAGGACGCGGAACCCATGCGTCAGTGGGAGGACATGAGAGGAACCACGGGAGTCCTCGACTGGCTCGCAGAATCCACGATGGACATCGACGACATCAAGGAGGAGGCGAACCGGCTGCACGACGATGCCGGCAGCGACTTCCACCTGGCCAAAACCACGGAGAAGGAAGCGCGCGACACCTGCGTCCGCGGCCTCAAGGAGGCCTACGACCTGCTGCCCGAGTTCCGCCTGGGATTCATCGAGCGCGTCGACATCCACGAGGCCATCGCCGCCATGCAGCGAGAGGCCACAGAGGCTCGGGGCAACCCGCTCACTCGGCTGCCCGGCAGCGGCCCGAAGCAGGACTTCGACGCCCGCGTCGGGGACACCGCCGTTTCGCCTGCGCTCCGCAACATCCGGATGCAGGTGGCCGGCCTTCCGGCGGCGAAGGACAACTACTGGGATCCGCCGTCGTCGGACCAGGAGCGGGCGGAGTGGATCGCGGCGAACAAGGAGATCATCCAGGCCGCGGCGAAGAACTCGGGCCTGCCCGCGGACATGGTCGCGGGGATAGCCTGGTCGGAGATCGCCGGCCAGCCCGGATACTCGGACGACATCGTCGACACGATCCGCGAGCAGGCCGATGCCCCATGGGGGCTGAGTCCCATCGCGCCGGAGAACCTCCCCTCGCGTCTCGGCGGAAAGCCCGACGAAACGTCCTTCGGCCCGATCGCGATTCAGATACGGCGCGGTGCCGAAGTTCTCGGCTACGATCCGGAGAATCTCACCACGGCGCAACGGTCGGTCGTGGAGGAATCCCTTCAGGACCCGGCGCAGAACATCTTCATCGCCTCCGAGTACTTGGCGCAGCTGAAGGCCGAGAGTGAGTTCGCGAAGGTTCCGGCGGAACAGATGACACCCGATCAGTACAAGGAACTGGCGGCCCGTTACAACGGTGGACCGTACTGGGCAGGGCCGGACGCCCAGCGATACGGCGAGAGGTTCGGCGGTCACCTCCCGCACGCAAGGGATGCGCTGGGATGATCGACCACTCCGAAACCGAGCAGACCGACGACCGTGGCTGCCTGCGCTGGGTCGTGGGCATCCCTCTCGTGATCCTCTACGTGCTCGCGGCCGGCCTCTGCTACACCGCGCTGACCATCCGCCCCACGGGACCCTGGGACGATGGCGCCTACGCCGGAATCATCTCCTCGTGCCTCCTCGCCATCGCCGTCAGCACCGTCGCGCTGCTCATCACGGTCGTCCCGTCGTCCGTGAGGCTCGCGATGGGCCGATGGTGGCTCGCCCCGCCCCTGATCCTGGCTGCGGTTGCCACGCTCCGCTGGATCTTCGTCCCCTGACGAGCTCGTGAGCGCTCAGCTCACCCGCTCGGCCAGAAAGTCCTCCCAGGTCCGCTTGCCCACAGCGGTCCCCTCGAAGGACAGGTTCTCGCCTGCCCGGTACGCACGGCCGGCCTTTCCGGGCATGCGGACCGGCATCATCAGCCGGCGCTTGCCGCGCACCTTCAGGTATGCGCGGCTCAGATCGGCCATCCCGTACACCTTCGGCCCGGCAAGGTCGGGCACCAGGCCGGCCGGCTCGCCGAGCGTCAGTTCCACGAGCCGGGCCGCCACCTCACGCGCATCGACGGGCTGGAACCGGAGTCCACCGGGGACCGGTATCACCGGCAGCTTCGCCATCGTCTGCACCACGTTCAGGGCCAGGTCATGGAACTGGGCGGCGCGCAGTGTGGTCCAGGGCAGGCCGGAGTCGGCGATGGCCCGCTCGGCGCCGAGCTTGGACGTGAACCAGCCGAGGGGGACGGTGTCCGCCCCGATGGCCGAGATGTACACCAGGTGCCGCACCCCTGCTCGCGACGCGGCCCGCACCAGGTTCCGGGTCGCCTCGTCATCGCCCTTGGGGCCACCCGCGAGGTGCAAGACGATGTCGACCCCGTCCACCGCGGCCTCGATCCCCTCGCCCTTGAGCAAGTCACCGGCCACGTACTCGATGCCGTCCGCGGACTCACGGCTGTGCCGGCTGAGGACCCGCACGTCGCGGCCGGCCGCCCGCAGCAGGGGGACGATGTGTCCCCCCAGCGTGCCCGTGCCGCCGGTGACCAGGATGGGAGACGTCATGGCTACTCCGAAACTCGTACGGTCCGGGAGTCGGCCTCCCGGTACCTTCAGCGGGGTTTGTGGATCTACTGCTATGACCCCCGGCGACGAAGGAATGTGACACGGTGGACGAACGCGCAGGACTGGCAGAGCGGTTCGAGGAACATCGACCCCATCTGCGAGCGGTGGCGTACCGGATGCTCGGCTCGGTGAGTGAGGCCGATGACGCCGTTCAGGACGCCTGGATACGACTCAGTCGCGCCGACACCGCCGGCGTGGAGAACCTCGGTGGATGGCTGACAACAGTGGTGGCGCGCGTGTGCCTGAACATGCTGCGCTCGCGCGAGCATCGGCGCGAGGAGCCTCTCGAGGTGTATGTGCCCGACCCGATCATCAGCCCCGAGTCCGGGGCCGACCCCGAGCAGGAAATGCTGCTGGCCGACTCGGTCGGGCTGGCGCTGCTGGTGGTGCTCGAGACGCTTTCGCCGGCCGAGCGGCTTGCCTTCGTGCTGCACGACATGTTCGCCGTGCCCTTCGACGAGATCGCCCCGATGATCGAGCGGTCCCCGGCTGCGACGAGGCAACTCGCGAGCCGCGCACGCCGCCGCGTGCAGGGACAGGCTCCGGCTCCCGAACCTGATCTCACGCGCCAGCGTGAGGTCGTCGACGCCTTCTTCGCCGCCGCTCGCGACGGCGACTTCGACGGGCTCGTCGCTGTGCTGGACCCCGACGTCGTGCTGCGGTCCGACGGTGGGCTCGCGCGCCCGCGCCAGACGGTGGTGATCTCCGGCGCACGGACCGTGGCCGGGCAGGCGATCACCTTCGGACAGCTCTCCCCGTTCGCACGGCCGGCACTGATCAACGGAGCCGCCGGAGTCGTGGTCGCCGCCGACGGACGACCGTTGTCCGTCATGGGCTTCACCGTCGCAGACGGGAAGATCCTCGCCATCGACGTGCTGGCTGATCCCGAACGGCTGCACAAGCTCGACCTCACGGTCCTCGACCACTGACATCAGCCCCCTGGACCGAATCCGGCACGAAGGCCGCCGTCGGCCGCGCCCCCACCATCGCCGACGGCGGCCACCTCGGCACCAGCTCTCGGGTCCGAAACCGGGCCGTTGGGTGATCAACAGGGATCAGTGGCGTCTTATGGACATCTCCACAGGAAGCGCTTGCCCCGCGCTCACGGCCCCCGAGAGACTCGTTGGCATGCCCGCCGCAAGAGCGCGGGTATCAGCTCGACCAGTTGGGGGAGACACGCATGGCGTTACACAAGCTGACCGCGTCCCTGTTCGCGGTCATGGCACTCATCGCCGCAGCGGTAATCGGACTCACCGGCACGGCCTCCGCCGCGACGGCCGACAACGGCCACCAGAGCTTCGCCGCCCAGGCGAAGCAGGCGGGACTGACCAGCACCGAGGCGAAGCAACTGCAGTCGAAGGTCGACGGCTACCTCGCCACCCAGGGCGGCAAGCAGGTCGCCGCCAACAAGATCGAACTGGCGGGCAAGGGCGAGATCGTCGTCTCCCTGCCCGGAGAGCGCTACGCCCGCGACCTGACCAGCGCGGCGGGCACCAGGGCCGCCTGTCCGTACGAGAACTTCTGTATGTGGACCGGCACCGGCTTCACCGGTACGCAGTACAACCTCTGGCAGTGCCAGACCTACGCCCTGTCGAACTGGAACGGCCCCGGATCCTGGAGCAACAACCAGACCCCGGGCACCAGGGCCAGGTTCCTGGACCGTTACCGGAACACCATCTACACGACGCCCGGCGCGTACGCCAACAACGGCAACTACAACTGGGCCCCGGTCTGGTACGTCGTCCCGTGCTAGCACTTCCCGCGTAGCACTTCCCGCGTAGCACTTCCCGCGTAGCACTTGCCGGGCAGCAGTCCCGGGGCACTCCGGGGCAGCACTCCCGTAAGACGGCTCCGGGCCGGCGGCGGACAGCCACCGGCCCGGACGCCATTCACCGGCGCCTCCAGCAGCGGCAGGTTCTTCCGCAGCTCGAAAGCCGTGACCTCGCCGCGGTACTCCTCCCGCCCCCCGCTACCCGAGGACTCGCCCAGTGAGATGGCCTGGAAGACCGGGGCGCGCGAGCGCCGTCCGACGAGCGTGGGTCGCTGACGGCATGGGTCAGGGCGAGCTGTATAGGGTCGTGGCAACCGTCCTTCTCGGCGAGGCACACACGCCCGCCCGCATCGGACGGACTTTCCCGGCAGGCCGTAAGTCCAGACGTGACCGATCATCAGGAGTGCTGCCGTGCGCCCCAGAGAGACATCATCTGCGCCCGGCAGCCTCGGCTGGAACCGTGAGACGGCGACGCTGGCGCTCCTGTCCTTCGCCATGCTGATCGTTTCGCTCGACCAGTACATCGTGGTCGTGGCACTCCCCGACATCGCACGCGACCTCGGCTATTCCGCGCAGACGCTCCAGTCGGTCATCAGCGCCTATGCAGTGGTCTCGGCCGGCTTCCTGCTGTTCGGCGGGCGTGCCGCCGACCTTCTCGGACGACGCCGCATCCTGGCCACCGGCCTCGCGCTCTATGCCGGGGCAGCGCTCGTGGGAGGACTCGCGACCGGCCCCGGAACGCTCCTCGCCGCCCGCGCATTCCAAGGTCTCGGCGGAGCCCTCGTCTTCCCCACCACGCTGGCACTCATCAACACCACCTTCGCCGAAGGCCGCGCCCGCAACCGCGCATTGGGAGTCTGGGGAGGGTCGGGCGCGGCGGGACTCGTCATCGGTGTGCTGCTCGGCGGTCTTCTGACGCAGGCGTTCGGCTGGGAAGCGGTCTTCCTCGTCAACGTGGCCCTGGCCTGCCCTGCGCTGCTGCTCGCGTTCGTATTGATCCCCCGGGACCGTGAACGCGAAAAAGGCCGCACGTTCGACCTGCCCGGTGCGCTCAGCGTCACTCTCGGTGTCACGCTCATCGTGTTCGCCCTCGTGCAAGGCCCCGGACTGGGCTGGCTTTCGCCGGGCATCCTGGTGAGCGCGGCGGCGGGCCTGCTGCTGCTCGGAGCTTTCGTCATCATCGAGCGGCGCAGCGACGACCCACTCATGCCACCCGGGCTGCTCTCCAACCCCAACCTGATCACGGGCGTCGTCATCGCGTTCATGTTCATGGCGACCTTCGGCTCCGTGCTCTACTTCCTGTCCCTCTACTTCCAGGAAATTCTGGGCTACGACGCTTTGCAGACCGGCGTCGGCTTCCTCATCCCCACGGCAGTGGTGGTGGCCGGTTCGACGACCGCGGGTCAGCTCGTGACGCGGTTCGGTCTCAGGCGCACGCTGGCAGCGGCCCTCGCCGTCGGTGCGCTCGGTGCGGTCGCACTCGGCCTCACGATCTCGCCGGACGGCACATACATCGAGCTCGTCCCCGGCCTCGTGGCGCTCAGCATCGGCGACGGGGTGGTCTTCACCACCATGTTCATCGCCGCCGCCACCGGAGTCTCCGACCGGCAACAAGGCACCGCCTCCGGCATTGCCTCCACCGGCTCGGGCGCGGGCGCGGCTGTCGGCCTCGCCCTCCTCGTCCTCGTAGCGACTGCCGGCCTCGACGGCCTCTCCGGTGAACAGCTTCGCGTCGCCACCGCCGACGGGATCAGCACCACGCTCTTCGTCGTGGCGGGCGGAATCGTGCTGACCTTCCTCGTCGCCCTGCACCGGTGCCCGACACCGCCCGAAGGGGAACAACCCGCCCCCGTGCCGTACCAGACCCGTCGCTGCTGACGGCAGCCAGAACCTGCCTGGACGAGAAAGGCGGCTCGCAGCGAGGCTCTCGCGCGCAGGCCGCAGGCCGCAGGCCCGGTGCGCCGGACGGCGCGCAGACGGCCCGGGCGAATGAGACGGCTCCGGGCCGGCGGCGGACAGCCACCGGCCCGGACGCCATTCACCGGCGCCTCCAGCAGCGGCAGGTTCTTCCGCAGCTCGAAAGCCGTGACCTCGTTGCGGTACTCCTCCCACTCCCGCTGCTGGTTGCGCAGGAAGTCATGCCCCCCCTCGGCCCATCAGGCAGGTCACCCTCCACCCCGCCCCAACGGGCATCCAAACGGCCGTCATTGGCCGTTGCCGGTGACCGCCGGCCACCCTCCGACGGTCCAGCGACGGCCCGGCTCAAAACCTCATCCGACGGCGCCGGAGGACAAGCTCGGCTGCCAGCCCACCGCCGTCACCAGCCAGAGGATCCAAGCCCGGCGACCGGTCGGGGCGGATCCGCTCGGCCTGCCCCGCCGCTGCCCCACCGATATCCTGAAATCGACATCGGGGGCTTCCTTTCATGGAGGGCAGCACGATGAACTGGCATCGCAGTCTCATGCTCCTCGCCGCCCCGCTCTTCGCCTCCTCGGTCGCCCTCACCCCCGCCCTCGCGGCCCCGGTCGCATCGGCGGGGGCGGGCGCTGCGTCGGCGGCCCGCCCCGCCCTCTTCTGCGAGCTGGTTCCGAGCGAGTCCGGCGAGCCGGACGGGGACACCACGTACGACCTCCTGCTGAGCGGGTTCGCGCCGCGCCAGTCGGTCAAGATCGAAGGGCCGCGGACGAACTTCCAGGCCCGGGTGGACGACCAGGGCAAGTCCGACGAGAAGGACGTCCGCTACGGCAAGTACAGCGTCAGCTACAAGGAGAGCGGAGCGAAGCAGGGCAAGCGCATCGGGTGCGTCACACCGCCCCGGGAGAAGCCGGGCGGCGGCAAGCAGAAGGTGAAGGTCACCAAGGTCGAGGTCATCACCCTCACCAAGCCGGGCACCGTGGTCGACTGCACCAAGCCGAACAAGGTGGAATTCGACGGCAAGATCACCGGCGTGGGGAAGGGAGACGTCGACTACCACTGGACGTTCGCGTCCAGCGCCGACCCCGTCGACGCGGGCAAAGTCACGTTCACCCTCGGCACCACGCAGAGCCACTCCATCCTCAGGGTGGTCGAGGTGCCGCGGGCCGGGAACCCAACCAATTCACTGAGCGTGTTCACGACCCTGCACGTCCCGTCGCAGAACCTGAGCGCCCGGAGCGAGCAGGTGCAGCTCACGTGCGCGAAGCCTTGAACCTGCCCGCCTACCGCGGTCAGGCTGCGGCGGACAAGAGGGAGGTCATCACCCGACGCGCCGTCGCCGCGCCGCGCCCCCCGGGCGGCCCACTGCGGGAGCCGACCCCGCAGCACTCCGGGCCGACGGGCAGTGACCCCTTCGGCCCGGAAGGGTGAAGCGCGCGGTAGGGCTCTGACCTGTGCTTACAGCACCGGCAGGTTCTTCCGCAGCTCGAAGGCCGTGACCTCGCTGCGGTACTCCTCCCACTCCTGCTTCTTGTTGCGCAGGAAGAAGTCGAAGACATGCTCGCCCAGCGTCTCGGCCACCAGCTCACTGCGCTCCATCAGCGAGATCGCCTCGCCCAGGTTCTGCGGCAGCGGCTCGATGCCCATCGCGCGGCGCTCGGCGTCCGAGAGTGCCCACACGTCGTCGTCCGCGCCGGCCGGGAGTTCGTAGCCCTCCTCGATGCCCTTGAGGCCCGCCGCCAGCAGCACGGCGTACGTGAGGTAGGGGTTGGCGCCGGAGTCGATGGAGCGGACCTCGACGCGGGCCGAGCCGGTCTTGCCCGGCTTGTACATCGGGACGCGGATGAGCGCGGAGCGGTTGTTGTGGCCCCAGCAGATGTACGAAGGGGCTTCGCCGCCCGCGCCCGCGCTGCGGGCCGAGCCGCCCCAGATGCGCTTGTAGGAGTTGACCCACTGGTTGGTGACGGCCGAGATCTCCGCCGCGTGCGTGAGCAGGCCCGCGATGAAGGAGCGGCCGACCTTGGAGAGCTGGTACTCGGCGCCCGACTCGTAGAAGGCGTTCCGGTCGCCCTCGAAGAGCGAGAGGTGGGTGTGCATACCGGAGCCGGGGAACTCGCTGAACGGCTTCGGCATGAACGTGGCCTGGACGCCCTGTTCCAGCGCGACCTGCTTCATGACCAGGCGGAAGGTCATGATGTTGTCGGCGGTGGAGAGCGCGTCCGCGTACCGCAGGTCGATCTCCTGCTGGCCCGGCGCGCCCTCGTGGTGGCTGAACTCCACCGAGATGCCCATGGATTCGAGCATCGTGATCGCCTGGCGGCGGAAGTCCATGCCGACGTTCTGCGGGGTGTGGTCGAAGTAGCCGGAGTTGTCGGCCGGGGTCGGCCGGGTGCCGTCGAGCGGCTTGTTCTTCAGCAGGAAGAACTCGATCTCCGGGTGCGTGTAGAAGGTGAAGCCCAGGTCAGAGGTCTTGGCGAGGATCCGCTTCAGCACATAGCGCGGGTCCGCGAAGGACGGGGAGCCGTCGGGCATCAGGATGTCGCAGAACATCCGCGCCGTGCCGGGGGCCTCGGCACGCCAGGGCAGGATCTGGAAGGTACTCGGGTCCGGCTTGGCGATCATGTCGGACTCGTAGACCCGCGCGAAGCCCTCGATCGCGGACCCGTCGAAGCCGATGCCCTCGTCGAAGGCCTGCTCGAGCTCGGCGGGAGCCACCGCGACCGACTTCAGGAAGCCGAGCACATCGGTGAACCACAGGCGCACGAAGCGGATGTCGCGCTCCTCGAGCGTGCGGAGCACGAATTCCTGCTGCTTATCCATTTCCACCCAATCCTTGCTGGTCAAGCCGCCTGCTCCACACGAGCATCCCACCACAGAGTTTCAGGCGCGTTGCGAAACCGCCGCTGAGCCCATTGTGGGTCAGGGGCTACCCCGAGACGACCCTGAGTCCCCCTCAATCCACCCCGACATGTGTCAGGATTCTTTGACACATATCGAGGGGTGCGTCAGCCTGAACTGACAGATACGACGGAAGGGGGCCGCGATGGGCGAGGTCCCAGCCTCGGAGCCGACGGGCGACGAGTTGCTGAAGGTCCTCACGGCCCTCGGCAATCCGCACCGGATGCGGATCGTCGAGGCACTGCTCGAGGGCCGCAACTACGTCAGCAAGCTCGCCCGCGACCTCGGCATCGGCCGCCCGCTGCTGCATATGCATCTGCAGCGACTGGAGGCGGCCGGGCTGGTCGCCGGGAAGCTGGAGCTGTCGCAGGGCGGCAAGGCGATGAAGTACTTCGAGCTCACGCCCTTCTGCTTCGCGCTGACTCCCGAGGTCGTCGCGGCAGCGGCTCGGACGCTCAGCGGGGACGCGAAAGAGAAAGAGAAAGACACGATGAAGGAGACGTCTCAATGAACGCGGAATGGGTGGGAGCGGTCGGAGCCGGCGGGTTCTTTCTCCTCCTCATCGTGATCGTCTGGCAGATCGCCGCGACCTGGCGGGCCCGCATGCTCGCCGCCCGCGAGGAGCAGTACCGGCAACTCTCCGCGAAGTACGCGCAGTTGCTGGAGGACAACGTCGAGCTGCACCGGCGCACCCTCGAGGAGCTGACACAGACCCGCACCTCCCTCACCTCGATGGAGAAGATGATGCGCGAGATCGACTAGCGCCACCGCCGGCACCCATCCGCCGGCACCCCCCGCGCGCACAACCGGCGCCACCGCACGCACAGGCGGTCGGCCCGCACGCACAAGCGGTACGGCCGGGAGCGGTAACTCCCGACCGTACGCATGGAGATCTCATCCAGGCACCACCACCCGTACGCCACGGCAGGTCGGCAAACCATCACGCCGTGGTGCGGGTCCCGTGCGCCCCGAACTCCACACACAGGAGATTACTCATGAAAGCGCTGCTCAAGCGCCTGGCCAGTGCGCCCGGCGGCAGTCGCACCAAATGGTTCGTCCTCGTCGGCTGGCTGATCCTCGCCGCCGCGCTCGGCCCGCTCGCCGGGAAGCTCGGCGAGGTCGAGGAGTCAGGACCGAACGCCTTTCTGCCGCGCGCCGCCGAATCCGCGCAGGTCAACACGGAGCTGGAGAAGTTCCGTACGGGCACGGACGCGGACGCTCTGATGCCGGTCGTCATCGTCTACAGCAGTGACCGTGCGGTCGGCCAGGACGCACGGGCCAAGGCCGCGGCGGACCGGACGGCCTTTGCTCCGCACGCCGCCGAGGGCCGGCGGATCGCGCCGGCCGTCCCGTCCGAGGACGGCAAGGCCCTGATGCTCGTCGTCCCGCTCTCCTCCGAGGAGGGGATCAGCGACAGAGTCGGGGAGATCCGGGACATCGCGGGCGCCCACGCCCCGCCCGGACTGGACATCGAGGTCGGCGGCCCCGCCGGGTCGCTGGTCGACCAGATCGCCGTCTTCAGCACCCTCGACTCCACCCTCATGATCGCCACCGGACTGGTGGTGGCCGTACTGCTGCTGATCACCTACCGCAGCCCGATCCTGTGGCTGTTCCCGCTGCTGTCCGTCGGCTTCGCCGCGGTCCTCACCCAGGTCGGCACGTATCTGCTGGCCAAGCACGCCGGCCTGCCCGTCGACCCGCAGAGCGCGGGCATCCTGATGGTGCTCGTCTTCGGTGTCGGAACGGACTACGCCCTGCTGCTCATCGCCCGCTACCGCGAGGAGCTGCACCGCCACGAGGACCGGCACACGGCGATGAAGCTCGCGCTGCGCCGCTCGGGACCGGCGATCCTCGCCTCGGCCGGCACCATCGCCGTCGGCCTCGCCTGCCTCTCCCTCGCCGACATCAACTCCTCGCGCTCCATGGGCCTGGTGGGCGCGGTCGGTGTGATCTGCGGTTTCCTCGCGATGATCACGATCCTGCCGGCGCTGCTCGTCATCGCGGGCCGCTGGGTCTTCTGGCCCTTCGTGCCGCGTTTCACGGTGACATCGGCGGCTGACTCCACGGGCCCGCTGCCCAGGACCACCACTGTGTGGGCCCGGATCGGATCGGCCGTCGCCCGGCGGCCGCGCTGGTCCTGGATGATGTCCGTCGCCGTCACCGGCGTACTCGCGCTCAGCGCGATCGGCATCAACATGGGCCTGCAGCAGTCGGAGATGTTCCAGGACAAGCCCGAGTCGGTGCGCGCCCAGGAGCGGATCTCGGCGCACTATCCGTCGGGCGCCTCCGACCCCGCGAAGATCGTCACCCGTGCCGACCGGACCACCGAGGTCGAAGCCGCCGTGTCCGGTGTGCCCGGTGTCGCCCGGGTCGAGGACGGCGAACGCACCCGGGACGGGCGGCTGGCCACGCTCTCCGTCGTACTGAAGGACGCCCCGGACAGCCGGGCCGCCAAGGACACCGTCGACCGGCTGCGCGACGCGGTCCGTACGGTCGAGGGCGCGGACGCCCTGGTGGGCGGCACCACCGCACAGACTCTCGACACCCAGCGGGCCGCCGACCGCGATCTGAGGACCGTCATCCCGGTCGTCCTGCTCGTGGTCCTGCTGGTGCTGATCTGGCTGCTGCGGGCGATCGTCGCCCCGGTGCTGCTGCTGGCCACGGTCGTGCTCTCGTACTTCGCTGCGCTCGGCGCCTCGAACCTCCTGTTCGAGCACGTCCTCGGCCATGCCGGAGTCGACTGGTCGATCCCGCTGATGGGCTTCGTCTTCCTGGTCGCCCTCGGCATCGACTACAACATCTTCCTGATGCACCGGGTCAGGGAGGAGGCCGTCCGGCTGGGCCACGCACGCGGTGTGCTGGAGGGCCTGACGACCACCGGCGGCGTCATCACCAGCGCGGGCATCGTGCTCGCCGCGACGTTCGCGGTCTTCGCCGGGCTGCCACTGGTGACCATGGCGCAGATGGGGGTGCTCGTCGGCATCGGCGTCCTGCTGGACACGTTCCTGGTGCGTACGGTCCTGGTGCCGGCCCTCGCCCTCGATCTGGGCCGCTGGTTCTGGTGGCCGGGACGGCTCTTCCGGGCGGGCACGGAAGACGCAGGCACGGCAGGCACGGCGGGCTCGGTGGGCTCGGTGGGCTCGGCGGGCTCGGCGGGCACGGAAGACGCAGGCACGGCAGGCGCGCCGCAGCGGGGCACGGCTCCGTCGCCCTCCGAGCAGGAACCGGCGCCCGAGCGCGTCTGATCCGTACGACCGTCCCGCAGGGCCCTGCCGTCATCGTCATCGCGGCGGGGCCCTGCGGCCGGATTATCGCCCCGTATGAAGCATGCCGCCCCCGCGCCTACTACCATCTGCGGCCATGGGGGGTTCACGGTTCAACCGCCTCGCGCGCACCGCGCGTCCCATGGCACTGGTGAGTGCCATGGCGACGCTCCTCGGCGCGCTCTTCCTCTGTCTGAGTCCGACGGGACCCCACCACACCCCCCACACCGACCTCACCGGCACAGACGTCACGACCGCGTACAGCTGTCCGTACGACAGAGGAGACTGCGGGCTCCTTCCTGCGCTGACTCCGGCCGTGCTCACCGCGCCACCGGTGGACGCCCCGCCCCTGGCCGGCGTACAGCCCCCGCATTTCGCCCCGCCGCCCGCCACCGGCCGGCTGCACCGCTCCGGAGCGCTCCCGCGCGCCCCGGACCTTCACGTCCTTCAAGTGCTGCGGACGTAACAGGGCCCGCGCCCACCTCATTCGCTTTCCGCAGACTTCCGCAGACTTTCGCAGACTCACGAAGGACGACAACCACCATGGCTTCCCACAACAACGACCGCCGGGCCCGAATAGAGCAGCTGCGCCGCGCCGAGCATGCCCGCGAGCGCCGCAACCGCATCATCACGATCACCGTCAGCGGTGTCGTCGTTGCCGGACTCGTCGGCTTCGGCGTCTTCGTCCTCAACAAGGAGTCGGAGAAGAAGGAGCAGCGGGTCCAGGAGGCCAAGGCTCCCATCACCGACGAGAAGTCCTGGGACGCCAAGAAGCTGGGCCGCAACCATGTCGACAAGCAGGTCAAGTACCCGATGAAGCCGCCGGTCGGCGGTGACCACCACCAGGCGTGGATGAACTGCGACCGCGACGTCTACACGGAAGAGATCCCCGAGGTGAACGCCGTCCACTCGCTGGAGCACGGCGCGGTCTGGGTGACGTACAACGACAAGGCTCCGGCGGCCGATGTGGCCAAGCTCGGTGCACTGGTCAAGAAGACCTCGTACTCCCTGATGAGTCCGGTCAAGGACCAGAAGGGGGCGATCATGCTGAGCGCCTGGGGCAAGCAGGTCACCGTCGACGGCGCCGACGACCCGCGCGTGAAGCAGTTCTTCACCAAGTACGTGCAGGGCGCGCAGACGCCCGAGCCGGGCGCGGCGTGTGCGGGCGGACTGAGCGCCAAGTGACCGGTATGACCCGTACGCACTGGGCGGCGATCACCGCGGTCGTGCTCGCGCTGCTGTTCGCGGGGGCGGCCACGGTGGCCTCCGCCGGGAGCAACGACGCCCCCACGTCCCGTACACCGTCGGTCGATTCGGCGGATGCGGGCTTCGCGCGCGACATGTCGGTCCATCACCAGCAGGCGGTGGAGATGTCCTTCACCGTCCGGGACCGTACGCAGGACGAAGAGGTGCGCCGCCTCGCGTACGACATCGCCAACACGCAGGCCAACCAGCGCGGGATGATGCTGGGCTGGCTGGACCTGTGGGGGCTGCCGAAGGTCTCCGCCGGCAGTGAGCCGATGGCCTGGATGAACAGGGACGGCGGGCACGGCGGACACGGCGGCGGCCATCAGGTCGAGGACGGCTCGCTGATGCCGGGCATGGCGACCACGGCGAGCCTGGAGCGGCTGCGCAAGGCCAGTGACAAGCAGGCCGAGATCCTCTATCTCCAGCTGATGATCGCCCACCACAACGGCGGCGTCGCGATGGCCGAGGGCTGTGTGCAGCTCTGCGGCGTCGGTACGGAGCGGGATCTGGCCCAGGGCATGGTGGACGCCCAGCGCTCGGAGGTCGAGCTGATGCTCGATCTGCTGCACAAGCGGGGCGCGGAAGCCCTCGCCTGACCCGCCGGGCCGTGGCCCGGCCCGCCACGCCCTGTCAGCCGTCCGCCCCGGAGAACCGCCAGGTGATCCGGGGCGGACGGACGGCGGCGCAGAGCGGCATGCCCCGGCCGTCGGTCAGCCCGAGCCCGGTCTCGGCCGAGCCGCCCGCGAGGGCCTCTTCCGGCAGGTCCGCGAGGAAGAACTTGGCCCGGCGGAACATCGCGAACTCACCGCCCGGCGGCATTTCGCCCCAGGTCAGGTAGATGAAGCGCTCGCCACGGCGTCCCTGGACGTACGGACCGCGGAAGTCGGCCGTACCGTCGGGCGCGGTGACGGTCTCGACGGGGATCTCGAAGACCGCCTCGGCCGCGTCGGCGGGCACCAGCTGGTCGGGCTCCCTGCCGCGCTGCGTGCCGACGTGGATGTCCTTGTACTCGCCGCAGGCGCTGCCCGGCAGCTCGCGGCCGGTGATGCGCAGGTTCAGCCGTGCCATGCCTCAGAACTCCCCTTACCTTGCCACCCGTTCACCGCTCATCCGTTCATCCAGTCCACCTGCAACGGTCGCACCACCGCCGAAGACATCATGCACCCCGCGGCTCAGGGGTCTGCGCGAGCAGCTGACGCGGCTGCGCCAGGACGGCACCGGCCACCACCTCGGGGCAGTCCAGCATCATCAGATGGCCCGACGGTTCGACCGCCTCGAAGCGGGCGGCGAGCCGCCGGGCCAGTGCGCGCTGCCGCTCCACCCAGCGCGTGCCGCCCACCCCGCCCGCCGCGGCGAGCACGGTGAACGGCACGCCGTCCGGCAGGGCGTGGCGCTCGCGCAGGGCGAGGAGTTCGGCGGCGACCGCGCGGTAGTGGGTGTTCTCCAGCAGCGCTCCCTGCAGCACCCGGGAGGTGGCGTAGCAGCGGCGTACGAGAGCGGCCGGGGCCGGGTCGCCGCCGCCGGTGCGGGAGAGGCGGACCACGGCGCGACGGGTGAGCGGCCCGAGCGCGGCGGGCATCCCGGCGGCGCTGAGCACAGTGCCGACGCCGCGTGACACGGCGGTACGAACCGCGGGCGCGGCGGGCACGCGCGCGTGCTCCTCGATGCTGGAGTCGACCAGAACGACGGCCGCGCTGCGGGAGGGGTGGAGGCGGGCGAACGCCTCGGCGTGGAACCCGGCGATCGAGTGCCCGACGACGGACGCGGGCCCGTCCAGGCCGAGCGTGTCGAGTACGCCCGCGATCCGGTGGGCCTCCCCGGCGGCCGACGGGGGTACGGCGGCGGGGCCGCTGAGCCCGTGTCCCGGCCGGTCGAAGCGGACGACGGTACGGTGCGGGGTGAGCAGCGGCACGACGGGGTCCCAGTCGAACCAGCTCATCGCGAGCCCGGAGCTCAGTACGCAGACCGGACCGCTGCCCTCGACGACCACATGGTGCGGTACGCCTCCCACCCGTACGAAGGTCATGTGCTTTCCGCCTCTTCCCTCTCGCACCGGGGACAGCGCGAGCACCGCCGACCAGCCTGCCACGAACAGCACTTGGAGCCGCTGCCCGGCCCCAGGGACCACGTGCCGCGGCCCGCCCTGAACGCGGCGGCGGCGACTGCCAGGGCCGTGCGTGGCGGCCGGTTCGAGCCCGGCGAGATCCGCAAGACACCTCCTGGGGGCACGGCCACACCTTCGCTCTGACGAAGGTGGCACGCGGTGCCCGCAAGGACACCGCGATCCTCCTGCCGAACCGCAAGCTGACGGTGGATCTCGACGCGGGCAACCCGGCCTGTGGATGACGCACTGCCACAGCGTCTACCACGCGGAGACGGGCATGATGACCGTCCTCGGCTACCGCCGCTGACCATCACCCCCCGAGAGGGGTACGAGCCCTGGGACATTCCATCTCAGGGCTTCCTTTTCGTGCCATTTGAAGTCGGCTTCCACACGTAAAGAGCACATAAAAACCACTGTTAATGTAAATCGATTCTCCCGCTCTCCATGAAGGACACAGAGAATGACCATGCCCCCGAACGCTCCGGGCCAGCCGCCCCAGTGGAGCCCGCCACCCAGCTACCCAGGGGCGCCCTACTCTCCTGTGCCGCAGGCCAGAAACGGCCTGGGCATAGCAGCCATGGTCACCGGCATCGTCGGCGCCGTCTTCGGCATCATCCCGTTTCTGTTCTGGCTTGCCGGAATTCTCGGCATATTGGCTCTCATATTCGGCCTGATCGGTCACGGTCGCGCCCGAAAGGGCGAGGCGACGAACAAGGGGATGGCCCTCACCGGCATCATCCTCGGTGGCCTCTCGATCGTGCTCGCGATCGTCTGGCTGGTCGTCGTCGTACTGGCCGTCAAGGACGTCGCGGACGACATCAAGAAGGAGGTCGACAAGCAGGAGGTCACCTCCAGCGCCGCCGAGGAGACCGCCCCCTCCGACGGCTCCAACCCGTTTGACGACTCCGGCGACTCCGGCTCCGACAGCGTCGAGCCGCTGAAGTTCGGTGAGACCCACGCGTACGAGGACGGGGTGAAGGTCACCATCGCCAAGCCCGCGTCGTACAAGCCGGACGAATTCGCCATCGGCCACAAGGACGGCAACGTCGCCGTCCAGCTGAAGATCACGATCGTCAACGGCAGCGACAGGACGATCGACATCGGCACCGCCCTGCCGACCGCCAAGGACGCCAACGGCGCCGAGAGCGAGGGCATCTTCGACGGCAAGCAGGCCACGAGGCCGTTCTCCGGGAAGCTGCTCCCCGGCAAGCAGGCCGTGAGCCAGTTCGCCTTCTCCGTCCCCGCCGACGCGGCCAAGGAGCTCCAGGTCGAGTTCGGGCCCGAGGTGCTCGAGTACGAGGACGCCATCTGGACCGGCCCGGCCAAGTAACCGGCCCGCACGGACACGGGGCGCCCCCGGAGTGGGGCGCCCCACACCCCTGCACCAGGACATCGCGTCAGAAAGACGATTACACTGGGCCGCGTGCCTCAACTACGCCTCGCCCTGAATCAGATCGACTCGACCGTCGGCGATCTCGCCGGCAATGCCGAGGCGATCGTGCACTGGACCCGGCACTCCGCGGAGCAGGGGGCGCATCTTGTCGCCTTCCCCGAGATGGTGCTGACCGGCTACCCCGTCGAGGACCTGGCCCTGCGGTCGTCCTTCGTGGAAGCGTCCCGCGCAGCCCTGCGTGCGCTCGCCGCGCGCCTGGACGACGAAGGGTTCGGGGAGCTGCCGGTCGTCGTCGGCTATCTCGACCGTTCCGAGCGGGCCCAGCCCCGCTACGGGCAGCCCGCCGGGTCGCCGCAGAACGCGGCCGCCGTCCTGCACCGCGGCGCGGTGGTGCTGACCTTCGCCAAGCATCATCTGCCCAACTACGGCGTCTTCGACGAGTTCCGCTACTTCGTGCCCGGTGACACCATGCCCGTGATCCGTGTGCGCGGCGTCGACGTCGCGCTCGCGATCTGCGAGGACCTCTGGCAGGACGGCGGCCGCGTCCCGGCCACCCGGTCCGCCGGGGCCGGGCTGCTGATCTCCATCAACGCCTCGCCGTACGAGCAGGACAAGGACGACACCCGCCTGGAACTGGTGCGCAAGCGCGCCCAGGAGGCCGGGTGCACCACCGCGTACCTGGCCATGATCGGCGGGCAGGACGAGCTGGTCTTCGACGGTGACTCGATCGTCGTCGGCGCCGACGGTGAAGTCGTGGCGCGTGCCCCGCAGTTCGCGGAGGGCAGCGTCGTCCTAGACCTGGAGCTTCCCGCGGCCTCCGCCGAGCCGCCGACGGGCCTGGTCGACGACGGGCTGCGGATCGAGCGCGTCGTCCTCTCCGAGGAGCCGCTGCCCGCGTACGACGCCGAGCTGTCCGGCGGCTACGCCGACCGGCTCGACGACGACGAGGAGGTCTACTCGGCGCTGGTCGTGGGCCTGCGCGCGTACGCCGCGAAGAACGGCTTCCGGTCCGTGCTGATCGGACTCTCCGGCGGCATCGACTCGGCCCTGGTCGCGGCGATCGCCTGCGACGCCCTCGGCGCGCAGAACGTGTACGGCATCTCCATGCCGTCGAAGTACTCGTCCGACCACTCCAAGAGCGACGCGGCCGAGCTGGCCGACCGTACCGGGCTCAACTTCCGCACCGTGCCGATCGAGCCGATGTTCGACGCGTACATGGCCTCGCTGGGTCTGACCGGTCTCGCCGAGGAGAACCTGCAGTCGCGGCTGCGCGGCACCACGCTGATGGCCGTCTCCAACCAGGAGGGCCACATCGTGCTCGCGCCGGGCAACAAGTCCGAGCTGGCGGTGGGGTACTCGACGCTGTACGGCGACTCCGTCGGCGCGTACGGGCCGATCAAGGACGTCTACAAGACGACGGTCTTCCGCCTCGCGAAGTGGCGCAACCGCGCCGCCGAGGAGCGCGGCCAGACCCCGCCGATCCCCGAGGCCTCCATCACCAAGCCGCCCAGCGCGGAACTGCACCCCGGCCAGGTCGACACCGACTCCCTGCCGGACTACGACGTACTGGACCGGATTCTGGAGCTGTACGTCGACCGGGACCAGGGCAAGGACGCGATCGTCGCGGCCGGCTTCGGCGAGGAGCTGGTGGCGAAGACGCTGCGCATGGTGGACACGGCGGAGTACAAGCGGCGCCAGTACCCGCCGGGCACCAAGATCTCGGCCAAGGGTTTCGGCAAGGACCGGCGGCTGCCGATCACGAACCGCTGGCGGGAGACGACGAGCTGATCCTCCGCTCCGTACGGGGGCTTCCCGCGGCAATCACGCGGGAGGCCCCCGTTTGCGTACGGTCGAGCAGTCCCGCCGTCACCGCGATCGCCAGACCGGCGGCCGCGAGGACCGCACCGACCAGGGCCGGGGATGTCCAGCCCCAGCCCGCCGCGATGGCCGCGCCGCCGAGCCAGGCGCCGCCCGCGTTGGCGAGGTTGAAGGCCGAGTGGTTGGAGGCGGAGGCGAGGGTGGGGGCGTCCTGCGCCTTGTTCATGACCAGCATCTGCAGCGGTGTGGTGGTCATGAAGCCGACCGCGCCCAGGACCACGACCGTGACGAGGGCCAGCCACGGGATGTGCACGGTGAAGCGGAAGGCGACCAGCACCAGCGCGAGGGCGGCGAGCGAGCCGTACAGCGTGGGGCGCAGCGCCCGGTCGGTCAGGGGTCCGGCCGCCAGTGCGCCCAGTGTCATGCCGATGCCGAAGAGGGCGAGGACCAGAGTCACCGAGGGCTCGCCGAAGCCCATGACCTCGGTCGTCATGGAGGCGAGGTAGGAGTACACCGCAAAGACTCCGGCGAAGCCGAAGACCGCGGTGAGCAGTCCGAGCAGCACCTGCCGGCCGGCCAGCGCGCGCAGCTCGCGTCCCACGCTCTGGTGCGCGTCGACGGGTACGTACGGAATGAGCCGGGCGAGCGCGGCCATCGCGACCAGTCCGATGACGGTGACGACGAGGAAGGTGGCCCGCCAGCCGAGGTGCTGGCCGAGCAGGGTCGCGGCCGGTACGCCGATGATGTTGGCGACCGTGAGGCCGAGGAACATCGTCGCCACGGCTCGTGCCTGCCGCCCGTCCGCGACCAGCCGCGCCGCGACGACCGCGCCGACGCCGAAGAAGGCACCGTGCGGCAGCCCGGCGAGCACCCGGCCGGCGATCAGCCAGCCGAAGCCGGGGGCGAGCGCGGAGGCGAGGTTGCCGACGACGAAGAGCGCCATCAGGAGCAGGAGCATCCGCTTGCGCGGGATACGGGAGCCGAGGGCGGTGAGCAGCGGGGCGCCGATGACGACGCCGATCGCATAGGCCGAGACCAGATGTCCGGCGGTGGGGACGGAGGTGCCGAGGTCGTCGGCGACGTTGGGCAGCAGGCCCATCATCACGAACTCGGTGGTGCCGATGCCGAAGGCGGACACGGCGAGCGCGAGCAGCGCGAGGGGCATGGAGTGCCTTTCCGAAGTTAGTTCTCCTTCGAAACAAATGCTCGCACGCCGAATGTTCCCGCGGATGAACGGGTGGTTGCCGTCACATCACTGGGGCTCCACCCCCGACGCACGGGGCCGGCCCGAGGCGCGCCCGTCCGGCAATCGAGGACAACGCCCGCAGAGTGCTCCGGGACTGGGGGCCTGCCCCTCGGTCCGGAGGCAAGGTCGCGTCTCCGGGGAAGATCACCTCGGCCCGGGGAAGATCGCCTCGGCCCGGGGAAGGTCACCTCGGCCCGGGGAAGATCACATCCTGATGCGTGCCGCGATCGGGAGGTGGTCGCTGTCCGTCCGCGGCAGCGTCCAGGAGGAGGCCGGCTCGACGCCCCTGACCATGATCTGGTCGATACGGGCCATCGGGAACGCCGCGGGCCAGCTGAAGCCGAAGCCGTCACCCGCCGCACCCTGGGTGGAGCGCATCTGGGAGGTGACGGCGTTCAGCGAGCGGTCGTTCATCGTGCCGTTGAGGTCGCCGAGCAGGACGACCTTGCGAACCGGCTCGCGGGCGATCGCCTCGCCCAGTGCGTCCGCGCTGTTGTCGCGCTGATTGGCGGTGAAGCCGGCGTTGAGCTTGACGCGTACGGACGGCATGTGGGCGACGTACACGGCGACTTCACCCTCGGGCGTGGTCACCGTGGAGCGCATGGCGCGCGTCCAGCCCATCCGGATGTCGACGGGCGCGATGTCGGTCATCGGGTACTTGCTCCACAGCCCGACCGTGCCCTGCACCGAGTGGTACTTGTACGTCCCGGCCAGCGCCTGTTCGTACGTCGACACCTGACCGCCGGGCAGCTCCTGCAGCGCCAGTACGTCCGCGCCCGAGGCGACCACCTGCTCGGCCGTGCCCGCCGGGTCCGGGTTGTCGGCGTTGACGTTGTGCGTGGCGACGGTCAGATTGCCACCGGAGGAGTCCGACTTGCCGGTGAGCAGCCCGCCGAAGAGATTGAGCCAGACGATGAGCGGCAGCAGCACGGCGATCAGCGCGGTGGCCGAGCGCCGCAGCAGCGCCGCGACGAGGATCACCGGGACGAAGACGCCCAGCCAGGGCAGGAAGGTCTCGGTGAGGCTGCCCAAGTTGCCGATCCGGTTGGGGATCTGGGCGTGGAAGATCATCAGCAGTGCGACCAGTACGGCGAAGAGCGCGAGGGCGATGCCGCGCCGCCAGATGCCCGGGTCGCCGCGCCAGCGGTCGAGCAGGCCCCGGACCCCGGATCCGGTGCGCCGGTTCTCCGGGCCGCCGTTCCCGGTCTCCGTCATTTCCGCCTGCGCCATAGAACTGTCCTCACTGCCCTTGCTGTCACGCTGCCCTCGCCGTCGACCCTAGGCGATGACCGGTGGTTACTCCGCCGTCATGGGACGGCCGTTCTGCTTCGATGACGACGGGACGCCATGCAGGGTTCCTGGTATCGGGCCAGGTGGGGACGCTGTGACAGAACCCGCACACTTCGGGCGGTTCGGCGGGGCGGCGGGGCGTGGCCGGCCGACGCACGGTCAGCAGGCGGTCAGAGGACGGTCAGCGGGGCGCGCACGCCCTCCAGTACGGCGTCGACGATCCGCTCGGCGGCGCCCTCCCCCGGCGTGCCCTCCGGCCGCAGCACCGTCCGTACGAGCATCGGGCCGACGAAAAGATCGTGCAGCAGGTCGAAGTCGACATCGGAACGGATCTCGCCGCTGTCTATGCCGCGCCGCAGCACTGCGTCCATCCGCTGCCGGCGCGGCAGTACCGCGGTGCGGTGGTACATGTCCCAGAGCTTGGGATAGCTCTGCATCTGCGCGAAGACGTTGTGCAGGAGGGCGGAGGAGCGCTTGGCGAGACCGCGCTGCCGCAGTGACTCGACGATCGCGACCAGATCGTCGCGGACGGAGGTGCCGGGGAGCGGCGGGTCCACCGGTTCCATCGACCGGACCACGTCGAGGAGGAGCGCCTCCTTACCTTCCCAGCGGCGGTAGATGGTGGCCTTGCCGACGCCGGCGGTGCGGGCGATGCGTTCGATGGCGAGGTCCGGTATGGGTACCCCCTCCTCGAGCAGCTGCACCACCGCGGCGACGATCGACCGCTCGGCGGCCTCGCTGCGGGGCCTGCCGCGCCGCTGCGCCTTCTGCTGGTCCCTGCCCTCGTCCCTGCCCTGCTCTTTCGGGGGCACGTCCGCTCCGCCTCTCGCCGTCGCCGTCGCCATCGCTGTTCGATTCTCTCCCCTCAGCGTTCGGCGCTGCTCGGCACCCGTTCGGAGTCCTCGACCTTCCGGTCCTGCTTGGGCCTCCCCGGCAGGAACAGCGCGACCACCACCGCGCCGAGCAGCGCGACGGCCGCGGCGCCGAGCGCCGTCAGTTGCATCGCATCGAGGAACGCCTCGCGCGCCGGGCCGACGAGCGCCCTGCCCGCCGGGCCGAGTCTCTCCGCGGCCGCCAGCGTCGCCTCGATCGACTCCCCCGCGGTCTCCCGGGCGGTCCCGGGGAGCCCCTCGAGATACCCCTCGATCTCTCTGCGGTACCGCGTGGACAGCAGCGAACCGAGGACAGCGACGCCCAGCGCCCCGCCGACCTGGCGGAAGGTGTTGCTGACCGCGGAGCCGGAACCGGCCTTCTCGCGGGGCAGCGCCTGCATCACGGCGACCGTCGCCGGCGTCGTGATGTTCGCCATTCCGGCGGCCTGGACGAAGAAGACCACCTCGATCACCCACAGTGGGGTGGAGGCGTCGAAGAGCGCGAAAGCGGCGAGGCCGCCCGTGGTCAGGAGCATCCCGGCCGTACAGACCGCGCGTACACCGAAGCGGTCGACGAAGTTGCGGGCGCGCGGCGCGAAGACCATCTGGGCCACGGCCAGCGGCATGATGAGCAGTCCGGCCTCGAGCGGGCTGTAGCCGCGTGCACTCTGCAGATAGAAAGCGGAGAAGAAGGTCACGCCCGTCACCGCGAAGAAGACCAGCGCGATGGCGGCGACGGCGGCGGAGAAGGCCGGCTCCTTGAAGTACGAGATGTCGATGGCCGGATGGTCGCTGCGCTTCTCGTGCAGGACGAAGCCGACGAGTACGGCGAGGCCGCCCGCCATCGGGAGCAGTACGGACGCCGCGGTGAAGTCGGCGAGTTCGCCGCCGCGGATGATTCCGTACACCAGCAGGAGCAGGCCGACGACGGACAGAAGTACGCCGACGGGGTCGAGACGGCCCGGCTTCGGGTCCCTGGAGTCGGGGACCAGAATCACCATCGCGATCAGCGTGACGATCACCACCGGGACGTTGACCAGGAAGATCGAGCCCCACCAGAAGTGCTCGAGGAGCAGTCCGCCGGTGATCGGGCCGATGGCGACGCCCACACCCACACCGCCCGTCCAGATGCCGATGGCCTTGGGCTGCTCCTCGCGCTCGAAGACGTTCATCAGTACGGCGAGGGTGGCGGGCATCACGAAGGCCGAGCCGAAGCCCATCAGCGTGCGGTACGCGATGAGCTCGCCGGGCGAGGTCGAGAACGCGGCCAGTGCCGAGCCGACGCCGAAGACGAGGGTGCCGAAGAGCAGCACCTTCTTGCGGCCGATGCGGTCGCCGAGCAGGCCCGCGGTGAAGAGCAGCGCGGCGAAGATCAGCGTGTAGGCATTGATCGCCCACTCCAGCTCGCTCTGGGTGGCGCCGATGCCGTGGGGCGCGGGGGTGGCGATCGTCTTGACCGCCACACTCAGGATCGAGTTGTCCAGCACGGTCATGAGCAGGCTGAGCATCAGGACGGTGAGGATCGCCCAGCGGCGGCGGTGAACCGCTTCGGGAAGGCGGGGTGTGGCAGCTGCGCCGGACGGAGTCGACATGATCCCCAGCCTGGTCATATTTCGATACGAGACCGTCTCGTATAGGAAAACTATACCGAACAGTCCGGTCCTCTTCCGCCCGGACGGCACGAGGTGCCACCATGGAGGGGATCCGGGGACGCCGTCAGGGCGCCTCGAGATGACGAAGGAGCCGTTCAGCCATGACGCTTCAGGCTGCCCAGAAGCCCTCCGACAGCAGCAAGGCGCTGTACGGCGGTGGCGCCGGAACCCGCCGTGTCACCGTCCACGACATCGCCGCCGCCAAGGAGCGCGGCGAGAAGTGGCCCATGCTCACCGCCTACGACGCGATGATCGCGTCCGTCTTCGACGAGGCCGGCATCCCGGTCGTGCTCGTCGGCGATTCCATGGGCAACTGCCATCTCGGCTACGAGACCACCGTGCCCGTCACGATGGACGAGATGACGCTGCTCTCCGCCGCCGTCGTACGGGGCACCAAGCGCGCCCTCGTCGTCGGTGACCTCCCCTTCGGTTCGTACCAGGAAGGCCCCGTCCAGGCCCTGCGCAACGCCACCCGGCTGGTCAAGGACGCGGGCGTCGGCGCGGTCAAGCTGGAGGGCGGCGAGCGCTCGCTCGGCCAGACCGAGATGCTGGTCCAGGCCGGTATCCCGGTCATGTCGCACCTCGGTCTGACCCCCCAGTCCGTCAACACCATGGGCTACCGGGTGCAGGGCCGCGGCGACGAGGCCGCCCACCGGCTGATCCGTGACGCCAAGGCGGCGCAGGACGCGGGCGCGTTCGCCGTCGTCCTGGAACTCGTGCCGGCGGAGGTCGCCGCCGAGGTCACCCGCAGCCTGCACATCCCGACCATCGGCATCGGCGCCGGCCCCGACACGGACGCGCAGGTCCTCGTCTGGACCGACATGGCCGGGCTGACGGGCGGGAAGGTGCCGCGCTTCACCAAGCAGTACGCCAACCTCCGCCAGACGCTCGGCGACGCCGCCCGCGAGTTCGCCGAGGATGTCGTGGGCGGTGCGTTCCCGCAGGAGGAGCACACCTTCCACTGACCGCCCAGCGGTCCCTCGGCGACCACCCACCGACCATCTCCGGCACCAACGACAGCCCGCCGACATCCCCCATCGGCGGGCTGTCGGCCTTTCCCCGTCCCTCCGGCCCTCCGGCCCCGGGAAGGTCCGCGGCGTAACCTGGAACGTGGACTCGGGGCCCCTCGCTCCCCCGCCGGGAGGCGGATGATCATGGCCGGGATCCTGTGCAGGAACTTCGACTCCGCTGACGAAACGCGCCCCTTCGAGGACGGCAAAGGCCGGCTCGACCTTCTCACCACGGAACACGGGCCGGTAGGCCGTGCCGTCTTCGAGCCGGGCTGGCAGTGGTCCAAGCACGTCAAGCCCATCGCCGGCACCGACAGCTGCCAGGCCTCTCATGTGGGCTACGTCGTCAGCGGCCGGATAAAGATCGTCATGGACGACGGCGAGGCCAGGGAGGCGGGGCCCGGCGACTTCATCGCCGTCGCTCCCGGCCACGACGCATGGGTGCTGGGCGACGAGCCCTGCGTCACGCTCGACTGGGTCGGCTTCGGGGAGTACGCGACGCCCGCGAGCTCCTGATCCGCCGAACCGACGGCCGGTACCGGCCCGCTGTACCCACCCGCGGCACCGACCGGCACCGACCGGCAGCGACCGGCACTGATCTGCCGCGCTGACCTGCCGTTTCCGCGGCGCCGACGGACCTGTCGACAGCTTGTAGACGGACCTGTCGGCGGCTTGTCGGCGGCCTGTCGGTGAGTCCCGGCACCGTAGACGGCATGACCCGAATCGACAAGAACGCCGTCGAGGTACGAGGCCTCGTCAAGCACTACGGCGAGACCAAAGCGCTGGACGGCGTGGATGTGGATGTCCGCGAAGGCACCGTCCTGGGTGTGCTCGGACCCAACGGCGCCGGCAAGACCACTCTCGTACGCTGCCTGTCCACCCTGATCGTCCCGGACGCCGGCCGCGCCACGGTGGCCGGCTACGACGTGGTGAAGCAGCCCCGCCAGCTGCGCCGCACCATCGGCCTCACCGGCCAGTACGCCTCCGTCGACGAGAAGCTCTCCGGCTGGGAGAACCTCTACATGATCGGGCGGCTGCTCGACCTGTCCCGCAAGGACGCCCGCCGCCGTGCTGACGCGATGCTGGAGCGATTCTCGCTCACCGAGGCCGCGAAGAGGCCCGCGATGCAGTACTCCGGCGGTATGCGGCGCCGGCTGGACCTGGCCGCCTCGTTGATCGGACAGCCGGCCGTGCTCTATCTGGACGAGCCGACGACGGGCCTCGATCCCCGGACCCGTAACGAGGTCTGGGCCGAGGTGAAGCGCATGGTCGCGGAGGGCGCGACCGTACTGCTCACCACGCAGTACATGGAGGAGGCCGAGCAGCTGGCGAGCGAGCTCACGGTCATCGACCGGGGCCGCGTCATCGCCAACGGCAAGGTGGACGAACTGAAGGCGAAGGTCGGCGGCCGCACCCTGCAGATTCGGCCGAGCGATCCGGCGCAGCTGCCCGCGATGGCGGCGGCGGTCGCCGAGGCGGGTCTCGACGGCATCGCGGGCGCACGGGCCGAACCGGACGACGGAATGCTCTATGTGCCGATTCTCAGCGACGAGCAACTGACGGCCGTGGTCGCACTGTTGGGCGGACGCGGCTTCGGCATCGCACACATCGGCACCCATCTGCCCAGCCTGGACGAGGTGTTCCTGGCCATCACCGGCGAGAAGTCGTCCGCCGGCGACGCATTGACCGACACGATCCCCGAGGAGGTCGCGGCATGAGCGCGGCAACACTCTCCGCTCCCGCTTCCGCCGCCACTCCCGCCGGGGAGGGACGGATCGGGCTGCGGGCCAATCTGCGGCACATCGGCGCGCTGGTGCGGCGCAACACAATGCAGATCAAGAAGGACCCGGAGTCGATGCTCGACGTCGTGCTGATGCCGATCGTCTTCACTCTGCTGTTCGTGTACGTCTTCGGCGGCGCGATCTCCGGCAAGGGCAAGCAGGACCTCTATGTGAGCTATCTGGTCCCCGGCCTGATGGCGATGATGAGCATGAACATCGCCATGGCCGTCGGGACGGGCGTCAACGACGACTTCAGGAAAGGCGTGATGGACCGGTTCCGGACGATGCCCATCGCCCGGTCGTCCGTCCTCATCGCGAAGGTCGTCGTCGAGATCGGCCGGATGGCGATCGCCATGACGATCCTGCTCGCCGTGGGCTTTCTGCTCGGGCTGGAGATCAAGACCTCTGTTCTCCATCTCTTCGCGGCGGCCGGGATCTCGCTGGTGTTCGGCGCATCGCTGATGTGGATCTTCATCCTGCTCGGGCTCGCCATGAAGACGGCGCAGGCCGTTCAGGGGACGGCGATGCTGATGCTGATGCCGCTGCAGTTCGGATCCTCGATCTTCACGCCGCCGTCGTCGATGCCGGACTGGCTGAAGACCTTCACCGACTTCAACCCGCTCTCCAATCTGGCGGACGCGGCGCGGAATCTGGTCAACGGCGGTCCGGTTGCCCACTCCGTGTGGATGACGCTCGGCTGGGCGGCGCTGATCACCCTTGTCACGGCACCGCTCGCGGTCGCCAAGTTCCGCAAGAAAAGCTGAACCTGACGGAGGATCAGACCAGGGCGGCGGCCTCCTCGGGGGTGAGGCCGCCGCCCTCGGTGTATGCGGCCTCATAGGCCGCGGCGTCGAGCGCGACGCGCACTGCCGCCTCTGCATCGGCTCTGTTCTCCCGCTCGTACTGGGGCGCGAAGTGGCCGCGCGGCAGCAGGGCGTCGGACGTGCCGAGCAACCGGGCCGCGTCCCGCGCACGCTCCGGGCGTCCCAGGGCCAGCGCCTGGGCGGCGGTCACCATGTACACGGACGGCATCTGCGGCGCGACCATCCGGGTCAGCGGATCCTGCGCCTTTGCCAGTGCCGTACGGACCCGGTCCAGCGACAGTTCGTACTGGCCGTCCCGGAGGTCCAGCCAGGCGAGGAAGCCGATCACCATGCCCTCGAAGATCGCAAAGGCGCTGGACCGGAACTGCTCGAGCAGCAGCTCGACCTCGGCGCGCGCCTCCTGGCTGCGGCCGGTGCGGCCCAGCCACATGGCGAGCAGCAGCCGAGCGATGGCCGTCGACTCGTGCCCCGCACTCGTGCCCGTGGCCAGCACCTCGCGGAGCAGCGCCTCGCCGCGCTCGGCCTCGCCGGTCTCCATCAGATTCCCGCCGAGGCGGGAGCGCAGCACGGCGGTCTGGGCCTGGGCCCCGATCTGTTCCGCGTACCCGATGGCGGCCGTGAAGTCCGCCGCGGCCAGCTCGTACTCGCCACTCCGCTCGCGCGCCTCGCCGCGCGCCGACAGGGCCTCGGCCGCGCCCCAGGCATCGCCGAGCCGGGTGAAGATTTCCAGTGCCTCGTCGGCGTCGCCGGCCGCGTCCCCGGCCCACGCACTGCGATTGGCGAGGACGTTGGCCCGCGCCTGGAGCGATACGGCGAGCTCCCACTCGTATCCGTATGCGCGGCAGGCGTCGACGGTTCCGTTCAGCATTTCCTGGAGCTGCTCGGTGTCTCCGGTGATCACAACGGCGATGAACCAGTGCGATCCCGGGGGCCGGCAGGTCTGCGGCAGCCCGGGCCGGTAGATCTGGGTGACCCTGCGGAGCTTCTCCATCCTCTCCGGTGAGATCCACTCGTCGATGTCGTAGCCCATGAGGACCATGCGGACCAGCGCCGCACCACGCCTGGCCTCTTGCAGCAGTTCGGGCGACATGGGCGGCGGCGCGTCCGTGAAGCGCTCGAAGACCGGTGGCGCGGGCTCGGCGGGCGGCGCGAACGGGTCGGGGCCGAGATCGCCCGCCGCGGTGGCCCAGTGCCGGGCCTCGGTGCGCAGATCCTTCATCTGCCAGTACCAGGTCAGCGAGAGGACGAGGTGGAGTGCCTCCTGCTCGTCGCGGGCGGCGACGGCGCGGCGGAGGGCGGTGCGCAGATTCTCGTACTCCAGCTGCAGCCGCTCGAGGGCGGCACGCTGCCCGTGCCCGCGCAGGAGTGGGTCGGTGGTGCGGGCCAGCTCCCGGTAGTGCAGAAGGTGCCGGTGCTCGACGGCGACGCGCTCGCGGGCCTCGTCGAGCCGCTCGGCGGCGTACTCGGCGACGGTCTCCAGAAGCCGGTAGCGCATCTGGCCGTCGGAGGTGGGCACGGCGACGACGAGGGACTTGTCGATGAGTGACCCGAGGACGCCGGCGACGTCGGGAGCGGCGACGGCCACGGGGGCCGGCGGGGCCGGAGCGGGCGGGCCCGGAGTGGGCGGCTCTGTCTCGTGGGCGCCACTCGCGGGCTCGGCCGGTCCCTGCGGGGTTGCGCAGACCTCTTCGGCCGCCGGGAGGTCGCAGCCTCCCGCGAACACCGACAGCCTTCGCAGGACCGCGCGTTCGGGTTCCTCGAGGAGTCCCCAGGACCAGTCGACGACGGCGCGCAGTGTCTGCTGGCGCGGCAGTACGGTGCGGCTCCCGTTGGTCAGCAGGCGGAAGCGGTCGTCGAGACGGTCGGCGATCTGGCGCGGGGTGAGCATCCGCAGGCGGGCCGCGGCGAGTTCGATCGCGAGAGGGAGTCCGTCGAGGCGACGGCAGATCTCGGCGGCCGCCGCGGCGGTGGCCTCGTCCGCGTCGATCCGGAAGCCCGGCCTGGCCGACGCGCCCCTCTCCGCGAGGAGGCGCAGCGCCATCGGGTCGGGCAGCGGGTCCACCGGGCGCACCAACTCGCCCGGCACGCCCAGCGGTTCGCGGCTGGTCGCCAGCACCGTCAGGCCCGGGCAGCTCTCCAGCAGCCGCTCGGCCAGCGCCGCGGCGGCCCCGACGACATGCTCGCAGTTGTCGAGGAGCAGCAGCATGCGCCGCCGGGAGCAGTGCTCGGCCAGCCGTATGAGGACGTCGTCACCGTGTCTCTCGGCGGCGCGCAGCTCCTCCGCACCGACCCCGCGCAGCACAGTCTCGCGCGCGCCGAGGGCAGTGAGAACGGCCTCGGGCACATTCTCCGGGTCGTCCACAGGCGCGAGTTCGGCCAGCCAGACCCCGTCGGGCCACGGGCTCTGCGGACCGCTCACGGCACGCTCGGCGGCCTCCTGCGACAGCCGGGTCTTCCCGGCCCCGCCGGGCCCGAGCAGAGTGACGAGGCGAGCCCCGGAGAGATCGCCGTGGATGGCGTCGATGTCGGCCTCGCGCCCGACGAAGGAGGTCAGCCGCGCCCGCAGATTTCCGTGCGGGGCCGCGGTTGCCGCCCGGCGGGGCGGCGGGGTGCGGGGCAGCCGGTCGGCTTCGGCAAAGAGCGAGCCAGGAGCAGGAGCAGGGGCCGGGACAGCGACCGGTGCCGGGACAGGAACAGGCGCCGGGACAGGAACCGATGCCGGGGAAAGCAACTCACCGTACAGCGCCCGCAGTTCATGGCCCGGGTCCGCGCCCAGCCGGTCGGCGAAATCCGTGCGCACCTCCTCGTACGCCGCCAGCGCCTGCGCCGCCCGCCCCGCGTCCCGCAGCGCGCGGATCCGCAGCACCTGAAGCGGCTCGTCCAGCGGGTGCTCCCCGCAGAGCGCGACGAGCTCCGGCAGGATCTCCTCCGCCCGGCGCAGCGCGAGCGCCGCCGCACAGCGCCCGCGGCGGGCGTCCAGGCGGCGTGCCTCCCAGCGCGCCGCCTCGGCCGTACGGTCGGGCAGATCAGCCAGGGCCGGCCCCCGCCACAGCGCGAGGGCGTCGTCGAGGAGCGCCACGGCCTTGACCGCGTCGCCCTGCTCGTGGGCCCGCGCCCCCTCCCCCGCCAGGCGGTCGAAACGGCGCAGGTCCACGTCCTCGCCGTCCGCGCACAGCCGGTAGCCGCCGTCCGCCGAGGCCACCGCCGCGTGCCCCAGCGCCCGCCTCAGCCGCCCGACCAGCGCCTGCACCGCGCCCACCGCATCCGTCGGCGGGTCGCCGTCCCACACCTCGTCGACCAGGACGCCGACCGGGACCGTACGCCCCGCCCGCAGCGCCAGCACGGTCAGCAGCGCGCGCAGCCGCGCTCCGCCGAGCGCGACGGGTGTGCCGTCGTCGTGGAGTACCTGGGTGGTGCCGAGAACGGAAAAGTGCACCCGCCCATTGTCTCCGGTGTCCGCTGGGGGCCGACCCGGGCCACGCAGCAGGAACCAGGTGGCCGGAACGGATCGGCCGGAACCCATCAGGCGGAACCAATCGTGCGGAACCAATCGTGCGGCGGAATCCGAACTGCAGGAACCCCGTCGCACCCCCGGGACGTTCTCCCGGCGTCACCGGTACGGTCTATCCGCACGTCCCCGCCCCGCCCCGCCCCGCCCCACCCTTCAGGACCTTCAGGAGCCGCACCCATGACCACCGCCACCTCCCGCCACAGCGACCGGAGGATCAGTCCGGTCTTCCTCGGGATCGTCGCCGTGATGGCGGTGACCGGCTGGGCGGTATGGACGGACTTCTCGGCCAGCGCCGGCCTCGCCGTGTTCCTCTTCGTCACCTCGGCGTGGATCGTCTCGCTCTGTCTGCACGAGTACGCGCACGCCCGCACCGCGCTCCACGGCGGCGACATCTCCATCGGCGCGAAGGGCTACTTGACCCTCAATCCGCTCAAGTACACCCACGCACTGCTGAGCATCGTGCTCCCCGTCGTGTTCGTGATCATGGGCGGCATCGGTCTGCCGGGCGGCGCGGTCTTCATCGAGCGGGGTCGCATCCGCGGACGCTGGAAGCACAGCCTGATCTCGGCCGCCGGGCCCCTGACGAACGCGCTGTTCGCCGCCGTGTGCACCGCGCCGTTCTGGCTGGACGCGCTGGACGGCGTGCCGCCGGTGTTCCGCTTCGCGCTCGCGTTCCTCGCGCTGCTCCAGGTCACGGCCGCGATCCTGAACTTCCTGCCGGTCCCGGGCCTGGACGGCTACGGCGTGATCGAGCCCTGGCTCTCGTACAGGATCCGCCGCCAGGTCGAGCCGATCGCGCCCTTCGGGATGCTCGCCGTCTTCGGCATCCTGTTCATCCCGGAGGTCAACGACGCGTTCTTCGACGCGATCCACGGGATCCTGAGCGGCCTCGGAGTGACGGGGAACGACGTCCCGTGCGGGCTGAACTACTACCGCTTCTGGGAGGACACCCACCCGGTCTGCCAGTCGATCGCGAACCAGTAGACCTCGGTACCGACAGCGGTACGGGTGTCCGTGGCCAGCGGTACGGGTGTCCGTGGCGGCCGTCAGCCGGCCCGGCGCTCCGCCTTCGCCCTGCGCAGGTAGTACCACGCCATGTTCGAGGAGAGCCCGGCGAGCAGCACCCAGACGATCCCGAACCAGTGGCCCTGCACGAAGGACACCACGACCGCGGCCACGGCGAGGAGGCAGACGGCGAGGGAGTAGAGAGCGAGGCGGGGCATGGGGTACGGCTCCTGTCGGGGTGTTGTACGTCCCGTCCAGTGTCCCCCATGCCCCGGCGTCACCTACACGTCGGTGACGCGCAGCCCCGCGTGCGCCTTGTGGCGACGGTTCACCGAGATCAGATTGGCGACCAGCGACTCCACCTGGTGGGCGTTGCGCAGCCGGCCCGCGAACACTCCGCGCATGCCCGGGATACGGCCCGCCAGCGCCTGCACGATGTCGGTGTCCGCGCGCGCCTCACCCAGCACCATCACATCGGTGTCGATCTCCTCGATCGACCTGTCCTCCAGCAGCACGGCGGACAGGTGGTGGAAGGCCGCGGTCACCCGCGAGTCGGGCAGCAGGGCGGCGGCCTGCTCGGCGGCACTGCCCTCCTCCGGCTTGAGCGCGTACGCGCCCTTCTTGTCGAAGCCGAGCGGGTTGACGCAGTCGACGACGAGCTTGCCCGCGAGCTCCTTCTGCAGCGTCTCGAGGGTCTTGGCGTGCCCGTCCCACGGAACCGCCACGATCACCACGTCGCTGCGTCGCGCGCAGTCGGCGTTGTCGGCGCCCTCGACGCCGAACCCCAGCTCCGCGGCCGCGGTCTCCGCGCGCTCCGCGGACCGGGACCCGATGATCACCTGCTGTCCGGCCCTGGCCAGGCGGTAGGCGAGCCCCTTGCCCTGCGGGCCGGTCCCGCCCAGGACGCCGACGACCAGGCCGGAGACGTCGGGGAGGTCCCAGGGGTCCTTGGCCGGGGCCTTCGGCGCGGTGCCTGCACTGTCAGTAGAAGTCATGCAGCCGACCTTACGTGCTGGTATCAGCTCACTATCGGGTGAGCTGCCGGGAACCGCACGCGGCGGGCGCGGCCGTGGTGCAGGATGCGGGGCCATGGATGCCGTACGCGTCGCGCTGCTGCGCGAAGTCCTGGCCGGTACGCAGTGGCCGACGTCGACCCGGCGGTTCGCGGGGGTGCTGCGATCCTCCGTCCTACCGCAGGGCGGCGGGCTGCTGCTGGTGGGGACCGAGGAGTACGAGCCGTGGCATCTGGCCGCGCATCTCGTGGACGAGGCCGCCTGGTCCGGTCAGCCGGAGCTGACGCCGACGCTCGTACGGCACCGGGTACGGCCCGGGGACCCGGTGCAGCTGGCCGTCGGTCTGGGCAGGATCGCGGCGGCGCGGCGCGGCGAGACGCTGCTGGTGGTCGCGCCGGAGCGGCCGGACGCGGGGCTGCTGGAGCGGGTGCACGACGCGCGGCGGGCCGGGGCGACGGTGCTCTCGCTGGACGGCGGGGACCCGGAGGTGCACGGCCTGGCGCACGAGGCGCTGACCGTGGCCGGTGCGGCGGAGGTCGACATCGATACGGTGCAGCACCTGGTCAGCGCGGCGGCCGGGGAGAACAGCCTGCCCGCGCAGCGCGGCCGCCGCCGCTTACGGGACCGGCTCTCGCGCCTCGCCGAGCAGCTGACGTCGCCGCCGCCACCCCGCTGGTAGCACCTGGAAAACCGATTGCTCAGGCCCACCGCGGCCACGGACCATGGCCGCTTGTGACCTCCACGCCTTCCGAGCCGTCCACGGCGCCCGAGCCCTCGGCGCCGTCCGCGCCGTCCAGGCCCTCCGCTTTCTCCTCGATACTGCCCGACCTGTCTCCGTGGCGGTCGTCCCGCGACTTCCGGCTTCTGTGGATCCAGGGCCTGGTCACCTACTTCGGCAGCGCCATGGCGATGATCGCGCTGCCGCTCCAGATCAAGGACCTCACCGGCTCCCCGCTCGCGGTCGGTGCGATGGGCGCGGTGGAGCTGGTCCCGCTGGTCGTCTTCGGGCTGTACGGCGGGGCGCTCGCCGACGCCGTCGACCGCCGCAAGCTGATCCTCGGCACGGAGGCGGGCCTGGGCCTGCTGGCCGTGATCCTGCTGGTGAACGCGCTGCTTCCGGAGCCGATGCTCTGGCCGCTGTATGTGGTCGCGGCCGGTGTCTCCGCGCTCGCCGGGCTGCAACGCCCGGCGCTGGACTCACTGATGGCACGCATCGTGCCGCACGACCAGCTGACCGCGGCCGCGGCGCTCAACGCCCTGCGCTGGCAGCTGGGGGCGATCGCGGGCCCGGCGCTGGCCGGTCTGGTCGTTGCGTACGCGGGCCATGCGACGGCGTACGGGATCACGATCATCACCTTTGTCGCCTCCGTGCTGCTGTGCCTGCGGCTGGCCGCGGCCCCGCCGGCGCACGACGCGGAGAAGCCGTCGCTGCGGAGCATCGCGGAGGGGGCGCGCTACGCCTGGTCGCGTCCGGTGCTGCTCGGCACGTATGCGATCGACCTGGCCGCGATGTTCCTCGCGTTCCCGAACACGATCTTCCCGTTCCTCGCGGACGATCTGGACGCGGAGTGGGCGCTGGGCCTGATGTACGCGGCGGGGTCGGTCGGCTCGGTGGTGCTGACCCTGACCAGCGGCTGGACGTCACGGGTGCGGCGGCACGGACTGTTGGTGGTCTTCGGCGCTGCGGGCTGGGGCGCGGCGATCGCTGCGGCGGGGTGGTTCGGCAATGTGTGGCTGGTGCTGCTGTGCCTGGCGTTCGCAGGCGCGGGCGACATGCTCAGCGGCCTGGGCCGCTCGACGATCTGGAACCAGACGATCCCGGAGGAGCTGCGCGGCCGGCTGGCGGGCATTGAGGTGCTCTCGTACAGCGTGGGCCCGCAGCTGGGCCAGGTCCGCGCGGGCGCCCTGGCGGGCTGGACGGGCACTCGCCCGGCGATCTGGAGCGGCGGGGTGGCGTGCGTGGTGTCGGTGGGGCTGCTGGCGGCGGTGCTCCCGAAGCTGCTGACGTACGACGCGGCAACGGACGAGGATGCGGCGCGGAGGCGAGCGCAGAAGGAGGGGGCGGTGGCGTGAGGGGGCCTTTCCTCTTTCCCCACCCTGCCCCTTCTTTCCCCCACCCCTCCCCTTCCCGTGCCCGGCTTCCCGTGCCCGGCGGCGAGCTCCCGACCCCCGGACGGGCTGCATGTGCGGGGTCCGGGGGCGGAGCCCCAGCAGGCTCCTCAGGCTCCTCGGGCCGTTACGCCGGGCCGTCGTCCCCGGACGCCGACTTGTCGTGCCACTTCGGGTCCGTCTCCCACTCCTCGTTCCGCTCGCGCGCCGTCTCCATCGCGTGCTCCGCCTCCGCACGGGACGCGTACGGGCCGAAGCGGTCCTTCGCCGGGCACTCCGGGCCCTCCTCGACCTTCCCGTGCTTCAGGCAGTAGTACCACTCGCCCGGTTTTCCGGCCGTGCGCTTCTTGAACAGGGCCATCGTCGGCTCCTTCCTCTGGGGCCATGCTGCCCCACGCCCGCTGGTTAGACTCGCTGGCATGTCTGGCCAGTCGCTGCTCGTACCAGGGGAGCTCTCTCCCACCCGCTCCGTCCCCGGAAACATCCGGCGCCCCGAGTACGTCGGGAAGCCCGCGCCCACGCCGTACACCGGGCCGGAAGTCCAGGACTCCGACACCGTCGAGCGGATGCGCATCGCGGGGCGCATCGCCGCGCAGGCGATGGAGGAGGCCGCCAAGCACATCTCGCCCGGCGTGACCACGGACGAACTGGACCGGGTCGCGCACGAGTTCATGTGCGACCACGGCGCCTATCCCTCCACGCTCGGCTACCGCGGCTTCCCCAAGTCCCTGTGCTCCTCCGTCAACGAAGTCATCTGTCACGGCATCCCGGACTCCACCGTCCTGCGTGACGGCGACATCGTGAACCTGGACGTCACCGCGTACATCAACGGTGTGCACGGGGACAACAACGCCACGTACCTCTGCGGCGACGTCGACGAGGAGTCACGGCTGCTGGTGGAGCGGACCCGCGAGTCCCTCAACCGCGCCATCAAGGCGGTCAAGCCGGGCCGCCAGGTCAATGTCATCGGCCGGGTCATCGAGTCGTACGCCAAGCGCTTCGGCTACGGCGTCGTCCGTGACTTCACCGGGCACGGGATCAACTCGTCCTTCCACTCCGGGCTGATCATTCCGCACTACGACGCGGCGCACGCGACCACCGTGATCCAGCCGGGCATGACGTTCACGATCGAGCCGATGCTCACGCTCGGCACGCACGAGTACGACATGTGGGACGACGGCTGGACCGTGGTGACCAAGGACCGCAAGCGGACGGCGCAGTTCGAGCACACGCTGGTGGTGACGGAGAGCGGGGCCGAAATCCTCACGTTGCCCTGACCGCTCCGAGGCGTAGGGTTTTTACCGACAGGTCGTCGGGAACACATTGACTTAGGTAAGCCTAAGCAGGAAGATCGGTGCTGGCAACAGCCACTGCGCCCGCACCGCTTCCTTCCCGCCCTCATCGGTCCCTGGAGGCCCGCCTTGGATGCCAGCACCGGCACTCCCTTCTCCACGCTCATCCGTGTCGCCTCGCACGAGCAGCACACCGAGGCCGAGACCTCGACCTTCATGAGCGACCTCCTCGGCGGCCGGCTGGGCGTGGACGCGTACGCGCGGTACACCGAGCAGCTGTGGTTCGTGTACCGCGCGCTGGAGGAGGCGGCCGAGGCCCTGAAGGACGATCCGGTCGCCGGGCCGTTCATCCAGCCCGAGCTGATGCGTACGGCAGAGCTGGAGCGGGATCTCACGCATCTGCGCGGCGCGGACTGGCGCGAGGGGCTCGAGCCGCTGCCCGCCACGGCCGCGTACGCCGCCCGGGTCGCCGAGTGCGCCCGCAGCTGGCCCGCGGGGTATGTCGCGCACCACTACACCCGCTACCTCGGGGACCTCTCCGGCGGCCAGATCATCCGCGACAAGGCGGAGAAGACCTGGGGCTTCACGCGCAAGGGCGACGGGGTGCGGTTCTACGTCTTCGAGCGGATCGCCAACCCCGCGGCGTTCAAGCGGGGATACCGCGAGCTGCTGGACGCGGTGCACGCGGACGATCTGGAGAAGCAGCGGATCATCGACGAGTGCAAGCGCGCGTTCGACTTCAACGGCGCGGTGTTCCGGGAGCTCGGGGCCGAGTTCCCGCTCAGCGCATAGCCGCAGCGGATACGAAGGCGGGAGCGGCGAAGCGCACCCGGCCGCCGATCTCGATCGTGCCGTCGGGGCCGGGGGCCGTCAGGATCTGCGATCCCCGGCCCTGAGTGATGTTCAGGGCCCTGCCGAGACGGTCGGTCAGCAGCAGGGCCGCCGCGCCGGTCGCCTCGTCCTCGACAATGCCGTCGTCGCGGCGCGGGAAGGCCCGGGCCCGTACGCGGCCCGCGGCCTCGTCCTGCCAGGCCCAGGCGTAGAGCCAGCCCTCGCCCGGCGGCGGGGCCGGCAGCGCGTCGATCTCGGCCGCCGAGGCGTACTGCTCGAGCCGCCGCGGCGGCGCCCATTCGGCACGCGCGGTGATCCAGGTGAACTCCCCGTCGTGCCGGGCCCACACCTCGCCCGCGGGCGGGTTCACTGCCTCGACATCGAGCAGCCACGCGGCCCCGACGAGCGGGTGCCCGGCGAAGGGCAGGCGCAGACCGGGCGTGTAGATGTCGACGACGCCGCGCTCGGGGTCGTCGACGAACACGGTCTCGCTGAAGCCGAGCTCGGCCGCGAGGGCCTGCCGGGACGCCTGGTCGGGGTAGGCGCGGGCGTCGCGTACGACACCGAGGGCATTGCCGTGGCGCCCGTCGCCGCCGCAGAAGACGCTCAGCACGTCAAGCACATCGCGCACGCCGCGCACGTCGAGTTGTTCAGTCACTCCGGCATTCAAGCACCAGCGCGCCCCGGGCGGCGGCGCCCCCGGGTGCCGGCCTGCCCCGTCGCGCCGCCTCGTCCCCGTGCGGACTGCCGCCGTGGGCCCTCTGCATGCGCAGGAAGTCCAGATCCTCAGGCGTCAGGCGTCAGGCATCAGGCATCAGGCATCAGGCGTCACGCTACGGCGCACAACGACAGGGCCGCACCGCGGATTCAGGTCGCGGTGCGGCCCCTGCCGCATGGGGGAAACCGGTCAGGACTCGGCGCCCTGGCGGCGGCGGACCGCGAAGACCACGGCCGCACCGGCCGCCGCGATGCCCGCCGACGCGGCCAGGAGCCCGGCCGTCGGGACCTCGGAGCCGGTGGTGGCCAGCGAACCGCCGCCGACCGAGCCACCGACGGTGCCGCCTGCCGTGCCGCCCGTGGTGCCACCGTCCGCGGAGCCGCCGTTGCTGCCGCCCGTGGAACCGCCCGTGCCGCCCGGCAGTTCGGCATCCTTGTCGAAGGAGACCGCGACGGTGAGCGCGTCCAGTTGCTCGCCCTTCTTGTACATGCCGCCGAACGCCTTCACACCGTCCGCGGTGAGCTTCGCCGGGACGCCGGTCAGCTTGACCACCCCGTCCTGGGCGCGGGGGCCGCCCGCCGGGGGCGTCAGGGAGGCGATGCCCAGGTTCTTGTACGTGGAGACCTTCTTGGTCTTCCGGTCCTTGGTGCTGACATCGGCGACGAGCGTGCCCTTGGTGCCGTTCACCTCGATCTCGAGGCCGGTCAGGGAGAGGTCGAGGACGTACTCGCCCTTCTCCTGGTGGCCGAGGAAGCGGACACCGCCCTCGAACGAGGCGACCAGGGACTTCGCGGCCGCGTCGAAGGAGCCGGTGGCCCCGGTGAAGCGATAGCCGTCGCCGGAGTCCACCGCGCTGCCGGTCAGTTCGACCTTGCCTTTGGCTATCGGGCCGGTGACGTACTCGCGGAAGCCCTTCCGCACACCCCAGTCGAGATTGCCGTCGACGATCGCGCCCTCCTCGGATCCCGGCCTGTCGGTGGCCGTGGCGGTCGGGGCCGCGGTCGGCGTCGTCGTCGGGGAGGGCTGGTGGGTGGGAGCGGTCGGCGTGGGACTCGCGGGCGGGGTGGGGCTCGCGGGCGGGGTGGCCGTCGCAGTCGGAGTCGGCTGGGGACTCGGCTCGCCGCCGGTCACGGCCTTCACCGAGAGCGTCGCCGGGTCGAGCGCGGCGCCCTCCTGATACATGCCGTTGAAGGCCTTCGCCCCGTCCGCGGTCAGCGTCGAGGGGATGTCCTTGAAGACCATCGCGCCGCCCTCGCCCTGCCCCGGGCGCACATTCGTCAGGTCGAGCCTGGCGAGCGCGATGTCTTCCTGGGTCTTGCCGTTGAGCGTGACATCGGCCTGGATGCTGCCGCCCTTGCCCTCGGTCACCACCTTCACATCGGCGACCTTGATGTCGAAGCCGTGGGCCTTGGAGGAGAACAGGACGCTGCCCTTGAAGGCCGTGTTGGTGGCGGACGTACCCGTGTCGTACGTGCCCTTGCCGTCCGTGAAGGTGAACGGTCCGTTCCCCGCCGCCTGCCGCGCACCGTCGGCGACCTCGATCGTGCCGAGCGCCATCCCTGTCACGTACTTGCGGAAGGACTCCTTGATGCCCCAGTCCAGGGTGCCGTCCTTCAGCTCCAGTTGCGGAGCGCTGGGCGCCGCGGGGGTGTTGCCGTCCGCGAGCGCCGGAAGGGCGAACGCGGTGACGCCGAGCGCTGCCGCCGTGGCGACAGCGGCGGCGAGTGTGATGGGGCGGCGGGTGGCTGCCATGTTCGGCTTTCTCCTCAGTTCTGAGTCGTACGACGACGACGGACGGCGTACAGGGCGATGGCCGCGGCGGCGAGTACACCCGCGCCTGCGGAGATGTACGTCCCCGTACGGGAGGACGAGCTGGAGGCGCCGGGAGCGGGGGCGGACGTGGTGCCGGCCTTCTGCTCCGGCTGCGCCGGGGGTGTGGCGTCGCTGCCCAGGTCCGGCAGGGCCGGGAGCTGCGCCTTCTTGTCGACGGCCACGGCGAGCGAGACCGGGTCCATGGCCGTGCCCGCCCTGTACATCCCGCCGAAGGCCTTGGCGCCGCCTTCGGTGAGGGTCGCCGGGGCCTCGGTGAGCACGGCGAGACCGTTCCTGGGCGCGAAGTCCTTGGCCTCGAAGGTGATCAGCGGGACGGCTTCGACCGTCCTGCCGTCACTGACGACATCGGCGATCAATGCGCCCTTGCCTGCCTTCACCCGGGTGGCGACCTTGGTGAGGGTCAGATCGAGATGCGCGCCGGTGAAGCGGACGGAACCGGCGAAGTCTGCGTCCAGGGTCTGCTTCTTCCCGTCGTACGAGCCAGTGCCCTGGGGGAAGCGGAAGAGCGCGCCGCCGTCCTGGGCACCGCCGGACAGCGTCCATTTGCCCTGGGAGATGGAGCCGGTGACGTACTCGCGGAAGGTGCGGCGTACGCCCCAGTCGACAGCCGCGTCCTGGAACGCGCCGACGGTCTGCGGCTTCCTCTCGTCCTTCTTGTCGCCCTTCTTGCCGCCCTTCTTGCCGCCCTCGGACGGTTCGGTGGACGGCCCGGTGGACGCCTTGTCCGCGCCGCCGGCGATATCGACGCCGAGGCTGACCGGGTCGAGCGGCGTACCGGCCGCGTAGTACCCGGCGAAGGCCTGTGCGCCCTGCGAAGTCAGCGTCGCGGGGACGGTGCTGAGCCTGATGGGGCTCGTCCCGCCCTTCATGTTGATGCCGGACAGCTGGAGCGCGGCGAGCGGGACCTGCGAGGACGACGTGACCTTGCCGGTCGCCTTCGCCTTGCTGGACACGTCCGCGTAGAGCGTTCCGCTGCTGCCCGAGATCTTGACGGTGGGGCGGCTGATGGTGAGGTCCAGCTCGTTCGTGCCGTCGGCCTTCCTGTGGCCCACGAAACGGACTCCACCGGAGAAACCGGACTGGAACGCTCCGCTGTCCGGGTCGTACGAGCCCTT